>JACKNJ010000001.1 GCA_024234895.1 Gammaproteobacteria bacterium
AGACGGCCAAATGGACGAAAACGTAAGTCCGCAACGCAGAACTGTTCCGCGAACAGTTGTGGGCTAGATCCCTGGAGAGAAAACCGCTGCCTCGACGACTGAGGAGCGCAAACACCTACATGCGCCAACAATGCCTGTCGGCCAAACACGGATCGGGGAATCGCTATCGGTGTGCCAGGTCCGTGCGCGATGCAGGACCTGCCGACTCCCACCCCGCCGCAGCAAGACCGGTGCCACGTTGGTGGGCGGCGAGGCTGGGTTATACGTATACGGTAGCCAGCATGTGCGTGCGGTGCCGGTTGGTCAAGCTGGCAAGCTGTCAGGCCCGCCACCGATGGCAGTCTTTCCTGCCCTTTACTGACGAGTTTGTCCGGTTTGGGGAGCGTGCCCGCCGTGCGCGCTGCGGGTACGGTGGCGGGTCATCAGTCCTTGACGCCCTGATCGATCAGCCACTGCATCTCGTTGCCCATCTGCTGGAAGGCATCGCCCAGACCCTCGAAGAAGCCGGCCTGCTTGACTTCGTAATTCGCGGTCTTGAGCAGCTTCTTCCCGTACCAGAGTTCGACCCGCGCGGGGCCGATCGGCAGCGTGAGGTCCGGATTGCTGACGTAGAGCCAGAACACCACCCAGTTCTCGCCGGGCGTCACGGTCTCGCTGCTCTCCGATTGCAGGGTGTCGCCGCTGTACCAGCGCGCGGTGATCCTGCCGCCGTCGCTGCCGCCGTCGATGCGGGTGTAGAGCAGCAGGCGGCGCCAGACGTTGGTGAATTCGTCGACCAGTTCCTTCGGGCGGGCCTTCTCGATGCCCTTGGTCAGGCTGGCTTGCAGCACTTTGGGCGCGATGCGCTTGCCGGGCTTGTCCGCCTTGGCCGCCGGTTTCGCGGCTGCCGCCGCCTTCTTCTGCGGGGCGGCGGCCTTGGCGACCGGTGCGCGGGGCGTGATGGTGAAGTTCCGGTCCGCCAGGACGCGCTCCGCGTCGCTGAGCGTGACGCGGTAGTGGCCGGGCAGCCAGCTGCCGGCGGGGTCCGGGCGGAAGCTGAATTCGGCCTGCCCGGCCGGACCGTCGAGGGCCAGTTCGCGCCGCGCGAACACGCCGCCGGCCACCTGGCCCTTGCTGCCGAGGTGTTCCCAGGTCGCAGTCAGCACCTGACCGGCGCGGGCGTCGTGATATTCGACCCGCAGCCACACCACCGGCTCGTCGACGCGGAACGTGTCGCCCGTCAGGCCGCCGGCGATGAAGGCGCGGTCGACCGCGATCCGCGCCGGTGGCGGCGCGACGATCTCGGTGAACGGCGGAGGCGTCGGGGTGTCGGGGTCCGCGACGGAGAGCGGCACCGCCGTCGGCGATGCGGCGGCGCCGTCCGCGCGGATCTCGAAATCGACCTCGCCAACGATGCGGTTGCCAGCTTCGGTGACGGTCACGCGGAAGCGGCCGATCGGCCAGGCCTCCTCGATGCGGTAGCTGAACTGGCCCAGATCGGCGGCCTTTTCGAGCACCACGTCGCTGCTCGCGAATTCGCCGCTGCGGCCCTGTGCATCGGCGACGATCTGCCAATGCGCGGTCAGCGTCTGGCCGGGGGTCGCGTCGCGGTAGACGAAGCGCACGTAGAGCTGGGTCTGATCGGGGCGGAATACCTCCGCCGCCTGCGCCAACTGGCCATCGCGACCGGCGCCGGCCATGAACAACTGGTCGAACTCGATCGCCTGGGCGATGCCGGACACGCACAACAGGGCCAGAAAGAGCAGACGGCGCATGGTCATTTGCCTCCGCCGGCGGGCGGTTTGGGCGCCGGCTGCTGGCCGGTCTTGAGCACCACCGAACCGGATTCGTAATCGCCGGCCAGACTCACGCTCGCCGCGAATGAAACCAGGACTGCGATGGCCAACCCCCGTAGGAGCGGCTTCAGCCGCGATCGGCGCCCGCTGACCTCGGCAAGGCCGATCGCGGCTGAAGCCGCTCCTACAGGGGGCGTTGCGTGGGTCCGTGTCATTTCACCTGCTCCTCGCATTGCGCGCGGTAAACGGCCGCCGAGCACTCGACCTCCTGATAGGCGCACTTCTCGTCGGCGCGTATCTGCGGTTCGTTGCAGGCGCGGACGGCGTCGATGGTTTCGGCCTTCTCGCGGCACTTCTTGCCGAGCTGGTAGGCGCGCTCCTCGCATTTTTTGTGCGCGGTCTTGCAGCCCTCGCTGGCGTAGATGATCACGAAGCCGCTGTCGCCGTCGGAGTTGGCTTTGAGCGCGTTATCGATGGTCTTCTTCTTGCTCGCGTAGCAGGCGTCGACCGCCTTCTTGTGCGCGGCCTTCTTGTCCTCGGCCTTTTTCTTCTTGGTTGGTGCACCGGCGCCGAGACGGCGGCAGAAAGCGTCGACCTGGGTGTCGACGCAGGTCTGCACCTCGCGCAGCGAGCCGTACGGGGTCTGGTAGTCGGTGTAATCGGCGTTGCGGTCGAAGCGCTCACCCTCGGCGGCGCGGATCGCGTTGGCGATCTTGCTCTTGAACGGAACCGTCTTGCCGTTCATCTCGCTACGTTTGGCGCGGCACATGGACTCGGCCATCTCGCGTTCGACGTCGTCCTGGCAGCACGACCAGGTCGAGAAGTTCACGTTGTGGGTCAGGCGCAGCTGGCTGCAATCGAAGCTGGCGGGCGCGGCCACGGCCTTGGGCTTGGCCTTGGCGCTGCCGTCCGGCTGGAGCTGGATCTCCAGCGCGTATTCGGTGTCCTGCGCGGGGTCGATGCGCATCTGGCTGCGGTTGCTCAAGTAGCCGGCCGCACTCGCGGTGATGCGCACCTCGCCGGCCAGCACCTGATTGACCTGCACCGCGCCGGTCGTGGTGGTGGTTTCGCGGGTCTTTTCGGCGTTCGAGTCGAAGCGGATGCTCGCGCCGGGGATGGCCTCGCCGCTGTCGACGTCGCGCACGGTGACGGTGATGCGCGCCCAGGCCGGGGCGTCGGCGTTCAGGTTCACGCGCTGGTCGTAGTGACGCCGCGCGAGCGGGTTGATGACGATCTCGCGGCTGACCTCGGCGTAGTCGCCGACCTTGATGCGCAGGGTCAGCTTGCCGGGCGGCACATTCGCGCAGCCCATGATGGGGCCCTCGGCCTTGCAGGTCAGGGTGTGGTCGCCGCTGAACTGCACGTAGCCGCCACGGGTGATCGGTTCGCCGGTCGCGGCGTCGAACAGGTGCAGGCGCACGGTCGATTTCAGGCTGTTGATGAAGGCCGGGTCGAGTACCGCCTCCAGATTCGGCGGCAGGCTGGTGATGCTTTCGACCCGGTCGCGGATCAGCCGCCAGGCATCCGCGATGGTCGGGTTCTCGATGCCGCCGTAGTTGCGGTTCAGGAAGATGCGCCAGCGCACGTAGTCGGCGATCAGCTCGCCGTATTCCTGTTCATAGCGCCGGAACGCGGCGGCGACGTCGCTGCGGAAGGACTCGCTCTCCGGGTCCTGATCGCGCACCGCCTTCTTGAAGCGGTCGATCAGCGCGTGCAGCTTGTCGGCGCGGTCGCCGAGATGGTTGGCGGTGTCCAGCAACTGCCCGCGCATCGCCAGCGTGTTGTTCATCAACGTGGCGTTGTCGCGCACCAGCAGGTCGCTCATTGCCTTCACGCCGAGGAACTCGCCGGCGGTCAGGCTGGCCCCGTGCAGGCCGGCGCCGATGTCGGCGGCGGCCTGGGAGGGATTCGAGACCAGGTATTCGACCCCGCCGTAGACCTTGGCGGCACCGGTGCCGAGTGCCCAGCCGGCGCCCTGGAAGGTCTTGCCGATGGCCAGCGCGGTGCCTTCGCCGAAGGCCTGGACCCAGCCGACTTCGGCGGCGCGTCCGGACAGGAACCCGGCGGTGGCCTCCATGCCCTGGCCGATCGCGATCGCGCCCTTGCCGATGCCCTCGCCGGCCAGTTCGCCGAGCATGCGCACCGGCTCGGCGATGCCGGTGTCCCAGGTGCGGGCCAGGGCGTAAGTCACGTCGGCGTCGTCGGTGACGGCGATGGCGCGGTCCATCTCCTCGCCGAGGTGCTTGCTGAATTCGCCGCCGAGATAGGCGCCGCCGAGCGAGCGCCCGAGGTTCCTGAACAGGGGGCCGAGCACCTTGGAGTTGCGCACGTTGCCCCATTGCTGGGCGAAGAAGCCCGGCACCGGTTCCTGGGCGCGACCGAGCACCTTGGCCGCTTCGACCAGGCCGCTCGACTTGTAGACGATGTCATCGACGCTGGTGCCGAGTTCACCCAGCCGGCGCGCTGCCTCGGTCGCGCCGATGGTGTCGTCGGCCAGCGCCTGCAGGACCTTGTTGGCCTCGGTGATCGCGTTCGGCACCTTGCCGCCGTAGCCGGCCACGCGCGGCGCGATGTGCTTGTCGAACATCTTCAGATAGGTGCGGGCACGCTCGACGTGCGCCCGATGCACGGCCTTTTCGGCCTCGGTCAGGATGCGCTGCACCTCGGGGTGTTCCGCCGGCAGGTTGAGCGCGCGGATCTCGGCCTCGGCGGCGCGCATGACCTCGTCGGCGTGATCGACGATCGGCTTCTGCGCCTTGAACTCGCTGACGAGCGCCATCTGCTGGGCGTCGCGCACGGCCAGTTCGCCGGCGATGATGCGTGAACCTTCGCCGATCGAGCCGCCCATCGCCTCCTTGTGCAGGGCCCAGGTCAGCTCGACGTTCTTGGCCTCGGCGAAGGCCCGGGCCTCGGCGGCGCTGGCCGGCGCGCGGCCGGTCGCGGCCTCGAAGAAGCTGCGCTCGACGACCTCCTGGATCTGCGCCGGGCGGATGTCTTCGAGGAGAATCTCGACCTTGCCGGTCTTCGGGTTCACCACCTTCTGCAGGCGGCGCACGGTCACGTCCCAGTCCTGGCCGAGCTTGGGCTTGCCGCTGGCGTGGGTAATGTTGGCGAAGCGCAGTTCCTCCGGCGGGATGTTGAGGTGCTGGGCGATGCGCTCGCGCAGCAGGTTCTGCGTGTTGGCCTGGATCGTGGCCATGTGCTCGGAGGCCCGCTGGACCAGCCTCGGGTCGCCGAACAGGTTGAAGCGTCGCACCGCCTGCGGGTTCTCGATCAGCCGCAACACCGCCTCGGATTCAGCGGCGGCATTGCCGGTCTTGGCGGCCTTGGTGAAATTGGCGATCAACGCCTCGGCATCGGCGACCGCGCCCTGATGGGCGGTGGCGCTGCGCGCGTTGGCGAGGCCGGTCTGCTTCAGATACGTGCCGATCAGCGCCTTGTCGCCACTGGCCATGACCGCGTCGATGGCGGCGGGGTTGGCGGCGATGGCATCGACCGCGCGGGTCATCGCCAGCGCGTCGTTGCCGGCGTTGCGCAACTGCGTGACCAGCTGTCCGGCGGCCTGTTGCTGGCTGAAGGTCGTGGCCGCGAAGACGCCCGGGGCGGCCAGCATGAGGGCGAGAACGAGGGCGCGCTTCATGGCTGCGCGCTCCACGGCTGGCGGGCGTCGACGACACCGCGCAGGCGCTGGTCGCCGGCCTCGGCGAAGCGGGCCGCGAGACGTTTGGCGTAATCCTTCAGCGCGACCGGGATCAGGCCACGCTGGGCGACCACGTCGGCCAGTTGGGCGGCCGCCTCACCCTGGCCGAGCGCGTCCATCAGCACGGCCTCGGCGAGCAGGTAACGGTCGTCGGCGCTGCGTTCGTATTGGCCTTGCAGGAAGGCGAGCCCCTGGCCGGCACGTTGCGCGCGCACGTACAGCTGGGTCAGGAGCACGAGTTGGTTCCATTCCGGGCTGTCGACGCGGGGGCTCTGCAAGGCGAGTTCGATCTGCTCCAGCGCCGCCGGATACTGGCCATAGGCGACCGAGATCGCGGCGATCTTGATGCGCGCGCGGGCGTGCTCCGGATCGAGGTCGACGACCTGCCGGTAGGCGTGCTCGGCGATGGCGTCGCCGTCGATGTCGCCCCGCGTCGCGGCCCAGTCGCCGAGCGTTTCCCAGTCGGCGGCGCGCAGCGGATCGAGCGACAGCGCGTTGCTCAGCAGGTCGAAGGCGTGCCCCGGCTGGCCCGCTTCCCAGGCCGCGACGGCGCGGTCGCGGCGCAGGTCGGCGAGTTCGCGGACGAGATCGAGATCGACCGGCGAGCGGTCGAGCAGGGCCAGCAGTTCGGTTTCCCGATCCGCCGGCACGGCGGCGGCGACCGGCTCCGGCGCCGACCGGGTTTCGGGCGCAGCGGGCACGGACGAGGCCGCCGGGGCGGGCGCTGGCGGAGGGGTGTCGAACGCCCCGATGCGCACCGCTTGCGCCGGAGTGGCGAGCAGCGCGCCGAGCGTGGCGGCAATCAGCAGGCGGGCACGCATTCAGTTCAGCTCGAAGCCCTGGATGCGCCAGACCTCGCCTTCCTTGACCATCTGGAATTCGACCTGACCGACACCGTGGTCGCCGCCGGTCAGCGTGCCCTTGACGGTTCCCACGTCGCCGCTGAACTCGCGTTCACCCGCCTCGAAGGTCTGGTGGCCGGTGAGGATCGGATAGGACGCGACGAACTGCTTGTAGACCGCCAGCGGGGTCTCTTCGCGGAAGCGGGTCGAGGTCAGCGAATAGGCCGTGTCGACGTCGCCCTGGCGCAAGGCCGCGAGGTGGTCGTCGGCCACCTGCACGAGGTCGCCGGTGGCCCACATCGCCAAGCCGATCACCGCGACGATGAAGACCGCCGCCCACATCAGGAAGCGGCGCAGGCGGTGTTTCTTCGGCGGCGCGGAAACCGCGCCGGAAGCGGTCGGGGCGGGCGTCGCCGCAGGAGGAGGGTTACCGCCGGCGTTCTGCACCGGTGGCGATGCATTCGGCGCCATGCCGGCGACGTTCGCGCCGCATTGCGGGCAGAAATGCGCGCCGGCGGGAATCTGGGCACCACAGGACGGACAGAACATGGGACACCTCGAAGACGGACTTCCGTATACGCAAGGTGTACTCGAAACGCGGTGCGCTGAGCAGCGCGCGATGCCTTTTTATTGACGAAACTCAGGTGCGGCAGGCGCGCCGTGTCCGGCGGCGTGGCGTCAGTCGATCCGCCGGTGCAGCAGGTCCCAGACACCGTGGCCGAGTTTCAGGCCGCGGCGTTCGAACTTGGTTTCGGGGCGGTAGTCCGGTTTCGGTGAGAAGTTGCCGGGGCCGGCCAGGTTCTCCCAGCCGGGGGCTGCGTCCATGACGTCGAGCTGGTGCTCGGCGTAGTTCTGCCAGTCGGTGGCGAGGTGCAGGATGCCGCCGGGTTGCAGGCGGGTGCGCAGCAGTTCGACGAAGGCCGGCTGGATGATGCGGCGCTTGTGGTGCTTCTTCTTCGGCCACGGGTCGGCGAACCAGACCAGGATGCGGGCCAGTGATTCGGCGGCGATGCAGTCGCGCACCACTTCGACCGCGTCGTGATTGAGCGCGCGCACGTTGCTCAGTCCCGCTTCCTCGACCTTGAGCAGCAGGTGGCCGACGCCGGGGCGGTGCACCTCGATACCGATGAAGTTCAGGTCAGGTGCTGCCGCCGCCATCGTCGCCATGGCTTCGCCGTTGCCGAAGCCGATCTCCAGCGTGACCGGGGCGTCGCGACCGAACAGTTCGGGCAGGTTCAGCGGACGCGGGGTGTCGGCATCGATCGTGACGCCAAAGCGCGGGAACAACTCGTCCAGCGCACGTTGCTGACCCGGCGTGAGGCGGCCTTCACGTTTGACGAAGCTGCGGATTTCGCGGCGGGGATGATCTGTCGTGACCAACGGGGTGATCCGGTTAGCCGCAAAGACGCAAAGACGCGAAGGGACGGAGATTCAATGACAGCCGGACAGGTGTCATCACAGCCCCTTTGCGCCTTCGCGTCTTTGCGGCGAAGGAAGCTTTAGAAGAACGTCCCGTCGATCGGCGAGGACGCCGAGGCGTAACGCTTGCGCGGCATGCGCCCGGCGAGGAAGGCCTCGCGACCGGCGATGATCGCGTGCTTCATCGCGCTGGCCATCAGCACCGGGTTGCGGGCGCCGGCGATGGCGGTGTTCATCAGCACGCCCGCGCAGCCCATCTCCATCGCGATCGCCGCGTCGGACGCCGTGCCGACACCGGCATCGACCAGCACCGGCACCTTCAGGGTCTCGACGATTTCGAGGATGTTGTACTTGTTCTGGATGCCCAGCCCGGAGCCGATCGGCGCCGCCAGCGGCATCACCGCGACGCAGCCGATCTCTTCGAGCTGCTTCGCGATCAGCGGATCGTCGGAGGTGTAGACCATGACGTCGAAGCCCTCCTTGACCAGCACCTCGGCGGCTTTCAGGGTCTGCTGCACGTCCGGGTACAGGGTCTTCTCGTCGCCCAGCACTTCCAGCTTCACCAGCGTGTGGCCGTCGAGCAGTTCGCGCGCCAGGCGGCAGGTGCGCAGCGCGTCCTCGGCGGTGTAGCAGCCGGCGGTGTTGGGCAGGATCGTGTACTTGGACGGCGGCACCACGTCGAGCAGGTTCGGCTCGCCGGCGTTCTGGCCGATGTTGGTGCGGCGGATCGCGACCGTGATGATCTCGGCGCCCGACGCCTCGGTGGCGAGGCGGGTCTCTTCCAGATCCTTGTACTTGCCGGAACCGACCAGCAGGCGGGAATGGTAGGTCTTGCCGGCGATGACGAGGCCATCGTCCACGGCAGTGGTCATGTCGTTCATGGGAGATACCTCAGGATCAGCCGCCGCCGATGGCGCGGACGATTTCGATCTGGTCGCCGTCACGCAGCGCGTGGTCGGCGTAGGTGCTGCGCGGCACGATGTCGAGGTTCACCTCGACGGCCAGCTTCTGACCGGCCAGATCGAGCTGCGCGAGCAGGTCCGCCATGCTGGCGTTGTCGGCGATCTCGTGGGATTCGCCA
>JACKNJ010000002.1:5000-588555 GCA_024234895.1 Gammaproteobacteria bacterium
GTACTCAAGAACATCCACCCCGGTCAGATCCTGCGCCTTCGCGTCGACGACGGCGAACTGCTCGCGCTGGAGTACGACATCAATGCCTTCCAGCGTCTGCGCGTGGACCAGAAAGATGGCGAGCTTGGCGCCGAGACGATCGAATTCGACAAGGACATCCGCATCGCCCGGGCGGCGGGCATCATCGAGGATTCCCTGTATCTGGCCGGCAACCGCGCCGGCCTGTCGGACAAGCTGATCATGAGCCTGGTCGAAATTTTCGGCTGGGATATCAACTTCTGGCTGGACATCCGCAAGGGCGACCAGTTCGCGGTCATTTACGAGGAAGTTTTACGCGACGGCGAAAAGATCCGCGACGGGCGCATCCTTGCTGCCGAGTTCGTCAACCGCGACGTGTCGCATCGTGCCGTCTATTACGCGGACAACGGGGCAAGGGGCGGCTATTACGATCCGAACGGTCATCCAATGCGCAAGACGTTCCTGCGCTCGCCGATCAAGAACGCCCCGGTCACCTCCGGCTTCACGCTGAGCCGTTATCACCCGGTTCTGAAGACCTGGCGCGCGCACCGCGGCGTCGATTATGGCGCCAGCACCGGCACCCCGATCCGCAGCACCGCAGACGGCACGATCACCAAGCTTGGCTGGTCGAACGGCTACGGCAAGGTCGTCACCATCCAGCACGCAGGTCGGTACTCGACGCTGTACGCGCACATGTCCCGCTTTGCCCCGAAATTGAAGGAAGGGTCCCGGGTCAGCCAGGGCCAGGTCATCGGCTACGTCGGCAAGACCGGCCTTGCCACCGGCCCGCATCTGCACTTCGAGTTCCGCATCGACGGCAAGCATCACGACCCGCAGAAAGTGAAGTTCCCGAAGGCCAAGCCGTTGCCGGAGGCCCAACTGGCCGCGTTCAACGAGGCATCCAAGAGCTGGTTCAAGCAGCTCGATAGCATCGATGCCAACATGGTCGCGATGAACGACCGCACGAACTGACGGATCCATTCCCCCTAACGAAAAAGGGCGCCGATCAGGCGCCCTTTTTCGTTGCGGAGATGCTTCCCGGAAATCAGGGTGAGAACGAGGAACCGCAGCCGCAGGTGGTGGTCGCGTTCGGATTGCGGATCACGAAATGCGCACCCTCGATACCTTCGCTGAAATCGATCTCGGCACCGCTCAGATACTGGAAACTCATGGGGTCGATCAGCAGCGTGACGCCGTTCTTCTCGACCGTGGTGTCGCCGTCGCCGACCTCCTCGTCGAAGGTGAAACCATACTGGAAGCCGGAACAGCCACCACCGGTCACGAACACCCGCAGCTTGAGGTCCGCGTTGTCCTCCTGCTCGATCAATTCCTTGACCTTGTTCGCGGCAGCGTCGGTGAAGACCAACGGCGGCGGCAGATCGTCGAAAACAGACTGGGAAACGGTGCTCATGGTCAAAACCTCCAGGTAAGTTCTTGGCCGAAGTCTACCGGCACGCCAACGGATGATCCATCAAGGCTGATAGGGCTAATTCCCCGCGCGGGTCAATCCTCCTGGACCCATTGCGGCTCATCGTCTGCAAAGTTCGGCTTCGCCGGCGCGCTGTCCCTCGGCAGCGACAACACCGGCGCATCCGGTTCGTTTCGCCGTACAAGGCTGCCGTTCACTTCCGCGCCCATCGCCATCTCGATGATCTTGTAATACACGTTGCCGGTCACCGAAGCCTTCGGATCGAATTCGATGGTTTCGCTGGCGTGGACATCGCCCACCACGGTGCCGTTCAGAATGATGTGCGGCACTCTCACCTCGCCCTCGATCGTGCCGTGCTCGCTGACCGTCAGCACCGACCCGGACCCGGCCTCGGCGATCACGTTGCCCTTGATGGCGCCATCGACATGCAATCCTCCGCTGAAGAGGATGTCGCCGCGGAGTTCGGTCTGGCGACCGATCAACGTATCGATCTTGGTCGGCTTGGGTTTTTTGTCTTTTCCAAACATCGAGCCTCATCCTCCTCGGCTGGTCGCGGTGGTAAGCAGGCTCGACCAGGCGATCCGGTGATCCGCTCCCTTGTTATTGTGGTCCGACTCGATGACCGTGATCACCAGTTCGTCCGGCGTGAAGCCCTCCGGCAACGTCAACACGCCGCGAAAGGACTGGTAATACTTGAACGAGTACGCCAATCGCTCACCCTCGGCGAGCGCCAACGCATCCTTTTCCAGCGTCGTCGCCGCACCACCAAGCGCACCGACGACGCGAAAGTCTACATCACCCTCACGCTTCTGATAGCGCTCGGTCGGCGCCTGGCTGAGCACGAACTCGACCAGGAATCGCCGCCCATCCGACAACGGTTTCAAGGCCGTTGCCGTGACCTGGATATCGTCGCTGCGTGCCTCGGGGGTGACCACCTTGCGATAGAAGGCCAGCTCCGCGCGCAATTCCGCCAGTTCCTTCTCACGGTGCATGTAGCTGGTCTGCAACTGCCCGTACGCCTCACGGTCGATCTGCTGCGCGCGCTCCAGCACCGCGACCCGCTCGGCGAGCTGCGCGTTGCGCGATTCCAGCCCCCCCACCTCACCCAACAGCACGGATTGTTCTCGCGCCACCAGGGCCGCACGCAAGGACACGCGCTCGCTGACGAAATCCAGGCCCACGCCGATCACGATGATCAGCAGGAACAACCCGCCGACCAGCGCGAAGAACGACCACCAGGGCAGCCCCGGGCCACGGACGCGGCGGGGAATCCGGCGGCGGGGGATCAGGGCAACAACCCCACGATGTCCAGACCGGCCGCTTCCGGCAGACCGAACATCAGATTCATGTTCTGCACCGCCTGCCCCGCCGCACCCTTGACCAGGTTATCGATGACCGACAGCACCACGACGCGATCACCGCTCGGTGGCCGCTGCACCGCCATGCGGCACTGGTTGCCTCCGCGCACGCTGCGCGTTTCCGGATGCGACCCGGCGGGCATCACGTCGACGAAGCCTTCCTCCGCGTACCGCGCCTCATACAGCCCCTGGAGGTCGATGTCCGCACCGACGCCTTCCACATACAGGGTGGCGTGAATGCCACGGATCATCGGCAGCAGGTGCGGCACGAACACGAGGTCGGCCGGCTGGCCGGCGAGCACGCTCAACTGTTGCCGGATCTCCGGCCAATGCCGGTGCCCGGCGACGGCGTACGCCTTGAAGCTCTCGCCCGTCTCGCCCATCAACATCGGCACCGAGGCTCCGCGCCCGGCGCCACTGACACCGGATTTGCAATCCGCGATGATGCGGCCAATGTCACCGATACCCGCTTCGATCAGTGGCAGCAGACCGAGCGTGACTGCCGTCGGGTAACAGCCCGGATTGGCGACCAGGCGCGCGCTGCGGATCGCCTCCCGGTTCATCTCCGGCAGACCGTAGACGGCTTCGGCGACCAGCTCCGGGCAGGCGTGTTCCATGCCGTACCACTTGCTCCACAGCGCCACGTCCTTGATCCGGAAGTCGGCGGCGAGATCAATCACCTTCACGCCCGCATCAAGCAACGCGGGCACCATGGTCATTGCCGTGCCGTTCGGCGTCGCGAAGAACACCAGGTCACACGCCCCCAGAACCTCCGCGTCCGGCTCTCCGAAGGCCAAGTCGGTCCAGCCACGCAGGTTCGGGAACATGTCCGCGACGCGGGTACCGGCATTGCCACGCGAGGTGATCGCGGCCAGATCGACGTTCGGGTGCCGCACCAGCAGACGCAACAGCTCCACACCGGTATATCCGGTACCACCGACGATCCCGACCTTGATTCGACTGTCTGTCATGGGCGACGCCTCCCGATGGCGCTGCAAACGGTAAAGCGGGCAATGATACGGAAACTGAGGGTCGCAGGAAGAAGACCCGGACAAAAGAAAAGCGGCCGAAGCCGCTTCAGGTGATGCACTAGCGTGTAGTTGTTATCCGGCGTCTCATTGCAGGGAATACCAGGAGACCGCTAGTGGCCGCGACCATATACACGCCGTCATGTTGAGTCAAGTTATTGATTTGGCATTATTTTATTAGAAATAACTTATTTGTTTCTAAACCCATTGCGCGTGGCTTTCATTGCAACTCGGCGCTCTGCCCCAATTCCGGCAACAAACATTCCGCGCCAGGAGTGCGAACACTGGGTCGAAGCTTGCATAAACTCGACATCATCTTCGTGCCGCGCGCACGCCAACGGGGAGCCCCCGAATGTACGACCAACTCGTCGCCACCCTCGCCCTGACCTTGGGCGTGGCCTGGGCCAGCGGCATCAACCTGTATGCCGCTGTGTTCATGCTCGGCTTCCTGGGTGCCAACGGCCACATGCAGTTGCCGCCGGACCTGCTGATCCTGCAGGACCCGCTGGTTCTCGGCGCCGCCGGCCTGATGTATCTGGTCGAGTTCTTCGCCGACAAGGTGCCCGGCGTCGACACCGGCTGGGACACCCTGCACACCTTCATCCGCATTCCGGCCGGCGCGATGCTCGCCGCCGGCGCGGTCGGCGACGTATCGCCGGCCATGGAGATTGCCGCCGGCCTGCTCGGCGGCGGCCTCGCGACCGCCAGTCACGCGGCCAAGTCCGGCACGCGGGTGCTGATCAACACCTCGCCCGAACCGTTCACCAACTGGGGCGCCTCGATCGGCGAGGACATTGGCGTGATCGCCGGCCTGTGGACGGCCCTCAACCACCCGCTGATCTTCCTCGGCCTGCTGATCGTCTGGGTGGTGTTGCTGGCCTGGTTGCTGCCGAAGGTCTGGCGCGGCATCAAGCGGGTTTTCCGTTTCCTGGGCTCGCTGTTCCGCGACCAGTCCGACCCGGAACCCGCACCCGTTCCCGGCGGTGCGCCACCCATCGCCGAACCGCCACCGGAACCGCCCAAACGGCTGCCCGGCGCGGACTGATCCGCGGGCTAGCGACCGGCGATCCTGCTGAACGCGTCGGCCACCGCCGACGGGTCATGCGGCGCCGGGAAATACGCCCGGAACTTCCCATCCGGATCGACCAGGAACACGCCGGCGGAGTGATCGACCAGGTAATCCTCCGGCGTATTGCCGTCGACCTTGCGATACACCACCCCCATCTGCCGGCTCAGCATCAACAGCTGATCCTGGTCGCCGGTAACGCCGACGAAATCCGGGTCGAAGTACTCGACATACATGCGAAGGCGCTCGAGCGTATCGCGCTCGGGGTCCACCGAGATGAACACGAACTCCACGTCATCCGGTTCCTGCGCACGCCGGGCAAGCAGCGCCTTGACCTCGCGGAAGGTCGACAGCGCAACCGGGCACACATCAGGGCAGAAGGTGTAGCCGAAGAACACGAACGACCATTTGCCCTCGAAGCCGGCATTGCCGAACTCCGCGCCATCGTGGCTGCGTAACGTGAACGGTGGCAGGGCCTTCGGTACCGGCAACACCGTCGCCGCCGGCCCAACGTCGATCCGTCCCACCGGTCCAGCACCCCGATCAGCGGCGAACCAGACCCCCAAGGCCATGGCCACGACTGCGGCGATCAGCAGCGGAAACAAGGTCGCATTGCGGTTGCCATCACTCATGAACAGCGTCTCCCATATTCATAACGGTTTGTCGTTTCAGACCCCGGATATCCGTCTGCACAGGCAGGGACCGGACCAGCGTACCTGCCCTCCACTCCCATATGCCTTACCGCCGATCTACGGGGTCGGCGGCACGCAGCCCAGGCCGACGTTCGGCTGATGCTGCAAGGTCGCGATCAGGGTCCAGACGCCGAAGCCGATCACCAGAGCACCCGCCACCCTGCGTAAACCCGGCGACTGCAAGACCGCGCCGAAGCGCGCCGAGACCAGGCCCGCGCCGAGCAGGGTCGGCAGGGTGCCCAGCCCGAAGCTGAGCATGAACAGCGCGCCCTCGCGCCAGCCGCCGGCGGCCAGCGCCCAGATCAGCACGCTGTAGATCAGGCCACAGGGCAGAAAGCCCCACACGGAACCAACCAGGAAGGCACGCGGCGGCGTGCGGATCGGCAACAACCCTCGCGCCAAGGGCTGCATCCTCGTCCACAGCGCACCGCCCATCTTCTCGACCCGCAACAGGCCGAACCACCAGCCACCGATGTACAGGCCGAGCAGGATCATGAAGGTCGCCGCGACCACGCGCAGGTACACCCAGCCTGCATATTCCGCCAGCGCGTTGCCGCCGATCGCGCCCAGCCAGCCGACCAGCAACCCCAGCACCGTATAGGTGAGGATGCGCCCGCCGTTGTAGGCGAGCAGGTAAGGCAGGACCCGCCAGCGCGCCGAGCGGATCTCGGCCGGCAGGCCGAAGGTCAGCGCGCCGACCACGCCACCGCACATGCCGATGCAATGCACCCCGCCGAACAGGCCGGCGAGGAAGGCCGTCCAGTACGGCCACTGGCTGGTCAGCAAGGGGCTGAGCGCGACATCCATGCGATCAACGTCCGGCGCGGACCAGACCGCCGAGACCGAGATCCTCGATCGCGCCGGTCAGCAGGAAGCGGATCGTCAGCGCGTCGTCCTGAAGCAGCATCTCATCGAGCAGATCGACCGCGTCCTGACGGCTGACCTTGCGCACCACATGCTTGATGCGCGCGACGCTGGCGCCGCTGACGCTGAGCTTGTCGACGCCCAGGCCGACCAGCATCAGCACCGCGACCGGGTCCTCGGCCATCTCGCCGCAAACACTGACCGGCACCCCATGCTTGTGGGCGCCGGTGACGATCGCCTCGATGGCGCTCAGCACCGCCGGGTGGAGATGGTCGTACAGTTCCGCGACCCGTTCGTTGTTGCGATCCACCGCGAGCAGGTACTGGGTCAGATCGTTGGTACCGACGGAGACGAAATCGACCCGCTGCGCGAGCCGCTCCACCGCGTAGACCGCCGATGGCACCTCGATCATCACCCCGACCCGATAGGGCTCGACGGCGCCATATTCCTCGACCAGTTCCGCGCGAGCCCGCGCCAGCAGCTTCAGACACTGGTCCAGCTCGCTGACGCCGGAAATCATCGGGAACATGACCTCCAGATTGCCGAGACCGGCATTGGCACGCAGCATCGCGCGCAACTGGATCATGAAGATGTCCGGGTGATCCAGGGTCACCCGCACCCCGCGCCAGCCCAGAAACGGATTAGCCTCGTTGATCGGCAGGTAGGGCAGCACCTTGTCACCACCGACGTCCAGGGTGCGCAGCGTGACCGGCGCCGGATGGGAGTTCGCCAGCACCTGCCGATACAGGCGCACCTGCTCCTCCTCGCCGGGGAAGCGATCGCGCACCAGGAACGGAAACTCGGTCCGGTACAGGCCGATGCCCTCGGCGCCGCTGTCGACCAGGCTGACCGCCTCCGCCTGCAAACCGGCGTTGATGCAGACCGGGACATGCACGCCGTCCGTGGTGGTCGACGGGGCGAGCCGATCCCGCGCGAGTTCCTCGCTGAGCTCGGCCTCCTCGCGGGCCAGCTCATCGAATTCGGCGCGAATCGCCGCCGACGGCGACACGTATACCCGCCCGGCATAGCCGTCGACGATGACCTCGCTGCCCTCGAGCTGACCCGCCGGCAGGTCCTCCACGCCCATGACCGCCGGAATGCCCATCGCCCGACACAGGATGGCGACGTGCGAAAAGCCGGAGCCGTGCGCGGAAATCACGCCCACGCACTGGTCCGCAGGCACCTGCGCGAGCTGCATGGCGGTGATCTCGTCACCGACCAGCACGGTCCGCTTCGGGTAATGCCGGATGCCCACGTCACCGGCCTGGAGATGCGTCAGCAACAGGCGCCCGAGGTCGCGCACATCGCTGGCGCGCTCACGCAGATACGGGTCACTGATGGCCTCGAACGCCGCCACGTGTTCGCGCACCGTGTCGCGCAGCGCGCCCGGCGCCCACTGGCCGTCGCGGATGCGCTCGATCGTGCCGCCGACCAAGCTGTCGGAAGACACCATCGCCGCGTAGGCGTCGAACAGGGCCCGCTCTTCATCGCCGAGACGACTGCCGACATCACGCCCGAGCGCGGCGACCTCGTCGCGGACGGTCCGCACGACGCGCTCGAAACCCGCGATCTCCTCGCCGACGTGATTGGGCGCGCGGTCCGGCACGGCATCCAGATCCGCCGGCGGGTACACCACCATCGCCTTGCCGATGGCCACACCCGGCGCGCCGCCCAGGCCGAACAGGGGCTTGCTGCCGCCGGTCGGCTCCTCGCGCAGCGCGATGACCTCGGACAGCGTCTCGACATGGCCGATCGCGTCCGCCAGACGCCAAGCCAGCGTCATCAGCAGATCGACCTCATCCTCGTTGAAACGCCGGATCGCCGCCTGGCGCACCACCAGCACGCCGATCACGCGGCGATGCCGCAGGATCGGCACGCCGAGGAAACCGTGAAAGCGCTGCTCGCCGGTCTCGGCCAGGAACAGGTAACGCGGATGCCCGGTCGCCTCTTCCAGGTTGACCGGCTCGCTGCGCTCGGCGACCACGCCGACCAGCCCCTGATCCGAACGGATGCGGACCTTGCCGACCGCCTCGGGCCGCAGACCATCGGTCGCCGTCAACACGAACTCGTCGCGCTCGAAATCGCGCAGATACACCGAGCACACGTCGACCGCCATCACCGCCTTGACCTCGGTGACGGCAATGCCCAGCGCCGTGGTCAGATCCGGCGCGGCATTGACCTTATCTACGATGTCCCGCAAGACCTCGGACGACATGTCTTCTCTCTTGGCAAGGGACGAACCCGCACCCCGTTCAGGGCCGTCATGCGGCCACCGCTCGGTGCCGGGTGGAATCAACCCCGAACGCGGGTGGCGGGTGCGGGGTGATGACCTGGTGCTTCCGGCTTGCGGAGCGGACGGGGTGGAATGGTGTCCGGCTCCGGGAAGGCCATCGGCGCGAGCTCGCGCAGGGCGCGCTCGTAGACCCGCTTCTTGAAGAACACGACCTCGTCGATCGCGTCCCAATATTCGATCCAGCGCCAGCAGTCGAACTCAGGGCGATGACAGGCATCGAGCTGGACCGCGCTGTCATCGGAGCGCAGTTTCAATACGAACCAGACCTGCTTCTGACCGACACAAAGCGGCTTCTGGTTGCGGCGTTGCAGACGCTTCGGCAGACGGTAACGCAGCCAGCCGCGCGTCGAACCGCAGACCTCGACATCGTCCGGATGCAGACCGGTCTCCTCGTGCAGCTCCCGGTACATCGCATCGAGCGGCGTCTCGTCGGTCTTGATGCCGCCCTGCGGGAACTGCCAGATATTGCGGCCACAGCGCCGCGCCCAGAAGACGCGGTTGTCGGCATTCAGCAGAACGATGCCGACATTTGGCCGGAAGCCGTCAATATCAATCACTTGGTGCACCAGGGACGGTAAAAATTGAACGTCGTATTCTTCCACACGGACTCAGACGGCGGCAAACCGCACGCCTTGCCGCGCGCCGGGTCGATTGAGTAGCCTTCGCCGCCCACCCAACCGGCCTCCACGGAGACTCTCATGGCGCTTGCCATCTTCGATCTCGACAACACCCTGCTCGACGGCGACAGCGACTATCTCTGGGGGCAGTTCCTGGTCCGCAAGGGCATCGTCGACGGCCCCAGCTACACCGCCGAGAACCGGCGCTTCCTGGCAGAGTACGAAGCCGGACGCCTGGACATCCGCGAATTCCTGAGGTTCCAGCTGCGCCCGCTGGCGGAGAACGACCCCGCCACGCTTCACGACTGGCACACCGAGTACCTGCGCGACGACATCCTCCCGGTGATCCTCGCCGCCGGTCGCGAGCGCATCGCGGACCACGCGGCGCGCGGCGACACGCTGATGATCATCACCGCAACCAACCGCTTCATCACCGGCCCGATCGCGGAGGAACTGGGCATCCCGCATCTGCTCGCGACCGAGGTGGAGATCGTCGATGGCCGCTACACCGGCAACAGCACCGGCACGCCGTGTTTCCGGGATGGCAAGGTCACGCGCCTGGAGGAGTGGCTGGCGACCAACCACGCCGATCTCGACGGCAGTTGGTTCTACAGCGACTCCCACAACGATCTGCCACTTTTGCAGCGAGTCGATCACCCGATCGCCGTCGACCCGGACAAGACCCTGCGTGCCCACGCCGAGCGTGTGGGTTGGGAGATTCTGAGTTTCCGAACCCCGGCCTGACCCGCCCGGGAGCAACACGCTCAGGCTCGCGGCATCGCCACGCGCCGCACCATCTCGGCCCGCTCCGCCTCCGGCTCGCGTTCGATCCAGTCCAGCAGCGGACGCCAGGATTTCAGATCGACATCAATGCTGCGCGTATTGAGCTCGTGCACGCCCAGACCCAACTCGGCGGCCTGCACGTAGTTCTGTGTATCGCGCAGCAGCGCTACGAAGGGAATGTTCAGGCTCTGCAGGAACCGTTGCAGCAGGCGGAAACCGAGCGTGCGCTTGCGCACCCGGTTGGCGACCACCGCCACCCGCACCGGGTAGGAGCGGACCTTGCCGATCAGCAACAGATCACGGATGAAATCGGAGGCCGCGCGGATATCCACCGGCGACGGCTGTACCGGGATGATGATCGTGTCGACACGCTTGACCAGATCGGCCATATCCTGACCGCGCACGCCGGACGGCGTATCCAGCACGATGCGATCGGTGCCGACCGGCACCCGCAGCAGCCAGGAACGGGTCACGCTGCCCAGGGTCTGATTGAACGCCTCATGCCCCTCGATGACGGCCACGCCGGGCTGCATCCGCCGCGCCTTCAACCAACCGCTGCTCGACGCCTGCGGGTCGTAATCGTACAAAAGCGTGCCGTGACCGCGACTGGCGTAGTACGCGGCGAGATTGGTGGCGATCGTGGTCTTGCCCGATCCGCCTTTCGAGTTCATGACCATGATGCGGCGCATGAATCGTCCTCTGGTGTGAACCCAGGCTGATTGCCCGGGAAGATTGCGCCCGTCGCGGTTCGCGAGTGCTTTTTGTGGTTTTGCATCGGATAAATCCGACGCCGGTGCGCGCTGGTCCGGTAACTAGTTACACATGTTTGCGATTCGCGCAAGGGCCTGACGGCTTTTTTGGCAAATTTTCTTCTATTTACTAGTCGCTTACGGCACCTTTTTCATCCTGTCCCGAGAAAAACCCAGGCTGATACACTGCACGGCGCCCTCTACTCACGACCGGCCACCGAATCCCGTCATGCAGCAATACCTGGACCTGATGACCCGCGTTCTCGAGCATGGAGACCGCAAGGAAGACCGCACCGGCACCGGCACCCTCAGCGTGTTCGGACACCAGATGCGCTTCGACCTGAACGCCGGTTTTCCGCTGGTGACCACCAAACGCATCCACCTGAAATCGGTCATCCACGAATTGCTGTGGTTCCTGCAGGGCTCGACCAACATCGCCTACCTGAAGGAAAACGGGGTGCGCATCTGGGACGAATGGGCGGACGAGAACGGCGAACTCGGCCCCGTCTACGGCGCGCAATGGCGCTCGTGGCCGACCGCCGACGGGCGCCACATCGACCAGATCGCGCAGATTCTCGACCAGATCCGCAACAATCCGGATTCCCGCCGCATCATCGTCTCCGCCTGGAACGTCGGCGAGATCGACAACATGGCGCTGCCGCCGTGCCACGCCTTCTTCCAGTTCTACGTCTGCGACGGCCGTCTGTCCTGCCAGCTCTACCAACGCAGCGCGGACATCTTTCTCGGCGTGCCCTTCAACATCGCGTCCTACGCGCTGCTGACCATGATGGTCGCGCAGGTCTGCGGCCTCGGCGTCGGCGACTTCGTGCATACCCTCGGCGACGCGCACCTGTATCTGAATCACCTCGATCAGGCCCGCGAACAACTCAGCCGGGCGCCCTACCCGCTGCCCACCATGCGTCTGAATCCGGACGTCGACGATCTGTTCGCGTTCCGCTTCGAGGATTTCGAGGTGGTCGACTATCAGTACCACCCGCACATCGCCGCCAAGGTGGCGGTCTGAAAGCCGACTGAACGTCAGCGACCGTAACGCAACAGCCGCGCGAGATAGCGCATCTCGGTCCGATCCCACGGTGTGTAGCGCGGCAGACGGAACGCATCCGGCGGCGACGGCATCGCCCCTCCCCCGGTCGAAAACGCCGCATCGAAGCCCGCCTCGCGCACCAACTCCACATCGCGCGCCGTGAAGTCACGTTCCGGCTTGCCGTTCGGATAGGCGAACAAGCGCACCGGCGCGTCGAGAATCGACTCCAGGCGACGCTTACCCTCACCGATCTCGCGCCGCGCCTCGTCGTCATCGCACAGCGCCAAGATCGGGTGGCCATGGGTGTGGGCGCCGATTTCCGCGCCCTTCCGATGCAGGGCTCTAAGACCTTCGTCATCCAGCATCAAGGAGGCGGGACGATCCACCTCGGCGCGATCGGCGATGGCCTCCGCCAGCGCCAGCCGCTCTTCCACCGTTCGATACTTGATCGCATCGACGATCCGCTGAAACGCCTGCGCCCGCGAGACATCGCCATCGATGTCGAAACGGCCCAGCCCGATTTCGCTCAGATCGAGGCTCCGCTGCCGGGTGCGACGCAAGGCATCGGCAACACGATCATTGAACATGATCCCGCCATTCAGATAACGGGTCGCCACGAACACGGTGATCGGCACGCCGGCGCGCTCGGCGATCGGCATGGCCAGATTCAGCGTGTCCGCGAAGCCGTCGTCAAAGGTCACGCAGACCGCACGGGGCGGCAGGCGACCATCAAGATAGAGACTGACCGCCTCCGCCAGCGGCAGCACGTTGAAATGCCGCATCAGCAACTCGAGCTGCCACGCGAAACCGGCCTCGGACAGACCCGACACCAGCGGCTGCTCCTCCGCCACCACCCGGTGATGAAGCAGCACATGCAGACGCGCCTCCGGCCCGCCTGGCGACAAACGATTCAACAGCCAGCGTGGCGGCCAGTTCACGGCAGGGCGCGCCTCATTTCGTCGCCCCGGCGGCACGGCCCCGACGATGCGCGAGCGGCCTCGCCTTTTCCGACGCCTTGGCAATGGGCGCGCCGGAGCCGACTTCCAGAGCGGCCGCGATCAGATCGAAGGCGCCGCGCTTCTTCGGCTTGTCCGTGTCTTGCGCGTCACGTTGGCGACGACCACCGAATGGCCGCGCCGAGGCACGCACCTCCGCGCCGGCAGCTCGACGCGCCATCGGAAGTCCCGGTCTTGCGCTCCCGGCGCCCGGCGCCGCCAACGCCAGTGCCAGTGCCGGTGCCGGAGACATCCCGGGCATCGGCGCCACGATCGGAGGCGAGCCGCGCATACCCCTGCGCAAGCGCCCCCCAACCGCTGCGGAAGCCTCGGCGTCGGCGGCGGTTTCCGTTGTCCTGGCCAAGGTTTCGTCAACGATTCGGTTCATCGCCAGCACAATCACGACCTGGTAGTAGAACAAGTCCAGATAAGCGAGCGTCAGGAACGCACCTCCGACCGCGTAACCGATGATGCTCACCTGCGTGATGCGGGCAAGCTGATGCGCCCAATACAATTCCTCGACGTTCTTGCTTCGCCTCGCCACGCGACCAACCATCAACCAGGTCGACAGGCCGACACCCAGAAATAACAACAAGCCCGGATATCCGTGATGCCCCAGCATCTGGAAATAGTTGCTGTGCGCGTCGTGGTAGTCGTCAGGTTCCGGGGCATATTTCAGGAACATGCGCGGATGGAAAATATTGAATCCGCCTCCGGTCAGCGGATGGTCATTGGCCAGGTGATAGGCGAACCACCAGGCATTGATGCGCCCGAGCGCCGACTTGTCTTCCTCGTAGGTTTCGATGGTGGACATCTTCTCGTGATACTTGTCGGGCATGAAACTCATCATGACCGGGACGACCACCGCGATCGCGATCATGACCGGAATCTTCTTGTCGCTCTTGAGCCACAGGAAAAACCCCATCGCACCGCCGGCCAGGAACGCGCCGCGCGAATAAGAACCAACGATCGCAAAGGCGATGGCCAGCGTCATCCCGAGCATGGCCAGGCGCAGCAAGCGATTGCTGAGCATCATTCTCATCCAGACGAAATACGGCAGGATCATCGTCAAGGCCAGCGAGACTTCCGTATTGCCCGAGATCAGGCTGAGCGGCGGTCCGACGACCATGAACTGGCCTCCGGTAAGGACCGTGAAGATGCCACCCTTGATGCCGTAGAAACCCACCGCGAACGCCATCACCACGGTTAATGCGATGACACGCTCCCTGGTGTGGATCGTCCAGAAAGCCACATAGGTCATGACCATGATCTTCATGACCTTCTCCCACTGCGGCCAGGCGACGTCCGGCATGATCGAGAACACCGTGGTGACGTTCATCCAGACGACCATCGCCGTCAGCAGGATCAGCGGCGGCGACCAAGGCAACGGACGCAACTCTTTGCGGTTCGCGATCACGGCGAGCAGGGTCACGCCGCCGATCATCATCGAGAACGGAAAAGTGTAGGCCGCGCCACCCGTCAAGCGATGCGGATTCATCAGTCCCGACAGCACCCAGGCCAGCACGCCGACGTGAGGCTTGATCAGCGCCAGCGGCATCAGACCGACGAAAAAGAGGATGACTGCGAGACTTGACATCGAGGTGCGGGCACGCGTGGGCTCGGTCGAGGGCGGTTTCCAGCAAACCGCATCGTTGCCTGGAAGTTTACGAAACAGTAACCGAGCAGTTTAGGCAATGCTCATGCCAGCGCACGGCGCTGGAACGACTCGAACATCGCCAGTGCCCACAGCGCGGCGCTGCGATCGAAACGTCCGGAGAGATGTTCATCGACCAGGCGGCGTAGCGCAGACGGGTCGAAGATGCCCAGCTGTTGCAGTTCCGGACCCAGCACGCGCCGTTGCAGATGTTCGCGCAACGGCCCCCGGAACCATTCCGCGACCGGCACCGCGAAACCCTGTTTGGGCCGATACAGGATGTCGTTCGGCAACATCGGCGCCAGCGCCTTCTTGAAAATGGCCTTGCCCTCGCCGCCCTCGCGCCGCAATCCGGCGGGCAGGCCGGATACCCATTCGACGAATTTGTGATCCAGCAGCGGCACACGCACCTCCAGAGAGTGCGCCATGCTGGCGCGGTCGACCTTGGTCAGGATGTCGTCGACCAGATAGGTCTTGAAATCCAGGTACACGACCTTGAGCAGTGGATCGTCGGTGGGGGCGCGCGCGGCATGCTCGCGCAGCACGTCGCCGGCGGAATAGCCCTGCAGCTCGCGGCGGAAGGCAGCGCTGAACAATTGCGCGCGCGGACCATCGCCGAGCAGGGAGATGATCTGCCGGTAACCGTCGACGTCGTCGCGACCCAGTGCCTCCAGCGTCGCCTTGGCACGGAACACGCGCGGCAGACCGCGCGCGGCGGGATAAAGACGTCCGAGCAGACCGAACAGCGGGCGACGCAGCCCGAGCGGCGCGACCCCGCGCAGGCGTTCCTCGGCCATGTGCCAGCCGTAACGCTTGTAGCCGGCGAAGTTCTCGTCGCCGCCGTCGCCGGACAGGGCCACGGTCACATGGCGGCGCGCCAGTTCGCAGACGCGGTAGGTCGGCAGCGCCGAGGAATCGGCAAAGGGCTCGTCGTACAGCTCGCCGAGGCGGTCGAGCAGGCTGAAATCATCGACATCGATGCGGTCGACGCTGTGACGGGTGCCGAACTGATCCGCGACCCGCTGCGCGTAGGCCGCCTCGTTGTAACGCGGGTCACCGAACGAGATCGCGCAGGTATTGACCGGGTCCGGCGAGACCTTTGCCATCAGGCCGACCACGGCACTGGAGTCGACGCCGCCGGACAGGAACGCGCCAAGCGGCACCTCGGCGATCAGGCGGATGCGCACCGCCTCTTCCAGACGCGCGATCAACTCCTCGCGCACGGCGGCCGGGTCGGTGACCGTGCGCATCTCGAAGGGCAGATCCCAGTATCGGCGCGGCGCCGGCAGTGATTTGCCCGGTACGCAGGCGATTACGTGGCCGGCCGGCAGCTTGTGCACGCCGCGAAAGATCGTCTTCGGCTCGGGGATGTAGCCGTAGGTGAAGTAATCCTCGACCGCGCGCGGGTCGATGTCGCGCAGCACCGCCCGGTGCGCCAGCAAGGCCTTCAGCTCGGACGCGAACAGCAACAGGCCATCGGCGGTCAGCGTGTAAAGCAGGGGCTTGATGCCCATGCGATCGCGCGCCAGGAACAGGGTCCGGCGGTTCCGGTCCCACAGGGCGAACGCGAACATGCCGCGAAAACGCTCCACGCAGGCCTCGCCCCACTGCTCCCAGGCATGCACGATGACCTCGGTGTCGCAATGGGTGCGGAAGGTGTGACCGGCGGCGGCCAGTTGCTCGGACAGTTCGGGGAAGTTGTATATCTCGCCGTTGTAAACGACGACCACGCTGTGGTCCTCGTTGAACAACGGTTGCTGACCCGAGGCCAGATCGATGATCGACAGGCGGCGGTGACCGAGCCCGACACCCGCCTCGACATGCAGGCCGCTCTCATCCGGGCCGCGATGCAGCTGGCGATCGTTCATGCGTTCGAGCAGATCGCGGTCGATGCCTCTCGCCCCATCGCGCAGATCGAAGATGCCGACCAGGCCGCACATCGCTCAGGGCACCCGGACGCTGGCCTTGACGGCGCCGCCCATCGACCCCAGGAACGCCTTCAATCGCTCCCTCGCCAGATCGGGCTCGGTGTCGTAATCCGCGGCGATGGCGATCAAGGCCGCGTCTTCCCGCAGCTTCAGCTTCTGCCACGCACCCAGCGCCTTGGCCATCAGCGAACTCGTGGTCGCCTGCTCGCCGATCTGATACCAGCTCCAGATCACGCGGTGATGGGCGCGACCGCGCAGCACCGTTTCCTCGACCTGCAACCGGGTGCCATCCGCCAGGCGCACCTCGACCGGCCCACCCTCGAGACGGCGCCAGTAACCATCTCGATAGAGTTTGTTGCCCTCATTGATGATCTCGTTGTCGACCCCCTGGCGCGGGTAATAGACCAGTTGCAGGGTGACGTCGCCGAGCAGGCCCTCCTCGTCGGCGGCCTCGCCTTCCCGGTAGCGCACCTGGGTCTGCATCGGCGAACCGATCATGGTCGGGACCCAGACATCGTCACGGGCCGGCAACGGCCCCTGCCAGGGCGAGGCGCCGGTCGGCGCGGTCAATGCGAAGTCCAGCGGGAGGTCGCGGGCCTGGGCATGCAATCCGATCGCGATGCCCCGACCGGCAGCCAGTGCGGCCAGGGTCAGCAGCGTGAACACGATGAGGCGGCCACGCACACCCGGGCGCGGCGCGACCGGCTCGGGCACGTCATCCTTCGCGAGCACCTCCGGCGGATCGGCCCAGAATGAGCCGATCCAGAACAACACGAACATGACCACGCCGAAGAACACCCAGCCGAAGATCAGGTGATCGACCCCCACCGCGTATTTCATGTCGGACAAGTGCGCGATCATGATGATCGCGAAGGCGCGCAGACCGTTGGCGATGATCGGCACCGCCGCCGCCAGCAGGATGAACGCCGCACGCCGCCACAGGCTCTTGTAATTCAGGTATGCGTACAGGAAGCCCAGGGCCAGCGACGCGATCAGGTAACGCACCCCGCTGCACGCCTCGGCGACCTCGAAATTGCCGTTCGGCACCTGCAGGAAACGCCCCTCGCGATACACCGGGACGCCGGCCAGGTTCAGGCCCTCGACCGAGAACCAGGCGGTGAAATCCATCAGCGGCGGCACCAGGCCCTCGCCGGCCGGGATCGCGAAGGCCAGATAAAGCAGCGGGAAGGCCATCGCGAAGGCGGTCCGCCGACCGAGGATCGCCAGCGCGATGGCCGGCGCGAACAGGATGAAGGCGACCTGCTGCACCACCCAGACATCGGCCAGATGGCCCGGCAGCCAACCCAGCGACAGCAACAGCACGGCGAGCACGCCGAGCCAGGACGGATCCGGCGTCAGCGGCATGATGGCGGCGCGGCTGCGCCAGATCATCCAGGCGGACAACGGGAAGATGATCAGGCCATGCGCGTAGGTTTCGGTGTTCCACCAGATGCTCGCGGTGAACGCCGCCGTCTCCCAATAGATCGCGATGCCGGCAACCGCGAGTGCGGCGATGAGAACCAGGGAAAGGCGCCAGACGGCTTCACCGCCCTCGGCGAAGGTGACTGGCGGCGGCGCCGCGATCCGGGCTTTACGGTGTTCGAGATGAGTGGCCATGGATCACCCGAGGCTGCGCGCGAGCCAGGGGCCCACGATCCGGCTGACGGGCAGCGGCAGGCGCTGCCAGGCAGCGATGAACAACCGGTATTTGGGATTCAGCGGATTCACGTCCGGGAGTTCCTCGGCGTTGATCAGATGGAATTCATAATGCAGCGGCTGCGGCTCGAAACCCCAGTTCTTCTTGAAGCTGTACGAGCCGGTGCCCTGCTTGCTGCGCCCGTAATCGAACACGCGCACGCCGCGCGCGGCGGCCCGCCGCATGACCTCCCAGTACATGAAGTCGTTGCCCTTGAGCTCGCGCGCCAGATCGTTGCCGCCGCCGTAGTACGGCAGCACCTCGTCGCGGAAATAGAAGCTCATCACGCCGGCGACCAGACGCCCCTCGTGGGTGATCACGAGCAGTTCGCAGGCGTCGCCGAATTCGGCTTTCAGGGCCGCGAACCAGCGTTTCGGCATCACCGGCGTGCCGAGATTGCGGACGCTCTCCGAGTAGGCCAGGAAGAAGCGCTCGACATCCGTATCGACCTCGCCGACCAGCCCGGCCTCGATACCCTTGCGCACCATCGCCCGCTGCTTGCGCGGGATCGCCTTCATGTTGGCGTCGTCGTCGGCGCTGATCTGCTTGCGGAAGGTCACGTACAGGTCCTTGCGGGGCCAGTCCGGATTGCGCTCGTCGAGGTGCCGCAGTTCGAGATGATCGACACCGCGCTCCCCGGCGATCGCGATCGCGCGCGCCTGCAACGCGGCGGCGGCCTCGGCATCGTCGGCGGCGACGCCTCCGTAGACGCAGAACGGCACCGAGGTCAGCGCGTTGCCGAACAGGCGGCTGCGCACCTGGCCGAGCGGCAGTACGCCGACGATCGCGCCGTCGCGTTCCGCGTAGAGGTAATCGGTGCGATGGTCGAGCGTGGCGTGGATCACGCGCTGCCAGCCGGACAGATGGAAGAAGGTCGCTTGCGGACATCCGTGTACGTAGGCGTCCCAACGTTGACGCTCGCTCGCGGTCGAATCGACGGCGAGCGTCCTGATCTCGACTTGCGTCATGCGGCGCGCTCGTGCCGGTCAGCGGGCAGGAAGATCTCGTCCATGCGACCCCAGCGGAACTCACCGAGCAGACGGTGGAGACGCGCCTCGGTACGCCCCAGATTCACGTAATGCCGGAAGCGGGTCTTCGCCGAGATGCCGGGCTGGCGCGGCTGGTCCGGGTCGATCTCCCAGGGGTGGAAATAGAAGATCACCGGCTGTCCATCGACCCGGTTCACGCGGCGCAGCGCCATGCGAAACACCTGGTAGGGCAGCAGCCGGAACCAGCCACCGCCGGAGAACGGCAGCTTGCGGTCGCCGAGCATGACCGTGGTGACCGGTATCTCGAGCAGATCCAGGCCCTCCGGATGAAAGGGGAAGCGTGGCGCCTCCGGCATCCCGTACAGGTCGTGGTGGATCGGAAAGATGCTCGAGCTGTAATCGTGCCCGGTCTCGGCGAGCACGTTCAGCGCCCACAGATTGTCGCGACCGATCGAGTAACTGGCCGCGCGATAACCGCGCACGCGCACGCCGGTCACGTCTTCGAGCAGCGCCTTGGTGCGCGTCACGTCGGCGCGGAACTCGGCGGGGCCTTGGTTGACCACGCGGACGTGCGACCAGCCGTGACTGGCCACCTCATGGCCCTCGTCGACCATGCGCCGCAGCAGGCCGGGGAACCGCTCCGCGACCCAGCCCAGGGTGAAAAAGGTCGCGCGGGTATCGTGTTCGGCGAGCAGATCGAGAATGCGCTGCGTGTTGCGTTCGACGCGCGGCGTGATGGCATCCCAGGCACTCCGTTCGACGTACGGCTCCATCGCCGAAACCTGGAAGTAGTCCTCGACATCGATGGTCATCGCATTGATCGGCGACGATGTGTTCATGGACGGTTCTGGTCCGACGGGCGCGCGTCAGTGTCGCCCGCATCGAACTCGACATCATCGAGGCCGTGATCGTCATCAAACGCCGGTTCGGCGTCACTGCCCGGATAATCGATCGACGGCGTGTCCGGGGCTTCCATCGCGCCGCCGAGCGGCGCCGGCGGTGCCAGGTCGACGCGCGCCTCCATCAGGCGCGCCTCCAGGTCGGCGATGCGTGCCTCCAGTTCGGCGACGCGCTCCTCGAGCGCGGCCTCGCGATGCCCCTGCTTCAGCATCTGCTCGATGGCCGTGCCCAACGCGGCGAACTGCGCGGCCACGCCATCGCTGGACACCGCGACATCGGCCGCCGTGGCCGCCGCGGTGGTCTCGTCGGCGACCGTCTCCAGGCCCTGCGCGCGCAGTTCCTCCAGCAGCTCCTCGGAGACCAGCCGCACCGCCTCGGCGTCGATGACGTGCCGCTCCTCCAGAAAGCCGAACAGCATCAGGCGGTCGCAGAGGGTGTTGATCCGGCGCGGGATGCCGCTTGCGTAGCGGTGAATCTCGGCGAAGGCACCCTGGCTGAATTCGGGGTCGCCATGCCAGTCGACCTGACGCAGGCGATGCAGCACGTAGCCCTCGGTTTCCTCGGCATCCATCGGACTGAGGTGGTAGGAGGCGATCACGCGCTGCCGGAACTGCTCCATGTCGGCGCGTTGCAGGGTGTGGCGGAATTCGGTCTGGCCAACCAGGAACACCTGGAAATACGGCTTTCCGCGATGCTGCTGATTGGTCAGCATGCGCAGTTCCTCAAGCGCCTCCGAGGTCAGGTTCTGGGCCTCGTCGATCAACAGCACGACGCGCAGACCATCCTCTATGCGGGCACGCAGAAACGCCTCCACGCGCTGCAGCACGGCAGCGCGATGCAGACCGTCGTAAGTGATGCCCAGCGCGGCGCCGATGCGTTCGATGACCTCTCTGGCCGCCATCGGCGTCGCCACCATCTCGGCGGCGACCACGTCATCGCCCAACTCCGACAGCAGCACCTTCAGCAGGGTGGTCTTGCCCGCCCCGACATGGCCGGTGATGACCACGAAGCCCTCGCCCTGGGTCAGCCCGTAGCGCAGGTAGGCCAATGCGCGCTTGTGCACGGCACTGACGTAAAGAAATTCCGGGGCCGGGGTCAACCGGAACGGCTTGGCGCTCAGGTTGTAATAGTTTTCGTACATGGCTGGGTCGCGATCGCTTGCTTGGGTCCGTCGGAATCCGGAAAGCCGGAATCCAACTCGGGATTTACATGGTAAAGCCTACCGAGAAGCTCAATTGATTTTCCTCGAATTCCGCAGCTGAACTGGTCGATGACTGCCATTGCCGTTGGTAGGACGCACTCAGATTCACGTCACGCCCCAGCGGCCTGGAGGCGGACAGGCCAACGCTGGTGAATTCATCCTGCTGGCTGGTCAAACCGAACTCGGCGATGCGGTGCGTGCCATTGAGCGAAACCGCGATCGAGGAGGGAAACGTCACGCTCACCCCGCCGCTCAAGGTCAGGATCGAATCCTCCACCTGGGTCGCGGTGCTCTCGCGTTGCAGCCGGTTCACGGACAGACTCACGCGGCTGCGGCGGCTCGACAAAGCGTAGTTGCCCGCCAACGACTCGGTGATGAACACATTGGTCGCTTCCACCGGCACGCCAAAGCCGACCAGCACCGTGCCGGTATCGTCGAAGACCGGCTGGCCGAGTTGCAGGGTAGACGTCGTCGCCAGGGACTGGTTGTAGCTCAACGACAGATTGCTGCGGCGCATGGCGTGCGTGATGTTGGTCGAATACGTCCGCGAGAAGTAACGATTGCCGATGCTCGCCGACACCGATGTCCGCGGACCGGCGTTCCAGTTGACACCGAGATCCCAAATCGAGCCCTCCGGATTCACGGCGGACTGGAAATCGTTGTTCTCCCAGCCGGTGCCACCGAACACGCTGGTCTTGGGGCCGACCCGGTAACTGAGCTGCCCCCGCATGCTGCGTTGAATCGCATTCGAGGACCCATCCCTGGAACCATTCGCGGTCAGCGACCAACCGACCTTGTTGAATCGCGAACCGCTGCTCACACCCAGCACAAGGCTCTTGTTGGCGCCACCCGGGTTGGCACCGGTCTGATAGCTCACCTGGTCGTAACCAACCCGTCCGTTGACAATGGCGACGTCGCCGAGGCGCAGATTCAGATCCGGCGACAGGCTCAGCGTGCCGACGTTGGTCCGATTGGTCGTGGCGGTGATATTGGAGTTCGTCACCGTGCCCTGCTCGTTGATGATCTGCTGGCTGTGCGTCACCCGCGCGCTCAGGTTGAACTGATCTTTCAGCGCCTTGAGGTTCGCGGCAGCGTTGAGCTGATGGAATTGGGCATCGGCACCCCGCCCCTTCGCATAGCTGATGTCCTGCAGCCGATAGTCGACCTCGAGATTCAGGTGCCGGCCCTCGCCACGCACGCTGACCCCTGGGCTGACCTGACGGACCCAGGTGGCGGTGCCGTCGGAACTGGCCGCACTGACGTTGTCGGTATAGGTCTCGGTCAGACCGACGTTGAAATCCGTCCTGAACTCGGCAGCCGACACCCATGCCGGCGCGGCGACACCGAGCGCCCAAACCAGCACGGACAGCCGACGGACGCAAGGACGGACGGGCACCACCGCAGCCATCGTGATCAGCCCGCGTTCAGGCGGGCCGGATGACAGACAGCAGGGGCCGGCGCGGGGCCGGCGGCGCGACCGGACCCCGCCCCGTCACTGACCGTAGCCGCCATACCCGCCATACCCGCCGTACCCGCCATACCCGCCATACCCGCCATACCCGCCATAGCCGCCGTAATTGCTGTAGCCGCCGCCGTAGTTGTAGCGATAGTCGTAGTAGTAGCCGCCACTACGCCGTCCGGTGACCTTGTTGAGGATGATGCCGACCGACTTGTTAATGTCGACGACCTTGAGCGCCTCCTTGACCACGCCCTGCGGCGTGCGGTTCGCCTCGATGACGACCACGATCTGCGACATCAGATTGGCGAGCACGGAGGCCTCGTTGGTCACGATCAGCGGCGGGGAATCGAAGATGATGACGCGATCGGGATATCGCTCGGCGAGCTCGATGGTCAGATTGCGCATGAAATCGCTAGCCAGCAGCTCCACCGAGTGCGGATGACGTCGCCCCGCCGGCAGCAGCTTCAACTTGGGCACGTTGGTCGACAGCAGCACGTCGGGCAGGCGGATGTCGTTGTTGGTGAGCACATCGATCAGGCCGACCTCGGTGCCGATGTCGAACAGACGCTCCATGGACGGCTTGGCCACGTCGGCGTCGACCAGCAGCGCCGTCTTGTCCATCTCCATGGCGATCGACATGGCCAGATTGACGGCGGTGAAGGTCTTGCCCTCGCCCGGTACCGCGCTGGTGACCATGATCAGGTTCGGATGCCGGATCGCGAACTCCGGATTGCCGTTCGTCGACTCCTCGATGTTCATCAGCAGGGGGCGTTTGATCAGCCGGTACTCCTCGGCGATCTTGCTGCGCGGCGCGGTCGGCACGACCATGCCGATCTCGGAGATGCGATCGAGGTCGATATCCACATGCAGGCCGCGCGAGGTCTCCGCCCTGTCCGCCGCAGCCGGCGTGTGCCCCGGCTGCTCGTACGCGGGTCGCACCGGGCGCTTCGCATCGCCGGTCGGCTCGTCCCGCATCAGCCGGGTCGGCGAATCGTCCACCGGCGGCAGATCCCGGGATTCCGCCAAGGCCATGTCGCGCATGTCCTCATAGCGCTCGGCGAGCCGCTCGACCGCGTCATCCATGTGATGGCTGGCGACGCGACGATCCGGCGCGGCACGCGCGCCTTCCCCGCCCATGGTCGCGGGCGGGTCCATCGCGACTCGGTCCATCAGGCGTTCCGCGAGACTGCGTGCCCCGTCGTTCACGACCGGTGGCTCGCGCTGATCGACATCCGCACCGGCGGTCGCGTGATCCGCTGCAGGCGCTTCAGCCGCCATCGCCGGTTCGACCGGCGGAACCGTCATCCGCTCGTCGGATACCTTCGGCGACGTCGGCGCAGACGCCTTTTTCTCCATGAGACGATCAATGAGACTCACAGGAAACGCTCCTTGACTTCGCTGATCTTGCTCGCCACGTCGACATCAAACACCTCGAGCGCGAGCACCCCCGCGAAGGCACTCAACAACGCGGCAAGGGCGGTGAGGTACAGCAACAGACTGACGCGTTTGCGGAAAACCTGACCAGGGGCCGGCACCATCGCCACCGTACCCAATACCGGCAGTCCGGTAGCGGCCTCGACCGAACGCGTCGAATCGAACACCGGGCGGGTCAGCGCCAACAACAGCGCTACCGCCAAACCCGCGACTGCCGCCGCGACCAGCACCGTGACCAGGAAGATGAGTCGGGGCGGACCGGTAGGCTCAAGCGGCACGCGCGGCGGATCAATGATCTTGAACTTGACGTTGTCCGAGCTCTCGTCCGCCTCCTGAGAAATACGCGCCGATTCCAGTCGCGCCACCAGCGCGTCGTACTGCTTCTTGTTGACCTCGTAGTTCCGGTTGAGGCGTTTCATTTCCGCTTCGATCTGCGGCAGGGTGTCGACCATGCTCTGCAGTTCCTTGATGCGCGCCTCATAGTCCTGCACGCGGACCCGGACACTGGCGAGTTCGGCGTCGGTCTCACCCAGGGTGATACGCAGTTGCTGATAGATCGGGTTGGTCTCGGCAGCACTGCTGCCCTGCGGCGAGCCGAAGATCATGCCGAAATCGTCCGGCGGGACCTCGGTATTGGGGGCGCCTTCGACGGCCTCGGTGTCCACGCCGAGATCCTCGAGCTTCTGCTTCTCGAGCTCCTGGATGGTGCGCTCGATGGCCACCACGTCCGGATGCTTCTCGGTGAAGTTGAGCAGCAATTCGTCCTTTCTCAGCAACATCGCCTGAATGCGCTGGTCGATCGGACTGAGCTCGGAAACCTTGTCGGCCTCGACCCGCGCACGCTTCCGGCCCGGCGTGGTCGCTTGCGCGAAGCCGAAAGTCGGCTCCTCGCCTTCGATCTGGCGTTCCAGTTCGCCACGCCGCATCTCCAGCTCACGCATGTACAGACGCGCCTTCTCGAGCTCAGCGCCCAGGCCCTCCATGCGCGAGTAATAGCCGCCGCCCTGACCCGGCATCATGCCGACGTGCTTGCGCTGGAAGTCCTTGAGACGTTCTTCGCCGGCGATCAACCTTTGTTCGTATTCGCGGATCTGTTGTTCGAGGAACTGCTGCGCGGTGTCGGTGTCCTTGCGGCTCGCGCCCAGGGTGCTTTCCACGAAGATGTTCAGCAGCGACTGCACCACCCGTTTGGCCAGTTGCGGGTCCGAATCGTCGTAGGCAATCGTGTAAAGCTGCTGGCCGCGCGCAGTCTCGATCGAGATGTTGCCGGCCAGCCTGTCGAGCAGCTTCTCCATGGCTTCCGGGGTCTTCACCTGGAGGTCCATGTCGGTCATGCGCGCGATCTTTTCCAGATTCGGCCGGCTGAGCAGGCTGCGGGTCATGAACGCCACCCGCTGGGTGACGTCGACGTTGACGGCGATACCGGACAACAGCGGCCTCAGCGTCGATTGCGTGTCCACGTAAACGCGCGCGCTGGCCTGATACTCATCAGGCATGCCGAGCACGAAGAACCAGCCCACCAGGCAGATCACCCAAGCCGCCAGCATGCCCGGCCAGCGGAACCGGACCACGCCATAGATATACGAGAGGACAAGGGCGATAAGGTCTTGCATCGCGGTTTACCGCCGACTCAGAAAAGGGCCTCGGGGATGATCAACACATCGCCCGGCAGAATCTTCGCATTAGCCTTGATGTCCCCTCGTTTGATCAGGTCTTCCAGGCGGACCACGTACTGTTTTTCGCCATCCTCTTCCTGGCGGACCAGCACGGCATTGTTGCCGTCCGCGAACGCGGTCAGACCACCGACCTGGATCATCAGATCGAGCAGTGTCATGTCTTCCTGATAGTTCAGCGCACGGGGTTGCGAGGCCTCGCCGAGCACGCGGATCTGATCGGAGAACGGCCCGGAGAAACCGGTGACGATGATGGTGACCACCGGCGCCTTGACGTAGGTGGACAGGACCTCCTCGACGTCGCGGGCGAGTTCGGTCGGGGTCTTGCCGGCCGCTTGCAGATCCTCGACCAGCGGTGTGGTGATCTTGCCATCGGGGCGCACCGGCACCGAGTTCGACAACTCGGCGTTGCGCCAGACGAAAATCCGCACGTTGTCGCCCGGCCCTATCCGGTACAGCGGCGACGCGACGTTGTTCACCTCCGCCGAGGCGTTCAGCTCCGGATGGTCGCCGTCGGTCGAGCAGGCGGCCAACAGCACGAGACTGGTCAGCAACACTCCGAAGTGGGAGAACCAACCGGATTTGCCGCGCCGGCAAGGAGTACGCATCGAACTCATTCTGTTTCCGCTCTCATTGAGTAATTCCGATTCGATCGTGGTGTCCCCGGACGCTCGGCATCCGCGCGCGGCACCTCAAACCAGTTTATGAGGAATATCGCTTAACTATCAGATTCAAAACAACGAACCGTGAGGAGTGTAGTAGTTTGAGACGCCCAAGCCACCCCCCGTGGCATGAACTTGACGAGGCCGACCCGACCTACAGTACGAGCATCCGCCTCACTGCGTCGCCCCGACCGCGGGATCGTCGGCGCTGCCATCACTCGTTTCACGCGGGCTGTCGGCGGATTCCACGCCAGCGTCAGGCTCGCTCCCCACGTCGGCCGCTTCCGCCTCCCGCCAGGATTTCAACAAGGTTTCCGCGTCGGCACGACTTGCCTGGTCGCTGTTGCCGGCCAGTATTTCCTGCAAGATTTCGCGCGCCGCGTCGCGTCGTCCGGCATGCCAGAGGATATCTGCCTGGCGCACACGCATGGCGAAATCTTCCGGGTGATCGCCGACCCACTCCTCCAGCACCGCCAACGCCCCACCCGAATCTCCCAGCGCAACCCTCACCCCGCTCAGGGCCACGGCAAGCTCCCGGTCGGGAGCCAGGTTGAAGGCGGATTGATACGCGAAGGCCGCATCACGATATTCGTGCATGGCCGACAACACATCGCCTTCCAGACGAAAGCCGCTCACGTCCCCGGTCTGCACGCGCTGCAGTCGACGCGCGAGCACCAAGGCCTCGCGCCCCCTTCCCGCCGCGAGTTGCGCGCGGGCCGCCGCCTCGAGCAGATGGGGGTCGCCCGGACGTGCGGAGAGCAACGCCTCAAACTCGCGCACCGCAAGCGCGGGCTCGCCCAGCCCCAAAGCGGCGGCGGCGGTCAGGCGGCGCACCGACGCGCGCTGAAGGTACGTTGCAGGCAAGCCGGCGAGGGCTTCGCGAACCGCCACCCAGTCCTGAACACCCGCCTTCAGGGTCGCCCCGAGCAACTTCCACTCGATCACGTCAGGCTGATCGGCACGCAAGCCTTCAAGCAAACCGAGAGCGGTCATGCTGTCGCCGTTCGCCAGGGCCAGACGCACGGCCAACGCCCGCAGCGCGGGACTGGCACGGGTACTCATCACCCTTGCCAACGCAGTTTCCGCGACGCCGAAAGACTTATCCCGCAACGCGGCCGCGACCGCGAGCACCTGCGCCGGAAGATCGTCGGGGTGGGCAGCAACCAATTCCCCGACTCGGTCGGCCAGACCGTATCCGCCACTGGTCACGTCGGCGGCGTACGCGGCGTAATACGCCACCCGGGCATCGTCCGGGGCGAGCGCCAAGGCATTCTGGGCAGCGCGCAACGCCACCAGATCGTCCCCCCTCGACAACGCGGCCAACGTCTTGAGCAGCCATGTCGACGGGCGCTCGGCCTGGGTCGCTTCCAGTTGTTCCAGGAATCGGTCGAGTTCCCGGTGCATCCGCAAACGCATGAAACCCCGCACCTGCTCGACCTCGGCCTCCGACAGTTCCGCGCTGGCCGCAAGCCACGGCCAGAATCCGACCACGGCGAGCGAGCGATCTCCGGAAGGCAGCGCGTAGGGAGCGATCGGAAACTCCGCCGCCAGCGAATCAAGCACCTGACTGACGAACGGGTCCTCACGCAGATCCGCGTCCGGCTGATGCAGCGCGAGCGCGCCGAGCAAGGCCAGGGTATCGATGTCTTCGGGCGCGAACCAAAGACGCTTGACGAGCGATTCCGCAGCGTCGTCGAAGCGCCCGACCCCTGCCTGAACGATGGCGTCGAGGCGCTGCCCGAGGACGTCGTCGGGATTGCGCGAGCGGTACATCCGGACCGGATCCAGCGCCTGTTGCCACTGCCCCTGCCGGCTGTAGGTCAGGGCGAGAAAATAACTTCCGGCGGGCGCATCGCCGACTTTCTGCAGGAAGCTCTCCAGACCGTTCTGGGCGACCTCGAGTCTGCCCTCGAACAAGGCGTCCACCGACTCCAGGAACTCGATCGTGCGCGTGTCCTTGAACTCCTTGCGCAAGCCGGCGCGAATGGCGTCGTTGTCGCCGCCCTCGCCGGGCGCGCGCAACCCCAGCGCGAGCAGATTCCGGTACGCACACCGCCGCACGAGCGCGTATTCCGGCGACCGCCGCAACACCTGTTGAAACTGCTCGCGGGCCTTGGCCATCTCCAGACGATGCGTCGCCAACTGCCCGCGCGTGCACGCCAGTTGATCATCACTATCGTTGATGACGGCGGCATCCTCGAGGCGCCGGTCGGCCACGTCCAGATCCGCGTTGAAATAGCGCAGTCGCGCGTCGCCGACAAAGGCTTCAATCGGTGGCGGCGAGGCGCGGAGCGCCTCCTGGTATGCGCGCGCCGCGTCGGCCGGCTCATTCATCCGCCAGAGGATGTCACCACGCGCGGCGGCAATCTGGCCGAGCAGCGCGCCACGGGCAACGGGATGGGAATCCAGCACCTCCAGGGCACCTTCCATATCCCATTGCAGCAGTCGTGCCCGCGCAACGAGCACCACCACCTCGGACCACTCCAGGCCCAGATCCGCCGCCGACCGCAGTTCCTTCTCGGCGCCCGCGCCCTCACCGAGGGTCAGATAGGTCTGGCCGAGCATCCACCGCGCCTCGGTGTTGCGGGGGTTGACCAGCAGGGCGGCCTTGAGTTCATTGACGGTGTCATGCAGACGGCCCCCCTCGAGCAACCGGGTCGCCTCCGCGATGAACTCCCGATCGCTCTTCGCGGGGGGCGTGTCGCCCCCGCACCCGGTCACTCCCAGACCGACCAGGACCGCGAGCAGGAAAATCCGCCAGCGCACGGCGACCAGTCGACCCCGCCGACAGCGCGCACGCAAGATCACCGGCACGATCCGGTACTACTCACCCCCCACCGGACAGGATCTGCACCTGCAACGCCTTGGCCGCGTCCTGCTCGTCGAACGGCTTGTCGGCACGCAGGGCCCGGGTGAGATGCACCATCGCGTCATCGTTCCGCCCCATCTTGCTGAGCGCGAAGGCCAGGTGATAACGCATGTCGGGCCGATGCGGGGCCAGCGTCACCGCCTTCTGCAACATTTCCAGGCCACGCTCGAGCTGATTCTGGTTGACCAGCAACCACCCGTAGGTATCGATGATCTCCGGTCGTTCGGGCAGCAGTTCGTAGGCACGACGCGCATATTCGACGCCGCCGCCGGGCTTGCCCTGCTGATACGACAACCAGGCGAGGTTATTCAGAACCACGACGTTATCGGCGTCCTTCTCGGTGACCAACGCGTACTCGCGGATGGCGTCCTCGAAATTGCCGTCTTCGTGGTAGGCGATGGCCAACACCATGCGGGTGGCGAAATCGTCGGGATTGTCGGCGATCCAGGCCTTGAGGATCCCATAGGCGGGCTGAAGTTCCTTGGCGTTGCGGTAATTCCGGAACGCCTCCAAGGCGAACGCGCTTGACGGGGATTTCTGGTACGCGGCCGAATACAACTGACCGGCATTGACGAAGTCGCCCGCGCGCGCGTGGACATCCGCCTCCAGCCCGAAACCAACCGGCGAATCCGGCGACAGGCTCTGCACGTGCCGGGCAAGCTTGACCGCGTCATCCGTTCGACTTTCCAGTATCGCGATCTGGCCTTTCGCCATGATCGCGGGCAGATAATCCCGATCGATTCGCAGCGCCTCATCGAGGCTGAGCTCGGCTTTGCCGTATTGCCGGTCCTTGATCAACTCGGCACCAAGCAGTTGATGGGCCTGCGGTGAATCCGGCTGCAGTTCAACCAGATGCTCGAGCTGTGCGATCGCACCCCGAATGTCGTCGGTACCGGACGCAACCGCCGCCACCATCATGATCGCCGTGGGGTTATCGGGAAACTTGTCGCTGAGCTTGCGGGACATCGACAAGGCCTTGGTCTTGTCACCCTGACGCAGGTAATGCCGGGCAAGCAGCAGCATCGGCTGCAAGGCTGTCGGATTACCCTCCTGGGCGCGTTCGACCAACGCCAGCGACTGGTCATATTCCTTACGCGAATCATGCAGTCGGGCGTAACTCAGCAATGTGCCCAGATGAGCCGGCTCGCGGTCGAGGATCGCCTTGTAGCGGCCCTCGGCGGCACCCGGCTCGCCGGCACGGATATCCAGCTCGGCGAGATTGAGCGCCGCCGTGGTGAACGCCGGATCGATTTCGAGTGCGCGCAGGAAATGCTGTCGCGCCGCGACGGGGTTCTCCTTGCCGAGTTCGCCGACGCCCATGAGGTTCTCGGGCAGCGGGCTGTCCGGCGTTTTCGTGGCGAGATTCTTGGCGGCTTCGATGGCCTCGTCAAAACGCTTGCTCTGCAGCAAGGTCATGATCAGCAGCGTATCGGCCTGGGTCATCCCGCTGCCGATATCGGCCGCCGCACGCAGATTCGCCACGGCGGAGTCGATCTTGCCGGCGGCCAGTTCGCCCAGAGCCAATTGCGCCTTGATCGCGGCCATGCCCGGATCGAGTTCCGCCGCGCGCGCCAACATTTCATTGCCGCGCTCGACGTCACGCGCCTGCAACAGCGCGCTGCCGAACAGGGCGACCAACTGCGCATCATCCGGGGCCTGGGCGACCGCCCGCTCCAGCGAGGCCACGGCATCCTTGGCGCGGCCCAGCTTCATCTGCGCCGCCGTCAATAATTTCAAGGCCGGAATATTGTCAGGAACACTGGCAACAAATTTCGAGAGATGCTCCTCGGCGAGCACCAGCTGATCCAGCGAGTAATACACCGAACCAATCAACAAATGGCTCGGCATATGGGTTGGCGCGACCCGGAGCACCTCGAGCAAACGGTCCTGTGCCGACTGCATGTCCTGGTTCTGGAAGGCGATCAACGCCAACAGGTACGTCGCCTGCGGATGATTGGGGCGATATTTCAGGATGGTATCCGCATCCGCCTTGGCCGCGTCCTGCTTCCCGTTGGCCACATAAACCGCCGCGCGCCCCAACAGGCCGGCGACATTGCCCGGCTCCACCGCCAGCGACTTGTCGAATGCCAGCTCACTCGCTTTCAGATCCCCTCTCAAGCGCTGCGCTTCACCCAACATGACCCAAAGATCAGCACGCTTGGCGTCGATCGTCAGAGCCCGCTGGATTTCAGATTCGGCTGCGGTCGCATCACCCTTGCCGAGATGAATCCGGGCCCGCGTGCCCATGGCCTCCACGTTCTGCGGATCCAACGCCAAAGCCTCGTCCGTTTTCACCAGGGCCTTATCGATCTGTTGCAGCCCCAGATAGGCGAGGGCCTGAAGACCCATGGCATTGGCCGCCGCCTTCGGTTCGGCGTTCGGATCGGCCTTGATCTCATCCAGGACATCCTGGAACCGCCCCTGCAAGAGGTAGGCACGTCCCATATCCGCGATCCAGGACTCCGCCGGCATGCCAGCCGCGCGGGCATGGCGCAACTCCTTCTCGGCAGCCTCGCCGTTACCGGCGCGGAGATAGATCTGACCGAGCAACAGGCGGGCCTGCGCATTCTTCGGATCATCCTGCAACGCGTTTTTCAGCTGGATCATCGCCGCGCGAGGATCGCCGGATTGAAGGAGTTCCCTGGCCTGCGCGACGTAATCTCCGGCTGTCACCGCCATGGGCACCGCACCCATCCCGCACATCGCGAGGACCACGACCAAGGACTTCGCGCGCGACCGCAAGGCCGCCGTCAGAGACGCCTCGACAGGGACGGACAAACCGGAGTTAGGCATTGAACGAACGGGTTTCATCGATGCACCGCTTTGTTGAGCGGACCGTCCCACGCACCGCGCGAACGATCACAGGAAAAATTCAGGTGTTGTCCCCGAGCATCCCGACCGGGTTCCGGCGCTCCCCGCACACCCCGCATATGGGTGCCGCGACAACCGTCAAAACCAACCTGGATCAGTGTGGCGCGACCGATCCGGAGACTCCTTCAAAAACCTCGGCCCATTTCCTGAAAACGAGAATCTCGATCGGCCTCAACCATAGTGGGTCCGTCCCCGGTTTGCACCTGTCCGAACCCGGCTCCGGGCAATATCCACGTCAACGTCCACGCGGCTTTCCCGCTTGCGTATAATTCCCGGATGCCCGGACCGCAGTCTGCGAATCGGGCAGAAGATCATCCGCTCGCCCCAATCACTTCGACAGATCACCCAATGAAAGTCACCATTTACGGCTCCGGCTACGTCGGCCTGGTCACGGGAACCTGCCTGGCGGAAGTCGGCAACGATGTTCTCTGCGTAGACGTGGACGCCAGCAAGATCGCCCTGCTCAACAGCGGCGGAATCCCGATCTACGAACCCGGCCTCGACGACATGGTCAAGCGCAACGTGGAAACGGGCCGCCTGAAGTTCACGACCGATGCCGCCCGCGGCGTGGCGCATGGCAAGCTGCAGTTCATCGCCGTTGGCACGCCGCCGGACGAAGATGGCTCTGCCGACCTGCAATACGTGCTCGCCGTCGCCCGCACCATCGGCGAACACATGACCGACTACCGGGTCATCATCGACAAATCGACCGTGCCGGTCGGCACCGCCGAAAAAGTCCGTGGCGCGGTCAACGAAGTGCTCGCCAAGCGCGGCGCGGACATCGCCTTCGATGTCGCCTCCAACCCCGAGTTCCTGAAGGAAGGCGCGGCGATCGAAGACTTCATGCGCCCCGACCGCGTCGTGCTCGGTATCGACAGCGACAAGGCCGGCGAGCTGCTGCATGACCTGTATACCCCGTTCATGCGCAACCACGACCGCATCCTGAAGATGGACATCCGCTCCGCCGAGCTGACCAAGTACGCCGCCAACGCGATGCTGGCGACCAAGATCAGCTTCATGAACGAGCTGGCCAACCTCGCCGAACGCCTCGGTGCGGACATCGAGCAGGTCCGCGTCGGTATCGGCTCCGACCCGCGTATCGGCTACCACTTCATCTACCCCGGCTGCGGCTACGGCGGTTCCTGTTTCCCCAAGGACGTCCAGGCCCTGCACCGCACCGCGCGCTCGGTGAACTACGACGCCCAGTTGCTGGAAGCCGTCGAGGCCGTCAACGCCCGCCAGAAAAGCACGCTGTTCCAGAAGATCAGCAAATACTTCGACGGCAACGTCGCCGGCAAGACCTTCGCGCTCTGGGGCCTGTCCTTCAAACCGAACACCGACGACATGCGCGAGGCGCCGAGCCGCGTGCTGATCGACGCCCTGCTAGCCCACGGCGCCAAGGTCGTCGCCTACGACCCGGAAGCCATGCCGGAGACCCAGCGCATCTACGGGGAACGCGACGGCCTGAGCTACGCCGATACTCCCGAAGCAGCGCTCGATGGCGCCGACGCCCTGGTCATCGCCACCGAATGGCGGGTGTTCCGCAGCCCGGATTTCGACGTCATCAAGGCCAAGCTGTCCGCCCCGCTGATCTTCGACGGTCGCAACCTGTACGACCCGGATCACCTCAACGCCGACGGCTTCACCTACTACGGCATCGGCCGCGGCGAGAGCCTCGCCAAGCACTGATCGCAAAGACTGCGGCCAACAAAAACCCCGCGCCCGGGCAACCGGACGCGGGGTTTTTTATAGCCCGGCAATTGAATGCATGGATTGTCATTTAAATTGACAATCCATGCATTCACGCCTAGCGTTGGATCATGATCGCCAGAAAGCTCGAAAGCGCCCTAAGGAAGCTCGCCAGCCATTACCCCGCAGTCGCGGTCACCGGCCCGCGGCAGTCCGGCAAAACGACCTTGTGTCGTACCACGTTTCCCGATCTCCCCTATGTCTCACTCGAAGCCCCCGATACGCGTGCTTTCGCGCTGGAAGACCCACGGGGCTTCCTTGCCGAACACCGCGCAGGAGCGATCTTCGACGAAGCACAACAAACTCCCGAACTCTTCAGTTATCTCCAGGTCGAGGTTGACGAGAATCCACAACCCGGGCGTTTCATTCTCACCGGGTCGCACAACCTGGGGTTAACACAAGCCGTCGCGCAATCGCTGGCCGGACGCAGCGGCAACCTGACTCTGCTGCCGCCCAGCCTGAGCGAGCTGCGCGCCTTTCCGAACGCGCCCGATGACCTCTACGACCTGCTCTGGCGCGGCGCCTACCCGCGCCCGTACGACCGCGACATCCCGCCGCATCAATGGCTTGCCGACTACACCGCCAACTACCTCCAACGCGATGTCCGCCAGATCGTCAACGTCGGCGACCTCAACACCTTCACCACCTTCCTGCGCCTGTGCGCCGGACGCAGCGCGCAGGAGATCAACTTGAGCGCCCTCGGCGGCGATGCCGGTGTCTCGCACAACACCGCCCGCGCCTGGCTGTCGGTACTGGAAGCCAGTTACGTGATCCACCGCCTGCCGGCTTGGCACATCAACATCCGCAAGCAGCTGGTCAAGGCACCGAAGCTGCACTTCTTCGACAGCGGCCTGCTCTGTTACCTGCTCGGCATCCGTGAGCCGGACCAACTGCGCCTGCACCCGCTGCGCGGCGCGATCTTCGAGAGCTGGGTGGTGTCCGAGATCTACAAAGGCCACGTGCACGAGGGCATCGAACCCAGGCTGTATCACTACCGCGAATCACGCGGCCTCGAGATCGACCTGATCGTTGATCACGGTACGCAACTGGACGCCATCGAGATCAAGTCCGGCGAGACCCTGGCGAGCGGCTTCTTCGACAACCCGAAACGCTTCGAGGAACGCCTGAAATCCCTGGCGCATTCGCCCCCCGTGAACAAACAGATCGTCTACGGCGGCAGCCCTTCGATGCGCAGGAACGACACCCAAGCCCGTTCCTGGCTTGATCTGGGCGAGATGCATACCGGGGCCAGCTAATTCCAGGACAGACGCAGCCCCAGATTGGGCGCGAGGTCTTGGTAGCGCTGACGGACTTCTTCCACCGACACCTCCAGTTTCTCGGCGGCGTCATTCACTCGATCGTCATCGATAAGCTCATCCGGATCGATCCAGCTAAAAAAGCCGAACCCATATTTCAGGTCATAAGGGTAGAAATTCGGCGCGAGCAAACGCCGCGACGTTTCATCAAGCGACGCTTTCCAGGCGACAGCACCCAGGCAAGCGCTTCGCGTCCGCGAACGGGAATCTTCCAAGCCCAACCTTAATGCTTTAAGTACCGCCTCGCCGTCGGACTCAGCGAACAACCCGATCGCCGCCTGTTGCGGTCTGGTTTCCGAGGAAAACACCCACGAACTCAACTCGGCCGCCGTTTGCTCGTCCGGCACAACAGGGATGACATTCAACGCCCAATACACGACCTCGGGATCCGCCGCCCATCTCCGCACCAGTCCGAGCAGACGAGCGGTGTCCGCCGACTCTGGCCGCCATCCCGGCTTGCGATATGGCCGCCTCGTCCCAGATAGCCATGCCATAGCCCAGGTCGCCGCGTGCGCTTCCGGCATGCCCCGATCTGCCAACACAAAAAGGGCTTCCACCATGTCGGGATCGAATTTCACGCGCTCCGCGAATGCCATTCCCATAATGCGCAACGCGGCCTGCACTGCGGTCACCGTATCGACCGCCCCGAGTTCCTGAACCCAAGTACCTACCTGGCCTTGATCAATATCTTGGTCATCGTCAAGTTCCCGCACGGACAAATGCGAGCACAATGACCCAACGGATGCCCGAAATGATGATGGACGCGTAAGAAACTCCTCGGCAAACAGCGTACGCAGCCTATCCATCCAGCCGGAGTCAATGAGCGCATCCACCGTTTCGAGATAGGACTTGTCGAAAAACTCGGCGTCTCTCGCGAGCGTCGAAAAGCGCCGCAACACCGTGTTCGCCGTCTCATCGCCAACGTTCGGCTCATCGGCAAGGCAAGCCGAGGCCAACACGGCTCGCGGATAAACCAGATCCTCCTCACCAGCCGGCGCATCCAAGCCGAGAATCGCGACCATCACATCGTCCACCTCGCGTTCATCGCAGCACGACACGCACAAGCGCAGCGATTCCCGCCAGCGCTCGGCAACGACGAATTCGTCGTTCACCTCCTCGACTTCACCCGCCAATCTCCCGACGTGCTCCGCCAACGACTCGTTCTTGTCGTAGCCGGGCCAACGTCCGTCGACCATCGCCAGCGCCGCGAGATATTCCTGGATGGTGAGATGACGGAATTCATAGACGGGCACAGGTCTGCCGCCGTGCCGTTCATGGCCGGCCTCGACCAACAGACCGGTACGTCGTTCCAGCAGGGTCAAAAACTCTTCGGGGCTGTGATTCCGTAACGGACGAATGCGGGTGTGTTCCTCCCGCATGCGTTCCCAGAGATCAAGAATCTCGTCCCTGGGCATGCGCTGCACGCCGCGTCGGCACATCTCATAGGCGAGATATTCGAGCTGCGGAATCGCCTCACGGTCGTCGACTGGTTCATCCACCTCGGCACGCCAGTTCAGCAGCACGTGCACCGCCTCCCAGTAAAGATCGGCGCGGCGGGTCGGCAGCTTGCCGACCTTGCGCTTCACCAAAGCGAGCGTGGTCAGCAACATCGGATTGCCGGTCAGGCGCTCGATGCGGTCCGAGCTGTGGATCGCATGGATCAGTTCCCGCTGTGCTCGCTCCTGGCGTTCTGGCGGCTCGGTCAGCGCACACCAACGTTCCGCGAAGCGATCCTTGCCTTCCCTGTCCAGGTCGGTGACCACCACATGCGTAAAACCCCTGCCGAGATCCTGACCCATCTCGCGATAGCCCACGATGCGCGAGCTGACCAGCATCGGTGCCTGTGGATAGGCGGCCGCGATCCGTTCCAACTGGCGGCTGAACGCGGAGCGAACGCGCGCGCTGGCAATCTCATCGAGACCATCGATCAACAACAGCGCGCCACCATCAGCAAGCCGGTCACGCAAACCGACCTGCAAGGCATCAACCAGATCCGGCTCCAGCTCGGACTTGCGAAAGGTCTGGCGCAACACGTCATCAAGCGCGCCGTTGAGGCTGTCGTCGTCCAGGTCACGACAGCGGATCACCACCGGCAACCAGTCGCGTTCCGGCAGGCTGGTGACATCCGGCAGATCCGCAAAGCCCGGATCATGCTTAAGGCGCAACAGATATGCGGTCGCAATCCACCGCATGATCGTGGTCTTGCCCGCGCCCGGATCGCCGAGCACCACCACTCGTTGACGCTGGGCGAGCACATCGCCGGTGGAACGCAACGCGTCATCATCGGCATCAGCCCCATCGCCGTGACGCCCGGCGGCGACATGACGCGCGGCATCACGGCGCAGTTCCATCGCCTCGGCATCAAGTGCGCCGCGCTCCTCGCGTACCTTCAACGGCACGTAGAGACCGCGTAACTCCAGGCGCTTGGCCGCAAGATTGCGATCCCCCTCCGGCAGATTGGCGAGGCCGATGATGTCCACCGACTCCAGCGCCAACTCACGATAGCGCGCCAATGCTCGCTCCAACCTTGCCTGATCATAACGACCCGCCTGATCGTGCGCGAAGCGGCGGAACTGCGCGGCGATCGCGGCCAGTTGTAATCCTAGGCTCGCGAGTTCCTCGTGCAGCACCCCACGAGTCTGCTGGCCTTCGTCCGCGACCGCTTGTTCCAATTCACGCTGTCGAACCAATAACGCTTCCAAGCCCAACGATAGCCGCCAATGCGCAAGCGTCGGTTCCTCGAACAGCTTCTTCTCCACATCGGCGACGTAATCCGCCTGAATGCGTTCCGCCAATTGCGGGTGGCGATCACCAACCAATTCACGCAGACGATCAGCTCAACGCCCGGCATGGGCATTGCGCTCCTCGGGCTGCCAGGCCAACAACCAGTCGCTGAATGCCCCGGACATTGCCTCATCACAGAGTGCCATCCGCACCGCATCCGCCTCGGAGCCCGCTGGCCACTCCTTGGCGGCGGCGGTCACCGCGAGCTGCACTTGCTCACGCAGTGATCTGGTCTGCTGATTGGCCTGTTCCCAATCGAGCTGCGACTGTTGGAAACGCCGGCGCCGTCCCTCCACCGCCTCTGTACCCTGATTCGCCAGCATGCTGATCAGCAGGCCGAGAAAGGCGTCGACAACGGTCATGCCGCAATACTCCTTGTCCAGCGAACAAAAAACCCCGCGTTCAGCGTGCCGGACGCGGGGTTTTGTTTTTGGAGCTGGCGACAGGATTCGAACCCGCGACCCACTGATTACAAATCAGTAGCTCTACCAACTGAGCTACGCCAGCACGGGGCGGATTCTACCGCATTGGCCTGAGATGCAAGCTGTAGGAGCGAGCTTGCACGCGATCGATGGAGCAACCACGTCAAAGCACGCTGGAGCTCGCTCCTACCGTGGGGCTTCGATCAAAGGCCGCAAATAAAACGGCCGCCCGTAGGCGGCCGTCTGACTGACGACTGCGAGCGATCAGCCGAGTTCCTTCACCTGCGCGATCAGCTCGGCGGCCATCTTCTGGCCGTCGCCGTACAACATGCGGGTGTTGTCCTCGAAGAACAGCGCGTTCTCGATGCCGGAGAAGCCCTTGCCCTGGCCGCGCTTGATGACGACCACGTTCCTGGACTTGTCGACGTCGAGGATCGGCATGCCGAAGATCGGGCTTTCCGGGTTGGTGCGGGCCTGCGGGTTGACGACGTCGTTGGCGCCGATCACCAGCGACACGTCCGAGGTCGCGAATTCGCTGTTGATCTCGTCCAGGTCGAAGATGATGTCGTAGGGCACGCCGGCCTCGGCGAGCAGCACGTTCATGTGGCCCGGCATGCGCCCGGCGACCGGGTGGATGGCGAACTTCACGGTCACGCCCCGGTTCTGCAGGATCTGACCGAGTTCCCAGATCTTGTGCTGTGCCTGGGCGACCGCCATGCCGTAGCCGGGCACGATCACGACCTTGTCGGCGAAGGCCATCATCACCGCGACGTCCTGCGCCTCGATGGCCTTCATCGAGCCGGTGACTTCGCCGCCATCACCCGAGCCGCCGCCACCGAAGTTGGAGAACAGCACGTTGGTGATCGGGCGATTCATCGCACGCGCCATCAACTGCGTGAGCAGCGTGCCGGCGGCGCCGACCACGGTGCCGGCGATCATCATCGCCGGATTGCCGAGCACGAAGCCCTCGAAGCCGACCGCGAGGCCGGTCAGGGCGTTGTACAGGGAGATGACGACGGGCATGTCGGCGCCGCCGATCGGCACCGTCATCAGCACGCCGAAGACCAGGGCGAGCACGAAGAACGCGATCAGCATCGTCGAGGAGTAGTCGCCGCTGCTGGCGATCATCACGCCGATGCCGACGGTGAGCACGAACACGCCGAGGTTGAAGAACTGCTGGCCGCCGAAGCGGATCACGCCGCGCATCCAGCCCTGCAACTTCGCGAAGGCGATCAGCGAGCCGGAGAACGCGATGGTGCCGATCAGCGCGCCGATCACGGCGAGGATGTGCACCTCGGTGTTCATGACCGGCTTGCCGGCCTGGTGCAGCAGTTCGACACAGGCGATCGCCGCCGCTGCGCCGCCGCCCATGCCGTTGTAGAGCGCGATCATCTGCGGCATGTCGGTCATCGCGACGCGCTTGCCGGTCCACCAGGCGACGCCGCCGCCCAGCGCAATGGCCACTGTCATGAGCAGGTAGTTGCCCATGTCCGGAGTCAGGAAGGTGATGAGGGTCGCCAGGACCATGCCGACGCCGGCCCAGACGATGCCGCCCCGCGCCGTGATCGGCGAGGACATGCGCTTCAAGCCGAGGATGAAGAGGACGGCGGCCGCGAAATAGCTGACCTTGATGAGGAGTTCGATCACTTGCCGGCCTCCCCGTCGGTGGGCTTCTTGGAGGACTTGAACATCTCGAGCATGCGCTCGGTGACCACGTAACCGCCGACCGCGTTGCCGGCCGCGAGGAACACGCCGATGAAACCGATCACCAGTTCCAGCGTGTTGTGCGCGTTGCCCATCGCGACCATCGCGCCGACCAGCACGATGCCGTGCACGAAGTTCGAGCCGGACATCAGCGGCGTGTGCAGGATGACCGGCACCTTGGCGATGATCTCGTAGCCGGTGAAGGCCGCGAGCATGAAGATGTAGAGCGCGACGAAACCGCCGATCGCACTCACGTCGGTGACTTGCTGAACGATCTCGTTCATTGCGCTGCCTCCACCGCCTTGCGGGTCGGTTCGTGCCTGATTTCGCCGTTCGCGGTCACGCAGGACTCGGCGATGACCTCGTCGTCCCAATCCACGTTCAGCGCGCCGTCCTTGATCATCAGTTCGATGAAATTGAACAGGTTCTTGGCGTAGACCTCGCTGGCGTGCACCGACAGCTCGGACGGCACATTGAGCGGGCCGTGCACGATGACCTGACCATGGGTGATGGTCTCGCCGGGCACCGTGACCTCGCAGTTGCCACCGCCCTCGGCGGCCAGATCGACGATCACCGCGCCGGGTTTCATGGCCTCGACGGCGGCCTTGGAAATGATCTTCGGCGACGGGCGACCGGGGATCGCGGCGGTGGTCACCACCACGTCGGCGGCGGCGATGTGCTTGTTCAGCACCTCCTGCTGCTGCGCCTTCTCGGCGTCGGTCAGCTCGCGGGCATAACCGCCCTGGCCGTCGGCGGCGACGCCGGTGTCGACGAACTTCGCGCCCAGCGACTCGCACTGCTCCTTGGTCGCGGCGCGCACGTCGTAGGCCTCGACCACCGCGCCGAGTCGCCGCGCCGTGGCGATGGCCTGCAGGCCGGCAACACCGGCGCCGATGATCAGCACCTTGGACGGGCGGATGGTGCCGGCCGCCGTGGTAAGCATCGGAAAGAACTTGGACGTCAGGCTCGCCCCCATCAGCACGGCCTTGTAGCCGGCGATGTTGGCCTGCGAGGACAGCGCATCCATCGACTGCGCACGCGAGATGCGCGGGATCAGCTCGACCGCGTGGGCCTGGATCTTCGCGTCACGCAGCGCCTTGACCACGTCCGGGTTGCGATGCGGCGACAGGTAACCGACCACGATCGTGCCCTCCTTCATGGCCGCGATCTCTTCCAGCGTCGGCGGCTGGACCTTGAACACGACGTCGGCAGAGACAAGCAGATCGCGGGCAGCGGTCGCAATCTTTGCGTCCGGGCCGAAATCGGCATCAGGCACGTAGGACGACGCGCCGGCACCGGCTTCGATATGGACTTCCACACCGAGGCGGGTCAGGCGTTTGACCACATCGGCGGACATGGCCACGCGGCGCTCGCCGGCGGCGGTTTCTTTCGGGACGGCCACGCGGATAGGCATGGTTACTCCGGATTTCGGCAAATGACTGAAAACAAAGGCCCGCAATGTAGCGGATTCGCTCGCCCCATTAAATACAAAACTGCCCACCGAACGCGCACGGGATTGACTTGCAAAGCCCCCGGAAGCGCGTATAACACCCTGCAAATTCAGGAACTTGAGGGTGTTCACCATGAACGACCTGAGCCTGCAAGTCCTGCGCACCGATGCCTCCGGCATGCCGCTGGAGTGGATCGACTACCGGGACGCCGTTCGGCTGTACCACATGGGCCTCGTCGCCTACACCTGCGGCAGTACGCTCTACCGCGTACACGGCGGCATCAGTTCGTTGACCGGCGCGCAGAGCATCGTCGAGGTCAATTCCATCCTCGCGACCTACGGCCATTCCAGCTGCCGCCGGGGCACCAACAATTACACACCCCCGCTCAACAACGACACGCTGTTCCGGCGCGACGCGCATCTCTGCATGTACTGCGGCGAACACTTCGCCCCGCATGACCTCTCGCGCGACCACATCACCCCTTCCTCGAAGGGCGGCCCCGACAGCTGGAACAACGTCGTCACCGCCTGCAAGCGCTGCAATCACCGCAAGGGCAACCTGAGCCCGGAACAGGCGAACATGCCACTGCTCGCGGTGCCGTTCACGCCGACCCACGCCGAGTACGTCTACCTTCAGGGCCGGCGCATCCTCGCCGACCAGATGGAATTCCTGAAGGCGCATTTCCCGCGCCGCAGCCCGCTGCACGAACGAGTTTCAATGTAGGCCGGCATAAGCGCAGCGTTGCCGGCTTGAGGCCTCGATCGAGGGCACCAAGCCGGCTACGTCGCTTCGCTCCTTAAACCGGCCTACGTCGAACGCATTTCCCCATCCTTCGCGGGCAAGCTCGCTCTTACAATACGGCCCCCTCCCCAGCGCAAGCATCGAAGAATGACCGACTGGAACCACATCGCAGAGCACATCGCCTCGGCCACCCATTCCGAATTCACGATCACGGGGCGCAACCCGCGCGGCGGCGGCAGCATCAACAGCGCCTGGCAGGTGGACGGTGCCGGGCAGCGTTATTTCGTCAAGCTCAACAGCGCCGACAAGCTGGACATGTTCGAGGCCGAGGGCGAGGGCCTGCTCGAACTCGCGCGACCGAACGTGATCCGCGTCCCCGAGGCCATCTGCTGGGGTCTGGCCGGTGCGGAAAGCTACATCGTCATGGAATACCTGCCGCTGTCCGCCGGCAACGGCGACAGCCAGACGCGGCTCGGCGAACAGCTCGCCGCCCTGCACCGGACGACGCGCGACCGCTTCGGCTGGCACCGCGACAACACCATCGGCGACACCTTCCAGCGCAACGACGACGAAAGCGACTGGGTCGAGTTCTGGCGAAGGCACCGCCTGGGTTTCCAGCTCGAACTGGCTGGCGGCGCGTTCGGCGGTGGTCTGCAACGCGTCGGCGAACGACTGATGGATGCCCTGCCCGCCTTGTTCAGCGACTACCGCCCACAGCCCTCCCTGCTGCACGGCGACCTGTGGGGCGGCAACGCCTCCGCCGACGAGGCCGGCAACCCGGTCATCTTCGACCCGGCCACGTACTACGGCGACCGCGAGGCCGATCTGGCCATGACCGAACTGTTCGGCGGTTTCAGCCGCTCGTTCTACGACGCCTACGCCGCCGCCTGGCCGCTCGATCCGGGCTACCGCGTGCGCAAGGTGCTCTACAACGTCTACCACCTGCTCAACCACGCCAACATGTTCGGTGGCGGTTACGCGACGCAGGCCCAGCGCGGCATGGAACAGGTGCTCGCCGAAACCGGCGCCTGACTCGAGCCACGATGGCCACGTCCGTGTTACTTCTCGATGCGCTCGGCGCCGCGCTCGGCATCGCGGTCGCCACCTATCTATACCGGCGCCTGCCGTTCATGGCCACCCTGTACGCCTTCCAGCGCACGCTCAGCCACGCGCTGCGCGTGGTCGTCAGTCGGCGCATTTCCGACCACTGGAAGGAAATCGTGCTGCCCCGCTATTCGCTGAACATCCTGATCGGGAGCCTTCGCTTCACGTTCTTCCTGATGCTGATCCTCGGCGGCTTCGCGCTCACGTTCAGTCTGGCCGGACTGCCATTCGGCGTGTCCTTCGAAGCGATGTCGGAACGTCTGCTCGAATGGCAACCGAACCTGTTCGCGCTGGCCTTCGGCATCGTGCTGATGGTCGTGCTGCCGCGCCTGCGGGGGAACCGGAAGCCTGCGCAGTCCGAATACGGCCCGCTGGACCGCCTGCTGCATCACATGCTGCTCGGCTCCCGCGCGATGCGCCAGATCGCCTTCGACGTCGGCCAGGCTATCGCGCCCGGCAAACCCGACGAGCCCGCCCAGCAGCAGCCGGTTTATGTGGCCGGACTGGCCCGCGCCGGCACCACCATCGTCCTCGAAGCCCTTTATTCGAGCGGTGTCTTCACCTCTCTGACCTACCGCGACATGCCGTTGGTCATGGCGCCACGACTGTGGGCGAAGCTGACCGCCGGCCAGCACAAGAACGCAGAACTGCGCGAACGGGCGCATCACGACCGTCTCAAGGTCGGCTTCGACAGTCCGGAAGCCTTCGAGGAGGTGTTCTGGCTGACCATGACCGAGGCCGACTACATCGGTGACGACGGTCTCACCCCGCGCAGGATCGACGCGGAGGTCATCGCGGATTACCGCCGCTATGTCGCCTCGGTGCGCGCGGCGTCCGGCCGGCGCTACCTCGCCAAGAACAACAACAACCTGCTGCGCCTCGACGCCATCCGCGCCGCCTTCCCGGAAGGCGTCATCCTGGTGCCGTTCCGCGATCCGCTGGATCACGCCCACTCGTTGCTCAGGCAGCACCGCCAGTTCATCGATCTGCACGCCGGCGACGCGTTCGCGCTCAAGTACATGAACTGGCTCGGCCATCACGAATTCGGCGCCGGTTTCAAACCCATCCTGTTCGACCCCGCGTCGCGCCCGGTCGATGCCGGTGAAGCACTGACCCTGGCCTACTGGCTGCGCTACTGGACCCACGTGCACCGTCATCTGCTCGATCACCACCTCGACCAGATCGTGCTGTTCGACTACGACTCGTTCTGCGCGCAGCCGGAAGACAGCCTGCGTCGCCTCGCCGGCGCCGTGCACATCGACCCGGCACCGCTGCTGCCGTTCGCGGCCAGGGTGCATGCCCCCGCCCGGCACGACCGCAAAGCCACCCCGCTGCCGCCGGAAGCCCTCGCCGTGCATGCGGAATTGCGCGCCCACGCCCTTCAGCGGACGCACTGACCAGGCCGCGCGCTGGTCACCATCCGGAGCAAGACCGGTCCGGATCAACGCCATCACCCCCGGATTCGTTGCCGGATGTGCTAAGAACACCGTTCACCCCACGAACCCAGGCGTTCCGCAAATGATTCTCGACGGTCTCGATTCCTCGGCGATGCCTGCACCGCACTACGACGTCTGCGTGGTCGGTGCCGGCGCGGCCGGCATCACGCTGGCCCGCAAGCTGGCGACCCGTTCGTTATCCATATGCGTGCTGGAAGCGGGTGGCCGGGCGTTCGATCAGGCGCAGCAGGACATCTATGCGGGACCCTACGAGGGCTCGTTCGCCGCCGAGGAGTTCGAATACCTGCGCACCTCCCGAACCCGCATGCTCGGTGGCACCACCAACTATTGGACCGGCTACTGCGCGCCTTTGCAGGAATCCTGTTTCGAACCACGCCCGGGCATCGCGCCGAATGGATGGCCGATCCGCGCGGCCGATCTGGCGCCGTACTACCCGGAAGCTGCCGAAATCCTGCAGATCACCCCGCCCGTCCATGACAGCGATGCCGGCTACAGCGAGTCTCGCAAGCCGTTGCTGGTCCATCGTCCACATCTGCGCACACTGAATTTCCATCTGTCGCCGCCGACCCGATTCGGGGATGTCTACGGTGCGGAACTGGCCGCTGCGGACAACGTGCATCTGCTGCTGAACACCACGGCGGCGGAAGTCAGCATGGACGGCGACCGCGTCACCGCCATCCACACCCGTGACCTCGCCGGCAACCGCCGCACCATCGGCGCCGATCATTTCGTGCTCGCCGCCGGCGGCATCGAGAACAGCCGCCTGCTGCTGCTCTGGAATCGCGCTCACGGCAATCGTCTGGGCAACCGGCACGATCAGGTCGGGCGCTACTTCATGGATCACGCCTCCGTACACATGGCCGGCAGTTGGTTCCGCGAACTTCCGCACGCGGCGCTCAATGCGTATCTGTTCCAGCAGTTCGACGAAGTGCGGCGCCACCACACCAAGGCCGCGTTGACCGTTTCCCCGGAATGGATCGCGCGACGCGGCCTGCCCAACTTCCTCGTCCACGCCGGCTTCATGGCGCCCGGCCCGGGCCCTGAAGCCCGCGCGCTGATCTCGGCTGCGCGCGCGATCGATGAAATGCGCGGGGCGACCCCAGCGGGCAGTTTCCCGGAGTACTTCCAGCTGATCACGGAGCCGCCACTGGACGCGGACAACCGCGTCACGGTCATCGACGAACCCGACGAACTCGGTCTCCCGCGCACGCAGGTGCGATTCCGCCTTCCGCCGGACTATCCCGACACCTGCCGACGCTGCATGCGGGCTCTGGTCGAGGCCGTCGGCGCGGAGGGCATCGGACGAGGCAGGGTGTATGTCGATCCCGATATGGGCCGCTGGCCGGAGTCCGGCCAGTTCACGCACCTCCAGGATCACCATAATGGCGGCACGCGCATGAGCACCGGCGAGAAAACCGGCGTCGTCGACGCGAACTGCCGGGTGCACGGCACCGACAATCTCCATGTCGCGAGCAGTTCGGTCTTCACCACCGGCGGCGTACCCAACCCGACGTTCACGATCGTCGCGCTCACCCTGCGTCTTGCCGATCACCTGGTGTCCGCATGACCCGCCGGGAACTGCTCATCGCCATGGCCGCCGGCGCCCTGGGCCTCACCGGACCGGACGCCATCACCTGGCTGCGGGTGAATTTCGTCGGCCCAGACCTCCCCGCGCAGCTGGACGCCATCCGCGCCGATCTGGTCAAGGCCGGCTGGCTGTATCTGGACAAACACCCCGACGAAGCCGACCTGCACCGGCTGCGCGGCCAGTTGCCGCCCACTCTGAATCCGGCTGACCTTCACGCAGCGATCACCACCGATTTCGTCCTGGGCCACACCGATACGCTGTTCGGCTGGGTGCTGTCGGTCACGGAGCTGCGCCTGTGCGCGCTCGTAGCGCTGTCCGCCGAAAAACTTTGATCAGCGCGCGGCCCGGCCCCCGGCGCGCAGCCGCCGCAACTTTCCGTACTTGCGGTAGCTGTTGCGGCAGCCGATCAGGATGTGCACCAGACCGGGCCAGCCATCCAGAAAGCCCAGGCGCACGAAATAGAACTTAACGAAGCGCAGCAACGGGCTGAGCAGCATCTTCGCCAGCCCCGCGCGCTTGCCCGCCGCCAGCATCTGTTGCGCCTGCAGGGTCGTGTAACGGTCCTGCTTGTCCAGATACTGATCGACGCCTTCCTCCGAGTGGTGCAGCAGATCGCCGCTGAGGTGGCCGACCGCCACCCCTGCATCGACCACCACCTTCTCGTGGATCGGATCGGTGCTCCAGCGTGCGTGACCTCGATGGAACAGCCGCAGGCTGCGGTCCGGATAGCCCTCGCCGTGGCGCAGATAGCGGCCCATGAATCGATTCCGGCGAGGATGGTCGTAGGCCATGCAGGCCGGCGCGCGTAACACCGCCTCGATCTCCGCGCGCAGTTCCGAGGTCGGCTGTTCATCGGCATCCACGCAGAACACCCAGTCGTGCGCGGCCTGCCCGACCGCAAACTGCTTCTGCGCCCCGTAGCCGAGCCAGTCCTGCGCGATCACCCTCGCCCCAGCCGCCCGCGCGATCGCCACCGTGTCATCGCTGCTGCCGGAGTCCACGACCACGATCTCGTCGGCGAAGGCGAGGCCGTCCAGACAGGCCCGGATGCGGCCCGCCTCGTTGCGGGTGATGACCACGGCGGACAATGGTGCGTGCATGGCGCGTAGTGTAATGCGCCCCTGGAATATGATTCCCCGTCATGAGCAACGTCGAACACCTGCCCCCCGACATCCGCGCCTGGCTCCCCTGGCTGAGCGCGATGCGCGGCGGCGGGCTGGAATCGCTGATCAAGGCCATCAGCGGGCTCGGTCAGGTCGGGCCGAAACCGGAGTTCGCGCCGGGCGCGAACGCCGACACCTGGCCGAGGGTCCGGCGCGGACTGGAAGAGCTCGGCCTGCTGCGGATCGTCGCCACCGGCCACACCGATGCCCCCTATCTCCGCTTCGCCGACGCGCTGAACGACTGGCTGGCTGCGCATCCATCGACGGACGCGCGCCTGGTGGCGACGCGTAATCACCAGCGGCACTACTTCCAGTTCGCCGGCCAGCTCATCCAGCTCCGCCACCGCGACCCCGCCGCCAGCGCGGCACTGACCCGGCTGGAACACGCCAATCTGCGCGCCGCCGTCGTGGGCGTGCTCGAACAGGGCGAGGAATGGGCCCTGGAATTCGTCGACCGCATCGGCCAGCTGTTCGACGACATCGGCGAGCCCTGGGGCGAGCTGCACGAGCGGGCCGACCGACTCGCCGGGCGCCTGGGCGGCGAGCCCTGGCGGCTACGCATCTCCAACCGCACGCAGCGGCATTTCGATGCCGGCGAGTTCCACGCCGCCGAGGGGCTGCTGCACGAACTGCTGGCCGGACTCGGCGAGACCGACCACTTCGAGCGGGCCAGCGCCTGGGCGCGCATCGCGCAATGCCGCCTGCGGGTCGAACGGGCGCGGGATGCGCGCGCGGCGCTGATGACCGCCGCCGGCCTGTGCGCGGAACTCCAGCGCACCGATGCCGTCGCCGAGATGCAGCGCGACATCGCTCTGGACCTGATCCGCCTGTGTGACGACGCAGAGGCGATGGAGTGGTGGCAGCTGGCGATCGCCTGCCACGCGTCGCTGCGCGCGACCCGCGAGCGGCTGGCCGGTTTCGATGATTTCATCGACCGCGTGGTGTTGGCCTGCGCGAACTCCGAGGCCTTCCAGCGACTTGCCCCCGAGCTGACCGAAGCACGCGCCAGCGGCTGGCACGCCGGTGCCGATGCGGTGAGCGCACTGGTCGCCGGGGAGCGCGACCTGTTCAAGCTGGGCGCCCTGCTCGACCTCGACGACACCGCCCTGATCGCCGAGGTGCTGCGCCGCCTGACGGGAAGCCCCGCGTAGGAGCGGCTTCAGCCGTAATCGGCCTCCCCGCTGGCTGAGCGGAGTCGAAGCCCGCCACGCCGATCGCGGCTGAAGCCGCTCCTGCGACAGCCGGGCCGGGCTCCGAACCCGGCGTTTGGCAAACGCCGCTCAATCGCCCGCGATCAGGTCCTCGAACCATTGCGCGAGCACGTCCGCCGGGTCCTCGGCATGGCGCAGTTCGTCGTACTCCAGGCGCTCGCCGCCCGCCTCCAGTTCCCCGGTCGCGGCATTGAACACCCCGATCTCCTCGCCATCGATCGCGAGGGACAGGGCCAAGTCGTCGGCCTCCACGTAGGCCTCGCCGCCGGCCTGACGGAAGCTCGCCGCGATGCGGATCGCCGCCTGGAACCAGGCCGCGGCCGCGCCCCGGTCGTAGGCCATCGGTTCCGCATCGCCAGCGTCCGCCTCGGCCTCGATCTCCAGTTGCGCGGCCTGCGTCTCGAGCACCAGGAAGGTCTCCTCGGCCAGCTCCTGCACCGGCTGCCCCAGCAACGGTCGCTGCCACTCGGCGCCGTCGGCGAAGCGGATGCGCCATTGGCCGGCGTGCAGGGCCATGCAGATCTCGAAGACCTGATCGCCGGCCGCGATCGGGCCGGTGGTCAGGCCCTCGGTGTTGCAGCCCAGGTCGCCATCGCCGCTCAGCGACGCCTTGATCGCGGCGGCGAGGCCGGCATACGCGCACAGCGCGGCGTGGGTGTCGGGCCAGCTCGGTGCATCCAGCGCGGGGAAGGTCATGACGGGCTCTCGGATTCGGTGGTAGGAGCGGCTTCAGCCGCGAAGTGCCGTTGAGCGGAGCCGATCGCGGCTGAAGCCGCTCCTACGGTGCTAGCAGCGGAGCTTAGCGTTTCCGGGCGCGGGCGAAGGCATCGGCCATGCTGCCGCCGGGGGTCGGCGTGGTCGGCCTGGGCTGCGGCGGACGCGCCGGGCGATCGTCGCGCGGACGTTCGGCCTTCGCGTCGCGCGGGTCATCGTTCAGGCGCATCGACAGGCCGACGCGCTTGCGTTGCAAGTCCACCTGCATGACCTTCACCTTGACCACATCACCCGCCTTGACGACCTGATGCGGGTCCTTCACGAAACGGTCGGACAAGGCCGAGATGTGCACCAGCCCGTCCTGATGCACGCCGATATCGACGAAGGCACCGAAGTTGGTGACGTTGGTGACCACGCCTTCGAGGATCATGCCTTCGCGCAGGTCCTTCAGCTCCTCGACGCCCTCCTGGAAGTTGGCGGTCTTGAACTCGGGGCGGGGATCGCGACCGGGTTTGTCGAGCTCGCTGATGATGTCGCGCACGGTCGGCAGGCCGAAGCGATCGTCGACGAAATCGCCGGCGTTCAGGCGTTTCAGGAAGGCCGAATCGCCGAGCACATCGGCCATGCCCTTGCCGGTCCTGGCGAGGATGCGCTCGACCACCGGATAGGCCTCGGGATGCACGGCGGAGGCATCGAGCGGGTTCGCGCCGCCGTTGATCCGCAGGAAGCCGGCAGCCTGCTCGAAGGTCTTGTCGCCGAGCCGCGGGACCGCCTTCAACGCCGCGCGGTCCGCGAACGCGCCGTGCGCGTCGCGGTGGGCGACGATGCTCGCCGCCAGCGTCGCCGACAGCCCGGAAACGCGCGCCAGCAGCGCCGGCGAGGCGGTGTTCACGTCCACGCCGACCGCGTTCACGCAGTCCTCGACCACCGCGTCCAGGCTGCGCGCGAGGCGCAGTTGCGAGACATCGTGCTGATACTGGCCGACGCCGATCGACTTCGGATCGATCTTGACCAGTTCGGCGAGCGGGTCCTGCAGGCGCCGCGCGATCGACACCGCGCCCCGCAGCGACACGTCCAGCTCCGGCAGCTCGTTGCTGGCCAGCTCGGAGGCCGAATACACGGATGCGCCGGCCTCGCTGACCATGATCTTGGTCAGGTGCAGATCGGCGTGTTTCTTCATCAATTCGGCGGCGAGCTTGTCGGTCTCGCGCGAGGCGGTGCCGTTGCCGATCGCGATCAGATCGACGCCGTGCTTGCTGCACAGTGCGGCGAGGATCGCGATGGTCCGGTCCCACTCGTTCCTGGGCACATGCGGGTAGACGGTCGCGGTGTCGACCACCTTGCCGGTGCGGTCGACCACGGCGACCTTCACGCCGGTGCGCAGGCCGGGATCGAGCCCGAGAGTCGCGCGCGGCCCGGCCGGCGCGGCCAGCAGCAGGTCGTGCAGATTGCGCGCGAACACCGCGATCGCCTCCTCCTCGGCGGCCTCGCGAATGCGCGTGACCAGCTCGGTTTCGAGACGCGTCAGCAGCTTGACGCGCCAGGTGAGGCGCACGGTGTCGTTCAGCCAGCGGTCGGCGGCACGGCCAAGGTCCTTGATGCCGAAGCGCGCGGCGACCATGCGTTCCGGACGGGTGCGCCCGTCGGCGTCCGCCTCGATGTCCAGATTCAGGCTCAGCACGCCCTCGTTGCGGCCACGCAGCAGGGCCAGCGCGCGGTGCGAGGGGATTTTCTTCAAGTCCTCGTCGAAGGCGAAGTAGTCGCTGAACTTGGCGCCCTCGTTCTCCTTGCCGGCGACGACCTCGGATTTCAGCTTGGCCGCATCCCACAGGTGATCGCGGACCTGGCCGGCGAGTTCGGCGTCCTCGGCGAATTCCTCCATCAGAATCTGGCGCGCGCCGTCGAGCGCGGCCTTGGCGTCGGCAACCTCCTTCGAAGCATCGACATAGCCGACGGCGATCGCCTCCGGGTCCAGCGCCGGATCGGCGAGCAGTGCGCGCGCCAGCGGTTCCAGGCCGGCCTCGCGGGCGATCTGGGCGCGGGTGCGGCGCTTCTTCTTGTACGGGAGATAAAGGTCTTCAAGCCGCGTCTTGGTGTCGGCGGCAAGCAGATCCTTCTTCAGTTCGTCGCTGAGCTTGCCCTGTTCGTCGACCGCCTTGATCACCGCCGCGCGCCGTTCCTCCAGTTCGCGCAGATAGCCGAGCCGCTCGTCGAGCAGACGCAGTTGCGCGTCATCGAGGCCACCGGTGACCTCCTTGCGGTAACGCGCCACGAACGGGACGGTCGCGCCCTCGTCGAGCAGCGCGATGGCAGCCTCGACCTGCTTCGGGTGGACGGTGCCCGTGGCCTGGGAGAGTTCGGTCGCGATGCGGTGGGAGATTGGCGGCAGCAAGCGCTTGCTCCTGAAGTCGGAAATTGGGCGTCGATGCGCCATGCGCACCTGCGGGAACCGCCGAACGTCGTCTGGTGCGCATGGCGCACCCTGCGACGTCGGCGATCCGCGCGCTTACCGGCTCGCGGTCGGACGCAGCTCCACGCGGCGGTTCCGCGCGCGGCCCTCGGCGGTCTGGTTGTCCGCGACCGGCTCGGTCTCGCCGTAACCGGCCGAGGTCAGGCGGGCCTCGTCCACGCCCTTGCCGATCAGATAGCGGCGCACGCTGGCGGCACGGCGCTGCGACAGATCGAGGTTGTAGGCCTCGGGACCCTGCGCGTCGGTGTGCCCGGCGACTTCCACGACCAGATCGCCATTCGCGACCAGGACCTCGGCGACGTGATCAAGGATCACGGTGGAGTCCTCGGTCAGCGTATCGGCGTTGGTGAGGAAGTTCACGCCCTCCAGCGCGATGGCGCGGTTCAGCGAGCAGCCCAGCGGCCCAACCTCGTCACCCGCCGGGGTGGCCGGGCACAGATCGGTGACGTTGGCGACGCCGTCCGCGTCGTCGTCCGGCTGGCAGCCGTCCGGGTTGACGAGCGCGCCGGCAGGGGTGGCGGGGCAACGGTCGGCGGAGTCGTTCACGCCGTCGCCGTCGGTGTCCAGTTCGCAGCCCTTGGCGTCAACCTGGGCACCGGCAGCGGTGTCCGGGCAGGCATCGGCAGAGTTCTTCACGCCGTCGCCGTCCGCATCCATCTCGCAGCCCGCGGCGTCCACTTGGGCACCGGCAGCGGTGTCCGGGCAGGCGTCGGCGGAGTCCTTCACGCCGTCGCCGTCGGTATCCAGCTCGCAACCCTTCTCGTCCACCTGGGCACCCGCGACGGTATCCGGGCAGGCGTCGGCGGAGTTCTTCACGCCGTCGCCGTCGGTATCCAGCTCGCAACCCTTCGCGTCCACCTGGGCACCGGCAGCGGTGTCGGGGCAGGCGTCGGCGGAGTTCTCCACACCGTCGCCGTCGGAGTCCAGTTCGCAACCCTTCGCGTCCACCTGGGCACCGGCAGCGGTGTCCGGGCAGGCGTCAGCGGAGTTCTTCACACCGTCGCCGTCGGCGTCCAGTTCGCAACCCTTGGCGTCCACCTGGGCACCGGCAGCGGTGTCCGGGCAGGCGTCGGCGGAGTTCTTCACGCCGTCGCCGTCGGCATCCAGCTCGCAGCCCTTGGCGTCCACCTGAGCACCGGCAGCGGTGTCCGGGCAGGCGTCGGCCGAGTTCTTCACGCCGTCGCCGTCCGCATCCAGCTCGCAGCCCTTGGCGTCAACCTGGGCACCGGCAGCGGTGTCCGGGCAGGCATCGGCGGAGTTCTTCACGCCGTCGCCGTCCGCATCCAGCTCGCAGCCCTTGGCATCGACTTTCGCGCCGGCAGCGGTGTCCGGGCACTCATCGGCGGAATCGATCACGCCATCCTTGTCGGAGTCCAGTTCGCAGCCGAGGCCATCGACCTTCGCGGCGGGGGTCGAGCCGGGGCACAGGTCGCGGGCGTCGATGACGCCGTCGCCGTCCGCGTCGAGTTCGCAGCCGCGCGCGTCGACGGCGGCCATCGGCGTGCTGGACGGACAGTCGTCGAGACCATCGACCACCCCGTCCTTGTCGCCATCGAGCTCGCAGCCGTCACGGTCGACGGTCGCGCCGGCGCGGCTGTTCGGGCAGCGATCCTGGCTGTCGATGACGCGGTCACCGTCACTGTCCAGCTCGCAACCCTGCGCGTTGACCGGGGTGCCGGCCGGGGTCTGCGGGCAGAGGTCGACGCGGTCGGCGACACCGTCACCATCGGAATCCAGTTCGCAGCCGCGCGCGTCGACACGCGCGTCAGCCGGGGTGCTGGCGCAGGCGTCGGTGGCGTCGATGATGCCGTCGCCGTCGCTGTCCAGCGGGCAGCCCGAGGCATCGACCGGCACGCCGGCGGCGGTATCCGGGCAGCGATCGCCGCGATCAACCACGCCGTCGCCGTCGGTGTCGCGCTCACGGAACTGGATCGTGAAGGTGACGTCGTTGACGTCGTCGGAATAGAAGCTGAGCGTGTTGGTGCGCTGCACCCACTCGCCCTCGCGGTTGCTCTGGTGCGCGACGACCTCGTAGTGCGCCGGCAGGACCCAGGTGTAATTCAGGTGGCTGAAGTTGTCCGGCGCGTGCCAGATGCCGTAGTGGCCATCGACGCGCGGCTCGCCGTCCGAGCTGGTGAAGGTGTACACGCCGTCATCGCCGCGCACGAGGCGGTCGCCGAACGGCTCCGCGTAGATCACCGAGAAGTGGCCCTGATTGAAATGCAGGGTGTTCACCTTGTCGGCGTCGGCCTTCCACTCGTACTTGTTCGGGCTGATGTAATAGAAGTCCTCCAGCGCCACCGATTTTTCGACGTGGAAGTCGTAGGAGGTGTTGTCGGTGCGCAGCGTGCGGTGCAGCAGGTAGCCGCTGGCGTCGTCACCGAGGTAGACGATGGTGTCGCTGGTGACCGAGGCAAACGCGGGGCCGGTGAACGTCAGCGCCGTGAACAGCGCGAGCGGGTAGAGCTTCGACATGGGGACTTCCGGAAATCAGGTCGGGACAAAGGCCCGGAATGCTACCTAAGCTGGGCCCGCCGCCCCATTCGTAAGTGCTTGGCCGGGCATAAAGCCAGTTAGGGCAAATGCCGTAGATGCTGTTATCCGAAGCAAGCCCCATGCAGGGACGCATCGAAGGGTTTGCGGGACTTGAGTACACCGACGGCGACATGGATGAGCTTTCGCATCATGGCGCCGAGGATGACCATGGCGGGCTTGCCATTGGCCGCCAGACGCTGCCGAAAAGCGCGGCCCCAGTCGGTTCGGTAAAGGGCCACCATGGCGGGCATGTACAAGCTGGCGCGCAGCTCCGCATGACCCACCTTGGACAACCTTGGGCGGCGCAGCACACTGCTGCCTGACTGGTGTTGACGGGGATCGAGGCCGGCGTAAGCCGCCGCCTGTCGGGTACGGGTAAAGCGCAACGGTCCACCGAAATGGGCCAGCAACATGGCCAGGGTCTTTTCCCCGATGCCGGGGATTGAGACCAGCAGCTCACGCTGTTCACGCAAGTCCGGGTCATCGTCGATCTTCTGCCGGATCGCGGCCTCGACGGCGGCAATGGCATCGACGAGGTAAGCCAGATGCGCCTGGATATCGGCCCGGACCCCGGCCTTGGCGACCTCCAGGCGGTTGCTCTCCTGGGTCTGCATGTCGACCAGAGCCTGACGACGACGCACCAAGGAGCGCAGTTCACGGACATTCAGTGGCGCGGGTTGCCAGGGGGCCGGGTGCTGGGTGGCACAGAAGCGGGCAATCAGGCGCGCGTCGACCGCGTCGGTCTTGGTACGTACCAGCGCCGCGCCCCCAAAAGCCTTGATCTGAGCTGGGTTGACGACACTCACTACCTGGCCGGCATCGGCGAGCACCTCGGCCACCGCCTCCCAGTAGGTACCGGTGGCCTCCATGCACACGTGCAAGGGCCTGGACAGGTGCGGCGTCAGCCAAGTCACCAACGCGGTAATGCCTTTGGGTGTGTTGGCGAACACCTTGGTGCGGAATTTTCCATCGGGAAGGAGCAAGGCCACATCCAGCTTGGCCTTGGAGACATCGATACCGAGAACGAGCAATGCGGGGTTCATCTTGCCAATCCACCTTGTCAATGCGGGCTACCGAGAGGCTCGGTGCCAAAGATGCTGTTCGATTTCCTGCAAGAGAAAAGGAACGCCAGCGCAGGATCTACGCTCCTGGCTCCAGGGCCTGAGGGTGCACACGGCGTCTGGTGTTCCGATCAGGGTCTCCCCTGACGTCTTCACAATACAAGGGTGCGCTCCGCGCACCGAAACCGGCGTCCCGAAACGCCTTGGACAATCAGGATTTCGCGAATTTCGAAGGGGTCCCGACCCGACCCTCAGCGGCACGCGGCCAACGTCGGTTGCGGTGCGCGGAGCGCACCCGACCGGCTTCGACTCCGCTCAGCCGGCGGGCAAAGGCCGTTGGCTGAGCGGAGCCGAAGCCAACCGGGGAGCCTGTTCAGGGCGTCGCGCTGTTGAGGCCGACGAAGCTGCCGCCGTTCTCCTCGGCGAGCTTGCGCATCAGCGCGGCGAAGCGGACCGCGTTCAGGGTCGCTTCCCGGTTCTGGAACATGGTCGGGTAACCGACCGCGTGGATGCGCACCAGGCGCTCGCCGGGCTTCCTGCCCTTGTTGAGCTTGGCGACCGTATCCAGCAGGCCCTGGATGGAACCGCGCGAGAAGTCGTCGCCAAACACGTACAGGCTGATGCGGCGATCCTTGGCGTAGAAGCGCCGGATCGCGGCTTCGATGCCTTCCTCCGGGCTCGAATTGGAGAACGGCGCCCAGCCGGCGAGGCGGTCGACGATGGCCTTGCGGCGGCCCCCGGTGTCCGGAATCCAGCGGTCCTTGTAGGCCTCGAACATGTAGTCGCCCATGTCGTTCATGACCTGGATGCCTTTGACCTTGGGGTGGATATCGAGGATCTCGGTGAGTTTCTTCAGCACCAGTTGCCAGGCGCCCTTCTGCATCGAGCCGGAGGTATCGATGATGAAGATGATGTACTCGGCATCGACCGGCACGCCGCCGATGGTGTCGTCCTGCTGGTGGCGCTCGTAGGTCGCGCCGAGCAGACGTCGCTGCTCTTCGCTGAGTTTCTGCTGCGCCTGGCTGAGCTGCTTCTCGATCACCGTCTGCGCGGCGTGGGTGTTGCGGGTGGTCTCGTACTGACCCTGGATTTCGGAGAGTTCGCCACGCAGGCGGGCGAGGCGGGTCTTGATCGCGGAAAGCTGCTCCTGCCGCTCGGTCAGGTCGCGGTTGAGCACCGTGGTCTCGCCGCGGATGTCGTGCAGCTCCTGCTGACGCGCGGCGACCAGCCCGGACAGATCGGCGGAGATGCGCTCGATGGTCAGCGGCTCGGCGATCTTGACGATGACCAGCAGCAGGATGATCGCGCCGAAACCGCAGGACACCACGTCCAGGAAGGACATGGAGAAGATCTCGATCTCGCGGCGGCGCCTTGTCATGCGGGGTTAAACGGCTTTGCCGCGAAGACGCGAAGACGCGAAGACGCAAAGGGGGATTGGGGGGCGCAATGTCGAACCGACATCACGCGGAGAGAGGCACATACGCCTGTTCAGGCGGCATCCAAACAAATGCTGTTCTTCGCGCCTTTGCGTCTTTGCGGCGAAGACAATCGTCTTGCGGGGGTTATACGGCTTCGCCGCAAAGACGCGAAGACGCAAAGGGGATTGAGATTGTGGCGTCGAGCCGACATCAGGCCGACAGAGGCGCGAAGACCTGTTCAGGAGGCGTCCGAACAAATGCCGTTCTTCGCGGCTTTGCGTCTTTGCGGCGAAAACAATCGTCTTGCGGGTGACATACGGCTCTGCCGCAAAGACGCGAAGCCGCAAAGGGATGTGAAGATACGTCTTCGAACAGCCCCACCGTCGAGCGAGACGCAAACGCCTGCTCGATAACCCCGCGAACAAATGCTGTTCTTCGCGTCTTCGCGTCTTTGCGGCAAAACCGATCATGGCCAGTCCCGCGACGGGGTGATGAACGAACCGTTGGTCTGCACCGCGAGTTCCCAGTAACCGCCGGCGGCGAACGCGTCGCCTTCCATCGGGAACAGGATGGTGTTGATCGGGATGCCCTTGGGCAGGCGCTTGACCGCGTCGTTGAAGTGCTCGATGCGTTCCTCGTTGGTGACCTTGCTGTCCTTCGGCTTCGACTTGCCCTGGGTCGGCAGGCCGTCGGTCAGCAGCAGCACGTTGTCCGGCTTCGGGTTCATGTCGCGGATCGCCTCGAAGGCGTTGTACAGGCTGGTGCCGCCCTTCGGCAGTTGCTGGTAGACGGCCTTGATCGCGCCCTCGATGTCGCCGCGCTCATCGGTCTTCAGCCAGTCGCCGCGCCCGGCGATGACCGGCTCGGCCCGGGTGTTGAACGCATAGACCTGGAACCGCCTGCCGGTCGGCAGATTCGCGATCAGCCACTCGGCGGTGGCCTGCGCACGCTGCCACTTCGGCGATTTGCGCTGCTCGGCCTCGCTCAGGTTGCGCCGCAGGATCACGTTGACCACGTCCTCGGCGAGCATGCTTGCGGAGGCATCGAGCAGGATCAGCGTGCGCTGGCCGCCGAGCTTCAGACCGGTCAGGTACTGGCGATCGCCGTCGCCCTGGATGCGGTGCAGGCGCTCGCCATCCTCGCGGTCGGCCTCGGCCTGCGCGCCGAGGCGCTTGTTCTCGTCATCGAGGCTCTTCAGGTCGGACTTGAGCTTGTTGATGTGTTCGCGGCTGGCGAGGGTCTGCTTCTCCAGTTTCGCCACCTCGATATCGAGCTGGTCGCGGGTCTGGATGACCCGCTCGGCCTCGCCTTCCATGGTGACCTTCTCGGCTTCCGTGACCTCCAGGCTGTTGCGCGCCTCGACCAGATTCGCGCGCCCCTCGATGACCAGCTTCTCCAGCTTCAACACCTCGCCGCGCAGGTCGGTGAAGGTCTCTTCACGGGTGCGCACGCTGTCGTGATTCAGGATCAGCACCAGCAGCACCACCGCGCCGAAGCCACAGAACATGATGTCCAGGAACGACAACGAAAACGGCGAGATCGTGCGGCGTTGTCTCATCGAGACTCGGCCCGTTTAGCCGCAAAGACGCCAAGGCACAAAGGATCACGCGACCTTCGCAACCGACCGGTCACGCAACCCACCAACCTCCGCTCAAAGCCGTGGAACTTCATCTTCTTCGCGTCTTTGCGTCTTTGCGGCGAACCGCTGTTCTCAAGGCCGCAGCTTGCGGATGAATTCGCGGTCGACGTAGCGCTCGGTATCGAGCACCAGGCGCTCCTGCATGAGCTGCAACTGGTGGATGAAGAACATCAGCACGATGGAGATGACCAGCGCGATGAAGGTGGAGTTGAAGGCCACGCCGAGGCTCTCGGTGACGCCGGTGATATCCCCCTCGACCGCCTTGTGGGCCTGGCCGAGCGCGTCGCCGATGCCGCGCACGGTGCCGATGAAGCCGACCGACGGGATCGCCCAGGCGATGTAGCGGATGATCGACAGCTCGCTCTCCATGCGCCCGCCTTCCGAGTCACAGACGTCGCGGGCGGCGGTCGACACGTCCTGCACGTTGCCGGTCGCGGCGAAGCGTTCGATCGCGGTGGCCAGCGCGCGCGGCAGCACCCAGTCGCGCGTCACGGCGGGCAACGCGGCGAGGCGTTCGGACAGCAGGCGCGTGTCCTCCTTGCCGATCGGCAGGCCGGGCGGCAGGTCGAGCAGGTCGCGCTCGGCGAGACGCTGCTGCCGCCAGGTCTCGCGGCCCTTGTAGCCGAGGATCGCCAGCGCCCACAGCATCAGCACCAGACAGGCCTCCTGTTCGTAGTCCTTGAGCACCACGTAGAAGCTGTCTTCGGTGACCGCGTCCGGGTTGGCCGCGACCAGTTCGGCCTTGGCGCGCAGATCGGCGTCGGCGTTCGGGCGGATCACCGCGACGTAGATGGCGTGCACGACGATGAACGCGATCAGTAAGGCGAAGACCTGGTACAGCAGTTCGGTCGGCAGGGACTTTTTCATGTGCGAACCATTACGTAGGGCGGAACCCGCAGGGGTTCCGCCGGGTGAGGTCGGAGGTCGTCGGCGGAACCCCTGCGGGTTCCGCCCTACGGTCAGATGTCGACGGGGAACGGCACGGCATCGTCGGCGGGGATGGTTTCGGATGGGGTGATGGTCTTGACCGGGTCGGGCGGCGGATCAGCCGCCCACGCAGCAGCGCTCAGCAGGACCAGCAGCAGCCACCAGACCCGCTGGTCAGTAAACATGGCGGGCCACCCGGAAGCCCAGATCATTGCGCGGTTCGCGGCTGTAGTCGCGGTAGGCGAGGCGCAGCTCGCTGATGCTGCCGTGCTTCCAGCCGGTGTCGCGCACCACATGATGCTCGCCGGTCGGCGGACCGGTCGGATTCTCGACCAGCGTAGCCGCCTCGCCCGGATACAGCGCGTACCAGTCGTTGGTCCATTCGGCGACGTTGCCACCCAGGTCGTACAGGCCGGCGGGATTGGGCCTGAAGCTGCCGACCGGCGCGCTGACGCGGAAACCGTCGTCGTAATCCGGCACGGTCACCGCGAACACGTCGTCGATGCGCTTGTCGGCCCAGTTGCCGGACCCGGACGGTGGCGGGAAGCTGTCGCCCCAGGCGTAACGCGACGCCTGCGCACGACCGGCGACGCGCGCCGCGTAGGCCCATTCCGCTTCGCTCGGCAGGCGGTAGCCGGTGGTCATCGGCACGACCGGCTGCATGTGTCCGCCCACCTCCTGGTAGGCCGCCGGCAGGCCCTCCTTCGCGCTCAGCCAGTTGCAGTAGCGCGCGGCGTCGTCCCAGCTCACGTTGACGACCGGCTGCTCCGGGCGGCTCAACGACTGGCCCTCCGCCATGCCGGAATCGTGCGCGGCCTTGAAGGCCTTGAACTGCGCGTTGCTGACTTCCTTCTCGGCGAGGAAATACGGCCTGGTCAGCGCCACCAGACGTTCGGATTCGTTCGCGCGCCGACCGGCCTCGCGGCGCGGCGCGCCCATCTCGAACGGTGCCGACGGTTCGAACAGGTGCAGCGTCTGGCCGTCGGCGGTGGTCTTGCGAGCGACCCTGGCGGCTTCGCGACGCTCCGTCTCGATCTGCTCGGCGGTCTTGAGCTCGACGGCGATGCGCTGCGCGACACCCACGCGCGGGGTGATCTCCAGCCGCTCGGTCACGTAACCGGGCTTGCGCACCTCGATGCGATGCGTGCGGGTCGGCAGATTGAGGCGTTTGGTGGCCGGGCCGGCGGCCTGGCCGTCGATGAAAAGCTCGGCGTCGGCGGGATCGGCGGACAGGAACACGACGCCGAACTCGGCGGCCAGCGCGACGTTCTCGCTGCGCGTCCGACCGGATTCGAGCGTCACGCTCAGGGTGCGGCCCTGGCGCCCCGCCTTGCTCAGTTTCAGTTCGTGGCCGACACCCGGTTTGAGCGCGACGCGCAAGGGCGTGGTGCCGATGTATGCGCCATTCAGGGTCACGGTCGCGCCGGGCGGATCGCTGCCCAGATCGAGCTCGCCGTCGAGCGGCTCCAGCGTGATCTCACCGAGGTCCCGCGCGACGCCGGGCTCGGCTTGCAGGCGTTGCTGCCAGGGCTTGAATCCCTCGCGGGACAACGTCAGTTCGTGTTCGCCGCCGAGCACCTCGAAGCTCGCCGGCGTCTGGCCGATGGTGTCGCCGTCCAGCTCGATCCGGGCGCCCGCGGGCGTCGATGCCAGCGTCACGTCCGCCCAGGCGGGCGTGAGTTCGAGCGTCGCGGCAACCTCGCGGTCGCGGCCCGGCACCTCGATCGCCAGGGTGGCGGGCAGATACCGCCCGGCCTCGACGCGCAACGCATGCGTGCCGGGTTGCAGCGCGAAACGCCCGTCCGCCGCCGCGACGATTTCCGTCCCGCCGTCCCAGACCCGCACCGGCACGTCGGGACGCACGTCCAGTGCCAGCCAGCCGGGCAATTCGACCATGCGGAATTCGTGGCGCTGGAACTCGCCGGAACGCACGTCGAGGGTGGCATCCAGCGGCAGGTAACCGGCCTTGCTGGCGCGCACGCGATACTCGCCCGGCAGCGCCATCACCCGCCCGCCGAATCGGAACGGCGGCGGGAAGCCGTCGACGCTCCGCGCGTCCGGAGGGGGCTGGATATCGACCTCGAACGGCGTCGCCAGCAACACGAAGGCCGCCAGCAACGCGACCAGTACCGCGCCCGCGATCAGGCCACGCACCAGCCACGGGCTGGTCGGACGACGTGGGGCGTCGGCGACGTGCGGCAACGGCTCGTCCAGGCGCGGCGCGGGCAAGGGCTCGACCGGCGGCGGTTCGCTCGGCGGCCTGATCGCCGGCATGACCGCATGGTCGATCTCGATATCGATGAACACCTGATCGCCATCGACCTGCCAGCGCAGCACCGCGCCGCCGACCTGCACGATGTCGCCGGATTTCAGCCAGGCCGACCCGCTCAGGTGGCGGCGGTTATGGAACAGCCCGGCCTCGCCCTCGTCGACCTGCAGGAAGGCGTGACCGCGATCGAAGGCGATCCAGGCACGGGCACCCTCGCCATCGCCCGGCAGGCGCAGATGCGCCTCCTCGCCGTGGCCGACGCCGAACGGCAGCGCGCTCTCATCCAGGCGCCGCTCGCCAGCCGCGTCGCGGATGATGAAGACCTTGCCGGTCGTCATCGCGGCCAACCTTCAGAACCGCGCTTGAGCGCAAGTCGTAGGAGCGGCTTCAGCCGCGAGCGGCGCAGCGACCATTCCGGGCGCCGCTCGCGGCTGAAGCCGCTCCTACGACCCGCGCGTACCCGCCCGATTGCGCTGCAACCGAATCCTGGTGTCGCGGCGTCCTGGCGCTTGACGAACGTACTCACAACGCCTCCGTGCAGCGGATGCTGATCGGCGGCAGCGGCAGGCCGGGGCGGACCTGGATGACGCGGCGCACGTCGCGGTAGCCGTCGCGGCTGCCGACCACGGTGTAATCGCCCGGCGTCAGTTCCAGGCCGAGTTCCTGGAAGCGGCCCAGTTTGCTGACGTGGTAGATCGCGACCTCGGTCTCGCCGTCGGAACGCAGCGTCACCCCGAGCGGCGTGCCGGCCACCTCGACCGCCGCGCGCAGCTTGTCGACCTTGGCTTTCAAGCCCGGCTCACCGCCATTGCCGGCGGCTTTCAGCAACTGTTTGGCGTTGTGCAGCGGTTCGGCACCGTACAGCCGGTCCGGACGCGCAAGGTAATGATCGAGCTGGCGATGCAACTCCAGACGCGACTGCGCGCGGGCCAGGCCATCGCGCGCGAAACCGGTGTCGGCGTCCAGCTTCAACGCGGCCTGATAGCGCTCGACGGCGGTCGCCCAGTCCTCGCGGGCAACGGCCTCGTCGGCCTGGCGACGCAGACGGTTCAGGCTCGCGGCACGTTCAGACGCGTCGATGCGCTGGCGCAGGTCGCGCGCGGCGACATCACCGGGACTGGCCGCCTCGGCATCCTTGAGGGCTGCGCGCGCATCCGCGTAGCGACCCGCGTCCAGCGATTGCAGGGCACGGCTCATCGCGGCGTTGAAGCGCGCCGAGGCGAGCGAACCGGAGATGCGTTGCAGCGCATCCGGGGCACGCGGGTCGACACCATCGATATCGCTGGCGCGTCGATAGGCGTCGGCGGCCTGCTCCTGGTCGCCACGTGCTTCCGCATTCCGGCCGTCGGCCAGCGCGGCGAGCAGCTCGGGGCGTCTGGCGGCGCGCGCCGCACCGGTCCTCGCGGCCTCGCTGTCCGGGTCGGCGGCAACGGCGGACTCATAGGCAGCCCTCGCGGCTTCGGACTGATCCCGCGCAAGCGCGGCGTCGGCATCGCGCAGATGCCGGGCGGCGAATTCCGCGCGGCGTTCGCGCAGCGCCGTGAAGCCGGCCACGGCCTGCTCCCAGAGCTGTTTGGCGTGCGCGAACCGACCGCGCTGGAAGGCCTCGTTGGCATTGGTCATGCCGGCCAGCAGACCGCGCCATTCGTCTTCGGCCCAGCGCGGCGCCTGCGCCACCTCGAGCTCGGCCTGGCGCTGCAAGGCAGCCTGCAACGCGGCCTGGGCATCGGCGCGGGTCACCTCGGCGGAACGCGGCTCGGCGACCACCGGCGTCACGGCGTTGCCGGCCGGCTTCGCCACCTGATCGGTCGCCGGCGCCGCGCGCTCGCCGGTCGGCATCAGCACAAGGCCGGCCGCGATCGCGATCAGCACGAACAGCGCGCCGCCGATCAGCAACCCCCGGTTGTCGCCGGACTCGCGATAGACGGTTTCGACGCTGGCGCGCCGGGCGCCGGGCGCGGCCAGGTCCGGACCGCGCCTGGCCGCCGGAATCTCGCCGCCGGCGGGCGAACGCAAGTTGGGGCGCGGGGGCGTTCCGGGAGGTGTCATCGGCGGCGGCCCACCCGCCCCACCCATGCCAGGGTCCTGCGTCACATCAGTCTCCGCGGCTCGGGAATCCGGTCTCGTTCGCGTAGATCTTCTTCAGCAGCTGGCGCCACTGCGCGTACTGCGACTCCGCGCTGCCGGTCAGGCGATGGGTCTCGCCGTCGACCTCGACCACCAGCGGCTTGGCCTCCTGGCTGAAGGACTCGCCAAGCTCTTCCAGCGCGGACTTGTGGATCTCGGTCTGCTCATCCTTGTCGAAGCCGGTCTTGGCCGCGTAGACGCCGCCGAGCACGGCCATCTGGCCGGCGACGGTCTTGGCGGTCTGGGTGCCGACGCTGTTGCTGTTCCGGCTGCTGGCCATCAGCGCGATGCCGCCGACCACGGCGAGCGCGCCGAGAATCTTGCGATTGAGCGCGGTCTCCTCGATTTCGCGCAGGTCGGCGGATTCCTCCGCGCGGGTCTCGCGCCAGTCGGTGTACGGCGTCCAGGTGTCGTTGTAGAAGCTGTCGAAATGGCCGTTCAGGGTATCGACGAGCAGGTAATCGCGGTCGCGGATCGCGCGCACGCGCTGCAACATCGGATCGCCCTCGGCAGGCAGGCGGCGGACGTGGTACTTGCCGTTCGGGTCCTGCCAGACGTAGTCGCCGAACGCGCCCGGTGCCATGTCGGCGGCGAAACGCATCTCGGCGATCTCGCGGATGCGCTGGATGTCGGCGGCGGCCAGCTTCGCGCGTTCCTGGATCAGGTCGTTGGCGATCTTGTTGTAGAGCGGCTGGAAGGCGTCGTTCGTGCCGCGCTCCAGATTCACGTAATCCTTCACCTCGACGCGATGTTCGTAGTCGCGTTCGAACCACTTCTCGCCGCGCGCGTCGCCGGCCTGGATGCGCAACTCGACCTGCTCCGCGTCGGACCGCAGGATCGTGCCGCTGACCAGCACCTCGGCACCCTCGGTGTCCTGCGGCACCACGCGCACCGCACCCCAGTAACCGCTGCGTTCGACGGTCTTGGCGAGGTGGATCGGCATGAAGCGCGCCTCGGCGTTGCGGATATCCATGGACAGGCCCCGCGCCTCGTCTTCGTCCTCCGGCAGGGTGCCGGGATCGAATATCTGGATCCACAGATCGAGCACTTCCGCGCTGGGAATCTGGCTGTTCGCCTGCTGCACCGGCTTGTCCTCGATCCGCTCGGTGCGGATCGGGTTGGACACGCAGCCGGCCAGCAGCATCGGCAGCGCGATCAGTATCGAGACCAGTGCCCTGGCAAAACGCGGGGATTCGACGGCCATACGCTCACTCATCAGTTCTGTTCGTCCTTATAGCGACGATATTCCTCCCAGAGCTTGGCACGAAGCTCCGGATCGGTCTCGTTCTCGGCGGCCTCGCGGAGCTGGCGGGCGATCACGTCATCGCCGCCGGCGTCGGGGATGTCACCGTCCGCACCCTTATCGCCACCCTGGCCTTTGGTGCTGCCGCCGCTGCCACCGCCGCCCCGTTCATCGCGACGACCGTCCGGTTTGCGGCCATCCGCCGATCCCTTGCCGGTCGTCTGGTCCTTCCCGCTCGCGGATTCATCGCGCCCGCCCCCGGCGGAATCCCGGTCGTTCTCCTCTCCATCGCGATCACTGGCGTGGTCACCGGCGCGGTCACCATCGCGTTCGCCGGCGCGCTTGCCATCGCCCTGCTTGCCGGCCTGACCTTCGCGGCCACCGCCGCCGGCACTGCCGCCGCCACCGCCACCGCCTCCCCCGCCGCTGTCCTTGCTGCGCAGGCGTTCCTGCTCGCGCAGGATGGTCTGGTCGAACTCGCCCATGGCGGCACGCAGTTCGGCCTCGGCATCGCTGATGCGTTCGCCCCGGGTGCGCTCGGCGCCGGTGTCGATGGCGGCTGCGCGCGGCGCGGCGGGCGCGCCGATGTCGCATTGGCCCTGCAAGGTGGCGGGATCGCCGCCGACATTCCGGAAATCCCGGCAATCGTCGCGCAGGCGTTCGGTGAGCGCGGCGATATAGCGGCGGTAGTCCTCCTGCTCGGCCCCGGACAAACGCCCGGCGCCGACCTCGGTCTGGAAATCCGTGCTCGCTGACTGCAACGCCGCGTGCGTGGCCCGCACACGCTCCGCCGACTCCGAAGCGGTATCGGCAACAGCCGCCCCCATCCAGAACAGGGCAAACAGAAACGATGGAAGCAGGCGGATGGTCATGACGTGACGATGTGTTCTTGGGCCGATTGGATTGTAGGGGCTGGCTTCGACTCCGCTCAGCCAGCGTTCAGGGATCGCTGGCTGAGCGGAGTCGAAGCCAGTACCAGAGTGATGGACAGTACCAACCCGATCCACGTTCATGCGGCGCAGTCTAAGGCCGGATCGTGGAACAAATGTGGTCCCGCGCGGGCTGGCCCGATCGGCCCGTATAATCGCGACCGTCGCACCGGCTTACGAGTACCCCCGATGTCCCCGCCCTTCACACTGCGCCTGGTCAACGCGATCGACGCCCTCAACGAGCGCATCGGTCGCGCGATCGCGTGGCTGACGCTGATCATGGTCGTCGTGACCTTCGCGGTCGTGGTGCTGCGTTACGGCTTCAACCTCGGCTGGATCGCGATGCAGGAATCGATCACCTACATGCACGCGGCCGTGTTCATGCTCGGGGCCGGCTACACGCTGCTGCACGACGGCCATGTGCGCGTCGACATCTTCTATCGCGGCATGAACGCGAAGCGGAAGGCGGCGATCGACCTGTTCGGCGCGCTGTTCCTGCTGCTGCCGACCTTCGTGTTCATCGCCTGGGTGTCGTGGGAGTACGTCGCCGACGCCTGGGCCGTGCACGAGGGCTCCGCCGAAACCGGCGGCATTCCGTATCGCTACCTGCTCAAGACCGTGATCGTGCTGATGCCTGCGCTGATGATCCTGCAGGGCCTCGCGCAGGCGCTGCGCAGCCTGCTGGTCATGACCGGCGCGATCGAGCCGGTCATCGAACCGATGCACGAGGAGGTCTGACATGGAGACCTTCGCGATCTTCCTCGAGGACTGGGGCGCGTTCCTGATGTTCGGCGCGGTGTTCCTGTTCCTGATGCTCGGTTATCCGGTGGCGCTGACGCTGTCCGGCGTCGCGCTGATGTTCGCGGGACTGGGTACCTGGACCGACAGTTTCGACAGCGACTACCTCGAAGCCATGCCCTCGCGCCTGTTCGGCATCATGGACAACACCACGCTGATCGCCGTGCCCCTGTTCGTGTTCATGGGCGTGATGCTGGAACGCTCGAAGGTCGCCGAGAAGTTGCTCGACACCATGGCCGAACTGTTCGGGAGCATGCGCGGGGGCTTGGGCATCTCGGTGACACTGGTCGGCGCGCTGCTCGCCGCCAGCACCGGCATCGTCGGCGCCACCGTGGTGACCATGGGCCTGCTGTCGCTGCCGACCATGCTGCGGCGCGGCTACAGCCCGTCGCTGGCCTGCGGCACGATCTGCGCGTCCGGCACGCTCGGCCAGATCATCCCGCCGTCGATCGTGCTGGTCCTGCTCGGCGACGTGCTGTCCTCCGCCTACCAGCAGGCGCAACTGGACATGGGCATCTTCTCGCCGGATACGGTCTCGGTCGGCGACCTGTTCGCCGGCGCGCTGATCCCCGGCCTGCTGCTGGTCGGCCTGTACCTGATCTGGCAGCTCGTGGTCGCGGCCGTGAAGCCGGAGGCCGCCCCGGCCATGGAGATCGGCGAGAGCCACGACCTCGGCGCGCGTGTGGTCAAGGTGCTGATCCCGCCGCTGCTGCTGATCCTCGCCGTGCTCGGCTCCATCCTCGGCGGCCTGGCGACGCCGACCGAAGCCGCCTCGGTCGGCGCGGTCGGCGCGGTGCTGCTGGCCATCTCGCAACGCCAGTTCGATCTCGAACGTCTGCGCGACGTGATGCGCACCACCACCATCGTGTCCAGCATGGTGTTCCTGATCCTGATCGGCGCCTCGCTGTTCTCGCTGGTGTTCCGCGGCTACGGCGGCGACGAGCTGGTCGAGGATTACCTCAGCGACCTGCCCGGCGGCGCGTTCGGCGCGATGCTGGTGGTGATGGGCGTCATGTTCCTGCTCGGCTTCGTGCTCGACTTCATCGAGATCACCTTCGTGGTCGTGCCGCTGGTCGCGCCGATCCTGCTCGCGATGGGCCTCGACCCGGTCTGGCTGGGCGTGATGATCGCGCTCAACCTGCAAACCTCCTTCCTGACCCCGCCGTTCGGCTTCGCGCTGTTCTACCTGCGCGGCGTCGCGCCGCCGGAGGTGCGCACGCTGGACATCTACAAGGGCGTGTTCCCGTTCATCCTGATCCAGCTGCTGGCGATGGGCATCATCGCGCTGTGGCCCGGCCTCGCCACCTGGCTGCCGGGCGTGCTCTACCCCGGCTGAGCAGATCGCCAGGACAGACTTCGGGGCGGGCTCACGACTCCGTGCATGACCGCGGTGACAGGACGGTGCGCGTCAAGCTGACCTGAGCGCGCGGTCACATGCAGCCCACAGGACGATCAGCTCGCGGGCAGGAGGGGCGTCAGCGCTCGCCCAGATCGACGTGAATCTCCGCGTCGGCCCAGGCGCCGCGTTCGTCGAACACGGTGATTGCATGGCGCCCGCCGCGGGTGAATCGGTGATGCAGGGGCACCCCGGACACCGAACTGCCGATCGGTGCGCCGTCCAGCAGCCAGTAGACCCTTCCCTCCCCAGCGGACGACAGGAACGCGACCTGGATCGGCCCGTGGCCGCCGGCGGGTGGGCGCAGCACGCTGCCGTCCGGCGGATTCTCGATCCGGATCGCGGCCGTGGTGCCGGCCGTGACGGCGGTCCGGTCCTCACAGTCCGTCGGCAATGACGGCAGCCGCGAGCGTTGCCGCGTCTCCCGGCTGAGCCACGGATTCAGTGCCGATGGCCAACGCGCGATCTCGACCGCGACCGGCTGCGCGGCCGGGCATTCCGGGGTACTCAGCTGGCCGCTGTCGGCGTCCTTCCAGGCGCGGACATGGAGCACCTCCGCTGCGTCGCCCGGCAGGGTGCGGGGGCGCGCGCCGTCGAGCAGCCAGGCGCTCAGGCGGCGCTGGCAGAGCTCGGGCGCCGCCGTCGCCGGGTCATTGCCCAGCGGCCAGCAGATATCCGCCTCGCTGACGTTTTCCGGCGGCGGCGGCAGCGGCTCGCGTTCACGCAGCGTGGCGGCGATATCGAACAGCAGCGGCGCGGCGCTGACCGCTCCGTATTGCCCCGGCGAGGGTGTGCCGTCGGGACGCCCGGCCCACACGCCGATGGTGTACTTCGCGCCGACGCCGATCGCCCACGCATCGCGGTAGCCATAGCTGGTGCCGGTCTTCCAGGCGAGTTGCGAACGCCCCGCGTTGGACGGGCGACGCGGGTTGTCGGCGAGCATCCAGCGCACCATCCAGGCGGCGCCGGGCGACAGCAGGCGGCGCTTCTCCAATGCGTCGTCGACGGTGAAGCGCGGCATCGCGGCGAGGCCGCCATCGGCCAGCGCGGTGTAGGCGCCGACCAGGTCTTCGAGGCGCGCGGCGGCGCCGCCGAGGATCATCGACAGGTTCGGTTGCGCGCCCGGCGGCAGGTACAGACGCAGGCCGGCATCGCGCAGACGGGCGTGGAAAACCTCCGGACCGAGCGCGTCGAGCACCTGCACCGCCGGCAGATTCAGCGAACGTTGCAGCGCCTCGGTGGCGCTGACCGGTCCGGAGAAGCCCTCGCTGAAATTGGCCGGGCGATAGCCGCCGGCGAAGCGGCGCGGCGCGTCGATCAACAGGCTGCCGGTGTGGATCAGGCCCTGATCGATGGCGAGCCCGAAGAGCAGCGGCTTGAGCAATGAACCGGGCGAACGCCGCGCCTGCACCATGTCGACGTGGCCGTAGCGCTGCGCGTCCATAAAGTCGGCGGAACCGAGGTAGGCCCTGACCTCGCGGGTGGCATTCTCGACCACCAGGATCGCCAGCGACTGCCGCGCGGGCAGGCGGTTGACCGCGTTCAGCGCGCGTTCCTCCAGGGCCTGTTGCAGGCCGATATCGAGCGTGGAGCGCACCGCGCCATCGCTGCCGGGGAGCTCGCGCAGACGCCGCGCGAGCAGCGGGGCGAGACGCGGATGCGGGCGGAACCAGACGGCGATGGGTTCGCGCAGCGCGTCGTCGACGACTTCCCGCGACCACACGCCGAGATCGGCGAGGCGGCGCAGCACCTTGTCGCGGGCGGCCCGGGCCCGTTCCGGGTGACGATCCGGGCGCAACGCGGATGGCCGTTGCGGCAGCACCGCGAGCAGGGCGGCCTCGGCGTGGGTGAGTTCGGTCGCGGGCTTGCCCAGGTAGGCGTAACTGGCCGCCTGCACGCCTTCCAGCGGGCCGCCGAACGGGGCGTAGTTGAGGTACAGGGCGAGGATTTCGTCCTTGCTGAAGCGCCATTCGAGTTGCAGCGCGCGCAGCATCTGCCGCGTCTTGCCCGCCAGGCTGCGGGTGCCGGGCTCGAACAGCCGCGCGACCTGCATGGTCAGCGTGGAGCCGCCGGAGACGATCCCGCCGTGGCGGAGCCACTGGCTGGCGGCGCGCAGCAGCGCCCACGGGTTCACGCCGGGGTGATACGCGAACCAGCGGTCTTCGTAGTTGATCAGCGCCTCGCGATAGAGCGGCGAAACCGCCTGCGGCGTGGTCGGGTACCGCCAGACGCCTTCGTCATCCGCGAACGCGCGCAACGGAGAACCGTCGGCGGCGGTGACGACGGTCGCGAAGGCCGCGGCGTGATCGGGCAGCGGGGGCGGAAACAGCCGGTCCAGCGCGAACAGCACGACGGCGATCAGGATCGCCGCGACGGGCCAGGTCCACCAGCGCCGGGCTTTCAACCGGCGGCCAGTCTCAGCGTCGGCGGCAGGCTGACGTCCATGCACAGCGGCAGGTGGTCGGAAACCTGATGCGGCAACACCCGCATGCCGGCGATGTCGAGGGTCTCGGAGACCAGGATGTGATCGATCGCGCGGCGCGGCTTCCAGCTCGGAAAGGTGGCGAGATCAGCCCGCGGCGGGCGCAGCGTGGTGCGGCGGATGAGCTCGTTCATCTGGTCGCTGTCGGCGCGCAGATTGAGATCGCCCATCACGATCAGGTTCGGGTAGGTCGCGGTCTGCTCGCGCAGGTAGTCGAGTTGCAGACCGCGCGCGCGCCGCCCGAGGGCAAGGTGCAGGATGATCAGCACCAGACTCTGGTCGTCGGTCTCATCGATGGTGTCGAAATGGGCGCAGAGCGCACCCCGGCCAGGCGGCCCGGGCAGGCGATGGCCTTCGACGCAGTTCGGCTTGTAGCGGCTCAGCAGACCGATGCTGTGCTGCGCGAAACGGCCGATGTTGCGGTTGGTCTGGTCGCTCCAGTACGGGAAGCCGGCGCCGCGCGCGAGGTATTCGGTGAGGTTGATGTCGCCGGTGCGCAGACTGCCGGAATCGGCCTCCTGCAGGCCGACGATGTCGAACTCATGCAGCATCGCGGCGATGCGTTGCAGCGTTTGCTCCCGCTTGGCGTGCGGCAGGAGGTGTTTCCATGAACCCGTCAGGTAATGACGGAAGCTGGGGGTCGCGATGCCGGCCTGGATGTTGTAACTGAGCAGGCGCAGACGCTGACCGGCGCCGCCGGAAACTTCGGTCATCGCTGCACCATCGCGGTGCCGCACGCCCGTCGCGGGCGATCAGTTCGTGCCGCCGCCTGTGGTCGCCGGTGCTGCCGCCGGGGCCGCAGCGTCCGTCGCGGGCAGCGCGGCGGCTTCCCGGGCGACCAGATAGTCGATCACGTCGAACAGCTTGCGGGGCCCGCCGGCGGATTCGACATTGACCAGATACTTGCCGTTGACCACGAACGCGGGCACGCCGCGCGCCTTCCACTGGTTCCCGAGCGTGGCGGCACGCCGGACCTTGGTGGCGATCCCGAAGGAGCGCGCCATGGTCAGGTATTCGGCCGCGTCGACACCGTGCTGGGCGTAGAACTCCGCCAGCGCGGCGTCGCTCATGATGGGGCGCTTGTCTTCATGGATCGCACTGAACAGGGCTTCGTGCGTCTTGTCGAGGACGCCCAGCGCCTCGGCGGCGTAGTAGGCGCGGGAATGCACCGCCCAGGCCGGGTTCAGCGGTGCCGGGACCCGCAGGAAATCGGCGGCGGCCGGCTTGCGCGCGAGCCAGGCCTTGACCTCGGGCTCGAGGTGGAAGCAGTGCGGGCAGCCGTACCAGAACAGTTCGGCCACCTCGACGCGGCCATTCTCCGGCGTCGCGCGCAGCGGTGGGTCGATCAGCTTGTATTCGATGCCCTCGTCGTATTCGGCGGCCAGCGCGGGCCCGGTCGAGATGGCGAATATGGCGGTGAGAACGACAGCGAACCACGAATGCATAAACAGTCTCCGTGACGGAAGCAAAGTCATTGCAGGGATGAAACGGCCTTGGTGAAGCCGCTCAGCGACAATGGCAGGTTGAGTTGCTTGCCGCGCAGGTTGAAGAAACTCACGCCGGCCTGCGCGCCTTTCCTGAATTCATCCAGCGCCTTGGCATCAAGCAGCATGCCGGCGCGACACCCTTCCGGCAGGCAGGTCTCGAAGATCAGTTTGCGCGGCTCGCCCGCATCGACCTGCACCTGAACGCCGGCCCGGACCGCCACACCCAGCGGCAGGGTCAGGATCATCACCGGGTCGGCGCGCTTGGGCGTGTACAGCACCATCGCGTGCAGGATCGATTCCTGGGTGTCCTTGGCGACCAGATGCTGAAAGACGTGGCAGTCCTCCGGGCCCCCGCTTTCCGCGCTCTCGCAAAAGGCCCGCCATTCACCGAACACCTGGCCGTTCTCGGGCTTGCCGGACGCGGTCGGCGCGACCGCGAAAATACCAAGGGTCAGGAACAGTGCAGGGAGTCGCTTCATGGCGGGCGATCGTGCGGCTTACTTGAGGGATGCCAGACCGGCAGTGAAGCCAGACAGCGACACCGGGATCGTGACGGCCTTCAGGTTGATGTCGGCAAAGGAGACGTTCAGCTTCGCGCCGGCCTTGAGCGCGGCGATCATGTCGTCGGCCATCGCACCGCCGGCGCGACAACCGTCGCGCAGACAGGTGTTGACCGGAATCACCTGTTTGTCACCCGCGTCGATCTGCAACTGCACGCCGGGCGGCAGGGCCATGCCCAGCGGCATGGTCATGACCAGATACGGCTTGTCGCCATCCGGCAGGTAGGTGACGGCCACGCGCAGCAGCGGGCGCGGGGGTTCGCCGGCAGCGAACGTCTGGTTGAGATTGCAGATCTGCTGGGCCTTGTCACCTTCGCCGACGGTTTCGCAGTTGATCGTCCAGTCGCCGAACTTGGCGCCGCTCTCCGGCGCGGCCTGGGCGGGCGACATGGAGAAAGCGACGGTCGAAGCCAACAACGCGGGGATCAGGAAGGCTCGGGACATGAACGGATACTCGAATGAGGGTGGGGAACGGGCCCGCATTGTATCAGTCGCGGAGATGTCATGACGGGGCCGGACGCGCGCGGTGCCTGGCGTCGTGATCGGCGTCGTGATCGGCATCGGCATTGGCATCGGAGCGCCGGACGATGACGAAGTTCCAAGGACCGACCCGCGCGGCCGCATGCCTTTGGTACGATTCCCGCCCCTCAGACCACCAATCGTCAATAAAGCGAGCCCGTCGATGGCCGAACTCCACAACGACCGTTTCCTGCGCGCCCTGCTGCGCGAATCCGTTGACCGCACCCCGATGTGGATGATGCGCCAGGCCGGCCGTTACCTGCCCGAATACCGCGCGACCCGCACCAAGGCCGGCAGCTTCATGCAGTTGTGCATGAACCCGGAACTGGCCTGCGAGGTCACCATCCAGCCGCTCGACCGCTACCCGCTGGACGCCGCGATCCTGTTCTCGGACATCCTCACCGTGCCGGACGCGATGGGCCTTGGCTTAGGTTTCGCGGAAGGCGAAGGGCCTTACTTCGAGCGACCTGTGCGCACCGAGGCGGACATTGATGCGCTGCCGATCCCCGACCCGGGCAGCGAGCTCAAGTATGTGATCGACGCGGTCAGCACCATCCGCGCCGCGCTCAACGGCCGCGTGCCGCTGATCGGCTTCTCCGGCAGCCCGTGGACGCTGGTCACCTACATGGTCGAGGGTGGCTCCAGCAAGAACTTCGCGCGCAGCAAGCAGATGATGTACGACCGCCCGGACCTGATGCACAAGCTGCTCGGCAAGGTCGCGGACGCCGTCACCCTGTACCTGAACGCGCAGATCGCCGCCGGCGCGCAGGCCGTGCAGATCTTCGACACCTGGGGCGGTTCGCTGTCGACGCCCAAGTACCAGGAATTCTCGCTGGCCTACATGCGCCGCATCGTCGCCGGCCTGACCCGCGAGGCCGAAGGCCGCAAGGTGCCGGTGATTCTGTTCACCAAGGGCGGCGGCCAGTGGCTGGAACTGCTGGCCGATGCCGGCGCCGACGCGCTCGGCCTCGACTGGACCACGCAGATCGGCGACGCCCGCGCCCGCGTCGGCGACCGCGTCGCCCTGCAAGGCAACCTCGACCCCTGCGCCTTGTACGCCTCGCCGGACAGCATCCGTCGCGAAGTCGCCGACATCCTCGCCGGCTATGGCCACGGCAGCGGCCACGTCTTCAACCTCGGCCACGGCATCACCCCGGACATCGACCCGGAACACGTCACCGCGCTGGTCGAGGCGGTCATGGAATTGAGCGCGCCTTATCACGCCTGATCCCGAACGGCGTTAAGCGCAAAGACGCCAAGGTCGCCACGGATGTCGCGTTAAGCGCGCGAACCCACGCACCAGGCAAACAGAACGGCCGGTTCAATGCCGGCCGTTCTGTTTTCATTCCACCCACTCCTCCCGGCATCCAGGGGCAGGTAAAGCCGCTTGGGACCGTCGGCGTGATGGATCACGCCGTCGAGCATGCATGGATGCACTTGTTGCGTGTCCCAAGAGGCTTTACCTGCCCCTGGATGCCACGCCACCACGCTCGATGATGTTCACAACATCATCAAATCCTCGCCCCGATCGATGCGGTTCGCTCTGCTCACCAGCATCCTACGACCGGGCGGACACCCGGCTGACCAGCCAGATCGCCAGGCTGGCGAACACGAAGCCCGGCAACAGTTCGTAGACATCGAACACCCCACCCGAGAGCGGCTTCCAGACGATCACCGTCAGCGCCCCGACGACGATGCCGGCGAACGCCCCGGCGCGGGTCATGCCGCGCCAATACAGGGAAAACAGGATCGCCGGGCCGAACGCCGCCCCGAAGCCGGCCCACGCGTACGAAACCAGATCGAGCACGCCGCTGTCGGGTCGCCAGGCCAGGGCCAACGCGATCAACGCCACCAGGATCACCGCGCCCCGGCCGACCCACACGGTCTCCGCCGCGCCCGCCCCGGGGCGCAGCAACCGCTTGTAGAAATCCTCGGTCAGTGCCGATGAGGCGACCAGCAACTGCGAATCGGCGGTGCTCATGATCGCGGCCAGGATCGCGGCCAGACAGATACCCGCGACCAGCGGGTGAAACAGCACGCCCACCAGCACGATGAAAATCTTCTCCGGGTCATCGCCGACCTGCCCCGGCTCCAGCACCTGCCAACCGCTCAAGCCCACGGCGATGGCCGCGAACAGCCCCAGCGCCGTCCACACCAGGGCGATGGTGCGCGCCCGCGGCAGACGCCCCGCCGAACGGATGGCCATGAAACGCGCAAGGATGTGCGGCTGGCCGAAATAACCGAGGCCCCAGGCCAGCAGCGAGAGCACCGCGAAACCGCCCAGCGCGGTCCCCTGGGCGTCGGTGAAGGGATTCAGCATGGCCGGGTCCGGCAGGCGTGCGGCTTCGAAACCGTGCATGCCGAAGCCCGCGACCAGCAGCAGGGCAACGATCATCAGGCTGGCCTGCAAGGCATCCGTCCACGACACGGCCAGAAAGCCGCCCATGAACGTGTACAGGACCACCGCCGCCCCGCCGACCAGCACCGCCCATTGGTAGGGCCAGCCGAACACGGCGGTGAACAGCTTGCCGCCGGCGACCAGGCCGGACGCGGTATAGAACACGAAGAACAGCAGGATGAAGAACGCGGAGACGATGCGCAGCAGGCGGGAACGATCCTCGAATCGCGCCTCGAAGTAATCCGGCAGGGTCAGCGCGTCGCCGAGCGCCGCGCTGCGTTCGCGCAACGGTCGCGCGACGTAGAGCCAGTTCAACGCAGTGCCGGCCAGCAAGCCGACCGCGAGCCAGATCGATTCCAGACCGGCCGCGTAGGCGTATCCCGGCAGACCCAGCAGCAGCCACCCGCTCATGTCCGAGGCGCCGGCCGACAACGCGGTCACCGTGCTGCCGAGACGACGACCGCCGAGGATGTAATCGGCAAGGTCATGGGTTTCGCGCCAGGCGATCAGGCCGAGCCCGAGCAGGGCGCCGAGATAGACCAGAAAGGTCGCGATGATGGGGGCGTTATCGGACATGGAACCGGTTCCCGGAAGCGGACACGCTGAGGTCGCGGAGGCTGGGCAAATTCGGACGCGCCCGCAAGTCCGGGCCGTCACAAGCCTTCACGCACCAATGGGAGGCCAAACGCCCCATTACTGTGCAACCCATTCGCAATAACGCACCAAGAATGTGCAATTTTTCCGCAACAGATCCGTCGCAATTTCCCAACAAACTGTTTTAACTGCAATTTCTTGCGGGGCACCGAACTTGCTAAAGGGCACCCCACAAAAAAGGGGCCGTCCGCGACAGAAGCCCCACCACGATCAACCCGATTCACCTCACGCAACCCTCAGGAGTTCTCGATGGATGCTTTCAAGACCGGGGCAGATGTCCTGTTCATCCTTCTGGGCGCCATTCTGGTGCTGTTCATGCACGCCGGATTCGCCTTCCTCGAAGTCGGCACCGTGCGCGCCAAGAACCAGGTCAACGCCCTGGTCAAGATCATCACCGACTTCTGCTCGTCGACCATCGCCTACTTCTTCATCGGCTACCTGATCGCTTACGGGACCGGGTTCTTCGAACCGGCCGCCGTGCTCGGCGCGAACAGCGGCTACGAACTGGTCAAGTTCTTCTTCCTGCTGACCTTCGCGGCGGCGATTCCGGCGATCGTCTCCGGCGGCATCGCCGAGCGCGCCCGCTTCTACCCGCAGCTGGCCGCCTCCTTCCTGATCGTCGCCTTCGTCTACCCGTTCTTCGAGGGCATCGTCTGGAACGGCAACTTCGGCATCCAGAGCTGGCTGGAGAGCACCTTCGGCGCAGCCTTCCATGACTTCGCCGGCTCCATCGTCGTGCACGCGGTGGGCGGCTGGATCGGCCTCGCCGCCGTGCTGCTGCTCGGTCATCGCTACGGTCGCTACGGCAAGGACGGCGTCATCTACGCGCATCCGCCGAGCAACATTCCGTTCCTGGCGCTGGGTGCGTGGATCCTCACCGTCGGCTGGTTCGGCTTCAACGTGATGTCCGCGCAGACCGTCGCGGGGGTCTCCGGCCTGGTCGCGATGAACTCGCTGATGGCCATGGTCGGCGGCACGCTGGCGGCGCTGTTCGCCGGCAAGAACGATCCGGGCTTCGTGCACAACGGCCCGCTGGCCGGTCTGGTCGCGGTCTGCGCCGGTTCCGACGTGATGCATCCGCTGGGCTCGCTGTTCGTCGGCGCGGTCGCCGGCGCGCTGTTCGTCTACATGTTCACGCTCGCGCAGAACCGCTGGAAGATCGACGACGTGCTCGGCGTCTGGCCGCTGCACGGCCTGTGCGGCGCCTGGGGCGGCATCGCCGCCGGCATCTTCGGTCTGGAAGCCTTCGGCGGCATGGGCGGCGTCAGCTTCATGTCGCAGCTGATCGGCACCGTCGCGGGCATCGCCGTCGCGCTGGTTGGCGGCTTCATCGTCTATGGCGCGCTGAAGGCCATCGTCGGCATCCGCCTCAGCGACGAGGAGCAGTACCAGGGCGCCGATCTGAGCATCCACAAGATCAGCGCCACCGCCGACGGCAAGGGCTGGGGGAGCTGATCCCCGGCTTCCGCCGCCGCAACAAAAAGCCCGCGCCGGAGCAATCCGCGCGGGCTTTTTCATTGCTGCTGCGTTACTCCGCTCAGGCGCCCGCCGCGATGTGCCGGTCCTTCAGGCGCACGTAGTTGGCGGCGGAATAGGCCAGGTGCGCCTTCTCGGTATGGGTCAATTCACGTACGCGCCGCACCGGTGACCCGACCCAGAGATAGCCGCCCTCGCAGTCCTTGCCCGGTGGCACCAGCGCGCCCGCCGCGATCATCGCGCCGGCACGCACGATGGCGCCGTCCAGCACCATCGCGCCCATGCCGATCAGACAGCCGTCCTCGATCGTGCAGCCATGCAGGGTGACGTTGTGGCCGACGATCACGTCGTCCCCAACCAGCAGCGGAAAGCCGTCCGGATTGAATTCGCTGGCGTGGGTGACGTGCAGGATCGAGCCGTCCTGGATGTTGCTGCGCGCGCCGATGCGGATGAAATGGATGTCGCCGCGCACCACGCAGGCCGGCCACACCGAGGCGTCCTCGCCCAGCTCGACATCGCCGATCACGACGGCGCTGTCATCCACCCAGGCGCCGCGCGCAAGTCTGGGCGTATGCCCTTCGAATTCCCGCAGCGCCATCGACCCACCTCCGGTCCGGGTACAGCTTCGTCAACAGAGATGCCGCGTCAGGTATCCCCGGGCCCGTCCTCCCCGGGCGCGCGTTCCACGAACTTCTGTTCGTAGACTTCCAGGCGGTTGACCGGCACGTGGTCCTCGGCGGAGATGCTGATGTCCACATGCCGTCCGCGCAGACGCAGGACCGTAACCGTGATCTCGGCGTTCGCGCCGATGACGATCGTCTGGCCTGGCAGGCGGCTAAGCGTCAATTTTCCCATTTCAACGTCCTTATGAATGTGCCTTCCCATAAATCGGCCGCGGGATACGAAATCAGATCCTCAACCGATTGCCCCGCAATGCAGCGTCCTTCAAAACGGGCGTGGGCCAAAATCCGCACCGCATGAAAACTTCATGCCACCACCCGATGTATCGAGTCTTTCAGCCAAGCAATCGCCCCGTTAACGCGCCCGTTAACGCGCCTGACCTGTCCGATCTGTCCGGCCTGTCCGGCCGGACGTGTCACATCGTGTCCGGAAGCGTCGCGCCGGGGCCGCGCCCCACCTGCGTCAACGCAACGTGACCAGTTCTTCCGCGCTGGTCGGATGCAGGGCGACCGTGTCGTCGAGATCGCGCTTGGTCGCGCCCATCTTCAAGGCCACCGCGAAGCCCTGCAGCATCTCGTCGACGCCGTCGCCGATCATGTGGATGCCGACCACCTTCTGCTCGGCGCCCACGCAGACCAGCTTCATCGCGGTATCGACCTTCTTCTCGCTGGGTGCGTAGTACATCGGGCTGAAGCGGGTCGTGTAGATCTTCACCGCGTCGCCATGAAGCTCGCGCGCGGCGGCCTCGGTCAGACCGACCGTGCCCATCGGCGGGTGGCTGAAGACCACGGTCGGAATGTTGTTGTAGTCGACCTTGCGGCCTGCCATGCCGCCGAACAGACGATCCGACAGGCGACGCGCGGCGGCGATCGCGACCGGCGTCAGCGGCGCGCGACCGGTGGCGTCACCGAGCGCATAGACCCCCGGGACGTTGGTGTTCTGGTATTCGTCGGTCGGGATGTAGCCGCGCGCATCGGTCTCGACACCGGCCTTGCCGAGGTCCAGGTCGTCGGTGTTCGGCTCGCGTCCGACCGCCCAGATGACCTGATCGAAACCGCTCATGGTGATGCCGTCGGCACCGGTCACGGCGATATCGTGCGCGTCGACGCGCTTGAGCCTGGTGACACCGCCGTTGCTGTGGATGTTGATGCCCTGCTTGAGCAGCTCATCCATCGCGACCTGGCGCAGCAGCGCGTCGAAGCCGGGCAGGAAGTCGGCCTCCTCGCGCAGCACCATGGTGACCTGGCAACCGAGCGCGCGCAGCACGCCGGCCAGCTCGACGCCGATGTAGCCGCCGCCGATCACCGCGCAATGTCCCGGACAATCGTCGAGTTCGAAGAAGCCGTCCGAGGTGATGCCGAGTTCGGCGCCTTCGACCGGCAGCACGACCGGTCGGGAGCCCGGCGCGATGACGATGTGATCGGCGGTATAGCGCTCGCCGTTCACCTCGACGGTGTGGGCGTCCACAAAGCGCGCCCAGCCCTGGATGTGATCGATGCTGGAGTCGGCCAGGTAGTTGCCGTACCAGTTCAGGATGCCGTCGATGTACTTGCGCCGAGCCGCGACCAGCGTGGCCCAATCGTGGCCACTGACATTGAGCTTGAAGCCATAACTGGGCGCGAGTTCGAGGGCGTGCGCCAGGTGCGCGCCGTACCACATGACCTTCTTCGGCACGCAACCGACGTTCACGCAGGTGCCGCCGAGTTTGTTCGCCTCGATGACCGCCGTCTTCCTGCCGTACATCGCCGCGCGTTCCGGCGCGGACAGGCCACCGCTGCCGCCGCCGATGGCGATCATGTCGTAATGCTTGCCCATGGCTTGCTCCCTGATATTCGTGTGGCGCGGAGTTTAACGGGTTGGGTTTTGGCTTTCGCGCGCAGGGCGATGGGTTTTGGAGGTCGATGATGTTGGAGCCATCATCTTGGTCGGTGGCAAGGCTTCGTGAGGTGAAGCGCCGCGACCGGCATTGAGCCTGCCACGGCGCTTTTCGGCGATTCATACCGCGCAGGGTGGATACCCGAAGGGGTTCCGCCTTATTCAGCGCCGATCCGGCGGAACCCCTTCGGGTATCCGCCCTACGCCAGACCAGAACAAGACGGGCCGCCGGCTCAATGCCGGCGGCCCGTCTTCATTTCCCACCACCTCACCAGGCTTCCAGGGGCCGGCAGGGCCTCCTGAGACCGTCGGCGCGATGGATCGCGCCGTCGAGCCTGGATGGAACCACTCGTGGCGTGTCTCAGGAGGCCCTGCCGGCCCCTGGAAGCCATGTCACAAGCACAGATGATGTTCGCATCATCATCAAACACCCCATACCCACGGTCAGAAAACGCCGTCGCCCTGAAGGCCAACCGGCATGTATCGCCGACGCTAGCGCCGATACGCCAAGCCCATCAAAAGCAGCCCGATGAGAATCATCGGCAGACTCAGCACCTGCCCCATGGTCACCCAACCGAAGGCCAGATAGCCGATGTGGGCGTCCGGCATGCGCACGAACTCGACCGCGAACCGGAACGTTCCGTAAGCCAGCAGGAACAGGCCGGAAACGGCCCGCGTCGGCGGATTGCGATTCGCCAGCCACCACAACAGAGCCAGCAGCACCGGCCCTTCGAGCACCGCCTCGTACAGCTGCGTGGGATGCAGCGGAGGTGTCCATGCCACATCGGTGGAAAGGCCCAGCTTCTGCGTGCACAGCTGCGTGAAATCCTGACAGGACACCCGCATCGCCCAGGGCACGCTGCCCGGCGCGCCCCACAGTTCGCCATTGATGAAGTTGCCGATACGACCGGCACCGAGACCGATGGCGATCAGCGGCGCGATGAAGTCCGTGAGCTGGAAGAACCCCTTTCCCCGGCTGCGTCCGTACAGCGTCATCGCGACCAGCACACCGATCAGGCCGCCGTGGAAGGACATGCCCCCGTGCCAGATCCGCAGTATCCGCAGCGGGTCCTCGATCAGCGCGGCGGTGTCGTAGAACAGCATGTAACCGATCCGCCCGCCCAGGATCACGCCCAGCGCAATATGGAACAGGAGGTCGTCCATGTCGCGCGGCGCGATCGGGGAACCCGGGCGGCGGGCGCGCACCCTCCCCAGCCACCAGCCACCAAGAAATCCGACCGCGTACATCAGCCCGTACCAGCGCACCGCGAGCGGGCCGATCTCGACGGCGATGGGGTCAAATCCGGGATAGGTGAGCATCGGGACCTGGGCTCAGCGGCTCAGCACGCGCGTGGTGATGGTCTTCAGATACGCGGTTTCGGGAATGCCGGGGTGGACCGGATGGTCAGGCGCCTGATAACCGTGTTCGAGCAACTGCATGTCGCGGTCGACGTGACGCGCGCCCTCGAACACGGCGGCCTGCAATTCCTCGCGCGGCAGGTGATGCGAACAGGAACAGGCGACCAGGATGCCGTCCTTGCTCATCACCTGCATCGCCATCTGGTTCAGGCGGCGGTAAGCCAGCCGGCCTTCCTTGAAATCCTTGCGGCGCTTGATGAATGCGGGCGGATCGGTGATCACCACGTCGAAACGCTCGCGCTGCTCGCGCAGGCCCTTGAGCACGTCGAACACATCGCCCTGGATGGTGTGGACCCGACCGCCGAGCCCGTTGAGTTCGGCATTCGCCCCGACCTGCGCGATCGCGCCGGCGGACGAATCCACGCAGGTCGCGTCGGTCGCGCCGGCCTGCAACGCGCGGATGGCCCAGGCGCCCGCGTAGCTGAACAGGTCGAGCACGCGCGCGCCGCCGACGTAACGGCCCAGGCGGCCGCGGTTGTCGCGCTGGTCGTAGAACCAGCCGGTCTTCTGGCCACCGACCGGGTCGATCACGAAGCGCGCGTCGCCTTCAAGCACCTCGACGGTCGCCGGCACCACGCCGAGGGCCGGTTCGACGTAGGACGGCAGGCCCTCCAGCTCGCGGGTGCCGCCATCGTTGCGCCACAGCAGCGCGAGCGGCTTGATGACCTTGTCGAGCGCGGCGGCGATGTCGTCGCGGATGCGCTCCATGCCGGCGGTGGTGATCTGCGCGACCAGCACGTTGTCGTACCGATCCACGACCAGGCCCGGCAGGCCGTCGGACTCGCCGAACACCAGGCGGTAGTACGGCTTGTCGAACAGGCGCTCGCGCAAGGCCAGGGCGACGTTGATGCGGTGCACCAGCAGCGACGGCGAGAACGGATGCTTGGGGTCGCGGCTGACCAGGCGCGCCGACAGCAGCGTGTGCGGGTTGATGTAGCCGGTACCCAGCGCCTTGCCGTTGCTGGCCTCGATGACGACCGCGTCGCCGGCCTCGAAGCCCCCGAGCGGCGACACCGCGACATCGATCTCGTTGCTGTACACCCACAGATGTCCGGCGTGCAGACGGCGTTCGTCGCGGGCCTTCAGGCGCAGCGTCTTGAATTCATAGTCGGACATGGGGGGCCCCGGCGGCGAAAACGCGCAAGCTTACACAACTCGCGGTGCAATTCCCGTTGCCTGGCGGGGTATGTCATGCGCCGACTGGATTACGGTTCCGCGACCTGTCCGGGAATCCGCCACCATGAACCACCTCGCCGATCAGACCAATCCCTACCTGCTGCAACACGCCGACAACCCGGTCGATTGGTACCCGTGGGGCGAAGCGGCGCTGGCGCGGGCCCGCGCGGAGGGCAAGCCGATCCTCCTGTCGATCGGCTATTCGGCCTGTCACTGGTGCCACGTGATGGCGCACGAGTCCTTCGAGGACCCGGCCACCGCCGAGGTCATGAACCGCCTGTTCGTGAACATCAAGGTCGACCGCGAGGAGCGCCCGGACCTCGACAAGATCTACCAGGCCGCGCACCAGCTCATCGCCCGTCGCGCCGGCGGCTGGCCGCTGACGGTGTTCATCACGCCCGGCGCGCACATCCCGTTCTTTGCCGGCACCTATTTCCCGCCGAAGCCGCGTTACCAGATGCCGTCTTTCATCGACGTGCTCGAACGGGTCGCCGGTTTCTATGGGGAGAACGGGGACTCGCTGGACGAGGCGAACCGCTCCCTGGTCGACGCCCTTGCGCGCTTCGACGGCAGTGCCGAAGCCGCCAGCGACGCGCTCGACGACGCACCGCTGACCGTCGCGCGGCAGCAACTCGCGGAGAGCTTCGAGCCCCGTCACGGCGGCTTCGGCCAGGCACCGAAGTTCCCGCACCCGACCAATCTGACCCGCCTGCTGCGGCATCAGGCCCGCCATCCCGACGACCGCGAAGCGCGCGACATGGCGCTGACCACCCTCACGCGCATGGCCGAGGGCGGCATCCACGATCACCTCGGCGGCGGCTTCTGCCGCTACTCCACCGACGAGCGCTGGGAGATTCCGCATTTCGAGAAGATGCTCTACGACAACGGCCCGTTGCTGGCGCTGTACGCACAGGCCTGGTCGGTAAACGGCGATCCGCTGTACCAGCGCACCGCGCTCGAAACCGCCGGGTGGGTGATGCGCGAGATGCAGTCGCCGGCCGGCGGTTACTACTCCACGCTGGACGCCGACTCGGAGGGCGAGGAAGGCCGCTTCTACGTCTGGGACCGCGAGCAGGTCCGCGCGCTGCTCGGTGATGACGCGGCCGCATTCGAACGCCGCTTCTGCCTCGACCGGTCGCCCAATTTCGAGGGCCGCTGGCATCTGCACGTCGACGCCGCGCGCTCCGGGCCGATCGATGCCGCGACCACCGCGCGCATCGACGCCGCCCGCCGCCGGCTTTTCGAGGAGCGCGAGCGGCGGATTCACCCCGGTCGCGACGAGAAGATTCTGACCTCCTGGAACGGCCTGATGATCCGCGGCATGGCGATCGCGGGGCGGGTCTTCCAGCGTGACGACTTCCTCGATTCAGCGGTGCGGGCGCTGGATTTCGTGCGCGCGGTGTTGTGGCGCGACGGCCGCCTGCTGGCGACCTGCAAGGACGGGCGCGCCCACCTCGACGCCTACCTCGACGATTACGCCTTCCTGCTCGACGGCGTGCTGGAACTGCTGCAGGCACGCTGGTCGCGGGCGCATCTGGACTTCGCCATCGCGCTCGCGGACGCCCTGCTCGCGCACTTCCAGGCCGACGGCGGCGGCTTCCATTTCACCGCCGACGACCACGAGACGCTCATCCACCGGCCCAAGCCGCTGGCCGATGAAGCCACCCCGTCCGGCAACGGCATCGCCGCGTTCGCGCTCAACCGCCTCGGCCATCTGCTCGGCGAGACCCGCTACACCGACGCGGCGGAAAGGACCGTGAAATCGGCGTTCGGCGCGATCACGCGGATGCCGGTGATTCATTGCGCCCTGCTCGACGCGCTGGAAGAGATCGAACACCCGGGCGAGATCGTCATCCTGCGCGGAGCCCCCTCCTCATTCCCGTCGTGGCGCACGCGACTGGATGGCGGCTACGCGCCGTCACGCATGGTGTTCGCGATCCCCGCGAGCGAGGCGAAACTGCCCGGACTGCTCGCGGAACGCCCGGCGCCGGGCGAAGGCGCGCTTGCCTACGTCTGTCGCGGAACGGAGTGCCGCCTGCCGCTCAGCGACCCGGCTCAACTCGAACGGCCCGCGTAGGGGGGGGCGGTGCGCAGAGCGCTTCCGCCAGCCGCCGCCAGAACCCGCAATCGACCTCATCGACCGGCCAGGATCGCCTCGGCCACCACGCGATGCCCGGTCGGGGTCAGGTGCCCCTCGTTGGGGTGATACAGGAAGCCGTCGACGCGCCCATTGGCGGCGCGCAGGGCCGGCGTCAGATCCGTGACCTCGATCCCGTCCGCGTCTCCGAATTCACGAATCCGCGCCGCCAGATGGGCCTGCGTGCGCGCCATCGTGTCGGTCGGCGCTTCGATCGCGCGCCGACTGGGCAGCAGATACACGGAAAACCCGGCGCCCGCCTCGGCAACGCCGCGCTGAATCCGGCGGAGCAGCGCACGGAACAGGCGCAGTTCGTCCTCATGACGCGCCGCCATGCCGGCTTCCCAGCCTGCCGGCTCCGGCGCTGCCCAGCCGAGTCGACGGGCGATCTCGAACTCATCCAGCCACCCGACCGCCCGCGCCGCGTCGGCGCCGAGCACGAAATCCGCCAACACCGGCTGGCTGCCATCGGCGGGTTTGCGACTCCTCGGCACCGGAATGTTGCGGGCCTCCAGCACGCCCTCCGCGGTCAGCGTGAAGTACGGCTTGGCGTTGTCGGCCTGCAACGGGAACGGCAGGCGGTTATCGAACAGATCGTTGGCCAGGTAGACCACCAACACGACCTCGGCCGGGTTCATCGGCAAGACCCGCCGTTCGATCAGCAACATCTCCTGGTCCGTACTGACACCCGGAATACCCGCGTTGACGTGCCGGACAGCCGCCTGCGACGCGTTGATGCGCTCGACGAAGGTGTCCCCGTCGTTCACGCCGAGACCGAAGGTGAAGCTGTCACCGACCCAGACCACATCCCTGCCGGGCAGCTTCCGGTCGGCGGCGGGGGTGTGTCGCCAGGCGTCGATCCCGGTGGAGTAACCCACATCGAAGTCGTGGTGCCGATGCCGCCCGCGCCATAGCGGCTTCAGCGTCCAGCCCAGGTTCGCGTCGTAGCGCAGCAGACCCGGGTCCATGTCGTCGCTGGACTCCACCTCGGCCCGCTGCGCACGCAGCACGTACTCCGCCACCGCGAGCGCCAGGCCCGTGCTCACGATCAGCAGCAGCGCGGAACCCAGCGCCTGACGCACTGATGGCACAATCATCAGGCAATCCTTAAATAAACAAATTGAATGAATGTCATAAAAATTGTTGACGTATTAGATTTCTCTTATATACTGCGCCCAAGTTCACTCCAGAACGCAACTTCTCAAATCAATCCTACTCAGGAGTTTTACCCATGAAGACTTTCGCTCGCGCTGCCATCGTCGCTGCTTCCACCCTGGTCGCCACCTCCGCTTCCGCCTGGTGGGACATGCCCTTCTTCGGTAACGGCCTGGGCAACGGCTTCGGCAACGGCACCGGCAACGGCGACGCCGCCTTCGACATGAGCTTCTCCGCCAAGTCGAACGTCAACACCGCCTCCAACTTCGCCGGCAACGGCTACGGCTACGGCTACCAGCACCCGGCCTACTACGGCTATGCCCCGTACGGCTACGCCCCGGTCGCCCCGATGGCTGCTCCGGTCGCCCCGGTCGCCCCGGAAGCCAAGTAAGGAATCACCCCCAGATTCCCTGCCTCTTCGACAGGACGTCGAAATAAAAAGGCGCGTGACTCCGGTCACGCGCCTTTTTCATTTCCGACTCCCCCGATCCGGGCGCCGTTGCCAACCGATCAGCAGAGCCAGGCCGGCACCCAGCAGCGCCGGGATGGCGGGCAGCGGTATCTCCTTGGCACCATCGTTCGTCGCGACCGTGATCTGCAAACCCTTTGCTTGCGGGCGGATGACGTCACCGGTCATCAGATACCAATGCCCGATGCCGCTATAACTGCTCACCATCACCTCGACCTCGGTCTGCGTGACCGCACCACCCTCGAGGGGCCGGTCGCCACAGCATCTGGCCCAGTTCCAGTCCGAGACCAGCACCCCGGGGTCGTTCTCGTCACCCACGTCCATGACGAGATAAGCGGCATCGACTGGCCCTTCCAGCGCGAGCTCCGTTGCCGGAGCGCCATCCGCAGCCAGGAAGTCGAGACGCTGCCAGCTGCCCTGATGCCGCCAGACGAAACCGCCAACGGCACCGTCATAGCCCACGCCGGGGTCCAGCGGCCCGAAATACGGCGCGGAGGCCGCAGGCTTGCCGGTGGCATCCACCGCCAGGCGCCCATCCTCCCCCTGGATCTCGTACAGCAGGGCAGCGACCGGCATCGGCAAACCGATCAGCGAGGCGAGCAATAAGGCGAGGCCCGATCGAGGCCTGGAAATCGACATACGCATGCGTCAGGAATTCGATCCGTGGTTCGTGGCTGGACGGACTTGAGCAAATACGGGGCGGAAGCCGGTCGGCCCGTCCGCCCTGATTATGATGCCTGATCGATGGACACCAAGTCGGCTTCCTCTCGCCGGCTAACGTCGTGACTATCTGCGTCAACATGACCCTGCACGTCAGAAGCCGGCACCAATTCCGGAAACAGATGTATTTTTATAATTAATTCAAATATTTACCGTACAATGCGCCAATCCTGGGCCGGACGCGCGCAGTCCAGGTGCCGCACCGGGATGACCCCCGTATCCGTGACCCTCTACGTCACCCGGCCAGCGGATTTCAATCCCCACGCCCGTTTCGGGCCTGTCATTCATGGTCACTTTTGGCCCAACTGACATTTTCGTCACCTGTGTGAGACGCAAGGTCCCAATGCGTCCAGTGCGCCCTGTAATGAACCCGCTTATCGGTTGTTTTGCATTATTAATCAACATGATAGTTAATGTGGCACAGCCCATGCTTAATACGACTCGACAATGAGATTTTCGGCTTCGGTCGAACATCGGCTGACAGGGAGACTGACAAGTCAGTCACCTCGTCAGCCAACAAAAAAAGACAGAACGAACAGAAGCAACAGAAGACCTCGAGTCTTCGGGACGGCATACCATGTCTGACTTTCTGGAGTTACAAGCATCCATCGAGACCCACGAAGGGCCGTTCCTGGTCATCGACGACGAACACCGCGTCGTCGCCGTGAACCAGGCCTTCCGGCGCACGCTGGGCCTCAACGGGCAGAACCTGAACGGTTACCGCTTCGCCGATCTGTTCGATAGCGGCGATCAGGAAACCGATCTGTTCGACCTCCGCCGCAGCGGTGGCCGCATCGACCTCGATCTGCTCCCGCCGCCCGGCGCCCGCCGCGATCAGCGACTGCGCGCGACCCTGCGCGCCTTCCCCCTTGCGGATGCCAACGACCACCCGCTGCTCGGCGCCGCTCTGCGTCTGGCGCCGGTCGAGACCGACAGCAGCGGGCGCGAGATGATCGGCACCTCGCCCGGTTTCAAGCCGGTGCGTGAGCAACTGCTGCGCGCGGCGGCCACGGACATCCCCGTGCTGCTGCAAGGCGAAACCGGCACCGGCAAGGAAGTCGCGGCCGAGTTCATCCATCGCCGTTCGAGCCGGGCAAGCGGTCCGCTGATCACCGTCGACTGCACCACGCTGGCCCCCGATCTGTTCGAGAGCGAGCTGTTCGGCCACGAACGCGGGGCGTTCACCGGTGCCAGCGGCGACAAGCGCGGCCTGTTCGAGATCGCCAACGGCGGCACGCTGTTCCTCGACGAGATCGGCGAGATGCCCCTGGCCATGCAGGTGAAGCTGCTGCGTGCCCTGGAGACCGGGCACTTCCGCCGCGTCGGCGGCACCGAGACGCTGAAGTCGAATGTCCGCATCATCTGCGCGACCAATCGCTCGCTGCTCGATTGCGTGCACTACGGCAATTTCCGCGGCGACCTGTATTACCGCATCGCGACCTTCCCGGTCACCCTGCCCCCGCTGCGCGACCGCAAGGAAGACCTGGCCAGCCTGTCCGACCACCTGCTGCGCCAGTCGTCGTCGCTGCTGGGCGAACACCACACGCTGGCGGCCGACGGGATCGAGAAGCTCCAGGGCTACGACTTCCCCGGCAACATCCGCGAGTTGCGCAACCTGCTGCAGCGCGCCGCGACCATGTGCGTCGGCGGCATCATCACCGCGCGGGACATCGATCTCCCGGTGCGCCAGGAGCCCGTCAGCGAAGACGTGAGCCTGGAAGATGTCGAGGCGCGTTACATCAGCGACCTGCTGACGCGTCACCAGGGGCGCCGCGCCGATGTCGCCAAGGTGCTGTCGATCAGCGAACGCACCCTGTACCGCAAGCTGAAGCGCTTCGGCATCAGCGACCGGCAGCGCGAGGTCGGCTGATCTCCGCAATCGCTCCAGAAAATCAGCGATTCAGGAGACCGCCGTCCAGCGCCTTGCGCAGTTCCTGAAGCTGCCTGAGCACGAGCTGCGGAGCATCCCGATACGGCACCGTGCCCATGCTGCGCAACACGCGCGCACCCTCGATGCCGGTCGCGAAGCGCACGAAATCGGCGATCCGGGGGTCGACCGTCTCCTGCGCGGATGACGGCAGCGGCGTCACAAGATACAAGGGCCGGTAGAGCAGATAGCGCCCCAGCTTGATGTTCTCGTAAGTCGGCTCCACGCCGGCCAGCTTCAACATCTTCACGTTGCGCTTGCGCGCGCTGCTGACGCCGGTCACGCCGACGGCCCACGGCTTCTCCTCGATCGCCTTCTCCAGCGGCCCGGTCGATTTGTGCACCGTCGCGCTGGCGGTGAAATCCTGCCCCGGGTCGCCGAACAGCAGATTGCGCAGGGTATGGCCCACGCCGGATATCCGCCCCTGCCGTATCTGTAGTTCGATCGGTCGGGTCGGCCCGCCCAGACCCGACCAGTCGGTGACATCGCCCAGAAGCAGATCGCGCAACTGCGGCAGGCTGATGCTGTCGAGCGGGTTGTCCGGGTGGACGATCACGACCAGCGCGTCCCAGGCCACCGGCACCATGTTGATGCCGGCTTCCTCCGGCTGCGGCCGTAGCCCCGCCGGGTCACCCAGAGGCAGGCGGCAGCTACCGCCCATATCGATCTTCCGGCTCGCCGTGTCGCGGATGCCGCGTGTCGCGCCGCCGCCCTCGATGACGATCTTCACCCCGGACTGGAGTTCGTACGCGGCAGCCATCTCCGCCATGAACGCCGTGCGGGTGATACCGCAGCCCGCCCAGCGCAGTACGTTCGGGTCATCCACGGTCTCCGCCGACGCGGCGGACGGTACCGGTTCATCCTCGACCGGTTCGCCCTGGATCGCATCCACGCCGACGACCACGCCGAATATCAGCAGGGCCATCGCGGCCGCGTAAGGAAACAATTTGCTCATGTCTGGCTCCCAGGCTTGGCGGCGGACAGGTTTTCGCCCGAACCCGCCCGAATTCACGCGGGGCGCACGACACGAATGGCATTCCGAATGCTCGCCAATCGTGAAAAATGCACCTTCGGTCGCAAATGGCGATGTCGCCCCAGCCACCGGAACGCACAACAAGTCCCTGAGAATCTCTTTTGCAATCAGGGCACTAGCCGCATCGATCCGGCGCCGTTCAGAGGCATTCCATTTGATCTCCCCCATCCCGGCGCAAGGCGCGTGCCCGGTTAGCCCGATCGGCAGCCAATTTGGGCCATCTCAGCCTCATTCCCCTGCTGGAAAGTGCTTGATCTGGTAACCTTTCCGGCCTTTTTCCGTCTTCCAGACCTGGTCCGGCCATGAACCGATCCGAACGCCTCCGCCGCCTGCCCGAACTCTTGGCCTCCCGCATCCTCGTCCTCGACGGTGCGATGGGCACGATGATCCAGCGCCACAAGTTGCAGGAAGCCGACTATCGCGGCGCGCGCTTCGCCGACTGGGACTGGGACCTCAAGGGCAACAACGACCTGCTGGTGCTGACCAATCCGGGCGTGATCCAGGGCATCCACGAGGCCTATCTGGAGGCCGGTGCGGACATCCTCGAAACCAACTCCTTCAATGGCACGCGCGTCTCGCAGGCCGATTACCACATGGAGGATCTGGTCCCCGAGCTGAACCGCGAGGCCGCCCGCCTGGCGCGCGCCGCCGCCGACAAGTACGAGACCGAGGAACGCCCGCGCTACGTCGCCGGCGTGCTCGGCCCCACCAGCCGCACGCTGTCCATCTCCCCGGACGTCAACGATCCCGGCGCGCGCAACGTCACCTTCGACCTGCTGGTCACGCAGTACATGGAGGCCACCCGCGCGCTGATCGAGGGCGGCATCGACATCGTGCTGATCGAGACCATCTTCGACACCGCCAACGCCAAGGCGGCGATCTTCGCGGTCAAGCAGGTGTTCGATGAGGACGGCATCGAACTGCCGATCATGATCTCCGGGACCATCACCGATCAGTCCGGCCGCACCCTCTCCGGGCAGACCACCGAGGCCTTCTACAACGCGCTGCGCCACGCCGAGCCGATCTCCATCGGCCTGAACTGCGCGCTCGGCCCGGACCTGCTGCGCCAGTACGTCGAGGAGATGAGCCGCGTCGCCGAGTGCTTCGTGAACGTGCACCCGAACGCCGGCCTGCCCAACGAATTCGGCGAGTACGACCTGATGCCGCCGGAGATGGGCGCGCAGATCGGCGAGTGGGCGGAGAGTGGCTTCCTGAACATCGTCGGCGGCTGCTGCGGCACCTCGCCGGATCACATCGCCGCGATCGCCAAGGCCGTCGCCGGCAAGGCCCCGCGCGTGAGGCCGCAGATCGCGCCCGAGTGCCGTCTGTCCGGTCTGGAACCGCTCAACATCGGTGCCGACTCGCTGTTCGTGAACGTCGGCGAGCGCGCCAACGTGACTGGCTCGGCGCTGTTCAAGCGCCTGATCCTGAACGGCGACTACGACCAGGCGCTGGACATCTGCCGCACCCAGGTCGAGGAAGGCGCGCAGATCGTCGACGTCAACATGGACGAGGGCATGCTCGACGGCATCAGTGCGATGACCCGCTTCCTCAACCTGTGCGCGTCCGAGCCGGACATCGCCAAGGTCCCGTTCATGATCGATTCCTCGAAGTGGGAAATCATCGAGGCGGGGCTCAAGTGCGTGCAGGGCAAGCCCATCGTCAACTCGATCTCGATGAAGGAAGGCGAGGACAAGTTCCTCGAACAGGCCCGCCTGTGCCGCCGCTACGGCGCCGCCGTGATCGTCATGGCCTTCGATACCGTCGGCCAGGCCGATACGAAAGAGCGCAAGGTCGAGATCTGCACCCGCGCCTACGAGCTGCTGACCAAAGAGGTCGGCTTCCCACCCGAAGACATCATCTTCGACCCGAACATCTTCGCGATCGCGACCGGCATCGAGGAGCACAACAACTACGGCGTCGACTTCATCGAGGCCACCCGCGAGATCAAGGCCACGCTGCCGCACGCGCTGATCTCCGGCGGCGTGTCCAACGTGTCGTTCAGCTTCCGCGGCAACAACCCGGTGCGCGAGGCCATCCACTCGGTGTTCCTGTACCACGCCATCAAGGCGGGCATGGATATGGGCATCGTCAACGCCGGCCAGTTGGCCGTGTACGACGACCTGCCGACCGAGCTGCGCGAAGCCGTCGAGACCGTGGTCCTGAACAATTCCGCCGATCCGACCGCCGCCACCGAGCGCCTGATCGAGATCGCGCCCAAATACAAGGGCGACGGCAGCACCGCCGAGAAGAAGGAAGACAAGGAATGGCGCTCGTGGAGCGTCGAAAAGCGCCTCGAACACGCGCTGGTCAAGGGCATCACCGAGTACATCGACGAGGACACCGAAGAGGCTCGCCAGAAGCTCGGCCGCCCGCTGGACGTCATCGAAGGCCCGCTGATGAGCGGCATGAACGTGGTCGGCGACCTGTTCGGCGCCGGCAAGATGTTCCTGCCGCAGGTGGTCAAATCCGCGCGCGTGATGAAGAAGGCCGTCGCCTGGCTGGAACCGTACCTGGAGGCCGAGAAGGCCGCCGCCGAAGACCTGTCCACCGCCGGCAAGATCCTCATGGCGACGGTGAAGGGCGACGTGCACGACATCGGCAAGAACATCGTCGGCGTGGTGCTGCAATGCAACGGCTACGAGGTCATCGACCTCGGTGTCATGGTGCCCGCCGAGACCATTCTCACCAAAGCCCGCGAACACAAGGTCGACATCATCGGCCTGTCCGGCCTGATCACCCCGTCGCTGGACGAGATGGTGCACATGGCCAGCGAGATGCAGCGACTCGGCTTCGACCTGCCGCTGATGATCGGCGGCGCGACCACGTCCAAGGCGCACACCGCCGTCAAGATCGAACCCAAGTACCAACACCCGGTGGTCTACGTCGCCGACGCCAGCCGCGCAGTCGGCGTCGCCACCAACCTGCTGTCCAAGGACCTGCGTGACGGATTCGTCAGCGACCTGCGCGCCGAGTACGAAACCGTCCGCCAGCGCCGCGCCCAGCGCAGCGGCAAGCGCGAGACCGTCACCCTCGAAGAGGCCCGCGCCGGCAAGGCCCAGCTCGCATACACCCCGATCCAGCCAAGGGCACTGACCGTAGGTTGGGCAAAGCAAAGCGTGCCCAACACGGACACCGACCCAGGCCAAAACGCCGACCGATGGGCACGGCCTTCGGCCTTTGCCCATCCTACGGTGCTGCCGTCGACCGGCGGCGTACTGCTCGGCTTCGACGCCTACCCGCTCCAGGAACTGGTCGAACGCATCGACTGGACCCCGTTCTTCCTGACCTGGGAGCTCAAGGGCAAATACCCGAAGATCTTCGACGACGAATACGTCGGCGAAGAGGCCCGCAAGCTGTTCGACGACGCCCAGGCCATGCTCAAGCAGATCGTCGATGAAAAGTGGCTGACCGCCAGCGCCGTGTTCGGCTTCTGGCCCGCGAATCAGGTCAACGAGGACGACATCGAGCTCTACACGGACGACTCACGCTCCGAGGTCCTGACCACCTTCCGCTTCCTGCGTCAACAGACCGTGAAGGGCGATTACGGCTTCCAGTCCCTCGCCGATTACGTCGCCCCGAAAGGAGACGCCAACGACTGGATCGGTGCCTTCGCCGTCACCGCCGGCACCGGCATCGACACCAAGCTCGCCGAATTCGCCGCCGACCACGACGACTACAAATCCATCCTGCTCAAGGCCCTCGCCGACCGCCTCGCCGAAGCCCTGGCCGAGCGTCTGCACGAGCGTGTGCGCAAGGAGTTCTGGGGCTACGCCGCCGACGAAACCCTGAGCAACGAAGACCTCGTCGCCGAAAGATACGCCGGCATCCGCCCCGCCCCCGGCTACCCCGCCTGCCCCGACCACACCGAGAAAGACACCCTCTGGTCCCTGATCGAGCCCGACAAAAACGCCGGCATCACCCTGACCAGCGCCAAGGCCATGCTCCCCGCCGCCGCCGTCTCCGGTCTCTACTTCGCCCACCCCGAAGCCCGCTACTTCGGCGTCGGCAAGATCGACAAGGACCAGGTCCAGGACTACGCCGCGCGCAAGGGCATGACCCTCGCCGAAACCGAACGCTGGCTGTCGCCGGTGCTGGCCTACGACCCGGACTGACCCGGCACACCGCCCCCCGGACTATCCGAACCGTCATGCGCAGGCCTATGCCGGCTCTGGGCGGTGCGGGCATCAATGGCCTGCGTCGGCATTTCGTAGGAGCGGCTTCAGCCGCGATCGGCGTCATCGATTCATCCAGCCCGAATCGGGGCGGCGACCAACGGGGGCAGACTTGGTTTTCAGGTGATGCAACGATGCGAGACCCCGAAGCTTCCGTGACCCCGAAGCTTCCAGCTGAGGGAACGAAGCTTCACGACTGATCCTCAGCGATCTTCGCGCTGGTGCCAGACCCGCAGCACCAACACCTCCCTCGCGCCAATCAGATAACGCACCACGTAATCGCCCGCGATCAGGTCACGGATGACCTGGGGGTCTGGTGCCATCGCCACCGGCACACCCAACTCCGGAAAGGATTCCAGGCGATCCATCGCGGTCAGCAAGTGATTCGCCACACGTTGCGCGGCGGCAGGATCATGAATCGCGATGAATTCCCGCAGTCGTCGCAGATCGCCGACGGCCTCGGGCGTAAATGCGAGCCTCATCTCGGTGGCGGGTCGAGTTCGTTATCCGTGCCCCAACTGGCAACCCACGCCTTCACCGCCTCGCCGTCGACGCGCCGACCATCCCGGGCCGAGTCGATGGCCACAAGCGTCTCCTCCCACCTTTGCTGCTCCTGGTTCTGACGCGCCAGATACTCGCGGACGGCCTGGTTGATCAAGTAGCTCTTGCTCCGATCCTGCCGCCGGGCAAGTTCCTCCAACGGCTTCTCGACATCGGGTTGAAGACGGACGCTGGTGATGCTCATTGCAATCCTTCGGAACGCATGTGGTGACGATGTAATACAGAGTAATCCACATTGCTCGCGAAGGTGAGTACGTACTCAGAAGTGAATCGTCGGGCCGTTGCTGAGCGATCTAAAGTCGACTTGGTCATCTGACTTGGTTCACCGGAGACTGGCATGCCAACGGTCATCAACATCCACGAGGCAACAACCCACCTCCTGGTCGCGGTCGATGGTTTCCAACATCTACCGATCATCGCTCTGCACAGCTTGCGGGCGGGCAGTTTCCTAGCCGATCACCGTGACCCTTTCGACCGGATGCTGGCTGCGCAGTCGGACTTGGAAGGCCTTACCCGGGTGATGCGTGACCCAGTCTTTCAATTGTTTGGATGCGCGCTTGTTTGGTATTGCCTATGCAACGATGCGAGACCTCGAAGCTCGAGCCCTCCGTCAGCGCCGCGTTTTTCGGTGTCGGCTATGATCGACCGAAATCCTTGATGAACGGACCGATGACCACAGTGACCCCAGACAAGCTGAGCGCGATCCTGCAACGCCATGACGAGATTCGTCTGGCGATGCTGTTTGGCTCGCACGCGACGGGAACGGCCCGGCCAGACAGCGATATCGATGTCGCGGTCTGGGCGGACAGCGCGCTGGATGCCGAGACGCGCATCGCACTGATCGAGGAACTGGCCCTGGCGTTCGGTCGCCCGATCGACCTCATCGATTTGCGCCGTGCCGGTGAGCCCTTGCTCGGCGAAATTCTGAACGGCAAACGCCTGTTCGGCGACCCGGATATCTACGCATCGCTGCTGAGCCGCCACCTGCTCGATGTCGCCGATTTCGTTCCCCTGCAACGCCGCATTCTGGCGGCACGGCGAGACGCATGGTTACGGTCGTCGTAGAGCAGAAGCTCGAATCGCTACGGCGTTGTCTCGCTCGCGTGCAGGACAAATGCCCGGACTCACTGGAACAACTGGAGTCCGACGCCGACACGCAGGACATTCTCGTGCTCAACCTCACCCGTGCGGTGCAATTGTGCGTGGACATCGCAACGCACCTGATCGGTCGTCTGGACGGACCTGCCCCGCAGACCATGGGGGAGTCCTTCGATGAACTTGCCCGCTTGGGTGTGTTGGATGCGGAGATCGCTGGATCGCTGAAAAAGGCCGTCGGGTTCCGCAACGTCGCGGTACACAACTACGACGCCATCGACTGGGCGATCGTGATGTCGATTTGCCGGGATAAAGTGCCGGATTTCAGGCGGTTTGCCGAGCAAATCGTTCGCGTGGAGAACGAATCATGATTGATGATTTGCATCATTCGTCAGCCCGCAGAAGTCAGTGTGGATGCAACGATGCGAGACCTGACCCCGAAGCCGCGCTTGGATGCAACGATGCGAGACCTGACCCCGAAGCCGCGCTGACCCCGAAGCCGCGAGACCCTCGCCCTTCCTAGCCTCCGGGCCTCTCAGATCGGCATCGCCTTGAGCCGATTCAAGGCAATCTCCACCGCGCGTCGATCGAACAGCCCGGCCTTGCGCTTGGCCCACCGCGGACCGGCGGGCCAATGGGCGATGCCGTCGAGCACCGCGTCGACGTTCGGCTCCACTCGTTCCTTCGTCAGCAGCCAATCCACCGTCGCCAGCAGCTCCATGCCGAACGGGGATTCAAAGCCGTCGATGAGTGCCGAGGTCTGCTCCAAGGCCGGCAGGTAATCCTTGGCCTCGGACTTCAGATAGGCCGCGACCCGCTCGCGTTTGGACTCGTCGAACCAGATCACGTCCAGGGGATCGGAATCGCTGATGCGCTTCTCGCTCTTGAGATAGCTGCCGTCCAGGCCGTCCAGCAGGTGCCGCAGGCGGTCGGCGTAGGGGCCGTAGTTGTTGGCCATGAAACGTAGGTCCAATCCATTCTTGAGCTGCTGACCCTCGATGACCCGCTCCAGGAACCAGGCCAGTTTCTGAATCTCCAACAAGCTGCACTCCATACCCAGCACCCAGTAGCGGCGCACCAGTTCGGCGATCAACGCGCGCGGCGCGGTGAGCTTCTGCACGCCCTTGGTCTTGGCCACGTTCTGGTATTGACGGGTTGGTTCGAAGACCAGGATGTCGACATCCTGCAAACCGGCCAGCCGGGCCTCGATCTCGCCCTTCACCAGCGGCCAATCCAGGCCGCCGTTACCCGCGCCCAAGGGTGGGATGGCGATGGACTTGACCCCGTGGCCCACGATGAACGCCTTCAGATCCTCCAGCCCCTCGGTGATCCACTCCAGCTTTGAGGGATGGCGCCAATGCCGCTTGGTGGGGAAGTTCACCACCCAGCGTGGCCCCATCAGCTCGCCGGTCTCGGTGACGAACATCTTTCCCGTCACCACTTGCTTGGCTTTGCACGCCTCGGCGTACTCGGCCATGTTGGTGGGAAACCGTTCTTTGAACATCAACGCGATGCCTTTGCCCATCACGCCCACCGTGTTCACGGTGTTGACCAGGGCCTCGGCGTCAGCGTCGAGCAGGTTGCCTTGGGTGTAATGGATCATCAGAAGTACCAACCGGGCATGGCGTGGACATCGAGGTTCAGGCCGTGGCCTGCGAGTTGAGCATCAATGTCGTGTTTGATCTGGTCTGTGTAGCACACTGCACCGAGCAAGGCAGAGATCGGGCAGTGCCGATGCACCAGTGCCTCCGCCTGATAACGCTCCAGCTTCTCCGGGTCGTTGGGGTCCCGGCTGAAGTTGCGGGATTGCAGCAGTGGCCAATCGACCTGATCGAGTTGCGCGGTGTCGGAAAAGAAGCGCGCCAGCGCGACCTTGGCGTGTTTGTCCGTGAACACGAAAGGGATGCCCAATTCCTGCAGTCGGGGCAGAGACGACACCAGGATCACGATCTCCGCGTTGGAGCGCTGGAGTACCCCGCGCCCTGTGTGGATGTTGTACATCATCAAGGAGAACGGCGTGAAATAGAACGGCACGTAGTCGTTCAGTGCCCCGCCGGGCGCGACGGGCACGGGACGGGTGGCGCGTTTTTGGATCAGGTCCTCGTTGCCAATGTTTACCCAAGCGGGCGAGCGCAAGGCGCTGTTGCCGCAATGCAGGCCATTGGCCCAAATCCACGGCAGGTTGTCGCGGTGGACGATGCGCCAGATAAAGGCTTTTTCAGGATTCAGGTTTTTGTAGCTGTGGGCCATCAGACGGTTTGCGATGCCAGCGCCGCATCTTGGTCGGAATTGAACTGTCGCATCCCGGATGATCCCATCGATCTCAACCGGGCTCTGAGCTTTTCCTGGCGCGTGAGTTGTTGACGGAGCTGTTGGATGGTGTTCGCCAAGTTCCGTCCAAGGTCAAGGATGCATTCGGGTCAAGGCGTTGGGGTCTCGCATTGTTGCATTTAACTGAACAATGCGAGACCCCATCGGCCAGCGACCCATTGCGCCTTGTGGCGGAACAGCCCGTACCCGCGCCGATAGGGCTCATATAGCTGGCGATCACGCAACGCATACGGACGGCGTGGCCAACCGTTTTCAGGCCGGTGTCAGTTGACGCCGGGATACCAGCGGTTCGCGAACGAGAAATTTTCCATCCTCGCTTCCAGAAACGGAGCAAGCAGCAAGCCATATGCAGTGAACACGACCCGGTCCGCGACCGTCGGTTGGCAGTAATGGCGGATTTGCGCGCCTTTTTTGGGGTACCACCCTCAGCACCTTCAGGGTCACAGCACCTTCAGGGTCAAGCACCTTCAGGGTCAACCTTCAGCAACCTTCAGCGCAACCTTCAGGGTCAGGTCTCGTATTGTTGCATTTGACAGCATCTCGGCTAGCAGCACCTTTAGTTCACCTTTAGGGTCAGGTCTCGCATTGTTGCATTTGGTGACTCGTCCGCAGCACCTTTAGGGTCAGGTCTCGCATTGTTGCATTTGGTGACTCGTCCGCTAAGTTTGCCCAATGGCCAGACCACTTCGAATTGAATTCACGGGGGCGCTTTATCACGTCACCGCGCGGGGCGATCGTCGCGAAGACATCTATGAGGACGATGAGGACCGGGCGGCGTTCCTGAAGGTGCTTGGCGAGGTGGTCACGCAGTTCAATTGGGTGTGTCACGCGTATTGCCTGATGAGCAACCACTATCACCTGCTGATCGAGACGCCCGATGCCAACCTGGGCCGGGGGATGCGGCAACTCAACGGGGTGTTCACGCAAACGTCGAACCGTCGGCATCAGCGCACGGGGCATCTTTTTCAGGGGCGATATAAAGCGATCCTGGTGGACAAGGATGCTTACCTTCTTGAGCTCGCGCGTTACATCGTCCTCAATCCCGTTCGCGCCCGAATGGTTGAACTGCCCGAGCAGTGGCCGTGGAGCAGCTATCGCGCCACGGTCGGACTGGACGCCCCGATTTCCGCATTGCAGGTCGATGCGATCCTGGGGCTGTTCGGGACTCGGCGCATCAACGCGCGCAAACGCTACGCGGGATTCGTCGCCGATGGGGTTGGGCGGGCCTCGGTGTGGGAAAACCTCAGACAGCAGATTTATCTCGGCGACGAGGCCTTTGTCGCGCGGATGCAGGCACAAACCGAGATCGCCGGCCAATCAATCACCATCCCGATCGCCCAGAGACGGCCGCCTGCGCCGTCACTGGAGGTCATTCGCGCGGACAACCCGGACCGGGATGCCGCCATTCGCGTCGCCTATTCAAGCGGCGGTTACATCTACCAACAGCTTGCCGATCATTTCGGCCTGCATCCCGCGACCATCGGGCGCATCGTTCGAAAGCCGTGATGCAACGATGCGTGAACCGGCCTCGCACTGACACCGAAGTTCCCATTGTCAATGATCAATACGGAGCAGATGATTCATCGTTCTCACGGAGGAAGCCGCACATCGTCGGCATCGTTATTGCCTGACCCCCGATGCAGACCAGCACGCGACCGCCCCAGGACGGGAACGGGTTGGAACCGATCAACGAGTCGTGTGCATCAACACGAGCAAGGGCAACACTCCATGAAAATCCGCACGTTACTTGCTTTATCCCTGGTGGTGTTCGGACTCACCAGCGGCCTCGACACAGCATCCGCCGCGCTGATCACCCAGGTTCGAAGCCTTGCGTACGACGACGGGGCAAGCAACGTGGTTGGCACGAATGCCCTTTCTTTTGCCAACGCCTTTGACTCGACGATGACCGCGATTCAGCGCATCGACTTCGAATCGGCACCGGCGGGAGACTTTTCCCTCTCGGGGCCGTTGGCGCTGGATGCGAACGTTACCGCCACGCTCTTCGGTACCGATCCCGCCGGGTTCGGCCCGCCACAGAACGATCCGGGCATTGCCAGTATCGATAACGACTCGACTCGTGGCTTCAACACGACCAGTGGCGGCAGTCAGCACCTGCGCGTGGTATCGAACGATCCCGGCACGGTCGATGGTGGGGTGATCCTCAGTTTCGCATCGAACATTCGCACCTTCGGGTTCTTCCTGATGGGGCGTGAGGACACCAAGCGGGACATCTTCATGGAGATCATTTTCGGCAACGGCGACCCGATGCAGGCCTTCCTGTCGGAAACCGGTCCGAACGGCTTCCCTGGGGGCGGCGGCATTCAGTTCATCGGCTTCTCATCGGATACCGATGTCGCCCAGATCATCATCCGTGAATCCGCCAGCATCACAGCCGGACGCGACATCTTCGGTATCGATGACATCCGCTACTCCTTCACGGAATCGGATCTGACCGGCCTTGGCGAGCCGGTACCTGCCCCCGGCTCCGCGGTGCTCATCGCGCTCGGCTTGATCGGCCTTCGCCGGCTGACTGCGGTCTGACTCGATAGCGCGACCATACCGCCAGACCCCACGGATGGGGTCTGATGCAGGGACGCGGGGTCAATTCGGGCCACCTCCCGACGGTCGGCGATCTCCCCGCCCCCTCGGCACGCATCACCAGGCGGTGCATCCAGCACCCAGCGATCGCTCATCGCTGACGGTCCTCGCGAATCAGATATTCCAGCGCTTCGGGTAATGCCACGGCCCCGGATGCGGCCCGATCCCGGCGGATCGCCGCGACCGTCTCCCGACGCTCCTGTCCAGCCTGCTGATTCGGCCTGTGTCGCTGTTCGACCATTGCCTGCCGGGCAAGGCTGCGGTGGCCGATCCCGGCACGCAGCGCCAAGGCCTTGCGCACGTCTTCGGGAAGATTTCGAATCATTCAAGCCATTCGGCTGACACCAGATGGCATAACCCTGTCACAAATGGCACACCCGCGATTGGTGCGCCCATGGCGGCTAACGTTTTCGCAACAATTTGCCGTTCGTGGCCTACTTGTTGCTGGTTTGCGCAAATTGCTTATTCACCACGGGTATTCGACTAATGACTTATCGCAAATTCCTCGCCCGCGCACTGACCGTTGCGGCTTTGTCGATGCTCGGCAACCCCGCGCAATCCGCAGTGCTCATCGATTTCTCGGAGGTCGGCGCCGATCTGGTCGTGAGCGTCAGCGGCACGCTCGACATCACCGGGCTCACGCACCTGGCCTATGGCGGCTCGTCAACGGGGGCGTCATCCATCAATTCCGGCGCGTCGCAGGACTACCTGATCTTCGGCGCGAGTGCCGCCCCCATTGAACGTTACGATTTCATCAACACCCGGATTCCCGTGTTCGCCGGCACTTTCTCCGCCACCGCCGATTTCACGACGGGCGATTCGTTCTATTTCTGGAATTCCAACACCAATTCCGCGCGCCTGTTCCTCGAAGACAGCTTCGTGTCCGGTTCCGCCCTGAACGCGACGATGACCTTCCTGAACACCACGCTGGTCGACATCGGCGGCATCAACACCGGCACCATCACGCTGGCCAACGACACCATCGAGTTCACCGTGAATGCCAATACCGGTGGCGCCAGCGTCCCTGCGCCGCTGAGTGTGGCGCTGTTCGGTATCGGCCTGGCGGCACTGCGCCGCGCCCGGCACGCAACCTGAATCGACGGAGCCGCGAGCAAGTTGGTGGACGTGTGCGATCACCCGGGCCTGGACGGGTATCACCAAGGCAGCGATCGCTGGGTGGCCCGGCAATTTGCGGGCTCTGTCCCGGCGATCGGTTTCTGGCTAGATTGATATCGGCTTGTGCAGCCTTGTTCCGGGCTCCTCAGGCCATCGTCCGATAAGCGCATGAGATTACCGATGATCAAGCTTTCCCTCACGGCAGTGGTGTTGGCATCCCTGGTTCACGGGTCGGTCATTGCAGCCCCGATCGCGCACTGGACTTTCGACGAGGGGAGCGGCTCGATCGCGGGTGACTCATCGGGCTCATCGCTTGATCACACGCTGTCCATCAGCGGACCGACTTCCTGGTCCGCCAGCGGGCGGTTCGGCGGAGCGATCAACACCGGTCTGGGCTCGAACCTGGAAATGCTCGCCGACACGGTTGATCTCGGGGCGGCCTGGACCATCTCCGGCTGGTTCCGCAACTATCACGCCACCGCAGACTGGAACACCCTGACGCGGGGTTCCTTTGCGTCCGGCGGGGACCACCAGATTGTGGGCGAGAACATCTCCGAGCATCTTGGCGTGTTCGATAACACCAACCACGGCATGGTCGCCGCGACGCCCACCTTCGATTTCGACAGCCTGGCCGCGGATGTCTGGCATCACATCGCGGCGGTGGGCACGGGGGGATCGACGGCCTACTACGTCAACGGCGCCCATGTCGGAACGGCCGCGTACCAATCGACCACGGACGTGCAATGGATCGGCGGCGTGATCTCGCTCCAGACATTCGCGGAATCCCTTGACGAGATATCGATCTGGGATGAAGCGCTGACCGCGGGACAGATTCTCTCTCTGCAAACCCTGACGGCAGACAGTCTGGGCGACGCTCCGACCGTCTGGGCTCCGGGCACCCTGACGTTGGTGGGTCTGGGGATCGGTCTTGTCGGCGCCAGACGTAGGTCGAGACGCGTTCGGAACACCGCTTTGGATCAGACCCCGTCCTGACCATCGCGCATCGGCGACGGCACGAAAGCGGTAGCGCTAAAACGGCTTCGCCCCAGCCGTGACGTCGTGCCCGGCATCCGGCACGGATCAAGGCCGTTCGCATTCATGGCGCGATACCGGCGCGACAGTCGCACCCCAAAGCGCCCGGAAGGTCCGACTGCGCGTCGTTGCACCAACTGAATTCCCGCGCCATCGCTGGAGTCCATTGGCGCGGATAGCCCGGACCGAAGCGTCTCCGGCTCCAGCGGAGTTTCAGCCCCCAGCAGCCGGCCGATCCTTTCAGGCTTGATCCCGCGACCATCGGATGCATGGTTCGAAAGCGGTGAGGGAGCAACGCGAGAACGGACCTCGATGCCCATGCCCGGTTACCCCGGGACCACTGTTTCGGAACAGATCTCGCGTGCTCACCGGGCGGGCGGCATCGGGTCGTGCGCGCCTGGCGAAGTGTCTCCCTGAGCGGACAGGTCGGGATTCGCTGGTTGCTGGCCGGGCGGGATCAGTGAGCGCCGGCGGGCAGAAAGGTCCGCCATTTGTCATTTATCAACAAAGACTTGCATCGACACCTGGCGATGCTGACGGGGTGGGTTTTCGCGTTTCGGTGCATGGCACGGGACTTGGAATAGGGGCGCGGAGGGTGCGTCCAAGGGGAGTGGGCGCGCGCTTTATTTTTCATTCCGAGGAGAAGTTAAGTGAATAACAAGCGCACCATGTCGCGGGTCGTCCCGGTTGTGGGGATGACCGCGCTCATTCTGTCGGGCTGTGTGAACAACACACGGGTCGATGAGCTGCAACAGGAGCTGACGTCGCAGCGTCAGGAGAACGAAGCGCTGCGAAGCGATATCGCCCACCTGCAACAGGACAATGCGGCCAAGACCAGCGCTTTGGACAATGTTCAAACCGCGAGCGCCGATAACATGCTTCTGCCGCCCGAGGCCAGGAGCGGCGAGTGCTACGCGCGCGTCTGGGTTCCGGCTTCGTACAAGAACGTCGAAAAGCAGGTGCTGGTGAAAGAGGCCAGCGAGCGTGTCGAGGTGATCCCTGCCAGCTACGACTGGGGTACCGAAACGGTGCTGGTCAAGGAGGCGTCGAGCCGCCTGGAGACCGTGCCGGCGGTGTATGGCACCGAGCAGGAGACGATCCTGGTGCGCGAGGCCCAGCGCGTCTGGAAAACCGATCTTGGCAAGGACGCTGCGCCGGCCAGCGATGAGCTGCTCGCCGCCGCCCGCAAGCACGGCATCGACCTGGATGCCGCCACGCCGGGCATGTGTTTCCACGAGCATTACCGTCCGGCCAAGTACGCCACCGAGACCAAGCAGGTGCTGGTCAGCGATGCGGATGCGGCGCTCGCCGTCAGCGACGCCCAGTACCGCTGGGTCGAGAAGCGGGTGATGGTCAAGGAGCCGTCCTTCCGCATGGAAGAAGTGCCGGCGCAGTACGAGTGGGTCGAAGAGAAGGTCATCGACGAGCCGGCGCATACCATCTGGAAGAAGGGTGAAGGCCCGATCCAGAAGATCGACGAGGCCACCGGCGAGATCATGTGTCTGGTCGAGGTGCCGGCCACTTACAAGACCCTGCGCAAGCGCGTCGAGAAGTCCCCCGCCACCACGCGCCGGATCGAGATTCCCGCGGAATACGAGACCGTGAAGGTGCGTGAGCTGGTCACCGATGCGGCCGAGTCCAAGCGTGATATCCCGGCGACCTACAAGACCGTCGAGATCACCAGGAAGGTCTCGGACAACGAGTTCCTCTGGCACGAAGTCCACGACATGACCGAGCCGCGCCAGACGCGTACCGGCAACAAGATCTGTCTGACCGAGATCCCGGCCGAGTACAAGACCGTCACCCGCAAGGTCGTGAAGACCCCGGCGACCACCCGCAAGGTGGAGATCCCGGCGGAAACCAAGACCATGAAGGTGCGCAAGATGGTGTCCGCGCCGCAGGAAAAGCGGATCGCGATTCCGGCCGAGTACAAGACCGTGACCGAGCGTCAGCTGGAGAAGGAGGGCTTCATGGAATGGCGCTCCATCCTCTGCAAGACCAACATGACCGGTGCGCGCATCACCCAGATCCAGGAAGCGCTGAAGCGTGAAGGCTTCAACCCGGGTCCGATCGACGGTGTCGTGGGTCAGGAGACCATCGCTGCCGTCAACGCCTTCCAGAAGGCCAAGGGTCTGCCGGTCGACAAGTACATCAACGTCGCGACCTTGCAGGCGTTGGGCGTGTCGCCGAAATAGGCGGTTTGCGTGGTGTGATCCCGTCCGCCGCCACCGGGTGGTGACGGGTCTCCCGAGCCCCGGGCCAGGCAACTGACCCGGGGTTTTTTGTGGGGGCAAAGTGGACAGCAGCGGGTCGCTGACCGCGATGCCGGAACTCCAATGCCCCGCCCCGGCGGGCCTTGTGCCGTCATCGGCCGGATGCGCCGCAACGGGCGTGGCATCACCGACCTGGGCCGGCATGAACAGATTTTCGATGTTGCTGATGCCGGGTCGGCTGTCCCCGACCTGAACGTCCATCGCCGCACGTGACCCGGACGCAGCGTCGATCGAACCGGCGCGTTTCGCCAGCACCGGTGTCGGCATGTGTCATGCCTGGCAGGCGATGTGGCAGGACTCAGCGGATAATCGCACCGGGCCAGCAACGGGGTCACCGCCGACAGGCACCGTACAGCCTCGCTCTGCCGGCTTGCGACGGGCAACGGAAGCCGAACCAGGCACAGACATTGCCTATTCGAAACCCGTACCATACGAATACGTGATCGGGGAGCCATCCCAGCGCGCCTCCCGGTCTGGTTCAACCACGTCGCCGCAACTCCGGGCACCTCGGCCTGGCGCGGCAACCAGACAAGGCATACCCATGAAATCTCTCACTCTCCTGGCGGGGCTCGCCGCGCTCGCCCTCAACGTGAACGCCACGCAGGCCGCCGTCGTCATGACCGCGACCGACTGGAGCGGCTTCACCAACGTGACGACGACGAAGAATGTCGGTGCCAGCAACACCTTCTCTGCGTCGGGCACGACGGAAATGCAGATCTTTTCCTCGCTGGTGGGCGGTTCCGCGGAAACCCAGCGCCTCGTCTGGGACAGCACCTTCAGCTATGACCCCGGCGTCTCGGGTGCCGTGGACTCCATCGACTTCAGCATCGATCAGCGCCGCGTTGGTGGCACCCCGGGCGCGCACGGCTGGGGTGTGGGTTTCATGCAGGACAGCAACGTCTTCCTGTTCAGCGGTTACCACGCCTTCGGTGCCGGCACGTATTCCTGGAACACCTGGGATGCGACGGACATCACCGCCAGCACCTACTGGTTGCAAGCCACCGCCGCCGGTCTGGTCGCGCCGACCGCGACACTCGACCTGAGCGCCAGCGGCAACGAGATCTACGTGGGCGTGTTCATCTTCTCCGGCAACGGCGGTTCGCCGACCCGCAACGACACGACCGCGTACGACAACCTCAGCGTCAGCTTCAATGCCGTTGACAACGCCGTGCCCGCGCCCGGCGCGCTGGCCCTGCTCCTGACCGGACTGGCCGGTTTCGGCTGGACCCGACGTCAGACGCCGCACATCAGCACAAGCAACTGAAGGGAAACACGCAATGTTCCGAGTAACCGCCATCCGGCCGCTCACAGCGCATCGAGCCTGACCTTGAGCATCGTCGCCACCGCCGGCCAGTACTGGCCCAACGAGGCTTACGCGACAACGCACCTGGCAGCATTGACAGGCTCAGCGCCTTGGCAGGGGCCACGCTGACTCTCGTGCGGGTTTGTCGAATCCCCAGGCCTATCCGCGTCAGCCGGTTTTTCCCCTTAGAGACAACGCGCGATCACACGCCTGCGCATCAGTACCCGATTCGTCCGCGCGCCACCGGACGACGACCGAGGCATCATTCTCTTTCGCCCCGTATTTCTTAGCCGGGGTAACGATAAATCTTGAAGTGCGGGTCCTCGGCGACCTCTCGCAACACGTTCGATTCGCGATAAGCGCCCTGGTGGACCGGATTCATGTACACCACATGAATCGGTCGCGGCGTCGCGATGGCGGCTCGCTCGATGTTGTCGACCACGCGGCGCATGACCGGATCCCCAAACGGGTGGTACATGTAGATGAGCAACGGGCCATCGGGCAACGGAAATTGCGTCGCATCGTCGCAGACGATCTCGAACGCCTCGGTTTTCTGGGCCTCGCCGCGATAGATGCTGACGTTGTTCCGCGCGATGTCGCACAAGCTGGCGGAGAACTCCACGCCGATGATGCGTTTGAACGGGTAGTCGGAAGCCATCAACAGCGTCCGCCCCTTGCCCGATCCCAGATCGATAAACGTCACCCCGGAGTGATCCATGTCCAGGCTGGCAATCGCGCGGTGGAAGGAGGTTGACCAGCTCGCCTCGTAACGGGTGGCGTGATCGTAAAACTCACTGTCGACATCCAGCTCGCCCGCCTCCACCTGACCCCAGGTATCGGTGCCGTATCTGGCATCGAAGGCATCGACGTGATGTTGAGCGGCACGCCCGGAAGGGGTGCGTTTGCGCAGTTCGTGGGCGATATTCTTGGCGAGCACACGGACCGTACCAAACACGCCGTCGCGCCGCAGCACCCGCGCCAGCTTTCTGGGTAATGATGTCAGGGCCATTCGATTATCCGTCTGAACGAAACCACAACAGGGACCGACATGCTGTGCCCGGTCCGGTTGATGCGGCAGAATACTGCATTTATGGATTCCCCCAGCGGGCGCACCCGATGTCACCCCGGCACTCACCACTCCCTCAATCAGACAATGAGTCCGGCCAGGCAGGGGAGATGGCGATGAGTGCATGGGACACCCAGACACTTCCGTTCAGGTTTCGCTTCAGCGATTGGACCTTCCTGACGATCACGCGCCGCTTGCAATGTCGATCCATCGGCCTCCTCGCCCAATCGCTCCTCGATGCCGCACTGACGCCGCCGACCGATGCGCTGACCGCAGGCAGCGACGGATTTCTCATCCGGGCCATGCCGCTGAATGAAGATCTCCCGACGATTTCACGCATCGGGACATTCCTCCGCTACATCCCCCTTCAGTACTGGCATTCCCACATTGATCTTTCGACGTCGTTCGAGGCCTACCAGCAAAAATTCTCGTCGAAGACGCGCGCCACGCTAAACCGCAAGGTCCGGAAATTCGCCCAGCACAGCGGCGGTGAAATCCGCTGGCATCGCTACACCACCCGGGAAGAAATGGATGAATTCTTCCGCCATGCGCGGGCCGTTTCCGCCCTGACCTACCAGGAACGCCTGCTTGATGCGGGCATCCCGGGCACCGATGCGTTTATCGAGTCCGCCAAGTCGCTCGCGGCAGAGGGACGGGTACGCGCGTACGCACTGTTCGACGGCGAGCGTCCCATCTCCTATCTGTATTGCCCGATCCACGACGGGGTGCTGATTTACGCCTATCTCGGCTATGACCCGGATTACGCCCAGCTGTCGGTCGGCACGGTACTGCAATGGCTGGCCCTGGAGAGCCTGTTCGCGGAAGGCCACTTCCGCGCCTTCGATTTCACCGAAGGCCAATCCGAACACAAGCGCCTGTTCGCGACCCACCAGCAGATGCGTGGCAACGTGTTCTTTCTACGCCGCACACTCGCGAATCGAATCTTGATCGCCACCCACCACCGCATGGATCGCGCCTCCAGCTGGGTCGGCGATCAGCTCGACAAGCTGGGGCTCAAGACCCGCATAAAGCGGTTTATCCGGTTGTCGAACTGATCGAGCCGGGGCGTCCGCTTGCCGCGTGCGGCGACGCCCCCGGTATCCAGGTCGCGCCCGCACAGGCCCAGCCACTCCGGCTGGGCCTGTTGCTTTGCAGAGTCGCTCCATCCCGGTTTCACAGGGTCGTGTGCGACGTGCGGCGGGCAACGCGGGGGGGCATATCTCTGACACCCGAACGACCGGAGTCTTGATGTTCCAATCAAGGCTCAGGACGCAACGGAAAGATATTTTCGTACACCCCCCGGCACCCCATGTGCAGCCGTCGCGACCCGGCGCAAGATAAGCGCCACTGGCACCACCTGTCCGCCCCACGGCCACCGCGCGCCCGCTCTCACATCGCCCTTCGAGGGCCCCATGAGCACCCTGAAAATCAAAGACCATGAACTGCTTCCGTTCGGCCTGGATTCCAAGCCGGTGATGGATGCCTACCTGCGTGAACTGAATCTCGACATCAGCGACTACACCTTCGCCGCCAACTACATCTGGCTGACCCATCTGAGCGGCTTCTACACGATCATCGAAGACACCTTCTGTTTCTTCGTGCTCGCCAACGGCGACCTGTCGATGCTGCTGCCGCCGCTCGGGCGCAAGGAGAACGTGGTGCGCGCCATGCAGGCCTGCTTCCGCATCATGGAAGACAACAACGCCTCGGCGGGGAGCACCAAGGTCGAGTACATCGACGAATCCATGCTCGGCTGGTTCGTCAACGACATCGAGGACGGCGCGGAGATCTTCGACCCGTTCGCCGATTACGTGGTCGAGCGCGCCCTGGTCGATTACGTCTACGAATGCGACGACCTGATCGGCTTGCGCGGCAACGCCTACGCAACCAAGCGCAACGAGATCAACAAGTTCACCCGCATCCATCCCGACCACCGCGTCGAACTGCTGGACCCGACACTGCACGCCGCCGGCATCAGCCGCCTGATGAATCACTGGATCAGCGAGCGCATGAAGTACCTGCCGGCGGAGCAGACCGACTGGTACATCGACGGCATCCACTACGAGCGTCAGGCGGTCAAACGCATGTTGCGCGACTACCAGGCACTGGACCTCATCGGCCTGGTAATCGTCATCGACGAACAGCTCGCCGGCTTCACTGTCGGTGAACGCATCAACCCCAAGACCGCCAGCGTGATCATCGAGAAGACCGACTTCAACGTGCTCGGCGTGGCGCAGTTCATCTTCCGCGAGTTCGCCAAACTGCTGTCGCGCGAGTACGGCGTCACCCACATCAACGTCGGCGACGACATGGGCTTCGAGAACCTGAAGAAGGTCAAGCTCTCCTACCGCCCCAGCCAGCTCATCCCGAAGTACACGGTCTACCAGCGGCAGGTCTGAACGAGCTCAGTCGCGGCTTTCCCCGTTGTCCGGGACATAGCGGACAACACGATTGCCACCCGCGGATTTGGCCTCGTACATGGCGAGGTCGGCGTGGCGCAGCAGTCCGTCCGGGTCCGAGTCGTCATCCGGATAGACGGTGCAGCCGATGCTCGCGCTCATCGACATCGTCCCACCCTCCAGCGGATAGGGCTGGCCAAGCACGGCCAGCACGCGTTCCAGCGCCTTGCCGGTCTCGCCCGCCTTGCGTTCGAACAGCAGCAGCGCAAATTCATCGCCACCGACCCGGGCGGCCATGTCGCCGGTCCGCAAGGCCTGGCGAAGGCGGTTGCCGACCATGATCAGCGCCTCGTCGCCGGCATCGTGACCCAGCTGGTCGTTGATCGGCTTGAAGCCGTCGAGATCCAGGAAGGCGACCATCAACCGATGCTTCATGCGCCGCACCTGCGCGGTCGCGACCGCCATGCTCTGCATCAGCATCATCCGGTTCGGGAGACCGGTCAGGGCGTCGTGATGGGCGAGGAATTCGAGATCGCGCTCGCGGTTCTTCTGCTCGGTGATGTCCGAGAACAGGCCGACGTAATGGGTGGCGCCGATCTCCGGTTCCTGCACCGCCGAGATGCTCAGGTGCGCGGGAAAGACGCCCCCGTCCGCACGACGATTCCAGATCTCCCCCTGCCAATGGCCCTGGCTCAGCAACTCCGCCCACATGGCCACGTAGAACGGCCGGTCCTGACGCCCCGATTTCAGCACCGAGGCATTGCGCCCGAGCACATCTTCGCGGGCATAACCGGTGATCCCGGTGAACATCGGGTTGATGTCGACGATGCGGGCCTCGTGATCGGTGACCATGATGCCCTCGCGCGCGTTGTCGAACACGCTCGCGGCGAGGCGTCGTGCTGCCACCAGCGAGGCCAGCGCACGCGCCGCCTCGGTCGCACGTCGCCGGCTCTCCGCCAGCGACCAGATGACCACGAACAACAGCAGATCGACGAACACGCCGCCGATGCCGATGATCAGCGGCTGGGCGCTTTCCATCTGCGCTTCGAGCTCCCGGGTGCTCTGGAATACCGCGGTCCAGTTCCGCCCAGGCAACCCGATATTCCGCGTCGCGCGAAAACCGGGATGCCCGTCGTGGCGGAGGAAGCCGCCGGTCGCGTGCAGGCGGGCGCCCTCCGCGACCTCGTCGCCGTCGTAGATCTCGAAGTCCAGATACGGGGTATCCGCGCCGAGGATGCCCTGGAACAGATCACCCGCGCGGAACGGACTGTAAACGAAGCCTCGTAGCGCGGCGCGGCGCTGCTCCTCGGTGTCCAGGGGCAGGTTGTGTCGGTACAGCGGCAGGTACATCAGAAAGCCGGCCTGAACGTCCTGCTCGGTTTCCTGCACCAGCACCACCCGCCCGGACAGCGCCGGGGCGCCGCTGTCGCGCGCCTGGCTCATCGCCGCCCGGCGCGTCTCCTGGGCGAACATGTCGTAGCCGAAAGCGCGCAGATTCCGCCCCGAGAACGGTTCCAGATAGACGATCGCGCTGTATTGGTCGCGCTCACCGGGTGGACGCACTGCATAGTCCGGATGGCCGCTCGCACGGATCGTCGCGACGTGCTCCGCGAGCTCCGCCGGCGCGATCATCTGCGCGTAACCGATTCCCTGGATGCCCGGCCAGTAGCGCTCGATCTCCAGCGTGCCGACGTAGTGACGCCAATCCTCGCGGGTGACCTCGTCGCTGCTGACGAATAAGCCGATGCCGCCACGCAGCACCTGCTCGTATTCCTGCATGCGCTTGCTGATCGCCTGAACGGCCTTCTGCACCTCGAAATCGAAACGATCGGCACCGCGTTGCGCCACATAGCTGTTCGACAGCCACCAGCTGATCAGCGTGATGCCGAGCGAGACGGCCAGCACGACCCAGGCGGTGGTCTCATTGTGAAAACGGTCAGCGAAGCTCCGTTTGTGACTGACCGGGTCCAACGGGATCAATGCGGGACTCTCGGACACGGGCGTGCTTCCGGTAAGGGACTGGTCGGATTCTAGACAAGTGGCACAGTCGGTGATGCGCACCACCCCGGTTCACTCAAGCTCTCCCCATGAATCGCCGCCGAGCGGCCGGCGCCGCCCCCATCAGCGGTCTACGCCGCCGCCAGCACCCCGGGTTGGTTTCCAGGCTTGTCGCCACCGCTGTTGGCAGGCTGGTCGTAGCGCGCCAGCAACTCCTTCAGCGCCTGTTCCTTGTGAGGGAAGAAGTGCTCACGCCCGCATTCCCCGACCAAGCCGGTGCGCTCGATGATCGCCATGACCTGATGCTTGAGGCTGCTGAAGTAGAGCTCCACGCCGGCCTTGCGCAACTGCTTGCCGACCTCGCGCACGCGCTCCTCGCCGGAGGCATCGATGTCGTTGATGCCGCTGCCGATCACCAGGATGGCCCGGGCCTTAGGGAAGTCGGCGATCGCCTTCAGGATGATGTCCTCGAAGTAGGCGACGTTGGAGAACGTCAGCGAGCCATCGAAGCGCACCGGCACCACGGTCTGGCTGATCGGCGCGAGGTGGTGCGACTCCATGCCGCCGAGCGTGCCGTCCGGCTTGCGCGCGACGATTTCGGCGCGCGGCTTCATGCTCTTGATCAGGTAGACGATCACGGTCAGCGCGATGCCGAGCAGGATGCCGTTGGCGATCGACGGGGCGACCGCGAGGGTCGCGAAGAAGGTGATGATGCCGATCACCGAGTCGGTGCGATTGACCTTCCAGGCATGCACCAGCGGCGCCACGCGGATCAGCCCGAACACCGCCATCATCACGATCACCGCCAGCACCGACTGCGGCAGCGCGTACAGGTACGGCGTGAAGAACAGCAGCACCGCGACCACCGCGAGCGCGCTGACGATCGCGAACAGCCCGGTCTTCGCCCCCGTCTTGGCGGCCACCGCCGAGCGCGAGAACGACCCGCTGACCGTGTAGGAACCGAAGAAACTGCCGGCGATGTTGGCCAGACCCTGACCGACCAGCTCCTTGCTGGCGTCGATCTTCTCACCGGTGGTGGTGGCGATCGCCTTGGAGATCGAGGTCGCCTCCATGAAACCGATCAGCGCCATGACCATGGCCGCCGGCAACAGCGCGAACATCACGCCCCATTGCATCTCGGGCACCGCGAAACTGGGCAGGCCGGTCGGAATGTCGCCGACCACCGCGCCGCCCGCCGACAAGGTCACCCGCCCCTCGCGCACGCCGTCGAAGCGCCAGGTCCGGCCATCGCCGGCCAGCCCCGCCGGCACCTCGCCACGGGCGTGGAAGCGCCGGCCTTCCGGGGTCTCGACCGCCTCCAGAGCCATCGCATGCAGGTCGATCCGACGGACATTGTTCTGCTTCTTCAGGGTCGCCCGCTCGATGTTCAGGCGCTGCACCACCGCGCCCAGATCGGCGGCGCGGGTGATGCTTTCCACGTCGCCGGCCTTCTTCAGATCCGCGATCTCGCGATTCGTGGCGGAAATCCGCCCGGTCAAGGCGTCGATGCTGGCCGCCGTGACCGCGTAGGTCTCGAACGCGTGCACGATCTCGGCGGACCGCACCTGCTCCAGCGGCACCACGGTCTTCTTTTCGAAGCCGATCACCGCCGACAGCGCCGTTGCCGCAAGCACGGCGACCAGGATTCCGGGCACCTTCGGCGCGATACGCTTCACGCCAACGATCAGCAGGTAAGCGCCGATCGCGAACGCCAGCGTCGGCCAATGCGTGGTGCCGATCTGCTCGACCACGCCCCACAGGTCGGCGAGGTAGAAGTCGGAACGCGGGAACGGCACACCGATGATCTTGCTGAGCTGCGACAGGCCGATGATCAGTGCGGCCGCGTTGGTGAAGCCGACGATCACCGGGCTGGACAGCAGGTTCACGATCGCGCCCAGCTTGAACAGCCCGAGCGCCAGGCGCAGCACGCCGACCATCAGCGCAAGCATGATCGACAGCGCGATGAAGTCGTCGGAACCGGGCGTCGCGAACGGGATCAGCGCCGCCGCCGACATCAAGCTCAGCATCGCCACCGGCCCGGTATGCAGCTGGCTCGACGAGCCCCACATCGACGCGACGATGACCGGCACGAAGGACGCGTACAGGCCGTAGACCACCGGCAGGCCGGCCAGCTGCGCGTAGGCCATGCTCTGCGGCACCAGGATCAGGGCGACGGTGATGCCGGCGAGCAGGTCGGCGCGCACGCCATCGCGGGACATCGGAAACCAGCGGAGGAACGGGAAAACGGTCTGTGGACTCATGGCGGAAACCTTCCGACGGGCGTGGCCGTCGGCCCCGTGCGGACGGGGCGTTGTATTGGGTTTCGCCGGAGTCTAGGGATGCCCCTATTGCAGGACTATTCGATAAATATGCGGCCAGTCATAGGCTTATGGCTATGAACGGGAATCAACGCTCGCGCTTGCCGATCAGTTCGATCTGATACCCGTCCGGGTCCTCGACGAAGGCGATGATGGTGGTGCCGGCGTTCATCGGACCGGCATCGCGGACGATCCGGCCGCCGCGCGCGCGGATGTCGTCGCAGGCCTTGTAGACATCGTCGACCTCGATGGCGAGGTGACCGAATCCGTTGCCGAGTTCGTATTTGTCCACGCCCCAGTTGTAGGTCAGCTCGATCACGGTGTGGTCGGCCTCGCTGCCGTAACCGACGAAGGCGTTGGTGAACTCTCCCTTCGGGTAATCCTTCTGGCGCAGCAGCGTCATGCCGAGCACGTTGGTGTAGAAATCGATCGAGCGTTGCAGGTTGCCGCTGCGGATCATGGTGTGGAGCATGCGCATGAAGTTGTCCCCTGGGTTTGGTGCTTCCCGACTGTAGATGCTGTTATCCGAAGCAAGCCCCATGAAGGGACGCATCGAAGGGTTTACGGGACTTGAGTACACCGACGGCGACATGGATGAGCTTTCGCATCATGGCGCCGAGGATGACCATGGCGGGCTTGCCATTGGCCGCCAGACGCTGCCGAAAAGCGCGGCCCCAGTCGGTTCGGTAAAGGGCCACCATGGCGGGCATGTACAAGCTGGCGCGCAGCTCCGCATGACCCACCTTGGACAACCTTGGGCGGCGCAGCACACTGCTGCCTGACTGGTGTTGACGGGGATCGAGGCCGGCGTAAGCCGCCGCCTGTCGGGTACGGGTAAAGCGCAACGGTCCACCGAAATGGGCCAGCAACATGGCCAGGGTCTTTTCCCCGATGCCGGGGATGGAGGCCAGCAGCTCACGCTGTTCACGCAAGTCCGGGTCATCGTCGATCTTCTGCCGGATCGCGGCCTCGACGGCGGCAATGGCATCGACGAGGTAAGCCAGATGCGCCTGGATATCGGCCCGGACCCCGGCCTTGGCGACCTCCAGGCGGTTGCTCTCCTGGGTCTGCATGTCGACCAGAGCCTGACGACGACGCACCAAGGAGCGCAGTTCACGGACATTCAGTGGCGCGGGTTGCCAGGGGGCCGGGTGCTGGGTGGCACAGAAGCGGGCAATCAGGCGCGCGTCGACCGCGTCGGTCTTGGTACGTACCAGCGCCGCGCCCCCAAAAGCCTTGATCTGAGCTGGGTTGACGACACTCACTACCTGGCCGGCATCGGCGAGCACCTCGGCCACCGCCTCCCAGTAGGTACCGGTGGCCTCCATGCACACGTGCAAGGGCCTGGACAGGTGCGGCGTCAGCCAAGTCACCAACGCGGTAATGCCTTTGGGTGTGTTGGCGAACACCTTGGTGCGGAATTTTCCATCGGGAAGGAGCAAGGCCACATCCAGCTTGGCCTTGGAGACATCGATACCGAGAACGAGCAATGCGGGGTTCATCTTGCCAATCCACCTTGTCAATGCGGGCTACCGAGAGGCTCGGTGCCAAAGATGCTGTTCGATTTCCTGCAAGAGAAAAGGAACGCCAGCGCAGGATCTACGCTCCTGGCTCCAGGGCCTGAGGGTGCACACGGCGTCTGGCGTTCCGATCAGGGTCTCCCCTGACGTCTTCACAATACAAGGGTGCGCCATGCGCACCTACCGGGCGTTGCGATATATCGATGGTGCGCACCGCGCACCCTGCGTTTCTTCTTCGCCGCGATGTTCGCGATTTGAAGGGCCAAGTAAACTAGCGCGATGAAATTCGTAGATGAAGCCCTTATCCGCATTGCGGCCGGCGACGGTGGCAATGGTTGCGTCAGTTTCCGGCGCGAGAAGTACATCCCCAAAGGTGGCCCCGACGGCGGCGACGGCGGGGATGGCGGCAGCGTGTTCCTGGAAGCGACCGACAACCTGAACACCCTCGCCGACTTCCGCTTCCAGGCCTTCTTCGAGGCCGGACGCGGCCAGTCCGGCATGGGCAAGAACTGCACCGGCAAGGGCGGCGACGACCTGATCATCCCGGTACCGGTCGGCACCATCGCCTACGACGCCGACACCGGCGAACAGCTCGGCGACCTGACCGCGCACGGTCAACGCATGCTGGTCGCGCAGGGCGGCTTCCACGGCCTCGGCAACACCCGCTTCAAGAGCTCGGTCAACCGCACGCCGCGCCAGTTCACACCGGGTACCGAAGGCGAACGTCGCCGCCTGCGCATGGAACTGAAGGTGCTGGCCGACGTCGGCCTGCTCGGCTATCCGAACGCCGGCAAGTCGACGCTGATCCGCGCCGTCTCCGCCGCCAAGCCGAAGGTCGCGGATTACCCGTTCACGACCCTGCACCCGAATCTCGGCGTGGTGCGAGTGGACGCCATGCGCAGCTTCGTGATGGCCGACATCCCCGGCCTGATCGAGGGTGCCTCCGAAGGCGCCGGCCTCGGCATACGCTTCCTCAAACATCTGGCGCGCACCCGTCTGCTGCTGCATCTGATCGATATCGCGCCGCCCGACCCGGATACCGACATCGTCCGCGATGCCAGGGCACTGGTCGGTGAACTCGCCAACTTCAGTCCGGATCTGCTCGCGCGCGAGCGCTGGCTGGTGCTGACCAAGACCGACCTGATCGACCCCGACGAGGTTGCCGAGGTGCGCGCAGCGTTGATCGAAGGCCTCGACTGGCAGGGCCCGGTGTTCGAGATCTCCGCGTTGACCGATGTCGGTCTGCGCCCGCTGACCGGGCGGATCATGGACCGGCTCGACGAGGTCGCCCGCCCTGAAGTCCCCGATGACGACGAGGACGACGGCGAAGAGGCCGCTTCGTGAAACAGCGCGCCGACCTGAAAGCCGCGCGCCGCGTGGTCGTGAAGATCGGCAGCGCGCTGCTGACCAACGACGGCCAGGGACTGGACAAGGCCGCCATCGACCGCTGGTCCGACGGTCTTGCCGACCTGCGCAAGCGCGGCAAGGAAATCATCATCGTCTCCTCCGGCGCGGTCGCCGCCGGCATGCGCCGCCTCGGCTGGGATAGCCGCCCGACCGCGCTGTATGAATTGCAGGCCGCCGCCGCGGTCGGCCAGATGGGCCTGGTGCAGACCTGGGAGAGCAGCTTCCAGCGGTTCGGCCTGCACACCGCCCAGGTGCTGCTCACCCACGATGACCTGTCGGACCGGCGCCGCTACCTGAACGCACGCAGCACGCTGTGCACGCTGACCAGCCTCGGCGTGATCCCGATCATCAACGAGAACGATACGGTCGCCTTCGAGGAATTGCGCTTCGGCGACAACGACACCCTCGCCGCGCTGGTCGCCAACGCGGTGTCCGCCGACCTGCTGATCCTGCTCACCGACCAGTCCGGCCTGTTCGACGCCGATCCGCGCCAGAAGCCCGACGCCACGATGATCTCGGAAGGCGATGCCGACGACCCCAGCTTCGCGGCCATGGCCGGCGACGGCGGCGCGCTCGGTCGCGGCGGCATGACCACCAAGGTCCGCGCCGCACGTCTCGCGGCGCGCTCCGGCGCGGCCACCGTGATCACCTCCGGGCGCAACGACGATGTGGTCCGCCGCATCCTCGCCGGCGAGTCGCTCGGCACCTTCCTGAAACCGACCGACGACCCGATCCCGGCACGCAAGCGCTGGCTCGCCGGCCAGCTCAAGCCGCGCGGCAAGCTGCATCTCGACGCCGGCGCGACCACCGCGCTGACCGAACGCGGACGCAGCCTGCTGCCGGTCGGCGTGACCGGTGTCGACGGCGAATTCCAGCGCGGCGAACTGGTCGTCTGCCTGGCCCCGGACGGTCGTGAGGTCGCGCGCGGTCTGGTCAACTACAACGCCGCCGAGGCGCGCAAGATCCAGGGCATCGGCTCCGACAAGCTCGCCCAGGTGCTCGGCTACGTCGACGAGCCCGAGCTGATCCATCGCGACAACCTGACGCTGATCTGACGCTTATCTGACGCACCGGGGTCGCGAGGGGCTGTATTCGGCGACAAGGGCTATCGGCAGGTGTCGATCACCGATCCCGGACGCCGACGCCGCTCAGACGTATTGACGGACCCAGCGCACAATCTCGTTCGCCGAACGCAGCGCACCCGGCTGCTGGGCGACGACGTTGCCGCCCCGGAACAGCATCAGCGTGGGGATGCTGCGGATGGCGAGCTGGGAGGCGACGCGCGGGTTGTCCTCGGTATTGAGCTTGGCCAGACGCACATGCGGTTCGAGAAGGCCGGCAGCCTGCTCGAAGGCCGGCGCCATCATCCTGCAGGGTCCGCACCACGGAGCCCAGAAATCGACCAGGATCGGCAGTTCGCTCTTCTGGATGTGATGGGCGAAATTGCCGTCGTTCAGCACCATCGGGTGCGCGTTGAACAGCGGCTGCTTGCACTTGCCGCATTTCGGATCGTCGCCCAGGCGGGCGGTGGGAATGCGGTTGGCGGCCCCGCAATGGGGGCAGGTGACGATGCTGGCGTCGCTCATGGCGGGCTCCGGAAATTCAGGGAATCTGCCGCCGAGATGGAGGCGATCCCGGAAAAACCAAGCCCGTCAGGCGTTCTCGGGAATCAGACGAAGCGACGCAGCGCGACCAGCGCCGGCAGCATCAGGAGCAGCGCGGGCGGCACCGGCACGGACGGGCCGATGGTGCTCTCGAACTCGGCGAAATTGGTGGCATTCAGATCCATCCACTCACCGCTGCCAACCTTGAATTGCAGGGAACTCATGCCGTTGCAGCAGCCCTCGAAACCGATCCAGGACACCTCGTGGCTGCCCGCCGCGAAGGTATCGGTGATCGTGAAGACGTCGCTGTTGCTCCAGTTGTAGGACCACCAGATGTCGTCGGTGGTCAGGTACACGAGATTGTCGTCGGCGATCACGCCACCGCCGCGACCCCAGTCCATGCCGGCACGGAAGCTGATGTCCTGGCTCTCGCCGAGGTTGAAGCCGAGATCGATACGGAAGGCGAGATCCGAGTTGCCGCCACCGCACAACGAATTCGAGGAGATGTTGGTGAACCCGGTCAGCGACATCCCATCGCACACGACCGGCGAGGAGGCGTTGAACGCGGAGACCAGTTGCGCCGCCGTCTCGCTGCCGTTCACCTGATAGCTGCTGCTGTGCACCGAGTAGTCGATCTCGAACGCCTGCGCCGGTGCCACGGCCAGAGCGAGCGCGCTGGCGGCAAGAATGCGGGTGATGTTGGCGAATGACTGGAACATGGCGATGGCACTGAGTGGGTGAGTCATGAACACAACAAAGCAATTACGATGCCACATCAGAAAGACCCGCAGGGTCGCGCCGAATCATCCAGCACCCGGGCGATTCCCGACCTGTCCGGTCACGGTCAGACCTCCCTGAAACGGACGCATTCTGACCTGACACGACACCCGGTCGTGTCAGGTCAGGCCCCAGCCGACCGGCATCAGCCCGGCGCGCAGATCCGGCCCGCGCGGGCCGCCCGGTACGTCGCCGCGAACAGCACCACGATCACCGCCGTCAGCAGGATCAACAGCGCAACGCCGATGCCGCGATAGACGCTCTCGCCGGTGGCCACGAACATGCCCTGGCTGGCGATGCCGATCGCCGCCAGCGGGAAGGTGTACGCCCACCACGACAGCGCGAACGGCAGGCGCACGAAGCGGCGCACCTCCATCAGCATCAGCAGGGTCAGGAACAGGCCGATGAAATACAGCACGCGCGCGAAGGCATCGATGCCGCCGACCAGCGAGGTGTAGGCGATGAAGCCGACGGCAGGCGGCGCGATCAGGATGAACAGCGTCGGCAGCAGCTTGTCCGGCAGCGGCGCGTGGAACATGACCCGGTAAAACACGATGGTCAGCAGGATCAGCCAGAACAGCATGCCGATGCTGAAGAAGAACCAGGACAGTTCGATCTGGCCCAGCGGCACGCCGGCGATCGGCACGATCACGTTGCCCACCGCCGGGATGAACCACGCCGGGTTGATGTGCGCGATTTCATAAGGTGCGTGGTGAATCCACGCGTTCACGACCAGCAGCGTGAACAGCAGATGCAGCGCGGCGCCGATCACCCACAGGCCACCGGCCAGCGAGGCGTTCACGTTCAACGCGATCACCGCCAGCAGCAGCAGGCTGATCGAGATGGCCGGGAAGAAATTGCGCTGGATCGGGTGATTCCACTCGCCCATCACCGCCGCCCGATGGCGCAGCAGTTTCAGGCTGTAGGCGACCGCGTGGACGACGAAGCACAGCGCCGCCAGCACGGCGAAGCCGCGATGCAGGCCCCAGTCGAGCCCGAGCACGGCCTCCCCCTTGGCCCAGGCGATCGCGAAGCCGGACAGCCCCATGACCATGGTGAAAAAGGCCACCGGGTAATGCGGCAGGCGGGAAGCGGATGAATTCATGGACGGCACCCAGTCTCGATTCGGTTGCGTGGGGATACGCGAAAGGCGGCAGTATCGCAGCCCGCGTGAACTGGCACACCGTACGGAGGCAACTGAATCTGGCGATCGAATCACCCGGGCGCAGGGGCGATTTCCCTATAGCTCATACCGCTGTCGGGCTTCACAATTCCCTAATATCGACGCCCCAGACTCCAAGCCGTGCGGCATCGACGCCGCGCTTTCCTTTCCATCCTTGCCAGGAGAATTCCCCACATGGCTTTCGAACTGCCCGCCCTGCCTTACGCCGACGACGCCCTCGCCCCGACCATCTCCGCCGAGACCATCGCGTTCCACTACGGCAAGCACCACCAGACCTACGTCACCAACCTGAACAACCTGACCAAGGACACCGACATGGCGTCCAAGACCCTGGAAGAGCTGATCTGCTCGACCACCGGCGGCGTGTTCAACAACGCCGCGCAGGTCTGGAACCACACCTTCTACTGGAACTGCCTGAGCCCGAATGGCGGCGGCGAACCGACCGGCGCGCTGGCCGACGCGATCAACGGCGCCTTCGGCTCCTTCGAGGAGTTCAAGAAGCAGTTCAGCCAGACCGCGATCACCACCTTCGGCTCCGGCTGGGCCTGGCTGGTCAAGGACAAGGACGGCAAGCTCGCCCTGCGCAGCACCAGCAACGCCGCCAACCCGATGACCAACGGCGAGACCCCGCTGATGACCTGCGACGTCTGGGAACACGCCTACTACATCGACTACCGCAACGCCCGCCCGGGTTATGTCGATGCGTTCTGGAAGCTGGTCAACTGGGACTTCGTGGCGGCCAATCTGGCTGGCTGAACGACTCCCGATTGACGGTTCGTCCGCCAGAAAGCCCCGACCGACCGGTCGGGGCTTTTTTATTCAGGCATCACGTAGGGCGGATACCCGGAGGGGTTCCGCCGATCCGGGCACGACGAAGGCGGAACCCCTTCGGGAATCCGCCCTTCACGAGGCCGAATCCCCCATCCCCTTGCTGAGCACCCGACACATCGCCTCGGTGTGCTCGGCCCACACCTCATCCGCGACGTGCTGGATGAAGCGCTGCAACTCCTCGACCGTCATGCAGCCGGTGACCTGGTTCATGGTTTCCGGTTGCAGGCGCACCACGCCGACCACACCGTCCGGCCGCGTGTACTGCACGCCGACCAGATTCACGGCGTAACCGGATTCGGCATCGACATCGTTGGCCTGTTCGATCATCAGACGGTCGTACTCCGCGTCGATGCGATCGCCGAGTTCGTCGTCGAGATCCTCGGATACCCAGACGCTGCAGGTGCCGTCGTCGGCGTCCTCGCTGGTCTCGGTGTCCACGCCCAGTCCGGCCAGAAAGGCCAGGAAGCGCACCCGCGCGGCGGGGTCGAAAAACACGTAATCAAGCATCGCAGGCTCCCTTCACTCGCACGCCGCCGGGCGGACTTCGACCTTGCCGCCGCCGATCATGCGCACCGCGCTGGCGTCGATGGCAACCCCCGAATTCGTCGACGCCAGCAACCAGGGACTGGTCGAACGGTAGCTCTCCTCCCGCGACTGCGCCTCGATGCCGGCGCGACCCGCCTGCGCCAGCCGACGCTTGACCGATTCCGCATTGCGATAGACGCCCAGCGAAATGCCGTTGCGCAACTCACCGGTCTTGATCAGTGCCACGTCGTGCATGCCCTGTGACTTCAACGCCGAGACCTGGGCACGCGCGACCTCCTCGCTGCTGGCCGGCGGCATGAACACGCGGGTCAGGGTGTGCTCGTACTGCTGATCGGACAGCTTGATGCTCGCCCCCTGGCGTTGCAGCCAGACCCCCATCTGGTCGCGCTCGCCGACGCTGCGGAACGGCCCCACCAGGAAGCAGCCCTTGATCGGTTGCGACGGTTCCGACCGTGGCGCGGGCAAGGCCGAACCGATCACGTTCTTGCCGTGGTGGTCGTCGGAAGCCGGGCTTTCCGCGCGATTCGGCGGCACGTTGCTGTTGCCGTGTATCGCCTCGAGCGTCTCCAGACGCTTGCGCAGGCCCCCGTTCGCGGAATCGGTGCGCAGCGCCTCGGCATACTGGGCGCGCGCCATGACCAGATACAGGTCGCCCAGATTGGCGCGCGCGACCGAATACTCCGGCGATAGCAACAACGCCCGCTGGAGCATGTCTTCGGCGTTCTTGTAGGCACCCTGACTGGCGTAGATCGCGGCCAGGTTATTGAACATCTGGGGATCGTCTGGGTTGTCCGCGATCAGTTCCTGGAACACCTGCGCGGCCTGCTCCAGTTCGCCGAGTTTGGCGAGGGTGACGCCATGCAGCAGACGCAACGGCACCGAGTTCGGCTGCACGCCGAGCTCCAGGATGACCATATCCAGCGCCTCCTGCAGCCGCCCCTGCTCGATCAGCGCCCGGACATCGCCCGCACCCGCCGAGGCGATGGACGGCGCCCACATCAACACGGCCAGGGTCACATGCAGGAACCGTCTGCGCAGCAGGGAAAAACGCCAAAGAAGATCGAACCGGGCCATGGGAATCCTTGGTGGTGCCGCAGGATGCCGCTAACCTTACACGCCGATCGGCCGGTTGCCAGACCCCGAGGATGTCTCATCGCCATGCCACGCCCTGTCGCCCTTCATCACGCCCTCTATCTGGGCGCCTGCCTGTCCTTCAGCCCAGCGTTCGCAGGTCAGGACGAGGCCAACGCCGCGCTGACCGACATCCTGTTCGACATGGACCTCGAGAACGTCTCCTACGCGCTACGCTCCGATGGCTTCGTCGACATCCTCTTTGGCGCCGCCGTACCCGAGCCCGCCTATCTGGCGGCGGTGCAGCGGATGCGCGATCACCCGGACATCCCCGGCGTCCTCGCCGGCCGCGGCAAGACCAATTACTGCCCCCTGCCCTGACCAGACCATGGACATCAGCCAACTCCGCCGCGAATTCACCTATGCCGGCCTGCGCCGCGCCGACCTTAACCCGGACCCGTTCGCGCAGTTCGAACTCTGGTTCCAGCAGGCCAGCGACGCGAATCTCGACAGCCCCAACGCCTTCAGCCTGGCCACCGTCGACGCCGACGGCGCGCCCTCGCTGCGCACCGTGCTGCTGAAGACCTTCGACCGCGACGGCTTCGTGTTCTACACCAACTACGACAGCCACAAGGCGCACGACATCGCCGCCAACCCGCAAGTCGCGGCGCTGTTCCACTGGCTAGAATTCGATCGTCAGGTGAAGGTCGAAGGCCGCGCGGAGAAGGTCAGCGCGACCGAGTCCCTGAAGTATTTCGCCAGCCGCCCGCGCGGCAGCCAGATCGGCGCCTGGTGTTCGCATCAGAGCCGCGTGGTGTCGTCGCGCTCGATGCTCGAAGCGCAGTTCGAACACATGCGCGAGAATTTCCGCGATCAGGACATACCGCTTCCCGGTTTCTGGGGCGGTTTCCGCATCGTCCCGCGCAGCATCGAGTTCTGGCAGGGCCGCGAAAACCGCCTGCATGACCGCTTTCGCTACCACCGCGACGGGGACGGCTGGTCGATCGAACGGCTGGCGCCGTGAGCGCCCTCCAGACCGCCATTTACGGCAACGTGCCGCCATAACTGACGTACACTGACCCGGCGTCAGGCCAACCAATAAGAAGTAAACACGGACGCTTTCCACCACCCACTCGGAGACCCTACATGGCCGGTCAGGCAATCACCCTCTATGACGATGGCACCCACAAGTGCCTGAGCTTCTCCAACCTGGTGGAGGGCTCCGGCATCCAGTCGAATCAGTTCCTGATCATCGACGGTGACCACGAGGCCGTCATCGATCCCGGCGGCGAGCTCACCTTCGTGCCGCTGACCATGGCCATTGGTCGCCATATCTCGGTCAAGGACCTCGACCTGATCCTGTGCTCGCACCAGGATCCGGACATCATCGCCTCGCTCGGTCACTGGACCCAGCGGACCAACGCCAAGATCGCCATCTCCAAGCTGTGGGCGCGCTTCGTGCCGCACCTCGCCTCCAATTTCGCGCAGAAGGAAATGGGCCGCGATCTTTACGAACGCCTTATCCAGCTGCCCGACGAGGGCACCTCCATCGCTCTCGGCAACTCCCGCGTACTCGCCGTGCCCGGCCACTTCCTGCATTCGGTCGGCAACTTCCAGTTCTTCGACGTCAAATCCAGGATCCTGTTCTCCGGTGACATGGGCGCCTCGGTGGTCGACAGCGACCCCGGCAGCGCTGTCAGGAACTTCGACGAGCACGTCGGACACATGGCTGGCTTCCACCGCCGCTACATGGTGTCCAACAAGATCTGCCGCCTGTGGGCCGACATGGTCCGCGAGCTGAAGCCCGCCATGATCGTCCCGCAACATGGCCAGTATTTCGAAGGTCCGGAGATGATCGAGCGTTTCCTGAACTGGATTTCCAATCTGGAATGCGGCATCGACCTGATGGGCTCGAACAACTATCGCGTGCCGAACTGACCCACCCCGCCACCTGACCACGCCCGCCGTCACGATCGTGCCGGCGGGCGTTTTTTCTCCGCGCCGAACATGACCGATCAGACCGAAGCCCCAAGCCAGCCGCCCACCAACGGCGCCTGGAAACGCAACCCCTGGACCTGTGGCGCCCTGTCGCTGATGTGCCCGGGTTTCGGCCACGTCTATCTCGGCCATGCCGAACGCGGCGCGCTGCTGGCCATCCTCGTCTACATGGCGATCTGGCTGGCCGCGGCGCTCGGCCTGCTGGCGAGCTTCACCGGTTTCGCGCTGTCCGCGCTGGCGATGGGCACCCTCTATGTCGGCCTCGCCGTCGACGCCTTCCTGCTCGCCCGCCGCCAGACGCGATTCGAGCCGAAGTTCTACAACCGCATCATGCCCTACGCTCTGTTCGCGCTGGTCCTGATCGGCCTGCCCAACTACCTGTACACCGAGCGCGCCAAGCTGCTCGGCTTCGACCGGTTCACGGTCGGCACCGAGATCATGAATCCCGTCCTGATTGTCGGTGACTCGATCCTTGTCGACACCACCGCCTATCGCGGCACGGCACCCGCGATCGGCGATCTGGTCGCCTTCCAGCGCCCCGGCAACGCCTTCCATGTCGACATCGCCCGCATCGCCGGTGTGGCCGGCGACCGCGTCGAGCTCCAGGATGGCCAGGTGTTGCGCAACGGACGCGTCGAGCCCGATCTGACGGTGCCCGCCAGCTACCGCCAGGAAACCCATTCCCGCGACGTCCCCGCCCAGACCGTGCCGGAAGGCGGCGTCTGGCTGCTGGCGGACTGGCGTGACCGCGCCCGCGACAGCCGCTTCAACGGTCCGTATCCCGCCGTCGGCCTGATCGGTCGGGTGACCGATATCGTCTGGTCCCCGCAGCGCGATCGCATCGGCACCTCGCCGCGCTGATACCGGGCCGCGCCGATGTCGGAGGCCGATCGCGCACGCTGGGATTCGAACTACGCCGGTCGCACGAGCGAGGCCGTGCCAGCCTGCGAGCTGCTGAGCGCCCACCACTACCTGCTGCCCCCGACCGGCGCCGCGCTGGATCTTGCCTGCGGCCTCGGCGGCAATGCCCGCCTGCTCGCCGCGCACGGCCTGGAAACCCTCGCCTGGGACATCGCACCGAACGCGATCGATGCCCTGAACACGCTGCATCTGCCCAGGCTGCATGCCGAGGTGCGCGACGTCTGCGTGGCGCCACCCCCGCCAGACCGTTTCGACGTGATCGTCGTGAGCCGCTTTCTGGACCGCGCCCTTTGCCCGGCGATCGCCGCCGCGCTGCGCCCGGACGGCCTGCTGTTCTACCAGACCTTCGTGCGCGAGGCCGTCAACGACCACGGCCCCCGCAACCCCGCCTACCGCCTCGCGCCGGGCGAACTGCTGGCGCTGTTCGCCGATCTGCGCCCGCTGCATTATTCCGATCTCGGCACGACCGGTGACACCACCAAGGGAATCCGCGACCAGGCCTGGCTGGTCGCGACCAGGAGGACATGATGCGAACGATGCTGCTGCTTTCGATGCTCTTGCTGGCGAACACGGTCGCGCAGGCCGGTATCTACAAATGGTTCGACGACGCGGGCAACGTCTATTACGGCGATGAGCCGCCCCCCGAGGCCCAGGTCCAGACCCTCGACGACATCACCATCTCCACCGTGCCGATCCGCGAAATGGCGCCACCCGCCAAGGCCAGAGTGGTGATCTACACCACGCAGCGCTGCGGCTACTGTGTGCGCGCCAAGCAGCACCTTGCCCAGCGCGGCATCGACTACGACGAACGCGATGTCGAACGCTCGGCCGAACACCGCAAGGAGTTCCGCGCGCTGGGCGGCAACGGCGTGCCGCTGATCCGGGTCGGCGACCAGGTCATGAAGGGCTACCGCAAGCCGAATCTCGACAAAATGCTCACCACCGCCGGGCTCTGAGCCTTCCACATGGCAATCAGCACCTTCGACCTGTTCAAGATCGGCATCGGCCCGTCCAGTTCACATACCGTCGGGCCGATGCGCGCTGCCTCACGCTTCGTCAACGGCCTGCGTGAGCACGGCCTGCTCGCGGCCACGCACCGCATCGAGGTGCAGCTGTTCGGGTCGCTGGGTGCGACCGGCAAGGGCCATGGCAGCGACAAGGCCATCCTGCTCGGCCTGCTTGGCGAACAACCCGATCGGGTCGACACCGACGCGATTCCGGCACTGATCGCGGGGATCGCCGATCAGCATCGGCTGCGTCTTCCGGATGGCCCGGAAATCGGTTTCGACCCGGCCACCGATCTGATCTTCCACCGCCGCGAGACCCTGCCGTTCCACTCCAACGGCATGCGCTTCCACGCCTTCAACGCCGGCGGCGCCGAACTCCGCACGCGCACCTACTACTCGGTCGGCGGCGGTTTCGTCGTCGATGACGAGGCCGCCGGCGCGGACCGCATCGTCGTCGACCAGACGCTGTTGCCGCACCCCTTCCACAGCGGCGCCGAACTGCTGTCACGCTGCGAACAGGAAGGCCTGTCGATCAGCCAGCTGATGCTGAACAACGAACGGGCCTGGCGGAGCGAGGACGACATCCGCGCCGGCCTGCTGCGCATCTGGCAGGTCATGCGCGACTGCGTGGACAAGGGCTGCCGCAGCGAAGGCATCCTGCCCGGCGGCATGAAGGTGCGCCGACGCGCGCCGCGCCTGTACCGCCAGCTGATCAGCGAGAGCGAGCTGAACAACGTGCCGCTCGGCACCATGGACTGGGTGAACCTGTACGCGCTCGCGGTCAACGAGGAGAACGCCGCCGGCGGTCGCGTGGTGACCGCGCCGACCAACGGCGCCGCCGGCATCATCCCGGCGGTGCTGGATTACTACTGGGGCTTCTCACCGGGCGCGAGCGAAGATGGCGTGGTGCGCTTCCTGCTCACCGCCGCCGCGATCGGCATCCTCTACAAGGAGAACGCCTCGATCTCCGGCGCCGAAGTCGGTTGCCAGGGCGAGATCGGCACCGCCTGTTCGATGGCGGCCGCCGGGCTCACGGAGGTGCTCGGCGGCACGCCGGAGCAGGTCGAGAACGCCGCCGAGATCGGCATGGAACACAACCTCGGCCTGACCTGCGACCCGGTCGGCGGGCTGGTGCAGGTGCCCTGCATCGAACGCAACGCGATGGGCGCGGTGAAGGCGATCAACGCCGCGCGCATGGCCCTGCGCGGCGATGGCAAGCACTTCGTCTCGCTCGACAAGGTCATCAAGACCATGCGCGAGACCGGTGCCGACATGCAGGACAAATACAAGGAAACCGCACGCGGCGGGCTGGCCGTCAACGTCATCGAGTGTTGATCCGCGTCACCCGAGACCGGCGTGAACGCTGGCTGAGCGGAGTCGAAGCCCGAACCGGGGCGATCGGGGCTGACCCTCTCCTACGCCAGCCGAGACCGATCCACGGCCCGTTCAGCCGGCTAGCAGGCGTCTCAACCCCGCTCCATCGAGAATTCGCAGGACCTCGCCCTCGACCCGGATCAGGCCGTCCTCGCTGAGGCGATGGAGGATGCGTGACAGCGTTTCCGGCTTGATCGACAGGCGCGAGGCCAGCACGTATTTCGGCACGTCCAGCACCACCGCGCCGTTCGCGTCACGGGCCTGGCCGAGCAGGAAGTTGGCGAGCCGGTAGGTGCCGTTGTGCAGGGTCAGGTCCTCGACCTGGCCGAGCAGTTGATGCAGGCGGCGGCTGAATACCGCCATCACCCGGAAGCAGAGTTCCGGATCGGCGCGCAGCATGCCGAGGAACTGCGCGCTGTCGAAGCCGAATACCGTCGAGGGCGCCAGCGCGGTCGCAGCGACCGGCATGCGTGAACCATCCAGGAACGCGACCGCCTCCGCAAAGGTCTGGCCGGGCTGGACGAGGTCCACCACCTTCTCCTCGCCGTTCGGTGCAAGCCGATAGAGCTTCAACTGGCCTTCGCCGAGCAGGTAGAAGCGCTCGCAGCGGTCACCCTGCTGGAACAGGGTTTCGCCGCGCTTGAGGGTCTGCGTGCGGGCGTGGGCGATCAGCGCTTCGAGCTGGTCAGGGGCGATGGCCTCGAACAGCCAGACCTGTTGCAGCGCGGTCGCGGTGAGGGATGCGGAGTTCTGGGTCATGGTTTGTTGTCTTGGCGCAATGCGGAGTCCGGCTGGCGGGACGATCTTGACCTGAGTCAAGGATAGGCCGGGGGAGCGGGAACTAGCGTCCGCCCTGTTTTGGGGCAAACCGCAAAGATACCGATGCTCGAACCCGTCGCCACCGAGAATTTCCTGATCGCTTTCGCCGCCGGCGCGATGGTACTGCTCGCCGGCGCCGGTTACGCGGGCGGTTTCGCGTTCGCGCGTCTTTACGGTCGCCCGCTGTGGATGCGCCTGGCCTGGCTGTCCTACGCGCTGCTCGCAATCTCGGTCGCGGTGCTCACCGAGGTGATGAATTTCTCCGGCTACTGGCTCGCGTTGTCGGTCGCGATGCTGCTCGGTTACCTGCTTGCCCCGCATGCGATCTGGCACCTCACCCACGCCACGCATGGCGCGGAACCCCATTCCCACACCTCCCCCGAGGAGAACACCCGATGAATGCGATGACCCCGTGGTGGGCCAGTGCGAGCTTCTGGCGGAAGACGGCGGTCATCGTGACCGCGCTGTCTTTCATCGTGCTGATCGTGCTGACCCTGGATTCGATGGCGCAGATGAGCGCCGGCAGCGACCGGGTCCCTGCCTACTCGGTGATCAACAAGCGGATCACCTATGTCGACGATGCGGAAGCCGGGCACAAGATGCCGTTTGTCGGCGGCGACGCTCCGCTGTTTGGGAAAGCGCTTTCCGAGGAAGATGCGGAGGCACTGGTCTCCCTCGGCAAGAAGACCGTGCAGGCCAAGAATTGCATGAACTGCCACACCCTGCTCGGCAACGGTGCCTATTACGCGCCCGACCTGACCAAGGCCTGGCTGGATGCGTCCTGGGGCAGTGAGGCGGCACGCGAGACCCTGATGCTCGCCTTCCTGCAGGACCCGGAGGGCAATGCCCGCACCTTCGGCAGCGGTCGCAAGATGCCGAACCTGGGCATCACCGAGTCAGAGGCGCGCGGCGTGGTCGCCTTCCTGAAGTGGATGGCGTCGATCGACACCAACGGCTTCCCGCACAACTTCATGCCGATTCCGCAGGAGAACTAAGTCATGGCTGCTCTCGGAACCTTCGACAGCGCGAACCTGAACGGCGGCCAGAGGCTGGCGGTGAAGTACTACACCGTCGCCGTGGTCCTGTTCGTCGCGCAGATCCTGTTCGGCCTGCTGGCCGGCATCCAGTACCTCAAGCCCGAGTTCCTGTACGGAATCCTCGACTTCTCGGTCAACCGCATGGTCCACATCAACGCCATGGTGGTGTGGATGCTGTACGGCTTCATCGGCTCGGTCTACTGGCTGCTGGAAGACGAATCGCAGCACGAGATCGTCGGCCTCAAGCTCGGCAACCTGGCCTTCTGGGTGCTGACCGCCGCGGTCACCGTGGTCGTCCTGGTCTACCTGCTGGTGCAGATCGGCCCCGGCAACGACACCTCGCTGTGGCTCATCAACGAGGGCCGCGAGTACATCGAGGCGCCGCGCTGGGCCGACATCGGCATCGTCGTGGTCGTGCTGATCTTCTTCTTCAACGTCGCCGCGACCTTCATGAAGGGCCGCTGGACCGGCGTCTCCGGCGTGCTGGTGCTCGATCTGGTCGCGCTCGCCGGCCTGTACCTCGCGGGCATGTTCTACACCACCAACATCTCCATCGATCAGTACTGGTGGTGGTGGGTCATCCACCTCTGGGTCGAGGCCACCTGGGAGGTCATGGTCGGCACCATGATGGCCTGGGCGCTGATGAAGACCCTCGGCACCCGCCGCACGATCGTCGAGACCTGGCTGTACATCGAGGTCGCGCTGATGTTCGGCTCCGGCATCCTCGGCCTCGGCCACCACTATTTCTGGATCGGCTCGCCGGAATACTGGCTGTCGATAGGCGGCTTCTTCTCGGCGCTGGAACCGATCCCGCTGGTCGCGATGGTGGTGCACGCGGTCTACGACAGCGGCGCCCACCGGATGAAGAACCGCAACCATCCGGCGATGGCGTGGATCATCGCGCACGCCTTCGGCAACTTCTTCGGCGCCGGCGTGTGGGGCTTCATGCAGACCCTGCCGCAGATCAACCTCTACACCCACGGCACGCAGTGGTCCGCGTCGCACGGTCACCTCGCGTTCTTCGGCGCCTACGCGACCATCAACATCGCGTTCTTCTACATCGCCATCCAGCACTCGCGCGGCGGCAACTGGATGGGCGCCGGCCTGGCCGGCGCGTGGCGCTGGAAGTGGGCGCTGACCCTGCTGCACGTCGGCGTGGTCGGCATGAGCGTCATGTTGTTGATCGCCGGCTACGAGCAGGCCTTCATCGAACGCGCGGTGGGGGGTTCCACCTGGGCGGCGTACTTCGAGGCCCAGCAGCATATGTGGTTCGTGCAGGCGATGTGGTGGCGGCAGATCTTCGGCTGGATCACCCTGCTCGGCACCGTGCTGCTGGTCTGGGACCTGCTGGTCGTCGGCAAGGGCGAGACCCGACCGGCGCAGGCCGCCGGTGACGTGGCCCACGCCGCCTGAGATCGCCTCGTTGGTCCGAAACCCGCGACGTCGTCCCCGACGTCGCGGGTTTTTTTATGGCTCATCACGGATCAACGGGAAATGCGGCGCGACCTTCTGTAGGAGCGGCTTCAGCCGCGAACGACCTGGATCGAAGGCCGATCGCGGCTGAAGCCGCTCCTACGAACCCGTCCCGAGATTCGTGTTGATCGAGCATCGTAGGGCGGAACCCGAAGGGCTTCCGCCGAACGGCGCCGGGGGATTTACCCCCGTCCTTTTCCCGGCCCCGACCTTTGCCGGCGGAAGCCCTTTGGGTTCCGCCCTACGCCTGAGCCTGCGTGCTGCACCGCGCCGGAATCCTCCCGATACGGCGCACTGAACCCGCGCGGCGCATGCCGCGCGGGTCTTTTTGGTTCTTCGCAGATTAGCGGGAATGCCCCGGCTCGCCGCATCAGCAACAGCATTCAACGCAGTGACGCGGAGTGCGCAGGGAACGCAGAGATTTCCAGCAGATTCGCCAGCGTCGGTCCTTGTCAAAGCTCGGACTGAGCGCAGATTTGGCCTGGGCTGCCGGTAGGAGCGAGCTTGCTCGCGAAGGGGTATGCACCCAGGTTCCAACGCTGCGGCACGTCCTTCGCGAGCAAGCTCGCTCCTACAGGACGCCTTGGTTCCATGGCGTGTGCTTCGGTCGCCGGTGAGCGCCCCTCCCCCCCTCAAAAACCCCTGCGTCCTCTGCGCACTCCGCGTCTCTGCGTTGCATGCGGTTGCCGTTGGCGAGGTGTCTTCCCGCCAAAGTGCGAAGAACCGTTTTTTTGTGGGGGATCACCGGAGCCGTTGGATCGATGGTTCCCAAGCGTTGCGTCTACGCGGGTCGCCACCGCGTGCCGCTTGCTCGGCGTGCTTACGGGCTTGCCGCAAGGCATGCCTCGATGGCGTTGAGCACGGTCCACTTGCGGGCACACCATTGCGGTGCGAGCAGCACGGTTTCCGGCGCGGTGGCGGTGAGGCGGTGGAACAAGACCCGGCGCGGGGTACGGCGCACCACACGGGCGGCGAGTTCGACATACTCCTGCTGGCTCCAGGGGCGGTAATCGCCGTCACGCCAGGTGCGCGCGAGGCGGGTATTCCTGACCACATGCAGCGGGTGCAGCTTGAGCCCGGCCACACCCAGGTCCAGGACCCGGTCCAGAGTTTCCAGGGCATGCCCGGCGGTCTCGCCCGGCAGGCCTGCGATCAGATGGGTGCAGACCTTGAGCCCGCGTTGCCGGGCGGCCTTGATCGCGGTGACGTAGTCCGCCCAGTCGTGGCCCCGGTTGACTCGTTCGAGGGTCGCGTCGAAGGCCGATTGCAGGCCCAGTTCCAGCCAGACCTCGTAGCCCATGTCGCGGTAGCGGGCGAGCAGGTCCAGCACGGCGGGCGGCACACAGTCGGGGCGCGTGCCGACGCTCAAGCCGAGCACATCGGGTTCACCCAGGGCCTGGGTGTAGAGGCGGTCAAGCTCATCGGGGTCCGCGTAGGTGTTGGTGTAGGCCTGGAAATAGGCCAGATAGCGTTGCGCCCCGGTGCGCTTGCGCAGCACCTCGCGACCGGCCCGCAACTGCGTGAGCAGCGGCGGCGGGCGACGCCCGTTGGGACTGAACGAGGCGTTGTTACAGAACGTGCAGCCACCGCGCCCCTTGCTGCCATCGCGATTGGGGCAGGTGAAACCGGCGTCGATGGCGAGCTTGTGGACGCGCTGGCCGTACTTGCGCAGCAGGTATTGGCCGAAGGTGGGGACGTGGTCGGCGAGGGTCATGGCGATGTGGACAGGGTCACCGGCAGTCGGTCAGAAACCGGGTTCCGCCATGCCCATACCCGCGTCGCCGTGCCAGTAGCCATTGCAGGGGCCGCTGGGCATCAGGCCGTTGAGCGTGTCCCTGGCATCCTCGGTCGCGAGGCTGCCCTCGCGCCGGCGGTCGAAGGCGTCGATAACCGCTGTGGTGTGCTCGGCCTGCGGGCTGATGCGCAGCACGTCGACGCCCATGGCGGCCAGTTCGGGGACTTCGGCGAGCAGGTTGTGAGTCAGCGCGGATTGCGTTTGGATGCCGTTCGCGACCAGGAACGGGCGTTGTTCGCGGGTGCGCAGCAGCAGGCCGTCCGGGTCATCCAGACAGCGGAAGCCGCATTGGTCCTTGGGCAGGCCGTGGGCGCGCGCGGTGAAGCAGCGCGCCGACCAGGCCAGCGGCAGGCGACCGTAGGCGAATATCTCGGTCTGCACCCCGTCCGGGGCGGCGGCAATCATGGTCGCCACGGCCTCACGATTCATTTCCACCGGCGGCAGCCAACGGCTCATGCCCTGCGCGGCGAGCACCGCGAGGCTGCGTGGGTTGTAGAGGTTCAGACTGGCCCCGGCGATGAACGGCAGGCCGGCAGCGCGGCGCGTGCGCAGTGCCACCGCCGCCATGTCGTTGGCCTCGACCGCGTAGCGCGGATTGGCGCACAGCCGCTCCACGCCACCGAGTTCGGACGCGGCCTCGATCAGGGTCAGGGTGCTCAGCACCACCTCCTTGCCACGCGCACTCAGGGTCTCGGCGAGTGCCAGCCAGTCGTCGCTGCCGAAGGCGCGGCGCTTGGCGCAGACCACCTCGCCGAGATAGACGATGTCCACGGCGCTGTCGGCGATCTCGGCATAGAAGTCGCGCAGCACCTGTGCCGACCAGTAATAGCTGACCGGACCAAGTGCCAGCTTGGGCCGTCTGGGGTGGGTCGGGGTCATTGCCAGCGCCGCTCGTAGGCCCCGAAGGTGGTCTGCGCGCCCTCCGCCAGCGCCCCCAGGGTGCGTTGCCAGTCCGCGCGCAACTGGAACCCCGCGCCCTCGCGGTGCAACGCATCCAACGCCTCGCGCCAGACGCGCGCGACCTGGGCGACATAGGCCGGACCGCGCTGGCGGCCTTCGATCTTGATCGCCCGCACCCCGGCGGCGGCGAGTTGCGGGAGCAGCGCCAGGGTGTTCAGGCTGGTGGGTTCCTCCAGGGCGTGATAGTCCCGCCCGCAGGCCTGGAAGCGGCCCTTGCAGAGGGTGGGATAACCGGCGCTCTCGTCGGGCGCGAAGCGGTCGATCAGCACCCCGTTCAAGCGCGACTCCCGGCCCGCCGGGGTCTCGCGCCAGCGCACCGCGTCGGCGGGCGAACAGGCCCCGTAGGTGTTCGGGGAACGGCCGGTCACGTAGGACGACAGCAGGCAGCGGCCCTCGACCATCACGCACAGCGACCCGAAGCCGAACACCTCGATCTCTACCGGGCTGCGCTCCGCCACATGGCGAATCTGCGCCAGCGACAGCACCCGGGGCAGCACCGCGCGGCGGATGCCGAAGCGCTGATGGTAGAACTCGATGGCCTCGGCGCTGGTCGCGGAGCCCTGCACGGACAGGTGCAGACGCAGCGCCGGGTGGTGTTCGCAGGCGTAATCCATCAGCCCGGTATCGGCGAGGATCACCGCGTCCACGCCCAGCCCGGCGGCGCGATCGATGGCGGCGGCCCAGTCCGACCACGCCCCGGCCTGGGCATAGGTATTGATCGCGGCGAACACCTCCGTGCCATGGCGATGGGCGTGCGCGATGCCCTTCGCGGCCTGCGCCTCGGTGAAATTGAGGCCGCCGAAGTGGCGCGCGTTGGTGGCGTCGCGGAAGCCGAGATAGACCGCGCTGGCCCCGTGTTCGACGGCGGCTTGCAGCGCCGGCAGATTGCCCGCGGGCAGGACCAGATCCATCACGCGCCGCGCCCCGCCGGGTAGTGAAACAGCGAGAACTGGAAGTGCTGCACCTTGCCCGCCGGGGTGCGGTGCGGGTCCAGCCGGGATTGCACGAGGGTGAAATCCGCACCCAGCCAGGCGGCCAGCGATGCCGGGCTGTAGCGCCGCACCGGCAGGCCGCTGCATTGCTCCGGACCGTCCTCGGCGAAGGTCCCGATGAGGGCGTAGCCGCCGGGTCGCAGGGCCGCGCGCAGCACCCGGAGATAGCCCGCGCGGGCGGCATCGTCGTTGCAGAAGTGCAGCAGAGCGCGGTCGTGCCAGAGGGCATAGGGGAGCCGCGGTTGCCAGGCGAGCAGATCGCGTTCCACCCACTCCACACGCCGTGCGCGGGTACCCAGCCGGCGACGCGCCGCCGCCAGCGCGCTGCCCGCGATGTCCAGCACGGTCACCTGATCCCAACCGCTGGCGAGCAGATGATCGATCAGCGTCGAATGCCCACCGCCAACGTCCACCACGCGCTCGTGGTGATCGAGCCCGGTCGCCTCGATCAGCGCCAGGGAAGACGCCGGCACATCCTGATACCAGCTCACCTGGTCGCTATCGCGGGCCTGATAGACGCCCTGCCAATGATTCCGTTCGCTCATCCGACCGTCCTCGGGGTCGGTGGCCTGCGCAAGGCGTCGAGCAGGCGCAGCAGGCGCGTGCCGGCGCGTTGCAGTTGCGCCCCAAGGGGCACGTCGTCGAGGTCGAGGCCATCGAGCAGGTTCTTCACGCGCAGCCCCAGGTCGGTGTCACCCTCCATGCACAGCACACGCTGGAAGAACAGGGTGTCGGCGTCCCGGTCGCGGGCGATCAGGTGCAGATAACCGGCCAAGGGGGCGCGGATCGTGAGATCGGCGCGCGCCGCGCTGAACGGGCTATGCCGACGGACACGCAGGCGTGCGCCGAGCGGGGTTTGCTCCCGCTCGATGCGCAGGCCGACGGGCAGGGTCGCATGGCGCAACAGCACCGAGCGGCCTGCGAGGAAATCCAGCTCACCCTCGCGCTGCGGTATCGCGAACAGGCGGTTGAACAGACCATCCAGCAAGCGGTCATGGGGACTCGGCAACGGGATCATGCGGGGGCCTCCTCGGCGAGCATGGGGCGGATGTCGATGGCCTTCGGTTCGGTGATGCAATCGACCCGGCAGCGGCCACAGCCGACGCAGAGCGCGGCATCGATCTGCGGGCGCGGGCCGTGCCAGCGCAAGGCACCGGGGATCGCACAGGCGGCGGCGCAGGCCCCACACTCCGGGCCCTGGTACGGCAGGCAGCGCGCGGGATCGATACGCACGCGGGCGAGCTGCGGGCGCGGCGGCAAGGCGGGGGTGCCGTCCTCGGCCGACCCGGCGTCGAGGTCGGGCTCGCGAGCGGGCGTTGCCCTATCCCCAGCCCGCGCCGGCAGCGCCAGCGCGCCGGGTTCGCAGGCCTGCACGCAGGGCCAGTCCGGGCACAGCGCGCAGGCGTGGTTGATGAGATCCAGCGCCGGGGTCCCGGCGGCGCGCACGCCGACCTTCATCGGCAGGCGGAAGATCAGCCCCTCCGGGCAGGCCTCGATACAGGCCTGACAGCGGGTGCAGGCGGTCAGGAAGGCCAGTTCGTCGCGGGCGAACGGGGGCCGGAACCAGCGCCGTGCGTCGCGCCGCACGGCCATGTCGAGGGCCTCGGTGGCCTTCTCCACGACCTTGCGTCCGCTCATGCGGAAAAAGGCGCGGCGGCTGGGATCGATGGGCGCGCTCACATCCGCATGACCATCGGGTGAGCGAGCAGCCACAGATGATAGAGAGTGGCGACCGTGACGAAGCCGAGCATCGGTGCGCCCGGCGCGCGCGTGGCATCGCGCGTGGCCCGCGCCCCTCCCTCGCGGATCAGGGCATCGACCCGGCGGCGCACGATGCGGGCCGCCAGCCACAGCCCGGCGACCAGCAACACGGCCTGGAACAGGAACAGCCCGCCCTGCGGCAGGCTTGGGTTCAAGTAATACAGAAAGTGTTCCGCTTCTGTCATCGGCAATGCGCCGCGCCCCAGCGGGTTGGCGAGCAAGGCGGGCAGATCGCCGGTCTCGCGCAGCAGGTGATTCAGGTTGTGCGCGAGGTGATACGCAAAGGCCGGGGGCAGACAGGCAAAGGCCAGTGCCGCGAACACGCGGCGCGTCTCGATCTGCGGCCCCAGCAGGCGGCGGGTGAGCGCGACACCGAGCGCGTACAGGCCGAGCGGGACCGCCAACGCCAGCCCCAGGGCCGCCGAGAAACTCCACAACAGTTGGCCGGAGTCACCGATCAGGCGTGCGAAGCCGCGCAGCGTCGGTTCCCAGAACGGCATCATGGTCAGGCCGTGGAAGCTGGTCAGCGCGAGCAGAACGACCATCAGCCAAGCCAGGTCGACGCGCGGCCGCCCCGTGCTGACAGCCTCGTGACCCGGTACCCGCCACTGCCAGGTGACGTTGCCTTCGGGGCAGCTCTGGGTGCAGTTGCCGCAGGAGGTGCAATCGATGTTGTCGCGCATCCGACCCATCACCTGATGGGTCGGACAGGGCGCGATGCGGGCATCGCCGTGATAGCACTCCAGGGTCTCGCAACGCGCGCAGAGCATTGGGTCCAGCGGGCGCAGCGCGACCGGCGAGAGCGTTGAGTACACACCGACGGTGCGACCCACCGGGCAAAACCAGCGACACATCGCGCTGCGTTCGAAGAGCAACGCGGAGGCGCTGGCCAGCACCACCATGAACAGCGCCAGCAGGGCGGTCGCGTAAGGGTTGGTGGTGATTCCCAAGCCCAGTTCCAGCCATGTCAGGGCGATGAACATCGCCGTCGCGGGCCAGACCCCGCGCAACGCGCGCGGCACGCGCCAGCCGAGGCTGCCGTCCGCGCGGCCCCGACCCCAGGCGTGCCAGCGGGTCAGCCAGCCGGCGATGGCCTCCCAGGGACAGATCGCGCACCAGGCCGAACCGACCAAGAACACCGCGAACACCAGCCCGGTCCACCACAGGTTCCAGGTCAGCACCGTGGCCAGATTGCGTTCCGGGATCGGGGTGCCGAACAGCCCGGCGAAGATCACCATCAGGAACAGCGCCGCGACCACCACGCGCAGCGCGAGCAGCAGCCAGGGGGTGCGCCACAGGGGTTGCAAGGCGGCGCGCAGAGCGGCGGCGAAGGCGGACACGGCGGGCCAACGCAACGCCTGCGCGCGCCAAAGTCCACCGCTCGGGTGCCGGTGCGGGTGCGGATGCCGGGCCGGGGCGAGCGTGCCCCACAGGAAGATCAGCAAAGCGGACAGGCCCACGCCCCACACCCAGGCGGCCGGCAGGCCTGGATGGGTCATCATGCCCGGCGTCTGGCACAGGGCCGGATCGAGCAAGGCCGGATCCAGGGGGGCCACGCTGCCGCCAGCCGTGCCGAGGCTCAGGTCACCGATCGAGGGCACCACGCTCACACCTCCCGCTCCGGGTGCGCGGGGTGCAATTGCGCCCGGCGGCGCGCGATGCGCCGCCGCTGCGCGACATTGACCCCGATCAGCAACGCCAGCAGCGTGCCCCCGGCGACCGCCAGCGGCGCTACCGCGGCCGGGTCGCCGACGCGCACCGGGAAGTCGATCACGTAGGGCTCACCGTGCGCCGTGAAGCGCGCGGTGACCAGGTAGTCCCCGGCCGCGGAGATCACGAAACCCTGGCGGTAGACGTTGTCATCGACCTGCTGCACGCCGATGGCCTCCTCGGCGGCGGCCAGCCAGGCGTCGTCGCGCACGAAGAACGCGACCTCGCCGGTGAACGGCGCGCCGTCGTCGATACGCCGCGCGTAGAGATTGACCCGCGCGGCTTCGCCCGGCTGGGGGAAGGCGGGAAACGCCATCATGGTCACGAAGTAGGCACCGATCTGGGTCTCGATGGCCATGCTCGGCGGGGTGTTGGAATCCTCAGACAGGGCATAGGCCGGGCGACCCAGCACATGGTGGGCATACCCGGTCGGGCTCAGGCCGAGGAGCAGGATCAGCAGCAGCGAGCCACGCAGCGTGTGCATCTCAATGCTCACCCTTGGTGCGCAACAGACCGGCGACCCGGTCGGTCCGAGTTTCCAGGCACTCGCCGGTAGCCAGTGCAACACGTACCGGGACGCGCTTGAACGCTTCGCCGGGGTGACGCATGACGACGTGTACGCAGATCATCGGGACCTCATTGTTGGGTTCATAGCGAATGTCTCGCCACGCTGCCCTGCTCGCGCGCGACGATCCAGATGGGTTTGCTCGGGTGCGGGCAGACTTCCACGCACAGGCCGCAGCCGACGCAGCCGTCGTACACCACGGGGCGGTACTGGTTCCACATCTTGAAGCCGATGGCGTGCTCACCCAGCGGGCAGACGCTGACGCAGGCCCCGCAGACGCCGGTGTCCACCCACGGGTAGCAGGCGCTGCGGTCGATCTGCGCGATGCCCATGTCGATCTCGCGCCGCCGGGTGACCGTGAGGGCGTCGGTCGGGCAGACCGCCATGCACTTGCCGCACAGGGTGCAGGCGCGTGCTTGCGCGTCGATGTAGGGGAGATTGAGGCGCTCGCCGCCGTCGCGGGCGTGGAAGCGGATGCAGCGCGGCGGGCAGACCTCGGCACAGTTGCCGCAGCCGATGCACGCCTGGATGAAGGCCGCGTCGTCCTGCTTGGCCCCCGGCGGGCGTAGGTAGTTGCGCTGTCCGGGGCGGGCCTGCGGGGGGCTGGCGCTGGCTGGAGCGAGCAGCCGCGCGGCCCCGAACGGCAGCAGCGCCGCCAGCCCCAGCCCCAGCCAGCGGCTTGCAGTGGCCAGAAAATCACGGCGTTGCATCACCCCTCCCCCCCATCCGCCGGGCGTTCGGGCGTGTCGCCGCCCGGTTGCCGGCGGTAGCGGCGGCCCAGGTGACCGGGACCTTGATAGGGCTGGTCATGCCAGGTGATCCGGAATTCCAGGGCGTCGGTCGGGCATGCCGCGATGCAGGCGGTGCAGTTGTTGCACTCCTGGCCGAAACCGTCGCGCATCGGGTCGAGGCCGAATTCGCAGGCGACGTTGCACTTGGTGCAGTCGTTACAGCTCGCCGGGACGCGCTGGATGCGCAGCAGCCGGTAGCGCCCGAGCAGCGAATACAGCGCCCCGCCCGCGCACAGATAGCGGCAGAAGCCGCGCCGCGCGACCAGCAGATCGAACAGCACGGTGGCCGCGAAGAACACCGCCCCGGTCCCGAAGCCGTTCAGGGCGATGGCGTAATACAGCTCGCGACCCACCACCGCCGGGGGATAGATGGCGGCGAACAGCACCGTCCCGGTGGCGGCGGACAGACCCAAACCGACGGCCAGCACCAGATATTTCAGCCGACGGTCGAGGCGGCGCCGTCCGGGGCGCAGGCCGATGCGGTCCAGCCACACGCCCAGGCCGGTATTGAGCTCGTAGAGGAAGCTGGCCGGGCAGATCCAGCCGCAGAAGAAGCGCCCGAACAGCAGGCTGGCGAGTGTCGGGATCAGCACCGCGAACAGCAGCGGCCAATACAGCGCACCGCCGGCGGCAAGCTGGCCGACCGCAGAGAGCGGATCGCCGATCTTGTAGCCGAAGAAGCGGCCAGCCCAGGTGGTGCCCTTGATCGCGTCCAGGTCCTCGGCGGGGTCGGCGGTGAACGGCGCGGTTAGGCCGTGCATCAGGTCGTAGAAGGCCTTCTCGTCGGCGCTGAGCAGGTCGTAGGCGTGCGCCGCAGCGTAGTTCTGGTAGACGCTCAACATCGGCAGCAGCAGGAGCATGGCGAACACCAGGCCCAGGCTCAGCCAGCGCAGCTTGTTGAGGTGGCGGCGCAGCAGGAAGGTGCGGGACGGGGTAGTCATGCGGCCACCTGGCGCGTGCTCGCGCGTTGCTGATCGGGGATTACCCGGATGGCCTGCGGCATCTGGATGCAGGAGCGTTCGCACAGGCCACAGCCGACGCAGTGTTCGGCGCTGACGATGGGTTGTTCGAGGCGGCCGGCGCGGATCGCCACATCCTGCAAGGGACAGGCGCGGTAGCAGACCCCACAGGTCTTGCCCTGATAGGACAGGCACAGGCTTTCATCGACGCGCGCGGTACCCATACGCACCCCGGCGAGGATGGCGTCGAGTTCACGAGGGATCGCGCGCAGGGCATCGGTGGGGCAGACCTCGCCGCACTTCATGCACAGGATGCAGGCCTGTTCGCGCGGCACGATGTAGGGGGTGTCGAGCTTGGCGACGCCCAGCTCACCGCCGAAGAAGTTGATGCAGCGGTTCGGGCAGACCTCGGCGCACTGCCCGCAGCGGATGCACAGGGCCGCGAAATCCGCTTCCGGGGCCGCACCCGGTGGGCGCAGGAAGCGCTGGCTGGCGGTCACGGCTGCGGACGGCAGCGGCACGGCCAGACTGACCGTGGCAGCGGCGGCACTCAGCAGCTCACGCAGAAAGGTGCGACGGTGCATGACCGGCTCCGGGAGATGGACCGTGGGGCGGCGACGCGCCGCAGGCGCGCCGCCGGGGAATAAAAAATGACGAGGCCAGACCGCACCCCGTCAAACCGGCCGACACAGACCGGGAGGTAGAGATCCCCGCGATGAGGGTCGCGGGAGTCGGGCAGAGTGATCATCGAATCCGATACCTTGGCTGGCGGGCCGATCAGGACGGGCGCTTGCCCGCCCTGACCGGCTCGGCCCGGCTCAGATCTTCTCGATGCGCGCGGCGGACTTCTTGAAGTCCACCTGGCCGGATACCGGGTCCCAGATGCGGCTGGTGACACGGTTGGCCAGCCACTTGTTCTTCTCCGGTTCCGCCGAGTCCGCGACCGACAGGTTCCAGGGGCCGAACATGTAGCCGCGCGGCACGTTGTTGCGCGCGGGGCGCACCAGAGAGTCGGTGCCGACCTGGGCGCGGGCCTCCAGTTGCCCGCGTCGGGTCACCACGCGGACCTTGTCGCCGTCCTTGATGCCCAGCTCGGCGGCGTCGTCCGGGTGCATCTCGACGTACATCTCGGGCACCAGGCGGCGCGTGGTCGGGCTGCGATTGGACTTGGCCGTGTGGAAATGTTCGTAGACCACACCCAGGCCGAACCAGTAGGGGAATTTATCCTTGGGCACCTCGTTCCATTTACGCCCGCGGAAGGCTTCGTCGGGCAGGTCCGGGGTCAGGCCACGGTCACGCGCGAGCTTGATCAGGTCCATGTGGTCGATGGTGTAGAGCCCCGGCGTGACGCCGAATTCCATGAGCTTCTTGGTGATCGCCTCGCGGTCGGTGTAATCGACGTGGCAGAGCTTCATGTGCACCTTGCCGTCCTTGGTGCGGAAGTAGCCGTAGGGCTTGGTCTTCCAGTCGCCCTCCTGGAGCATGTAGCGGCGCTTGGTACCGCCCGCCTTGGCGATGGCGTAGGTCGGCGCCGGCCACTGGATGCCGCGCAGTTCCTCAAGCTGCCGGTAGGGGGATTTGCCGTCGACCTTCTCGACTTCGAGCAGGCCGGTGAGGTCGGCGTCGGTGCCCTTGGAGGCGCGGATCACGTCGCGCAGAACCTCCTCGGCGTCGTAGGTACCGTCCGCCTTCCTCTTGTAAGGCAGGGCCTTTTCCATGTCGAAGCCGAGCAGTTCACCGATGCGCTTGGCCTTGTCGATGACCATGTCCATGTCCGGGCGGCAGCCCGGCGGCGGCTCGGCCGCCTTCTGGTTGAGGTTGATGCGCCGCTCGGAAGAGATGTACACGCCCTCGACCTCACCCCAGGTCGCGGCTGGGAAGATCACGTCCGCGTACAGGTTATTGGGGGCGTGGCGGTAGATCTCCTGGACCACGTTGAAGGTCTTGCGCAGCGCCGGGCGGATCAGGTTCTCCTGGTCCGGCAGATCGATGTGGGTGGCGTAGACCAGGAACTGGGCCTTGAGATCATCCTTGAGCGCCCGCTCCATCATGCCCACGGCGTAACCGGGGTTCTTGGATTCGAGCGCGTTGCGCAGGTTGGCCTCCGGCATGCGCCAGTGCTTGGCCATGTGAATCAGGTGGTCGATGTTGTCGAGCGGTTCGTTGAACGGCAGGCGACCAGTGAGGCCGCCGGTGAAGCGTTCACCCATGGCGTTGGGCTGGCCGGTCATCGAGAACGGGCCGCAGCCGGGCTTGGCGAGGTTGCCGGTCAGAGTCAGCAGATTGACGATGGAAATGACGTTGTGCTGACCGTGGACGTGCTGGTTGTAGCCGATACCCCACATGATGATGACGCCGCCGTAGCCTTCGCCGCCCGGCACACCTGGCCTGGCATCGCTGGCCTGTTTGCCACCGCTACGCGCCAGGCGTTTGCGGGTGGCATCGGCGAACATCGCCGCGACCTTGCGGATCTTCTCCGGGGATACATCGTGGCTGGGGCCGCCCATGCGGTCCTGCACCTGTTCCGGGCTGTAGCCCTTGGTGACGCCATCCACGTATTCCTGCCAGCCGGTGACATGGGCCTTGAGGAAGTCCCAGTCGATCACGTCCGGGTGGTCCTTGAGCAGGACGTGGGCAATCGAATTCAGGAAAGCGATGTCGCCGTTGAGTACCGGGGCGTGGATGGTGTTCGCCGGGTTGATGTCCTCGTAACCCATGACCGTGCCGGTGCGGCGCGGGTCCACCACCACGGTGGGGATGTCGTGCTTTTTCTTATGGTCGGCGGCGCGCCAGAAGATGATCGGATGCGACTCCCGGGCGTTGTGCCCGAAGTGCATGATCATGTCGCACAGCTCGATGTCCTCGTAGGCCAGCGGCGGGGTGTCCGAGCCGAGTGTGGCGAAGTAGCCGGTCACCGCCGAGGTCATGCACATGCGTGCGTTGGCCTCGATCGTGTTGGAGCCGAGCACGCCCTTCATGAACATGTTTTCGAGGTACTGGCCCTCCATGGTGAGCTGGCCGGAGCCATACAGGGCGATGGAGTTGCCGCCGTATTTCTTCACCAGGTGCGCAACCTTGTGCGCGACCATTTCCTCGGCCTCTTCGTAGGGCACGCGCACGAACAGTTCGTCGCCGAAGGCATCCTTGGTCTTCGAGACGTATTCCAGATCCCCGTGACCGGGCTTCTCCCACTCCTCCCAGACATCCTTGCGCACGTAGGGGTCGCCTTCCATGCGGTCCACGTACATGGGTTCGGCGGCGGTCAGCCCCTTGATGCATTGCAGGCCGTAATTGGTGGGGTGGTCCTTGTCCGGGCGCATGGAGACGATCTTGCCGTTCTCCACCTGGATGACGGTGCCGCAGCCGACTCCGCAATAGGGGCACTGGGCGATCGCGGTGCTGCGCTCGGCGGAGGATTGCGCGGGCTGGGCGACCGCCGCTTCCAGTTCCGGATTGGCTCCGGTGAACAGCCCGGCACCGGCCACCGAGCCGGTGATGAAGGCGCTGCCCTTGAGGAAGTCGCGGCGGGAAGTCTTGAGTCTTTTCATGGCGTTGAGTCCTCTGGGGATCAGTGCTTGAGCGAGCGCAGATAGACGATGATGTCGTCGATCTCTCGGTCAGTGAGGTTGGCCAGGCCGCTGGCGCCCTGGAAACCGAGCATGCGGGTGTTGGAACGACCGACCTTGACGGTCTCGCGGATGAAGCCGTCGCTGGCCTTGGTGAGGAAGCCGACGGTGCCGATCGCGGTGCCGGTGCCGCCCTCCGCGTAGCCATCGCCGCGCACCCCGTGGCAGGTCGAGCAGATCTGGTCGAACCACAACTGGCCGAGGCGCTGATCGCCGTAGGCCGTAGGCTGCTTATCGATCTCGGCGGCGCGATTGGGGCGGGTGGTGTGATCGCGCAGATAGGCGACGATGGCCTGTACCCCGGAACGGCCCAGATGACTGAACGGCGGCATGCCGGTGCCGGGGCGACCGTCGCGCACGGTGCTCATGATGAATTGATCCGAGGCCGTCTCCAGGAACTCCGGGTTGGTCAGCGACGGCGCGAAACCCGGCTTGCCGATGGCGTCGGCCTGGTGGCAGTACTGGCAATTCTGGGCGTAGAGGGCAGCCCCCTGCTTGACCAGATCCTGGGTCGAAACCTGGGCGGCATCGACCGCGTGGGCGCGGTTCGCGACCAGCATTCCGGTGGTGAGCAGGGTGATGGCGAGCAGCGAGATGGCGAGCAGCGAGATGGCGAGCTGCGAGGCTGGGCGCCGCAACGGTAGCGTCGGGGGCAGGGGGTGCCGCCATGCCGTGGGGGCCGTGGCCGGGATGGCGTGGGTTCGAGTCATGGGTGGGTCTCCCTTGGTCAGGCTCGTGATGAACAGGTGCGGTCAGTACGACGGGGTTGTAATGGCTGGGGTCGGGTGTGATGGGCTCAGACGGGGGCCATCAATCTCACCCCAGTCGTCGCCAGCGGGCGCGCGGCTCAGGTCTTCGTGGCAGTCGGCGCAATCCGTACCCTCGCGCTCGAAGCGTTCGTGCCGGGCATCGAGAAAGGCCTTGGGCAGGTCGTGGGCGATGCCGAAGTGACAGTCGATGCAGGTGCGCCCATCGGCCGCCGCCTCGGCGTGGCGGGCGGCGGCGCGCGGGCGCTGCTCCGCCGGGTTCATGTAATCCAGGTGATGACAGTTGCGGCATTCCTGGGAGTCGTTGGCGCGCATGTCCGCCCAGACGATCCCGGCGAGTTGCTCGCGTTTGGCGAGAAACTTGTCGCGGCTGTCGATGCTGCCCAGGGCCCAGTGCAGGAGCTCATTGGTGGCCCGTACCTTGCGCAGCACCATCGGACCCCAGGCGCGCGGGACATGGCAGTCCGGGCAGGAGGCGCGCACCCCGGCCCCGTTGGTGTGGTGCCGGGAGTCCTGGTATTCGACGTAGACGTTGTCGCGCATCTCGTGGCAGCTCACGCAGAAGGCCTCGCGATTGGTGAGCGCCATGGACCAGTTGAACGCGCCCCAGAAGCCGATGCCGATGACAAACGCCACCACGATGCCGGTGCAGGGCACCAGGGCCATGCGCAGGGCGTGCAGGCGGCGGCGGGGGGTGTTGGCATCGGGCATGGCTCGGATCAGGGGGGCTCGGGCTGGGTTCGGGGTGTGGCGTGGGTACGTCGGCGGGGCGACACTAAGCTTGGTGGCGGGCGTGAAAATTTGATCGAGGTCAAATGAATGCGTGGGCTCCGGGACGGCGTCAGGGCGGGAATACCACTAAGGTGGTAGTGATGGGACTTGTATATAAGGTATTGATAAATATGGCGATCTTATCCATTTATGCGCTATGTCACCGAATAGCGGCCAGGCCGTTTCGGGCATAGGGAGTACGCCCGGCGGTCCTGCCCGGTGCAGAGGCCGATCGGGCAAGATTGCTCCCATGTCGTCCCCGCCCTCCCCTAGCTGCCCTCCACGCGCCGCGCCCGCCGCCATGCCTGTGGGCATCCGTCCCCGATGCGTCCGCTGCCCATGCCGCATTCCCTGATCCGCCGGATCGGCCTCGCGCTGGGGCTGGAGATCCTGTTGGCGCTGGCGGCGATCGGCTGTGCGCTGCTGCTGGCGCATTCCCTGGAGGGCAAGGCGGCGGCGGTGAACATTGCCGGCAGCCTGCGCATGGCAACCTACCGGCTGGTCGCGGTCGCGCTCGCCGATGCGCAGGACATCAAGCCTCTGCTCGCCGATTTCGAACACCGCCTCGACAATCCCCACCTGCATGCCGTGTTGTGGGCCGAGGACGACAGCCGGCTGCGCAGTGCGCACAGCTGGATCCGCCAGCGCTGGCAGCAGGACATCAAGCCGGGCTTCGGTAAGGACGCCAGCCTGGGCGGCCCGATCGAGGTGCGCGCGCGGCTGACCGAGGTCGGGGTATTCGTCGGCGAGCTCGATGCCTTCGTCGGCGCGCTGGAAGACCACACCGAGGGCGTGATCGGGCGTTTGCAGGCCTTGCAATGGGTGGCGCTGAGCCTGGCCGTGGCCCTGGGTCTGCTGGTGTTGCACCGCCTGCGGCGCGATCTCGCGGCCCCGCTGCACGACTTGATGACCGCTGTGGATCGCCTGGGCAGCGGCGATCTCGATGCGCGCAGCGGGCTGCACGGTCGGGACGAGCTGGGCCGTCTGGGGGTCAGCTTTGACCGCATGGCCGGGGAGCTGGCGCGCATCACTGCGACCCTCGAAGAACAGGTGCGCGCACAAACCCGTTCCCTGGCGGCGAGCAACCGTTCCCTGGAACTCCTCTACCGCAGCCTGCACCACCTGAGTGCCGCCGATGACCCCGCACGGGTCCTGCCGGAACTGCTCGATGATGTCGGCAGCGCGCTTGGTCTGGCGGCGGGCACGGTGTGCCTGCTTGGCGGCGACGGTCTTGGTGCCAGGGACGCCGGTAGTGCCGATGGCGTAGATGGCGCACCGCTGGCCAATCGCATCGCGGGCGCGCCCCCCGGCGTGGCATCGACAGCGGCATGCACGCCTGGCCAATGCCCGGCCTGCATCGCCGATGGGGCCCCGCACTGCCTGTTGCCAACCGGCCCGGGCGCATCGCGCCGCATCTCCATCCCGATCACCGAGCAGGGGCGGCAGTACGGGGTGTTGCTGATGCAGGCACCGCCGGATGCGGGCATCGATGTCGCCCAGACCGAGGTGCTGATCGCGGTTGCCGGGCATATCGGCATGGCCGTTGGCCAGGCCTGCGGGGTCGCGCAGGCACGCCGCCTGGCCTTGCTCGAAGAGCGTTCCACCATCGCCCGCGAGCTGCACGATTCCCTGGCGCAGTCGCTGTCGTACCTGAAGATTCAGGTTACCCGTCTGGAGGCCCTGTGGCGCGATGCCGACGGTCCCGCCGGGGCCTTGCCGGTGCTGGCGGAGTTGCGCGACGGTCTCAACAGTGCCTATCGCCAGTTGCGCGAATTGCTCACCACCTTCCGCCTGAAGATGGCCGGGCGGCGTTTCGGTGAGGCCCTGGAAGACACCGTGGCCGAATTCCGCCAGCGTATCGATGGCGAACTGCGCATGGACGACCGCATGCGCCGCTGCGTGCTCAGTCCGAATCAGCAGATCCATGCCTTGCAGATCGTCCGCGAGGCCCTGGCCAATGTCGCCCGTCACGCGCAAGCGCGGCATGTCGACGTGGTGCTGGCCTGCACGGACACGGGCACCGTGGAGCTGCGTATCGACGACGACGGCATTGGCATGCCCGCCCTGCACGAGCTAGATCGGCGCGCGCATCACGGGCTCACCATCATGCGCGAGCGGGCGCGCAGCTTAGGGGGCGAGATCGCGTTTGAACCGACCCACGTGGCGTCCGACGCGGCGCTCGCTGGCCGCCCCGGCACACGCATGCGCCTGCGCTTCCCATTGCGGGCGGAAACCACGACATGACCACTTCCCCATCTGAAGATCTCCTGGCGGATGCACCGGCCTCGATCCTGGTCATCGACGACCACCCGCTGTTCCGCAAGGGTCTCGCCGCCCTGATCGGCATGGCCCCGACCCTGCGCCTGGTCGGCGAGGCGGCGGATGGCGTCGCGGGCCTGGCGCAGATCGACCGCCTGCACCCCGAGCTGGTGCTGCTCGACCTGAACATGAAGGGCATGGACGGCATGGCGACCCTGCGCGCGATCAAGCAGCGCGAGCTCGACTGCCGGGTGATCATGCTCACCGTGTCGGATCACGAACAGGACGTGGTCGAGGCCCTGCGCGCCGGGGCCGATGGCTACCTGCTCAAGGACATGGAGCCGGAAGACATCCTTGAGCACCTGCGCGAGGCCGCCCAAGGGAGGCTGGTGGTGAGCCCGGCGATCGCGGAACTGATCGCCCGCGCGCTGCGCGCCGACGCACCACCGCTGGATCGCGACGCCGCGCAGCTCACCGCCCGCGAGGCGCAGATCCTCGATCTGATCGCCCAGGGTCTGACCAACAAGCTGATCGCCCGCCGCCTGGCCATCACCCCGGCGACGGTCAAGGTCCACATCAAGCATCTGCTCAAGAAGCTGCACCTGCGCTCGCGGGTGGAGGCGACCATCTGGGCCCTGCAACACGGGGGTACACGCCATGGCTGAGTTGGTCACGCAAGCTCCGCCCGGGACCGGCCTGATCGACCCCTTCGGGCGACGGATCGATTATCTGCGGCTGTCGGTCATCGACGCCTGCAACTACGCCTGCGTCTATTGCGTCCCGGAATGCGGCATCGCCCCGTCCCTCGCCGAGGCCCGGCTGAGCGCCGCCGAGCTGGTGCGCATCGCGGGGGTGTTCGCGGCGCTGGGCGTGGGGCGCATCCGCCTCACCGGTGGGGAACCGTTGGTGCGTCGCGATCTGGTCGGCATCGCCAGCGCGATCGGTGGGCTCGACGGGGTGCACGATTTGTCCCTGTCGACCAACGGCCACCGCCTCGATCGCCAGGCCGCTGCGTTGCATGCCGCCGGGGTGCGGCGGGTCAATGTGTCGCTGGATTCGCTCGACGCCGCGCGCTTTGCCGCCATCACCCGCGGCGGACGGCTCGACGCGGTACTCGCGGGCATCGATGCGGCACTGGCCGCCGGCATGTCGCCGGTCAAGCTCAACATGGTGGTCATGGCCGGCGAGAACGACACCGAGATCGAGGCCATGCTGGACTTCGCCCTGGGGCGCGGCCTCGAACTGCGCTTCATCGAGGCCATGCCGGTGGGCGCGGCGGGCGATTCCGTCCGCACCCGGCGCATCGACGCTGCGACCCTGCTGGAACGGGTCCGCGCCTGGGGCGGTAGTGATCTGCTGCCCCAGGCCGCGCCCTGCGGCGGCGGCCCGGCGCGCATGTTCCGCTTCCCCGACGGACGCGGCACCGTGGGCGTGATCTCGGCGGTGTCACAGCATTTCTGCGCCACCTGCAACCGCGTGCGGGTCACCGCCGAGGGCGAGTTGCTGCTGTGCCTCGGCCACGAAGGCGGGGTATCGCTGCGCGACCCGCTGCGCGCCGGCGCGAGCGATGCCGATCTCGCCGCCATCGTCCACACCGCGATTGCGCGCAAGCCCTGGGGACACGATTTCAACGATCCCGCAGCCAGGGATGGGGTCAGCCCCAACCAGATGCTCCTGACCGGCGGTTGAGCCCGCCGCATCCACTCATCAATCCGGTAGACACCGACATGTCCACGATTCCTTTTCCGCCACGCCGTTCCGGAGTCATGCCCGAGCAGCAGTTCAGTCCGTTCGCGATGGGCTTCCGGCCCTATTTCCTGGTGGCGCTGATTCTCGCGTCGGTGGGAATCGTGGCGTGGGTTGCCGCGATGACGCTCGGGTTGCCGTTGCCCGATCATTACGGCGCTGCCTGGCATGCGCACGAAATGGTGTTCGGTTACGCGGGCGCGGTGGCGGTCGGTTTCCTGCTCACCGCGATCCGCAACTGGACCGGACGCGCCACCCTCGCGCGCGGTCTGCTCGCGATCACGGTGGGATTGTGGCTGGCGGCGCGGGTGCTGCCGTGGTTGCCGGTGCCGGCGTGGCGGGTCGCGTTCATCGACGTGCTGTGGCTGCCGCTGATGGCGATCGCGCTGACGGTGCCCTTGCTCCGCGCAGGTCATCACAAGAGCCTGATCTTCCCGTTCATGATCCTGCTGATGGGGCTGGCCAACGCCGTGCTGCACGCCGAGTTGCTGGGCTGGATCGCAGGCTGGGCGCGTGCCGCGGAGTTGAGCGGGCTCTATCTGGTGCTGCTGAAGCTGACCATCCTCGGCGGCCGCGTGGTGCCGTTCTTCACCGAACGCGGCGCGCCGGGGGCCCGCCCGGTGACCCGTGCCTGGCTGGAACCGGCGGTGGTGCCGCTGACCGTGCTGCATGGCGTGGCGGTGATCCTGGCGGCCACGCGCGGCGACGGCCTGGCCATGGTGGCCCTGACCGGGGTGTTGGCCGGGGCGGCGCACGCGCTGCGCGTGTTTGGCTGGAGCGGGCGCGCGGCCTGGCGGGTGCCGATGGTGTGGGTGCTGCACGCGGGTTACGCCTGGATGGCGCTGGGCTTCCTGCTGACCGGTCTGGTCGCGGCCGGGGGTCTGGCGGTGGTGGACGCGACCCATGCCCTGACCGCCGGGGCGATCGGCCTGATGACCGCCGGCATGATGACCCGCGTGACCCTGGGGCATACCGGTCGCCATGTGCTCGAACCGCCGGCGGGCACCACGCTGGCCTTCGTCGCCATCGCGCTCGCAGGGCTTGCACGGGTGCTCGCAGGCGGGCTTGCCGGCATCGGCGTGGTCGATGGCTGGCGGATCGCGGTGACCGCCTCGGGCGTGCTGTGGGTGTTCGGCTTCCTGCTGTTGCTGCGCGGCTTGGCGCCGATGTTGCTGCGATCGCGCGTGGACGGCGCGCCGGGCTGACACCGGGCAGGCCAGCGCGCAGCGCGGTCGCGTCGCGGAGGAGCGGCGTCAGCCGCGAACGGCGCGGCTGGCTTCGACTCCGCTCAGCCAGCGGGGAGGCCGATCGCGGCGGAAGCCCTGCGGGTGGGGCGGCATGAACCCTCGCCCCGGCCAGGTTGATCTTTGTCAGCCCGGCGCGGCAACCCGGTGAGGTTCTTGCCTTAGGTCAAGGTTTTCTCAGCGAACGCTGATTTAATCGCGCCCCCATGAATCCGAGCCGACGCGCCCTCTTTCGCGGTATCGCTCGCGGCGACCTCAAGCAGGCCACCGTGGCACGGCGGCCACCGTGGGCGTTGGCCGAGGCGGAGTTCGTCACCCGCTGCACCCGTTGCGATGCCTGTATCGCGGCCTGTCCCGAGCAGTTGCTGGCGCGGGGCGATGGTGGCTTTCCGGAGATCGCGTTCACGCGCGCGGGCTGCGACTACTGCGGCAAATGCGCGGCGGCCTGCGCAGCGCAGGCGCTGGATCGCGTCGCGGTCGACACGGCGTTTCCGTGGGTCGCGGAGATCGGCGCGACGTGTTTGAGCCAGCGCGGCGTGGAATGCCGGATCTGCGGCGATGCCTGCGCGCCGCGCGCGATCCGCTTCCGTCCGGCGGTGCGCGCTGCGGCCCGCCCGGAACTGGACCCGGCGCGCTGCGACGGCTGCGGTTTCTGTCTCTCGGTCTGTCCCGAGCACGCGATCACCTTGCGCGTTGCGGAGCGGGCCATCCCCCCCGTCACCGTGGAGAGTTGAAGCATGAGCACGATCAGCATCGTCGGCGTCCTGGTGCACGCCAAGCCCGGTCGCCTGGACGCGGTCCGCGCGGGGCTGCTGGCCCTGCCCGGCGTCGAGATTCACGAGGTCACCGAGGACGGTCGGCTGATCGTGATCGCCGAGGAGCAGCCGGAGGGGCAGCCGGGCGACCGCCTGTCCAGGACGGTGACCGAGATCAACAACGTCCCGGGCGTGATCAACGCCTCGATGATTTACCAACACAGCGAAACCGAAGAATCCGGTGACGCCGCGCAGGTCGCGTGACGTCCCACCACCCGAGCAGCTTTCCGGAGGCCCACCATGAGTTTGTCCCGACGCGATTTCATCAAGCACAACGCGATCGCCGCCACCGCCGCCGCGGCCGGCATCACCATCCCCGGCGTCAAGGAGGCCCTCGCGGCCCACGACGAGCAGAGCGACTCCGGCGACAGCATCCGCTGGGACAAGGCCGCCTGCCGCTTCTGCGGTACCGGCTGCTCGGTGCTGGTCGGCGTCAAGGAAGACCGCGTGGTCGCCACCCAGGGTGACCCGGACGCGCCGGTCAATCGCGGCCTGAACTGCATCAAGGGCTATTTCCTGTCCAAGATCATGTACGGCAAGGACCGCCTGACCCGGCCCTTGCTGCGCATGAGCAATGGCCACTATGACAAGGACGGCGACTTCACCCCGGTGAGCTGGGACCAGGCCTTCGACGTGATGGCCGAGAAGTGGAAGGCGTCGCTGAAGAAGGACATGGCGGCGAACGCGGGCAAGAAGCCGGAGGAGATGACCTCGACCGTCGGCATGTTCGGGTCCGGGCAGTGGACCGTGTGGGAGGGCTACGCGGCCTCCAAGCTGTGGAAGGCCGGCTTCCGCTCGAATCACATCGACCCGAACGCGCGTCACTGCATGGCCTCGGCGGTCGCGGGTTTCATCCGCACCTTCGGCGCCGATGAACCGATGGGCTGCTACGACGACCTGGAGCACGCCGATGCCTTCGTGCTGTGGGGCTCCAACATGGCGGAGATGCACCCGATCCTGTGGTCGCGTCTGACGGACCGCCGCCTGACCGCGCCGCATGTCAAGGTCGCGGTGCTGTCCACCTTCGAGCACCGCAGCTTCGAACTGGCCGACATCCCGATGGTGTTCGAGCCGCAGACCGATCTGGCGATCCTCAACTTCATCGCCAACTACATCATCGAGAAGGGCGCGGTGAACGAGGAGTTCGTGTCCAGGCACGTCAACTTCAAGCAGGGCAATGCCGACATCGGTTACGGCCTGCGCCCGACCGATCCGCGCGAGCAGAAGGCCGCCAACGCCACCAAGGCCGGCGGCTCCACGCCGATCGATTTCGAGGCCTTCAAGGCCTTCGTCAAGGACTACGACGTCGAGAGCGTGTCCAAGCTCTCCAAGGTGCCGGTCAAGGACCTGCTCGCGCTCGCCGAGCTGTACGCCGATCCGAAGCGCAAGGTCGTGTCCTACTGGACCATGGGCTTCAACCAGCACACGCGCGGCACCTGGGCGAACAACCTCGTCTACAACATCCACCTGCTGACCGGGAAGATCTCCGAGCCGGGCAACGGCCCGTTCTCGCTGACCGGCCAGCCCTCGGCCTGCGGCACCGCGCGCGAGGTGGGCACCTTCGCGCATCGCCTGCCCGCCGACCTGGTGGTCAAGAAGCCCGAGCATCGCGCCTTCTCGGAGAAGGTCTGGAAGCTCCCCGAGGGCACGCTGAACGGCAAGGTCGGTTATCACGCCGTGTTGCAGAGCCGCATGCTCAAGGACGGCAAGCTCAACTGCTACTGGGTGCAGTGCAACAACAACATGCAGGCCGGCCCGAACCTCAACGAGGAGACCTATCCCGGCTGGCGCAATCCGGACAACTTCGTGGTGGTCTCGGACCCGTACCCGACCGTGTCCGCGATGGCGGCGGACCTGATCCTGCCGACCGCGATGTGGACCGAGAAGGAAGGCGCCTACGGCAACGCCGAGCGCCGCACCCAGTTCTGGCGCCAACAGGTACGGGCGCCGGGCGAGGCCAAGTCCGATGTCTGGCAGGTCGTCGAGTTCTCCAAGCGCTTCAAGATGGAGGATGTCTGGCCCGAGGAGCTGCTGGCCAAGGCCCCGGAATATCGCGGCAAGACGCTCTACGACGTGCTTTATCGCAACGGCCAGGTCGACAAGTTCGGCGTGCAGGACGTGGTCGACGGCGGCGGCAACGTGCACCCCAACAGCGAGATGGAGGACTTCGGCTTCTATCTGCAGAAGGGCTTGTTCGAGGAATACCGCATCTTCGGTACCCAGGGCCCCAAGATCGGCCACGACCTCGCCGAGTTCGACAGCTATCACCAGGCGCGCGGTCTGCGCTGGCCGGTGGTGGACGGCAAGGAGACGCTGTGGCGCTACCGCGAAGGCTTCGATCCGTTCGTCAAGGCCGGCGAGGGCATCCGTTTCTATGGCAACAAGGACGGCCGCGCCAACATCTTCGCGCTGCCCTACGAGCCGCCGGCGGAGAGCCCGGATGAAGAGTTCGATCTGTGGCTGTCGACCGGGCGCGTGCTGGAGCACTGGCATTCGGGCTCGATGACCCGGCGCGTGCCGGAGCTCTATCGCGCCTTCCCGGACGCGGTGATCTTCATGCATCCGGAGGACGCGAAGGCCCGAGACCTGCGGCGCGGCCAGGTGGCGCGCATCGCCACCCGCCGTGGCGAGATCACGGCCGAGGTCGAGACCCGGGGCCGCAACAAGCCGCCGCGCGGCCTGGTGTTCATCCCCTGGTTCGACGCCGGTCGTCTGGTCAACAAGCTGACCCTCGACGCGACCTGCCCGATCTCGAAAGAGACGGACTTCAAGAAGTGCGCCGTCAAGGTCACCAAGGCCTGATGTGAAACATGGGTGATGGTGGCGGACCGCTCCCCGGTCCGTCGCCGTCCCCGCCCTCGCCGATTTCCCAACCGCAACCACGAACGCCCAGCAACGTCATGGCCAACGAAGATCGCCGCAAATTCCTCGCCGACATGGCGCGCATGGCCTTCGGGGTCGGCGTGTTCGGCGTCGGCCTGGGCATGTATGCCCAGCGTGCGGCCTCGCTGCCGGCCCAGGCGATCCGCCCGCCGGGCGCGATCCCGGAGGAACAGTTCCTGTCGGCCTGCGTGCGTTGCGGCCTGTGCGTGCGCGACTGCCCGTACAACACCCTGAAACTGGCCGAACTGGGCGAGGACGTGGCCCTCGGCACCCCCTATTTCACTGCCCGCGACATCCCCTGCGAGATGTGTGAGGACATCCCCTGCGTGGCCGCCTGCCCGACCGGCGCGCTCGACAAGGGGCTCACCGACATCGATGACGCCCGTATGGGCCTCGCCGTGCTCATCGATCAGGAGACCTGCCTGGCCTTCCTCGGTCTGCGTTGCGAGGTCTGCTATCAGGTCTGTCCGCTGATCGACAAGGCGATCACGCTCGACCGCGACCACAACGAGCGCAGCGGCAAGCACACCTTCTTCAAGCCGGTGGTGCATTCCGATGCCTGCACCGGCTGCGGCAAGTGCGAGAAGGCCTGCGTGCTCGAAGAGGCGGCCATCAAGGTGCTGCCGCAGAAGGTTGCCAAAGGCGCGCTGGGCGCGCATTACCGGGTCGGCTGGGAAGAGAAGCAGCGCGCCGGCGGCGCGCTGGTGACCCCCGACAAGACGCATGAATACAACCTGCCCGAAGGCTATCGCTACGAGCACGAGGGGCGCGGTCTGATCCAGGAAGCGGCGCCGACCCCGTTCGATGCCGATCCGCTGGAGACCCTCAAGCGCGGCAAGGAGGGCATCTGATGGCCCGCAAGTATCCGGTCGCGCATGAGGCCATCGCGACCAAGGGCTGGCTGGGCGCGCACCGCTGGCTGATCCTGCGCCGCCTGAGCCAGTTCGGGATTCTCGGGCTTTTCCTGCTCGGGCCGTTGGCCGGTCTGTGGATCGTCAAGGGCAATCTGGCGGCGAGCCTGACCCTCGACGTGTTGCCGCTGACCGATCCCTACGTGTTCCTGCAGATGCTGCTGGCGCGGCACTGGCCGGAGTTGAGCGCGATCATCGGGGCGTTGCTGGTCCTGGGCTTCTACGCGCTCGTCGGTGGGCGGGTCTATTGCTCCTGGGTGTGCCCGGTGAACATCGTCACCGACACCGCTGCCTGGTTGCGCCGCCGCCTCGGTCTGCGTGGCGGCACCCGTCTGGCCGGCGACGCCCGCTATTGGGTGCTGGCCATGACCCTGCTCATGTCCGCCGCCTTCGGCGTGATCATCTGGGAATACGTCAACCCCGTGTCGATGCTCCAGCGCGGCCTGATCTTCGGCCTCGGCGCGGCCTGGGTGGTGATCCTCGGCATCTTCTTCTTCGACCTGTTCGTGACCGCGCACGGCTGGTGCAGCCACCTGTGTCCGGTCGGGGCCTTCTACAGCCTGGTCGGCAGCAAGAGCGTGGTGCGCGTCAGCGCCCCCCGGCGCGCCGCCTGCGACGACTGCATGGACTGTTTTGCCGTGTGCCCGGAACCGGAAGTGATCCCGCCCGCGCTGCGCGGCGCGAAGAAGGGCGTCGGCCCGGTGATCCTGGATTCGCTTTGCACCAACTGCGGCCGCTGCATCGATGTGTGCAGCAAGGACGTGTTCGAGTTTTCCACCCGTTTCAACAATCGCCTGCCCGCCGCCGAATCCGTGGATCCGGTACCGGGCGTGACCGAAGAGAGGACATCGTCATGAAGAAAACCGTCGTCATGGCCACCCTGGCCGCCATCATCTCCCTGGGGATCGGAACGACTGCCGTCGCCGACGAACCGGTCGAAGTCTCCTCCCTGCGCGGTCACAACCCGATCGATCAGGACGCCGATGTGCCCAATCCCAAGCGCTGGCAGCGCGACCGCGCGCCGATCGAGCGCGATTACGTGCAGCAGCCTCCTCTGATCCCGCATTCGATCGAGGGCTACAACATCAATCGCAAGTTCAACAAGTGCCTGACCTGCCATAGCTGGAAGAACTACAAATCCTCCGGCGCCACCAAGATCAGTCAGACCCACTTCGAGGACCGCGACCGCAACGTGCACGCCAACGTCGCCGCGCGCCGCTATTTCTGCACCCAATGCCATGTCTCCCAGGTCGACGCCGAGCCCCTGGTGGAGAACACCTTCAAACCAGTCGAGTACATCCGCTAAGCGGTGTTGGCGACGGTGAACGATTTCGACTGATCCGGAGTTCGACATGAACGACAGCACGAGCAAGGGCGGCCTCTGGCGCGCCCTCAGGACCCCTACGGCCAAATATTCCCTGGGCGCGGTACTCATCGTGGGCTTTGTGGGGGGTATCGTCTTCTGGGGCGGTTTCAATACCGCGATGGAGGCGACCAACACCGAAAAGTTCTGCATCTCCTGCCATGAGATGCACGACAACGTGTACCAGGAGTACAAGACCACCATCCACTACGCGAACCGCAGCGGCGTGCGCGCCACTTGCCCGGACTGCCATGTGCCCAAGGAGTGGGTGCACAAGGTGGTGCGCAAGATCCAGGCCTCCAACGAGCTGTATCACAAGGCGCTCGGCACCATCGACACCCCGGAAAAGTTCGAGGCCAAGCGGCTTGAACTGGCGGGGAACGTCTGGCGCGCGATGAAGAAGACCGACTCGCGCGAATGCCGCAACTGCCATGACTTCGAATCGATGGATTACACCAAGCAGGGCCGCCGCGCGATGCGCGCCCACGAAGAGGGCCTGGCCGGCGGCATGACCTGCATCGATTGCCACAAGGGCATCGCGCACCAGCTCCCCGACATGCATGACGTCGACCCCAGCGCCGTGGTGGGGGAAACCCAATGAACACGATCAAGGCAACTGCGGTGTTGCTGGCCGTGTTGGCAGCGACACCGGCCAGCGCCGATTTCGGCTACGCGAACAGCGCCTGCTGGCGCTTCGTCGAGAGCGAGGCGCAGGCGCCGGACGAGGCCAAGCGTCAATGGGTGCTGGGCTACCTGTCGGCAGCCGCGCGTTACGGCGAATTCGATCTCCTCAATTCGGAACCCAAGGACCACCTCGCCCTGGTGATCGGGTTCTGCGAGGCCAACCCGAAGCACAGCCTGGAAGCGGCGGTGCGCCGGGCGATCCTCAACGAGCAGTGAGCCGCGCGTCGTGACCTCCGAGCCGCGCACGCTCGTGTTCGACCGTCTGACCCGTCCACTGCGCGAGCTGCGGGTGTCGGTCACGGACCGCTGCAACCTGCGCTGCGCGTACTGCATGCCCAAAGCCCTGTTCGGGGCGGATCATGCGTTCATGCCGCGCGCCGAGTTGTTGTCGCCGCCCGAGATCGCACGCGCGGTGCGGGCGTTCGTCGAATTCGGCGTGCGCAAGGTGCGCATCACCGGCGGCGAGCCGCTGGCACGGGGGGATCTGGTCGAGATCATCGGGGCCCTGCGCGGCATCGCCGGAATCGAAGACTTGGCCATGATCAGCAACGGCATCGGCCTGGATGCCGCCAAGGCCACGGCGCTGCGGGACGCGGGCCTGGACCGCCTCACGATCAGCCTGGACGCGCTGGACGACGCGCGTTTTCGGCGCATCAATGGCATGAACGTCCCGGTGGCCCGGGTGCTGTCCGGGATCGAGGCCGGCGAGGCCGCTGGATTCACGCCGCTCAAGATCAACGTGGTGGTGCGACGGGGCTGGAACGACGCCGACGTGCTGCCGATCGCCCGTCGGTTCCACGGCAGCCCGCACATCGTCCGTTTCATCGAATACATGGATGTCGGCACCCGCAACGGGTGGCGGCTCGATGAAGTGGTTCCCGCCCGCGAGATCGTGGCGCGCATCGATGCGGAACTGCCGCTGGAGCCGGTGGCGCGAAACCGGGCCGGGGAGGTCGCGAAACGCTGGCGTTATCGCGATGGCGGCGGCGAGATCGGCGTGATCACCTCGGTGACGCAGCCATTCTGCGGCGATTGCAATCGAGCGCGGTTGTCCGCCGATGGGCGGATGTATAACTGCCTGTTCGCGGAATCGGGACTGGATCTGCGCGACCCGCTACGTGGTGCCGCGCATGAGGGAGATCAGGACGATCTGGCCCGGTTGATCCGGGATCGCTGGCAGGCGCGCGATGACGCCTATTCGGAACATCGCGCGGAGCACGGGAAGTTCCGCAACCCGCCGGACGAATCGGCAAAGCGCATCGAGATGTCCTACATCGGCGGATGAGTTGCGTCGTCCCGCGTGCGGGACGACGCGGTTTGCCGGGAAATCAGGCCACGAGGGCCCAAAGAATGATCGCGCTGAAGGTCGCGGCAAGAACCGCGATCCCGACCAGCGCGCAGTCACGTGCCATGCACGCGAAGCCTGTTGAAGTCATCGTTGACATCCTCCGTATCGTTATGGTGGTACCGCCGCCTAATGGCATATTGGAAGCGAAGCGCTTGTCCCTGACTTAAGTCAAGAATCGACGGGATTTCTGGGCCGCACGACACCAGCCCGCATTTCCTGGACATTGCCCAAGGGATGAGCACCTGGCCGCCAGGGAACCACGCACCGCCCGGATCAGCGGCAGTAAGTCTGCACGCCCCGCGCCGCTTCCACGCGCAGTCGCGCGACTTCGGCGGCGCTGTAATAGATGTTGCTGCCATCCGGATTGCGTCCCTTGATCCAGGAGACTCCGTCATCGGCGAGCAGCCGAGCCCGGTCGCGGTATTGCGCGCACAGACTGGCGGCCTGACGCACGGCCTGCGCGGCGGCGGCGCGGGCACTCTCACGCTCCAGGCGCGCCCTCTCCAGTTCCTCGGCGACCTGCCGCAAGCGTTCCACGCGCTGTGCGGCATCGACATCCGGATTGATGCGCTGGCCCAGATCGATGTCCATCGGCTCGACCTGTCGGGCACCGGGTGGCGGGCGGTCGCCAAACTGCACCTGCCCTTGCGGATCGAGCCAGCGGAAGACCTCGGCCGACACCGGCGCGATCAACAGAGCCCACACAACGACGGCGTGCAGCGGAATCGCGGAAAGTTGCTTGCTCATGCTCAAACCTTAGCCCGCAGGCGCTCCAGGCGCAGCCGCTGGCGTTCGTCGAACAGGCGTCGCGCGGAAAACTGGACCGCGCCGAGCGCGCCGAAGCCGGTACCGGCACTGATCAGGAACATCATCAGGATCTGGTATTTGACGGCCTCCATCGGCGGACTGCCGCCGAGGATCTGGCCGGTCATCATGCCCGGCAGGCTGACCACGCCGGCGGCGGCCATGGAGTTGATAATCGGGGTCAGCGCGGAACGCAGCGCCTCGTGGCGTACCGCCGCGCTGGCCTCGAGCCAGGATTCGCCGAGCGCGAGGCGGGTCTCGATCTGCGGGCGCTCACGCCAAAGGCCCTGGGTCAGGCGATCGAGGCCCAGCGCGATGCCGGTCATGGTGTTGCCCAGCAACATGCCGAGCAGCGGAATCGCGTACTGCGGCGCATACCACGGCTCCGGCTGCACCATCACCAGCAGGGTCAGCACCGCGACGCCGAACGAGGACACGAACATGGCGACCGTGCCGACGCCGTAGCCCCAGAAGCCCACGAGCCGCCGCTGCTGGCGACTCATCACCTCGTAGCCGGCAACGGCGAGCATGAACATCGCGACCAGCGCGATCAGCGTCGGGTTCATGCTGCTGAACAACACCTCCAGCACCAGGCCGATCAGCCCCAACTGCACGGCGGTGCGCACTGCCGCGATCAACAGCGGTCGGGCGAGCTCCAGTCGCTGCGCCCAGACCAGGCCGGCGAGCGCGACCACCAGCAACGCGGCGAGGGTGAGATCGAGTGGCGAAAGCGGGATGACGTGCATCACGCCTCCCCCAGCAGCAACCGTGCATCGGCGACGCGGTCGAGTTGTGCGGGGTCGTGACTGACCCAGACGACCGCCGCGCCGGTGTCCGCGCGGTAGTCGGCGATCAGGGCCTCGACCCGCTCCGTGTTGACCCTGTCCAGCGCCGAGGTCGGCTCATCCAGCAGCAGTACGGCGGGTCTGGACTGCAAGGCGCGCAGCAGACCCAGGCGCTGCTTCTCGCCGCTCGACAGGCGCCGAATCTCCCAGCCGGCCACCTCGGGAGCGAAACCCAGATCCGCCCATGCCGACTGATCCGGGGCGCGGAAATGCTCACCGACCGTATCCGCCCACCAGACGCTCTCGGCGGCCACCCAAGTCACCCGCCGACGCCAGTCGGTTGGCGGCGTCGCGGCCTGCGCGAGGCCATCGAGCCAGACCTCGCCGTCATGCGGATCGAGATCGGCCAGCGCACGCAGCAACAGGCTCTTGCCGCTGCCGGACGGGCCGCTGACGCCCAGACATGTGCCTGCGGCAACTGCGATGTCGACCGGACCCAGCGGGCCGCTGCGCAGACCCGTGGCTCGGATTCGCGACGGACTCATCAACGATAAGCACCTGGATGTAGGCCGGCATAAGCGCAGCGTTGCCGGCTTGAGGCATTCAACCTTGGCAAACTCATCATGCCGGCTACGTCGCTTCGCTCCTTAAACCGGCCTACATCGCAGCGCGATCAGCCGCCCAGCACCATGATCGCGTCCATCTCCACACCCGCGCCCTTCGGCAGGCTGGCGACGCCGATCGCGGCGCGCGCCGGATACGGCTGCTGGAAATACTCGGCCATGACCTGATTGACCAGCGGGAAGTGGGCCAGATCGGTCAGGAAGATGTTGAGCTTGGCGATGTGCGCGAAGCTGCCGCCGGCGGCCTCGCAGACCGCGTTGAGGTTGTCGAACACGCGGCGGATCTGCGCGCCCATGTCGCCGGCGACCAGTTCCATGGTCTCCGGAACCAGCGGAATCTGGCCGGACAGATAGACGGTGTTGTCGACGCGGACGGCCTGCGAGTACGTGCCGATCGCGGCGGGAGCTTTGCTGGTGCTGATGATGCTTCGGGACATGGCGTGATCCTGTTCGGGATGGCGGTTGGAGTGGCGCAAAGTTACCCCAACCGCGTCAGGCTCACACCCGTGGATGGGTTCAGATGCGCGAGATCTTGAGGACCAGGCGCACGCGCCGGGCGGCGCGCATGATCGCCGCCAGATGTGCGCGGTCGCGCACCGAGATGCAGAACGTGAGGCTGGAGGTCTGCCCGTCGCGCTCGTTGATCTGCACGTTCTCGATGTTCGATTCCGCCGCCGCGATCGCGCTGGCGATGCTGGCCAGCGCGCCCCGCCGGTTGGCGACGTCGACGCGTACCGAGACCTGGTATTCGCCTTCCGGCTGCGCCGCCCATTCGACGTCGATCCAGCGATCCGGGTCCTCCGACTTGCGCGCGTTGCGGCAGTCATTGCGGTGGATGACGAGACCGCGCCCGGCGCTCATGAAGCCGATCACGCGGTCGCCCGGGATCGGGTGGCAGCAGCCCGCGAAGCGCACCAGCATGCCCTCGGTGCCACGGATGGACAGGCGATGCGCGCTCGCCTCGCGGGTTTCCTTGAGCGATTCCATGTCGGCATGGCTGGACTCGGCGATGCGCCGCGCGACCAGTTCGGACGGGCGGTTGCCGAGGCCGATGTCGGCCATCAGTTCGTCGAGATTGCGGAACGGCGTCTGGGTCAGCGCGGCGGCCTTGCGGTGTTCCTCCAGGTCGCTGAGCGCGATGCCGTACCGGGACAGCGCGATATCGAGCAGGCGGCGACCGAGATTGACCGCCTCGCCGGCCTTGAGCTGCTTCAGATAATGGCGGATCGCGCTGCGCGCCTTGGCGGTGGTGACGAAATTCAGCCAGGACGGATTGGGGTGATGCGCCTTGTCGGACTGGATCGCGACGGCATCGCCATTGCGCAGTTCAGCGGACAGTGGCGCGGCGCGATGGTTGACCCAGGCGGCGACGCAGCCGTTGCCGAGTTCGGTGTGCACGGCGTAGGCGAAGTCGATGACGGTCGCGCCACGCGGCAGCTTGATGATGTCGCCGGCCGGCGTGAACACGTAGACCTCGTCCGGGAACAGGTCGACCTTGACGCCGTCGAGGAACTCCTGCGAACCGGCGTCGCCCTGGATCTCCAGCAACTCGCGCAGCCATTCGCGGGCACGGTTGTGGGTGGCGCCGGAGCCGCCGTCGCCGGTCTTGTAGAGCCAGTGCGCGGCGATGCCGGATTCGGCGATGTGATCCATCTCATCGGTGCGAATCTGCACCTCGACACGGGCACGATGGGGGGTGACCAGCACCGAATGCAGTGACTGGTAACCGTTCGCCTTGGGGATGGCGATGAAGTCCTTGAAGCGCCCGGGCACCGGCTTCCAGAGGTTGTGGACGATGCCGAGCAGGCGGTAGCAGTCGTCGATGTCGTCGGTGATCAGACGCACTGCGTAGACATCCTGCAGTTCGCGCAGCGGCAGGTGCTTCTTCCGCATCTTCTGGTAGATGCTGTAGACGTGTTTCTCGCGGCAGAGTACGCGGGCGCGCACGTCGTAGCCTTCCAGCGCGGTATTGATCGCGTTCTCGATCTTGCGCAGCACCTCGCTGCGATCGCCGCGCACGCTGCGCATCGCCCGGCACAGCACCGAATAGCGCTTCGGATACATGGCCTTGAAGCCGAGATCCTCGAGTTCCAGGCGCAGCACGTGCATGCCCAGGCGGTTGGCGATCGGCGCGTAGATCTCCAGCGTCTCGCGGGCGATGCGGCGGGCCTTTTCCGGCACCAGCGCACCCAGCGTGCGCATGTTATGCAGCCGATCCGCGAGCTTGATGATGATGACGCGGATGTCCTTGACCATCGCCATCAGCATCTTGCGCAGGCTCTCGGCCTGCTGCTCGACCTTCGACGGGAAATTGACCGCGGACAGCTTGCTGACGCCGTCGACGATCTCGGCGATCTGTTCGCCGAAACGCTCCGCGACCAGCGCCTTGGAGGCCTGCGTGTCCTCGATCACATCGTGCAGGACGGCCGCGACGATGGTCGGGGCGTCCATGTGCATTTCGAGCAGGATGCTGGCGACCGCCAGCGGGTGATAGATGTAGGGCTCGCCGGAACTGCGATGCTGGCCCTCGTGAAACTCGGCGCCGAACAGATAAGCGTCGTAAATCTGGCTGACCTGATCGGGCGTCATGTACGCCTCGGCCATGCAGCAGAGGTCGCTGATCAGCAGCCGGGTGGAGTCTTCCTCGGGGATATTCTCGACATAACAGGCGTTATGCCGGGGTGCGCCCGCGACCCGCAGCGGCGAGGTTGGCCGGGCGAACAGACTGCCGGTGGAACCGGGTGGAACCGCGAGCGTGCCATCAGCCGAGCCAGCCCGGAGCGGCTCCGCCCGTTTGGACGTTGCCCTGCTGGTCGGGCCTCCGGCGTCGCTGGCCATGGGCCCCCGGCTAGTCCTCGTCGGCCGGCGCGACCGGCTGCTCGGTGGCGGAAGTGGCGGCCTGGGCTTCGGTTTCGTCCTCGTCGTCGAGAATCGAGAACTGGGCATGATCGCGCGCGCTGACCTCGTTCAGGATCGCGCGGGTGACCAGGCCTTCGGCGATCTCGCGCAGCGCGACCACGGTCGGCTTGTCGTTCTCTTGCGGGAGCAGCGACTGGGTGCCGTTGGCGATCTGCCGGGCGCGCTTGCTGGCAACCAGCACCAGTTCGAATCGGTTATCGACGTGATCGAGGCAATCTTCAACGGTGACGCGGGCCATCGGGGTACTCCACGGTATATGACTACGGAGCGCGGACGGCGCTCGCAACGGACGCGCGACTATATCGGAACGCGTCGCGGAATTCAGCTTGCGATCAGTGGCTTATCCGCCCGTGCGGCTCAGAAGAAGAACGGGCTGAGGGAGAAGTAAAGCACCACCCCGATCAGCAGCAGCGCCATCAGCATGGGCAGCGGTCGATCCCGGAAGCGCTGCGCCAGGGTTTCCGGCGGTTCACCGGCGATCAAGCCCTGGCGGGAGGCCTGATAGGCGTCGATCAGTTCGCGCGCGCGCGGCTTGTCCGCGTCTTCCCTGACCCAGATCGCCGGCGCGGCCAGACCGAGCGCCAGCGCGACGGTGCCGCCGCTGGTCTCGTAGCAGTCGATGCCGGCCTCGTGCAGCAGCGTCCGGACCGCGTCAGCCTCGTCGTCGGGGACATCCTTGAGATGGAACACCAGCGCGGCCATCAGCCTTTCACCTTCATCCAACCGCCATCACTGAAACGCGGCGCGTTCCAGCGACAGATAGACGCCGTACGCATTCGTGCGGTGCGCGGCCCCGAAGGCCGGCAGATTCTCGAACTCGGACCAGTCGATCGCGTCGTAGGCCTCCGCGAACGGGGTCAGGTTTTCGACGGCCTCGGCCATGGCCCCGCGCACCTTGCGCAGATAATTCAGCGTCAGGCGCACCGCACCGACCGGGTCGCGCGCTGCCGGGCCGTGACCGGGGATCAACGCGGTCAGGCCGGTGTTGTCCAGTTGTTCGAGCACCTCCAGCCAGCGACCGGTGTCGGCACCGCCGGTGAACGGCACGCGGCCCTCGAAGATGAGGTCGCCGGAAATCAGGACCCGGTCCGGCTCCACCAGCACGCTCAGATCGCCGTCGGAATGCGCGGCACCGAGATAGTTGGCGGTGATCTTCACGCCACCCATCTCGATGATCATCGGCGCGTCGATGACCACGTCGGGACGCACGATGTAAGTGCTGTCGTTGACCCACGGATCCAGCGAGAAGCGGCGTTCCGCAAGGCGTTCCTCGGCCAGCGGAGAATCCACGTATTCGTGGTAACCGGCCGGCGCGATGATCTCGGCGCCCTGCTCCTTGAACACCTGCAATCCGTAGATGTGGTCCGCGTGATAGTGGGTGACGAGGACCTTGCGGACCGGCTGGTCGGTGACCGCGCGCAGCTTTTCCAGGAACTTGGCGGCCAACGACGGCGAGCCCAGCGCGTCGACCATGACGATGCCGTCATCGGTCACGATCGCGGCGGCATTGGAGATGAAACCGGCATTCTCGGTCGCGATCCCGGCCGCCCCCCGCACGTAGTAGACGTGCTCGGAAACCTGCTGGAGCTCCATGTCGACATCGACCGGCGGGTAGTCGGCGGCATGAACGCTGCTCGCGACCAGCAACATCAGGGAAAAGAACCAGTGCATCGAATCACCCTCGGTTTGAAGACATCGCATCGCGGAAGCAGCTTCCATGCCCTGAGCCTCAACGCGGGAGCCGCGTCAGCCGCGAGCGGCTGGCTTCGACTCCGCTCAGCCAGCGGTGCGGTTCGCTCGCGGCTGACGCGGCGCCTGCAGATCGGCGCCGACGGCTACCTTTCCGCCCCCATCGCCAGCGCACGTTCAAGACTGGCGTTGCGTTCCGCATCATCGGGCAGTGCATCCAGCCACCCGCCCATGTGCCGTTCGACCAACGCCGCGAGCGCGGCGATGTGTTCCGGGGTGTCGTTCAGTGCAGGGATGTAACGGTAGTCCTCGCCACCCGCCTCGAGGAAGTAATCGCGATTCTCCTCGCCAATCTCCTCGATGGTCTCCAGGCAGTCCGCGGAAAAGCCCGGACAGGCCACCTGCACGCTCTTCACCCCCTGCTTGCCCCAGTCCTTGAGGGTGTGGTCGGTGTAAGGCTTCAGCCACTCACGCGGCCCGACGCGGGACTGGAAGGTCAGCGCCCAGCGGTCATCTTCCAGGCCCAGCCTGTCGATGACCAGACGCGCGGTCTGCTGCGCCTCGCAGTAGTACGGGTCGCCCGCCAGGAAGTAGTGCTTGGGGATGCCGTGGAACGAGAACAGCAGCTTGTCCGGCTGGCCGAACGCCGCGAACGATTCCTTGATCTGCGCGACCAGCGCGTCGATGTAGCCCGGATCGTCCTGGTAGTGATTGATGAAGCGCAGCTCCGGAATCCAGCGCCAGGTCTGCAACTCGGCGGTGACCGCGTCGAACACGGACGCGGTGGTGGTCGCCGAATACTGCGGATACATCGGCAGCACCACCACGCGACGCGCCCCCGCGTCCCGCAATTCCGCCAGCGCCTTCGGAATCGACGGGTTGCCGTAGCGCATGCCGAGCGCGACCTTGACCGGCACGTTCAGCCGCGCGTCCATCGCCTTCTGCAGTGCCTCGGCCTGACGCACGGAGATGGTCAGCAACGGCGAGCCCTCCTCCGTCCAGACCGACTGATACGCCGCCGCCGACTTCTTCGGACGGGTCCGCAGGATCACGCCGTGCAGGATCATCTGCCAGATCAGTTTCGGCGTCTCGATCACGCGCGGATCGCTGAGGAACTCGGCCAGATAGCGGCGCACCGACTTCACGTCCGGCGCGTCCGGCGTGCCGAGATTGACCATCAGCACGCCGATGCATCCGGCGCTGCCGTGCGTGTAGTTCGCTTCACCCTGATAGCGGGTCATGTCTGTCCTCCGGGCTGGTGACGACGGAGAGTAAGATCGCCGCCGTGAACAAAGGCCCCACGGTTTCTTTTGTAGTCGATGCCCCCGGCGACGCGGTCGATCTGCTCGCCGAGCGGGCGGGGCTGCCCAAGGCTCGCATCAAGGATGCGATGAACAAGGGCGCCGTCTGGCTGCGCAAGGCCGGTCGGAAAAACGAGCTCCGGCTGCGTCGCGCCAGGACGGGTCTGCAAGCCGGGGATCATATCGCGCTCTATCACGATGCGGCGCTGTTGGCGTTGCCGCCGGCCGCTGCGGTCTGCGTCTACACACGCCGGGAATACAGCGTCTGGGACAAACCCGCCGGCGTGCTCGCGCAGGGCACGCGTTTCGGCGACCACCGCGCGCTGACCCGGCAGGTCGAACAGGCGCACGGAGGCGCCTTTCCGGTCCATCGTCTCGATCGCGAGGCGCGCGGGCTGATGCTGGTCGCGCACACGCCGAAAGCGGCGGCGCTGCTATCGGAGCGGTTCCAGTCCAACCGCGTCGACAAGCGCTACCGGGTCGAGGTGCTCGGCGTGCCCGCCGAGCCGGCCGCCGACATCGATGCACCGCTGGACGACAAGGCGGCACACAGCCGCTATCGCCTCGTCGAACGCACGGAGCGCGGCGCGATCCTCAGCGTCGAGATCACCACCGGTCGCCTGCACCAGATCCGCCGCCACCTCGCCGGCATCGGCCACCCGGTGCTCGGCGATCCGCGTTACGGACAGGACAACTCCGATCCACGCGGTCTGCAACTCGTCGCTGAATACCTGGCCTTCGATTGCCCGTGGCAGAAGCGGCGGGTGGAGTTCCGGGTAACAGCTGACACCGTGTAAACGTGGCGAACTAGGACAGGTCGCGGAATACGTCTTCGTCGGAGAGATAGCCCAACGCGGCGGCCACCGGTACAGCTTGTCGACGGAGCTCGCGGAAGCGGGCCAGCGCGATGCGCTGACGCAGTAGCCGCCGGGCGGCCTCACTCCTGGAGCAGCGCCACCGGCTGGCGAACTCACCCAAGTCTCTCGCCAAACGCTCGTCGATACGGATTGTCAGCCTGGACAAGGCAGTACACCTCGCCATTGCACGGTCATGCGGCGTTGACCTCGATGGACGCGATTTCGCAGTGTGGCTGAGGGATCGGTTGGCCATCTTCGAGGAGGCCGTCGAGGTGGAATTCGATCGCTTCCTTGATCAACGCCAGGGCCTCCGCGCGGGTTTCCCCGACCGCGACACACCCTGGCAGATCGGGCACGTAGGCGCCGTAACTGGTATCACCCTTTTCCAGCACCACGGTGTATTTCATGGTCGTCGCTCCGCTCATTTCAGCCCGGCCTGTTTGAGCACATTGTTCAACGTGCCAGGGGGAATATCCACGCTCGGTTTGCCAGCCACGGTGACCGTCCCCGGCTTGGCGGCATGGTGGAATTGCCGATGGCTGCCACGCATCCGCACCTGAATCCAGCCGTCCGCAATCAGCAATTCAATGAGTTCCCTGACCTTCATGCGCGCATCCGCTGCGAACGCGATCTCCTCAGATCACTTTTGAGAACCGCTGCTCACGCCGTTCGCGCAGGTAACGGTCGAAGGGCATGCAGACGTTGCGAATCAGCAGGCGGCCAGCCGGCATTACTTCGATGCCCTGCGCGTCGACCCGCACCAGACCGTCGGCAACCATCTGTTCGACCTCGGGAATCTCGGTCGCGAAGTACTCCGCGAAGTCGATGCCGAAGCGTGCCTCGATCTCCGCGTAACGCAGCTCGAAGTGGCAGATGAGCTGGGTGATGACCTCGCGGCGCAGCAGGTCATCGGCGCTCAATTCCAACCCTCTAAACACCGGCAGATGACCGGCGTCGATGGCTTCGTAGTAGCTCTCCAGGTCCTTGCGGTTCTGGCCGTAGGTGTTGGCGACCTTGCCGATCGAGGTCACGCCAAGACCGATCAGGTCGCACTCGGCGTGCGTCGAGTAGCCCTGGAAGTTGCGATACAGGCTGTGCTCGCGCTGCGCGATCGCCAGCTCGTCGTCCGGCTTGGCGAAGTGGTCCATGCCGATGAACACGTAACCGGCATCGGTCAGGCGGCCGATGATGTATTGCAGGATGTCGAGCTTGGCCTGTCCGCTCGGCAGCTCGGCCTCGTTGATGCGGCGCTGCGGCATGAACAGGTGCGGCAGGTGGGCGTAGTTGAAGACCGACAGGCGGTCCGGGTCCATCTCCAGGACCTTGTCGAGGGTGTCCTCGAAGGTCGCGAGCGACTGGTGCGGCAGTCCGTAGATCAGGTCGATGGACAACGACTTGAAGCCGTTGGCGCGCGCCGCGTCGGCGACCGCTTTGGTTTCTTCCAGCGACTGGATGCGGTTGACCGCCTTCTGCACCGCCGGGTCGAAGTCCTGCACGCCCATGCTCATGCGGTTGAAGCCGAGTTCGCGCAGCAGGGCGATGGTGTCCGGGCGCGCCTCGCGCGGGTCGATCTCGATCGAGTATTCGCCGGTGTCGTCGTCGAGCAGGGTGAAGTGCTCGCGGGTGGTGCCCATCAGCGTGCGCATCTCGTCGTGGCTGATGAAGGTCGGCGTGCCGCCGCCCCAGTGCAGTTGCTCGACCACGCGGTGCTTGTCGAACAAGGCCGCCTGCATGGCGATCTCCTTGTACAACCGCTCAAGGTAGGGCGCGGCGCGATCGCGGTGCTTGGTGACGACCTTGTTGCAGCCGCAGTAGTAACAGACGGTGTCGCAGAACGGGATGTGGAAATACAGCGACAGCGGCCCACCGATGGCATTGGACTTCGCCGCGATGCGCCGGTACTCGGCCTCGTCGAAGCCCTCATGGAACTGCGGCGCGGTCGGATACGAGGTGTAGCGCGGACCTTCCTTGTCGTAACGACGGATCAGGTCGATGTCGAAAACCAGGGACTGGTCCATGAGGCAACTCGGCTGTTCGGAGAACGGGGCAAGCGTCAAACAATACCAGCCGAGCTTGGCCCGCAACCGAAGCCAGATCAAATTCCCGCGCCCCAATGGTCACCAAAAGGAAGGCCGACCCGCTCGATGCGGGCCGGCCTTCTTCAGTACCACTCCCCTCTCAGGCTTCCTGGGGCTGGCAAAGGCTCTTGAGACCGTCGGCGTGATGGATCACGCCGTCGAGCCTGCACGGATGCACACGTGGCGTGTCTCAAGAGGCTTTGCCAGCCCCAGGAAGCCATGCCACAAGCAACGATGATGTCCGCAACATCATCACCCCCACTTCACCACGGCATCATGCTGTTCAGGATCGACATCGGCCGCCCGACGTTATTGCTCATGCCGGCAACGTCGTGCCGCATCATGTCCACGTTCACGGTCATCGCCCGCATCGTGCCGTTGATGTTCTTGAGCTCGCTGAGCATCGGCGCCAGATTCTCCACGTTGTCCATCTTCACGGCCATGTGATCCATGTTCGCGGCCATGGACTGCACCTGACCGGTCATCACCGAGACGTGGGTGGTCATCTTGTCCATGTTCGTGGCCAGCAACTCCATGTGATGCCCCATGTTCGGGTCGATGCTCTGCGCCATCGCCCGCATGTCCATGCTCAGGCTGTAGATCAGGAAGAAGCCGTAGGCGGCAAGCAGGATGAACGCGAACAGCGCCGGATAGACCACGATCTCCCAGCGCTTGGCGCTGCGTTCAAAGGTGTTCAGAAACCGCTCGATGTTGTCCTGGCTGACGCCTGGCTCCTTGGGCGGAGTGCTTCGCGCGGTCGGGAACTGCGCCGGTTCGTTGCTCATGCGTTGATTGCCTTGCGGTATGGCGGTAACCCCGCTGCCAACTGCCGTCCTGCGGGGGACACCGCGCTGTCTGCGTCGTTTGTTATTGCTTGTTGTTGAGGCGCGGGCTCCGGAGTGTTAACCCGATGTCCCGTCTAATTTTATGGTTTAGAACCATTCCAGAGCCCTGTCCAGAAGGTTGCTGATAAGGGCATAAAAATTCCAAGGCATCGTCTGATTCCGGTCAGGCAATATCCGCCTCTCTCCTGGCCACCTCATAACCGGTCCGCATCGATGGGAAATCGCCTCAGCAAGATCTACACACGCACCGGCGACGCCGGCGATACCGGCCTCGGCGACGGTAGCCGCGTCGCCAAGGACAGCATCCGCGTCGAGGCCTATGGCACCGTCGACGAGCTCAACAGCGTGATCGGCGTACTGCTGGCCTGCGACACCCCGCCTGGGGTGCGCGAATGCCTGCTGGACGTGCAGCACGACCTGTTCGATCTCGGCAGCGAATTGTCCGTGCCCGGTTACCGGGCGTTACAGGCCGACAGCGTGGATCGCCTTGAGCGTCAACTGGACGCGTTCAATGCCGACCTGCCGCCGCTGAAGGAATTCATCCTGCCCAGCGGCAGCATGGCGGTCGCCACCGCGCACCTGGCACGCACCGTCTGCCGCCGTGCGGAGCGGCGCGTGCTGACGTTGAGCCGGGAAGACCAGACCATCCGCAACACCGTGGTGTATCTGAACCGCCTGTCCGACCTGCTGTTCGTGATCGCCCGCGTGCTGGCGCGGCAGGACGGCGCGGAAGAGGTGTATTGGCGATCGGAACGCATCCGCGGTCTGCCCCCCGAATGAGGGGGCGCCCAAAACGACAAACCCGCCTTGCGGCGGGTTTGTCGTTTCAGGGGACGCAGCGCCTTCAGAGCGCCGGTTGCAGGCGATAGCCCCGCAGTCGCTCGGCGAACTCCTGCAACTGCCGGATGCCGCTGGCCTCGGCTTCCGCGCACCACTGCTGCAAGTCGGCCAGCAGCTTGTCGTTGGAGACGGTTCGCTCCCACAAGCCCAGCAGGCGCTGACGGAACTGGTATACGGTCGCCAGCGTTTCATCCAGGCGCACGGCCTTCGCGATCCGCTCGCGATCCGCGTCGCTGAGCAGCTTCTCGTTGCGGTTCAGCACCTTGCCGATCGACAGCAGCTCGCGACGCGCACTGATGTTCGCCATGTGATCCTGCGCGCGGCGCAGCGCGGGTAGCGTCACGCGACGCGCATAGTCGGCCATCACGTTCAGTTGCCCGTTGACGAGAGCGCGCACGGTCTCCATGTCCAGGCTGGTCGCACCGTCGACGACATGCGGCGTGGCCGCGACGCGGCGTACCGTGGCCAGCCCGACGTAGGACAGCAGCTTGATGTACAGCCAGCCGATATCGAACTCCCACCACTTGTTCGACAGGCGCGCGGAACTCGGGAAGGCATGGTGGTTGTTGTGCAGTTCCTCGCCGCCGATCAGGATGCCCCACGGCGAAATGTTGGTGGCGGAATCGCTGTTCTCGTAATTCCGGTAGCCCCAGTAGTGGCCCACGCCGTTGATCACGCCCGCCGCGAACAACGGGATCCAGATCATCTGCACCGCCCACACGGTGATGCCGAGCGCGCCGAACAGGGCCATGTCGATCAGCAGCATCAGCACGATGCCCTGGCCCTTGCGCGGCGTGTAGATGTGGCGTTCGAGCCAGTCATCCGGCGCACCCCGACCGTATTTCTCGACTTCCGCGCTGTCGTCGGCGGCGGAACGGTAGAGCTCCGCGCCACGGGTCATCAGCGTCTTCAGGCCCAGCACCTGCGGGCTGTGCGGATCTTCGGGGGTATCGGACTTGGCGTGATGCTTGCGGTGCACGCCGACCCATTCCTTGGTCACCATGCCCGTCGTCAGCCACAACCAGAAGCGGAAGAAGTGACTCACCAGCGGGTGGAAATCGACCGCGCGATGCGCCTGCGATCGATGCAGATACATGGTCACGCCGGCAATGGTGATGTGGGTCATGATCAGGGCCGCGATCAGCACGCCCACCCAGCTCAGGTCCAACAGGCCATCAATCATTCGGATTCACTCGAAAGTAGAAGGATCAGCAAGGCTACGCCTCGTCAAGGAGGGAGTCCACGCCAGCGGGCCGCGCCGCACGGCACTCAGCCGGCACGTCGCAGCAGCAGGTTGCCGAACGCATCGACACGGGCCCGCCAGCCGCGCGCCAGCCAGGTGGTGCTGACGGTCTCGGTGATCACCGCCGGACCGTCCAGCTCGACACCAGCCGGCAACTCGTCGCGCGCGTAGACCGGTACGTCACGCTCCTCACCGACCACGTGCACTCGGTCCGCCGGTACCGGCAGGGCCCCGGCAGCACGATCGCCGAGTGTGAACATGGCCGCCGGTGCACGAACCGACAAGCGCAGGTTGACGACCTCCACCGGCTCGTCCAGCGCATGCCCGTAGCGGTGCGCGTGGGCGGCATGGAAAGCGTGCGCGGCGACTTCCGCGTCGCCGGTCCACGCGACGTTCAAGGTGTAGGACTGGCCGAGGTAGCGCAGGTCAAGGCTGGGTTCGACGCGCAGCGTATCGGGGTCATGCCCCTCGTCCCGCAACGCAGCCTCGCCGGAATCCGCCAACTCCGAAAAGCCCTCCGGAAGATGCGCGGCGAGGTCATCGAGCGGACCGATCCGGGTGCGTGACAACTGACGCCCCGGCGTGGCGGCGAGCATGCCCAGCGCGGACAACACGCCGGCATGCGCGGGGGCGATCGCCTCGCGCATGTCCAATGCATCCGCGAGCGCACACACATGCATCCCGCCCGCGCCGCCGAAACAGGCCAGCGCGAAACCGCGTGGATCGACGCCGCGCTGCACCGAGATCACCCGCAGCGCCCGCGCCATGTGTTCGTTGGCGATGCGCACGATGCCCAGCGCGGCCGCCTCCACCGACATCCCCAACGGCTCCGCGACGCGCGCGACGGCAGCATGCGCGGCGGCCACGTCCAGGCGCATGCGGCCACCCAGAAACGCGTCGGCCTGCAAGCGGCCGAGCACCAGATTGGCGTCCGTGACGGTCGGTTCGCTGCCACCCTGGCCGTAACAGGCGGGGCCGGGGCTCGCGCCCGCCGACTGCGGTCCGACCTGGAGCAGGCCACCGGCGTCGACCCTGGCGATCGAACCGCCACCGGCGCCGATCGTGTGCATGTCGACCATCGGCACTGCGACCGGATAGCCCCCGATACGACCTTCGCTGGTCAGACGCACCTCGCCGTCGATCATCGCGACGTCGGTCGAGGTCCCCCCCATATCGAAGCTCAGGCAGCGGTCGATGCCGGCGAGGCCCGCGACGTGGCGCACACCGATCAACCCACCGGCCGGACCGGACAGCAGCAGATGCACGCCGTGGCGCCCGGCATGGTCGGCATCAACCGTGTCGCCGGAACTCTGCATCACCGCGACCGGGGCGGGCGCGACACCATCGCGCAGGCGGCGCAGATAGCCGTCGACCAGGGGGCCGATGTAGGCATTCAGCCAGGTTGCCATGCCGCGCTCGTATTCGCGGTATTCGGGCAGCACATCGGACGAACGTGACACGAAGATGCCGTCCGGAACGGCGGCCTCGATGGCCTGTTCGGCGCTGGCGTCCAGAAACGAGAACAGCAGATTGATCGCGACCGCGCGCGGAGCGAGATCGGTCAGCCGCCGACGGAGCTCGGCGAGGTCGTCCTCAGTCAGGGGATCGATCGTCTCACCGGCGGCGGACAATCGACCGCCGGTCTCCAGACACAGTTCGCGCGGCACCGGCGGCGTCACCGGCTCGGGTTGCAGCTCGTACAACGCACGCCGGGCCTGACGGCCGATCGTCAGCAGATCGCGCAGGCCGCGATTGGTGACGAATGCGGTGCGCACACCCTTGCCTTCCAGTACCGCGTTGGTCGCAACGGTGGAGCCGTGCACGATGCGTGGCGCATCGTCCGCCGAGTCCAGACCAAGCTCGCGAATGCCACGCAGGATCGCCCGCTCCGGCGCGTCTGGCGTGGACAACACCTTGTGGACGCGCAACCGCTCGCCGTCGAACAGCACGAAGTCGGTGAAGGTGCCGCCGGTATCGATGCCGAGGAGAGCAGGTGAAGGCTTGGGCAAGACAGGGATTCCGGGCGCGCCACTTCGATCCGGGCTGGCTTCGACTCCGCCCGGCCAACGACCCGCCGCTGGCTGCGTGGAGTCAAAGTCGGCCGTCCGGCAGACCCGACCTATTTCAGGCCGAGCTTCTTCTCCAGGTAATGGATGTCGGCACCGCCCGTCTGGAAGTGCCCATCGGCCATGATGTCGCGATGCAGCGGGACGTTGGTCTTGATGCCCTCGACGATCACCTCGCTCAGCGCACCCTGCATGCGGCGGATGGCGATCTCCCGGGTGTCGCCGTACGCGATCAGCTTGCCGACCATGGAGTCGTAATTGGGTGGCACGGTGTAGCCGGCATAGAGATGCGAATCGACGCGGATACCGGGACCGCCAGGCGCGTGGTAATGCACCACCTTGCCCGGTGACGGCATGAAGTTCTTCGGATCTTCCGCGTTGATGCGACATTCGATCGCATGGCCGCGGATCCTGATGTCTTCCTGCTTGATCGACAGCGGATGACCGGAGGCGATCAGCAACTGCTCACGGACGATGTCCACGCCGGTGATCATCTCGGTGACCGGATGCTCGACCTGCACACGGGTGTTCATCTCGATGAAGTAGAACTCGCCGTTCTCGTACAGGAACTCGAAGGTGCCCGCACCGACGTAGCCGATGCGCTTGCAGGCGTCGGTGCAGATGGTGCCGATACGTTCGCGCATCTCCGTGGTGATGCCCGGTGCCGGGGCCTCCTCGACCACCTTCTGATGGCGGCGCTGCATGGAACAGTCGCGCTCGCCGAGGTGAACGGCATTGCCGTGCTCATCGGACAGCACCTGGATCTCCACATGACGCGGATGTTCCAGATACTTCTCCATGTACACCATGTCGTTGCCGAACGCCGAGCCGGCCTCGGAGCGGGTCATGTCGATCGCGTTGATCAGATTCGACGACGAGTGGACGACGCGCATGCCACGCCCGCCACCGCCACCGGCGGCCTTGATGATGACCGGGTAGCCGATCTTGTCGGCCATCTTCAGGTTCTTGTCCGCGTCCTTGCCGAGCGGCCCGTCGGAACCCGGCACGGTCGGCACACCGGCCTTCTTCATCGTTTTGATGGCCTCGACCTTGTCGCCCATCATGCGGATGGTTTCCGGTTTCGGGCCGATGAAGATGAAGCCGGAACTCTTCACGCGTTCGGCAAAATCCGCGTTCTCGGACAGGAAGCCGTAACCCGGATGGATCGCGACCGCGTCGGTGACCTCGGCGGCGCTGATGATCGCCGGCATGTTCAGATAGCTTTCCAGCGATGCGGGCGGGCCGATGCAGACCGACTCATCGGCCAGCGCCACATGCTTCAACGTGGCATCCACGGTGGAATGCACGGCGACGGTCTTGATGCCCAGTTCCCGGCAGGCGCGCAGGATACGCAGCGCGATCTCGCCACGGTTGGCGATGACGACTTTATCGAGCATGAAATCGCCCCGTTATTCGATGATGACCAGCGGCTGGCCGAACTCGACCGGGTCGCCGTTGTCGACCAGGATCGCCTTCACGGTGCCGGCGGCATCCGACTCGATCTGATTCAGCATCTTCATCGCTTCGATGATGCAGAGGGTCTGTCCGACGGAGACCTTGTCACCGACCTGACAGAACGCTTTCGCACCCGGCGATGGCGCGCGATAGAAGGTCCCGACCATCGGCGACTTCACGGCATGGCCGGTCGGTTCCTCGGGCGCGGCGGGCGCCGCCGGGGCCACGACCGGCGTCGGCACGGCAGGCGCCACGGGCGTCGGAGCCATCGGCATCACGTAAGGGCCAGGCATCGGGGTGCCGACCACCTGCCCGGCTGCGGGATAGCGGCTGATTCGCAGCGATTCCTCGCCCTCGGCGATCTCGATCTCGGCGATGCCGGATTCTTCCAGCAGCTCGATCAGCTTCTTGATTTTGCGGATATCCATGAGTGTTGGCCTTGTATGCGTGTTGATTTCTTTTGTGGTGGGCGCTCAGTTGCCAAGGCGGGCGATCGCCGCGCGCAGCGCCAGTTCATAGCTCATCGCGCCGAGTCCGCTGACCACGCCCACCGCCACGTCGGACAGGTAGGAGCGGTGACGGAATTCCTCGCGTGCGTGCACATTCGAGAGGTGCACCTCGATGAAGGGGATACCGACGCCGAGCAGGGCGTCGCGCAATGCCACGCTGGTGTGCGTGAACGCGGCCGGATTGATGATGATGAACGCGACACCATCGCGACCGGCGGCATGAATACGATCGATCAGCTCGGCCTCGGCGTTGCTCTGCAGGCTGTCCAGTTCGTGTCCGGAGCGGGCCGCGAGCACCTTCAGATCGGCGTTGATGTCGGCAAGCGTCTGGCGACCATAGTGCTCGGGCTCACGCGTACCGAGCAGGTTCAGGTTGGGACCGTGCAGCACCAGAATGCTTGCCATCGAAGCGTCCGAGGAAGGGCGAGTGGAGCGAAAAAAGTGCGCGAATTGTCGCTTAATAGGCCCGATTTGTCCATGAAGTCGCAACATATCGCGACATGGCAGCGCGGCTTTGCGAGCCTGTCCCGGCGCCGGAACGGCGTTCGCCACGGCAGTTCGGTACGCATCACACACCCCACAAACAAACGGCGCGACCGGGTCAACCCCGGTCGCGCCGCATGCATTCCTCAGACCTCGCCGGTCTGGCGGATGGTCACGACCTGATCATCACAACGCGCGATCCAGATGCGCCACGAATTCCGCCGCCTCCATGAAGCCGACGACACGCCAGTCACGCAGTTCCGCGCCGGCGCGATCGAAGATCAGGATGCTCGGCGGCCCGATGATGCCGAAGCGCTGCATCAGCGCCTTGTCGACCGCGTCGTTGTCGGTCACATCGGCCTGCAACAGCACCATGTCGGCGAACTTCGCCTGCACCGCCGGATCGCTGAAGGTGTACTTCTCCAGTTCCTTGCAGGCCACGCACCAGTCGGCATAGAAGTCGAGCAGCACCGGCTTGCCCCTGGCCTGCGCGATCGCGGCGTCGAGATCATCGCCACTCTTGATACGGGTGAAGTGCGCCTCCGCGTGGGTCGCGGCGGCCACCCCGCCTCCGCCACCGAGCGCGACGCCGCGCAGGGGCTGCATCCAGTCCTTGCCGCCAGCGGCGGCACCGACCAGTTCCAGCGCGCCGAAGATGACCAGTGCCAGTCCAAGCCCCTTCCAGAGCTTGCTCCAGCCCGACGGCGTACCGGCCACCGGCAGATGCGCGTGGCGGGCGTGCAACGGTTCCAGCGCGCCCATGTAGATGCCGGAGGAGATCAGCAGCACGCCGGCCAGGGCCATGGTCACGGCCGGCGGCAGGATGCGTTCCAGCATCCACAGCGCGACCGCGAGCAGCATCACGCCGAACACGCCCTTGACCGCATCCATCCAGGTGCCGGCGCGCGGCAGCAGCTTGCCGGCGGAGGTGCCGATCGCGATCAACGGCGCGCCCATGCCCATGCTCAACGCGAACAGCGCCATACCGCCGAGCACCGCATCGCCGGTCTGGCTGATGTAGATCAGCGCGCCCGCCAGCGGCGGCGCGACGCAGGGCCCGACGATCAGCGCGGACAGCAGGCCCATGATGGCGACGCCGATCAGGCTGCCGCCCGCCTGCTGATTGCTGATCTGGCTCAGACGGCCCTGCAGCGAGGCCGGCAACTGGATGTCGTAGAAGCCGAACATCGACAAGGACAACGCGACGAAGACGATCGCGAACGCAATGAGGATCAGCGGGTCCTGGAACGCGGCCTGGAGGTTGAACTGCGCGCCGAAGATGCCGGCCAGCACGCCGGCGATCGTGTAGGTGATCGCCATGGCCAGCACGTAGGTCAACGACAGCGTGAAGGCCTTGCGGGTCGACAGATTCTCGCCCTGGCCGACGATGATGCTGGACAGGATCGGGATCATCGGGAACACGCAGGGCGTGAAGGCGAGCAACAGGCCGAAACCGAAGAAGGTCAGGATGGTCAGCCAGGAACTGCCTTCGGAAAGCAGCGAGGCGAGGCGATCCTGCTCGGATTGCGGCGCCGTCTGGCCAGACGTCGGCGCCGGCTTCGCGACCGCAGGCTTGGCGACCGATGCCGGCGCGGAGCCTGCGCCGACCTTGCTCGGTCGCAGATTCAACTGAAATTCACGCGTCTCCGGCGGGTAGCACAGGCCGGCCTCGGCACAACCCTGATAGCTCACCTTCACGGTGCGCTCGCCGCTGCCCTCGCCGAGCACCGGAATCATCGCCTCGGCCGTGTGGTGATAGACCTGGATGCGCCCGAAGAACGGGTCGTCCTTGGTCTCGCTGGGGCTGAACTCCGGCTCGCCGAGGCTGAGGCCGTCACCGTTGACGAGCTCGAACCTGAAGCGCTCCTGATACAGGTAATAGGCGTCGGCGATCTCGAAACTGACCTGAATGCGGCCGTCATCGGCGACCTTCACGAAGGGCCGGAACGCGTCATCCACGTCCAGGAATTCGTCGCCGCCGGCGCCGGCGCCGAGCGCCTCACCCAAACCGGCGAGGGCCTCCAGGGCGTTGTCAGGCGTCGCGGCGGCGAGCGGCGCGGCCACCGCCGCGGCGGCCAGTTGCACGGTACCGACCTGCGCATGCGGCGGATAGCACACGCCGACATCCGCGCAGCCCTGGCTGCGGGCTTCGATGGTGATGGTGTCGCCGGCATCCGCGCCGCGCCGGACCGGCACGACCACCCGCACCGTGCCCCGATGAATCTCGACCTCGCCGAAGAACTCGTCCTGCTTGATCTTGCCGGGCGGGATCTGCGGCTCGCCAAGCGTCACCCCGGCCTGTTCGGTCTGGAAGCGGATCTTGTCGTGGTAGAGGTAGTAACCATCCGCGATCTGCCACTCCGCGATGACCTGCTCGCCGTCACCTGCGCTCCAGGTGACCGGGAAGGCCTGATCCGGCGGGAGCAGATCCTCCTCGGCGACCGCCAGGGCCGCGACCGGCAGTAACAACACCAGCAGGGTGAGCAATACCCGAAGGGCATTGAAGGTCGACGAAACGGGGGCGGGGTGGTTTGGTGTATTCATGCGTTTTCTTCTTTATTTACGGCGGGTTGCGCGCCGGTAGCCTGCACGATCCAGGCCAGATATCCGGGCAGACCGACAGTGATCGGGACCGCGACCAACTCCGGAAGTTCGTAGGGGTGATGCTGCTGGACCAGGGCCTCCAGCTTCGGATAGACCGTTTGCCGCGTCTTGATCAGCAACAAGGTCTCTTCGTCCTGTTGCAATTTGCCCTTCCACCGATAGAACGAGGTGATGCCCGGCAATACGTTGACGCAGGCTGCGACGCCGGCATCGACGGCGAGCGCGGCGATGCGGCGCGCGGTCTCGTGGTTCGGACAAGTGCAGTAGACGATCAACGGCAGGTCGGACATCGGCAGGCATCCTGTAATCAGACCGGAATCTTAGTTGAGCCCTTGCAACCTGTGAGGTCCATAAACCCTTGCGATTCGACGCCCGAGCCCCGATAACTGCACGACGCCGACCCACTCACCCCACGGAGAACGACGTGCCCTTATTCCTGCTGCTGTTCATCGGCATCCCTCTGCTCGAGATCTATCTGTTCATCCATGTCGGCGGCGCGCTCGGCGCGCTCAACACCGTCGCACTGGTGGTGATCACGGCGGTGCTCGGGGTGTGGATGTTGCGCGTGCAGGGGCTGGCGACCTGGTTCCGGGTGCAGCAATCCATCGCGCAGGGCCAGGCGCCGGCGGTGGAGATGCTGGAGGGACTGATCCTGCTGGTCTGCGGCGCGCTGCTGCTGACGCCCGGGTTCTTCACCGACACGGTCGGCTTCCTGCTGCTGGTGCCGGGCATTCGCCAGTGGGTGGCGCGTTACCTGCTGCAACGCGGGGCGGCGATGGGCGCGGGCATGGGCGGATTCCATGGCGGCTTTGGCGATCAAGCGCGCGGCGGATTCGGGCAGGGACCGGATCAGAGCCGCGGCGACGACATCATCGAAGGCGAATTCCATCGCAAGGACGACCACGATCGCCTGCGCTGAACGCGTCGGCGGTCACCCGCCCGCAACCGGGCGCACCCGCGACGCAACTTCACCAGCCCGCTCGCGCGCGGTCCCGACCGTTTCCGCATAGGCCAGCGCGACCCCCATGCGCCGACGGGGGAACGACACCGGCTTGCCAAACAGACGCAGTTCGGAACCCGGCACCTGCAAGGCCTCGGCAACCCCCTCGAAGGCGATGCCTTCCTGATCGAGTTGCCCGTAGATCACCGCGCTCGCCCCCGGCGCACGCAGGCGCGTGTCGACCGGCAGGCCGAGAATCGCGCGGGCGTGCAGTTCAAACTCGTTCTGCCACTGGCTGACCATGGTGACCATGCCGGTGTCGTGCGGACGCGGGCTGACCTCGCTGAACCAGACGTGATCGCCCTTCACGAACAGCTCGACCCCGAACAGGCCGCGCCCACCGAGGTTGCCCGTCACCGCCCGCGCGATTTCCCGCGCCCGCCTGTGCGCCTCCGCACTCATCGGTTGCGGCTGCCAGGATTCGACGTAATCGCCCTGCTTCTGGATGTGCCCGATCGGGTCGCAGAAGTAGGTTTCCACCTCGCCCGACTCGCCAACGGCACGCACGGTCAGCAGCGTGATCTCGTAATCGAAGTCGATCATCTCCTCGACGATCACCCGGCCCCGGTTCACGCGCCCGCCGGACATCGCGTAATCCCAGGCACCGGCGACATCATCCGGCCCGTGGATGGTCGACTGCCCCTTGCCGGACGAGGACATCACCGGCTTGACGATGCACGGGTAGCCGACGCCGCCGTCGATGGCCTGGATGAGTTGCGCCAGCGATTCCGCGAAGGCGTAGCGCGAGGTCGGCAATGCCAGTTCCTCGGCGGCGAGACGGCGGATGCCCTCGCGATTCATGGTCAGCTGCGTCGCGCGCGCGGTGGGGATGACTTCGGCCAGCCCCTCGGCCTCGATCTCGGCGAGCATGTCGGTGGCGATGGCCTCGATCTCCGGCACGATCAGGGCCGGGCGCTCCTGCTCGACCAGCGCCTTCAAGGCCTGCGGGTCGGCCATGTCGATCACATGCGCGCGGTGCGCGACCTGGTGGCCGGGCGCGTTCGGATAGCGGTCGACCGCGACCACCTCCACGCCCAGGCGCTGCAAGGCGATGATGACTTCCTTGCCGAGTTCGCCGGCGCCAAGCAGCATGACTCGGGTGCAGGAGTGACAAAGCGGGGTGCCGATACGCGTCGGTGCGGTCATGTTTGAGTCCAGTCAGAGAATCCAGATCGTTCGCCGCAAAGACGCGAAGGCGCAAAGAGCATCCTTTCGATTCTTTGCGCCTTCGCGTCTTTGCGGCAGAGAAATCAACCCGCCAGTCGGCTTTCCAGCATCGCGGACAGTTCCTGATCGGTCAGCACGATCGGGTTGGTCTTCATGCTGCTGCCGCGCGCGTTCGCAACCAGACGCGGGATGTCGTCACCGTGGATGCCGAAGTTCAGCAGGCCCGGCATGCACAGGCGCTTGGTCCAGTTATTCAGCGTGCCGATCAGCGCGGCGCGGGCCTCGGCCCCCTTGAGGTGGCGGTTGCCGCTCAGCACCCGGCCAAGTTCGGAATACTTCTCCAGGGCCGGATTCTGCGGTTCGCGCGCTTCCATCGCGGCGATGTTGGTCTCGGTCGCGACGCCGACCATGCAACCGCAGGCGACGCCGTGCGGAATCGGATGGAACGCGCCCAGCGGCGAGGCCAGCCCATGCACCGCGCCGAGGCCGGTCTGCGCCAGGCAGATGCCCGAAATCAGCGCCGCGTAGGCCATCGCATTGCGCCCGGCGGCAGCGCGCGGGCCGTCGTTGAGCCAGTCGAAGAACACGTCCCGAGCGCGCTGGATGGCCCCCAGGGCGAGGCTGTCGGTGAACGGGTTGGCCTTGGTGGACGTGTAGGACTCGATCAACTGCGTGAAACAGTCCATGCCGTTCGCGGCGATCAGTTCGCGCGGGCAGCTGGCCAGCAGTTCCGGATCGACCAGCGCGTATTCCGGCACCAGTCGCTCGTCACGGAACGATTTCTTGAAGCCGTTCGGGCCGTGCTGGCTGAGCACCGCGTTCTTGGTGGCCTCCGAGCCGGTCCCGGCCGTGGTCGGGCAGGCAATGAACGGCACGGCGGGGCCGTCGTAAGGCAGTTCCGGGCCGACGCCCTCCAGGTAATCCATGACGCTGTTGCCGACCCGCAACAGGCCGGCGATCGCCTTGCCGGCATCCAGCGCGCTGCCGCCACCGATGCCGACGACGCAGTCGATCCCAAGGTCGCGGAACTGCGCGACCGCCTCGTCGATCAGCTTCGGCGAGGGTTCGCCGCGCACCTTGACGTGCTCGAAGCCGATGTTGCGCGCGGCCAACTCCTGCTTGAGCCAGTCCCAGCGTTCGGAATTGCGGAAGAAACCACCCGTCACGAACAGGGCGTTGCGACCGTAACCGGCAATCAGATCGGGTAACTGGGCAAGGACCCCGTCGCCAAACACGATGCGGGGCAGACGGGCGATGGAAAACTTGTCGGTCATTCGTCGGTCTTGCAGTGGTTCGGGCAGACCCCGAGCATCGGCTCCCCGCGACGCGGCTGGGCCATCCAGTTGGCGACAGTGTCGCGCCAGAGCTCGTAATGGCGTGTCTGCTTGTGGGCAGCGGCATCCTCGGGGGTCTTGTAGGCCTCGTAGAGGATGAAGCGGGTGCCGTCGTCGGGATCGCGCAACACGTCGAAGCGCAGGCAACCCGGCTCCTGCACGGAATGTTCGTGATTGACCTTGGTGGCCTTCATGAAGTCGTCGACGCGATCGGCGACGACATGGACATGAACGAGCGTGACGTACATGGCGTGCTCCCGGCGGGTCGGCTTCGTCCGCCCGGTGCGGACGAATCAGATCTGCGGATTCAGGTCCGGGAGTTTACGGGCCGCGAGGCGGTCCTGTCTGCGCTGACGGCGGGAGATCAACACCCGCCGCAGCAGGGCGCGGAAGGCCCGCTTCCACTCCGGCACATCGATACGGCCAGCGCCGTAGGCGGCCGCGTCCAGCTGCGCGAACAGGTCGCGGACGTGTTCCCGATCAAGGCGCGGACGCATGCCATGCAGCGCGTCCGCGATCGAACTCAACGAGGAATTCGCCGGCAGCCGCAGATAGCGGCAGGCGAAACGGCGCAGCACGCGACACAGTCCGCGAGCATCCTCGGCTTCCTTGACGCAACGCAGGCATTGGCTGATGCGATAGAAGGCGCCGGCGTGCTCGACGACCTGGCGTACCGCCGGATTCCGGCCGGCAATCTGCAAAGGCCCCTTGAGGCGGTGCGCGGCCTGGGAGCGCAATCCGCTCTGCCATTCACTGACCCGGCGAGACCAGGTCACACGGGTCCAGCCAAGATCGTCCTCGGCCCAGCCGCCGCGTCCGCGCGAGAGCCACCACATGAACGCCCCGGTGCCGAGCAGGAGCAGCAGCACTGGCAACCAGAACATCTTGAGGTCGTGACTCAGGCGGTAATCGTCGCTGAAGAATTCGGAGTGCAGCGGCTTGCCGTCCTCGCCCAGCACCGCCTCGCCGACCGCGCTGAAATGCATGCCGGACCAGACCGCGCGGGCCAGACGATGCCGCTGGGTGTCCCAATAGGCGATATCGAGAACCGGCATGCTCAGCGCGCCGGCGCGTTGCGGGATGACGGTGAACGACTCGACGCGCGTGCCTTCCAGGGTCTTGCCGTCGTGGCCGATCTTCTGGCTCAGGCGCGGACGCTCCGGATAGAACTTGAAATCGTCGCTGATCAGCAGCGGCTCGATCGCCGGCAGCTGCGCGCCCGTCATGCCTTTCGCGGACATGGTCACGGTCAGCGTGAACGGCTCACCCACGCGCATGTTGCGGCTGGCGTCATGCCGACCGTGGATGCTCAGGTCAGTCAGCGGCAGCCAGGGCTTGAGGCCCGGATCGGCGGGCAACACACCCATCTCGACCGCTGCGCTGGTCAGTTTGGTGACACTGCCGCCCTGGTCGCCGACCCGCACCTTGACCTGCGTGCCGGGAATCACCACCCCGCCGGCCTTGAACGGCGTCACCGCGTAGCGCACCTCGGTCACGATGCGACGGTCATCACCCTTGCCGCGCGCATAGGCACGCGGGCCGTCGAGCTGCTCGACCGCCGCGCCGTCGATACGTGGCATCGCGATGTCAATGGTGGCGAGGTTGTCATCCGATACGACACGCACGGCGTAGATGGACGGCTGCAACAGGTAGGGCGCAGGCTGACTCAGTTCGACTTCGATACCGGGGGGAACGTGCTTGCGTGCCGAGGGTGCCGCCCAGGTGTTGGCGGGCGCGTTGACCTGCGGATTGCGGGTCGCGGGACCGGTGGCTCGCTGCTGCGTCGGGGGATATCCGTAGGGTTGCGCACCGGGATAGGCCGGCGGCCAGCCGAAGGCCCGCGCCTCCATGGCGGTGATCAGGAGGAGCCCTCCGAGCACAGTTTGAGCCCACAAAATCCACCCTGACCGGTGGCGCGCATGGATGGCGGCAGTGTTGCTCAAACGAATCGGACTCCCAGGAGCTGGTGCGCGCGTCGCATGTTGTTTTATTTGGTTTTTCCGCCAGGGCGGGCGATGCAACGATAGCGGCCCAATCTAGTCCTCCGGGTACGGGTTTACAAGGAGCAGGGGCAAGCTGCGTCAAACCCATGCAGCCATCCTCCTCGCAACCCGACGCGGATTGGCGCACGCGCCAAGTCGTTGCTATATCTCGGGAGGTGGATATCGCGCGGCGATACCCTGAGTCGATCACGGATGGAGCGTCGACGGAATCAACTGAGAGCCCGTAATCAGCAATGCCTTATCGATCGCCAGCCCAGTCCACTCCGATGCGCGTGCGCCTGGCCCCCCTGTGGCTGCTGAGCGCGGCCCTGTCCGCCACCCCCGCCGCAGGCGCCACCCCCGTCCACCCGCCAGTGGCCCCCAGGGCGCTGGCGGCATCCCCCGGCAGCGTCATGGAGCTGAGCGACTCGCCACTGGCGCAAGCCCTGCTCGCCCAGGACGGCGACGAAATCGACGCCTACGACCTCTGGCGCCGTGTCACCCTCGATGTGTGCGAACGCCTGCCGACCCTGGCCGAGGTCGCCTGTATCGAAGGCAACGGCGGCGCGATTCCGACCGGGCTGGCGGTGCGCACCTGGTCGTATGGCGGCGAATCGGGGAGCTGCCCGAGTTTCACCGGCGTGCTCAACAACTGTCTGCATTCCGAGGCATTCGCGGAGAAGGTCGCGACCTGGGCCGGCACCGACTTCGTCGCGCCGAACGAAAACACTGCCGGCGGCACCTTCGTGCGGCGCTACTTCGTTGACAGCACCGACACCGGTTCCGGTGACCTGCGCGTCGATGGCGAACGCCTGGTGTATTTCGGTCGCTATATCAACGACGGCGCTATCACCGATGCCGGTGACTGCCTGCGTACCGCTGCTCTTGGGGAATTCAGCTACACCTCCGGCAGCACCACGCAGACGCTCGCCACCTGGCTAGCCAGCGGCGATCTTGATCTCGACAGCGCCTGGATCGAGGCCAATCTGCCCCTCAAAAAGATTCGTAATGCTTACTGGAACAACAGCTATCACCAGACCGCGACGCCCGCGTTCACCGCCAGTTCCCAGAGCACGTTCAACTACCGCGCCAGCGGCCTGTATCAAGACACCGACGGTTATTACATCTGGGGCTGCAAGACCCGCTTCGATGACGGCGTGAAGGATGTGATCTGCGAGCAGGTCGATGGCGTGTGGACCGCCTCGGACGATCAGGAGGTCGATCTCGACGATACCCAGACCACGATCTACCGCTGCGCCTCGGACGCCGCGGGCGACCTGAGCAAGACCGATACCGTGAACTGCTCCACCGAAGCAGACCTGGCCTGCGGCTGCGGCGAGGGGCTGGGGCAATGCCAGCTGCGCGACGCGCTTTACCTCACCGAGCAAACCGGCGAGGTCAGCGGCGGTGGCGAGGCCACGCAACTGGTCGGTTACAGCAAGGATTCAGCGCAATACGGTCGCTATCGCGCCGCCTGGCAACGCGACATGGAACCGTTCATGACCGTCAAGCACCTGGTCATGGGCACCGAGGGGCTGTTCGGTGAGGACCGGCCATTCACCGACGTATTCACGTCGTCCTGTGTGATCCGCAGTAGCCGTGCGCAGCAGGCGGACGACGCGCTGCGACGCTGGATGTCCTACGACAGCGGTTGGGACCCCCGTTGCCTGAATCGCACCAGCGGGACCCAGGGCGATGTCAGCGCTACCGATTGCGGCGGCAGCACACCACCCGACGACGATGTCGTTTTCCGCGACGACTATCCCAGCGACACCGGCACCTATGGCGGTGCCGCCGACTGGCAGAAGGTGTGTTTCGACAGCCCCCTGGAGGCGCATCTTCAGAGCGGGTTGCTGACCAACTACGAGCTGATGATTAGCAATCCGACCGAGCCGAATTACGCCAATCGGATCTACAGCTACTGGCTGTGTGACGATATCAACTGGAAGCACGGCGCCAGCTACTGGCACGTCGACTATCTCGCGGGCGGCGGCGATCCATGGGAGATGCGCGTACCCAACGCCACCGCAATCTGCACGGACGGCGTCAATACCGATTGCGTGACCTTCAACGCGCTCCACGACACCGACGCCGCCAACGAAGCGTTGGGCAAGGAGGCCTGCCGGGGCTGCCATGGCATCGTCAACGGCCTTGGCGCGTTCAAGAACCGGTGGACTCAGGCCGGCATTTATCGCCCCGATCGCACCACGCCGCTGGGCGTGTTCCAGGCCCAAAGCGGCGAGGACATTGCTGACCTCCCCGCGCTTGGCGCGCTGATGGCGGAATCACCTGTGGTACATGCGTGCATCGCCAACCGAGTCGCCTTCCAGCTCACCCATCGCTATCTCGATCGTGACAGCCAGAGCTTGCAGACCCTGGTCGACGCATTCCTCGATGATCGCGACATCCGCGACGTCTACCGCGCGATGTTGGCGCGCCCGGAATACCGGAGGGCTCGCTGATGCGCCGCAGATCCGCCCTCACGACGTGGCTGACCTTGCTCGCCGCGTTCAGTCTGAGCGCCTGTGATCGCGGCGCCGAAGACAAGCCCGGAGCGGAGCCGGCGAGCAGGAACAGCGCTGCGCTGGCCGTGTCCCCTCTCGTCGCCGTTCCACGCCCACCTGTCACTGACAGTACCAAACCACCGCCAAACCCCGGCGCGGCTCCGCGCGCCATGACGCCGCCCGCCGGCGCCATACCAGGCACCGCAGCCGGCCCCTTCCCCGGCGCCCCCGGTGGGAGCCTGCCCGGCACCCTGTTTGATCGGACACGGCACCCGGCGGTGCGCAGCGCCGCCGACAACCCGGCGTATGCGCAATCGAACCTCCGCATGATGCCGCCCGAGATGTTAAACCGTGTGCTGCACAACTCCTTCTGTACCGACAGCAGCGACTCGGCAAGCTGCATCGAGCTCGACCACAACGGCGACAACCCGTTGGCCTATCCGAATGCGCAGAACATGACGGATCCTGTCGCCTATGAGGCTGACCCGTATCAGATCATGCTCGGCGGCGTGGATTACACCTATGTCAAGGATCGCGTCCGTGATCCGGGCGGCGTAACGCCGCTGGTCATGTTCAACCTGATCGACAGTTACTGCGACCAGCTGGTCGACGCCGGCGACATCTTCCCCAATCAGGGCGACGCGGAATCGACGATCCGCTACATGTACCGCAAAGTGCGCAGCCGACCGATCAGCGACGCCGCGCTGGACGGGGCAAAGAGTCTGGTCAGCGGTTTGACCGTGGTCAGGCCGATGGCCAGGGCGACCGCTCCGGGCAGCGGAGCGGGCCCGGAAATCGGCAGCGCGGAGGTCTTCAAGATCGATGTCGGTACCGCCGAGAAGAAGAACCTATGTCGGTACTTCTTTCTCATCGACGGCGGTTTCATTCTCTATTGAGGCCGGGGAATTCGCATGTCTCGACACCTCTGGACACGACGCCGCTTCCTCAAGGGCTTGGGCCTGGGCGCCGGCGTCGCCGGCCTTGGCCTTGGCCAGATCGCCAGCCTGTTCCCCCGCCGTGCCGCCGCCGGCACCGCGATCGCAAACAAGCTGGTCTGCGTGTTCTGCGACGGCGGGATTCGCTCGATCGATTTCTGCGACGCCTACCCCAGCGCCACCAAGGCGGACGACGGTTATGACGTGACCGGCTACAACCTCACGAGCGAATGCACGGACATGGGCGTGGGCGATTGGTATCTGCCGCCGGCGGCAAGCCGCCTGCCGACCGACAAAATGGCCCTGGTGCGCCACGTCAACATGGAAACCGCGTCGCACGCGCTCGGCCCCTTGATCGGCCTGACCGGCCAGACTCGTGGCGGCAGCCCCGGCATCCCCGTGGCGATCGCCAACGCCCTGGGTGGTGGCACGTTCCCCGGCGGGGTGTCGTTCAATCGCAGCGTCTATTCGGCGCCCGGATACAAGGCACCGATCTCCGGTGACCCGGCGGTCATCAATGCACTGCTCAGCCCGGTTTCGGGCCTCGCCGACAGCGATCTGTGGCGCGCCTTGAACACTCACAACAACGCCACCGAGGGTAACTTCAAAACCACATCGCGCCTGCATGCATGGCTTGAAAACTGGGAGCTTTCCGAAGACATCGTGCGTGGCGAAGGCCGTTTCGAAGGGTTGCTCGACACCACCCAGGACGTCGAGATCGACGGCGTCACCCAGGCCCTCTACAAACACTATGAAGACAATTCGACCCGCGGCGCCGCTACCACCGATGATCACGCGCATCGCTTCGCCGGTGCCGAACTCGCGCTGAGCTCCGGACTGGCCGATGTCGCGACCATCTGGATGACCGGCTTCGACACCCACCAGGAGAGCCAGCAAGCGCTCTGCGAGGAGCTGTGCAACATGCTCGCGCTGTTGATGGAGCGGCTCGGCACCGAAGACACGATCTACCTGGTCATGTCCGACTTCGATCGCACCCCGGCCTATAACGCCAGCGAGGGCAGCGACCACTGGTTCTACGGCAGCGTGCCGGTATTCGGCGCCGGCATCAGCGGGCCGGCCATCTATGGTGCCAACCCCGCGCGGGGCAATTATCCGGGGGTGGTCGAATTGAGCGACATCGACGCCGAAAGTGCCGATACGCGCGGCTCGATCTGGGCCAACGTGCTCAATGCGTTTGGCATCGACTACACCGAGGTACTACCGCTCGCAGTGCCGGTTTGCGGCCTGTTCGGCATCGACCGAAGTTGCCCGGAGGAGGCCTGAGGTGGCACCCATATCCTTCCTGTCGCGTACCGGAGTCCTTAGAGCCACGCTATGTGGCGTGCTCATCGCATTCAGTCCGCATCTCCATGCCACTGCGACCGGCGCCTACGGCACCGACTGCCAGGCCTGTCATCGGGATGCGTCGGGCGGTTCGCCGTGGATCGAGTGCGGCAAGGACTTCTACTGCGCGGCACGCGAAGAGTTCCGCACCGAGCGGGATTTCGACACCGCCAGCGGCTTCAGCGAGTCCGTTTTGAGCGAGCTCAAGACGAGCGCCGGCATCACCGACGGCGCCTGCGGTACATCGTCCTCGTCCACCTACACCAGCCTGACCAGCGAGCTGTGCGGCAGCACCAGCGGCGGCGACACAGGCAGCGATGGCAGCCGTGCATGCCGCTTCGACCGGGGGCGCATCACCTATGTGAACACCGTCGAGGATCTGCTCACCGCGCACTGCGTACGTTGCCACGCGCCGCGCCTGACCAGCAGCGATCTCGGCGACGGTTACGCCGTCGAGCCGGCCAATCTCGTGCATCTGCACAATTGGGCCAATGCCGGCAGCAGCCCGAACCGCGAGAACATCGTCAACTACACCGTGTATGGCGCGTTGATGCCGCCGGTGGAATCCGAGCTACCGCTCAGCGATGACGAACTCGATGACCTCGCCGCCTGGGAGAAGGCCGGATATCCGCGCGGCAGCGCGATCGGCACCATCGTGATCCGCAGCGTGACCGACGCCACATCCAGACATTTCAGCATGTACTACGAAGCGACCGACACCCGTGCGCCGTGGGAATCTGGGGCGATCCGCAGCGTCGCCCGCGCGACGGCGGGTGCGGTGTCGCTACCAGGCAGCATGCTAGGCAGCGATGACCCCAACGCCTACGTGGCGATCTTCAAGACCAGCAGTTCCGAGGGCTTCGATCCGGCCAACGACACCTTGGTCAAGGACTGCCTGCCACTAGGCAATGTCGGGCTCGGCTATACCCTGCCGGACAGCGACTCGGGAAGCGGCGGCGGACTTAAGCCCGCCACCTCAGCGAGCGGCTACAGCCTCTACGCCTGTGTATACGACGGCGACAATGTTTATTGCGATCGCTGGCCCGAGCGCCTGAACTCTCTGATCCGCCTATCGCCCTGATCGTGCGGGTCACGTCCCCGAGAACGTGACCCCGGCCTCAGCGCGGCAGGTCGGTCGAACCCATCAGGAACTTGTCGATCGCGTGCGCGCACTGGCGGCCTTCACGAATCGCCCAGACCACCAGTGACTGACCGCGACGCATGTCGCCGGCCGCGAAGACCTTGTCCAGCGATGTCTTGTAGGAGTCGGCACCCTCGGTCGCACCGTGCACGTTGCCGCGCGGGTCGAGCTGCACGCCGAGCTGTTCGAGCATGCCTTTGTGGATCGGGTGGACGAAGCCCATCGCCAGCGTGACCAGATCGGCCTTCAGGGTGAACTCGGAACCGGCGACCTCGTTCATGCGCCAATTGCCGGAATCGTCCTTTTTCCATTCGACGCGCGCGCAGACCACGCCGGTCAGCTTGCCGTCCTTGCCGAGGAACTCCTTGGTGGTGACCGCGAAGTCGCGCTCGCAACCCTCTTCCTGAGAAGACGAGGTGCGCATCTTCAGCGGCCAATTCGGCCAGGTCAGACCCTTGTCTTCCTTCTCGGGAGGCTGGGGCATGATTTCCAGCTGGGTGACGGAAACGGCGCCGTGGCGGATGGAGGTGCCGATGCAGTCGGAGCCGGTGTCGCCACCGCCGATCACGACGACATGCTTGCCGTGGGCGTGGATGGCGGACTCGAACGGGATCTCGTCACCAGCGACCCGTTTGTTGTTCTGGCGCAGGAAGTCCATCGCGAACTCGACGCCGTCCAGATCGCGGCCCGGAATCGGCAGGTCACGCGGGGCCTCGGAACCGCCGGTCAGCGCGATCGCATCGAAGCCGGCGAGCAGGTCGGCGGCCGATTTGTCGACACCGATCTCGGTGTTCGGGTGGAAATGCACGCCCTCGGCGCGCATCTGCGAGATGCGGCGGTCGATCAGCGACTTGTCCAGCTTGAAATCGGGGATGCCGTAACGGAGCAGGCCGCCGATGCGGTCCTCCTTCTCGAACACATGCACCTCGTGACCGGCACGCGCGAGCTGCTGCGCGCAGGCCATGCCGGCCGGGCCGGAACCGACCACGGCGACGCGCTTGCCGGTGCGATGCGCCGGAACCTGCGCCTGCACCCAACCCTCTGCCCAGGCCCGGTCGATGGTCGCGCACTCGATGGTCTTGATGGTCACCGGCTCGTCGGTGATGTTCAGCGTGCAGGCGGCCTCGCAGGGCGCCGGGCAGATGCGACCGGTGAACTCCGGGAAGTTGTTGGTCGAATGCAGCACGTCGATCGCCGCGCGCCAGTCCTTGTGGAAGGCGAGATCGTTGAAGTCCGGAATGATGTTGTTGATCGGACAGCCGTTGTGGCAGTAGGGGATGCCGCAATCCATGCAGCGCGCGCCCTGCTTGCTGACCTCGTCCTCGCTCAGCGCGACGACGAATTCCTGGTAGTTCTGGATGCGGTCCGAGACCGGCGCGTACTTGCGATCGGAACGCGCGATCTCCATGAAACCGGTTGGCTTACCCATTGTTCAAATCCCCTCAGTGACCGGCCGGAGCGCCGGCACCCGCACTCGCGGAGGCCTGCTGCATTTCCAGCAGGGCGCGGCGGTAGTCGACCGGCATGACCTTGACGAACTTGCCGCGGTAATCGGCCCAGTTGTCGAGGATGCGCTTGCCGACCGCGCTGTCGGTGTAATGCACGTGATTCTGGATCAGCGCCTTCAGGCGGCGTTCGTCGTGGCGGGTCATGTCGCGACTGACGTCAACCATGCCGTGCGATTCGAGATCGCCGCCCTGATGATCGAGGGCTTCGAGCGCCTCGTCCTCGGCCTTGACCGGCTCCAGCTCGACCATCGCCAGATTGCAGCGTTGCGCAAAGCTGTTGTCCTCGTCGAGCACGTAGGCGATGCCGCCGGACATGCCGGCCGCGAAGTTGCGCCCGGTGTCGCCGAGCACCACGACGATGCCGCCGGTCATGTATTCGCAGCCGTGGTCACCGACGCCTTCGACGACTGCGGTCGCGCCGGAGTTGCGCACGCCGAAACGCTCGCCAGCGACGCCGCGGAAATAGCACTCGCCCGCGATCGCGCCGTACAGGACGGTGTTGCCGACGATGATGTTGTCCTCGGCCGCCTCGATCGCGGCATTCGGCGCCGGACGCACGATCAGACGACCGCCCGACAGACCCTTGCCGACGTAGTCGTTACCCTCGCCCTGCAGGTCAATGGTCACGCCGCGCGCGACCCAGGCCCCGAAGGACTGGCCGGCGGTGCCGGTGGCGGTGATGTGGATGGTGTCATCGGCGAGGCCGGCATGGCCGTACTTCTCGGCGACACGACCGGACAACATCGCGCCGAAGCTGCGGTTGGTGTTGTAGATCGGGGTCTCGATCTTGACCGGGGTACCGTTCCGCAGCGCCGGCTGGGCCTGCTCGATCAGCCAGTTGTCACGTGCCTTGTCGAGGCCGTGATCCTGCGTCTCGCAGTTATAGGTGGCGACGTCGGGACCGGCGGCCGGCTTGTACAGCAGCTTGGAATAATCCAGGCCCTTGGCCTTCCAGTGGTTGATTGCACGACGCATGTCGAGCATTTCGGTGCGACCGATCAGCTCGCCCATCGTGCGCACGCCCAGCTTGGCCATCAGCTCGCGGATTTCCTCGGCGACGAAGAAGAAGAAGTTGATGACGTGTTCCGGCTTGCCGGTGAAGCGCTTGCGCAGCTCCGGGTCCTGCGTCGCGACGCCGACCGGGCAGGTATTCAGATGGCATTTGCGCATCATGATGCAGCCTTCGGCGATCAGCGGCGCGGTCGCGAAACCGAACTCGTCCGCGCCCAGCAGCGCGCCGATGACGACGTCGCGACCGGTACGCATGCCGCCGTCGACCTGCACCGCGATGCGGCCACGCAGCTTGTTCAGCACCAGGGTCTGATGGGTCTCGGCGAGACCGATCTCCCACGGCGAACCGGCGTGCTTGATGGAGGTCAGCGGCGAGGCGCCGGTGCCGCCGTCGTAACCGGCGATGGTGACGTGATCCGCATGCGCCTTGGAAACGCCGGCCGCGACGGTGCCAACCCCGATCTCGGAGACCAGCTTGACGCTGATGCGGGCCTTCGGCTGCACGTTCTTCAGGTCGTGGATCAGCTGGGCCAGATCCTCGATCGAGTAGATGTCATGGTGCGGCGGCGGCGAGATCAGGCCGACACCCGGGGTCGAATGCCGCACGCGCGCGATCTGCGCGTTGACCTTGTGACCGGGCAGCTGGCCACCCTCGCCGGGCTTCGCCCCCTGCGCCATCTTGATCTGGATGTCGTCGGAGTTGACCAGGTACTCGGTGGTCACACCGAAACGGCCCGAGGCGACCTGCTTGATCGCGGAACGCTTCGGATTCATGGAACCGTCGGCCAGCGGCTGGAAACGCTCCGGCTCCTCACCCCCTTCACCGGTGTTCGACTTGCCGCCGATCCGGTTCATCGCCACGGCCAGCGTGGAATGCGCCTCCATGGAGATGGAACCGAACGACATCGCGCCGGTCGCGAAACGCTTGACGATCGCCGCAGCCGGCTCGACCTCGTCCAGCGGAACCGGCTTGTCGGCGAACTTGAACTCGAACAGACCGCGCAGGGTCAGCAGTTCCTCGTTCTGTTCGTTGATGCGCTGCGCGTATTCCTTGTAGGTGCGCACGTCGTTGCCGCGCACCGCATGTTGCAGCTTGGCGATGGTGTCCGGCGTCCACACATGGGCGTCGCCGCGCACGCGATAGGCATAGTCGCCACCGACATCGAGGTGCTTCTGGTAGATCGGCGCGTCGCCAAAGGCATCGCGATGCCGCGCGACCGCCTCGGCCGCGACCTCGGCGATGCCGGCGCCGTCGATCTTGGAGACAGTCCCGGTGAACCAGTCGTCCAGGAAATCCTGCGACAGGCCGACCACATCGAAGATCTGCGCGCCGCAGTAGGACTGATAGGTGGAGATACCCATCTTCGAGAACACCTTCAGCAGGCCCTTGCCGACCGCCTTGATGTACCGCTTGTGGGCCTCGTATTCACCGATATCGCCCGGCAGTTCGTTGCACAGCGACGACACGGTATCGAAGGCCAGGTAAGGATTGACCGCCTCGGCGCCATAACCGGCCAGGCAGGCGAAGTGGTGGACCTCACGCGCAGCCCCGGATTCGACCACCAGGCCGGAGCGGGTCCGCAGACCGGCACGGACCAGATGATGATGGACGGCGGAGGTCGCCAGCAGGACCGGAATCGGGATGCGATCGGCATTCAGATCGCGATCCGACAGCACGATGATGTTGTAGCCGTCCTGGACCGCGTCCTCGGCCTTCGCGCACAGCGCGTCCAGGGCCGGACCCATGCCCTCGGCGCCCGTCTCGGCATCCCAGCAGATCGACAGGGTCTGCGTCTTGAAGGCACCGCCGGTGTGGTCCTCGATGTGACGAACCCGCTCGAGATCGGTGTTCGACAGCACCGGCTGGTCGACCTCCAGGCGCATGGTCTGGCCGGCGTCGGCCAGGCCGAGCAGGTTCGGACGCGGACCGATCAGCGATACCAGCGACATGACCAGTTCCTCGCGGATCGGGTCGATCGGCGGGTTGGTGACCTGCGCGAAATTCTGCTTGAAGTAGTTGAACAGCGGCTTGGCGTGATTGGAGAGCACAGCCGGCGGGTTGTCGTTACCCATCGAGCCGATGCCTTCCTGACCGGTCGCGGCCATCGGGATCATCAGGAACTTGATGTCTTCCTGGGTGTAACCGAAGGCCTGCTGACGGTCGAGCAACGCATCGCCGGACAGCGCCATCGGGCCGGCTTCCGACTTCAGATCCTTGAGTTTGATCTGGGTGCGATCCAGCCAGTCGCCGTAAGGCTTGGCATTGGCCAGACCATCCTTGATCTCGTTGTCGTCGATGATGCGACCCTGTTCGAGGTCGATCAGGAACATCCTGCCCGGCTGCAAGCGCCACTTCTTGACGATCTTGTTTTCCGGGATCGGCAGCACGCCCATCTCGGAGGCCATGACGACGAGGCCATCGTCGGTGATCAGATAGCGCGCCGGCCGCAGGCCGTTGCGGTCGAGGGTGGCGCCGATGTGGCGACCGTCGGTGAACGCGACCGCGGCCGGCCCGTCCCACGGCTCCATCAACGCGGCGTGGTATTCGTAGAAGGCCTTGCGCTTCTCGTCCATCAGCGGATTGCCGGACCAGGCTTCCGGAATCAGCATCATCATCGCGTGCGCCATGTCGTAACCGCCCATGACGAGCAGTTCCAGCGCGTTGTCGAAGCTGGCCGAGTCGGACTGGCCGTCGGCGATCAGCGGCCAGATCTTGTCCAGATCCTCGCCGAGCACCTCGGACTTCATCGCCGCCCGACGCGCGCGCATCCAGTTGACGTTGCCGCGCAGCGTATTGATCTCGCCGTTGTGGGCGATCATGCGGAACGGGTGCGCGAGGTCCCAGGACGGGAAGGTGTTGGTCGAGAAACGCTGATGCACCAGGGCCAGCGCCGACACCATGCTCTCGTCCTGCAGGTCCGGGTAATACACGCCGACCTGATCGGCGAGCAGCATGCCCTTGTAGTTCAGCGTGCGGCTGGAGAAGGACGGCGCGTAGAACTGCCCGCAGCCCTCCAGGCCACACTCGGCGGCCTTCTTCTCGCTGATCTTGCGGATCACGAACAGCTTGCGCTCGAAGGCGTTCACATCGGCGGCGGTCTGGCCGCGCGCGATGAACACCTGGCGGATGACCGGTTCGACATCCTTCACGGACTGGCCGACGCCGCTGTTGTCGGTGGGCACATCGCGCCAGCCCAGCAGCTTCTGGCCTTCGGCGGCGATGGTGTCCTCGACGATCTTCTCGATCACGGCACGGGTCGCGTCGGCCTGCGGCAGGAACAGCATGCCGACGCCGTAATCGCCTTCCGCCGGCAGTTCGAAGCCCAGCTTCGCGGTCTGCGCGCGCAGGAACGCATCCGGCATCTGAATCAGCAGACCGGCACCGTCACCAGCAAGCGGATCGGCGCCGACGGCGCCACGGTGGGTCAGGTTCTTCAGGATCAGCAGACCCTGCTGGATGATCGCGTGGCTCTTGCGATTCTTGATGTCGGCGACGAAGCCGACGCCGCAGGCGTCGTGCTCGTAAGCCGGGTCATAGAGACCCTGCTTGGCAGGCAGAGAGCCGCGCATCATAGCTAAACCTCGTACTGTGCTGGTGGCGACCCACCGACGTCGACATCGGGGCCACCACGTAAAAGACGGTAAGAAGACACCACGCGACCGCACGGCGGTTCTGCCGGCCCAAACCCCGGAGGTCCTTCCGGCCGAGGCCGTCGGGTTCGAAGCGGATCGCGCGACCGCGCACGGAGACTCGTGCCGGGTCGGTCATACAAAGCCGGCGAATCGTAAGCGAAACGCTTATGAAGCGCCACCGCCGACGCAGGGAATGGTGCCATTCCAGACTTGCCCGGCTGCCCTGACTATTCGTGGGTTAAATGCCCGGTCGGACGGACCCGATAGTGCCCGGATACCTAGTCGCCGATAGCCCGCTGAATGGCTGACAGCCGGCGCAACCAGGGTTTGCGCTCGCGCAACTCCTCCGGCAGGGCCTCCAATGCCGCAAGTGCCTCGGCGCTGGTTTCGTAATCGCGATAGATCAGCGCGTAATTCAGCGTGCCGTCACGATCGAACTGGTACACCACGCTCTCGGCGGCGACGCCATGGCGGTCCGCGAAGCGCTGCACGGCGTTGAGACTCGGCCCGGCGACCAACTGCATCGTGTAGTGCCGCGGGTCGCGCGCCCGGACGGCGTCGTTGTCAGGCTGCAACAAGCCCCCTGTCGGTTCGATCGACCGCGCCGCCACGGATTCACTCCGTGACTCGATGGACCGGGCAGCCTCGACACCCGCTTCGGGCGCCTCCCGACCGGATGACGCAGGCGATTGCGTCACGGCGGCTGTGTCGGACGGAGCTGTTTCCGGCTCATCCGACGCCTCGGAAACCACGTCGAGTTCCCTGCTCTCGATACTTTCGGGAACCTCGATGACCTCATCGTCGGCATCCCTTTCCAATGGCGGCGAGGGCGACACCGCGGACCCAGGTTCAGGGGTGTGTCGGGCAATCGACGACGGCTTGGCGACGGAGCTGACGGGCTCGCCGGTCACCGGCAGCGATTCGTTGGGCGATTCATCCAGCGACGCCAGATCGGCGCCGTCGCTGACCTCGATATCGATCGATGGCGTCGATACCGGGGCTTCCGCCCGCCCTGCCTCGAAGTCCGCATCGCCGCCACCAAACCGACCGGTCAGCATCAGCACCGCGAGCACACCGAACAGCAATGCGAGCAATACTCCGGCCACGACCACCTTGGGGCCCGCGCCGTGGCCCACCGGCCTGGCTTTGCGGGAAGGTGTGGCCGGCTGATCGGCGCCGTGCGGTGGCTGGCCGACGAGATACTGATGGGCCAGCCGGTTGATGCCGGCCGGGGTCCCACCCGCGTTGGCGGTGATGTCGTCGACCGCGCGCGCGTCGAACGGCATCGGCCCCTGATATCCGGCGCTGGCCAGACAATGCATCAAATAGCAGTAAGTACGCCGGCGGTCGTAAGGCGCGAGACGCAGCACCTGAATGCGGTCCGCATCCAGATGTTCGGCCAGATACCCTTCGCGATCCGAACGCGCGATCAGCACCAGATGCAGGCCATGCTCCGCCAGTTCGCCAGCGAGACGGAGCGCGCGCTGCTCCAGATGTTCGGCGGCGTCGATGACAAGGACCGGCTGTTTACCCCGACTGTAGTGCGCCGTGAACAGGTCGCGTACGTCCTCGTTCTTGCGACGGCGACTACCGAACCGCTCGACCACCTCGGCCAGCAGATCGACACTGCGCAACCCGCCGGCGGCATCGACGCTCAGCACCACGAAGTGCGACGGCGCCTGCTCGACGAACATGCGCGCCATCACCGACTTGCCGCTGCCGGGGCGACCACTGACCAGGGCGAGCAGTTCGGTCTTGTCGATCAGCTGGTTGAGCTGCGCCAGCAGCCGGGTGCATTGCGCATCGCGAAACGGGAGCGCGCCGAGCGCCGCGAAAGGATCGCGCGCCAACACGATCGCGTTCCCGGTAGACGCGGATTGAGCGTTCTCGATCGTTGCAACCCCGACTTCCGTCACCCCCCCACCCCTTCCGCGAAGACCACGCGATAACCCTTTCGCACCTGCTGGTCCCGCTCCTGGACCAAGGCGTCGGTCGCTTCGTCGTGAGACCCGAAATGCCGCTTGGTGACGCGACCGGCCCGCCCTTGCGGCCCGGTTTCACGCACCAACGACCAGCCGTCCAGAAGATCCTTCTGGAGAATCAGGTGACAGAAGCGAGGTGGGTCATCTGCCGCGGGGGGGGTCTGCATGTAGATACGCATAGCTCGGGGCAGCGGCCAGGTAGGGCCTAAAATTGTCGGGCGCGGTACCCGGCAGCGTCAAGGAGAGCGGTCTTGCCCGAGCATGAATGCAATCTGCGGGACCCCGGTCGGTTTCGTGAGCGAGGCTTCTCTGCGATAGTTCCATGATGCCGCCCGCAGCAGACCGACGCCGCCATGTCTGAAGACAACGATCACCGGCCTTCAAACCGCCCCAACCATTCCTATCGCCCGCATGGTTCGGCAAGCGATCCCTCCGATCGCAACGGCGCCGATTCCATGTCGGCATCCGGCGGCGATGACCACAGTGTGTCTCGCGAATATGAGCGGGAGACCCCGTCGGAATCCAGCGGGCGCCACCGCTCCCGCCACCGCACGCGCAGGAAGTCCTCGTCGGCCAGCGAGCTGTACAAATGCAAGCGCGGACTCGCGCTGTTCAAGGGCAGTTTCGTCCTGATCCTGATCGTTGCGGTCATTGGCGTGCTGTTCCTGCGCGGTTATGTGTCGAGACTGGAGGACGATCTCGCGGCTCACACCCACAAGATCAAGGAGTTGCGTGACGGGCACGCGAGCTGGCAGGAGCGGGTCGATCAGTTGGAGCGCGATCTTGCCTCCCACGTCACCGGCAAGCTGCCCGATCTGAACCCGTTGACCTACGACAAGGTGATCGAGGTCGATCAGCAATACGTCAAGAACCTGGTGTTCTCGGTGTCACGCAAGGCCGACACGACCAGCTACGAATATCAGCTGGTGATGCACAACCGCTCGCCGATCGTCATCCAGCCGCGCGTGAAGATTCTGCTGTTCGACCGCAACGGCCTGCAGATCGGCATCTCGGACCTGAAAGGCCTCAAGGACAACGTGCTGATCCCGGAAGAGACCCGCTCCTTGCACGAGGTCTTCGAAATCCTGCTCGAGGATCGTGAGCCGGCTTACTTCATGATCATCACGAAGTAAGCCGCGCGCCTGGCACTACGCCGAAGGCCAGTCGATCGCTTCGGCGATCTGCCCGTCCAGACTCCGCTCCAGCGCGGCGACCGCGAATTCATTGGTCACCACCGAGTCGCACAGACCGCGCATCAGCACCAGGCGCAAGCGACCATCCAGCACCTTCTTGTCGACCGCCATCAGTTCCAGGAAACGCGCCTTGCTCATGCCGCGCGGCGGACGGTTGGGCAGCTTGCCGCGCGCCACGATGCGCTCGACACGATCAAGGTCGTCGTCCCCGATCCAGCCGAGTTCGTGCGACAGGTGCGCGGCCATGACCATGCCCGCGCCAACCGCCTCGCCATGCAGCCAGGCGCCGTAACCGAGCCCGGTCTCGATCGCGTGACCGAAGGTGTGACCCAGGTTCAGCAGCGCACGCACCCCGCCCTCACGCTCGTCGGCCGCGACCACGGCGGCCTTGTCCGCGCAGGAACGCTCGATCGCAAAGCTCAGCGCATCGACCTCGCGCGCATTGACCGCGTCCATGTTCGCCTCCAGCCAGGCGAAGAAGTCCGGATCGTTGATCAGGCCGTACTTGATGACCTCGGCGACGCCGGCAGCGAGTTCGCGGTCCGGCAGCGTGTTCAGCGTGTCGATGTCGGCGATGACCACGCGCGGCTGGTAGAACGCCCCGATCATGTTCTTGCCGAGCGGATGATTGACGCCGGTCTTGCCGCCGACCGAGGAATCCACCTGCGACAGCAGGGTCGTCGGCACCTGGATGAAATGCACGCCGCGCTGGTAGCTCGCCGCCGCGAAACCGGTGATGTCGCCGACCACGCCACCGCCCAGCGCGATCAGGGTGCAGGTGCGGTTGAAGCGCGCCTCCAGCAGGGCCGTGAAGATCAGGTTCACGGTGTCGAGTGTCTTGTACTGCTCGCCATCCGGGAGGATCACCGAACGGACGTCGAAGCCGTCCAGCGCGGCGCTCAGACGGTCCAGATAAAGCGGCGCCACGGTGGTGTTGCTGACCACCATGACCTGCCTGCCGGGGATGTGCGGGCGGATCAGATCGGCGCGGCCCAGCAGGCCGGCGCCGATGTGGATCGGGTAACTGCGGTCGCCGAGATCGACGTTGAGAGTCTTCATGGGCAAGGCGGGGTCGGGTTCAGGAAGGCGCGCAATGCTGCCGCAAATGGCCGGGCGCGAACAAATCAGGATTCCTGCAGGAGTTCGGTCAGCAAAGCCTGCTGACCGACCGCCTGACGATCCACCGCCAGGCGCACGCTGCGCACGATCGCGGCGAGATCGTCCACCGCAGTTTCGAAATCATCGTTGACGACCAGATAGTCGTACTCGTGCCAATGCTCGAGTTCCGAGCGCGCCTGCGCCATGCGCCCGGCGATGACCTCGTCGCTGTCCTGGCCGCGCGCCCGCAGACGCTCCTCCAGGGCCGCGCGCGACGGCGGCGCGATGTAGATCGACACGCTACCGGGCATGACCTCACGCACCTTGCGCGCGCCCTGCCAGTCGATCTCGACGATCACGTCACGATCTTCCGCCAGCAGGGACCGGACCGAGGACTGCGCCGTCCCGTAGCGGTTACCGAACACCTTGGCGTGTTCGATGAACGCATCCGCCGCGATCATGGCCTCGAAACGAGCCATGTCGACGAAGTGGTAATGCACGCCATCGCTCTCGCCCGGTCGCGGCGCGCGGGTGGTGTGCGACACGGCCACCGCGAGCTCCGGCATGCGCTCGCGCAAGGCACGCAGCAGGGAGGATTTGCCGGCCCCGGAGGCCGCGGAGACGATCAGTACCTGACCGGTCGGGATGTGTTCGTCACGCATGGGCATCACTCGATGTTCTGTATCTGCTCGCGCATCTGCTCGATCAGAACCTTGAGTTCGACGGCGACGCGGGTGATCTCGGTGTCGGCGGATTTGGAGCCCAGGGTGTTGGCCTCGCGATTGAATTCCTGCATCAGGAAATCCATGCGGCGACCGACCGGCTCCCGGCGTTCGAGCACCGCGCGCAGTTCCACGCGATGGCTCTCCAGGCGATCCATCTCCTCGTCGACATCGAGCTTCTGGGCGAGCAGCACCATTTCCTGTTCGATGCGGTTCTCGTCGACCTGCGCCAGCACCTCGGCAAGGCGCTCACGCAGACGCTCCCGATTGGCGGCGACGATCTCCGGCATGCGCTGGCGGGCGGCCTCGATCAGCGGACCCATCGCATCCAGGCGCTCGATGATGGTCGCGGCCAGACGCGCCCCCTCGGCCTCGCGACTGGCGACCCACGCGGCCAGCGCCTCGTCGAGCGCTTCCAGCGCGAGCTCGCGCAGGGCATCGAGGTCCTGTTTCGTGTCCGCCATCACCCCCGGCTGGCGCAACAGATCCAGCGGGCTGACCCGTGCCGGGTCGTACATCAGACGTTCCAGTTCCTGATACGCCGCGATCAGACCCTTGGCCCGTTCGACGTCGATCGTGACCGGCCCGACGCCACCCGCCGCCGGCTTGTAACGCAGCATCAGCTCGCACTTGCCGCGCTTGGCGACATTGCCGAGCCGCTCGCGCGCCGCCGGTTCGACCACGCGGAACTCCTCGGGCATGCGCGGAAAGACTTCGAGATAGCGGCTGTTTACGGAGCGCACCTCCCAGCCCAGTTCGCCCCATTCGCCACTGCGATCGGCGTGCCCGAACGCGGTCATGCTGCGGATCATTCGATTCTCCCGGTCAACAACTGCAAGCCGCCTAGCGTACACCGCCCAACCTTTATACTCCCGCCCCGACATCAACCGGACAGGACCAGAACATGCGCCCCAGCGGACGAGAACCCGACCAGATGCGCGCGGTGCGCATCACCCGCAACTTCACCAAACATGCCGAAGGCTCGGTCCTGGTCGAATTCGGCGACACCAAGGTCATCTGCACCGCAAGCGTCGACGAGCGCGTGCCGGGCTGGATGCGCGGCAAGGGTCGCGGCTGGGTGACCGCCGAATACGGCATGCTGCCGCGCTCGACCGGCTCGCGCACCGACCGCGAGGCGGCGCGTGGCAAGCAGGGCGGGCGCACGATGGAAATCCAGCGTCTGATCGGTCGCTCTCTGCGCGCGATCGTGAATCTGGATGCCCTTGGCGAACGGCAGATCACGCTCGACTGCGACGTCATCCAGGCCGACGGCGGGACGCGCACCGCATCGATCACCGGCGCCTACGTGGCGCTCGCCGATGCCATCAAAGGCCTGCTCGCGGACGGCAAGCTGGAATCCGACCCCCTGACCGCGCAGGTCGCCTCGGTCTCGGTCGGCATCTCCGGCGGCAAGCCGGTGCTCGACCTCGATTACGCCGAGGACTGCACGGCCGAGACCGACATGAACGTGGTCATGAACAACGCCGGCGATTTCATCGAGGTTCAGGGCACCGCCGAGGGCCACCCGTTCAGCATGGACGAACTCAACGCGATGCTCGCCCTCGCCCGCAAGGGCATCGGTGAGTTGTTCGAGATGCAATGCCGGGCACTCGCTGACTGAGCAACCGCTGATTTGTTCATGGCCGCTTGCGCTGGACGGCCCTGAACGGATCCGGGGTTCCGTATGCACCCGCAACGAAAAAGGCCAGTCCGAAGACTGGCCTTTTCGTATCCGCTCCAGGCGGGAGCGAACGAACCGCCCGGGCTTATTGCGCCGGGGCAGCCGGAGCAACCGGCGGGGCCATCATCATCGGCGGCGGATAACCGCCCCAACCCGGATAGCCGCCACCGTACGGGCCGTAGCCATAGCCGTTGCCGTAGCCGTTGCCATAGCCGTTGCCATAGCCATTGCCGTACATGTTGGTGTTGCCGCGACCGCTCATGCTGAAGTCGAACGCACCATCACCCGCACCGGAGCCGTTACCCATGCCATTGCCCAGGCCGTTGCCCCAGCCATTCCAGGGGCCACCACCGCCCCACGGGCCACCCCACCAGGCATTGGCGGACATCGGAGCCAGAGCGGCGGCACCGACGATGCCGGCGACAGCGGCGATCTTCGCAAAAGTCTTCATGTGCTCATCCTCCTTAAGGAGAGTCGTTTGTGGAAGGCGACGCGCCCGTTGTTATGTTCAAAAGGCGCCAATGGATAGTAGGTCAGGAAATCGGGAATACAAATTTGCTTGCCTGATTTCTTGAATGCTTGATTGCACTGTGGCGACCACGTGCCGATACACAAAAAGGCCGATCACATGGATCGGCCTTTTCGCTCACTGCTTGGGAAAACCGCTCACTCGGCGTCCATCTCGTCGTGCTCGCGGTGGTAGTCCAGTACGCGCTGCACCTCGTTCCTGGAACCCAGTACGACCGGCACGCGCTGGTGCAGCGCCTCGGGGCGAATCTCCATGATGCGCTCGCGCCCGGTGATGGCCATGCCGCCGGCCTGCTCGATGATGAAGCTCATCGGATTGCCCTCGTATAGCAGGCGCAGCTTGCCGCCGACACCCTTGGCTTTCATCTTCGAATCCAGTGGGTACATGAAGATGCCACCACGGGTCAGGATGCGATGCACCTCGGCGACCATCGACGCGATCCAGCGCATGTTGAAATCGGCGCCGCGCGGCCCCTCGCTGCCGGCCAGGCATTCCTCGACATAGCGCTGCACCGGATATTCCCAGAAGCGCGCATTGGAGGTGTTGACCGCGAATTCGCGGGTGTCCGCCGGGATGGTCATGTTCGGATGGGTGAGGATGAATTCACCGATATCCTGATCCAGCGTGAAGCCGTTCACGCCGTGGCCGGTGGTGATGACCATCATGGTTGAGGGCCCATACAGCGCGTAACCGGCGGCGACCTGCTGGGTGCCGGGCTGCAGGAAGCTGGCCTCGGTCGGGGTCTGGCCCTCGCCAGGGCAATACAGCACCGAGAAGATCGTGCCCACCGAGACGTTCACGTCCATGTTCGAGGAGCCGTCGAGCGGATCGAAGGTCAGCAGGTACTTGCCGCGCGGCTTGCCTTCCGGAATCGGGTAGATGTCGTCCATCTCCTCGGACGCCATCGCGGCCAGATGGCCGGCCCATTCGTTGGACTTGATGAACACCTCGTTGGTGAGGATATCCATCTTCTTCTGTGTCTCGCCCTGCACGTTCTCGCTGCCGGCCGAACCGAGCACCCCGATCAGGTCGCCCTTGTTGACCATGTTGGAGATCACCTTGCAGGCAGTGACGATATCGTTCATCAGCGAGGTGAAGTCGCCGGTCGCGCCGGCGATGCGGCGCTGCTCCTCGATCAGGAACTGGGTGATGGTGGTGCCGTTGTGCATGACCGAAACCTCCGGAAGGTGATTAAAATTTCGATCTGCGTAGATTAACAAAATTTATATTCAGTCCACATCCTGAATCACTTCGCCCGTTGCCGGCATCCGCGCCTGGTCGGCGACAATAGCCGCCATGATCAAAATTCCCGGCACCGAGGTGTTTCGCGCGCACGACGCGGAGGGCGACATCGTCGTCTACGACAGCACGGAAATCCGCATCCTCGCGTTCGACTCTCCGGTCGAGCAGAGCGCGCTGGCGAAGAGCCGGCCCTGGCGCCTGCACTACCCCTATACGCAGGCCATGATGCTGGGCGCCTTGTTCACTCCCCGATTGCGGCGCGCGGCGGTGCTCGGTCTCGGTGGCGGCAGTCTGGTGCGCGCGCTCCGGCATGGCTGGCCGACGCTGCACATCACCGCCGTCGAGCGACGCGCAGCCGTCGCCACGGTCGCGCGCGACTGGTTCATGATCGAGCCGGACCCGCACCTTGATATCGACATCGACGACGCGCAGGGCTGGCTGGAACGCGATCCGCCCGGACAGGACCTGATCTTTGCCGATCTCTACGACCACACCGGCATGGATGCCGTGCAGATCGAAACCCGCTTCCTGGCGCGCTGCGCCGCATGCCTCGCCGATGGCGGCGTGCTGGTCGCCAACATGTGGACCTCGACCTCGGAAGCGGCCCGCCAACACCGGGAAGCCATGGAGGCGGTATTCGGCGAGCGTGTGCTCCGCGTATCCGTGCAGGGCGGCAACAACGTCGTGCTGGCGTTCCGCGACCCACTGCCCAAGCCGCGCCCGAAGGACTTCATGCAGGCCGCGCAGCGACTCGGCCTGACGCTGGATATCCCGTTACAACGCCACGCGCGCCGCCTGTGGGTCGAGAACACCCGGCGTTTGCAGTCCGGCTGAACCGATTCAGCGCCGGCCCGGCTCTCGCGGCACATCGGGGCGGTCGCGAACCCGACCAGAGTCCAAGGACTCATCGTTGACCGTCCATGGAGATAAGCGCTCTCCATATCGTTATGTTATAACAAGCGAATCACCCACCGCCCACGCCGCCATACCGATGCCATCTCTCATCACCCGCAGCCTGCTGGCCGTCACCGGCCTCGCCCTTCTCGTCGCCCTGCCCGCCGCCGCCGCGCCGCGTGCCGTGGCCAGCATCCTGCCGTTGCACTCCCTGCTCGCGGGGGTCATGCAGGGCGTGGCGGAACCCGAACTGCTGATCCCGCCGGGGCAGTCCCCGCACCGGATCGAGCTGCGGCCCAGCCAGGCCGAGCACCTGAGTCGCGCCGAACTGGTCGTCTGGATCGGCCCGAATCTGGAGACCGGACTGCGTAAACCGGTCGCGGTGCTCGGCAGCAACGCGCGGGTGCTCACGCTGGGCGAGGATGCGGAGCTCGCGGTGCTGCCAACCCGCGAGGGCGGTGTCTGGGAGGGGCATGAGCACGGCGGGCACGAAGCCCACCACGAAGACCCAAAGGCCGAATCACATCCGCACGTTGGGCATGCGGACGAACACCATGACGGCGTCGACCCGCATCTGTGGCTGTCGCCGTCGCAGGCCGCCGGCATCGTGCGCCGCCTGGCCGACACCCTGAGCGAACTCGATCCGGGGCACGCCGAACGCTATCGCGCCAACACCGCAACCATGCTGGGGCGCCTGGACGCCCTGGATGTGCGCCTCGAACAGCGCCTCGCCCCGGTCCGCGAGATCCCCTATCTGGTCTTCCACGATGCCTACCAGTACTTCGAACAGCGTTACCGGCTGCACGCGGTCGGTGCGGTGACCATCGACCCGGAGCACGCCCCCGGTGCCCGCCGCATCGCCGAGCTGCGCGCTCGCATCGCCGCCAGCGGCGCGCGCTGCGTGTTCGCGGAGCCTCAGTTCGAACCCCGCATCCTGCGCACCCTGCTCGACGGCAGCACCGCGCGCGCGGGTGAGCTCGACCCGATCGGGGCCGCCCTCACGCCCGGCGAGGATGCCTATTTCGCGCTGCTTGACGGCCTCGCCGACGCGCTGGTCGGCTGCCTGACGCATTGACCCGGCCACGCCCCGCCGTGCGCGGGAATCTGTCCGCACCCACCTCACGGCGCGGCCCGCGACGCCTTATCATCCCCGCATGAGCAGCGAATTTCCGGATACCCACCACGATCACCACGCCTGCGTGCATGCGGCGCTGGCCACCGCCGAGCGCTTCTGCGCGGACCACGGCCTGCGCCTGACCGACACCCGTCGGCGGGTGCTGGAATTGATCTGGGCGGATCACAAGCCGGTCGGCGCCTACGCCCTGCTCGACCGCCTCAGCGGCGACGGGCGCAAGGCGGCGCCGCCGACGGTGTATCGCGCGCTCGATTTCCTGCTCGAGCACGGCCTGATCCACCGCGTCGCCTCGCTCAACGCCTTTATCGGCTGCGACCACCCAGGCTCGGGTCACGAACCGCAGTTCTTCATCTGCCGGGAATGCGGGCACGCCGCCGAACTGGATGACCCGCGCATTCGCCAGGCGATCGCCAGGGATGCCGACCGGCTGGATTTCGACATCGCCCACGAGACCGTCGAGATCAGCGGCCTGTGCGCGGACTGCCGCCGTGCACCCCACCCCTGAGGCCATCGTGATGAATCCCGCCGCATGAACACGACCCCGGCCCTGATCGAGGCCGAGGCGATCACGCTGGAACTGCATGGCCGCGAGATCCTCAATGCCATCGACCTGCGCGTGGCGCCCGGTGAAATCGTCACGCTGATCGGCCCGAACGGCGCCGGCAAGTCGTCGCTGGTCCGCGTCGCCCTCGGCCTGCTGCCGCCCACCTCCGGGCGGGTGACCCGCCGCCCCGGTCTGCGCATCGGCTACATGCCGCAGCGCCTCTCGGTGCCGGACAATCTGCCGTTGACGGTGCGGCGCTTCCTGCTGCTCGGCGCCTCCCGCGACAACCAGCGCCTGCAAGCTGTCTGCGCCCGCACCCACACCGAACACCTGCTCGCGCAACCGATGCAGACCCTGTCCGGCGGCGAGCATCAACGCGTGCTGCTGGCCCGCGCGCTGCTGCGCCAGCCCGAGCTGCTGGTTCTCGACGAGCCCGTGCAGGGCGTCGACGTGACCGGTCAGGCCGATCTTTACGCGCTGATCGCCAGCCTGCGCGATGAACTCGGCTGCGGCGTGCTGATGGTCTCCCACGACCTGCACCTGGTCATGGCGCAGACCGACCACGTGCTCTGCCTGAACACGCACGTCTGCTGTTCCGGACATCCCGAGCACGTCAGCCGGCACCCGGCGTACCTGGAACTGTTCGGCAGCGCGATCAATCCCTCGCTCGCCGTTTACACCCACCATCACGATCACACCCACGACGGCCTGCATGGTGACGTCGATCACCACGCCCACGAACACCCGGAGGCCGGGCGATGACGTTCGGCATCGACGATTTTCTCTGGCGCGCCCTGCTTGCCGGCGTTGGCATCGCGCTGATCGCCGGCCCGCTCGGGGTATTCGTGGTGTGGCGGCGCATGGCCTATTTCGGCGACACACTCGCGCATTCCGCGCTGCTCGGCGTCGCCCTCGGTTTCCTGCTCGGCATCAGCCCGAATATCGGCGTCGCCGTGGTCGCGATCAGCGTCGCCCTGCTGCTGCTCGCGCTGCAACGCCGGCACTGGCTGGCCACCGATACGCTGCTCGGCATCCTCGCGCACGGCGCCCTTTCGATCGGCCTGGTCGCGATGGCCTTCCTGACCGACGTGCGTATCGACCTGATGGCCTACCTGTTCGGCGACATCCTCAGCGTCGACACGACCGACCTGCTGGCGATCTGGGGCGGGGGACTGATCGCACTCGCGGTCGTGGCCTGGCTGTGGCATCCGCTGCTCGCGGTGACCGTGCACGAGGAACTGGCGCGCGTCGAAGGCGTGCCGGTCGAACGCATGCGGTTCGCCTTCTTGCTGCTGATCGCGGTGGTCATCGCGGTGGCGATGAAGGTCGTCGGCGTGCTGCTGATCACCGCGATGATGATCATCCCCGCCGCCAGCGCGCGGCGCCTGAGCCGCACCCCGGAACAGATGGCCGTGCTCGCGGCGCTGTTCGGGATTGCCGCCGTGGCCGTCGGCCTGGCCGGCTCCTGGCGCTGGGACACACCCGCCGGGCCGTCGGTCGTGGTCGCCGCGATCCTGCTGTTCGCTCTGCAGGGCCTGTTGCCCGGGCGCCGCTGAAGCGCACGCCGGAACAAAAAAGCGCGGCCTGGGCCGCGCCTTTGGTTGCTGCATGATGCCGTGGATCAGTACACGTTGCGCAGCATCTTCGGGGAAAGTTCCAGACGCTCGACGCGCGTCACCCTGGAAGTCATCTCCGCCGGCTTGAGCGGCATGTCACGTGTCGCCGCCGACTTGCCGGCAAGCTGACGTTCGCTCTTCGCGTGCGACAGGAGATCCTGTTTCTGCGCTAGCGGTGCAGCCGGGGCAGCCGGGGCAGCCGGGACCGCCTTGGGGTTGGCCACTGCCGGTGCCGGGCGCATGTAGTGTTTGAAGAGATCGCCGGCATTGCCGTCGAATTCGGACACACGGGAAGTCATCCGCGACGGCCCCGCATATCGACTCGCGCCGGAACCCGCTTTCGCATCACTCGCTGGCGCGATGTCGTTCAGCTGGTCGAGGCTCTCGGCACCATCGAACATCGGAGCGGTCGCGGCCAGATTTTCGCCCGCCGGACGTTTGCCCAAAATGTCTTCCAGGCTGCCCGTGCCGAAACGGGTGTCATCGGCCAGTTGGCGTTCCGAACCCGCGGTAACGTGGATTTGCCCACTGGTGTCGCCAGATCCGCGAACACCGAAGCTGTCGGCATGCACGCCGTCCAGATCGCTGCCGCCGCCGGGCGCGCCACCGAACAGGCCATCGCCGAGCGGGTCGTAGGCCCAGGAAATCTCGTCGGAATCGGCATTCGGCGAGGCGGATGGCTCGTCCGCCCTGACCGCACTGATTGCCATTCCCGCAGCGAGCAAAAGCACCGTGGCGGCGATGGCGTGGAGCCGGAAACGGCGTTCGTCGATGTCCGTTTGATACGTTCTGCCGAGGGCACGCAGATTGGTTTTCATTTGTCTCGCCTCCACAGACGATCCAGCCTCTTGCTATCTCTTCCGGGCCGGTCTCGCCTAAAAATCTGGAGCCACGCAAGTGGCCTGCACGATCCTTTCGCCTGGTTCCAGATTAGGCCCGTGATCTCCGTCAAGGCAATAGCGAATTGTTACTTTGCAGCAAAAATCGCATTGCATTTTGCGAATTGCCAACTATCGAGCCAACTGCGCCCCAAACGAAACCATCAACAGGCGTCAAACTGATCGCTCAGGCGAAGACCCTGCGCGCATCGAAAACCGGGCCATCCACGCACACGCGTCGCATCGCCGGCCCGGAATCTTCCTGGACCTCGACCACGCAACCCGCGCATCCGCCGACCGCGCAGGCCATGAACTCCTCCAGCGAGACCTGGCACGGCAGATCGAATTCACGCGCCAGCCTGGCCACCGCCGCCAGCATCGGGTGCGGGCCGCATGAGAACACCTCCACCTCGGCGCGCTGCGCATCGCTGAGGGATTCCAACCAGACACGCGCCAGATCGGTGATGTAGCCCTCGAACACGCCGGGATAGCCCCGCAGACTCGCCAAGCGGCTGGCAATGCCCCAATCCTCCATCAGCGGCATTGCGGCGATGACCCCGTCCGGCATCCCCGGCACGACGATCTCCGAAGGCCGCGCGCGGAACGGGAAAGGCACTTCGGAACCCATCAACACGAACGGATTGAACCCGCCTTCCCGGCGCAGCTGTTCGGCCAGGAACACCATCGGCGGAATGCCGACACCTCCGCCCAGCAACAAGGCGCGTGGGCGCTCGCGATGCCAGACGAACGGCTTGCCGATCGGCCCCATCATCGACAAGGTCTCGCCTTCGGTGCGCTGACTGAGCAGGCGCGTACCCTCGCCGACCACCTTATAGAGCATGTCGACCCAGCCCTCGGCGGCGCTGACCCGCATGATCGACAGCGGTCGGCGCATGCGCAGCATCGGATCGGCGCGCAGATGCACGAAACTGCCCGGCTGGGCCCGCGCGGCGCATTCCGGCGCCCGCACCCGGAGCACGAACTGATCGCCCGGATACGCCTCGTGGCTCAGGATCTCCGCCGTTTCGACGTGGATGGTGCCGCGATGCGGCTTGGCGACATTACTCATTCGGTTTCCCAGCCCAGCCGGGAGAACACCACCCGGCCTTCATGAATGGTGTGGCACACACGTCCGCGCAGCTCCCAGCCCATGAACGGTGTATTGAGGCCGCGACTGGCGATGGTTTCCGGGGTCAGACGCCAGGCCATGTCGGGATCGAACACGGCGATGTCGGCGACCGCGCCGGCCTCCAGGGTGCCGACTCCGGTACCCATGACCTGCGCGGGACCGGCGGTCAGACGGCTGATGGCCTGCGACATGTTGAGCACGCCGGCATCGACCAGGCTCAGGGTCAGCGGCAACAGCGTGTCCAGCCCGGAGATGCCCGGCTCGGTCTGCATGAACGGGCGCAGCTTCGCGTCCGCCTCATGCGGCTGATGATCGGAACAGATGCTGCTGATCGTGCCATCGGCGACACCCTCACGCAGACCATCGCGATCGTGCGTGGTGCGCAGCGGCGGCAACACGTGGGCGTAGGCGTTGAAGCCGTCGACATCGGTCTCGGTCAGGTGCAGCTGATGCGCGGCGACATCCGCCGACACGCGCAGGCCATCGGCCTTGGCGCGAGCGATCATGCGCACGCCGCGGCGAGTCGTCAGCCGGCAGAAATGCACGCGACAGCCCGTGTGTTCGGCGAGCGTGAGCAGGCGCGCGATCTCGGTGGTCTCGGCGGCTTCCGGGATACCCGGCAGGCCGAGGCGGGTAGACACGACCCCCTCGTGCACGCTGCCGCGCTCGGACAGCCAGGGTTCCAGCGCGTAGGCGTGGATCGGCAGCTTGAAGGTCGCCGCGTATTCCATCGCCCGCCGCATGACCATGGTGCTCTTGACCGGTCGCAGCGCATTGCTGACGCCGACCACGCCGGCGTCCTTCAGGATGCCCATGTCGGACAGCAGCTCGCCGTCCAGGCCGCGCGTCAGCGCGCCCAGGCTGACCACCCAGGCATGGCCGGTGCGCTTGGCAAGACGCCGGATCAGCGCGACCTCGGGTGGCGCGTCGATGACCGGATTGGTGTCAGGCGGCACGCACAAGGTGGTGATGCCGGCGGTCGCGGCGGCGTAGGTCTCCGAAGCGATCGTGCCCTTGTGCTCCAGTCCCGGTTCGCGCAGACGCGCGGCGAGATCGACAAAGCCCGGGCAGACCACCTTGCCGCGCGCGTCGATCACATGTCTGGTCTTGAAGCCTTCCGGCGGCATGCCGACGCCGGCGATCTTGCTGCCGACGACAAACACGTCGGTGATCGAATCCAGGCGGTTGGCCGGGTCGATCACCCGCCCGCCGCTGATCTGCAGGGTGCGTCTCATGGCGCGCCCTCCCCACCGCTCGTGTGCATGCTCATCGCGATCACCGCCATACGCACGGCGATGCCGTTGGTGACCTGTTCGAGGATCACCGACTGCGCGCCATCGGCGACCGCACTGGCCATCTCCACGCCTCGGTTGATCGGCCCCGGGTGCATGACGATCGCATCCGGCGCGGCCAGCGCGACGCGCTCGTCGGTCAGGCCCCAGTACTGAAAGTATTCATGCTCGCTGGGCAGCAGCGCGCCACTCATGCGTTCGTGTTGCAGACGCAGCGTGATGATCACGTCGACGTCACGCAACCCCTCCTCGATATTGTGGAAAACGTGCACGCCGAGCGCCTCGCGGACATTCGCCGGCAACAGCGTGCGCGGCGCGATCACGCGCACCTCGCCGGTCAGCAGCGTGTTCAGTGCATGGATCTGCGAGCGTGCGACCCGCGAATGCATGATGTCGCCGACGATCGCGACCCGCAGCCGCCCGAAATCCGCGCCCTTGTGCCGCCGGATCGTGAACATGTCGAGCATCGCCTGGGTCGGGTGCGCGTGGCGGCCGTCGCCGGCGTTGATCACCGCGATATGCGGCGCGACATGACGGGCGATGAACTCGGCGGTGCCGGAGTCGGCATGGCGCACCACGAACATGTCGCTGTGCATCGCCTGCAGATTGGCCAGCGTGTCCAGCAGGGTCTCGCCCTTGGAGGCCGACGACGTTCCGATGTTCAGATTCAGCACGTCGGCGGACAGCCGCTTGGCGGCCAGTTCAAAGGTCGTCCGGGTGCGCGTGCTGTTCTCGAAAAACACGTTGACGACCGTCTTGCCACGCAGCAGCGGTACCTTCTTGACCGACTGCTCGGTGACGCCGCTGAACTTCTCCGCCGTATCCATGATGCTGACCAGCACATCACGGGGCAGCCCGGCGATATCCAGGAAGTGGCGCAGGCGCCCCTGTTCGTCGAGTTGCAGGTTCATGTCTTCACGCTCTGTCGCACCAGTTTCAGCGGCGTCGGACCGCTCAGCTTTATCTGTTCGCCGGCATCGAGCTCCACGCGCAGACCTGCGACATCCGGCTGAATCGGCAACTCGCGACCGCCACGATCGACCAGCACCGCCAGCGTGACCGACGCCGGCCGACCGTGATCGAAAAGCTCGTTCATCGCCGCACGGATGGTGCGACCGGTGAAGAGCACATCGTCGACCAGGATCAGATGGCGGCCATCGATCGACATCGGCAGTGCCGACGGATGCACCTGCGGGTGCATGCCGGCACGGGTGAAATCGTCGCGATAGAACGAGATGTCCAGCGACCCCATGGGCTCGTCGATGTTCAGCTTCGCATGCAGTCGTTCCGCCACCCATACGCCACCGGTGTGGATACCGACCATCGCCGGCCGGTCGATCCCGCGCGCGGCGCATAGCCGGCGCAGCGCGGTGACCATGGAATCGAGCACGATCTCGACATCATCGTCGAGCTCCTGCATCGGCAGGCCCTGGTTGTTTGCTTCGTCGCTCATCGTCTTCTTCCCGCGTGGTCGGCGTCAGACGCCACGCCAATAATCTTCCACGATCAGACAGGCGGCCATCGCGTCGCGATCCCGATGCGTGGTCTTCGCCCGCCCGAGGGCGCGTTGTTCGGCCAGTCGCTCACGCGCCGCCTCGCTGCTCAGGCGCTCGTCGACCTCATGCACCGGCAGACCGAAGCGCCCGTGCAGACGACGACCGAAACGCCGCGCGGCATCGGTGATATCGGATTCCGTGCCGTCCATGTGCAGGGGCAGACCGATGACCAGCGCCTGCGGTCGCCATTCCCGGATCAACGTCTCAACACGCGCCCAATCGGGTTGCCCATGCTGCGCCGGCAGGGTCATCAACGGGGTGGCCGTACCGGTCACGGACTGACCAACCGCGAGGCCGATCTTGCGCTCGCCGTAGTCGAAGCCGAGAACCGTCGTGGGCGCGTCATCAGGCGTGACCGGCATCGCTCGACAACCGGTCCAGATCGATACCCAGGCTCGCGGCGGCGGCGCGCCAGCGCTGCTCGGCGGGCATTTCGAAGATGATCGCGGCATGCGCGGGCACCGACAGCCAGGCGTTGTCGATCATCTCCGCCTCCAGCTGCCCCGTACCCCAGCCGGCATAGCCGAGCGCGACCAGCGCGTGTTTCGGCCCCTTGCCGGCGGCCATCGCGCGCAGCACGTCCTGCGAGGTGGTCACGCCGATGTCGTCGGTGACGCGCATGGTCGATTCCCACTCCCCCACCGGAGAATGCAGCACGAAGCCCCGCTCAGGCTGCACCGGGCCACCCAGATAGATCGGTGCCGCGGCCACTTCCGGATCGGCATCGTCGATACCGATGTGCTTGAAGATTTCGTTCAGGGAAACGTCCAGCGGACGATTCACGACCAGCCCCATCGCGCCTTCGTCGTTGTGCTCGCACAGATAGGTGACGGTGCGGGCGAAATTCGGATCGGACAGCGCCGGCATCGCGATCAGAAAATGGTTGTCGAGACGGGGCTCGGCGGACTTGGCAGGGGTGTCGGCACTCATGCGCGCAGATTACCGATTCGGGGTTGGTGGTCGCAATGGCAACACCGGGTTGAGGACGTGGCGCAGCCCGCCCCGTCACTGACCGCTCAGCCGATTCCCCTGCGAGAACTCCCAGGTCCGCGTGATGTGCAGCACGTCCGTCTCGTCACGGATATCCGGGGGGAATGCGGCGTAGGGCGCGGCCATCTCGACGATGCGGACCGCGGCCTGATCAAGGGCGTCGTGACCCGAGGATTTGACGAACTCGATCGCCTGGATCGACCCATCCGGGCGCAGGGCCACATCCAGGATCAGACGCCCACGCAGATTGTCGCGTCGCGCCGCCTCCGGGTAGTTCAAGTTGCCGACACGCTCGACCTTGGCCACCCACGCCAGCATGTACTGCGCGTACTTGAACTCACGGGTGCTGGCCGAGATGTGGCGCTGCCGGGGCAGCGCCTGATATTCGCTGACCGTGGCATCCACCGATTTGCTGAGCGCGTCCATCGCGATACTGCGGCTGACCAGATGGGCGACGCTGGGCAACTGCTCGGGCTTGCGGGTCAGGACCGGCTCCGCCTTCGCGGGTTTGGGTGGCTGCGGCGGCTTTGCTGGTTTCGGTGGCGCCACCACGGGCTCCGGCGGCGGCACGTCGACAGGATCGGGCGACGGCTCGGCAGGCTCAGGCAGCTCCGGCTCGGCGACAGAAGTATGCTCGGCCAGGGCCTCGGCCGGTTCGGGCGCGACGCTCGGACGCTCCTCCTTGACCAGCACCAGATCCAGGGTCGGCAGGGAATGGCGCGGCGGCACGTGCCGCTGAAAACCGATGGCGAACACGAAGAACAGGTGCAACAACACCGCGATCACCAACGCCCTCTGCATCCTCCCGTTGGGATGCAGGGTCGGTTCGTCGAGCGGCAACACCCAGTTCATGGTCGGCAGTTCATGGTCGGGCCGCCTCTGACCTCAGCGCCATTCACTGTTCATTGGGAGAGTTCGCGGGCGGCGGCCAGCAGCGCGAGCCGCGCGATCACGCCGTAAGCGTAGAACCGGTTGGGTTCCGCGTCCGGTTCGCGGCCCGGGTCCGGCGTGTTCAGCGGCTGGTGAAACGCGAGCGGCTGGAAGTGCATTCCGGGCGCGTTCAGATTCTCGTCCGCGCCACGCCCGGTGTGGACCCGGTAGAACCCGCCGACCACGAAGTGATCGATCATGTACACGACCGGCTCGGCGACGGCCTCGCCGCCATCCAGGGTGGCCACGGTCTCGAAGGTGTACACGCCTTCCTGCAACAGCACGTTCTGCACGTCGCGACCGCCTTTGCTGGACGCCATCTTGTTGCGTTGCTTGCGATTGAGCGCGCGCAAGTCGTCTCCGGATTTGGCGGTCATCACAGCCATGCCATAGGTGCCGGCGTCGGCCTTGACGACCACGAACGGCTCCCGATCGATCCCATGTTGGGCATATTTGACGCGGATCTCGGCAAGCAGTTCCTCGACGTTGCGCGCCAGGCAGTCCTCGCCCTCGCGATTGCGGAAATCGATCTCGCCGCAGTTGCGGAACAAGGGATCGATCAACCAGGGATCGATATCGATCAGTTCCGCGAACTGCCGGACCACACGCCGGTACTCGGTGAAATGCTCGGTCTTCAGGCGCCGCCACCAACCGAGTTCCAGCGGCGGCACGATGGGCTGCTCGATGCCTTCGAAAATGGCCGGCACACCGGCGGACAGATCGTTGTTCAACAACACCGCGCAGGGCGAATAGCCCTCGACATGTAAACGATTGTCATGCCGGCGCAGCGGTTCGAGCCGCAGGGAACGCCCGGAGGGCAGGGTGAAATCGGTGGCCGCGTCGAGGTCATCCAGCAGTGAGCCGATGCGCACCTCGTAGCCGGCCTGGGTGACGATCTCCGCAAGGCTGGCGAGGCTTTCCAGATAGAACAGGTTGCGGGTGTGGCTCTCCGGCACGATCAGCACGCCGAGCGCATCCGGGCAGGCACGCTCCAGCGCCGCCTGCATCGCCTGCACGCACAGCGGCATGAACTCCGGGGCCAGATTATTGAATCCGGCCGGGAACATGTTGGTGTCCACCGGGGCCAGCTTGAAGCCCGCGTTGCGCAGATCGACGGACGCATAGACCGGCGCCGGCGTCTCCCGCCATTGCGCCCGCAGCCAAGCCTCGATACCGGTCTGGTTGGCCAGGAGATGCGACTCCAGATGCATCAACGGCCCCTTCAGGGCCGTGGTCAGATGGGGAACGCCGGAGTCGGGAAAATCGTCGGACATATGCAAACCGGGTAGCGGATTGGCGAGCGAGTGTAGCAGTCCGATCGTCCTCGCCACCGTTGCGTCCATACGTGATCAGGGGGCCGAAAATCCCGCTCCCCGACCACCGGTGACGGGCCGCGATCAGGCTTCCGACAAGGCCTTACGGCATGTTGTTAAGCGTCAGTCCGTAAGCTACATTCGCCGCAGAACATAACTAAATAATAGAGGTTGGAGGCGTGTCGGACATCGATATGGAAATGGCGCCGGCCGGCATCAAGGTCATGGTCGTCGACGACAGCAAGACCATCCGGCGCACCGCCGAAACCCTGCTCAAGAAGGCCGGGCACGACGTGGTGACGGCGACGGATGGCTTTGAGGCGTTGTCGAAAATCGCCGATAGCCGCCCGAACATCATCTTCATCGACATCATGATGCCGCGACTCGACGGCTATCAGACCTGCGCGCTGATCAAGAACAACGCCGAGTTCCGCGACACCCCGGTGATCATGCTGTCGAGCAAGGACGGCCTGTTCGATCGTGCCCGCGGTCGCATCGTCGGATCGGATCAATACCTCACCAAACCGTTCACCAAAGAGGAACTGCTGAGCGCGATCAAGCAACACGTCGCCACGGCAGCCTGAACCGTGAACGTTCTCTCCTGCATTCCGCGCGGGCGTCACCAGGCGCCTGTGCAAACCCACCCGGTTCGCCGCATGCCGATCCGTTCAGCGCGCGCCATCCAGACCGAATTCCGCCACGGGGGACCCCCATGACTCATGTATTGATCGTCGACGATTCGCCCACCGAGGTGCACGTCGTCAAAACCATGCTGACCAAGCGCGGATTCCAGGTATCCGTGGCCGCCAGCGGCGAGGAAGGCATCGCCCGCGCCAAGGAACTGCTGCCCGACGTGATCCTGATGGACATCGTCATGCCCGGCATGAACGGCTTCCAGGCCACGCGCCAGCTCAGTAATGATGCCGCCACCAAGCACATCCCGATCATCGTCGTGACCACCAAGGATCAGGATACCGACCGCATGTGGAGCCTGCGCCAGGGCGCGAAGGACTACCTCTCGAAACCGGTCGACGAAGACGAACTGGTCGCCAAGATCGCCGAAGTGACCGGCTGATTCGCAGATGAGCCCATCGCTTTCCACCCGCAACCCGCTGGCGATCCTGCATGACATGGACCGCCGCAGCCGCGCGCACGCCGTCGGCATGCCGCGGCGCGAGAAGCGGGTGGCCGCGTGGTCCGGCATTGCCTTCCGGGTCGGCGCGGACCGACTACTGATTCACGCCGACGACATTCTCGAAATCCTCACCTATCCGGCACTCACGCGTGTCCCCGGCACCCAGCCCTGGGTCAAGGGCGTCGCCAACGTCCGTGGCAATCTGCTGCCAATCATGGACCTGGGCGGCTTCCTGAACGGCCAGCGCACCCCGATCAACCGCACCACCCGGGTTCTGGTCAGTAACCAGGATGGTGTGTACGTCGGTCTGGTGGTGGACGAGGTTCTCGGCCAGCGCCAGTTCGACCACGACGAACGCCAGACCCTGGACAGCAGGGACGATGGCGCCCCGCTGGGCGAAACCCCGTTTTCCGCCGACGGCTTCCGTCGCGGTGACGAAACCTGGCGCATCTTTCAGCTCAAATCGTTGACCAGCCAACCGCGTTTCATGCAGGTCGCTGTATGAACGCACCACACAACAAGATCGCAGCCCGGAAGGTTCAGCGGGCCAAATCCCCGGATGGATTCCCGGCCCCCCCCGGGCACCGGGCCGATAACGGGCAGGAGTGACACTGATGAAACTACCTTGGCGCAAATCTTCCGACGACAAGGCGGACACGGCGAACAAGCCGAAGTCCACCAAGGCCGCGGCCAAGAAGACCGGCAAGCCCAAACGGGCCGGCACGGGTCGTGCCGGTCTGTTCCTGACCGGCATACTGATCCTCGCCTTCATCGTCGTGATGGTCGTCATCTTCAACTTCGTCACCCGCGAGGACGGTTTCGACGCCCGCCGCAAGGCGCTCGCCGACGAACAGCAGGTCCTCTCGCAGCGAATCGCCAAGCACGGACTGGAGGCCGCACGCGGCGTCAGCAGCGCGTTCGGCCAGTTGCTCGACACCCGTAACCGTTTCGAGCTGTCCTACACCCTGATCGCGAAGGGTGACCCCTCGACCAACCTGCCGGCGGTACCTGCCACCTCGCGCGGCGAACTGGAGCGTGTCCGCCTGCGCTGGGTCGAATTCTCCAAGCTGGTCGACGGCATTCTCGCCAACCGCGACGCGGTGCTCTCGGTCGGCACCTTCGCGCAGACCATCAACGATCAGCTACCGCAGCTGCTCGCACTGTCGGACGAACTGGTCGGCATCATGGTCGAGACCGGCGCGTCGCCGTATCAGGTCTACATCGCCTCCCGTCAGTTGATGCTCTCGCAGCGTATCGGCAACTCGGTGCAGCGCGTGCTGACCGGCGGCGAAGGCGCCGCCACCGCCGCCGACCGCTTCGGTCGTGACGCCTTCCTGTTCGGCCGCGTGCTGCAGGGCATGCTGCGCGGCGACGCGCCGATGAACATCCAGCCGGTCGAAGACCCCGACGCGCTGGAAAAACTCGCGGAGGTGGCGGAAGTCTTCTCCACGATCAACGACAACGTCGGCGCCATCCTCGAGAAGTCACCGGAACTGTTCGAGGTCCAGGATGCGGCCAGCCGGATCGGCGCGCAGTCCGATACCCTGCTGGACACCAGCCAAACCCTCGGCGAGAGCTTCGCGCGCGGCACCGCGTCGCGGCAGGGCACCCTGGTCCTGGCCTACCTGGCCGGTCTCGCGGCCATGCTCATGTTGATCGTCCTGTTCGTGCTGTTGCTGCGCGGCGCGCAGAAGCAGCGCCTGGAAGCACAGGCCGCAACCGAGGCGGCGGAACGCACCAACCGCGACAGCCAGGAGGCGATCCAGAAACTGCTGTTCGAAATCGAGGACCTTGCGAACGGTGACCTCACCGTCCAAGCCACCGTCTCCGAGGCCTTCACCGGCCACATCGCCGACGCGTTCAACTACGTGGTCGAATCGCTGCGCAACCTCGTCCGCGGCATCAACGAAACGGCGGAAACGGTGTCGGTCACGGCGACCGAAACCCAGGACACCGCCCGCCAGCTCGCACTGGCCTCGGAACGTCAGGCCGAGCAGATCACCGACGCCGGCGATGCCATCAACCGCATGGCCGACACCATCACCTCGGTGTCGACCTCCGCGCTTGAGTCCGCGGAAGTCGCCCGCCGCTCGGTCGACATCGCGCACACCGGCGCCGAGACCGTGCGCCGCACCATCCAGGGCATGGACTCGATTCGCGAACAGATCCAGGAAACCTCCAAACGAATCAAGCGACTGGGCGAATCCTCCCAGGAGATCGGCGACATCGTCGAGCTCATCAACGACATCGCCGACCAGACCAACATCCTCGCCTTGAACGCCTCCATCCAGGCGGCCATGGCCGGCGAGGCCGGTCGCGGCTTCGCGGTCGTCGCGGACGAAGTCCAGCGCCTCGCGGAACGCTCCGCCGACGCGACCAAGCAGATCGAGGCGCTCGTCCAGACCATCCAGTCCGACACCAACGAGGCGGTCAGCTCCATGGAGCAGTCGACCGCGGGCGTCGTGCAGGGCGCGAAGCTGGCCGAGGACGCCGGTGAGGCCCTGCAACAGATCGAATCGGTTTCGCAGGAGCTGGCCGACCTGATCGTGCGAATCTCCGAACAGGCCCGCGAGCAGGCCGAGGCAGCCGCCACCGTCAACGACACCATGCTGCGCATCCAGGAAGTCACGGTGCAGACATCCAACTCCACCGGCAGCACCGCAGACTCGATCTCCCAGCTGGCCAAGCAGGTCGCCGGTCTGAAATCCTCGGTCGCAGGCTTCCGGCTGCCGGACTGACCCCGGCAGCCCAGTGACCACTCAAGCGCGCGGACACGATGCAGAGCAGCCAAGGGATTGATTACAGCACCCTGACATGGGTCCGCCCCAGCATCGACGAGACGCTGGGGCAGGCCCGTGACGCGCTGGAGTCGTTCGTCCAGGACCCCCAGGACGCGCGGGCCCTGCAGACCTGTGTGGACGGTCTGCATCAGATCAAGGGCACGCTGACGATGATGCAGACGGCGAGCGCCGCTCGTCTCGCCGAGGAAATGGAAGCCACCGCGCGCGCCATGGCCGATGGCGGTGCGCGCCATGCCGACGAGGCCATCGAGAGCCTCATGCGGGCCATTCTGCAGCTCCCGGATTACCTGGAATGGCTGCAATCCGGCAAACCGGACCGCCCGCAGGTCCTGCAACCACTGATCGACGATCTGCGCGTCGCGCGTGGCGAGGCAGCCGGTCTCCCGCCGGTCGCGCTCGATACCAAGGCGGTCGGCACCGTGGCGGAGCCCAAGCCCGACCAGGAAGTCCGCACCCTCGCCGGGCGCGTGCGCCCGCTTTACCAGTCCGGACTCGTCCAGCTGCTGCGCGACACCCCGGACGAAGCCGGCACCCGGCGCATGCTGCAAGCCCTCGACACGCTGATCCGGACCTGCCGCCTGCCGCGAGCCCATCTCCTCTGGACCCTGGCCGGCGGCCAGCTCGAGGCCGCGACCGCCAGCGGCAAGCCATTGGCCCTGCCTGACAAACGCCTGCTGGGGCAGATCGACCGGGAAATGAAGCGTCTCGCCGACCAGGGCGAACGCGCATTGGATGACGCACCGAACACCGATCTGCTGGACAACCTCGGGGCACTGATCCAGGCCGGCGCCGCGACCGGAAAACGTGCCCAGGCCGCCCGCGCGGCATTGCAAACCTTGCAGGCCGAGACCTCCACCGCCCCGACTGCGGACGCCGAACAACCCGCGCTCAGCGGCGTCAACGCGCAGGTTCTGGAAACCGTAACGGCGGCGATCCGCGAAGATCTCTCCGCCATCAAGGACGCGCTCGACCTGTACGCGCGCGACCCACAGCCCGACGCCGGCAAGCTGGCGCCTCTGTCCGAGCCATTGCGCAAGATCGCCGACACCTTGAACGTGATCGGCCTGCAATCCGGGCGGTCGGTGGTCGCCGCGATGGGCGAGGTCATCGCGACGTCGGTCAAGCAAGACCGCAAACTGCCGGACTCCGCGCAGCTTGAGATGGCCACCGCCGTGCTGTTCGTGGAATCCGCGTTGAACGGGCTTCGCGATGGCCGTGGCGAGACCACCGGTGACGCCGACGAAGTGCTCGAAAGCCTGCGACGCATACATGAACCGAGCGACGCCGGAACTGCGCGCCGCGTGGTCTATGCCGCACTGCCGGATGCGGAGTTCCAGCAGGTCGCGGATGCGGTCATGCGGGAGGCGCACATCGATATCGGCCGGAGCAAGGACGCGATCGCGGCCTTCATAGACAGTCCTTTCGATGAAGGCCTGCTGTCCGACACCCCGGAACTGTTCGCGCGCATCAGCGGCGCGCTCGGCTTGACCAACCAGCCCCATGCCGCGGCCCTGACCGATGGGGTCCGCGTCTATCTGGAACACGAACTGCGCGGCGGTCACCAGCTGCCGGAGCGCGCCAAACTGGAAAATCTCGCCGACGCAATCAGCGCGATCGAGTATTTCCTGGAGGCCAAACAGCTCAAGCGGCGTGACGCGGAACAAGTTCTCGATGTCGCCGAGCAAAGCCTGAAACTGCTCGGCTATCCGTTCCCGGAGGCTGCGCGCGACGCGGACGTGGTCGGGAACACCGAGGACATCCTCGCCGACGACGCGTTCCTGGCGGACCTGCCCGATGTCGACGATCTCGTCCCCGAACCGGTGCCGGATCTCACCGAGCCGGCGTTCGAAGGATCGGCGCACGTCCCGACCGGGCCCGATGTTGCCGATGCGGAACGATTCGTCGCCGCCGGGCCGGACAGCGCCGACGCCGAGGCCAGCGCGCCCGATGCGCATCCCCAAGCCAGATCTGCGGTCACCGATCTCATCACCCGCCTCCCGGAGCTGGCCGGCACTACGGAGGACGATTTCCTCGACATCTTCCTCGAGGAAGCGACCGAGGAACGGGACCGGATTGCCGGCCTGCTGCGCGGATGGCGGGACGACGCGGACAACCTGGACCGGGTGGTCGAACTGCGGCGTGCCTACCACACCCTCAAGGGCAGCGGTCGCATGGTCGGTGCCACCCGGCTGGGCGAGTTCGCCTGGCTGGTGGAGGATCTGCTCAACCGGGTCATGGACGGCGGCGTCACGATGGACGACCGCCTGTTCGATACGGTCGAGGTGGCGAGCCGGCACGCGCTGCCGGAGCTGATCGCCCGTTTGGCCGACCCCGAAAGCCCGCTGACCGCGGACGTCGATCTGATCGCCGCCCGCCTGCTTGCGATCCGCAACCACAGCGACGCATGGCCGGATCGCGACGACGATATCGGCGCGGTCGAACATCCGGCGGCTGCCGATGCCAGCGGATTGGCGGACAACCAGGCAGACGCCGAGCCGGACATCGAGCCAGTCGGCGAGCTGTTGCTCGACGAGCTGGCGGCGCCGGACGATGAAATCCGGGAACCCGAGGTCGAGGAGATCGACTACGGCGGGCTGGGCGAATGGCTGGAGCCACTGGCCACCGAGAACGGCAACGCCGAACTGCCCCGCGAAAGCGCCGTCGAGGACATCGAAGAGCCCGTTGCCGAGGATTACGCGGAACACGGCGCAGAGTCCGACGCCAGCGACGATGCGCCGCCATCCGAATTCAATTTCGCAGTCGAGTTCGGGGCCGAACCGGAGCCGCTCGCGGAGCCCCCGTCGGAAACCCCCATACACCTCGATACCCCCGTCCCCGACTGGGCTGCCGAGCCCGAATTCGAATCCGAATTCGCGGCGGAGGACGACGAACAGCGCCTCGATCCGGTGCTGTACGAAATCTTCAGCAAGGAACTGCTCGGCCACCTGGACACGCTGGACGCCTTCGTCGCGGATGCCCGCGAGCAGGGTTTCCCCGGCAAGCCGAGCGCGGAATTGCGCCGCGCGCTCCACACCATTCTCGGCTCCACGCGCACCACCGGCATCACCGAACTCGCCGACCTCGCCGGGCCGCTCGACAGCTACATCAAGGACGCCGGCGTCAACGAGGAATCGCTGACCGAAACCGACCTCGAACTGCTCAGCGGCAGTACGCGCTTGTTCCGGGAGTCGATCGGCCAACTCAACGACCCGAATTTCACCTTCCCGGACATCGGCCCCCTGGTCGACGGCATCAGCCGAGCGTTCACGCAGCGAACCCGACTGCGTGCGGAAGGCCCGACGGAACCGGACCACGAAACCATTCTGGGGATTAGCGAGGAAGACCTCGCCGACAGCGAACCCGTACCGGTTTCCGCCCTGGAAGCCGCGCCGGACCTTGCGCCGACCGACCTGCCGGAAGCATTGCTTTCCGAAGCGATCGAAGCCGACGTCGCCACCTCCGACCATATCGGCGCCCCCGATGCCGACATCGCCGACGCGCATACCGATGACGTGGCACCGCTCGCCGATCTGGACCAGGCCGCGTTCGATATGGACGAAACGCCCGTGGCCCCGGTCGACGAGCGTTCTGTCGAGGAGGGGCTCAGCGATGTCGACCTCTCCGATGCGGACATGGGCGAGGACGACGCGGACGCGAGCCATGGCGAAATCACCGCCGCCACGCCGCCCGACCCGGATGAGCCCGACCTGCCGTCGGCGATGGTTGATCTCACCGAGGACCTGCCACCGGAGTGGGTCAGCGGCGCGGCGGATTGGGGCGGTGCCGAGGCGTACCCGGTCGCCAGCCCGGAAGCCGGCTCCGCAGCCGAGCCCGCAGTGGAACCCGCCTCGGCGACTGCGGAAAACGAGGGCGACGGGCAGGATTTCCAGGTCGATACCGACGCGGATCTGCTGGACATCTTCCTGGAGGAAAGCGCGGAGATTCTGGATGCCGCCGAGGCAGATCTGACCCAGCTGCAACGCAAACCGGACGACCGCGCGATCATCGCGTCGCTGCAACGCGGCCTGCACACCCTGAAGGGTGGCGCGCGCATGGCCGGCCTGACCCCGATCGGCGACCTCTCGCACGCGCTGGAAACGCTGTTCGAGGCGATGGGCAGCGGCAAGGTCAAGGCCGACGACCACGCAATCCGCCTGCTCAACCAGTGCTTCGATCGCCTGCTCAACATGACCTTCGAGACGCGCACCCGCGCCGCGATATCCCACGGCAAGGACCTGATCGAAGCGGTCGACGCGCTGACCCGGGGCGATATCGTCGAACTGCCCGTCCCGGCAGAAGCCGAGCCCGCTGAGCCCGTCGTTGCGGCGGACGACTTCCCCACGCTCCCGGAGCCGCTGGACATGGCCGAGTTGGCGCCCATCGACGAAATCGAAGCCGAGCCCACGCCGGCGCCGATCATTGATGACCCCGTCGACAGCGCGACCGGACAAGGCGAACCCGCCCTCACCCAGGACGCGGCGGAGTCCGGACAGGCCCCGAGCCGTACCGAAACCGGGCGGGTTGAGCAGATTCGCGTGCGCGCCGAGGTGCTCGGCAACCTGGTCAACCTCGCCGGCGAGGTATCCATCTTCCGATCCCGTCTGGAGCAGCAGCTCGGCTCCTTCCAGTTCAACATCACCGAGCTTGATCAGACGGTCGCCCGCGTGCGCGATCAGCTGCGCAAGCTGGAGATCGAGACCGAAGCGCAGATCCTGTCGCGTTATCACAAGGAAACCAGCGCGGGTGACTCCGATTTCGATCCGCTCGAGCTGGATCGCTTCTCGCAGTTGCAGCAGCTCTCGCGCGCGCTGTCCGAGGGCATCAACGACCTGCTGAACATCCAGGGCGCGCTCGATGGTCTGGCCAGCGAGACGGAAACCCTGCTGCGCCAGCAGTCACGGGTGAACACCGAATTGCAGGAAGGCCTGATGGGGCTGCGCATGGTGCCGTTCACCAGCGTCGAGCCGCGCCTGCGGCGCATCGTCCGGCAGACTGCCCAGGAGCTCGGCAAGAAGGTCGAACTGAGCATCGTCGGCGGCGGATCGGAAATCGACCGCACCATCCTCGAACGCATGACCGCGCCGCTCGAGCACATGCTGCGCAACGCCATCTCGCACGGTATCGAGATGCCGGCGCAGCGCCGCGCCGGCGGCAAGCCGGAAACCGGCACCATCACGGTGCGCCTGGGCCGCGAGGGCGCCGACGTGGTCATCGAGGTGCGCGACGACGGCGCCGGCGTCAACCTCGAAAAGCTGCGCGCGAAGGCAATCGAACGCGGCCTGCTCGGCGAGCACGACACCCTTCCCGATCACGATTTGATGCAGCTCTTGCTGGAGTCCGGCTTCAGTACCGCCGAGCGCGTCTCGCAGATCGCCGGTCGCGGCGTCGGCATGGACGTGGTCCGTTCCGAGGTCCGCCAGCTCAGCGGAACGCTCGACATCAACAGTCTGCCGGGGCGTGGCGCCTGGTTCACGATCCGCCTGCCGTTCACGCTGTCGGTCAACAAGGCCCTGTTGATCACCGTTGGCGACGACCCGTACGCGATCCCGCTGGCCGCACTCGACGGCGTGATCCGCCTCAATCACGAAGTCCTGCAACGCAGCTACGGCAGTGACACGCCGCTCTACGAGTACGCCGGCAACAGCTATGCGCTGATGCATCTCGGCAACCTGCTCGGCGCCGCGCTGCCAACCCAGCCGGACGAACACGACCGCGTGCCGGTACTGCTGGTCCGCGCCGGTGACCAGCGCGTCGCGCTCCAGGTCGACGGCCTGATCGGCAGCCGCGAAATCGTCGTCAAGTCGTTGGGCGTGCAGCTGGCCGGCGTGCCCGGCATCGCCGGCGCGACCATCCTCGGCGACGGGCGCGTGGTGCTGATCCTCGAACTCGGCACCCTGGTCCGTATCGGCCGGACGCCACACCAGGAACGTCTGGTCGAGGTCGCCGGTCGCAAGGAACGCGAGGAACCGCGCCTGTCGGTGATGGTGGTCGACGACTCCATCACCATGCGCAAGGTCGCCACCCGCCTGCTGGAACGTCACAACGTCCATGTGCTGACCGCGAAGGACGGCATCGATGCGCTGTCGCAGTTGCAGGACATGATCCCCGACGTGATGCTGCTCGACATCGAAATGCCGCGCATGGACGGTTTCGAGCTGGCCTCGCACATGCGCCGCGACGATCGCCTGAAGAACGTGCCGATCGTGATGATCACCTCGCGTACCGGTGAGAAGCACCGCGAGCGGGCCGCCGAGATCGGCGTCAACGAGTACCTGGGCAAGCCGTACAAGGAGAACGATCTCCTCCAGACCATCCTTGGTCTGGCCCACAGGTAACGCCCGGAAATCACGCACGCAGGATAGGGGCCGCCGATGCCTACCGAAGACGATCTCAGATCCATCCGCGCCTTCGTGGTGCCGCTCGGCGACTTCCAGATGCTGTTGCCGAACGCGACCATCGCCGAGGTGGTGGACTACCAACCGATCACGCCGGTCGACAATGCGCCCGCGTGGCTGCTGGGCATGTACAACTGGCGCAGCCGCATGGTGCCGCTGTATTCCCAGGAACACGCGATGGGGCAGAGCCCGCCGGCGCCGGACCGACGCTCACGGGTGCTGGTCATCAACAGCCTCACTGGCACGCGGGGCGTCGAGCAGTACGGCATCATCGCGCGCGGCATTCCCCACCTGGTGACCGTCGATCGCAACAGCATCGAAGCCCGCGAACAGTTGTTGAAGAGTCCCGTGGTGCGGGCCTTCGCCAGCCTCAACAATGAAGATGTACTGATCCCGGACCTCGACCGCGTCGAGGCCATGCTGGCCGGCGTGCTCATGTCCACCGGCAGGCCTCACTAGGCAGACCTCATTGCGCAGGCCGTACTAGGCCAGGTCGCCCGCTCCCGCCTGCAACACCGCCAGTGCCGCCAGCGCGGCGGTCTCGGTGCGCAGCACCCGTGGTCCGAGCGCAACGTTCTGCCATCCCTGGTCACACGCTGCCTGGATTTCCGCGTCGCTGAGTCCGCCTTCGGGGCCGATCAGCAGTGCGGTCCCGGTCATTCCCCGCGCCGCCGCCAACAGCGTCGTGTCGGCCAAGGGGTCAAGCACCAGCCCGTCGAAACGCGTCAATACCTCGGTCATGTCGAGTGGCTCGTCCACTTCCGGAATCGTCGCGCGACCGCACTGTTCACAGGCCGCGATCACCACCCCGCGCCAGTGCGCGAGACGCTTCGCCTGACGGGCTTCGTCGACGCGCACGACGGTGCGCTCGGTGATCACCGGCACGATCCGCGCGACCCCCAGCTCCACCGCCTTCTGGATCGCCCAGTCCATGCGTTCACCCTTGGAGATGCCCTGCAGGAGCGTGATCCGCAACGGTGACTCGTTATCGACCGGTTCGGGGGCGCCGATCCGTACGGTCGCGTCGCGACGACCGACGGCAACGAGTTCGGCCGGGTAATCCTTGCCGTCCCCGTTGAACAAGGTCAGCGCGGCGCCGACGCGCATGCGCAACACCTGCACGACATGGCGGGCCGCGACTTCCGGCAAGGCGAACTCGCCACCGCTGGCAAGCGCCGCCTCGACATGGATACGGGGGTTCCGCATCGCCGCGCTTCAGGGACCGCCGGGGGTAGCGGGCCTAGCTCGCGGGACTGGCGACCAGAACGTCGCTGTCGCGGCGGCAGGCCAGATGCAGGTCGAAATGCGCCCCCTCGAACTCCTGCGAGATGACCCAAATCTGGCTGATCTCGTCACTGACGGTCGGCAGGGTCTCCAGGGTCTGGCGGATGCGCTCGCGGTCGAAGAACGCGAACGGCTCGTCGAGGATCATCGACTGCATGCCATGTGACTGCGAGTCGACCATCGCCTGCGACAGGGCCAGTCGCACCCCCAGCACCAGTTGCCGGTGGGTGCCGCTGGACAGTTCCTCGAGTTCGACGAAATCGTTCTTGTCGTTGGAGAACACCTGCACCTTGAAGTCGTCGTCGATCTTCAGATGCCGATATCGGCCCTCGGTGAACAGCGGCACGATGCGTACCAGGTAATCCCGCATCTGCACATTGAAATCGTTGTAGATGCGCCGGCAGGTGCCCCGAATCTGATCCAGCCCCATCCGGCGCAGCTTGATGCGCTCGCGCGGCTCGTGCAGCTGGGCCCGCAGGTTGGCCTGACGCACGGTCAGCGCCTCCGCCTCGGCGCGACGACGCTCCTCGTTCTCGACCGCGGTCTCGGCCTCGGACTGGGCGCGCTCGGCGCGATCCGCGATCTGCCGGGCGTCATGGACCGCTGCCCCGAAGGTATCCAGCAGCGCATCCATGTCCTCGCGGAACATGTCGCGATCGTCCGCCAGCGGCTCCCGCCACGCGGCCAGGGCATCGGCGTCGAGCAGCGCCTTGCCGTCGCCGTCCGCAAAGGCATCCAGGGCCTCGTCGATATCGCGGTCGTGCAGCGCGCGCAGGCTCTCCACCTGCCTGGGCAGCGGCTGTTCGTCGATCCCGGCGATCAGATCGAGGTGTTCGCGCGCCTCGAGCGCGTGCGCATCGAGGCGCTCGCGCTCGAACCGCAGTCGGCGGATCCGCCGTGTCAGTGCGCCCCCGCGCAGGCTCAGCAGCAAGCCGATGGTCAGCGCGATGCCGGCGGTCCAGCGCAGCACGATCAGATTTTCGACCGTCTGCGGATCCCACCCCGGGAACCAGGCCCGCAACTGCGCGGCGAGTTGTTCACCCTCCGGGAACCCGACCTCGGGCGCGAGCAGCCAGCGGACGGTGATCACGGCCACCGCGACCAGCATCGCCAGCAGGGCGATCAGGCGCACCCAGCGGCGTCTGCCGGGCAAACCGGCCAGTTCGGACTCGATGTGGGCGCGCTGCGCGGGGTAGCTGTCGTCATGCGGTTTGGCGGCCTCCGTGGCCGTCTCCCCGTCGGCGCCGTCATCCTCCGACCTGCGCCCCAGCCATTCCCGCTCCTCGGCCGCATGCTGCTCGGCGCGCGCACGGATCGCGGCGAACCCATCGACCCGCTCGCGCAGCGCGCCGATCCAGCGAACCAGATCCGTGCCCGGCGTCTCCGCGTCGACCGACAGGCAGACTTCCCGCAGCGTCGCGACCTGCTCATCGAGATGATCCGCGCGCTCCCGCCAGTGCCGGAAGCGCGTGTCGACCTCGCTGCCCAGGATCCCGTTGATCTGCGTCTCGACATCGGCGCCCAGGTCTTCCAGCTGCGCACGCCGGGTGCTGGCGACGGTGACCGCGCGCTGTGCATCGCGCAGCGCATCGGCACGTGCGGCGAGCGCGGCCTGTCGTTCCGCGAGCTCGCCGTCGACGACGGCGAGCCTCGCCAGCTGGTCGTCAATGTCCTCGATCGCGGCTTGCAGGTCGTCGATGTGCCGCCGATCGGCATCGACCTCCGCCTGCAATTCGTCGGCGACGCGGTCGAGTTCGGCAATGCCGAGCAGCCCGCGCACCATGCCGCTGCTGGCGTGCGGCATGGTGATCTCGCGCTGCGCCAGATAGAAGGATTCGACGTACTGATCGAAGCTGAAGCCGACGATGTCCTCGACCGCGCGGGTCACCGCCTGCGCGCCCTGCGCGATGGTCTCGTCGTCGGCGAGCCGATGCAGGCTGGCGCTGTGATGACCTTCCAGGTTCAGGTAGCGGGCGACGCGGTAGTCCTGGCCGTCGGCGCCGCTGAACACCAGCTCGGCACTGGCCTTGGCCGCGCCCCATTTCATGGTCTTGAGGACTTCGTCCGGCTCGTAGGAGAAGGTGCGTCCGAACAGCGCCAGGCAGATGGCCTCGACGATTGCGGTCTTGCCGGCCTCGTTGGGGCCGGAAATGCCGATCAGGCCGCGTTCGGGCAGATCGTCGAGCTTCAGTTCCTTGTACTTGAGGACGTTCTCGGCGTGAAAGGCGCGGATGATCATGCCGTGCCCTCCCCGGCTTCGCTCTCCATTTCCGCGTGCGCGACCAGCAACCGTCCGGCCACCAGGGTCTGCGCGCGGCGATAGAACTCCTCGTCGAAACTCGAGTCCGTTTCGCGCATGCGGCGGACCTCGGATTCGGTGAATTCATGGAAGGCATCGGCCGGGGACTGGACCCGGAAAGTGGCGTCGGACATGAACATCCTCGGGAGCGGGCGCGAAAGACGGCCCATTGTGGGCAAGCCACGCGGGGCCTACAAGTTACGTCTTGTCACGCTGGTTGGCGTCAGTCCCGTCCGGCGGCGATGTCGTCCGCTTCCCGGGCGCTCAGCCAACGCCACGGCAACGGGATCAGCGCGGGCACCCGCGCCCGGTAACGGCGATAAGCCTCGCCGTGGTATTCGATCAGCTTGGCCTCTTCCAGTCGCGAGCCGATCACGAAATAGACGCTGATCGCGACCGCTGTCAGCAGCCACGGCGCGTTCAGTTCGCGCGTCCAGATCAGCACCAGCCCGAAGCTGTACCAGGGATGGCGCACGAAGCGGTGCAGCGGCGAGATATGCAGGCGCTCCTGGTCCTCGACCGTGCGCACGCCCTCGCGCAACTGCCGCAGACCGAGGAATTCACCACCGTCGTACCAGCGCGTCGACCACAGGAAACCGGTGATGGCGAACAACGCCAGACCTTCCGCGAGCCAGCGCTGCCAACCTTCCCAGCGCCACAGCGACGGCGCGTCGATCGAATGGGTCAGCCATAACACCGGCATGACCGCGAGCACCGCGACGCTGTTGAACATCAGGCGATAGCCCGGCATCCAGTGGGCGCGATGTTTCGCCACCCAGCGCTTGACCGGCAATGCCGCCAACAGGGAATGCAGGCCGAAATAGGCGAGCCAGGCTGCCAGCAGGATCAGCAGATCGACATTCATCCGGGCCGTCTCAGTGCAGCCGGGCCGACTGCGCCTGGAGTTCGATCACGCGGGCGCGGATCTGCTCGCTGTCCGGCGCGTCAGGCCGTAACGCCAGGTAACGACGCAGGTCGGCAAGCGCGGGGGTGAAGCAATCCAGGGTCGCGTACAACACACCACGGTCGCGCAGATCGTCGACGCTGTCCGGCTTGAACTGGAGGATTCGGTCACAGACCGCGAGTGCGCGATGCAGGTCCTCGTCGCGCAGATACAGCACCTTCAGGTTGTGCAGCATGCGCACGAGGATGTCCCGTTTGGGCGCGGCCGCCAGCAGCGAGGTCAGTTCGATGCGCTCGGCGTGCTGCTCGCCGACGACCTCGTGCAGACGGTGCTCCAGTTCGTCGATCCCGAGCGAGACGCCGCCGGAATATGGGTCCAGCACCACTTCGCCGCCATCGACCGGGCACTTGACCAGGAAATGGCCGGGGAAGGAGATGCCGTCCAACGGCAGGCCGAGGCGCCGACCGACCTCGATGTAGACCAGCGACAGCGTGATCGGGATACCGGTACGGCGGTCGAGGACTTCGTTCAGGTAGCTGTTGCGCGGGTCGTAGTAGTCGTCGAAATTGCCGCGAAAACCCTGTTCCTGGAACAGATACCGGTTCAGTTCGGCGAGCGTCGCGAACACATCGGCATCGGCGGCGAGTCGCTGACCGACCTCGCCAGCCATCGCGTCCAGACGCATCAGGTAATGGCCGACGTCGAGTTCCGGGTAGGCGTCGCGGGCCAGCAGCAGGGCGATATCGGCGAGCGCGAGTTGTTCGTCTTCCAGGCCCAGGGCGTCATCGATGCTGGCGAAACGCGGCGCGGTCGTCACCGTCAATAACCTCCGTCGAGATCGAGATTGCGGACCACGCCGCCGACCCGCACGACCTCGGTTTCGATCCGGCCATCGGGGTAAAGGCGCAGGCGTCGGTAGCCGGGTTCCAGTTCGGCGAACAGCGGCTGATCGCTGCGAGCGCGGAACTGGACGTTGGTCGATGGCGTACCGTAAACGCGTACGCCGTCGCGCTCACCCTCGAATTCCTGGTGGATGTGGCCGTTGATGATCGCGCGCACGTTGCCGTGGTTGCGGATGATCACGAACAGGTCTTCGTGATTGGTCAGCGCGATGCCGTCCATCCACAGCGAGCCGACATCGACCGGATGATGGTGCACCGCGATCAGCACCGATCGCCCGCAGGCCTGGCGGAGCGCGTCGTCGAGTCGCGCCAGTTCCACGACGGACAGTCGTCCCTCGACCTGACCGGGCAGGTGCGAATCGAGCGGCACACAGACCCAGCCGCCGAGATTGGCAACGGTGGCGGCGCCGAAACGGGCCGCTATCAATGCAGGGTCATCGTGATTGCCCGGAATCGCCCGCAACGGCACGTCGACCGGCACGTATTCCGCGACCAGCGCCCGCAGGCGTTGATAGGTCTCGTCGCGCTCGTCATGGGCGAGGTCGCCGGTCAGCAGGACCAGATCGGCAGCCGTGAGGTCGTCACGGGCCGCCGCGAGCACCGCACGCAGCGCGGCGTCGGTGGCGATCCCTTTCAGCTCGCGCGCCGGATCTGCGAACAGATGCGTGTCGGTGATCTGCACCACCCGCCGGACGCTGTCAGTCATGGTCGCCAAGCCAGCTCACCTGGGCGCCGAACGGGCAAAAAAAACGGCGACGCGTCGGGTCGCGTCGCCGGCGATTCTGGAACGAATCTGAGTGTTGGTCGGGGTGAGAGGATTCGAACCTCCGGCCCCTGCCTCCCGAAGACAGTGCTCTACCAGGCTGAGCTACACCCCGGAATGGGTCGTGTTGAAAATTGGGGATCGCGTGAACCGTCACTGGAACAGTGACTGCCTCAGTGGCTACGTTCGACCGCGAAATCCGCCAATGCCAACAGCGCTTCGCGATACGGGGAGTCGGGCAAGTCGGCGAGTGCCGCCTTGGCGAAATCCGCCTCCTGTCGCGCGAGCCGCGTAGTGTATTGGATGGCATCGGTGGATTCAATCGCTTTGATGACTTCGTCGATCTTCTCGCGACCGCCCTCCTCGATCGCCTTGCGGACCACCGCCGCGTGCTCCGGCGCGCCGTTGCGCATCACGTAGATCAGCGGCAAGGTCGGCTTGCCCTCGGCGAGGTCGTCACCGACGTTCTTGCCTATCTCGTCGCTGTCCGCGCCGTAATCCAGCACGTCGTCGATGATCTGGAATGCGGTGCCAAGATGCATGCCGTAGGCGGCCATCGCCTCCTCGACCGCCGCGTCCTGCCCGTTGATCACCGCGCCCAGGCGCGTGCCGGCCTCGAACAGCTTGGCGGTCTTGTAACGGATGACCTCCATGTAACCGGCTTCGTCGACATCCGGATCGTTGCAGTTCATCAACTGCAACACCTCACCCTCAGCGATCACGTTGGTGGTATCCGCGAGGATCTCCATGACGCGCAGATCGTGCAGGTTGGTCATCATCTGGAACGCGCGGGAATACAGGAAATCGCCGACCAGCACGCTCGCCTCGTTGCCGAACAGCGCATTGGCGGTATCGCGCCCGCGGCGCAGCTCGGAGGCGTCCACGACATCATCGTGCAACAGGGTCGCGGTATGAATGAATTCCACGATCGCGGCCAGATCGACATGCTGCGCGCCGGCATAACCGCAGGCACGCGCGGCCAGCACGACGAGCAGCGGTCGCAGGCGTTTACCGCCACTGTTGACGATGTACGCCCCAAGCTGATTGACGAGCACGACATCGGATCGCAGGCGGTTATGGATGAGATCATCGACCGCCCGCAGATCCTCCGCGACGAGCCCGCGGATGTGCTCAAGCTGCATGGGCATGGCAGGAAAAAGTCCGAAACGAAGGCGCAGGGATGCTAGGGAGGGGCAAAAATGCTGTCAAGCAACCAAGTGAACATGTTAATTCCGGTTAAAACGTGGCGCGTTCGGCGGAATCGCGGACTAGACTGCGATCTAAGTTACGGATTCTGCCCCCTATATTCTGGCCAGTCGGCGAATCGCGAAGCCTTGAAAGCAGTGGCGCACATCGAAAGCCAACACACCGCAGGAGCACCATGTTGACCTCGCAAATCTCGATCCTCCGCGCGCGCTCGACGGTCGTCGCCGCCGTCTTGCTCATGCTGATGACCCTGTCGGCGGGTTGGTCGACATCCGCCCTCGCGGCGGATTCCTATCTCGACGCGATCCAGGAGGAGGCCAGCGATCTCAAGGTCGATTCCGCGGTCTCCATCGATGAACCGAACACCCCGCAAGCCGTGGATGCCGCCATTCCGGCCGACCTCGATCAAGGTGGCTTCGAGGACCTCCTACGCGCCCGCTACATCGGCAGTTTCATGTTCTACAACAAGCTGAGCGATGCGGATAAGAAGGCGGTCTACGACGAATACACGAGCAGCAAGGACATCGAGGTGATCCGCAAGAAGATCATCGCGTTGTTTTCATCGCGCTGATGCGCTCCGGGGCGCGCGATCAGCCCCGACACGAACACCACCCGGAGGACGAGAGGAACAACCACAATGAATATCCGCACCCATACCTTCACCTTCATCACCGCATCGCTGGCCTTGCTGTTCGCCGGTGCGGCTGCCGCCCTGGACGTCAAGCTCACCGAAACCCGCGACTTCGTCACCGTCAACCACGACGGGCGCAGCGTTCGCATCGAGCGTATCCAGGATGAAAACAACGTACTGACCGGCGGTTTCGCGAAAACCTCCCGTAAATGCCCGCCGTTCTGCATCCACGCGATGCACGTCGCACCTGGGGTCACCACGGTCGGCGAGGTCGAAATCTTCGACTTCATGGAACGGCAGTTGCGCAACGGATCGGGCGTTCTGATCGACGCCCGCACCCCGGCCTGGAACAAGCGAGGCACCATCCCCGGTTCGATCAACCTGCCGTTCACCGTGTTCAGCCGCGACACCAGTGATCCGGAACTGGCCTCGGCGATGGCGCAGTTGGGCGTGACCCGCAAGGGCCCCGACAGCGGGCTCTCGATGAATTCCCTGCTCGACATGATCGGACTGGGCTCCGGCGGCAACTCCGTGTGGGATTTCACCAACGCCAAGGAAGCGCTTTTCTGGTGCAACGGTCCGTGGTGCGACCAGTCGCCGCGCGCGATCAATGCACTGCTCAAGCAGGGTTACCCGGCGGAGAAGCTGTTTTACTACCGTGGCGGCATGCAGCTCTGGCAGATCCTCGGCCTGACCACGATCGTGCCGGAATAATCCGCGCCGACAGCAGAAACGGAAACGGCGGCCAATGGCCGCCGTTTTTCATTTCCGGGTCCGTACTCAATCCGCCACGTCTTCCCCATCGCCCGCGCCCCTTGCCATCAGCGGACGCATGGTGTGCAGCAAGGTCTTGAATATCTGCGGATGACTGCGCTCCTGTTGCGCGAGCAGCGTCTTCATCTCCGCGCGCTGGGTCGGATGCGCGAAACAGGCCGGGCAGGTCTCGTAGATCACCGGCAGGCCGGCATGCGCCGCGTACGACGCCGTCTGCCGCTCGCGCACATAGATCAGCGGACGGATCACGCGCAGGTCGCCGGCGCGGATCACGTAATTCGCCTTCATCGTGTTGAGCCGCCCCTCGAACATCGCCGACATCAGGAAGCTCTCGGCCAGATCGTCCAGATGCTGACCCAGCGCCAGCACGTTGTAGCCGTTCTCGCGCGCGCAGGAATAAAGCGCCCCGCGCTTCATGCGCGCGCAGAAGGCGCAATACGAGGGCTTGCCCATCTGCGTCTTCGCGCGCTCCAGGATCGGCTCCTCGCGGTAGAAATACGGGATGCCGAGTTCGGCCAGATAGGGCTTCAGCGGCGACGGATCGAAATCCTCCGCGCCGGGATCGATGGTCACCGCGCCGAGTTCGAAACGCACCGGCGCATGGCGCTGGAAGTGCCGCAGCAGGTGCAGCAGCGACAGCGAGTCCTTGCCTCCCGACAGCGCCAGCAGAACCCGGTCCCCGTCATTGATCATGCGGTAGTCGACCAGCGCCCGACCGACCGGGCGCAACAAGGCCTTCGGCGGTGCCTGATCGATTTTCGCTGCGTCATTCATGACCGCGCAGTGTAAGGGAACCGCGGCGCGCGTTGCGGCGAGCCGCCTAACCGATCGCGCCCCGATGGCGCGCGATCGCCGCCACCAGTTCCGGCGGCGGATAGTCGCTACCGGGCGTCAGCAGGGTTTCGCGCCAGCGTTCGAAGGCAATGGCCAGTTCCGCGTTGGTGCCATGGCAACCGAGCACGTTCAGCACGTGGTCCCCGACCCGCCATGGCCCCTCGCCGCGCACCTCGCCCTCGACCACATGCATGGTCCGGGCTGGGTCGCCGAGGTGCCAGTACAGTTCAAACCACAGCAGGCCTTGCGGGTGCTCGAACAGCTCGGCGACGACGTGTTCCTGCCCGTCCGGGGTGCGGATCATCAGCGGCGCGGTGACGGAAAACAGCTTGTTGCTCACATGAATGCCCCCATCTCCCGCTCGAGATTACGCGACCTGCGTCACACGGTTCCCACAGGACACGCGGCTATACTCGCGCGACATCACCCACACCGGAGCGTGTTCCATGAGTGAATTCGGCATTCTCGTACTGTTCATCTTCGGCCTCGCGGCCGTCGTCATCTTCCTCGGCGTCAAGTCGGTGCCGCAGGGCAACGAGTGGACGGTGGAGCGCTTCGGCAAATACACCCGCAGCCTGCGTCCCGGCCTGAACCTGATCCTCCCGGTGGTCGACCAGATCGGTCGCCGCCTCAACATGATGGAGCAGGTGCTCGACGTACCCACCCAGGAGATCATCACCAAGGACAACGCGATGGTCTCGGTCGACGGCGTCGTCTTCTATCAGGTGCTGGATTCGGCTAAGGCCGCCTACGAGGTCAACAACCTCGAATACGCGATCCTCAATCTCACCATGACCAACATCCGTACCGTCATGGGCTCGATGGACCTGGACGAACTGCTGTCCAAACGCGACGACATCAACGCCCGCCTGCTGATTGTCGTCGACGAGGCCACCACGCCGTGGGGCATCAAGGTCACCCGCATCGAGATCAAGGACATCTCCCCGCCCGCCGATCTGGTCGAATCCATGGCCCGGCAGATGAAGGCCGAGCGCGACAAGCGCGCGCAGATCCTCGAAGCGGAAGGCAAACGGCAGTCGGAGATCCTCAAGGCCGACGGTGACAAGCAGGCCGCGATCCTCAAGGCCGAGGGCCAGAAGGAAGCGGCGTTCCGCGAGGCCGAGGCCCGCGAACGTCTCGCCGAGGCGGAGGCCAAGGCCACGCAGATGGTCTCGGTCGCGATCGCGCAGGGCGACGTGCAGGCGGTCAACTACTTCGTCGCGCAGAAATACGTCGAGGCGCTGACTGCCATCGGCACCGCTCCGAACCAGAAGCTGATCTTCATGCCGATGGAGGCCTCCGGCCTGATCGGCGCGATCGGCGGCGTCGCCGAACTGGCCAAGGCCGCGATGGAGAAGAAGTGATGGAATACACGCCCGACTACTGGCACTGGTGGATCCTGGGCGTCGCCCTGGTGATCCTCGAGGCCTTCGCGCCCGGCGCCTTCCTGGTATGGATGGGCGTCGCCGCGATCGTCGTCGGCTTCCTGCTCTGGCTGATCCCGGCAATGAGCTGGGAAATACAGTTCCTCGTCTTCGCGCTGCTGTCCGTGTCGACCATCGTCGGCTGGCGCATGTGGTTCAAGCGTCATCCGGAAGAGACCGACCAGCCCTCCCTGAACCGTCGTGGTGAGCAATACATCGGGCGCAGCTTCACGCTGGAGACCGCGATCGAGAACGGCGTCGGCCGCATCCGCGTCGGCGACAGCCAATGGCGGGTCACCGGCAGCGATCTGCCGGTCGGCAGCAAGGTCACCGTGATCGGTGTCGATGGCGCGAGCCTCAAGGTCGAGGCGGCGTAACCTCATGTCCGATGTCCAGTTGCTGAACCCGGTGATGCTCGACGAATTCCTGGTCCGCCTCGGCCAGGAGGACGTCGAGTTCGCCGACACCCTGAACCTGATCGAGGCCCTCTACGACTACCACCCCTGCGCGTTCCGCAGCGGCCTCGGGGAGGACATGCTGGAGAACGCGGCCGGACAGAACCAGGGCGCCTGCAAGGTGTTCGCCTTCGCCCTGCTCAACAACCTGGTCGACGAGGCCGTGCTGGCCGCCTTCGGCGAGCACTACCGCGCGGTATTGAAGACGCCGGACGGCAACGACCACCGCAACATCCGCAACTTCATGCAGTACGGCTGGGGCGGCATCGAATTCGACGACATGCCGTTGCGCCCGAAGGGACATTGAACCCGCGCATGCGGAGCTTTTCAGAGTTCGCGCATCGCCATACGATCCGCTCCACGGTACTTCACCGGATCATTTTTCCCACGGAGCTGTCGATGCGTAAAACCTCCTCACTGACCCTGTTGATCGCCGGCATGCTGGCGACCGGTGCCGCCAGCGCGTTTGAACGCGTCAAGATGTCGGATGGCGAACTGAGCTGTGAGCAGTTGTATGCCGAGGCCGAATTCATGGGCACGATCGCCGGCGACGCGGCGGATTCCCGCGATACCGCCAACGCAATTTCCACCGGCACCGCGGTCGGCCAGAACAGCCTCGGCCTGGCCGCGACCGCTGCCGCCTGGGGTGGCGCCGGCAGCGCAGTTGGCAGCATCGCGCAGATCGGCGGCCTGGCCAGCATGTTCGGCGGGGCTGCGAACACTTACGCGTCGTACAAGGGGCAGTCGGCCGAGATCAATCTGGAAGACGCCCGCGCCCGCAAGGCCCACCTGACCGAGCTGTTCATCAAGCGGGACTGCAAGGTTTCGGGGCTCGACCCGGAACAACTGGCCGCCGCCCGCCAGGAATTCGCCGTCACCGAGCAGGCCGAAGCGCCGCAGGAGAAGAGCAAGTCCGGTTTCGGCCTCTGGTAGGCGAAGCCGAGCCCCGCGCCCTGAAAACCCCGGCCACGCGCCGGGGTTTTCGTTTCGGATCAGGCGCCGAGCCAGGCCTGCCGGCGTCTCGCCGCCTCGTCACGGGGCGCTTCGATCAACCGAAGTTCCACGGTGTCCGCCGGAGCGGTCCGCGGCGTGACCTGGAAAGTCATCAATTCGTCGCGCCGGAACGCGGCGGCTTCGCAAGGCCGCGAGCCATTGCGTTGCAGCAGTCCATCCAGATTGGCCTTCGTCGCGCGGAGGCCATTCACCGCGATCACCACGTCGCCGGCGGACAGCCCCGCGCGATGCGCGGCGCCACCTTCAAATACATTCAGCAGTTTGGCGCCGAGCGGGTCGTCGCCGATACGCGCGCCGATCTCCCACCGCTGACTCTTGGGCGGTGTCGCCCGGCCACCCACGTCGTCCGCGCCGGTCGCCGCGCGCAGCCGCCATTCCACCCCGAATTCCGCGAGCAGCTCCCCGACCGGCAGGTCGTCGGTCGAGTGCAGGGCCTGCGCGAAGAACGCATCCAGATTCCTGCCCGCCACCTCGGCGGCGATCGCCTGGATGTCGTTGTCGCCAACCCCCCGACCGACCGCGCCGAAGTCGGCCCACAGCCGCCGCATCACATCGTCCAGCGAGCGCGCGCCGTCGGTCGCCAGACGGATGGTCAGGTCAAGCGCCAACGCCACCTGCGCGCCCTTGGTGTAGTAACTGATGATCGCGTTGGGCGCGTTCTCATCGGCCTTGTAGAAGCGCGTCCAGGCATCGAAGCTGGATTCGGTCACGGTCTGCCGGAAGCGCCCGGGCGCGCGCTGCACGCGGGTCAGCGTCCTGGCGAGCAGGTCGAGATAGTCCTCGCTCGAAACCAGGCCGGCATGGCGCAGGCCGAGGTCGTCGTAGTAGGAGGTGATGCCCTCGAAGGCCCAGAGCAGCGGGGTGTGCACCTCGCGGGTCAGGTCATAGGGCAGGAACACCGCCGGCTTGATGCGCTTGACGTTCCAGGTGTGGAAATACTCGTGGCTGCACAGTCCGAGAAAGTCGCGATAGCCCTTTTCCACGGTCTGCCCGTCGCGGCGCGGCAGGTCGTCGCGCTTGCACATCAGGCTGGTCGAGGCGCGGTGTTCGAGGCCGCCGTAACCATCGCCGACCGCGATGACCAGGAACAGGTAGTAGTCCATCGGCGCGGGCCGGCCGAAAAGGTCGATGTGGCGCTGGCAGATCGGCTGGAGGTCTGCCGCCAGGCGCTCCACGTCGGCATCGTGACGTCCGTAGATCGCCATCTCGTGCGGCACGCCGGCGGACTCCCAGCGGAGGAAGGTCAGGTTGCCGATCTCGACCGGGTGATCGATGAGGTCGTCGTAGTCGGCGGCGCGATACGTGCCGAAGCCATGCACGCCGGCACCGTCCCGCGGCAGGCTGGTCGCGACCTGCCAGTCGGCGACATCGGCCACCTCGGCGACGTCCGGCGGCGCGATCTCCACCGCGCAAGCCTCGTCCGTCCGGCCCTCGACCGCGAGGAACACCGCGCTGCCGTTGAAATAGGCGTGCGTGGTGTCCAGATGCGCGCCGCGCACCGACAGGTCCCACGCGTAGACGCGATAACGCACCGTCAGCGGACCGGCGCAGGGCGCGCAGACCCATGTCTGCTTGTCGGTCTTGCGCACGCTGACCGCCTCGCCGGCGCTCTCGGCGACCAGGCTGAGCACGTTGCGGGCAAAGTCCCGGATCATGTAACTGCCCGGAATCCAGGCCGGCATGCTCAGGCGCTGTCCCGCCGGATCGGGCTGCTGAATGGTCAAGGCGATCTCGAAGGTGTGCAGCTTCGGATCGACGGGGGTGATGCGGTAGTGGATTCGGGGGGCGTTCATGGACGCATGATAATCTCCGCGCTGCCCGCCGGAACCTTCCGCGCCTGGGCCCGCCCAACCCGATTCGTCCGTCACCGAGTCCGAGACGCGCCATGAAGAAGCTGCTGTTCACCCTGATCCTGCTCGCCGCACTCGCCTGGATCGCTTACCCCTACCTGCATGTCTACCGCCTCGGCATGGCCCTGAAGGACAACGATCGCGCGGCGATCGCCGAACTCGTCGACGTCGATGCTGTCCGCAATGACCAGCGCACGCGCATGGAACAGCGCGCCAATCAGGCCATCGGCAAGGGCGACGACCCGATCTCCAAGCTGCTGCGCGACGGCGCCAGCATCCTCGGCGCGGCCGCGATCGACACCACCGTCGATCAGACCTGGGTCCGCAAGCAGCTCACCGATGGCGGCAAGCTGCCGGACATGATCACCCGCGTCGACTACGCCTTCTTCGACGCCTGGAACAGCTTCGTGGTCCGCGTCGGCGAACTCGGCGATAACCCGCTGCACTTCCGCATGGCCTTCGCCGACTGGCGCTGGCGCGTGGTCGCGCTCTATCCGGGCTGAACGCCGGGCAAAAAAAGGTTCATCGCAGATTGGCGGGAAGGGCGCCCAGCGGGAACGCTGGAGAGGGTCGAGTAGTCGTCCCCAGCATCTTCAATTGCTGTTTCCGGCGGTTCGCAAGGTAGGGCGGAACCCGAAGGGCTTCCGCCATATCCGCGCCGGCGGCGGAAGCCCTTCGGGTTCCGCCCTACCCCGCTGGCGCATGGTCGCGCTCTACCGGGGCTGAACGCCGGACAAAAAAAACCCCGCACCTGACGGCCCGGGGTCCAATAACGCTTTCAGCGTCGGAGGAAGGAAGGCGTTCGTACGGAACGAACGCAACCGACGAACTGCAACCGACGTGCCAAGCTTCTGTCCGCGCCGGGAAAGCCTGCCAGAATCCGCGTCGTGAACCTGCGCGCAGGTCAGCTCACCTCGATCGGATCGACATCCAGGCTCCAACGCACTTTTCGCATGCTCGGCAGGGAATCCAGCCGTTTCAGCCAGGCGTCCAGCAACCGATGCAAAGGCGCGCGATCCGTAGATTGCAGGAGTAATTGAAAGCGATGCCGACCGGCCCGCCGGGTCATCGCGGCGGGCGCCGGCCCGAGAATCGATACCCCCGCAATCCCCAATCTGTCCGCTTCCCGCTTCGCGCTTCGCAAAAAGTTCTGCGCGATATGCGAATCGTGGGCCTCCGCGCGCAGCAGCGCGAAGGCACTGAACGGCGGCAGCATCGCCGCGCCGCGCTCGGCCAGCAGGGCCTCGGCAAGACGCGCGTAGTCATTGCCGATCAGCGATTGCAACAGCGGATGCTCGGGACTGTGCGTCTGGATCAGTACCTCGCCGAGGCGTGTCGCGCGCCCGGCGCGACCGGCGACCTGCACGATCTGCTGGGCCATGCGCTCCGGGGCGCGGAAATCGGCACCGAACAGCCCCCCGTCGGCATCGACGATGCCAACCAGGGTCACGTCCGGGAAGTGGTGTCCCTTGGCCAGCATCTGGGTGCCGACCAGCAGGCGTGCGCGCCCGGAGCGGGCCTCCTCCAGCGCCTCGTGCAGCGCGCCCTTGCGGCGGGTGCTGTCGCGATCGATGCGCAGCACCGTCTGATCCGGAAAACGCTTGCGCAACTCCTGTTCGAGCCGCTCGGTGCCTTGCCCCAGAGGTTGCAGACGCTCGCTGCCGCAATCCGGACAGGCGCGCGGCAGCGCCTGCTCGTGCCCGCAGTGATGACAGCGCAGGCGGTTGTCGCGCTGATGCACGACCAGATGCGCGTCGCAACGCGGACATGGCGGCAACCAGCCGCAGTCGTGACAGGACAGCACCGGCGCATAGCCGCGCCGGTTCAGGAACAGCAGCACCTGGCCGTCCTCGCCGAGATGTTTTTCGATCGACTCCCACAGCAGCGGCGCCAGGCCGCCGCGCAAGGTGCGTGCGCGCATGTCCAGCAGGCGCATGCGTGGCGCCCGCGCGCCGCCCGCGCGGACGCTCAGCCGCAGGCGCGTCAGCCGCCCGCGCGCGACGTTGTGCAGGCTCTCCAGCGACGGCGTCGCCGAGCCCAGCACCACCGGCAGACCGAGCCGCCGACCACGCAGCAGCAGCACGTCGCGAGCCGAGTAGCGGAACCCATCCTGCTGCTTGAAGGAGGCATCGTGCTCCTCGTCGAGGATGAACAGCCCCGGCGCCGGCAATGGCGTGAAGGCGGCCGATCGCGTGCCGATGACCACGCGCGCCTCGCCGCTGGCGGCCTGCTGCCACGCGCACAACCGCTCGCTGTCGTTGAGGCCGGAATGCAGCACCGCGATGGGCACCGCCAGCCGCGCCCGGAAGCGTTCGACCAGCTGCGGGGTCAGACCGATCTCCGGCACCAGCACCAGCGCCTGCCGGTCCTGCGCGAGCACCGCCCCGATCGCGCGCAGGTACACCTCGGTCTTGCCGGAGCCGGTGACGCCATCGAGCAGGAAGCCCTGATAACCGTGCGCAGCGGTGATCGCGGCGATCGCCGCATGTTGCTCCCCATTCGGCTCGGGACCGTCCACCGTGGACGCTGCCGGCGGCGGCAGGCAGGAACGGTGCGTGACCGCCAGCCAGCCCTTGTCGCGCAACGCGCGCAGCGGCCCGGCCCAGTCGCCCTCCTCGGCATCCAGTTGCGCGCGCGACAGTCCTTCGCCCGCCTCCGCCAGGCGTGCGAGCAACGCGGCCTGGCGCGGCGCGCGCGCGGGCGGATCGGCTGCCGCCGCGCGACCGGTGGCGCTGAGCCCGTAGATGGCCTCGCCGCGCGCGTCGCCGGCCTCGCCGCGACGCAACAGGGCCGGCAGCGCGGTGCTCAGCGCCTCGCCCAGGGAATGGTGGTAATAGCCGGCCGCCCAGTCGATCAGTTCGAACAGTTCCGGCGGGAATACCGGTACGTCGTCGAGCACCTCCTGGACCGATTTCAACCGCCCACCCTCGACCTCCGCGTGCCCCGCATGCGCGGCGACGATTCCGACCAGATGGCGACGCCCGAACGGCACCCGCACGCGCGTGCCGATGGCGACATCCGTCGCGGCCCGACCGTCCGGCGGACGGTAGTCGAACAGCTTGCGCAGCGGCGTCGGCACCGCGACGCGCAGGACCCCGCCAGCCACGGAGGCCGGCCTACCCGGCATCGGTCCCGATGCTGTCCTCGCTGCCCTTGATCAGCTTGCGGATGTTGGAGCGGTGCCGCCACCACAGCATGACCACGAGCACGCCGATCACCGCCAGCGCCGCCGGCGGGTAATCGATCAGCCACCACGCATACGGCACCGCCAGCGCGGTCGCGATCAGCGCCGCCAGCGAGGAAATTTTGAACACCTTGGCGAACAGCAGCCAGGTCAGCGCGACCGCGCCGCCGAGCAGCCAGTGCATGCCGAAGAACGCGCCCAGCGCGGTGGCGACACCCTTGCCGCCCTGGAAACCGAAGAACAGCGGATACAGATGACCGAGGAAGGCCGCGAAGCCGACCAGTGCCAGTTGCAGCGGTTCGAGCCCGAGCAGATAGCCCGCCAGCGCCGGCAGGAAGCCCTTGAGCATGTCGCCGAACAGGGTCAGCGCGGCCGCCTTCTTGCCGCCGACCCGCAGCACGTTGGTCGCGCCGGGGTTGTTCGAGCCGACCGTGCGCGGGTCGGGCAGGCCCATGACGCGGCAGACGAGGATCGCCGAGGAGATGGAACCGAGCAGATAGGCAGCGGCAAGCAGCAGATAGAAGGTCACGAGGAGAACCGTCCCGGCAGGGGAATGCCCGGAGATTATGGGCGTAGTCGCGTCCTACGCGAAGGCCGCGCGCGTTATAGTCGCCGGCCATGAGCACCGAGCAGTCCACGGCCCCCGACATCATCTTCGTGCGCGACCTGCGCATCGACACCGTGATCGGCATCTACGGTTGGGAGCGACAGGTCACACAGACCCTGGTCTTCGACCTGGAGATGGCCACCGACATCCGCGCCGCCGCCGCCAGTGATCGCATCGAGGACACCCTCAACTACAAGGCCGTCGCCAAGCGCGTGATGGAATTCGTGCAGGCCAGCCGCTTCGAACTGGTCGAGTCTCTCGCCGAGCACGTCGCCCGACTGATCCTCGACGAATTCCAGGTGCCCTGGCTGCGCCTGACCCTGAACAAGCAGGGCGCGTTGCGAGGCGCGCGCGACGTCGGCCTGATCATCGAGCGCCGCCGCGACTGATGCCGGAAGTCTTCGTCAGCATCGGCAGCAATCTGGACCGCGAGTTGCACGTACGCGGCAGCGTGGCCGATCTGCGCGCCGCCTTCGGCGCGCTGCGCTGCTCCTCGGTTTATCAGACCCGCGCGGTCGGTTTCGACGGTGACGACTTCTACAACCTCGTGGTCGCCTTCCATACCGATGCGACGCCACGCGATGTGTTGCAACGCCTGAAGGCCATCGAAGGCCGACACGGCCGCCATCGCGGCGAGGCGCGCTACGCGCCGCGCACCCTGGACCTCGATCTGCTGCTTTACGGCGACCGGATCGTCGACGACGGCGACCTGCAACTGCCCCGCGACGAGATCGACCGCTACGCCTTCGTGCTCTGCCCGCTGGCGGAACTCGCCCCGGCGCTGCGTTACCCGGGCCGCGACGAGCGCATCGGCGAACTCTGGGCGCGTTTCCCCAGCAACCGGGACGAACTCCATGTCATCGACTTCGAGCACCTGCCCTGTGACGGCTAAACGGGTCATCGCGCTGTTGTGCCTGAGCCTGGCCCTGCTGCCATGGACCGCCTCGGCCAACAGCGAGGTCGACGAATGGCAACGGCAATGGAACCACGTGCTCAGCCAGATGCAGGAAGAGGCCGAACTCGCCAGCGGACGCGCCAGCCAGTTGTTGAGCGAGTCCCAGCGCCTGCGCGACGTGGCGCGCGACCGCCTCGCCAACACTCCGGACGGGCAGCTGCACACCGCCGTCGCCGACTATGAGCGCGCGCAGTTGTCGTTCGACAAGGCGCGGCAGGCCATCGAACATGCCCAGCGTCTGCTGCGCGACCTGGAAGTCGAACTGCGCCACGCCAACCCCGGCAATCTCGGCATGCTCAACGGTGAGGTCCGCGGCGTGTTCGAGCAGGCCCGCCGCCAGCTGGAAAAATCCAACGACGCGATGCGCGCCGGTATCGGCGATTACAACGCCGGCCTGCGGCGTTTCGACGATGCCCCCGGTGAAGGCCCCGCAGGGCTCGCCGATTTCGTGCGCGCGCAAAGCCAGGAGAAGGCCTTCCAGGTCACGCGCATGATCGCGCACACCAAGAGCGCGCTGATCGATCTGCGCGATCAGCGCCGTTTCCTGAAGTCCGCCGAGTGCGAGCCCGACATCCGCCAGCGCTACCAGCAGGTGCTCGACAGCCTGACCAGCGCCCATCACGCCTATCTGGACGCCGACAGCGTCCCCGCCCAATCGGACCTCAACATGGCCGCCGCCGACGCCGCGTTCGCGCAGGCGCGCGACGATGCCGAAGCCGCATTGACCCTCTTCGAGTCCTGTCTGCGCCGCTGAATCCGCCCTTGCCGCGCGGCCATTCCTCGTCCCCCGGCGGAGGAACTCGGCTACAATCGCGAATCTTTCGCATTTGAACCTCGTCCGATGTCTGCCACGCCCCCGCTGCTGAGTCTCGACCACATCGAATGCCGTTATGACGACACGGTCGTGGTTCGCGACCTGTCCTTCGCGCTCGATGCCGGACAGATCACCTGCCTGCTCGGCCCTTCCGGCTGCGGCAAGACCACGGTGCTGCGCGCGATCGCCGGCTTCGAACCCGTGCAGGCGGGCGAGATCCGCCTCAACGGCGAGGTCATCTCCCGACCCGGCTACAGCCGCCCGCCGGAACATCGCGGCCTGGGCATGGTGTTCCAGGACTACGCGCTGTTCCCGCACCTGTCGGTCGCCGACAACATCGTGTTCGGGCTGCGCAGGCGTTCGCGCGCCGACAAGGCCGCCGCCGCCGGGCGCCTGCTGGAACTGGTCGGTCTGCACGACCTGGGCGCGCGCTTTCCGCACGAACTCTCCGGCGGCCAGCAGCAGCGCGTCGCGCTGGCGCGCGCCCTGGCGCCGGAACCGCCGCTGATCCTGCTCGACGAGCCGTTCTCGAATCTCGACGTGGACCTGCGCGAACGCCTGTCCCGCGAGGTCCGCGACATCCTCAAGGCCGCCGGCACCGCCGGCATCCTGGTCACCCACGACCAGCACGAGGCCTTCGCGATGGGCGAATGCATCGGCGTGATGGAACGGGGCCGGGTGTTGCAGTGCGCGAGTCCGCATCAGCTCTACCACGAGCCGGCCAGTCGCTTCGTCGCCGATTTCATCGGCCAGGGCGTGTTCCTGAAAGGCCGCACACTCGATAGTGGCCGGATCGAGACCGAGATCGGGCGGATGCTGAGCACGCGACCGCTCGACGTACCCGCCGGCACATCCGTCGATGTCCTGCTGCGCCCGGACGATGTGGTCCCCGACGACCTCGGCAGCATGGAAGGCACGGTGATCGACCGCGCCTTCAAGGGCGCCGAGATCCTCTACACATTGGCGTTACCCAGCGGCACCCGCCTGCTCGCGTTGTTCCCCAGTCACCGCAACCACCAGCCCGGCGACACGGTGCGCATCCATCTCGACGCCGAACATGTGATCGCGTTCCCACGTCAGGGCGCCGACTGACCCCCGTCGGCGCAGCCGTCCCCACAAAGCGCCCGTAACGCCGCCTGCCGCTCCGCCGCCGGCAGGCCGCCGAGGCGCTCGACCTCGGCGTGGAAGGCCGCGAAATCCCCGCCGCGCGCGGCAAGCAGGGCCTGAAACGCCGGCACCCAGCCGTGGTAGGTATGCAGCACCGCGAGCAGCGCGTTGTTCAGACGTTCGCCGAACCAGCCATCGTGGCGACGATCCCAGCCTTCGGTGTCGCGCAGCGCCCGATAACGCGCTCGCGCCGCATCCAGCGCATCCCGCTTGGCAACCCGTTTGGCGTCATCGCTCAGCGGGGAGGCATACACATCGGCCAGGGTCCGGCGGGTATCCGCGAGCAGCGCGCGCACCTGGCGAGACTGATCCCGCGAGGCCTGCCAAAGTGCGTAGGCCGCAGGCTCGCGTCCGGCCAGCCAGCGCCGCAGGCCCTCGGTCTCGACGGCGGTCGCGTACGACTCGTTGAAGCGACTGTCGTCGGGCACGTACACCCGCTGGTGCGCAAGCTCATGGAACACGATCGCGACCATGTCCGCCTCCGACCAGGCGAGCATGGTGTTGAGCAGCGGGTCGTCGAACCAGCCCAGGGTCGAATAGGCGTCGACCGGGCCGCTGAACACGTCGTCGCCGGCGGCGCGCAAGCGGGCGGCGTGCTGTTCGGCGCGGTCGCGGTTGAACCAGCCCCGATAGTCCAGGCAGCCGGCCACCGGAAAGCAGGAGCGCCGGGGTGTCAGCGACAGTTCCGGCGTGGCGACCACGTTCCAGACCACGTAGCCGCGACCGAGATCACTGAACTGGCGATAGGAACCGTTATCCGGCAGGCCGAGCTCGCGGCTGGCGAATTCGCGCGCGGCGAGCGCGACCCGCAGGCGTTCGCGGCGCGGCTCGGGCGTGGCGGGATCGTCGATCACGCGTGCGATCGGCTGGCGGGCGCCGAGCACCCACATCTGTCCGTTCACGGCCTGCGCGTAATAACCGAGCTGCGCGCAGCCGGCGAGTGTGAGCGCCAGGACGAGGGCAAGGATCACGCGGAACATGCCCGGCATGGTACGGCCTTGCGCTACGCTCTCAACACTTCCGTCATCCGGGTCTGACAACTCCGTGGAAACCTATCTGGTCGGCGGCGCCGTCCGCGACGATCTGCTCGGCCTGCGACCCAAGGAGCGCGACTGGGTCGTGGTCGGCGCCAGTGTCGACGACATGCTCACCGCCGGCTTCAAGCAGGTCGGCAAGGACTTCCCCGTGTTCCTGCACCCGGATACGCGCGAGGAATACGCGCTCGCCCGCACCGAGCGCAAATCCGGACACGGCTATCACGGCTTTCAGGTACATGCGTCGCCGGACGTGACGCTGGAAGAGGATCTGCTGCGCCGCGACCTGACCATCAACGCGATCGCCCGCGCCGCCGACGGCAGCCTGATCGACCCATACGGCGGACAGGCCGACCTCGAAGCGCGCGTGCTGCGCCACGTCTCGCCGGCGTTCCGCGAGGACCCGTTACGGGTGCTGCGCGTCGCGCGTTTCGCCGCAAGGCTGGCGCCGCAGGGATTCACGATCGCGGCGGAAACGCTGGCCCTGATGCGGGAATTGTCCGCTTCCGGTGAACTCGATCACCTGGTCGCCGAACGCGTCTGGAAGGAAACCGAACGGGCCCTGGCCGATGCCCGCCCACGCCGCTACATCGAAGTGCTGCGTGAGTGCGGCGCGCTTGCCGTGCTGTTCCCGGAGGTCGACGCCCTGTTCGGCGTCCCGCAGCGCGCCGATTACCACCCGGAGATCGACACCGGCCTGCACACGCTGATGGTGCTCGACCAGGCCACCCGGTTGTCGGCGGCGGTCGCGGTCCGCTTCGCCGCGCTGACCCACGATTTCGGCAAGGCGGATACGCCGATCGACGTACTGCCCAGCCATCACGGCCATGAGGCGCGCAGCGTGAGGCACATCGAGACCATGGCGCGGCGTCTGCGCGTGCCCAACGACATCCGCGACCTGGCCGTGCATGTCGCCCGCGAGCACGGCAACGTCCATCGCGCCTTCGAACTGCGCCCGGACACGGTCCTCAAGGTGCTGACGCGGCTGGATGCGTTCCGCCGCCCGGAACGCGTCGACGACATCCTGCTGGCCTGCGAGGCGGACGCGCGTGGCCGGACCGGATTCGAGGATCGTGCGTATCCGCAGGCCGACTATCTGCGCGCCGCGCACGCGGCGGCGTTGGCGGTCAGTGCCCGCGATCTGGCCGCGGAAGGCATCTCCGGCAAGGACATCGGCGACGCCATGGCCCGGCGGCGCACGACCGCGATCGAGGCCGTCAGACGAGACTGGAAAGACCGCTAGCGATCGCTACTCCGCAGCCAGTTCACGCTGGATGTCCATGCCCCGCACCACCAGCACGACCGCCTGCCGATATGGCACCGCGCCGGCCGCGCGGATCAGCGGGCGCGCCCTCGCCGACTCCACGAAGCTGACGATCCGGTCGAGCGCCTCGTCATGCTGGTGACTCGGTGCGCGCACCAGATACAGGGGCCGGAACAGGCGATATTCACCGGACTTGAGGGTGTCCACGCTCGGCGGGACACCGGCCAGACTGAGCGGCTTGAGCGGGAGCGGCTGCGCCGACGCCATACTCATGACGGCGACCGCCTGCGGGTCCGCGGCGACCGCGCCACCGATGTCGAATTCGTCCGCGACCAGCTCGGCGCCCGCGAATTCCACGTCGGTGCTGCCGAACAGCTGGTTCATCAGCACGTACTCGATACCGGCGAAGGAATCCTCGTGCGCGAGCAGCCGAATGGGGCCGTCCCCGCCGCCGAGCTGGCGCCAGTTCGTGACCTCCCCGAGCAGCAGGCGTTTCAGATCACCCACGCCGATGTTGCCGAGCGGGTTGTCGGGATGAACGACGACGACCAACGCGTCCCAGGCGACCGGATGCAGCTTGACCTCGGTCTCCTCGGGCAAGCCCTCGATGCGATAGCGCCCGGAACCGCCGATGTCGGCCTGGCCCAGCAGAACCGTCCGAATGCCCTTGGTCGACGTCCTCGGTTCGATCTGCAACGCGATGTTCTCGGAACTCAGCAGGGGCGTGACCAATGGTCGGATGACCGCGTTCGCGGTATCGAGATCACCCACCCAGCGTAACGCCACGGGTCCCCCGGGCGGCGCCTCCGCGAACGCGTTCAAGGCCAATGCAAACAGGCCGAGAACGGCCCCACCACGCTTCCAAATCCTCATCCGCGCGCTCCAGTGAATGACCCCGGGACGTTCTCCCGCGAACCCGGTGTCGACAATCCCGTTGAGCTACTCACGTCACATTCATTGACGTTCTTGCCGCGCCCTTCTATTAGTTGTCGTTCGCGCCACGGGAATCAAGACGCGACAGGGACTTAGGTGCACTTGAACATAATCCGGATGAGCAATGAAAACCACTAGATCGTACGTTTTTCCGTTGATCTGCCTGATCGCCTCCGGCACCGCGCATGCCGTCGACCTCAAGAATCTGCCGTATCCGACCGGCACTCCCAGCGCGGAGGAGATCATCCGGCAGGTCTACTTCGTCAACCATTTCTACGCCTACCGGAACTTCAGCATCGTCCGCCGCGGGCAGAAAGAGATCACGGTGCTGCTCTCACGCGCCCCGGGCGACCGCCCGAAAACCGAGACGGTCGAACGCCATCTCAACAACGACTACGACGATGGCATCGTGCAGTCCCGCGATCTGGCGATCTTCCAGTCCGGCAAGCTGCGCGGCACCGGCATCCTGATCACCGACTACGTCGACGATGAGAAGAGCCAGTCCTACGCGATCTGGCTGCCCGCGCTGCGCAAGATCCGCCGCTTCGCGGAGCCCGCGCACGAAGATGCATGGGGCGGCACCGACTTCACCTTCGGCGATGTGGTGCTGCGCAAACCGAAGGACGAGACGCACGCCCTGCTGGAGACGACAACCTTCACGGATTGCCTGGGGCGCATGGAACTGGGTGATCAGAACGTTTACTACCTCGACGCGGTTCCGGACGCCTCCTGCGGACCGAAAGGCCGCGAGGTCTACGTGGTGCGCAGCACGCCCAAACGGGCGAACTGGTGGTACGACTACCGCGACAGCTACGTCGACACCAAGAGCTTCGCGGACTATCGCACCCGCTATTTCAAGAACGGCGAGGAGATCAAGATCATCGACCGCGACTGGCGCGGCATGGGTCTGGACGACCCGCGCGCGCAGGCCTGGGGCTACTGGTACGGCAAGGTCTACAACACCGGTCATGAGACCTGGGCGATCATTCCGCCCAGCGTCGTCGAGTTCAATCAGGAGGTCGACGACGAGCTCTGGAGCGAGCGCACGCTACGTCGCATCAAGCGTTGATTTGCACAAGCCGGACAGCAAAAGGGCCGCGATTCGCGGCCCTTTTTCATTTCGACGGCTGATGCTCAATTGAAGAGGCGGTCAACTGCCGCCAGACCGGCGTCCACCGTCTGCCGCAATTCGCGGTCTTCCTCTTCGTGCTCGCAGTTGAGCGCTTCGTACATGGCCAGCGCCTTGAACGCGTTGGCGATGGTCGCGACGTCTTCCTCGTTGAGCTGGGTGCCGGCTTTCAGGGTCATGTCAGCGGAATTCATGGGTCACCTCGGTGCGATCTGGAGAAACAGGCCAAATATAAGTTGCCGCTTATGTTAATCAGCCAGGCCACCAGAACACTGATGTAAATCAGTATTCGCTAATACTTAGTGCTTATTCGTCGACGCATCGTGGACCGAGACGTCAACGAACAAGGCTTCCACGTCGACATGGTCGAATTCGTAGTGGCGATTGCAGAACTCGCAATCCGCCGCGATCCGGCCCTGCTCGGCCAGGATCGACTCCGCCTCGGCGCGACCCAGGCCGCGAATCGCCGCCGCGACACGCTCGCGACTGCACGAGCAGCGGAAGCTGACCGGTTCCGCGTCGAACAGCCGCACGTCTTCCTCATGAAACAGCCGGTGAATGATCTCACCGCCAGGCAGCGTCAGCAGTTCGGCATCGGTGATGGTCGCGGCCAGATGCTCGACCCGGCCCCAGGCATCGGCGTCCTCCACCTTGCCGGGCAGCCGTTGCAACAGCAGGCCCGCTGCCTGCCCGGCGTCCGCCGCCAGCCACAGCGCGGTATCGAGCTGTTCCGACTGCCGGAAATACGTTTCCAGCGCGGCGGCGAGGGTCGCGCCCTCCAGCGGCACGATGCCCTGATAACGCTCGCCGTCGCCGGACGGCTCCAGGGTCATGACCAGTCGACCGACGCCATGCATGGTGGCGAGATCGCCTTCCGGAACCGCGCCGTGCCAGTGGGCGAGCCCGCGGAAAGTCCGCCGCGACGTGGCCTGCGCGACCAGCATGCCCAGGGGCCCGTCGCCCTGCGCCTGCAGGATCAGATTGCCATCGAACTTGATCGTCGCGGACAGCAGCACGGAGGCCGCGACCGCTCGCCCAAGCTGCGCGCGGACCGGCGCCGGGTAGTCATGCCCGGCGTGCAGAGCCCGCCAGCTCGCACCGAGTCGCACCAGTTCGCCGCGAATCCCCAGGCGCTCGAACAGGAAGCGGTGCAGCGTGTCGTTGGCGTCCGTCCCGTGGCCGGCCTTGGGCTCAGCCATCCAGCCTGGCCTTCAACAGTTCGTTGACCTGCTGCGGATTCGCCTTGCCCTGGGTCGCCTTCATGATCTGGCCGACGAAGAAGCCGACCATCTTGCCGCGCTTGTGTTCCTCGGCCGCGCGGTACTGCTCGACCTGCTTGGGATTGCTGGCGATGACCTCGTCGACCACAGACTCCAGCGCGCCGCTATCGGTGATCTGCCTGAGACCGCGCGCGTCGATGATCGCGTCGGCGTCGCCCCCGTCGCTCCACATGGCCTCGAACACTTCCTTGGCGATCTTGCCGGAGATGGTGTTGTCCATGATGCGCTGGATCATGCCGGCCAACTGCGCCGCGCCGACCGGCGATTCGGTGATGTCCAGTCCGGCCTTGTTCAAGGCGCCCGAAAGGTCGCCCATGACCCAGTTGGCGGCCAGCTTGGCATCCGCGCCGGCGGCGACCACTGCTTCGAAATAGTCGGCCAGCGGGCGGGTCGCGGCGAGCACCTCGGCGTCGTACGCCGACAGGCCGAATTCGCTCTGGAAACGCGCCCGCTTGGCATCCGGCAATTCCGGCAGCGTTGCCCGCACGGCCTCGATCAGCTCGTCGTCGAGCACCACCGGCAGCAGATCCGGATCGGGGAAGTAGCGGTAATCGTTGGCCTCTTCCTTGGAGCGCATGGAGCGCGTCTCGTCCTTGTCGGCGTCATACAGACGGGTCTCCTGCACGACCTTGCCGCCGCTCTCGATGACGTCGATCTGACGGTCGATCTCGTAGTTCAGGGCCTTTTCGAGGAAGCGGAAGGAGTTGATGTTCTTCAACTCCGCGCGGGTGCCGAACTTCTCCTGACCGCGCGGGCGAATCGAAATATTGGCGTCGACGCGGAAGGACCCTTCCTGCATGTTGCCGTCGCAGATGCCCAGGTAGACGACGATCTGGTGAATCTTCTTGGCGTAGGCGACCGCCTCCTTGACCGAACGCATGTCCGGCTCGGACACGATCTCCAGCAGCGGCGTGCCCGCGCGGTTCAGATCGATGCCGGTCAGGCCGTGGAAATCCTCGTGCAGCGACTTGCCGGCGTCCTCTTCGAGGTGCGCGCGCGTCACGCCGATGGTTTTGGTCTCACCGCCCTCCAGACTGATCTCCACACGCCCCTTGCCGACGATCGGCAGTTCGAACTGGGAGATCTGGTAGCCCTTGGGCAGGTCCGGGTAGAAGTAATTCTTGCGCGCGAACACCGAGCGGCGCCCAAGTTCCGCATCGATCGCCAGACCGAAACGCACGGCCATCTCGACCGCCTTGGCGTTCAGCACCGGCAGCACGCCGGGCAGACCCAGATCGACCGCGCAGGCCTGCGTGTTCGGGGCCGCACCGAATGCCGTCGACGCGCCGGAAAAGATTTTGGAACGGGTGGCGAGTTGGGCGTGGACTTCCAGCCCGATGACGGTTTCCCAGGACATGATCGCAATCGCATTGATACGTAAGAACGAGGCGCCGGATCATACCAGTTGAACGATGCCTGCTGGCCGTCGGCTGGCCACCACCTGACATACAAACGAAAACGCCACGACCCTTACGGGCCGTGGCGTTCGGAGAGGCAGGATGCAGTGCGCGTCCGGGACGCCCGCTCAGCTTGCGCGGCGGCGCAGGCCGATCAGACCCAGGCCAAGCAGCGCGGCGGTGGCGGGCACCGGCACCGTCGGCGTGTCGTCGGCCAACGCGACGTTATCGATCAACAGGCCGGAATCACCACCGGTACCGTTGACGTTGACCACACCGAAGCCGAGCAGGTAGCTACCCGCGGCAAGACCGGACACGGTCGTGGTCTCGAACCCGCTGGACTGGGAGAACCCGGACTGGGCGACAACACTCACGTCACCGGGCCATTCAGCCAGTTCGGTGGCGACAGCCTGGAGAACGAAGAACGCGTAGTCGTGACCGTTATTGAAGCCACCCGCGTTGGACAGGAAGTTCCACTCGAAGCTGAGCTCGCCGATACCGGTCACGGTGAAGGACTGATACAGGAAGGAACCATTGGAGAAGCTCCCACCCGTGTTCGAGGACGTCACCGTGGCGATGTTGATCCCCAGCGCCGAGTTGATCGCCGAGGTGTTGGTTGTACCACCAGAGGTATTCAGGATCGCGCGCTGACCGGGACTGGCCGGATCGTTTTCGGTCACGTTGCCGAGAAACGACCAACCATCGAGGGCGATCGCGGAGCTGAAATCTCCATTGATGATTGCGGCCTGCGCATTGGTGGTGAGCACCAGACCGGCAAGCGCACCGACGATAGAACGAATGTACATGTTGACCGCCCTCCAGGACTTAAAAACACTCCCAGCATCCTTGTCCTGATGCGGGGAATCGTAATTTTCCTGATATCAAGCAAGACCAGGGCCAACTCCAGAAAACCCTTGACAAGACCGCACCCGACAGGGAAGTCGCGCACCCCACGAACACCCCAGGACAAAAATATTGTGACAATCTCCTGCCATAAGTGGCGGCTATGGTCAGGTCGTCTGCCATCTCCAAAGTGACAGCCGACAAATTTTGGTCACATAGTGACGCAGCTTGACGTTCACCATGCTCGCATGGCTAGTACATCTTTCTGATCCAGCCTCCGTCAGACCCGGCGTTCCCGCTCAAATACCCGACCGAATAGGCATTTCACGTGCAATCATCGCCTTATGGCAGATATTTTGCTTCAGGTGGTGACTAAAACCGTCTGGAGCCGAGGGGTACCCACCATGCCCGGGCCAACTCGAAAATCTATGCACCACCGCAACCGGGGCTTCACCCTGGTCGAGCTGATGATCGTGGTCGCGATCATCGGCATTCTGGCGGGCGTCGCCGTACCCCAATATAAGGTGTACGTCGGGCGTTCGATGGTCACCGAAGCCATCCAGCAGATGGGCATGATCAAGACCGCAGTCGCGGAATACGTTCAGACCACCGGTAATTTCAGCAACGACCTTACGGTGATGGGCGCCCCATCCGGCAACTTCACCTTCTCTTTCGTGCAGGGCATCAGTGGCGTGGCCACCCCACCCTACTACGGCATCCAGATCATCATGGGCGGCACCGGCTTCAGTGGCATTGATGGCAACGTGATCTTCCTGATGAGCAACTACGCCACCGGCGGAGGTGTCTCCGTACCGCTCACGTGGACCTGCTCCATTACCGACATCGGTCTCGCGTACAGTCCTGTCGCCGGCCAATACGTGCCGTCCGGCTGCAACCAGGGTGTGCTGTAACAGGAACACCCGGCTGATCGAGTACCAGAAACGCCCGGCAATGCCGGGCGTTTTTTGTTCAGCACATGACAAGAACCCGCGACGAGCGCATCAGTCCCGCGACAGATAGGTGTATGCCGCGAGCCCGAAGTCGAGTTCGGTCAGCAAGGTCTGCGCCTCGCGCGCGTCGAGCCCGGCGGCGGCGATCTTGTCGTGGTAACCGGCGCGTAACTCGTTCTGGCCAAAGCCGACGTAACGGAGCATGTCCGCAGCGGTTTCGCCACGGCGGGTCTCGGTCAGTCGGTAGCCGTCGTCGGTAAGCGCGACGTCGACCGCGTGGGTGTCGCCGAACAGGTTGTGGATGTCGCCGAGAATCTCCTGGTAAGCGCCCAACAGGAACACGCCCAAGGTCAATGATTCACCCGGGCTTGGCCGGTTGAGCGGCAAGCTGGTCTCCACACCCTCGCTGTCCACGTATTGCTCGATGTGGCCGTCCGAATCGCAGGTCAGGTCCTGCAGCATCGCGCGCTGGGTGGGCGCGCGATCGAGGCCGTGCAGCGGCACGATCGGGAATATCTGGTCGATCGCCCACACATCCGGCATCGACTGGAACACGGACAGGTTGCAGATGTAGCGGTCGGCCAGCTTGTCGTTGATCGAGTCGAGAATCTCGCGATGGGCGCGCCGTCCGGCCATCAGACGGGGTTGCAGACGCCGCAGCACCGCGAAATACACCTGCTCCGCCCAGGCGCGCTGGGCCAGATCGAGGACCCCCGTCTGGAATTGCGCCTGAGCCTCGCCAAGCCAGTTCACGGCGTCGTGATAGACCTCGATGACCGAGTCGTCCTTGACTTCGTCGAACAACTGCCAGAGGTCGTGCAGGATGGTCGGCGTGTCCGCGTCGGGGGGCGGCGGCAGCTGCTCGCCGGGCGCGATCTCGACATCGATGACCTCGCTGACCAGCACGGCATGATGTGCGGCCAGCGCACGTCCGGACTCACTGAAGATCGCCGGCTGCGGCAGATCAAACTCCGCGCAGATCTCGGCCAGCGTCCGCACGATGTTGCGCGCGTACTCTCCGACGCTGTAGTTCATCGAACAATCCGTTCGCGAGCGCGCGCCCTCGTAATCGACACCGAGACCGCCGCCGACGTCGACCACGCTGATCGGCACGCCGAGCCCGCGCAGGTCGGCATAGAAACGCCCGAGCTCACGAATGCCGCGCTGGATATCGCGCACGTTGGCGATCTGCGAGCCCATGTGCGTGTGCAACAGTTGCAGGCAATCCAGCATGTCGGCAGCGCGCAGCGTCTCGACCGCCTCCAGCACTTCCTGCGCGGACAACCCGAACTTGCCCTTCTCGCCGCCGGTGTTCTGCCATTTGCCGCTGGCCACCGCGGCCAGGCGCACGCGGATGCCCAGCAGCGGCTTGACGCCCAGATCGCGCGCCTCGGTGAGCACCCGATCCAGCTCCGAGCGTTTCTCGACGACGACATAGACGCGCAGTCCCAGTTTCAGGCCCAGCAGCGCCAGCCGCACGTAATGACGGTCCTTGTAACCGTTGCAGATGACCACGCCGCCCGGCCTGGACAGCGCCAGCACCGCCATCAATTCCGGCTTGCTGCCCGCCTCCAGGCCGACGCCGCCGGAGCAATTCGCGTCCTGCGCGACGATCTGCCGCACCACGCTGCGCTGCTGGTTGACCTTGATCGGGAACACAGGGGTGTAACGAGCCTGATATTCCTGCTCCGCGATGGCCTCATCGAAGGCTTCGGACAGGCGCCGCACGCGATCGGCGAGAATGTCCGTGAAGCGCAGCAGGATCGGCAGCGCGAAGCCGCGCCGGCGCAGGTCCTCGACCAGCGCGTTCATGTCCACACGTCGATCGCCGACCTTGGCCAGGAAATGCCCGCCGTCGTCGATATCGAAATAGCCGTCCGCCCAGTGCGCCACGTTGTAGGCGCGGCGCGCCTGGTCGATGGTCCAATCGGTCATGTCTGTGCCCGCCGAAGGGTGTTAAAAGTGCCGGGGATGATAGCCGACAACCTATACTCCGCCCGCTTCCATTCACCCGACACGAGATCACGCCCATGTCCCTGACCGACAATGACTGGTACGTCGAGCAATGGGAGGACGGTCAGTCCTCCATCGGCCTGCGCCTGACCGAGGCCGCCAAGGTCCATGAGGAACAGAGCCCGTTCCAGAAGATCGCGATCTACGACACGCAGAGCTTCGGTCGGCTGATGACCATCGACGACCTGGTCATGCTGACCAGCCGCGACAACTTCATCTATCACGAGATGATGTCGCACCCGGCGCTGTTCGCGCACCCGAACCCGAAGCGCGTGGTCATCATCGGCGGCGGCGACTGCGGCACGCTGCGCGAGGTGCTCAAGCACCCCGGCGTCGAACATTGCCTGCAGGTCGATATCGACGAGCGCGTCACCCGCATCGCCGAGATGTATTTCCCGGAACTGTGCGATTCCAACAACGACCCACGCGCCGAACTCGCCTTCATCGACGGCGTCAAGTGGATGGAAGAGGTCGAGCCCGGCAGCGTCGATGTGATCATCGTCGACTCCACCGACCCGGTCGGCTTCGCCGAGGGCCTGTTCAAGGTCAAATTCTTCAAGACCTGCCTGCGCGCACTCGCCGATCCCGGCGTGATGGTGCAGCAGAGCGAGTCGCCGCTGTTCCATTCCGGGCTGATCGCCGGCATGCACAAGAACCTGAAGGCCGCCGGCTTCGACGCGGTGAACACGCTGCATTTCCCGCAATGCACCTATCCGTCGGGCTGGTGGAGCTGCACGATGGCGGGCAAGCATGTCGACCCGGGCAAGCCGCGTCTCGGCGATGCGTCCGAAAAGGACTTCCCGACCCGCTATTACCACGCCGACCTGCATCGCGGCGCGTTGGCCGTGCCGGTCTTCCTGCGCGAAGCGATCGACGCCGAATAGCCATGCCGTAGATGCTGTTATCCGAAGCAAGCCCCATGAAGGGACGCATCGAAGGGTTTACGGGACTTGAGTACACCGACGGCGACATGGATGAGCTTTCGCATCATGGCGCCGAGGATGACCATGGCGGGCTTGCCATTGGCCGCCAGACGCTGCCGAAAAGCGCGGCCCCAGTCGGTTCGGTAAAGGGCCACCATGGCGGGCATGTACAAGCTGGCGCGCAGCTCCGCATGACCCACCTTGGACAACCTTGGGCGGCGCAGCACACTGCTGCCTGACTGGTGTTGACGGGGATCGAGGCCGGCGTAAGCCGCCGCCTGTCGGGTACGGGTAAAGCGCAACGGTCCACCGAAATGGGCCAGCAACATGGCCAGGGTCTTTTCCCCGATGCCGGGGATGGAGGCCAGCAGCTCACGCTGTTCACGCAAGTCCGGGTCATCGTCGATCTTCTGCCGGATCGCGGCCTCGACGGCGGCAATGGCATCGACGAGGTAAGCCAGATGCGCCTGGATATCGGCCCGGACCCCGGCCTTGGCGACCTCCAGGCGGTTGCTCTCCTGGGTCTGCATGTCGACCAGAGCCTGACGACGACGCACCAAGGAGCGCAGTTCACGGACATTCAGTGGCGCGGGTTGCCAGGGGGCCGGGTGCTGGGTGGCACAGAAGCGGGCAATCAGGCGCGCGTCGACCGCGTCGGTCTTGGTACGTACCAGCGCCGCGCCCCCAAAAGCCTTGATCTGAGCTGGGTTGACGACACTCACTACCTGGCCGGCATCGGCGAGCACCTCGGCCACCGCCTCCCAGTAGGTACCGGTGGCCTCCATGCACACGTGCAAGGGCCGGGACAGGTGCGGCGTCAGCCAAGTCACCAACGCGGTAATGCCTTTGGGTGTGTTGGCGAACACCTTGGTGCGAAATTTTCCATCGGGAAGGAGCAAGGCCACATCCAGCTTGGCCTTGGAGACATCGATACCGAGAACGAGCAATGCGGGGTTCATCTTGCCAATCCACCTTGTCAATGCGGGCTACCGAGAGGCTCGGTGCCAAAGATGCTGTTCGATTTCCTGCAAGAGAAAAGGAACGCCAGCGCAGGATCTACGCTCCTGGCTCCAGGGCCTAAGGGTGCACACGGCGTCTGGCGTTCCGATCAGGGTCTCCCCTGACGTCTTCACAATACAAGGGTGCGCTCCGCGCACCCTTCGCCCGGCAATGCCCCTGAACGAGGTCTGTTAAGCTTCCGGCTCGTTAACGCCACCGAGACCCGGAACCATGCAGATCGCCAAAGATTGCGTCGCCCTGATCGAATACACCCTGACCAACGACGAGGGCGAAGTCATCGACAGCTCCGTCGGCAGCGAGCCGCTGGGCTATCTGCACGGCGCCAGCAACATCATTCCGGGCCTGGAACGCGAGCTGGAAGGCAAGACCACCGGTGACGCGCTGAAGGTCCGCGTCGAACCCGCCGACGGTTACGGCGAATTCCAGGCCGAACTCGTCGCCCAGGTCCCGCGCGACCAGTTCGAAGGTGCCGAAACGCTGGAGGAAGGCATGTCCTTCCACGCCCAGACGCCGGACGGCCACATGCACGTCGTGCGCATCACCGGCTTCGATGGCGACAACGTCATCATCGACGGCAACCACCCGCTGGCCGGCGTCGCGCTGACCTTCGAGGTCAAGGTCATGGAAGTGCGTGAAGCCAGCGCCGAGGAACTGGCCCACGGCCACGTCCACGGCGAAGGTGGCCACCACCACTGATCGTCCCTGGCGGCCCGCGCCGCCGGCGCCACCCCGATCGCCCCGTCATGACCGCCTTCCTGCTCGACATGGACGGTGTGTTGTATCGGGGCGATCGCGTTATCGACGGCGCGCGCGAGTTCATGGCCGCGATCGCGGATCGCCCGCACGCCTTCCTGACCAACAACTCCTCGCTGACGCCCGCCACCTTCCGGGCGCGCCTGCAGCGACTCGGCCTGCTGGCTGATCCGCGCGCCCCGCTCATCACTTCGGCCATCGCGACCGCCGAGCACCTGCACCGCGCCCAGCCTGGCTTCCGCTATTTCGCCGTCGGCGGCCACGGCCTGCACGCCGCCCTGAACGCGGTGGGCAAGCCTTCCGATGAGCAAGCCGATTATGTGGTCATCGGCGAAGGCGACGGCCTCGACTACCAGTCACTGACGCGGGGCGGAAACCTGCTGCTGGCCGGCGCCAGGCTGGTCGCGACCAATCCCGACGCCAATGTCGATGACGGCTCGCGTGTCCTGCCCGGCGGCGGCGCGCTGGCCGCGCCGTTCGAGGTCATGTCGGGCCAGAAGGCGCTGGTGATCGGCAAACCCGAGCCGGCGTTGTACGAAGCCGGCATGCGCGCGCTCGGCGTCACGCCGGAGGAAACCATCATGGTCGGTGACCGCCCGGACACCGACATCGCCGGCGCGGTTTGCCTCGGCATGCGGGCCTTGCTGGTCCGCACCGGTCGTTTCCGACCGGGGGACACGTATCCCGCCGACCTGCCGCCCCCGACCTGGGATGTAAACGATCTCCGCGACTGGTCGCTACCCGCTTCGCAGGGTGCGCCACTGACCACAACGTAGGGCGGAAGCCGCAGGCGTTCCGCCGAATCATGGCCTGCGACCGCCGGAACGCCGGCGGCTTCCGCACTACCGTTCCGACAACTCGGCGTGGCGGAAACAATCGACCGTGTGGTCGTTGACCATGCCCACCGCCTGCATGAAGGCGTAGCAGATCGTCGTGCCGACGAACTTGAAGCCGCGCCGCTGCAACTCCCTGCTCATCGCATCCGATTGCGGCGTCGACACCGGGACCTCGCCGTGATTCCGCCAGGCATTCTGGATCGGCGCGCCGTCGACGAAATCCCAAAGGAAACCGGCGAACGAACCCAGCGAAGCCTGAATCTCCAGGTAGGCGCGTGCGTTACCGATCGCGGCGGCCACCTTCAGGCGGTTGCGCACGATTCCCGGATCGGCAAGCAGCTCCTCGACCTTGCCCTCGTCGTAGCTCGCGATGCGCGCCGCATCGAAGCCATCGAACGCACGCCGGTAACCGTCCCGCTTCTTCAGGATGGTGATCCACGACAGCCCTGCCTGCGCGCCATCGAGAATCAGCTTCTCGAACAAGGCCTGGTCGTCGTGTTCCGGCACTCCCCACTCGTGATCGTGATAATCGACGTATATCTCCGATTTCAGATCGACCCAGGCACACCGTGTCATGTTCATCGCTCCGCGCCCCACGCCAAACCGCAAAGATCAGCCATGTTCCCAATACCCATCCCGGCAAACAATGTCCCGGTGACGATGTTCCGCCACGGCGAGGAACCTCGCCCCGATTCCGCGGTCTTGAATTTCCGTCCACGCGCCCTATTCATGGGGCATCGAATCCCTATCGGAGACTGACGACGATGCTTCGCATCCTGCTTTTCCTCGGCACCAACCTCGCCATCGTGGCGGTCATCAGCATGACCTTCCGTATCCTCGGAATCGAAGGCCTGCTGATGCAGAACGGGGTCGACCTCAACCTCAACGCGCTGTTGCTGATGTCCGCGATCATCGGCTTCGCGGGCTCGTTCATCTCCCTGTTCATGTCCAAGTGGATGGCCAAGCGCTCGATGGGCGTGCAGATCATCGAGCAGCCACGCAACCAGACCGAACAGTGGCTGGTGCAGACCGTGCAGATGCAGGCCAAGCAGGCCGGCATCGGCATGCCCGAGGTCGGCGTGTTCGATTCGCCGACGCCGAACGCCTTCGCGACCGGCTGGAACAAGGACGCCTCCCTGGTCGCGGTCAGCACCGGCCTGCTCCAGCAGATGAGTCGCGACGAGGTCGAGGCCGTGCTCGGCCACGAGGTCTCGCACGTCGCCAACGGCGACATGGTCACGCTGGCGCTGATCCAGGGCGTCGTGAACACCTTCGTCGTGTTCCTGTCGCGGGTGATCGGCCACGTCGTCGACCGCGTCGTGTTCAAGACCGAACGCGGTTACGGGCCGGCCTACTACATCACCAGCATCGTCGCCGAACTGATCCTCGCCTTCCTGGCCAGTGCGATCGTCATGTGGTTCTCGCGTCGCCGCGAGTTCCGCGCCGACGCCGGCGGCGCGCAGCTGGCCGGTCGCCAGAAGATGATCGCCGCGCTGCAACGCCTGCGCATGGCCCAGCAGCCCGAGGCGCTGCCCGATCAGTTCGCCGCCTTCGGCATCGCCGGCGGCATCGGCTCCGGCTTGAAGAAGCTGTTCATGTCGCACCCGCCGCTGGAAGAGCGCATCGCCGCCTTGCAGCAGATGCGCTGAGCAAAAGAAAACGGCCCCTCGGGGCCGTTTTTCTTTGTGCCGTGGCCGCTTTCGCCGGCTATGGCGCCCGGCCGAAGGCGAGCACGGTGTTCAGGCCACCGAACGCGAAGGAATTGGAGATCGCGTGCTCGATCGCCATCGGTCGCGGCGTGTTGGGCACGTAGTCGAGATCGCACTTCGGATCGGGCTCGGTGAAGTTCGCGGTCGGCGGCGCAACCTGCGCCTGCAACGCGATCACGGTGGCGATCGCCTCCACCGCCGCCGCCCCGCCCAGCACATGACCGTGCATGGACTTGGTCGAGGACACCGCCAGCTGGTCGGCGTGATCGCCGAACACGCCGCGGATCGCGGCGGTCTCGGTGGGATCGTTCTGCGGCGTGCCGGTGCCGTGCGCGTTCACGTATTGCACATCGGTAGGCGCCAGGCCGGCGTCGTTCAGGCAGTTGCGGATCGCGCGTTCCGCGCCGTCCTGTGAGGGCTGCACGATGTTGCCGGCATCCGCGCTCATGCCGAAGCCGAGCAGTTCGCCGTAGATCTTGGCGCCGCGCGCCTGCGCGTGTTCCAGAGTTTCCAGAATCAACGTGGCGCCGCCCTCGCCGACCACCATGCCGCCGCGCTTGTTGGAGAACGGGCTGCAGGTGTCCTTGGACGCGACCCGCAGCGCCTCCCAGCCGCGCATCGTGCCGTGCGTCAGACAGGCCTCGGCGCCGCCGGTGACAGCGACATCGACCATGCCCTGACGCAGCAGCATGTAGGCCAGCCCGATCGCATGACCGGACGACGCGCAGGCGGTCGCGGTGGTGAACGCCGGGCCCTTGATGCCGAATTCCATGGTGATCTGGCTGCACCCGGCGTTCGGCATCAGCTTCGGGATGGTGAACGGATGCACCCGCTTGCCGCCCTCGGCGTAGAGCTTGTGGTAGTTGTCGTCCTGGGTGCTCTGGCCGCCGATACCGGTCCCGTGGACCACGGCGGTGCGCTCGGCGAGTTCGCCCTCGAAGCGCAGACCGGCGTCGGCGACGGCCTCGCGGGTGGCCAGCAGCGCGAACTGCGCGAAGCGGTCGATCTGCGCCAGCTGGTTCTTGTCGAAGTGATCCTCGGGCACGTAGTTCGGCACCTCGGCGCCGACCTTGACCTGATGTTCGCTGGTGTCGAACTGCGTGATCGGGCCGATCGCGCAGCGCCCGGACAGCAGCCCGTCGCGAAACTCGGCGACATTGCGCCCCAGCGCCGACACCACGCCCAGGCCGGTGATGACGACGCGATTCATGGCGCTCAAGCCTTGTCCGCGAGCAGCGTCTCGACCGCCTTGACCACATCGCCAGCGGTCTCGAAGTTGGCGTCCAGACCCTCGATCTCATCCGGGTTGGGGATGGTGATGTCGAACTTCTCCTCCAGGTCGAAGATGATCTCGACCATGGCGAGGGAATCGATTCCGGCCTCGCTGAGGTTGGTCGCCGCGTCGATGCTGTCGGGCTTGTTCTCGGCGTGACTCAGCAGGATTTCGAAGACGTCGGCACTAATGTTGTCGGACATGGTGAGCTCCACCGGACTCGGTTCTGGATCGCGGCATTATTGCGGAAGCCATCGCGGCAAACCACCGCGCCCGACAGGTTGCGTCACCTGATCTACGCTGACCCAGAGCCCGGCGAAAGAGATGGACACCAAGCATGCAACGCAACGATGACCAGGACAGCCGTTTCGGCTTCGCCGTACTCGGGGACGACCCCGTCATCCATCCGCGCCGCGAGGCTGATCAAGCCGAAACGAAAGGCGACCCGCTCGGCTTCGATCTGTTCGTCGAAGATCTCGCCGAGCGCCTGATCAACTCGCGCCACAACGCTCCGCTGACGGTCGGCGTGTTCGCGCCCTGGGGCCAGGGCAAGAGCACCATCATGCGGATGCTTCAGGACCGTCTTGAAGCCAGCGCCCCACCGGTACCGACCGTCTGGTTCAACCCGTGGAAGTACCGCAGCCGCGAGGAAGTCTGGAAAGGCCTGGCACTGGAACTGGTCCGCCAAGTCCGGTGCCACGATTCGTTGATCGCCGAACTGCGCCGCAAGCGCGGCGCGCTCAAGGAGTTCGTGGCGCGCGCCCTGTTCGGCCACTGGGTCGGCGACTGGGGCAAGGAGCTGGTCGACGCGGTGGCCAGCGAACCCTGGTCACCGACTCTGCTGCACAACTTCGAGGAAACCCTCGACCAGTTGTTCAGCGCGCTGCACGACGCGCTCGGCGAGCACAGCCTGATGGTCCTGTTCATCGACGATCTCGACCGCTGCACGCCGGAGCCAGCCGCGGCCGTGCTCGAAGCGTTGAAGATGGTGTTGAACCGCAAAGGGCTCATCACCGTTATGGGCATCGCCGAGAGCGAACTGTCGCGGGCCATCCACGCCCTGTACAGCCGCGAGTTGGCCGGCGGCCAGGGCGACGGCCTGGACGTGGACTGGGGCCGCAATTACCTCCGCAAGATCATCCAGGTTCCACTGCACATCCCCACCATCAGCCCGGAGCAGTTCGACGACTACGTCGCCGATTGCCTGTCGCGCAGCAACGTCCGCGAGGCGCTGGGCGATGACCCGCGCTGGCACGAACCGATCCGGCGGGCCTGTGGCCAGAACCTGCGCGAGATCAAGCGCTTCCTGAACCAGTTCATCGCCGAGTGGGACAAGGCCAACGCCAACGCGCGCATCGTCGGCAACGCGCCGTCACTGTCGCCGCAGCGGGTCGCGTTCATGCTGCTGGTGACCCGGGTGTCACGTGAATTCCTGCGCCACTGCACCCGCTCCCGCGACGCCGAACTGCTGGTCAAATACCAGACCTGGTTCATTGACCAGCTCAGCGGCACCAGCAACACCAAGGCGCCGGATGATAACGCGCCCGAATTCAAGCTGGAGGGCGACATCAGCCTCAAGGAGCTGTTCGGCCTGTGTCTTCTAAAGGACGGCGAGGAAGCCGCGCTGGCCCAACCCTTCCGCAGCGGGCGCGACCTGATGCCCTATCTGCGCTTCGGACGGGTAAGCGCCATCGAGGATCAGATCGCGATGACCACCGAAGGGGCGACCACGATGTCAGCCGCGGACGATCGGAACACAGCGGACGACGAGCCTTCACCCAGCGACGACGAGCGCCGGCGAATCGAAACGATCCGGGGACTGATGTCGGAAGGACGCGCCGATCTCGCCGAGGAAGAGATGCGACGTGCCGAATCGATGATCGACCTCAAGGACGATCTCGCGGTCGCTCGCTTCCAGGCCCTCTGGGCGGAAGTCGACGAGCGCTTCGCCCGCTTTGATCGCGCGGCGAAACGGCATCTCGTCGCCGCGGATCGCTTTGCCACGGGCGGGTCGACACGTGAACGCCTCGGCGAGTTGTTGAAGCTCGCCGAGATCGCGCTGCGCGCCGATAACGCGGAGCCCGTTATCGAACTGATGACAGAGGCCATCGACATCGGCGAAGCCCTGATCGAAGACCTTGGCGTGGACGATCAAGTCGGCATCGCGCTGATGAATCGGGCGGAAGCGGCACTGTTGCTGGACCAGCTCGAACACGCTGCGGAGGATCTGGCCAGGGCGGCCGAGCGGGTCAGCGGTCGCGGCGAGGCGCGGCGTTGGGAATTGGTCGGCTGGCTCGCTTCACTCCGGGAGGACAACGAGGGGTGGCAGGAAGCGTTCGGGCGGGCCCGCGCGCTGTGGGACCGTTATTCCGACCCAGTCGGCCTGGCGCGGACGCATTACCTGGCCGCACTCGCGATGGAGCGGGAGGGCCGCCACGACAACGCCAGGGAAGTGCTGCGACAGGCTGGATCGGAATCACTGCATGGCGACGACCCTGAACTGCTATTCCGCATTCACGATCGCCTCGTTCCCGCCAACACCCTTATCGATGTCGAGCCCGATTGGCTTGCCGCCCTGCTGATCGCCGGCGCATACCTCCCCAGGCATCGCCCGGCGATCACGGCTGACCTGGCGGCTTACCCTGAACACCTCGCTGTTGCTCTCGACATGGCGGAGAAGTATCGGGAGCCCATGGAACGTACCTTCATTTTCCCAACCCGCAGCCGCGCTCTCTGGTATGCGGAGCTCGCGGACGAGATGCCCGGGGGCGTCGCCGACCGGATGCGCAGAATTGCGCTAAGCGAACTCGAATCCGATAGCGGGGACGGCTCCAAGACAGTCGAGGCGGCTGTCCACGCTCTCCGGGCAAAGTTGTATGGCAACAGCGAATTGGCCTGAATCCTCCGGCCGCGCACAGCAATGAGCGCATTGTCAAATCGGTTGTACACAAGGATTGGTTGGGTTACGGGCACATGACAGATATGACAGCAACCAGCCATCGGAATTTTCTAATACGTTTTAATACGCTGTTTTCATTGAGTTTTTACTCGACGGCTAATTTGTAGCCAATCTGTCATCCGGCCCCTGCTGGCGCGGGTTTGCGAGGGATATGCCGAAACTCTCCCCAGAGTTATCCACAGATTCTGTGGAAAGCCACGGCATTCGTGACCGATCAATGACTTAGCCTCACTTCCAACAATCCACTTCACGAACCTCTCGCAAGCGGGACATGGCTCTTGCAGCGCGAGCCCGCATGCGCGCCAGCTCCGATTTTTTACTTTTGAAACAGTTGGTTAACAAGTCGCCCAGGTTCCCTCCCCAGGTTACGGTCGGCTGCGCGCACCCTGCGATCGACGCCGCCCCCATGCGGGGTGAGTTGCGGAATGGCCGGAAACCACGGCACCGCGATCGGGTTTCCGCACCAGCGTTGTGCACAAGCATTTGCGAATATTGTTTAGCCACCGGGCATTCGCGACACACACCCGGAACGAGCCCGAAATCACGAGCTAAGTCATTGATTCATGGTGACAAGGATTTGTCGGCCAGTTTGTGACCAATCCGTTGCCGGGCCTGATCCGGCGCGGGTTCCGGGCCGCTGTCGTCACGCTACCCACAATGTTATCCACAGTTTCTGTGGATCATCGTCAAACCGCTTGTGGGGACAACGGCTTGGCGGCTCAGAACCGGTCGGAGCCGATGGCGTCGATATCGATGTGCCGGACCACGCTGTCGACGTCCGGCCGGTCCATCCAGGGCACGGTGCCAAGGTAGGGAAAGGCGATCTGGCGGCGTAGCGTGAGCACGTTTTCCTCGATCCGGGTCATGTCCCGGTCGATCACGTTGACCAGCCAGCCGCCGATCGGCACGGCGCGCTGGTAGATGGCTTCCGCGGTCAGCAGCGCGTGATTCAAGGCACCGACGCGCAAGCCGACGACCATGATGACCGGCAACCCGAGCAGTTCGGCGAGATCGGCGGTGTTGACGAAGTCGTCGATCGGCACCTGCCAGCCGCCGACGCCCTCGACGATGACCCGGTCGGCCTGTTCACCGACCGCCTGCACCACGCCCTGAATCACGTCCGGGTCCATTTCCACGCCGGCCTCGGCGGCGGCGATGTGCGGCGCGATCGGCGGCGCGAAGGCGTACGGGTTGACGGTCGCGTAAGGCAGAACGACGTTGGCGCGGCGCATCAGGGTCAACGCATCGGCGTTGCGCAGGCCCGCCGGGGTGGGTTCGCAGCCGGCGGAGATCGGCTTGAGCCCGGCGACGCGCTCACCGCGCATCACGAACGCATGAACCAGCGCCTCGCTGATCACGGTCTTGCCGGCATCGGTGTCGGTGCCGGTGACGAACAGGCCCTTCATGCGGCCTCTCCCGCGATGCGCTCACGCGCCAGAAACAGCGCGGCGATGCTGCGCGCCTCGGTGAAATCGTCCCGGGCAAGCAGACCGTGGATATCCGCGAGCGGCCAGCGGACGACCTCGATCGCTTCCGGCTCGTCGCCTTCGCGACTGGCGGGATACAGGTCGCGTGCCAGCACGATGTGGGTCACATGGGTGATGTAGCCGGGCGCGAGGCTCAGCCCGCCCAGGTAATCGAGCCGGCGTGCGCCGAAGCCGACCTCTTCCATCAACTCACGCTCGGCGGCGTCGATCTCCGGCTCGTCGGCCTCGATGCGGCCCTTCGGAAAACCGAGCTCGTAGCGTTCGGTGCCGACCGCGTATTCGCGCACCAGGAAGACATGGTCCGGGTCCGGCATCGCCACCACCAGCACGCCGCCACGCGCGGAACCGACGATGCGCTCGTAATGCGTCTCCACGCCATTGGCGAAGCGCAGGCCGATGGACTCGACCCGGAACAGGCGGCTGCGGGCGAGGGTCTCGACACTGAGGATGGTCGGTTTCACGGGATGCGCGGACATTTCGGGAATTTACCCCAGAGATATCGGCTTCCGGTATCCGGACGTGCTGACCATAATCACGGCCCATGAACGCATTGCCCTGGCACGACATCCGCAGCGTCTTCCTCGACATGGACGGCACGCTGCTCGATCTCCACTTCGACAACCAGTTCTGGCTCCACCATGTGCCGCGCCGTTACGCCGAAACCTACGGGCTGGAGCTGGACCAGGCGCATGCGGAATTGCGCGCCCGCTACAAGCAGGTCGAGGGCACGCTGAGCTGGTACAGCATCGATTACTGGACGCGTGAACTCGGCCTCGACATCCTCGAGTTGAAGCGCGAGATCAAGCACCTGATCCAGATGCTGCCGGCGGTGCCGGAGTTCCTCGACGCGGTGCGCGCCTCCGGCCGCCGCGCGGTACTGGTCACCAACGCGCACCCGGGCAGCATCGCCCTGAAGATGGAGCGCACCAGCCTCGGCGAGCACCTCGACGACATCATCTGCTCGCATACCTACGGCGTGGCCAAGGAAGACCCGATCTTCTGGGAACGCATGCGCGTCGATGAGCCCTTCGATCCGCGCCACGCGCTGTTCTTCGACGACAGTCTGCCCGTGCTGCGAACCGCGAAGCACTACGGACTGCACGTGATGGCTCTGCGTCGGCCCGACACCCGCCAGGACGCCCGCGACATCGATGAGTTCCCCGCCATCCTCAGCTTCGCGGAGCTGCTGCCGCTGCCATGCTGAAACGCCTGGCCGACCTGTTCAACGCCTTTGCCGCCACGCAATCGGCGGCTGACCTTGATCGCGAGATCCAGATCGCGACCGCCGTGCTGATGCTCGAAGTCGCGCGCGCCGACAGCAGCATCGACGCACCCGAACTGGCGGCGATCAGTGCCGTGCTGCAGGAAGATTTCGACCTCGACGGCGACGAGGCCAAAATCCTCCTGGCGCAAGCCCAGGACACCACCGAATCCGCCGTATCCAGCTATCCGTTCACACGCAGGCTGATCAACAATCTCAGCGTCGACCAGCGCGCGCTGGTCATCGAACGGCTATGGCGCGTGGCGCTCTCCGACCGACGTCTGGACAAGTTCGAGGAAGGCACGATCCGCAAGCTCGCGGACCTGTTGTACGTGCCACACACTGCCTTCATCCGCGCGAAACACGACGCCACGCTGGCCATCGACGGACGCGATTGAGGCCTACCGCGCAAGCATGTCCCGCAAGGGCTTGAGCGGCTGAATCTTCATCGCGAGCCGGGCCGGTTTGGCCGAGATCGTGATGGTGGCGCCGGTGACCGGATTCACACCACGGCGAGCGCGGGTGCCGGAGCGCTCCACCACATGCACCTTGGCCAGACCGGGCACCGCAAAGCGACCGCAGGCCTCCGGGCCGACCAGATGGGCCTCGGCAAGTCGATGCAGGCTTTCGAACACCGCCTGGACCTGCTGGCGCGTGAGCCCGGTGTCGCGGGCGATCAAAGCGTAGGTCTCGGCTTTTGTGGGCGGGTGTTTCTTGTTGCTGTTGTTGTCATTGGCAATCATGGCCGAATCCTTGTTACTGATTGAACAAGACGCGTCGGTGCGCTCAGTCACCCGGGGCACGTCTGGACAAAGCATCAACAAGATTCAGGCCATGTCTCTCAAACCATTGGCACCAATGGCTTTTTTCTCCTTCCCGGAAATCGGCCTGTCCAGGAAACGCGACGCCCGTCTGAAATCACAGACGGGCGTCGGTAAACACCCCATCCACGCGACCACCGGGCTCCGGTGGGCCGTGCCGGGTTACAGGGTCAGAAATCGGTGAAGAAGCGCTGGCGGAACTTGACCACGCGCGGCGCGCTCTCGCCGTCCGGCGTGGCGTCAACGGTGAAATCCAGCGTCTCGCCATCGGCGATACGAACCTCGCCGATGTAATAAATCGCGGCGCCCTCGCGGACTTCCTTGATATCAATGTCCTTGACCTGATCCGTGAGGTTCTTGGCGGACGCGGTCACCGTGGCCCGCACCGGACTACCGGCCGTGCCCATGACCTTCTTGAGCACGGTGATGTTCAACATCGCGCGGTTCTTGGAACGGACGATCCGATAATTCTTGGCGACCGCAGGGTCCAGGAAGCTGGTCGGAAGTGCGTTGAAATGCACCACGTAGTCACCGAAGTCCTGGAACTGTTCCGCCTGGGCCGTCACCGGCAACAACCAGGGCAGCGCCAGAAACAATATGGCCAGCAGCGGGTTCTTATGATTTTTCATCGGGATTGCGTTCCTCTGGTGATGGACTCGGGGAACGGTGGCGCGCGACTCGGGCGGCCACCGGCACTCGGGTGGAACCAGTATGGATCACGATTTCCGGACTTGCAGGACACCCTGCCGGGAAAGATCAGACCGCTGTCGTCACCGCACCGCGTCAGGCCTGATTCTGGCCACTCGCTCCCTGACCAGCCGTCTGCGCCGGGGTCACATTCATCGGCGCGGAGGGGCGTTCGCTGGAATGTACGACCTCGAACGGCACGTTCAGGTCCAGCAATTCGCGCATGCGGCGCAGGCTCATGACCTGCGTCTGGCCCTCGGTCACCGAACCGCGCAGTTCTTCCAGGCGATGACGCACATTGCTGCGCGTGTGACCCAGTTTCTTGAAGGTGTCGACGCGCTGCGCGAGCACGGCACGCTGTCGGCGCAGCTCGGAGGCGATCGGTTCAAGGCGGTAATCGTCCCAGGCCTCGACCTCCTGACGCATGCGTTCGATCACATGGCGCATCTCGGCCACCAGGGTGTCGAAGAAGCGCTTCACGACCAGGGACTGTTCGGTCATCGCCGCGCGTGCGCTCTTGCGGTAGGTCTCGCCGCGATCCGACAGCCGCAGCAACTCACTGCAACGTCCGCGCACGTCCATCTCGGGCGCCGCCAGCTTCGGCAGGATCGGTTGCTTGTGCAGTTGCTGATAGGCCTTGGCGAGATTGCTGTTGGCGTGCGACACCGCGTCCTCGACACGGTGCATCAAGGCGCGCAGATCGGCCAGACATTGCCCCATGCCGCGCACCAGACCCGGCGTGGTCCAGCGACCGCTGAGGTCACCGCGCGTCATGTCCAGCACGTGATCGAGGGATTGCAGGTCGAGCAGATCGAGCAGCGCGCGCATGTCCACGCCCAGGGCGACCTTGGCCTGCTGATATGCCTGGAGCGCCGAGAGGTATTCCGCCCGGTCGGCCTCGATGCGTTTATGCAGTTGCTGGAGCACGCCCGAATTACGCTCGCCAGCCTGGCGCAGTTCCGCGAGCTGAGCGGCGTCATCACGCAGACGGTGTTCGACCACCTCGCGCGAGTTGTCGATCATCTGCCCGATATCGCGACGCAGCGACTCCCGCAGGATGCGCTGCCGGTCACGCAGAATCTCGTCGGACAGGTAATCCTCGAGCGCGCCGAGGCGTGCGTCGCGCAACAGCGCGAAATCCCGTTTGACCTTGCCGAGCAAGGCCTTCTGCGCGGACACCGGGAACACATGATCGACAGGGATGCCGAGCACCTCGGAAACGTCCCTCCGCTGACGCTCGATCACCGACTCGACCTGGCCACGATCACGCAATTCGTCCCACAAGGTGTCGATCTTGTTCAGCGCCACCGCGAGCGCCTTGCCGTGACCTTCACGGCCCGGCAGCACATGTTCCTTCCACATCTCCAGGTCGCTGCGCGTGACGCCGGTATCGGCGGCCAGCACGAACAGCACCACCTGGGCGGCGGCCAGCGTATGCAGGGTGAGTTCCGGTTCGCTGCCGAGCGCGTTGAGTCCGGGCGTATCGAGCAGGTTCAAACCCTGCTTCAACAAGGGGTGCGGATAACTGATCAGCGCGTGGCGCCAGAACGGAATCTCGACCAGCGTGTTCGGCGCGTTGACGCGCACGTCGGCGTAGAAGCCGAGTTTCTGCGCCTCCGCCAGCGGCAGACGCTTGGTGCGCACCACCTCGGACAGGCTCGTGAGCATCTGCTCCGGATCGGCCGGATCGAGCGGGAATTGCGTCCAGGCGGCCCGGTCCTGCTTGAGCGCGCGCAGCGGGGCATCGGTGGCACGGGTCTCGATCGGCAGCAGGCGCAGGTAGGCGGTCTGCTCGACATCGTCGTAGAACAGCTCGGTCGGGCATTTGGTGGTGCTGCCGGCATCCGAGGGCAGCAGGCGACGACCGTGCTCGGCGAAGAAGATCGCGTTGATCAGTTCGGTCTTGCCGCGCGAGAACTCGGCGACGAAGGCGATGGTCAGCTTGTCGGCGCGCAACGTGTCGATGGCGTCACGCAGGCGGCGATCGGTATCGGCGTTGCCCAGGCCATGCTCTTCGAGCCAGACCTGATAGCCCTCGACGGTGCGCGTCAGCGCCGTCTTCCAGCGATGGTAGGCGCCGAGACGGTGTTGCAGTTGCTGGTCATCCATAACGAACCCGACAAGACCTGTTAGAAAACAGCAGGTTATGTGCATCGCACAAAAACCGTCAAGGAATTGTTACAGCAATTCGCGGATGTCGTCGGGAATCCGGTTCGGCGCGTGGATGCGGAAGCGCTTGTCGCGGCCCTTCTCACCCTGCTCCAGAGTCACGTCGCGCCTGGGCACCCCGCAAGCCTTGGCGAGGAAACCGATCAGATGTTCATTGGCCTTGCCGTCGACCGGTGGCGCGGTGATGCGCAGCTTCAGGCGGTCGCCGTGCACACCGGCGAAAGCATCCTGGGCGGCGCGCGGCTGGACGTGCAGTTCGAGCACGAGGTCGTCGCCATCGCGGCGACAGGGTCCGCTCACATCAGCAGCCGTTGCAGCGGCGGCAACAGGATCATCTCGAGCAGCTTGAGCCCGATCACCACCAGGATCGGCGACAGGTCCAGCCCGGAAATCGGCGGCAGCAGGCGGCGCGCCGGGTTCAGCAAGGGCGCGGTCAATTGATGCAGCAGAATCGTCCCGGGGTTGTGCTGCCCCGGCTGCACCCAGCTGAGGATGGCCTGCAGGATGATCGCCCAGAAGAAGATGTTGACCGCCACCTGCAACAGTTCGACGACGGCCAGGCCGAGCAGGAACAGCGGCGTCGGCGTCGCGCCGCGCAACACCACCACCAGCGCGAACACCAGCATCTGCAACAGCAGCATCAGCACGATCGAGGCGACATCGATGCCGCCGAAACCGGGAATCACGCGACGCAGCGGCACCAGCAGCGGGCTGGTGATCTTGACCAGAAACTGCGAGATCGGGTTGTAGAAATCCGCGCGCACAAGCTGGAACAGGAAGCGCAGCATCACCGCCGCGATGTAGAGCCCGCCGAGGGTGGTGACGAGGAACTCGACCGGGCTGGTGTAGTAATCGTTGCCCATCACTGGCGCCCCAGCATGTCGGCGAGTTCCTGCGAACGATTGCGCGCGGCGGTCAGGGCGCGCTCGAACAGGGCGCGCAGACCGGCGTCCTCGAACACCCCGAGGGCGCGCTCCGTGGTGCCGCCCGGCGAGGTCACGCGCTGACGCAGCGTGGCCGGCGTCTCACTGCTCTCCAGCGCCATCTTGGCGGCGCCGAACGCCGTCTGTAAGGCGAGCAGTCGCGATGTCTCGGCGCTGAGCCCCAGTTCGACACCGGCCTCCTCCATCGCCTCGATGACCAGGAAGATGTACGCCGGCCCACTGCCCGAGAGGGCCGTGACCGCATCCATCTGCGCCTCGTCGGCGACCCACAGGGTCAGGCCGACGGCGCGCATGATCGACTCGGCGATCGCGCGCCGCGTCTCGCTCAGGCCCTTCGGCGCGAACAGCGCCGTCGCGCCGCTCTGCACCAGCGCGGGGGTGTTCGGCATCGCCCGCACCACGTCGATGTCGCCACCCAGCCAGGTGGCGATATCCGGCTGGCGCACGCCGGCGGCGATCGACACCACCAACGGCTTCCGGCTCTGCACGGTGTTGACGAGGCGCTGACAGGCCGCATGCAGGACCTGCGGCTTGACCGCGAGCACCAGCACGTCGGCGACGGAAGCCACCTTGTCGTTGTCCTCGCTGGTATGCACCGGGAACTTCGAATTCAGGGATTCGAGCTGCTTGGCGTCGTGGTCGGCGACCCAGATTCGGTCGGCCTTCCAGCCGTTCGCGATCAGGCCGCCGATCAGGCTGCGCGCCATGTTGCCGCCGCCGATGAAGGCGATGGTCTGATTGGCATGAGGGAGCATGTGGGTCATCAGCCTGACCTCGTTATCGAACTGACAGTGGGAATGAAAAAGCCCCAGGCGGAGGCGAGGGGCTTGTCACGAGCGAATGATCGGGGCGGATCGGAGAAACGCAAGGTTTCGGATCAGAAGCCGCCACTGACCGCCGCTTCCGCGACTTCATGGTACATGGCCTCGACCTCTTCCATGATCGCCCGCGCCGCGTCACTGGCCTCGCCGAGATAGGGCTTGCGATAGGCCGCGTAGACCTTGTCCGGCTGACCATCGAGCGTGTACAGGGAGATCGCGAACGGGCAGAACACCAGGCTGGTCGGCTGCGCCTCGATCATCTTGCGGGACAGCGACGCGCTGCACCAGGCGATGGTTTCGGCATGCTCGAACACGCGCTTGGCCGCGCCGATGTCAGCGCCGGTGCGGTCCAGCATCTCCGAGAGGTGCAGCTCGTCGCTGATCACCATACCGAGGTTGCCGACCGCGAATTTCAGGCCGCTTCTGGCCTCCTCGAAACTTACCTCGCCGCTGTAGACGACCATGTGACCGAGATCGACGGGCTCGTCGGCACGGACCGAAAAGGTCGCGAACAGGGCGAGCGTGGCGATGAACAATCGTTTCATGGGGCTACTCCGAATCCCGGCGCGGCGGGCATCAACGTTTCATGGAATCGAAGAATTCCTGATTCGTCTTGGTCGCTTTCATCTTGTCGAGCACGAACTCGACCGCAGCCAGCTCGTCCATCGGGTGCAGCAGTTTGCGCAGCAACCAGATCTTCTGCAGTTCGTCTTCCGGGGTCAGCAGATCTTCGCGGCGGGTGCCGGAACGATTGATGTGAATGGCCGGGTAGACGCGCTTCTCGGCGATGCGGCGATCCAGGTGGATCTCCATGTTGCCGGTGCCCTTGAACTCCTCGTAGATGACCTCGTCCATCTTCGAGCCGGTATCGACCAGCGTGGTCGCGACGATGGTCAGCGAACCGCCTTCCTCGACATTACGGGCGGCACCGAAGAAGCGTTTCGGGCGGTGCAGCGCATTCGCGTCGACACCACCGGTCAGCACCTTGCCGGAGGACGGCACCACGGTGTTGTAGGCACGCGCCAGGCGGGTGATGGAATCGAGCAGGATGACCACATGGCGCTTGTGCTCGACCAGGCGCTTGGCCTTCTCGATGACCATCTCGGCGACCTGCACGTGACGGGCGGCGGGCTCGTCGAAGGTCGAGGAGATGACCTCCGCGCGCACCGAGCGCTGCATCTCGGTGACCTCTTCCGGGCGCTCGTCGATGAGCAGCACGATCAGGTAGCAGTCCGGGCAGTTGTAGGAGATCGCATGCGCGATGTTCTGCATCAACATGGTCTTGCCGGCCTTCGGCGGCGACACGATCAGACCGCGCTGGCCCTTACCGATCGGCGAGATCATGTCGACGATGCGGTTGGTGATGTCCTCGGTGCCGCCGTTGCCCTGCTCGAGCGTGAAGCGCTCACGCGCGAACAGCGGGGTCAGATTCTCGAAGACCACCTTGTTCTTGGCGTTCTCGGGCGGCTCGAAATTGATCTCGTCGACCTTGAGCAGCGCGAAGTAACGCTCATTGTCCTTCGGCGGCCGCACCTTGCCGGTGACGGTGTCGCCGGTGCGCAGGTTGAAGCGACGTATCTGGCTCGGCGACACGTAGACATCGTCCGGGCCGGCCAGGTACGAGGAATCCGGCGAGCGCAGGAAACCGAAGCCGTCCTGGAGGATTTCGAGCACTCCGTCCGCGTGGATGTGCTCGCCGATCTTGGCCTTCGCCTTGAGGATCGCGAAGATGATGTCCTGCTTGCGCGAGCGGGCCAGATTCTCGATGCCCAGCTCGGTGGCGTAATCCAGCAACTGGCTGGCGGACATGGCTTTAAGATCGGAGAGATTCATTTGCGACGGAATGCCCGGAACCGGGACTTGGTGGTGAACGGATTCAGATGAAGACGGGTGGCGCCGGTGGAGAACCGGGCAGGGACTCTGGAGGGTACAGAGCCGGCATCCCGGGCGGGATGCTCACAAGACGGGCCGAGTATAGACGGGGGTTATGGGGGCGTCCAGAAAGGCTGATGGCCGGCGTCCGCAACGAACAAGCCCCCGTAAGCGGAGACCTGCGGTTCGTCGGTGATCGCTCCGGCGGATCAGAGGCTCTGATCGAGGAACGCGGTCAGCTGCGACTTGGACAGCGCGCCGACTCGGGTGGCCTCGACCTGGCCGTCCTTGAACAGCATCAGGGTCGGGATGCCGCGGATGCCGTACTTCGGCGGCGTCGACTGATTGTGGTCGATGTTCAGCTTCACCACCTTCACTTTGCCGGCGTACTCCCTCGCGATGTCTTCCAGGATCGGCGCGATCATCTTGCAGGGGCCGCACCACTCCGCCCAGAAGTCGAGCAGCACCGGCACACTGGACTTCAGGACATCGGCGTCGAAATCGGCATCGGAGGTTTGGGCGATCAGCTCACTCATGGACTGAAACTCGGTTGCTGGAAGGTGGGGAAAACCGCGCCGCAGTACGTTGGCGGCGCCAAGGGGGCATGGTCGCGACGACTGGCGGGAAAACCGCGGGCGGCCCGGAGGATTCGCCGCATTTGAGCCCAAAGGGGGAGGCATTTCAAGCCTGCGCGGGACGGAAAGAACGCCCGGATCATACGGTAACGTCCGCAGCGGCTTCGTCCATCAGGCGCTTTCCGGTATCCTCCCGCGCCTTATGACAAACGAAGCCATGCCCGCGGAAGTCGTCACCCAGACGCCGTTTTCGCAATTCGATCTCGCCGCGCCGATCATGCAGGGTCTGCATGAGGCCGGATTCCACTATTGCACACCCATCCAGGCGCAGACGCTGCCGCTGGCGCTGGCCGGCCAGGACATCGCCGGAATGGCGCAGACCGGCACCGGCAAGACCGCCGCGTTCCTGCTCGCGACCTTCCAGCGCCTGCTGACCACGCCCGGCCTGGAGCGCCTGAAGACCACGCAGCCGCGCGCGCTGATGCTGGCGCCAACCCGCGAGCTCGCGATCCAGATCCACAAGGACGCCGAGCTGCTTGGCGCCTACACCGGCCTCAAGCTCGGCCTGGCCTACGGCGGCACCGGCTACGAGGAGCAGCGCGCGGTGCTCGAAGCCGGCGTCGACATCCTGATCGGCACCCCGGGCCGCATCATCGACTACTTCAAGTCGCACGTATTCGACCTGCGCGCCTGCGACGTGGTCGTCCTCGACGAGGCCGACCGCATGTTCGACCTCGGTTTCATCAAGGACATCCGCTACCTGTTGCGCCGCTGTCCCCCGGCCACGCAGCGCCTCGGCCTGCTGTTCTCCGCGACGCTGTCCTACCGCGTGCTCGAACTCGCCTACGAGCACATGAACAACCCGCGCGAGGTCACCGTCGAGGCCGAGCAGGTCACCGCCGACAAGGTCCGCCAGGTCGTCTATCACACCGCCAATGACGAGAAGATCCCGCTGCTGCTCGGGCTGATGCGCCAGCTCGGGCAGCGCGAGCACAAGCCACGCACCATCGTCTTCGTCAACACCAAGCGCCAGTCGGAACGGGTCTGGGGTTATCTGGCCAGCAACGGCTTCGAGGCCGCGATCCTGTCCGGCGACGTGCCGCAGACCAAGCGTCAGCGCCTGCTGGCCAAGTTCCAGGACGGCGAGCTCGACATCCTGGTCGCCACCGACGTCGCCGCGCGCGGCCTGCACATCCCCGGCGTCAGTCACGTGTTCAATTACGACCTGCCGCAGGACGCCGAGGACTACGTCCACCGCATCGGCCGGACCGCGCGTCTCGGCGCGGAAGGTGACGCGATCAGCTTCGCCTGCGAGGACTATTCCTTCCATCTGCCCGAGATCGAGGAATACATCGACGCCAAGATCCCGCTGGCGCCGATCGATGACAGCATCCTGGTCACCAACCCCGAGCCGCGCATCCGCATCCCGCGCAAACCACGCGAGGAACACGGTGGCCGCGGCGGCGGACGTGGCGACCGTCGCGGGGGTGGCGGCGGTGGTCGTGGTCGTCGCGGTGGTGGCGGCCAGGGCGGCAATGGCGGCGCTTGAACGCCTGCTCGGCGTCGCGTTGCTGCTCGGTCTGAGCGGCGGCGCGGCGCAGGCCGAACAGAAGGTGTTCGGCCCCAAGGACGACTGGTGCGCGGCGTTCAAGGAAGCCGCACCCGGGGACGAGATCCTGCTGCGCAAGGGCGTCTATCTGACCCCCTGCACGATCCGCGCGCGGGGCACGGCGGACAAGCCGATCACCCTGCGCTCCGAGAACCCGAGATCGGGCCACCGCGCGGTGATCGCTTACGGCGGCGACAAGGCAAACGTGCTGGACATCCGCGAAAGCTCGCACCTGATCATCCAGGACCTGGACATCACCGCGCGCAGCAAGAATGCCGAAGGCATCAAGGTCTACGAGACCCACGACGTGACCATCCAGCGCTGCCGCCTGCATCGTCTGGCCGGCGTCTCGATCGCGGCCAACAGCGCCAACACCGAGCGTTTGACCATTCGCGGCAACGAATTCAAGAATCTGCGCGCGACCGCGATCTACGTGGGCTGCCATGACGGCAAGCAATGCATCGCGAAGGATGTGCTCATCGAGCACAACCTGATCAGCGGCGCGATGCCTCGTGACGACCGCGTCGGCTATGGCATCCAGGTCAAGCTGAACTCGAACGCGGTCATCCGCGACAACAGCGTCTACGACACCAAGGGGCCGGGCATCATCGTCTACGGCAACGACAACCCGGCAGGACCCGCTTCGCTGATCGAAGGCAATTACGTGCAGCGATCGGCCTGGGACGGCGGCATCGTCGCCGGCGGCGGCCCGGCGCTCATCCGCAACAACATCACCATCGACAACGGCCTGTCCGGCATCGTCGCGCAGGATTATCAGAGCCGCGGCTTTCAGCACGGCGTGAAGATCGTGCACAACACGCTCGTCAACAATCTGCGCGGCGGCATCACGGTCGAGCGCTGGAGTTTCGACAAGGGCAACGTGATCGCCAACAACCTGATCGTCGGCACCCCGGATCAACAGCCGATCAAGCCGACCCGGCCGGACGGCCTCGTGCGCGGCAACGCCGACTGTCCCAGCGCCAGCACCTGCCTGCTGGCCGCGACCGAGCCGCCGTTCGATTTCCGCCTGCAACCGACCAGCGAGTTGCGCGGCTCGGTCGAGATGGGCGAAGAGGATTGGTGGCCGAAGGACGATTTCCTGGGTCTGCCGCGGGAAGCGAAAACGTCCCCCGGCGCGTTCGGCAAACGCTATCCGGCGTCGCTCGACAACGCCCTGATCGGCGACCACGAAGCGCGCCCCGCGCGGGTCGGCGCCAACTTTCGCGAATGAGTTCACACCTGACGCTGATCGCCGCCATCGGTCGCAACCGCGAACTCGGTCGCGACAACCGGTTGCTCTGGCATCTGCCAGCCGACCTCGCCCACTTCAAGGCTCGCACCCTGGGCAGACCGATCGTGATGGGCCGCAAGACCCACGAATCCATAGGGCGCCCGCTACCCGGTCGAATGAACATCGTGATCAGCCGCGACCCCGATTACCGCGCGGCAGGCTGCGCGATCGCCAACACGGTCGATCAGGCGATCGACCTGGCCGGGGACGCCGAGGAGATCATGGTCATCGGCGGCGCCGCCATCTACGCGCTGTTCCTGCCGATCGCGGACACCATGGAACTCACCGAGGTCGACGGCCAATTCGAGGCCGACTCGTTCTTTCCGGAGTGGGATGCCGACGCCTGGCGGGAAACCGCCAGCGAGGCGCACGCCGCCGACGAACTCAACGCCCTTGCCTACCGCTTCGTCACCCTCGAACGCACGCGATGACCGCGACCGTCCTGCGCTGCGCCGACATCCCCGGCGAGGAACTGCGCGCACTGCTCGTCACCTACGGTCTGACCGTGGAGCACGTTACCGAGGGCGCCGACATCCCCGGCAGCTTTTGGGGCGACGAGGAGGCCGGCCTGATCGCCAACCGCCTGCTGATCCGCGCCGACACCCCGGTCCATTCCGCGCTGCACGAGGCCGCGCATTACGTGTGCATGGACGCGGAGCGCCGCGCCGGCCTGCACACCGACGCCGGTGGCGATTACGACGAAGAGAACGGCGTCTGCTACCTGCAAATCCTGTGGGCCGGCGACCTGCCGTCGATGGGCCGCGAACGCATGTTCCGCGACATGGATGCCTGGGGTTACAGCTTCCGGCTGGGCTCGGCACGCGCCTGGTTCGAATCCGACGCCGACGACGCCCAAGCCTGGCTGCGTGGCCACGGCATCATCGATGCCGGCGACCGCCTGACCGGGAAATTGCGCAAACGCTAACGAAAACGGCCCGCCGGGTAGTGATGCCGGGCGGGCCGTTCGGGAAGTTGGTGGCTACGGCTAGATTCGAACTAGCGACCCTCGCATTATGAGTGCGATGCTCTAACCAGCTGAGCTACGTAGCCTTTTTTACAGCGGCGACCGGTTACCCGACCGCGAAGAGGCGCGCATTCTCCGGATCGCCCTCCCTGGTGTCAAGGTTCGTGGACAATCTTCAAGAGCAGGGACAGCAACAGCATTCAACGCAGGGGCGCGGAGTTCGCGGAGGACGCAGAGATTCTGGGTACGGCTGAAGGTGAGGGTCATGAACGCCATCACTCGGTAAATGCGACTACCGCCTATTCCGACTGACTGCCCAATGAGGCGCGAGCGCGCTCCAACCCTGCAAACCTTTGCGACCTCTGCGAACTCCGCGCCTCTGCGTTTAACGCTATTACCATTTCAATGGCTGCGCGCTTCAGCGGCGATTGAACAGTTCCGGGAAGCTGTCCATCACCGTTCCCTCTCCGATGTCATGCCCGCCGGTCCGGGGCGTCGACTCATGAATCCGCCCGGCGAGCCGCGAGAACGGCAGCGACTGCAACCAGACCTTGCCCGGCCCGGTCAGCTCGGTCAGGAAGAAGCCCTCGCCCCCGAAGATCGCGCTCTTCACGCTGCCGATGTAACCGACCGACATGTCCACGCTCGGCATCTTTGCGACCAGACAGCCGGTATCGACCTTCAGCTTCTCGCCCGGCAGCAAGGTCTTCTCGACCACGGCGCCACCGGCGTGCACGAACACCAGACCGTCACCGTTCAGCTTCTGCATGATGAAGCCCTCGCCGCCGAACAGACCAGTGCCGATGCGCTTCTGGAACGCGATGCCGAGCGACACCCCCCGCGCCGCGCACAGGAAGGCCTCCTTCTGGCAATGCAGCTCGCCGCCCAGGCTCGCGAGACTCAGGGGAATCACCTTGCCCGGATAGGGCGACGCGAACGCGACCCTGGCCTGACCGTGACCGCCGTTGGTGAACACCGTGGTGAACAGCGATTCGCCGGTGACCAGGCGTTTGCCGGCGCCGACCAGCCTGGAGAAGAACCCACCCTGCTGCACCGAACCGTCGCCGAACACGGTTTCCATCTCGATTGCCGCGTCCATGAACATCATCGCGCCCGCCTCGGCGACCGCGGATTCGCGCGGGTCGAGTTCGATCTCGACGAACTGCATCTCGGAACCATGGATCTGGTAATCAATGACATCGGCAGTCATCACAGCACTCCTAACGTTTAGGGCGGAAGCCGAAGGCGTTCCGCCGTCAGCGTGGGGGCGTCGTCCGGTGATGGCTGGCCGTTTCGGCTTCGCACGGCGGAACGCCCCGCGGGCTTCCGCCCGGACTACGGACGGACCGAGACAGCATCGTCGAGTGCTGTAACTGCACCACAGCGTAGGGCGGACACCCGACGGGGTTCCGCCAAAACGACACAGCCAACCATCCAGGCCGGTTTCGGTGCGCGGAGCGCACCCTACGACAGCGCCGCCGAAACAAGACTGGCGACCCACTCGTGGCGTGTCCCAAGAGGCTTTACCTGCCGCTCGGAGCCATGCCACAAGAAACGATGATGTCCACGACATCATCAAACCCAATCCCGACCACGGTCAGCACGACCGCAAGCCGATCGCGGCTGAAGCCGCTCCTACGGTAAAGCGCTGAACTCAGAGCTTCTTGAGCTTGTCGCTGATCGGCGCGATCAGCAGATACACGATCCACGCGAACCACGACACGAACAGCACGATCAGAAGCCAGAGCAGCTTCTCGCCGCCCTCGGTGCGATCCGAACGCGCGATCAGGATCAGCGGCAGCAGCCAGACCAGCGCCGCCACCAGCATCATCACGCCGCTGCCGATCAGCCATTCCATCAGGCTTTCTCCCCACTATTGGACGCGTCTTCCGGCGGCCCGTGGATGGGCGCGACCAGCGAGTAGAACCCGAAGGTGAACCACGAGCCCCACAGGGTCAGGACGCACCACAGCAGTTTCTCGCCGCGCCGCACCTTCTTGGTGAACAGCACCAGAAAGAACGGGATCAGCCAGCCGATGGTGAACAGGGTGATGATGAGTTGGTTCTTGGTCATGAAATCTCCGAATACTCAGCTGCGTAGGATGGGCAAAGCGCAGCGTGCCCATCGCAAGACCTGCCGACCGCCCGGGCGCCGGGAAAGGCCTCGCCGTCGGCGATGGGCACGTCCCTACGGTCCTTTGCCCATCCTACGGGGTGGTGGTCATTTGCGGTTGAATTGCAGGCGCTCGCCGTGACCTTCATCGATGATCCTGCCGTCGAGATAGGCCAGCCGACCGGACACGACGGTGGCGTCGATGCGTGAACGGAAGGTGTCGCCCTCGAACGGCGACCAGCCGCACTTCGAGAGCACGTCCCCGCGTTGGACGGTGTTCGGGGCGTCAAGGTTCACCAGCGCCAGATCGGCCCAGTAACCCTCGCGCAGGAAACCGCGCTCGACGAGGTCGTAGCCGATCGCGACGTTGTGGCTGGTCTTCTCGACGATCATCTCCAGCGACATCTCGCCGGCGTGATACCGCTCCAGCACCGACGGCAGCGCCCATTGCACCAGCGGCAGGCCGGCCGGCGTCTGGAAGTAGGTACCGGTCTTTTCGTCCAGCGTGTGCGGGGCGTGGTCGGTGGCGATGATGTCCAGCCGCCCTTCGATCAGGGCCTTGCGCAGCGCGGCGCGATCCTCGACGCGCTTGATCGCCGGGTTGCACTTGATGAAGGCGCCGCGCGCGTCGTAGTCCTGATCGGAGAAATACAGGTGATGCGCGCAGACCTCGCCGGTGATGCGCTTGCCGGCGATGGGGCCGGGCTCGAACTGATCCATCTCGATCTCGGTGGTCAGGTGCAGCACGTGCAGCCGCGAGCCGTGGCGCCTGGCGAGTTCGATGGCCAGACGCGAGGACTTGAGACAGGCCTCGGCGCTGCGGATCTCGCCGTGCAGGCGATACGGCACATCCTCGCCGTATTTCGCCCGATAGGCGTCCTCGTTGGCCTTGATCATCGGCGTGTCTTCGCAGTGCGTCGCAATCAGGCAGGGGGCGTCGCGGAAGATCGCGTTCAGGGTCTCCTCGTTGTCGACCAGCATGTTGCCGGTGGAGGCGCCCATGAAGATCTTCACGCCGGCGGCGGCGTTGGCATCGAGTTTCTGAATCTCGGCCAGATTGTCGTTGGTGGCGCCGAAATAGAACGCGTAGTTGCCGTGCGAACGCTGCGCGGCGAGTGCGTACTTCTCTTCCAGCGCCTGGGCCGTCACCGTCTGCGGCTTGGTGTTGGGCATCTCCATGAAGCTGGCGATGCCGCCGGCGACCGCCGCGCGCGACTCGGTTTCCAGATTGCCCTTGTGGGTCAGGCCCGGATCGCGGAAGTGCACCTGGTCATCGATCATCGCCGGCATCAGCACCCGCCCGGCGGCGTCGAGGGTACGGTCGGCGGCCTTGCCGATGCCGGCGCCGATCTCGGCGATGCGGCCGTCACGGACCAGCAGATCGCCCTCGGTGATGGTCCCTTCGTTGACGATGCGCGCGTTGGTGATGAGCAGGGAAGACATGGCTTATCCGGGCGTTTGGGCAAGTTGAGGAACTATACATGCCCGCCCGTCGCGGCCACCTCGTGAAAGAGGCAACAGCCTGTGGGGGAAAGTCACGGTCGGGCGTCGCCGCCAAGCACCTCGACACGGAATTCGTAGCTGGAGTCGTCCGCGCCCAGCCACAGTGTGTTGTCGTCCTTGAGGAACACCACGCCGTCGTCGCCGTCCTCGCCGCCGAGGCGCTGGCCGTTGATCTCCAGACCCAGATAACTGCCGCGATCCGCGATTGCGACGCGACCGTCCTCGATCATGAAGAGAAAGTGCGAGCGCGAAACCTGATATGGCTCGATGTCGTCGATCGAGAAATCGTTCTGCACCAGCGGATCATTGGTGCGCCGACCGATGCGGAACGGATAGCGGTCGATCGTCAGGCCGCCCGCCGGCAGCACCTCGATGGCGTCTCCGGACACACCGCTCAGGCGCAGCACCGGGCCGCTCGGCGCCTCGGTCTCGCGCGCGATCGGCGCGGCGGGGGCGGAAGCCGGTGCCGCATTGGTCTGCAACTCCGACAGGCGCGCCTTGGTGACCTTGCCCAACTGCCATTCGAGCAGTGCGCTCTGCGCCTGACGCAGGCGCTCGAACAAGACCTTGAGGATGTCCATGGCGAGGTCGGTATCGTCCTGCAACAGCGTGCGAAAACGCCGGCGGCTGATGACCTCGACGAGGGTGTCGACCGTTGCCACGGCAGTGGCGCTGCGCGGGCGCTCCCCGACCAGGCCCATCTCGCCGATGACCTGTCCGGGCCCGACTTCGACCAGCGCGAGCAGGCGGCCCTCCACCTCGCGGCAGATCGACACGCTGCCGCGCAGCACGACGAAGGCCTCGTCGCCGTATTCGCCCTCGCGCAAGAGCGTCTCGCCGGCACGGTAGACGCGGCGGGTATCCTCGCTCATCGGGACTCCATGGCTCGTTGACCGAGCGTCTTGCGCCAATCCGGATTCGGCGCGTCATCGGCCAGCCGTCGATAGCGGCCAACCTCGTTTTCGTACCAGGCGACATCGCCGGGGTGCGGCTCCGCCTCGAAACCCCACCAGGCGCCGTCGGCATCCTGCGCCAGCCAGCGCACCCAGGCGGGAATCGAGACGTCGGCAAGCGCGGTCGGCAAGGTCATGCCGGCAAGCTTACTCAACAATGGCGAAACGGCATCGCATGGCGGGTAACCGGCGATTCGGCGTCTGGAGCTTCCGACCGTAGGGCGGACACCCGCAGGGCTTCCGCCGAAGCAGCGGTCAATGCGGCGGAACCCCTTCGGGTATCCGCCCTACGACCGGAACGTCGCGGATCAGATCCCGTACTGGTCGCGGTACGCGCGGATCGCGGCCACTTCGGCGTCGAACCCGGACTTCTCCTCCAGATATGCGATCAGATCGGCCAGCCCGACGATGCTCGCGACCTTGAGGCCGAAGGTCCGCTCGACCTCCTGCACCGCCGAGGTCTCGCCCTGGCCACGCTCCTGACGATCCAGCGCGATCACCACGCCGGCGGCGGTGGCGCCATGCGCGGCGATGATGTCCATGGATTCGCGAATCGCGGTGCCGGCGGTGATCACGTCGTCGATGATCATGATGCGCCCGGTCATCGGCGCGCCGACCAGATTGCCGCCCTCGCCGTGGTCCTTGGCTTCCTTGCGATTGAAGCAGTAGGGCAGATCGCGGTCATGGTGCTCGGCCAGCGCGGCGGCGGTCACGGCGGCCAGCGGGATACCTTTGTAGGCGGGGCCGAACAGCAGGTCGAAGTCGATGCCGGAACGGGTGATGGCCTGCGCGTAGAAGCGTCCCAGCCGGGCCAGCGCCGCGCCGGTGTTGAACAGGCCGGCGTTGAAGAAGTACGGGCTCTTGCGCCCGGACTTGAGGGTGAACTCGCCGAAGCGCAGCACGCCCCGGTCGATCGCGAAGCTCAGAAACTCGCGTTGATAGTCCTGCATGGGTTAAGCCGATGGTTGGGGAAGATGGCGCGATGATACCGGCTCGGCCAATGCCGATCAGCCCGCGCCCGATCGGTCCGGCCCCGAACGTACCGGCCAGTCGGCCGGGCGGTCGGCCGAGTGGTCGGCCGGGTGGTCGTAGCTTGGCTTCGACTCCGCTCAGCCGGCGCATGCCGTTGGCTGAGCGGAGCCGAAGCCCGGGCAGGCCCGCGCCGACCGGAGGTCCGCGCTCCGGATCAGCCCAGCGACCACCACGGCGACTGATACAGCACCGGGCCGGTCGGCAGACCGGTCGGCGAGCCGCCCGGCGGCTCCTGACTGACCGCGAGGCCCTTCGCCTCCTCGATCAGACCGGTCGGCATCGCCAGTTCCGCCTTGCCGCTGGCCGGGAGGATGCCGAGCGAGCGCGGCGCGCTGCCATCCGCCGGCAGCATCCACAGCTCCATCGCATGCTGATCCGGGGCGTAAGCGACCTGCGAACCCGGCACGATCGCGCGCATCTTGCCGCTGCGTGGATCGGCCCAGACGATCCACTCCATGCGTTCGTCGGTCTTGAACAGGGCACAGTAGGTGGCCTTGAAAGCGGGCTCGGCGGGGACCGCCGCGATCGGCGGCAGGGTGGCCGGAACCTGCGCGATCGGTGTCGATGGCGCGCTCGCCGGCTCGATACGGGCCAGCAGCGCGACCCCCAGGGCGATCACGCCGACACTGGCGGCCAGGGCGAAACCGCGCCACAGGGCCAGCCCGCGACGCCAGGCCGCGATCTCCTCGGGCGCCGGCGGGAACAGCCGCGCGAGCAGGCGGTCGCGCACCCCGGCCGGCACGGTCACGGCGGGTTCGGCTGCGTAGAAGCGGACCAGTCGGGTTTCCCAGGCGCTGATCTCCCGGTCGAACGCGAGGTCGGCCCGGCGCCGCGCATCGGCGGCGGCGAATTCGTTCCGGTCCAGCAGACCGAGCACGTATTCCAGCGCGACCATGCTGTCGTCGGGTTCGGTGATGTCGTCGATGTCGCTCATGCCAGACCCTCCAGACAGTCCTTGAGTACCTGGCCGGCCCGCCGTATCCAGCTCTTGATGGTGCCGACCGGGCGACTCAGCGTCTCGCTGAGTTCGGAGTGCGAATAGCCCTCGCAATAGGCGAGGATCAGACAGTTGCGCTGCTCCAGCTGGATGTCTTCCAGACAGCGCACCAGATCGCGGGTTTCGGCCAGGCTGGAGAGGCCCTGCATGCGCTCGACGCTCACTTCGTCGACCTCCTCGAAGCCGGCCTCGCGGCGCTCATCGAGCGAATCCTCGCCCTTGTCGCGGCGCAACATGTCCAGGGCGCGGTAACGCGCGATGCTGATCAGCCAGGTGAGCGGCTGTCCTCGATCGGCGCGGTATTGGTCGGCGTTCTGCCAGATCTTCACGTAGGCCTCCTGCAGGGCCTCCTCGGCCCAATCGCGGCGTTTCATCAGACGCAGCAGAATTCCGTACAGGCGGCGGGAGGTGGCATCGTAAAGACGCTCGAATGCCCGGCGATCCCCGAGCGCGCAGCGCGCCAGCCAATCCGCCAACTGATCGGCATCCGCCTCGATCTCGGTGCTCATCGACAACTCCTGGAAATGAACGCGGTTCGCATTCCGCCCGTACTATAGCTGTGACACTTGCCAATACGCGGGGGCAGACCAATTGGATTCATGCGGTGACCCCAGCGGAAGTGATTGATTCGCACATATGCGAACGGGGCCCACGCGGCTATGCTCGCCAGACGGACGTCGATTGGCGACAGGGGCCTGGGTGAACCGCGATGAGTGATGTGGATAACGACGACAAGCCGCTTTACTGCTCCTTCTGCGGCAAGAGCCAGCATGAGGTGCGCAAGCTGATCGCGGGCCCGTCCGTGTACATCTGCGACGAGTGCGTCGACCTGTGCAACGAGATCATCGGCGAGGAACTGAGCCAGGCGGCCAAGTCCGACGATGGCGAGCTGCCGACGCCGCACAAGATCCGCGAGATCCTCGACGACTACGTGATCGACCAGGTCACCGCCAAGAAGATCCTCGCGGTCGCCGTCTACAACCACTACAAGCGGCTGCGCAACAAGCCTTCCCGCAACAAGGAAGACGACGTCGAGCTGACCAAGAGCAACGTGCTCATCATCGGTCCGACCGGCTCCGGCAAGACCCTGCTGGCCGAGACCCTCGCGCGCCTGCTCGACGTGCCCTTCGCGATGGCCGACGCGACCACGCTGACCGAGGCCGGCTACGTCGGCGAGGATGTCGAGAACATCATCCAGAAGCTGTTGCAGGCCGCCGAATACGACGTCGAGCGCGCCCAGCACGGCATCGTCTACATCGACGAGATCGACAAGATCACGCGCAAGTCCGAGAACGTCTCGATCACCCGCGACGTGTCCGGCGAAGGCGTGCAGCAGGCGCTGCTCAAGCTGATCGAAGGCACGGTCGCGTCGATCCCGCCGCAGGGTGGCCGCAAGCACCCGCAGCAGGAATTCCTGCAGGTCGACACGCGCAACATCCTGTTCATCTGCGGCGGCGCCTTCGACGGCCTCGACAAAATCATCCGCCAGCGTTCCGAGTCCGGCGGGATCGGCTTCTCCGCCGACGTGAAGAGCAAGGACACCAAGCGGAACCTGTCGCAGGTGATCGCGGCGGTCGAACCCGAGGACCTGATCAAGTACGGCCTGATCCCCGAGTTCATCGGTCGCCTGCCGGTCATCGCCACGGTCGAGGAACTCGACGAGAAGGCGCTGATCCGCATCCTCACCGAGCCCAAGAACGCGCTCACTAAGCAGTACCAGAAGCTGTTCAAGATGGAGGGCGCGGGCCTGGAATTCGGCGGCGAGGCGCTGATGTCGATCGCCAAAAGGGCCATGAAGCGCAAGACCGGCGCGCGTGGCCTGCGCACCATTCTCGAACAGATCCTGCTCGACACCATGTACGACCTGCCGACGCTGACCGGCGTCAGCAAGGTGGTCGTCGACGAAGGCGCGGTCTCCGGCGATCACGCGCCGCTGATCCTGTTCGACGGCGGCGAACCCACCGACAAGCCCGCCAAATCGAAGCCACGCAGCGCGAGTTGATCTTCCGCCGCCGGCTGGTGCCGCACTGCCGGAGCGGGTTAGACGACGGGCTCCAGAGCGTCCAGATTCCAGCGCGCCCTGGCACCGATCACATTGAGTTCGTGAGCGCCGGCCGCCAGGCGCAGCGCGCCGGCGTACGCGATCATCGCGCCGTTGTCGGTGCAGTACTTGGGACGGGGGTAATGGACCTGGCCGCCTTCCTGTCGCGCGATCTCGGCCAGTCGTTCCCGCAGGCGCCGGTTCGCGCCGACGCCGCCGGCGATCACCAGACGCGGGATGCCAGTCTCGCGCAGCGCCCGCCGGCACTTGATCGCCATGGTCTCGACCACCGCATCCTCGAATGCGCGCGCCACGTCGGCCTTGTCCTGTTCGGTTGGCTCGAGTTCGCCCAGTGTGTTCAGCGCGAAGGTCTTGAGGCCACTGAAACTGAATTCGAGTCCGGGCCGGTCGGTCATCGGACGGGGGAAACGGAAGCGCGTCGGGTCGCCGCTTTCGGCCAGCCGCGCAAGTTCCGGTCCACCCGGGTAAGGCAGCCCGAGCAGCTTGGCGGTCTTGTCGAAGGCCTCGCCGGCGGCATCGTCGAGGGTTTCGCCGAGGATGTGATAACTGCCCACGCTGTCCACGCGAACCAGCATCGTGTGTCCGCCGGACACCAGCAGCGCGATGAACGGGAACGCGGGCGGGTCATCCTCCAGCATTGGCGCGAGCAGATGGCCTTCCATGTGGTGCACGCCGACGGCCGGAATCTCCAGTCCCCAGGCGAGGCTGCGCCCGATCGCCGCGCCGACCAGCAGGGCGCCGATCAGGCCGGGACCGGCAGTGTAGGCGACCCCGTCGAGATCGTTCAGGGCATGGCCGCCTGCGGCCAGCACCTCGCGAATCAACGGCAATGCCTTGCGAACGTGATCGCGCGAGGCCAGCTCGGGGACCACGCCGCCGTATTCGGCGTGCAGGGCGATCTGCGAATAAACCGCGTCGGCAAGCAGGCCGCGTTCGGTATCGAAGAGCGCGACGCCGGTTTCGTCGCAGGAACTTTCCAGACCTAAAACAAGCATTTCGAAGTCGTCACAGGGATTTGTGCCTACGTCAGGCACATGTATAATGGCGGGCTTCCTGCGCTCCGGGGGTTACTACGTTCCGAAGCGCCAGAAACCCGAACATTACACCGTTACCCCTGACAGAGAGCACTACATGCCCATCGTCAAAGTTCGTGAGAACGAGCCCTTCGAGGTTGCCCTGCGTCGTTTCAAGCGCGGCTGTGAAAAGGCCGGCATCGTCACCGAGTTGCGCCGCCGTGAGGCGTACGAGAAGCCGACCCAGGAGCGTAAGCGCAAGCGCGCCGCCGCCGTGAAGCGCACCCTCAAGAAGGTGATGCGCGAACAGGCCCGCCGTACCCGTCTGTACTAAGCCCGGTTCCATTCCAGGAACCTTTCGGGCACACCGATGAGCGAACTCAAGGCGCGACTCACCGCGGACATGAAGACCGCGATGAAGGCCGGCGACAAGCCTCGCCTGGGCACGATCCGTCTGGTGCAGGCCGCGATCAAGCAGCGCGAGGTCGATGAGCGTATCGAGCTCACCGACGCCGACGTGCTCGCGGTGATCGAAAAGGCCATCAAGCAGCGCCGCGAATCGCTCGCGCAGTTCGAGGCCGCCGCCCGCGAAGACCTGGCCTCGAAGGAACGCGACGAGATCGAGCACCTGCTGCCGTATCTGCCGGCGCAGTTGTCCGCGGCGGAAGTCGCCGCCGCGATCGACGCCGCGATCGCCGAGACCGGTGCCGAGGGCATGCGTGACATGGGCAAGGTCATGGGTGTACTGAAAGCCCGCTTGCAGGGCCAGGCCGACATGGCCGCCGTCAGCGCGATGCTGAAAGGCAAACTCGCCGGCTGAGCCAAGTTGCCGGCGGGCTTGGGAAACCGGCCGCCGCGCACTATCTTGTTCGGGCACCCTCCCCGGCGGTCTTCCCGCCAACGACCTGAACACGAGTCAAGACCGCGATGGCGGGCAAGATCCCTCAGACCTTCATCGACGATCTCCTCAACCGGATCGATATCGTCGACGTCATCGACGCCCGTGTCCCGCTGAAAAAGGCCGGCAGCCTGTACAAGGCCTGTTGCCCGTTTCATTCCGAGAAGACCCCCTCCTTCGTCGTCACCCCGAGCCGGCAGACGTATCACTGTTTCGGTTGCGGCGCGCACGGCACCGCGCTCGGATTCCTGATGGAGTACGAGCACCGCAGCTACCCGGAAGCCATCGAGGAACTGGCCGCCAGCATCGGCTTGGAAGTGCCGCGCGAAGGCGGCGCCGCGCCCCGGCGCGACGATCGCAACGACGCGCTGTACCCGCTGATGGAGCGTGCCGCCGACTGGTATCAGCAGCAGTTGCGCAAGCATCCGGACGCCGAACGGGCGGTCGCCTATCTCAAGCAGCGGGGCCTGAGCGGCGAGATCGCCGCCGAATACGGCATCGGTTTCGCACCCAACGACTGGCACGGCCTCGACAACGCCTTCGATGAAGCCAAGGAGCCGTGGATCACCGCCGGCATGTTCATCAAGCGCGACGACGGCAAGGTCTATGACCGTTTCCGCGACCGCGTGATGTTCCCGATCCGCGATCGGCGTGGCCGCGTGATCGCCTTCGGCGGCCGCACCCTCGGCGACGACAAGGCCAAGTATCTGAATTCGCCGGAAACGCCGATCTTCCACAAGGGCCACGAACTCTACGGCCTGTTCGAACTGCGCAAGGCCGTCCGCGACCCCAGGCGCGTGCTGGTCGTAGAGGGCTACATGGATGTCGTCGCGCTGGCCCAGTTCGGCATCCGCAACGCAGTTGCGACGCTCGGGACCGCGACCACCCGCGAACATCTCGACACCCTTTACCGCGTGGTCGACGAAGTCGTGTTCTGTTTCGACGGCGACAACGCCGGTCGACAGGCCGCGTGGCGCGCGCTCGAGAATGTGTTCCCGGTCATGCAGGACGGTCGTCAGGCCCGCTTCCTGTTCCTTCCCGAGGGGGAGGACCCGGACACACTGGTTCGCAAGGAGGGCAAGGAGGCCTTCGAGGCGCGGGTCGAGAAGTCCAAAGCCCTGTCTGATTACTTCTTCGGCGCGCTCGGCGATCAGGTCGATCTCGACAGCATCGATGGCCGCGCACGGCTCGCCGAACTGGCGCGCCCGCATCTCGAGAAACTCCCCGTCGGGCTGTTCCGTGAACTGATGCTGGAGCGTCTTTCGCAGCTCGTGCGATTCAACACCACCGCTTTGCGAGATCGCATGCAGACGCCCGCCAGGCAGGACGATGCGCCACGTCGAAGGGTCACGGCCGCGCCGACCCAGACCCCGGTCCGCAAGGCCATATCGATCCTGCTCCACGATCCGGCCACCGCCCGCAAACTCGATCAGGTGCCGGAACTCGGCGACCTCGATGTGCCCGGCCTGCCGCTGCTGGTCGAACTGCTGGGCATGGCCTGGCGGGAACCGCAGCTGAAATCCGGCGTCCTGCTGGAGCGCTTCCGCGAGCATGCCGATTTCCAGGCCCTGCAACGCCTCGCACGCTGGGAGCCGGAAGGCCACATGAACGCCGCGCTCGGCGACGAACTGCGCGATATCGTGGCTGGCCTGGATCGGCGGCGGATCAAGCAAGACATCGACCGGCTCAGCAACGCGCAGCGCGCCCTGAGTCCGGCGGAGAAAGACGAATTGCGAACCCTGATGCAGGCCCTGAATCAATCCCGAACGGGCGCCAGGTTGTCTACCGACTAACCCCTGCGTCTGCTACTATAGCGGGCTGTTTTGCCCAACGATAAGGCGTGCCCATTCGATGGACATGGATCAAACCCAACAATCCCAAATCAAGCTGCTGATCGCCAAAGGCAAGGAACAGGGTTACCTGACCTATGCCGAGGTCAATGATCATCTGCCGAACGAAATCGTCGATCCGGAACAGATCGAAGACATCATCGGCATGATCAACGACATGGGCATCGTGGTGCACGAAGTCGCGCCCGATACCGATGATCTGCTGCTCAGCGACAACGCCGTCAACACCGACGAAGACGCCGCCGAGGAAGCCGCCGCCGCGCTGGCCGCCGTCGACAGCGACTTCGGCCGCACCACCGACCCGGTGCGCATGTACATGCGCGAGATGGGCACGGTCGAGCTGCTGACCCGCGAGGGCGAGATCGAGATCGCTCGCCGCATCGAGGACGGTCTTGGCCAGGTGTTCGCCGCCCTGTCGCTGTTCCCGATGACCAGCGAGACGCTGCTGGCCGAATGGGACGAGGTCGTCGCCGGCAACACCCGTTTGACCGACGTCATCAACGGCTTCCGCGATCCGAACGAAGACCCGAACGCACCGATACTGCCTGCGGCCAAGCAGAAGCAGGAAGCCGAGGAGCGTGGCGAGGACCTGAACGAAGGCAACGACGGCCCCGATCCGGACCAGGCCCGGGAGCACTTCGAGAAGCTGCGCGAGATGTTCGCCAAGGTCACCGAGCTGAAGGCGAAGTACGACCGCCACGACGAGCGCTGCGTGAACCTGCGTCAGGAGCTGGTCGAGCACACCACGCTGCTCAAGCTGGTGCCGCGCGTGACTGACATCCTCGTGCGCGGTCTGCGCGACGTGGTCGATCAGATCCGCGAGCACGAACGCACCGTCATGGGTATCTGTGTCGGCGACATCGGTGTGCCGCGCAAGCACTTCATCTCCAGCTTCCCGGGCAACGAGACCAATCCGCTGTGGCTGGACGGGCTGGTCGGCCACCTGACCGATCTGGCGCCGTCGCTGGAAGCGCGCCGCCCGGAGATCGAGAAAGCCCAGCAGAAGCTGCGCGACCTCGAGGATGGTTGCCGCGTCAGCATCGCCGAGATCAAGGACATCAATCGCCGCATGTCCATCGGCGAGGCCAAGGCGCGTCGCGCCAAGAAGGAAATGGTCGAGGCCAACCTGCGTCTCGTCATCTCCATCGCCAAGAAATACACCAACCGTGGCCTGCAATTCCTCGATCTGATCCAGGAAGGCAACATCGGCCTGATGAAGGCGGTCGACAAGTTCGAATACCGTCGCGGCTACAAGTTCTCGACCTACGCCACCTGGTGGATTCGCCAGGCGATCACCCGCTCGATCGCCGACCAGGCGCGCACCATCCGCATCCCGGTGCACATGATCGAGACCATCAACAAGCTCAACCGCATCTCCCGCCAGATGTTGCAGGAGATGGGCCGCGAGCCGACCCCGGACGAGCTCGCCGTGCGCATGGAGATGACCGAGGACAAGGTCCGCAAGGTCCTCAAGATCGCCAAGGAACCGATCTCCATGGAGACCCCGATCGGCGACGATGAAGATTCGCATCTGGGCGATTTCATCGAAGACCAGAACATGGTCTCGCCGGTCGACGCCGCCACCGACATCGGTCTCGCCGAAGCCACCCACGAGGTGCTCGCCGGCCTGACCCCGCGCGAGGCCAAGGTGCTGCGCATGCGTTTCGGTATCGACATGAACACCGACCACACCCTCGAAGAGGTCGGCAAGCAGTTCGACGTCACCCGCGAGCGTATCCGCCAGATCGAGGCCAAGGCGCTGCGCAAGCTGCGTCATCCGTCGCGTTCCGAGCAGCTGCGCAGCTTCCTGGATCTCGATCAGAGCTGACCTGTAGGGTGCGCCATGCGCACCGTTGCGTTGAACACCGCGATAGGGCGAGGAACGCCTTGCGTCTATCGGGTTCGGTTTCGGGCCTATAGCTCAACGGTTAGAGCAGAAGACTCATAATCTTTTGGTTCCAGGTTCGAATCCTGGTGGGCCCACCACCTTTAGCCTCTGAATTCGCGGTTATGCATGGCATCCCTGCCGCGACGCCGCACTCCGACTGACCCCCAGCCCCGCCTCCATGGCGGGGCGTTCGGCGCGCTACGAATGTCCACAGGACATTCGGTCGCGCCTCACCCCTTGGTTCCAGGTTCGAATCCTGAGGGGCCCTCCTCTCCACCTGTCACGAACGGAAGGGCGCTCTTCACTACGGAGCGCCCTTTATCGTCCGGGCGCGGGCTCGGCCGCCATCCGGTCGGCACCGTAATGAAGTGCCCTGTCAGTCTCCGGTCTCGATCTGCGCGAGATGGTGTTCCATGTGTCTGCCGGGGGTGGGTTTCCCTGATTCCTGGAGGGGCAAACCCTTGCGGATGACCTATATTCACTAGGCGCGGCGGGGTTGCCGGGTGAGAGTCATGGAGGAACTGACGGTCGTGGTGTTATTCAGGCGATTTCTGGCCACCGTGATCGGGCTGCTGATCGTGGCCACCGTGGTACTCGGCGTGTTGACGATCGTCATCGCGCGGCAACAGGCCGTGACGCGCGCCACGGACATTGCGGAAACCATCCGGGCGATGGTCATGTCGACCCGGAGGGTCTACCAATCGGCCATTCTCGACAGCGGCGTGCCGTTGAACGAACGCACCATCAGCCTGCTTCCGGCTCATGCGATGTCGCGCATCTCGGACGATTTCCGTCACTGGAGCGATACCGGCATCGTGTTCAACACCGTTTCCGACCGGTTCCGCAACCCGGCCAATGCCGCCGATGAGGCGGACTCGCGCGCCATCGCCCATTTCCAGGCGAATCCGGACGCAACCCACCGGATGGAGCGTGAGCCCGGACCAAACGGCGACGCGATCTATCGCTACGTCAGCCCATTGCGGATCGAGACGCCATGCCTGGCATGCCACGGCAGACGCGACGATGCCCCGGCGGCGATAAAGGCGCGATATGACGAAGGTTATGGGTATGAGCTCGGTGATGTGCGGGGTGTATTGAGCATCCGCATACCAGCGCGCCTGGTGGAGACCTGGGTGTCGCCGACCGCAGGCATCTTCTGGCTTTTGTCCGCTGGCGGCGTGATCCTGGTCGCCCTGGCGCTGATCGTCGGCGTGCACCGCGCGTTCATTCGCCGGATAGCCGGGCTGGTGGTGATGAGCCGCCGTTTCCGCGAAGGCGACTACTCGGCGCGAGCGGTGGCCACTGGCGACGATGAACTCGCCGAACTCACCGCCTCCATGAACGACATGGCCACCGCGTTCGAAGGTCGCGAGCGCCAGTTGATCGCGGAACGGCAGGCATATGCCGTTTCGTCCGCGGTCAACCAGTCGATCGTGCAGGCCGGTTCACGGACCGATCTGTTCAATCGCCTGTGTGACATCGCGCTGGGCTTTGCGCGAATCGGCATGGCCGCAGTCGCGGCGGGCGCGGAGCGTGACCCGCTCCGCTGGCAGGTCGCCGGCATGACCGACCTGATCGATGACTGGCACAGCAGCCCGGCAACGCGGCCACCGATATCCGGGACCCTGGACGAGTCGTCAAGGGGTGAGGACATTACCGTGTACCGGCTGGACGCCGTCGATGCGCCCTGGGCCCGGGCCGCGCAGGCGCGGGGCTTCGTGGAGATGGCGGCGGTCGAACTGAGCGATCGAGGCGAGGCGCGAGCCGTCTTCATGCTCTGGAGCAACGCGCCGGACAGCTTTTCACCCGCCATGCGCGCACTGCTGGCGCAAATCCGGGTGGACGTCGCCTACGCGCTCCGCGTCCATCACCGGGAAGAACTCCTTGCCAATACCGAGAAGCGCCTGGATTTCACGATGACCCATGACGCGGTCACGGGTCTCATCAATCGCGATGGCCTGCTCACGCGGCTGCGGCAAGCGATGTGGGATGTCGACCGTGACGACAAGTGCGGGGCCCTGTTACTGGTGTCGTTGCTGGAACTCGGCGAATTGCAGGGCGGCGCGGGCGGCGAAGTCGTGGAGAAGTTGCTGCAAGAGATCGCGACGCGGCTCCAGGCGGCGATGCCCCCCAAGGCGACGATCGCCCATGGCCGCCTGAACGAGTTCATGCTGCTGCTCCCGGAACTCCGCGGAGGGCGCGACGCGGCGGTCGTCACCGCCAACGTGATCGCCGCCCAGGTGCAATGGATCGTCGGCATAGGCTTCCCGTTGAAGCACGGGACACACCACCTTGCCAGCGCGGTGGGGGTCGAGATCTTCTCGCGCGCGAGAGGGGTGTCGCCGGAAGAGGTGCTCAACCGCGCCAGCGCGGCGCTGGCGGTCGCCAAACGGGATGGCACCGAAGCCATACGTGTATACGAACCCGCGTTCGAGGAGGTCGTGAGTCAGCGGCTGCGGCTGCGCGATGAGTTGAAGCGTGCGCTTGAGCAGCATGAGTTCGAGTTGTGGTTCCAGCCCAAGGTGCGCCTGTCGGATGCGCATCCTGTCGGTGTCGAGGCGCTGTTGCGGTGGCGCCACCCGGAGCGCGGCCTGCTCGCGCCGGGCGCGTTCATCGATGAACTGGAAAGGACCGGTCTGGTGCGGGATGTCGGCTGGTGGGTGCTGACGGAGGCCAGTCGCCGCATCGCGAAATGGCGCACGCAGGGCTGGTGGCGGGCGCCGATGCGGTGCGCGGTCAATCTGAGCGCACTGCAATTGGCCGCGCTGGATTGCACGGATCGGCTGCGCGCCGCCGACGACGCCTACCCGACGGTATCGCCAAGCGATATCGAACTGGAAATCACCGAGAGCAGTCTGGTGGCGCCCGAACTGGGGATCGCTGCGCGTCTGGATGAACTGCGTGCGCTCGGGTATTCGATCGCGATCGATGACTTCGGCACCGGCTACTCCTCGCTCGCGTACCTACGCCGCCTGCCGGCGGACGTGCTCAAGATCGACATGAGCTTCGTGCGCGAGGTCGCGATCCAGCCGGATGCGCTCGCTGTCGTGCAGACCATCCTGGCGTTCGCGAACGAGTTCGGCATGCGGACGGTGGCCGAAGGCATCGAGCACCTCGCCCAGCATCAGGTGCTTTGCGATCTGGGCGCGGACATCGGCCAAGGTTATCTGTACGCCCGCCCGATGGATGGGGACGCGTTCGAGACCTGGATGCACGCGCGTTTACACCGGGAGACGCTGCAGTTGTTGACGCGCGTCGCCCGACAACCGGGCGAGGGCGGGTTCCCCGAGGAAGCCCGGATCTCGAATCAGGAACCCTCGGCTGAAGTCTGAAAGCGCCGCTTTACGCCATCCAGCCGAGCGTTACCGATTCAAACAGGGCTCGCCTGAGTTCGCAGCCAGCCCGCGGCCTTCTTCGCGAAGTAGGTCAGGATGCCGTCGGCGCCGGCGCGTTTGATGCAGACCAGCGATTCCAGCGCGACCTTCTTCTCGTCCAGCCAGCCATTGCGCGCTGCCGCCATGTGCATCGCGTATTCGCCGCTGACCTGGTAGACGTAGGTCGGCGCGCCGAATTCGTCCTTCACCCGGCGGACGATGTCGAGGTAGGGCATGCCAGGCTTGATCATGACCATGTCGGCGCCTTCCTCCAGATCGAGCGCGACTTCCCAGAGGGCCTCGTCGGAGTTGGCCGGGTCCTGCTGGTAGGTCTCCTTGCCGCCTTTGCCGAGATTCGCGGCGGAGCCGACGGCGTCGCGGAACGGGCCGTAGTAGCTGGACGCGTATTTGGCCGAGTAGGCGAGGATGCGGGTGTGGATGTGGCCGGCGGCTTCCAGTGCGTCGCGCACCGCGCCGATGCGACCGTCCATCATGTCCGACGGCGCGACCACGTCGGCGCCGGCCTCGGCGTGCGAGAGGGCCTGCTTGATCAGGACTTCCTTGGTTTCGTCGTTCATCACGTAGCCGCTGGCATCGATCAGGCCGTCCTGGCCGTGGGTGGTGAACGGGTCCAGCGCGACATCGGTGATCACACCCAATTCCGGGAACTCGGCCTTCAGCGCGCGCACCGCGCGTTGCGCCAGACCGTCCGGGTTGAAGGCTTCGCGCGCGTCCAGACTCTTCACGTCCATCGGCGTGACCGGGAATAGCGCGATCGCCGGGATGCCCAGTGCCAGCAGCTCGCCGGCCTCGCGGCGCAGTTCGTCGATGGTCACGCGCTCGATGTCCGGCATGGAGGGAATCGCGACGCGCCGGTTCTCGCCTTCCATCACGAACATCGGGTAGATCAGGTCGTCCGCGGTCAGCACCGTCTCGCGCATCAGCCGGCGGCTCCAGTCGTCACGACGCATGCGGCGCATGCGCACGCGGGGGAAGGCGCCACGGGTGGTGTCGAAACTGGACATGCGGATTCTCCTTGGCGGGAGCGGGCTGAAAAGGAATCCCGGCATGATACGGCCTGAGTTAGGCTCCGGCATCCGTTGCGTTTGACGCCGCATGCCATGGCGTTCCCGGCCGGATCATCGCGATCCGGTCTCATTTCGACGAGAGCGATCCCGGATACATGCAGCCTTCCCGTTTGCGTTGGTGGCGTCTGGTTGCCGTGACGTTGCTGGTCGTGGCGATGGCGGTTGCCTGGTCGCATCGTGACTGGCTGGAGGCGGATGCGCTGCGCGCCTGGCTGAGCGAACGGGCGGCCTGGGCGCCGTTTGTGTTCATGGCCGTCTACGCCTTGCTGACCGTGCTGATGGTGCCGGGCGCGGCGTTGACGCTGGTCGGCGGCGCCGTGTTCGGGCTGGCCTGGGGCACGCTGTGGAACCTGCTCGGCGCCACCACGGGCGCGGCACTGGCGTTTCTGGTCGCGCGCCACCTGGCCGCCGAGCCGGTCCGGCGTCGCGCAGGCGGACGTTTGCTGAAGTTGATCGAGGGCGTCGAGGGCGAGGGGTGGCGCTTCGTCGTGTTCACCCGCCTGGTGCCGTTGTTTCCGTTCGTGCTGCTCAATTACGGTTTCGGCCTGACCCGCATCCCGTTCAGCCACTATCTGATCGCGACCCTGCTCGCCATGCTGCCGGGTGCGTTGGCCTACACCTGGCTCGGCCATGCCGGCGGCGCGGCGCTGCGCGGTGACGACAATGCCGTCACCCAGGCCTTGCTGGCATTGGCCGCGCTAGCCGTCGTTTCCTATCTGCCGCGCCTGCTGCGCAAGCGCCGCGTCGATCCGGACTGAATTCGTGCACGACACCCTTCATCTGCTCCGCCCCGGTGATTTCCCCGCGCTGCGTCGGCGTCGTCCGACCACCTTGCAGCTCAATCTCGGCTATCGCTGCAACCAGCAGTGCCAGCATTGCCACGTCGCGGCCAGCCCCCATCGCACCGAGATGATGGCCGCCGAGACGCTGGAGCTGGCGCTGCGCTTTGCCGGGAGACAGGGCATCCGGACTCTGGACCTGACCGGTGGCGCACCGGAACTGCATCCCGGTTTTCGCGATCTGGTGCGCGCGGCCCGGGCGCGCGGCCTGCATGTGATGGACCGCTGCAATCTGACCGTGCTGCTGGAACCGGAACAGGCCGGACTGGCCGAATTCCTGGCCGGGAACGAGGTCGAGATCGTCGCCTCCCTGCCCTGCTATCTCGCCGAGAACGTCGATCGCCAACGCGGCGCGGGCGCTTTCGATGGCAGCATCGAGGCCCTGCGCCGCCTGAATGCGCTGGGCTATGGCCGGGCCGATGGTGGGCGCGTGCTGAATCTGGTCTACAACCCGCAGGGCCCGCATCTGCCGCCGCCGCAGATTGGCCTTGAGGCGGACTACCGCGCCCGCCTTCGCGCCGATCACGGCATCGAGTTCAACCGCCTGTTCACGATCGCCAACATGCCGATCGCCCGCTTCGGCAGCACCCTGGTCTCCCGGCAGGAATTCGAGCCCTACATGGCGCTGCTTCGCGCTGCCCATCAGGATGCGAACCTCGCTGCCGTCATGTGCCGCGACCTGCTCAGCGTGGACTGGCGCGGACGGGTCCACGACTGCGATTTCAACCAGATGCTCGGGCTGCCTCTCGCCGACCGCGCGGCCGCGCCGACTCTGGCCGAACTGATGGATGCCGACCTGACGGACTGGCCGATCGCGGTCGGCGATCACTGTTACGGCTGCACCGCCGGTCAGGGCAGCAGCTGCGGTGGGGCGTTGACGTGATCGGTCTGTTGCAGCGCGTGACCGGTGCCGAGGTGCGCGTCGCGGGCGAGATCGTCGGCGCCATCGATACGGGCCTGATGGTACTGGTCGGCCTGGAACGCGGTGACGGCAAGGCGGAGGCCGATCGTCTGCTTGAGCGATTGCTGAATTACCGCGTGTTCGCGGATGCCGAAGGCAGGATGAATCGGTCGCTGCGCGACATCGACGGCGACCTGATGCTGGTCTCGCAGTTCACCCTCGCGGCCGACACCCTGAAGGGAAACCGGCCCAGCTTCACCCCGGCGTTGCCGCCGGAGGAAGCCGAACCGTTGTTCGCCTATCTGCTCGATCGCGCCCGGCAATGCCACAGCAAGGTGGCGTCCGGCGTGTTCGGGGCCGACATGAAGGTCAGTCTGACCAACGACGGCCCGGTCACCTTCACTCTGCGGGTGACGCCAGCGCGAGGTGTTTGGTGATTCGCTTCGGTGCGGTCGCGCCAGTCGGGTTGAGCTGCGCGCGGCTGCTCTCGATCAGCTCCGCGTAAGGCAGGTAGCGCGTTTCGCTGGCGAGTTCAAAACCGGCGAGGCGTATCGTCGTCAGCACCTGGTTGCCTGCCTCATCCTTGCTCATCCGCGCCAGCAGGCCCTGGATCGCGACCCGCACCTCCTGGGGCACGTGGGGCGCGGCCGATACGGCGATATGCGGGGTCGCCGCGCTGACCTGGATGGTGTTCAGATCGGCGAACTGCGCGACCATCGGCGTCGGCACCATGGCCGCCACGGCGCGCCCGTCACGAACCATGTCGATGGCTTCCGAGGCGGTGTCGGCGGTGCGGAACAAGGGTTCACGCATCGGATTGTCGTAGAGCTGTTCGAGGCGGATCGCGCCAAGACTGGGCGGGCCCATGGTGGCGACCGGTCTGCCGACCAGTTCGTCAGGGGAAAAGATCAGGTTGTCCCCGCCGCTCACCAGCGAGTAGCTGACCGTGTCCGGCACGGCGGCGAGGACCTGGTAGTTCATGTTCTTGGCCCGGTAGCCGGTGAAATGCGCGGCATCCAGCACGAAGTCGAATTCCTCGCGGTTGATGCGGGTCCAGTAGCTGTAGAAGTCGCGACTGGTCTCGATGCGGATATCGTGACCGGTACGGGCACTGAGGTATTCGGCCAGCGGCGCGTAGGCCTCGCGCGTCAGGTCCGGGGTCAGGACGGGCTGCACCGCGAGGGTGAAACTGTCCGCGAAAGGGGTCGCGAAGGGCGCGCACAGCACGGCGGCGATCAGGGGGCGGGCGGCACGAAACAACTGCCCGCGGGAACGGGAAGTGGACATGGATCGGTCTCCATACGGTGATAGGGAAGGCATGTGGGGTTCCTCGCGTGGCGGAAGGTATACCAGGTACGTGCCGGGCCGCGCGGATAGATTCATTCTCGTTTCGGCGAATAGCGGTTATGCTTGCCCCGGAACCCCAATGCTGACGGGGTTTCCCGAAATTTCACGCGTTCACGAGTTGCCTCAATGACTGCCCGTACAGCGTCCGTCCGACGCGACACGCTGGAAACCCAGGTACGAGTCGATGTGAATCTCGACGGTACCGGAGTGACCAGCTTCACCACCGGTGTCCCCTTCCTCGACCACATGCTCGATCAGATCGGTCGGCACGGCATGATCGATCTCGATATCGACGCCAAGGGCGACAACCACATCGACGATCACCACACCGTCGAGGACATCGGCATCACGCTGGGGATGGCGGTCGCGCAGGCGCTCGGCGACAAGAAGGGCATCCGTCGTTATGGCCACGCCTACGTGCCGCTGGACGAGGCCCTGTCGCGCGTGGTCATCGACTTCTCCGGCCGTCCCGGTCTGGAGATGCCGGTCGAGTTTCCCGCCGGTCGTCTCGGCACGCTGGATACCGAGCTGTTCTTCGAGTTTTTCCAGGGCTTCGTGAACCACGCCAAGGCCACCGTGCACATCGACAATCTGCGCGGTCGCAACACGCATCACATCGCCGAGACCATCTTCAAGGCCTTCGGGCGGGCGCTGCGCATGGCCGTCGAGCCCGATCCGCGCATGGCCGGCATCCTGCCGTCGACAAAAGGCGCTCTGTAGCCCTTCAGACCCCCTGAGTTTTCCTGATGAGCAAGACCGTCGCCGTCATCGATTACGGCATGGGTAATCTGCATTCCATCGCGAAGGCGCTGGAACATGCCGATGCCGACGCGCGCGTTGACGTCACCGCCGATCCGGCGCGCATCCTGGCCGCCGGCCACGTGGTGTTCCCCGGCGTCGGCGCGATCCGCGACTGCATGCATGAGCTGGAATCCACCGGTCTGCGCGAGGTCGTGCTGCGCGCGGCCGCCGAGCGCCCGTTCCTCGGCATTTGTCTCGGCATGCAGGCCATGCTCGGCCACAGCGAGGAGAACGGCGGCGTCGCCACCCTCGGCCTGATCCCGGGCGAAGTGCGCTATTTCGGCGATGACCTCGCCGATGCCGGCGGCACTCGCCTGAAGGTCCCGCACATGGGCTGGAACCAGGTCGCCCAGGTCACGCATCCGCTCTGGGCGGGTATCGACGACGGCACCCGCTTCTATTTCGTGCACAGCTACTACGCTGATCCCGGCGATGCCGCACATCGCGCCGGCACGTCCGAATACGGACGTGTGTTTACCGCCGCGGTCGCCCGCGACAACCTGTTCGGCGTGCAGTTCCACCCCGAGAAGAGCCAGAAGGCCGGGTTGCAACTGCTCGCCAATTTCCTCGGCTGGAATGGATAGAGGCTTCCAGAGATGTTGTTGATCCCCGCCATCGACCTTAAAGAAGGCAAATGCGTGCGTCTGCGCCAGGGGCGCATGGAAGACGACACGGTGTTCTCCGATGATCCGGTCGCGGTGGCCGGACGCTGGGTGGAGGCCGGTGCACGGCGTCTGCACATCGTCGATCTCGACGGCGCCTTCGCCGGCTCACCGCAGAATCGCACGGTGATCCAGAAGATCGCCGAAACCTACCCGCAACTGCCGATCCAGGTCGGCGGCGGCATCCGCGACGAGGAGACCATCCAGGCCTATCTCGACGCCGGCGTGAGCTGGTGCATCATCGGCACCAAGGCCGTGCAGCAGCCCCATTTCATTGCCGATGTCTGCCTTGAATATCCGGGCCACATCATCGTCGGGCTGGACGCGAAGGACGGCAAGGTCGCCACCGACGGCTGGTCGAAGCTGTCCAAGCACGATGTCATCGATCTGGCCCAGCATTTCGAACGCGATGGCGTCGCCGCGATCGTCTACACCGACATCAGCCGCGACGGCATGATGAACGGCGTCAACGTCGAGGCCACCGAGGCCCTGGCCGCCGCGATCACCATCCCGGTCATCGCCTCCGGCGGCATCACCAACCTCGACGACGTGAAGCGCCTGGCCGAGAGCAACGAGCCCGGCATCATGGGCGCGATCACCGGTCGCGCGATCTACGAGGGCACACTGGACTTCGCCGCGGGCCAGAAGCTGTTCGACCAGTTCCACCCCGAAGGCAAGTAACAAGGCACTGCGCTATGAGCCTGGCCAAACGCATCATCCCCTGCCTCGACGTGGACAACGGTCGCGTCGTCAAGGGGGTGAACTTCGTCGACATCCGCGACGCCGGTGACCCGGTCGAGATCGCGCGCCGCTACGACGCCGAAGGCGCGGACGAGATCACGTTCCTGGACATCACCGCATCCTCGGATGATCGCGAGACCATGGTGCATGTGGTCGAGCAGGTCGCCAGCGAGGTGTTCATCCCGCTGACCGTCGGCGGCGGCATCCGCAAGGTCGACGACATCCGCCGCATGCTCAACGCCGGCGCCGACAAGGTCGGCATCAACTCCGCCGCCGTCGCCCGCCCGGAGTTCGTGCGCGAGGCCGCCGAGCGGTTCGGCTCGCAGTGCATCGTCGTCTCCATCGACGCCAAGCGCGTGAGCGCGCAGGGCGAAGCCCCGCGCTGGGAGATCTTCACCCACGGCGGTCGCAAGGCCACCGGTATCGACGCGGTGGAATGGGCCGAACGCATGGTCGAGCTGGGCGCTGGCGAACTGCTGCTGACCAGCATGGATCGCGACGGCACCAAGATCGGCTTCGACCTGGACTACACCCGCACCATCAGTGACCGGGTGAACGTGCCGATCATCGCCTCCGGCGGCGTCGGCAACCTCGACCACCTGGTCGATGGCGTGATCAAGGGCCACGCCGACGCCGTGCTGGCGGCGTCGATCTTCCACTTCGGCGAATACAGCGTCGAAGAGGCCAAGCGTCACATGGCCGATGCCGGCATCGAGGTCCGTCTGTGAGCCGGGAAACCCTTGCCCGCCTGACCGAGGTGCTGGAGGCGCGCAAGGGCGCGTCGCCGGACAGTTCCTACGTCGCCAGGCTGTACGCCGGCGGCGTCGACAAGATCCTCAAGAAGATCGGCGAGGAAGCCACCGAAACCGTCATGGCGGCCAAGGACGTGCAGGCCGGTGGCGAATCATCCAGCTTGGTTTATGAAACTGCGGACCTGTGGTTTCATAGCCTCGTTTTGCTCGCGCACCTGGGGCTTTCCGCCGACGACGTGTTGAACGAACTCGATCGGCGTTTCGGGCTTTCCGGCCTTGAAGAGAAGGCCGCGCGCGAAAAGTCCTGACAAGGGCTCATTCCTATAACGCAGCCCGGATCTGACACCGGGCCAACCACGCAAAAGAGCGGAGAGACATCATGGGTGTCGGTGGAATCAGTATCTGGCAGTTGCTCATCATCCTGGCCATCGTGTTGCTGCTGTTCGGGACCAAGCGCCTGCGCAACATCGGCGGCGACCTGGGCGGCGCCATCAAGAGCTTCAAGCAGTCCATGAAGGACGGCCAGCAAGCCGAAGACCCGGCCAAGGTCGAGGACAAGAAGGACGACGGCGTTGCCGCGGCGTCCACCACCGCGAACAGCGAAAAGACCGACAAGGTCTGACGGGATGCCCGCTGCGTCGGGCCCCGCATCGCGAGGTTGAGCCATGTTCGACATGGGCTTCTGGGAACTGGCCATGATCATGCTCGTGGCCCTGGTCGTGATTGGCCCCGAGCGCCTGCCCGGCGTGGCCAAGCGCATCGGTCTGTACGTCGGCAAGGCGCAGCGCATGCTGGCCGCCGTCAAGGCCGAGGTGAATCAGGAGATCGCCGCCGACGAGCTCAAGAAGACGCTCGCCAGGCAGGCAGGCACTGACGGCGGCGAGTTCGAGTTCATCAAGGACGCCAAAAAGGATCTGGAAGACATCCAGACCTCGCTGAACGAACGCATCGAGTCCGATCCGCCGCCCGCCGACAAGCGCATCCAACCCCCTCCGGCCAAGGCCGACACGACAGACAAGTCCTGACGCCAATGGCCCAGCAGCCCGACCATTCGGTCGAGACCGAACAGCCGTTCATCAGCCACCTGCTCGAACTCCGTGACCGCCTGATCCGCGTGGTCGCCGGCGTGCTGGTGGTGTTCCTGGTGCTGTTCCCGTTCGCCAACGACCTGTTCACCGCGCTCGCCGATCCGCTGACCGCGGTCCTGCCCGAAGGCAGCTCGCTGATCGCGACCGAGGTCGCGTCGCCGTTCCTGACCCCGTTCAAGCTGGCCCTGATGCTGGCGATCTACCTCGCCATGCCGTGGATTCTTTACCAGGCGTGGGGCTTCGTCGCGCCCGGACTCTACAAGCACGAGAAGCGGCTGATCGCGCCGCTGCTGATCTCGTCCAGCCTGCTCTATTACGCCGGCATGGCGTTCGCGTACTACGTGGTGTTCCCGCTCGTGTTCGCGTTCATGGCCGCGACCACGCCGGAAGGCGTGCAGATGGCCACCGACATCGGCAAGTACCTCGATTTCGTGCTCGCCCTGTTCTTCGCCTTCGGCGTCGCCTTCGAGGTGCCGGTCGCGGTCATCCTGCTGGTCTGGACCGGCATGGTCGATCAGGAGGCGCTGCGCGCCAAGCGCCCCTACATCATCGTCGGCGCCTTCGTCATCGGCATGTTCCTGACCCCCCCGGACGTCATCTCGCAGACCCTGCTGGCGCTGCCGATGTGGCTGCTGTTCGAGGTCGGCGTGCTCGCCTCCGGCTGGTTCCAGAAGCAGAGCATCGCGGGTGCCAGGGAACGCGAACGCATTGACGAGGCCGAGCGCGAGGCCATGGACCGGGAAGCCGCCGAGGACGATTACCGCCCGCGCAGCGCCGCCGAGATGGAGGCGGAACTCGAGCGCATGGAGAAGGAGGAGGAGGCCGAAGCGGAGCAACGCGAGGCCAACGCCAGGCCGCCAGCGCGCAAGCACGACGATCTCGCCAGCAAGACCCTGGACGAACTCCGCGAGATGGCGCGGCGCGGCGAGTTGAAGGAGCCACCGATCAGCGAACGCGGCTTCACCCAGGAGGGTCTGGAGGAAGAGCTCGCAATCCAGGGCAGCATGGGCGACTGGGGCAAGCCGCCGGCAGCGCCGGAGCAGGCCGACAAGTCCGGCCCGGATGCCGACACCGGCGCCTTCGATGAAGCCGGCAACGACGTCGCCAAGCCGGATGTCGCCAAGCGTGATGACGCCACGCCCGATGACCACGACCCCGCCACGCCGAAGCCGGACAGGTAAGGGGTTCCGCGCCCTCGTACTGGCGCTCTTCATGGTTCCGTGCGCGTTCGCGGAGCCGCTGCAAAACACGCTGCGCGATCATCCTTCCCCGTATCTGGCCCTGCACGGCGACGACCCGGTCGCGTGGCAGGCCTGGGGCCCCGCCGCATTCGACGCGGCACGCGCCGACAACCGTCTGATCATGGTCTCGGTCGGCTACTTCGCCTGCCACTGGTGCCATGTGATGCAGCGCGAGAGCTTCCGCGACGCCGCGATCGCCGCGCGCCTGAACGCGGACTATGTGTCCATCAAGGTCGACCGCGAGCAGCATCCCGGTATCGACGCCCGCCTGATCGATTTCGCCGAACGCACCGTCGGTCGCGCCGGCTGGCCGTTGAACGTCTTTCTGACGCCTGATGGCTACCCGCTGGTCGCCGTGCTGTATCAGCCGCCGGAACGCTTCGCAGGCGTGGTGGCGCGGCTGTCGGAACGCTGGCGCCAGGAACCGGACAAGCTGCGCGATCTCGCCTTCGCCGCGCAGACCGCACTGCGGGAGGTGGTCCCCGAAGCCGGAACCCCGGTCAGCGTCGCGACCGCGCGGGCGCTGCTGTTCGACACCGCGCTGCGTCATGCGGATACGCTCGGTGGCGGCTTCGGCCAGCAGGCCAGGTTCCCGATGTCGCCGGTGCTGGCCGCCTTGCTGAGCGGCGTCGAGCGGGATGAAGCGCCGGACGAGATACGTGAATTCCTCATCACCACGCTCGATCACATGGCCGCGCTGGGCCTGCGCGACCATCTGCACGGCGGCTTCTTCCGCTACACGGTCGATCCCGACTGGCACACGCCGCATTACGAAAAGATGCTCTACGACAACGCGCAGCTGGCGGAGCTGTTCGTGCGCGCGGCGCGGGTGCTGGCACGACCGGAGTATCTGGCGGTCGCCTTCGACACCCTGGATTTCGTGCTGGCGCACATGACGCACCCGCAAGGCGGTTACGTCAGCAGCCTGTCGGCGCTCGACGCGCATGGCCACGAGGGAGGCGATTACCTGTGGACGCGCCAGGCCTTGCGGGAGGCCGTCGACGCCGAAGCGTTCGCCATGATCGAGTCGGTCTGGGACCTGCGCACGCCGGTGGCCGGCGGCGAAGGCTTCCTGCCCCGCATCGCCAGCACCCCGGCGCAAGTCGCCGCTGCACTCGGCATCGATCCGATTGAGGCGGAGGTCGTTTACGAACGCGCCCGCCAGACCCTGATCGCGGCACGCGGCGGCTATCGGCCACCCCGTGACGACAAGGTCATCGCGGCCTGGAACGGACTGCTGCTGCGCGCGCTGGTCGCCGCTGCCGGCGCCCCGGGCGGCGACCGTTTCGCGGTCCACGCGGACGAGCTGGCCACATTCGTCCGCGCCGCGTTCGATTCGCCCGACGGCCTCCGGCGTCTGGCCCGCAACGCCACCACGCCCGCCACGCTGGAGGACCATGTGTTCCTGGCCGCAGGCATCGATGCGTGGTCGCGATGGCGGGACGATCCCGCCGCCCGTCGCGTCGCCCAGGCGTGGCTGGTCGTCGCCCGCGAGCAGTTCAACGATGGCGATGGCTGGCGACGCGACCGCGACCAGTTGTTGCGTTACGGCGATGCGGCCAGCGCCTTGCCGGACGACGCACTGCCATCCGCCAGCGCCGAATGGGAACGCCTGACCGCGACCGGCGGCCAGTCGATCGAACCGCGCATCCCGGCAGCCGCCATCGCCGATCCGCTCGGTCACGCATCGTTGATCTCCCCCGCGTCAGGGCGTTAATCCACGCTTAAGCCAGGTCTCGGAAACTTCCGTGCAACGCTCGCCCAAAGAGGACCGAGAGATGCACGAACAAGCCCTGAATACCCGTCGCGTCGTCCCCACCCTGGTCGCCATGAACGTCGATGGCGACGCCGCTCGCCGCGAGGTCGAGGCCTTCATCCACGACCATTTCGCGATGGTCCATGGCGCGGACATCCGCAGCTACCTGCCCGGATTGATGAGCCTGCGCAGCGACGATGGCCGCCTGCTTGGCGCGCTCGGCCTGCGCCCGGCGACCGGCAACCGCCTGTTCCTCGAAAACTATCTCGATCAACCGATCGACCAGGCCCTGGCCACCGCGCTGCGCGCGCCGGTCGACCGCGACGGACTGGTCGAAGTCGGCAACTTGGCCGTCGGCGCGCCCGGTGGCGGCCGCTGGCTGATCACCGCGCTGACCGCGTTCCTGCACGCGGCGCACAAGGACTGGGCCGTGTTCACCTGCGGCCCGCGCCTGCGCAATGCCTTCACCCGCCTGGGCATCGAGCTGGTCGACCTGGGCCCGGCCGCGATCGAGCGTCTGCCGGACGGCGAGGCGGCCCATTGGGGCGATTACTACGAACAGGGCCCGCACGTGATGGCCGCGCGGGTCGAACAGAGTCACGAAGTGCTGTCGCGGCTGTTCCAGCAGGAATGCGCCCTCACCGCGTTATGGCGGCACGCCGACGAGGCCGGTCGCCACGCCCATTGCGGCATGCGCGCGGCGTGAATCTGCTCGACCGCATCGACGCGCAGGCCATCGCGACCCCCGATCGGGTCGCGCTGGAGGGCAACGGCGAGCGCCTGGATTACGCACGCCTCGCGGGTGCCGTGGCGACCCTCGCCCGGCAACTGCGCCGCGAGCCCATCCGCGTGCTCGGCGTGGCGATGGACAACCGCCCGGCATGGGCGGTGATCGACCTCGCCGCGATGGCCGCCGGCATCACCGTGGTCCCGCTGCCGCCGTTCTTCTCGGCGGCCCAGATCCGGCACGCGATCCGCGATGCCGCGATCGACACGGTCGTCAGCGACGACGCCGCGACCTTCCTGAGCCGGGTCGGCGGCGAAATGCGCGTCAATGCCTTTTTCGACGTCGAGGGCATCGCCCTCAGCCGCATCGACACCGGCCTGCGGGGCCACAAGGTTCCGGATGGCATCGCCAAGATCACCTACACGTCCGGCACCACCGCCGAACCGAAGGGCGTGATGCTGGGCTGGCAACACATCGAGCCGGTGGTCCGCGACCTTGCCGACGCGGTCGGCGTCGGCGGTGGCGATCGTCTCCTCGCGCTGAATCCCCTCGCCGTGTTGCTCGAAAACATCGGAAGCGTCTACGTGGCGCTGTGGTCGGGCGCGACCGCGATGTTGCCGTCGATACGGGAGACCGGCCTGCTCGGCGCCGCCGGTATCGACGGCGCGCGCATGACCGGGCTGCTGCGCGAAAGCCGTGCGGCCACCGCTATCTTCATGCCTCAGACCCTGCTCGCGGTGACCGAAACCCTGGAGCGTGAAGGCACGTTTCTACCGGACCTGCGTTTCGCCGCCGTCGGTGGCGCGCCGGTTTCGCCGCGCCTGCTGGCGCGCGCGGCGGCGCGCGGGCTGCCGGTGTTCGAGGGCTACGGCATGTCCGAATGCGCGTCGGTGATGACCCTGAACACACCTGCCGCCAATCGGCCCGGCAGCGTCGGCAAGCCGCTGCCGCATATCCGTCTGCGTATCGGTGGCGACGGCGAGGTCGAGGTCTTCGGCGCGACCAGCGCCGGCTATCTCGGTCACGAGGCGGCGAACGAGGGGTGGTGGGGCAGCGGCGATCTCGGCCATTTCGACGCTGACGGCTACCTGTACCTGGAAGGCCGTCGCCGCAACTGCTTCATCACCGCATTCGGGCGCAACGTCGCGCCCGAGTGGGTGGAAAAGGAACTGACCCTGGAACAGGCGATCGCGCAGGCCGCCGTGTTCGGCGAGGCGCGCGCCTTCAACGTCGCCGTGCTGGTCCCCGCTTCCGGCGCTGACGCGCAGGCCGTCACCGCCGCCGTGCAGCGCGCCAACGCCGGCCTGCCCGACTACGCGCGCGTCGCCCGCTGGCTGGTCGCCGATGACCCCTTCACCCCCGCCAACGGCCTGTTCACCGGCACCGGGCGGGTCCGTCGCGAGGCCGTCCACGCCGCCTACGCCGACGCCCTCGAATCGCTTTTCAAACTGGAAACCCCTGCATGAACTTCTACGACCGACTGCTCGCGGAAACTGCCGCCGAGCGCGACGACCTGCTTTCGATCCCCTTCATCCGCCACGGCTGGGCCGGCGAGCTCAGCCTGGAAAGCTACATAGCCTTCCTCGGCCAGGCCTATCACCACGTCAGGCACACCACGCCGCTGCTGATGGCCTGCGGTTCGCGCGTGCCGGGTGACAAGGAATGGCTGCGCGACGCGATGGCGGAATACGTCGAGGAGGAAGTCGGCCACCAGGAGTGGATTCTCAACGACATCGCCGCCTGCGGTGGCGACAAGGAAGCGGTGCGTCACGAGACGCCCGGCATGGCCGCAGAGCTGATGGTCGCCTACGCCTACCATGTCGTGGATCGCCGGAACCCGATCGGCTTCCTCGGCATGGTGCTGGTGCTGGAAGGGACCAGCGTCAAGGTCGCCAGCGAGGCGGCCGACAAGCTGCGCGAGAACCTCGGCCTGACCAAAAAATCGTTCACCTATCTGAGCAGCCACGGCTCGCTGGATGTCTCCCACATGGGCTTCTACGAGAACCTCGTCAACCGCATCGAAGACACGGCCGACCAGGACTTCGTGATCCACTGCGCCAAGCGTTTCTACAAGCTCTATGGCGACGTCTTCCGGGGCCTGCCGCTGACCTTGAACCCGTCTGTCTCCAACGGAGGAGAAGCCGCATGAACGTATTGCTCACCGGGGCCGCCGGCGGTATCGGTCGCGAGGTCGCCATCCGCCTGGCCGAACACGGCGCGCGGTTGGCGCTGGTCGATCGCAATGCCGACGCCTTGAATGCGCTCGCCGCCGACATCGTCGCCGCCGGCGGTAAGGCCCATGCATTGCCTGCCGATCTGCTCGACGCCGATGCCCGCGCCGCGCTGCCCGCGCGCGCCGAAGCCGCGCTCGGCCAGATCGACGTGCTGCTCAATCTGGCCGGTTTGCTCAGCTTCACCCCTTTCGAAGACGAAGACCCGGCACGCATGGAGATGCTCCTGAAGCTGAACCTGCTGACGCCGATGGACCTGACCCGTCTGCTGCTGCCGGCGATGAAGGCACGCGGCGCGGGCCACATCGTCAACGTCGGCTCGACCTTCGGCTCCATCGGCTTCGCCTACTTCGGCGCCTATTCGGCGAGCAAGTTCGGCCTGCGTGGATTCTCCGAAGCCTTGCGCCGTGAGCTGCGCGAGACCGGCATCCAGGTCACCTACATCGCCCCGCGCGCGGTCAAGACGCCGCTCAACACCGCCGCCATCTACCGCATGGCGCAGGCCGTGAAGATGAACATGGACACCCCGGAGTGGGTCGCCGACAGGATCGTCGACGCGGTCCTGAAGCAGGCCAAGGACGCCTACCTCGGCTTCCCCGAATCCCTGTTCGTGCGCATCAACGCGATCCTGCCCCGCCTGGTCGATAGCGCGTTGCGCGGCCAGAATCGCGACATGGAGAAGTTCGCCCGCGAGTCCGATTGAAGCCGGATCGCAGCCCCACTGTAGGAGCGAGCTTGCTCGCGATGGACAAGCGGAAGTGAGTGGCGCGGCCATCGCGAGCAAGCTCGCTCCTACAATGAGACCTTGAGAGCAAATCGATGAGAGTCCTATTGGTCGAAGACGACGCCCTGCTGGGCGACGGCGTGCAGGCCGGTCTGCAACAGGCCGGCTACACCGTCGACTGGGTGCGTGACGGCGTCGCCGCCGAACTGGCGCTCAAGGACGTGGACTTCGACATCGCCGTGCTCGATCTCGGTCTGCCGCGTCAGGACGGCCTGACCGTGCTGCGCAAGCTGCGCGCCACCGGCAAGGACACGCCGGTGCTGATCCTGACCGCACGCGACACCGTCGCCGACCGCGTCGCCGGCCTCGACGCCGGCGCCGACGACTACCTGATCAAACCCTTCGACCTGGACGAACTCGGCGCCCGCCTGCGCGCCCTCACCCGCCGCCACGCCGGTCGTTCCGCGCCGACCATCCGTTACGAGGATCTGGAACTCGACCCCGCCGGTCGCACCCTGACCCAGTCCGGCGAGGCGGTCACGCTGACCGCGCGCGAACTGGCGATCATCGAGGCGCTGATGAACAACGTCGGTCGCGCGCTCTCCAAGGAACGACTCGAAGAAGCCCTGTACGGCTGGGACGAAGGCGTCGAAAGCAACGCCATCGAGGTCCACATCCACCATCTGCGCAAGAAGCTCGGTCGCGATCGCATCCGCACCGTGCGCGGCATCGGCTACCTGCTGCCGAAGCACCGGGAGAGTGTCTGATGGGCGCATCGATCCGCCGTCGTCTGTTGTGGCTCATCCTCGGCATCGTCACCATCGTCTGGCTGGCCGCCGGCTGGCGCGTCTACGAGGACGCCCGCCACGAGGTCGATGAGGTCTACGACGCCAACCTCGCGCAGAGCGCCCGCGTGCTGCTCGGCCTGCTTGCCCACGAGGTCGAGGAGGAAGGCGAGACGCGCGAGAACATTGGCCGCGTGGTCAACGAGGTCGGCCTGGAGAATCTGGCCAACTTCCCGGTCATGGCCGGTCTGATCCGCGAACACAGCGGCGCCACTCACGAACACATCGAATGGGCCGAGCGCGGCAGTCACCCGGGCCACAAGTACGAATCCAAGCTCGCCCTGCTGGCCCGCTACGGGGATGGCGCGACGCTGCTGATCTCGCCGAACGCGCCCGCGGTCCCGCAGGCGAAGGACGGCTTCGCCGACTTCAACGACGGCACCCATCGCTGGCGCTTCTTCAGCATCGTTGACGACGCCACCGGTCTGCTCGTGCAGGTCGGCGAACGCATCGAGGTGCGTCGCGAGCTGGTCGGTTACATCACCCGCAACGCGGTGCTGCCGCTGGTCCTCGCGTTGCCGGTGCTGGCGCTCCTGTTGTGGCTGGGCGTCGGACAGGGGCTGCGCCCGTTGGCGCGGGTCGCGGACGAGGTCGAACACCGCGAGCCGGATGCCCTGCACGCAATTCCGCTCGAAGACAGCCCCTGCGAGGTGCGTCCGCTGCTCGACAGCCTGAACAGTCTGTTCGTGCGCCTCGACCGGGCACTCAAGGCCGAGCGCCGCTTCACCTCCGACGCCGCGCATGAGTTGCGCACACCGCTGGCCGCGTTACGCACTCAGGCACAGGTGGCAATGCGCGAAACCGACCCGATGCGGCGCTCGCAGGCGCTGGCCAACATCCAGCAGGGTGTCGACCGCGCCACCCATCTGGTCGAGCAGTTGCTGACCCTCGCCCGCGCCGACGCCGGCTCGTCGGCGAAGACCGAACTCGCGCCGCTCGCGTTGGCGCCCCTGCTCGGCGAGTTGCTCGCCGACATGGTCGACGACGTCATGGCGCACGGTGCCGAGATCGGCTTCGACGACGGTGGCGGCAAGGTGGCCGGTGATGCCGGCGCACTGCGAATTCTGGCCCGCAACCTGATCGACAACGCGGTGCGTTACGGCGGCGAGGGTGTCCACATCACGGTGGCCACGCGACGGGTTGGCGATCAGGTCGAACTGGAAGTTCTGGATGACGGGCCGGGCATTCCCGCTGCCGATCGCGGGCGCGTGCTGGAACGCTTCCATCGCGGCGACGCGGTCACCCTGTTCGCCGACGCCAAAGGCAGCGGTCTGGGCCTGTCGATCGTGCAGCGCATCGCCGAGATGCACCGCGCCGTTCTGCGGCTGGACGAAGGTCCGGACGGTCGGGGCTTGCGGGTTCAGCTGAGGTTTCCGGCCAGGGCCTGAAACGCCTGTCTGGCGGGGATTTCGGGAGCCGGAAAAAAACGAACCCCGGTTTCCGAGGGGGAGGAAACCGGGGTCAACGCCGGGGCCGCCCAAGGGGGGGAGCGGCCTTTCAGGACCCATCCCAGGGGAGGAGGGATGGAGCACGTCTCACGCACACTCGATATGACATGCGGCGTTGGCTGAAGTTCCGGGGTTCAGCGAAAAATTTTTTAGCGCTTTGATCGCTCAGGGTTTGTGGTGGGCAACTTCTCCGGCGCCTTGAGAGGTGGCCAGTCCGGACCGTGCTTGGGTGCTCAGGCTCCGACCAAAGTAATGCCCCCCTACGCGCGCCCTGCGGCTTTCCGGACGTCGCCGTCCTGCTCCGCTTGAAAGCCCGCCCCCTGCGGGCCTGAATCGTCGCCCCTGCGGTGCTCGGCGCATAAAGGGGGATTCCCCGGGGACGCGTCCGCCACAACCCTACCGCCTACGACCGGCTTGAAGGCCTTGTGAACAGGCGAGTTTACGGGGCAATGAGTCATTACAGTAGCCAACTTCAGCGTCTTAATGCCTTCTGAACAGGCGAGTTAACGGGTCCGCAGCCCTCCCTCTCCTCCACGCCCGCCGGCAAGTCTTAATGCCTTCTGAACAGGCAAGTTAACGGGGCGCGCGACGGAGATCGGCTTGTCGGAGGACGGCGAGTCTTAATGCCTTCTGAACAGGCGAGTTAACGGGGCACCACCGCCACCGCCTGATCGCAGGCAACGGCAAAGTCTTAATGCCTTCTGAACAGGCGAGTTAACGGGGCGGCTATCAACAGCCCGGCACTGTGGGAAATCACGTCTTAATGCCTTCTGAACAGGCGAGTTAACGGGGCAGCGGCCAACCGCGCTTTTTCCTTTGCAAACAACGCATTGCGCATATCCAATTCGGGATATGAAATTCGGACATTGAAGTTAGCCGCCCAACCGGAATTTCAGTAACGACCTCGGGGCCAGTTATAGCAGCCCGTAGGGTGCGGTGCTTACCGCACCGTTCGCGAATGATGCGAGTCGCGATGCTCACCGGCATTACAATCGTCAAAAGGCGGGTTCGACAGATCGCTTGAAGCTTGTGCGGAGGGGAAGTGCCCCTCCCCCAGCCGGTGCCGGGGGAAGGGCGCGAGCCTGTTTACGGGTCAGGCCGCGTCGAGGGCCTGGGCGAGGTCTTCGAGGATGTCGTCGATGTTCTCGATGCCGATGGACAGGCGGACCAGGTCTTCGCTGACGCCGGCCTTCTTCAACTCTTCCGGCGACAACTGACGGTGCGTGGTGGTCGCGGGGTGGCAGGCCAGGGACTTGGCGTCGCCGATGTTGACCAGGCGCACGATCAGGTTGAGGGCGTCGATGAAGCGGGCGCCGGCTTCACGACCGCCCTTGATGCCGAAGCTGAGGATCGAGGAGGCGCGGCCGCCCATGTATTTCTGCACCAGGCCGTGATCCGGGTGATCGCTGAGGCCGGCGTAGTTGACCCATTCGACCTTGGCGTGATCGCGCAGGTAGTTGGCGACGATGGAGGCGTTCTCGCAGTGGCGGTCCATGCGTACCGGCAGCGTTTCCAGGCCTTGCAGGATCAGGAAGCTGTTGAACGGCGAGATCGCGCTGCCCATGTTGCGCAGCGGGACGACACGGCAGCGGCCGATGTAGGCGGCCGGGCCGAGGGCCTCGGTGTAGACCACGCCGTGATAGGACACGTCGGGGGTGTTGAGCATCGGGAAACGGTCGGCGTGCTCGGCCCACGGGAACTTGCCGGAATCGACCACGACGCCGCCGATGGAGGTGCCGTGGCCGCCCATGTACTTGGTCAGCGCGTGCACGACGATGTCGGCGCCGTGCTCGAACGGGCGGCACAGGTAGGGCGTCGGCACGGTGTTGTCGACGATGACCGGCACGCCGTGGGCGTGGGCCATGTCGGCGATGGCGCCGAAATCGACGACGTTGCCGGCCGGGTTGCCGATCGATTCGCAGAACACCGCGCGGGTCTTGTCGTCGATCTGCGCGGCCATGCCGTCGATGTCCTTGGCGTCGCAGAAGCGGACTTCGATACCCAGGCGCGGCAGGGTGTGCGCGAACAGGTTGTAGGTGCCGCCGTAGAGCTGGGTGGTGGCGATGATGTTGTCGCCGGCGCCGGCGATGGTGAAGATCGAGTAGGTGATCGCCGACATGCCCGAGGCCAGGCCGAGCGCGGCGATGTCGCCCTCCAGCGCCGCGACGCGCTTCTCCAGCACGTCGGTGGTCGGATTCATGATGCGGGTGTAGATGTTGCCGGGAACCTTCAGATCGAACAGGTCGGCGCCGTGCTGGGTGTCGTCGAAGGCGTAGGAAGTGGTCTGGTAAATCGGCACCGCGACGGCCTTGGTGGTCGGGTCCGGGCTGTAGCCGCCATGCACGGCGAGGGTTTCGATCTTCATCTTTGGTGGTCCTCTGATTGTTGGGTTGTGACGCGCCGTGAGGGTCGGCGGGACGGCAACCTTGCACCCGCCCGATGACTGACGCAATTGGCGGAGTCAGGTTTCGCCAGCGCGGCTTTGCGCTACCCCAAGCGGTCGAATTGACGCATCCGGTTCCGGCCCCGAAGATGGGCCGCCACGAGAACTAGAACGACAAGCGGGCACCACCATGAATCCAACCCGACTCGCTGCGCTGCGCGCCCACATCGGCGCGCGCGTGATCGGCCAGCAACCGCTGGTCGACGCGATGCTCATCTGCCTGCTGTCCGGCGGCCATCTGCTGGTCGAGGGCATGCCCGGCCTCGCCAAGACCACCGCCGTGAAGGCGCTGGCCGAGGGCATCGAGGGCGATTTCCACCGCGTGCAGTTCACCCCGGACCTGTTGCCCGCCGACGTCGTCGGCACCGACATCTATCTGGCCGATCAGGGCGAGTTCGAATTCCGCCCCGGTCCGTTGTTCCACAACATCCTGCTCGCCGACGAGGTCAATCGCGCGCCGGCCAAGGTGCAGTCCGCGCTGCTGGAGGCGATGGGCGAGCATCAGGTCACCGTCGGCCAGAAGACCTATCAGCTGCCGGAACTGTTCATGGTGCTGGCGACCCAGAACCCGATCGAGCAGGAGGGTACCTACCACCTGCCGGAGGCGCAGCTCGACCGCTTCCTGATGCACGTCTGGGTCGACTATCCGAACCGCGCCGAGGAATTGCAGATCCTCGAACTGGACGCCCGCCAGCAGCTCGCCGAGCCGGCGCCGCCCGCCGAGGTGATGAGTCAGGCGGAGCTGTTCGCGGCCCGCGAGGCGGTGTCGAAGGTGTACCTGGACCCGAACCTGAACGGCTACATCGTCGACCTGGTCATGGCGACGCGCGCGCCGGACCGTTTCGACCCCGATCTGGCCGCGTGGCTGCGTTTCGGCGCCTCGCCGCGTGCCTCGATCGCGCTGGCCCGCTGCGCCCGCGCCCGTGCCTGGCTGGACGGCGACGATTACGTCGCGCCGCATCATGTGCAGGCGATCGCCGCCAACATCCTGCGGCATCGCATGTTGCTCACCTTCGAGGCCGAGGCCGACGGCGTCACCCCCAACCACGTCGTCCGCCGCCTGCTCGAAGTCGTCGCGGTTCCCTGAGCGGGACATTCCGCGTTTGCCGCAAAGACGCGAAGACGCAAAGACATTGATGCTCGTTCTCCCTCCTGGTCTGGTTTGTCCTCCCGTAGGGTGCGCTCCGCGCACCGTGGCGTTCTCGGCTGCCGGTTTCGGTGCGCGGAGCGCACCCTGCGGACATCTGCCTGCTTTGCGCCTTTGCGTCTTTGCGGCAAGCGCTGTCGACGCATGACCGTCCAGGTAAGGCTCGACGAGCTGGTCGAACTGCGGCATCAGGCGCGGTCGCTGGGCCTCGCCGCGCATCACCGCGTGAACTCGCATCTGGTCGGCCTGTACGCCTCCGTGTTCCGCGGCCAGGGCATGGATTTCGACGAGGTGCGCGAATACCGCGAGGGCGACGACATCCGCAACATGGACTGGCGGGTCACGGCGCGCACCGGCAAGCCGCATCTGAAGCTGTTCCGCGAGGAACGCGGTCGCGACGTGCTGCTGTGCGTCGATGTCGGCTCACACATGTCCTTCGGCACGCGCGGCACCTTCAAGCAGGTGGCCGCCGCGCGCGCCGCCGCGCTGATCGGGTGGGCGGCCAGCGATCGCCGCGACCGGGTCGGCGCGGTGCTGTACGGCGAGCGCCATCAGCACCTGTTCCGCCCATCGGCATCGCGCCAGGCCATGTGGGCGATGTTGCGCGCGCTGTCCGGGGACGATGCCCATCGCACCGCCATGGACGGTGGCCTGCTGACTGCCCTGGAGCGCATGAATCGCGGCGCGCCGACCGGAGCGCTGCTGTTCGTGATCGGCGACTTCAATCGCTGCCGCGACGCGCTGGACGCGGCGCTGGGGCGCCTGCGCCAACGTCACGAGGTGGTGCTGGTGCCGGTCGACGATCCCGCCGACTGGGCGCTGCCGGCGATGGGCGACGTGGCCTTCGTCGACGAAAGCGGGCGGCGCGTGGTGGTCGATACCGACGATGCCGGCGCGCGCCGCGATTACGAACGGCAGTGGCTGGACCGCCGCAAGGCGCTGGAGGCACGCGCCTTCAAGCTCGGCGTCGAGGTGATTCCGGTGCGCACCGATCAGGATGTCCACGTCGACCTGCATCGCGGCCTGGCCCGGCGCGCGATGCGTCGCGCGGTGCGTTGATGGCCGACGCCGCCCTCCTCGATCTGCGCGACATCCACGGCATCGATCCGATCTCGTGGTGGCCGCCGGCGATCGGCTGGTGGCTGCTCGCGGGCGGCGCGCTCGTGCTCGGCTATATCGCCTGGACATGGTGGTCGGAAGGCCGCATCAACTGGCGCAGCGACGCCCGCGCCCGCCTCAACGAATTGCGCCGCCGGCTCGACGACGACCGGCCGGAGGTGGTGCTCGCCGAGCTGTCGATCGTCCTGCGCCGCGCCGCGATCGCGCGCTTCGGGCGTCGCCAGTGCGCGGGCCTGACCGGGCGTCGCTGGCTGTCCTTCCTGGCCGATCACGACCCGAAGGGCTTCGACTGGCCGGGCCGGGCGAAGGCGATGATCGATGCCCCCTATGCGCCGGAGCGGGTGGTCATCGACGCCGAAACCGTCGTGGTGCTGATCAAGGCGGCGCGGCATTGGGTCGGGGGGCGTCCCGCGCATGTTTGAGTTCGCCTGGCCCTGGCTGATCGTGCTGCTGCCGGTGCCGCTCGCGCTGGCCGTGTTCCGCGCCCGTCGTGCGGCCACGCCGATCGCCGCCGGCCTGCGCCATCCGGGCATGGATCAGATCGCGGAGGTGTTCGCCGCCGCGAAAGGCCCCGCCGACCTGCGCTGGCTCGGTCTGCTGCTGAAGACCGTCGCCTGGGTCGCGCTGGTCGGCGCGCTGATGCGCCCGCAGTGGCTGGAACCGCACAGCGAGACCATCACCGAGGGTTACGACCTGATGCTCGCGGTCGACGCCTCGCGCTCGATGGAGGCGCTGGATTTCAGCGTCGAAGGCCGTCCGGTCTCGCGCATGGCCGTGGTCAAGGGCGTGCTCACGCGCTTCATCGCCCAGCGCGAGGGCGACCGCCTGGGCCTGCTGGTGTTCGGCGACAACGCCTTCATGCAGAGCCCGCTGACCACCGACACGCGCGCCGTGCGGGAACTGCTCAATCTCGCCCAGCCGCGCATGGCGGGCGATGCGACCGCGATCGGCGACGCGATCGCGCTGGGGGTCAAGAAGCTGCGCGACCGGCCCTCGCAGTCGCGGGTGCTGATCCTGCTCACCGACGGCGAGAACACCTCCGGCATGGTGCCGCCCGATGAGGCCGCCGAGCTGGCCAGGCATTACGGCGTGCGCATCTACGCGATCGGCGTGGGCAGCCACGGCGAGGCCGGCGATGGCCGCGTGCCGATCATGCAGAACGGGCAGATGGAGCTCGTGCGCATGGACATCGACGAAGACCTTTTGCGCGCCATCACCGCGCGCACCGACGGCGCCTACTTCCGCGCCACCGACGCCCGCGCGCTGGAGGAGATCGCGGCGCGCATCGGTGAACTGGAGAAGACCGAATCGGAGACGCGCACGCAGATGCTGCCGACGCCGTTGTATCGCTGGCCGCTGGCGGTGGCGATGGCGGCGCTGCTGCTGCTCGCGCTGGTCACGCCCGCCGGAGGCCGGCCATGAACTTCGACTGGGCGGCCTTCCATTTCGCGCAGCCGCTGTGGCTGTGGGCCGTATTGGCGATTCCGGCGGTGTTCTGGTGGGCGCGGCGGCGCGGTGCGGGCAAGGCCTCGGCGCGCTACAAGGCCTTTGCGGACGCGCATCTGCTGCCGCACCTGCTGGTCGGTCATCAGGCCGGTCGGCGCGCGCCCCGGACGTGGGCCTGGACATGGACCTGGGGGGCGATCTGGCTGCTGGGCGTGCTCGCGCTGGCCGGGCCGCGCTGGGACTACACCGAGATCGTGTTTCGTCAGCCGGATCGTGCGCTGGTCGTGCTGCTCGACATCTCCCGCTCCATGGACGTCGAGGATGTCGCGCCGTCGCGGCTGCGGCAGGCGCGGCGCGAGATCGAGGACCTGATCAACCGGCGCGGCGAAGTGCGCATCGGCCTGGTCGTGTTCGCGTCGATCGCGCACACGGTCGCGCCGATCACCGAGGACAGCGCGGCGTTGCGCCGTCTGTTGCCCTATCTGGATTCCGGACTCGGCCAGCTCGGCGGCAGCCGGCCACTCGACGCGCTGCGCGAGGCCCGGCGGCTGCTGGGCCTTGAGCAAGGCGCGGATGCCGCGAAGACCGGCACCACCGCCCAGCGCGATGTGCTGCTGATCAGCGACGGCGATTTCGGCAACCAGCCCGATCTGGAAGCGGCGGTGCGCGCCATGCACGCGGAAGGCGTCACGCTGCATGTGCTCGGCGTCGGCACCGATGCCGGCGGCGAGGTGCCCGTGATCGATCCGGGCAGCGGCGATCGCGCGTTGTTGATCGGCCCGGATCGCCAGCCGGTACGTTCCGCGCTCGCGCCCGAGGTGCTGCAACGCCTGGCGCTGGCGGGTGGCGGTCGGTATTTCGTCGGCGGGGAACGCGGGCCGGCGATCCCGCGCCTGCTGGAAACCCTGCGGCAGCGCGACGCCGAGCAGGCCGAGACCAGCGGGCGACGCGTCTGGAACGAGCGTTTCCCGGCGCTGGTCGCGGCGATGCTGATCCTGATGGCGCCGTGGTGGCTGCGGCGGAGGCGCCCGCGATGAGGCTCCTCGCCGTCCTCGCCCTGGCGCTGCTGGCCGGTCCGGCCGTGTCCGGCTGGTTCCAGCGCGACGACCAGATCGCCGCCGACGCGCTGGCGGCGGGTGATGCCGCGCGCGCCGCCGGACTGTTCGCGGACGATTTCCGGCGCGGCGTCGCGCACTACCGCGCGGGCGACTTCGTGCAGGCGGTCGAGGCCTTCGAAGCCGCGCAGAAAGACCCGGAACGTGCGGCGATCCACGACGACGCGCTCTACAACAAGGCCAACAGCGAGTACCGGCTCGGCAACTACGCGGGCGCAATCCGCGACTACGAGCGGCTGCTGAAACGCAATCCCGAACATGCCGATGCCCGCCACAACCTGCGCGCGACGCTGGCCCGGCTCGGCAAGTTCCTGCCCGAGGAAGAGGTGCAGCGGAAGCGCGATGAGAAGGAGCCGGAGAAGCCGGAAGAAGACCGCAAGGATCAGCAGGAGAAGAAGCAGGAAGACAGTTCCGGCGAGCAGCAGCAGGAGGACTCCACGTCTTCCGGTGAGCAGCAGGAGCAGGACGAGAAATCGGCGGGCGGCGATTCGGAAACCGAACCCTCCCAATCCGGCGAATCCGGCGAACAACAGCAGTCCGGCGGCGAGACCGGCGAGCAGCAGGACGCCGGTGGCGAGCAGAGCGAGAGTGGCCAAAGCGGCAAGGAAACCGGCGAGTCCGATCCCGCAAGCGCCAGTGAAGGCGAGCAGGCCAAGGCCGGCGGACGCGACGCCGACGCCGACGCCGACCGGAAAGGCGACAGCGCCGATGCCGGCGAGCAGACGCAGGCCGCCGACCCCGGTGAACAGGAGCAGACCGGCAAGCAGTCCGGTGAGCAGGACGGCGGCGATTCAAAAGGTGACGATCAGGAAACCGATTCCGGAGATCGCGACGGCGCGCCGACTGACGGGACGGGCGAACGTCCGTCGGCAGAACCGCGCGGTGAGCAAGGCGACCGCGAGGGCGAAGGCAAGCCGGGGCGGAACCGGCAGAGCGAACAGGCCGATGGCGGCCCTGAACAGGGCGACGGCGAGCAATCCGGGGCGACCGCGAACGGCGAGCAGCGCGGCGGCCAGGGCGCGCCCCCGCCCGGCGTCATGGACGAGCTGATGACGCAGGCGGTCCACCTGTTCGATCAACTGGGCCTGGGCGAGACGCCTGCCGGTGGCGAGCCCGAAGGGGCGGAAGCTGCCGCGCCCGGCGATCAGGCGGGCGGCACGCAGGGCATGTCCGACACCCTCGCCGAGCAGATGCTCGACCGCGTCGAGGGCGATCCCGGCCAGTTGCTGCGCAAGCAGTTCAGCTTCCAGGAGCAGCGGGCCTGGGCGCAGACCGGTGGCCATTTCTCCGAGCCGCGCCCGTGGTGAGGTCTCGCGGGTCGTAGGGTGCGCCATGCGCACCAATCGAGGGTCGGCGTGGGTGGGTGGTGCGCACGGCGCACCCTACGGCTTGTTGATCGGCAGGTAGGGCGGAATCCGCAGGAGTTCCGCCGTCCGGGCGCCGAGATGGCGGAACTCCTGCGGATTCCGCCCTACGACAGGAGACGGTGTTCGCGGGTCAGCGGAAGTCGGCGACCACCGGGGTGTGGTCGGAGGGACGGCCCCAGGCTCGGGGGACGCTGTCGATGGTGCAGGTCCGGGCGGCCTGCGAGAGCGCGGCGCTGGTCAGGATCAGGTCGATGCGCAGACCCTTGTTGCCAGCGAACATGTTGCCGCGATAGTCCCACCAGGAGAATTGCCCGGCCGCGTCGCTGAACTGCCGGAACAAGTCGGTGAAACCGAGATCGAGCAGCGTGGCGAGCGCGGCGCGTTCGGCATCGCTGCACAGGATGCCGCCGCGCCAGCCGTCCGGGTCGTAGCAGTCGGCATCGGTCGGGGCGATGTTGAAGTCCCCGACCACGACCAGCTTCGGGTGCTTGCTCAGTTCCTCGGCGAGGTGGTTTTTCAGATGGGCGAGCCAGTCGAGCTTGTAAGCGTATTTGTCGGAACCGACGGCCTGGCCGTTCGGCACGTACAGGTCGAGCACGCGCACCTCGCCGACATCGCTGGCGAAGGTCGCGCCGAGCACGCGGCGTTGCGGGTCGTCCAGGCCCGGCAGGTCGGTGATCACGTCGCGCGCCGGCTGCCGGCTGAGGATGGCGACGCCGTTGTAGGTCTTCTGGCCGGCGTGCACGACGTGATAGCCGGCGAATTCGATCAGCTCGCGCGGAAAGCGTTCGTCCTCGAGCTTGGTTTCCTGGAGACAGAGCAGGTCCGGCCTGGCCTCGGCCAGCCAGTCGAGCACATGCGGCAGGCGCACGTTCAGGGAGTTCACGTTCCAGGTCGCGATGCGCACGAATGCCGACCTCTAGATGCGGAAACCGCCGTGGCGGCGGCGGATGCTGCGGTCCAGCCAGAGCAGGCCGAACAGGAAGCCGACCAGCAGGGTCGTGCCGATGGCCACCAGCAACCACAGCAGCGACACGGTGGGGTTGGACTGTTCGTCCGGCGGCGGCATCTCGACCACGCCGAGGGCGTCGGCGGCCAGCATCAGCCGCTGTTTCAGCGCCATGTTCTCCTCCATCAGGCGCAGCAGACGGGGGTCTTCGTAGCTGGCTTCGACGGCGTCGGGCGGGATATGCGAACGCATCTTGGTGAGTTGCTCCTGGGCGATGTCCATCTGCGCCTCCAGGCTTTCGAGCTGCGCCTTCAGGTCAGCATTTTCGTCCTGCAGCGTGAGCGCGCGCACGGTGCTGGGCTTGTCGCGGGTCAGGTAGGTGGCGTCGATCCAGCCGGTATCGCCGCTGGGCAGGCGTACCTGGGCGGCATCGTCCTTGCGTTGCAGCATCTCGACCGGCGCGCCGCTGCCCAGCAGGTCGACGGGTTCGCCGGACAGGCCGGCTTTCGGGTACACGCCGATGACCAGTTCGTCGCTGACATACCAGGTTTCGCCGATCGCGCTGGCGAGCGCGGGCATCAGGGTCGCGGCCAGCAGGGCAGCGCGGAGCAGGCGGATCATGACGGGCCTTTGGTTGTCGTTATGGGCTTGGCAATCAGGCGGCCAGGCCGCTATGGCGCAGCAGGGCGTCGATCTCCGGTTCCCGACCCCGGAAATCCCGGAACAGTTCCATGGCCGGGCGCGAGCCGCCTTTTTCCAGCACAGAATGCAGGAAACGCGCGCCGGTTTCACGATCGAAAACGCCTTTCTCCTCGAACACCGCGAAGGCATCCGCGGACAGCACCTCGGCCCATTTGTAGCTGTAGTAGCCGGCCGCGTAACCGCCGCTGAAGATGTGCGTGAAGGCGTGCGGGAAGCGATTGAACGCGGGTGGCCGCACCACCGCGACCTGTTCGCGGACGCGGGCCAGGATGGCCATGACCTGCCCGCCCCGGAGTGCCTGCGGGTCCATGTGGATGTGCAGGTCGAACAGCGCGAATTCGAGCTGGCGGACCATCTGCATGGCCGACTGGAAGTGCCGCGCGGCCTGCATGCGCTCGAACAGATCGTCCGGTAGCGGCGCGCCGGTCTCGTGATGCGCGGCCAGCAGGTCGAGCGCCTCGCGCTGCCAGCAGAAGTTCTCCATGAACTGGCTGGGCAGTTCGACCGCGTCCCATTCGACACCGTGGATGCCGGACACCGCCTGCCATTCAACCCGGGTCAGCATGTGGTGCAGACCGTGGCCGAATTCGTGGAACAGGGTGATGACCTCGTCGTGGGTCAGCAGCGCGGGCCTGTTTCCGACCGGGCCACCGAAGTTGCAGGTCAGGTAGGCGACCGGCGCGTCGACGTCGGTGTTGCCCAGCGCGTGATGGCGGCTGCGGCAGACATCCATCCAGGCGCCGCCGCGCTTGCCCTGACGGGCGTAGAGGTCGAGATAGAACTGACCGCGCAATTCGCCGTCGGCGCGGTCGCGGATCTCGAAGAAACGCACGTCGGGATGCCAGACGTCGATGCCTTCGACGGCGGTCACGCGCACGTCGTAGAGGCGTTCGACCACCTGGAACAGGCCGTCGAGCACACGCGGCGCCGGGAAGTACGGGCGCAGTTCCTCCTGCGAGATCGCGTAGCGCTGCTGACGCAGTTTCTCGGAGTGATAGGGGATGTCCCAGGCTTGCAGATCGGCACAACCGCGCTCGGCGGCGAAGGCCGTGACCTCGGCGAGTTCGCGGCGGGCGGCTGGCAGGGAACGTGCCGCCAGGTCTTCCAGAAAGCCGATCACCTGCGCCGGGCTGTCCGCCATCTTGCGGGCCAGGGAACGCTGCGCGTAGTTGTCGAAACCGAGCAGTCGCGCGGCCTCGTGGCGCAGCTTGAGGGTCTCGTCGATCAGCGCGGAGTTGTCGAAGCGACCGGCATCCGGGCCCTGGTCGGAGGCACGGGTCGCGAAGGCGGTGTACATGGATTCGCGCAGCGCGCGGTCGTCGGCGTGCGTCATGACCGCGATGTAGGACGGGAAATCGAGGGTGAAGCGCCAGCCTTCCTCGCCATTCTGTTCGGCGGCCTGGCGGGCGGCGGCGCGGGCGCTGTCCGGCAGGCCGGCGAGACGATCAAGGTCGGTCAGCGTGACGCTCCAGGCCTGGGTCGCGTCGAGCACATGCTCGTCGAACTTCGAGCCGAGTTCGGACAGGCGCTGGGAGATGGCCTTGTAACGGGCCTTGTCGGCCTCGGGCAGGTCGACGCCGGCAAGGTGGAAGTCGCGCAGCGCGTCGTCGACGATCTTGCGCTGGGCATCGCTCAGCGTGGCGTATTCGGCGCTGCCCCGGAGGCTCTTCCAGGCCGCGAACAGGCGGGTGTTCTGCCCCATCTCGGTGCCGTAATCGGTGAGCTTGGGCAGGCCGGCGTTGTAGGCGGCGCGCAGTGCCTCGCCGTTGACCACCGAGTTCATGTGCCGCACCGGCGACCACAGCCGGGAGAGGGCTTCGTCCATGTCCATCAGCGGGCGCGCCAGCGATTCGAAATCGTGTGCGGGCTGCTTGAGCAGTTCATCGAGCCGGGCGCGATTGGCGGCCAGCTGGGCATCGAGAGCGGCTTCGATGTGTTCGGGCTGGATGCTTGAGAAGGCGGGCAGGCCGGGCATGTCGCGCAGCGGGTTGGTCATGGTTAAGTCCGGGAATCGACGAGCTTGCGATTGTCCGAGTACGGTCGGCGCTTGAACAGCGCGAATTGTTCGGGTTTGTGGACGCCGACATCGTGCCGCCCCGCTATGCTCATGCCGTTTGCCGAAACAGCAGATGGGGACTGGCGATGCGAAAGTCGTGGCTGCGGATGGGGTTGATGGGCGTTCTGGCGTTGCTGCTGTCCGGCAACGTGCTGGGCGCGGAACGTAACGTGATGCTGGTGCTCGATGCCTCGGGCAGCATGTGGGGGCAGATCGGCGGCAACGCCAAGATCAGCATCGCGCGGGACGTGGTCCGCGACCTGCTCAAGGACTGGAACCCGGCCTGGGACCTGGGCCTGATCGCCTACGGCCACAACCGCAAGGGCGACTGCGCGGACATCGAACAGTTGCTGCCGGTCGGTCCGCTCGACGCAGCGGCGTTCAACGCCCGCCTCGCCGCGCTGAACCCGAAGGGCAAGACGCCGATGACCGACGCGGTGCGCAAGGCCGCCGAGGCGCTGCGCTACACCGAGGACACTGCCACCGTGATCCTGGTCTCGGATGGTGTCGAGACCTGCAACCCCGACCCCTGCGCGGTCGCCGCCGAACTGGAGAAGAGCGGCGTCGATTTCACCGCGCACGTGATCGGCTTCGACGTCACCGATCCGGTCGCGATCGCGCAGCTCCAATGTCTGGCCGGCAACACCGGCGGGCAGTATTTCCCGGCGCGTGACGCCGGCGACCTGCGCGGCGTGCTTGGCGAGGTGGTGCGGCAGACCGCCGCGCAGCCGCCGGCCATCCAGCTGCGCGCGACCCTGACGCCGGGCGGTGAAGCGCAGCCCGACGCGCAGTTCACGCTGTACGCGCTCGACGAGGCCGGCAAGCCCGGGGACAAGGTGGCCGCCTACCGCCATGACGAGGCGCGCCCCACGGTGGCGCTGCCGGCCGGGCGTTACCGGCTGCATGTCCGCCTCGACGCCGTGCGCGTCGAGCAGGACATCGAGGTCGGCCCGGACACACCGCGCGAGCACGAGATCGTCCTGTCCGGCGCGGTGCTGAACCTGAGCGCGATCGAGCAGGAGGGCGGCGCGGTGCTCGACAACACCACCTTCCAGCTCTTCCCGCTGGATGCCAGCGGGCGACGCGGCGAGCGCGTCTCCATCGGCGCGGACACCAAGGCCGCACGCTTCGTCGCCCCCGCCGGTCGCTATCAATTGCTCACCACGCGCAAGGATGTGCGCCGCGCGGAGACGCTGGACCTGGTGGTCGACACGGCCACCGACCATGTCGTCCTGCTCGGTGCCGGCACCCTGAAGATGCGTGCGATCGCCGGACCTGGCGGCGCTCCGCTGGAGCAGGTCACCTTCGAGATATATCCGCCGGACAGCAATGAGCGCGCCGCGATCCGCGCCGCCACCCGCGAGGCCGAATTCTCGCTGCTCGCCGATCGTTATCGCGCCATCGTCTCGGTTGGCGCCGTGCGCCGCGAGCTGCCGGTAGAGGTGCTGGTGGGCCAGACCGTCGAGGTCGTTGCCGATCTGCATGCCGGCACGCTCGGCGCGAACGCAGTGCTCGCCCCCGGCCAGGAACCGCTCGACAAGACGGTGTTCGAGGTGTTTCCGGCGGCGGGCGGGGACCGCGTCGCGATCGTCGCCTATCGCCGCGAGGCCACGTTTTTCCTCGCGGCCGGCGACTATCGCCTGGTTGCCAGCAACGGCGCCACGGCATCCCTGCCGGTCACGGTGCCGGTCGCCGGGCGCGTGGACGTGACCGTGTCGCTCGATGCCGGGCGCATCGAGGCCGGTCTGAGCCGTGGCGGCGCGCCGCTTGAGGGCAAGGCGGTGTTCGAACTGTTCCCGCTGGGCGCTGACGGAAGCGTGGGCAGGGAGCGCGTCGCGATCGTCGCCTATAAGCCGAACGCGCAGTTCCAGGTGGCGGCAGGACGCTACATGCTGGTCGTCAGTCAGGGCGCGCAGGGCCGGCTGGAGGTCGAGGTACGGGCCGGCGAGACCACCGCTGTGGTCGTGCCGGTCGAGTGATGGTCGCCGCGTGACGCCGCCGGGGCGTCACCGGCGGCACTTGGTATGATGCGCGCCCCGAATTCGCTCGCGCCGTCGTTGGCGCGGCCAGACCACGTTTCAGACCATGCAATTCATCGAAACCCGCGGTAACGACGGCCAGCGTGCGGCCAAGGTCAGTTTTTCCGAGGCCATCCTCAATCCGATGGCTTCCTTCGGCGGGCTCTACGTCCCCGAATACCTGCCCGATCTGGGGCGCGCCTTCCTGGAGGATCACCTCGCCGCCGACTACAAGACGCTGGCCCGCGACGTGCTGGCGGCCTTCGAACTGGATATCGATCCGGACGTGATCGACGAAGCTCTGGCGCTTTACGACGGTTTCGATGACCCGGCGCATCCGGTGCCGGTGACCAGGGTTGGCGACGATGTCTGGGTCAGCGAGCTGTATCACGGCCCGACCCGTGCGTTCAAAGACATGGCCCTGCAGCCGTTCGGCGTGGTGCTCTCCGACCTCGCGCAGAAGCGCAGCGAGAATTACCTGATCCTGGCCGCGACCAGCGGCGACACCGGCCCGGCGACGCTGGAGACCTTCAAGAACCGCGCGAACGTCAAGGTCGCCTGCCTGTATCCGGACGGCGGCACCTCCGACGTGCAGCGCCTGCAGATGGTCACCGAGGACGCCGCCAACCTGAAGGTCATCGGCATCCACGGCGATTTCGACGACGCCCAGGCGGCGCTGAAGAACCTGCTCAATTCGGCCTCTTTCCGCGCCGAACTGAAGAAGAAGAACACGCTGCTGTCGGCGGCCAACTCGGTCAACTTCGGGCGCATCATCTTCCAGCAGATCTATCACATCCACAGCTACCTGGCGCTGGTCCGCCAGGGTGCGATCGCGCTCGGCGACAAGGTCTATCTGGACGTGCCGAGCGGCAATTTCGGCAACGCGCTGGGCGGCTATTACGCGATGAAGATGGGCCTGCCGGTCGAGAAGATCCTGATCGCCTCGAACCGCAACAACGTGCTCACCGACTGGATCGCCACCGGCCGCTACGACCTGCGTGAGCGTCGCGTGGTGGGCACCACCTCGCCGGCGATGGACATCCTCAAGTCCTCCAACGTCGAGCGCATCCTGTTCGATCTGTTCGGCGCGGCGCGCACCCGCGAGCTTATGGAGCAACTCGACAACGAGCGTTGCTACGCGCTGGAAGCGAGCGAGCTCGACGCCCTGCAGGCGGTGTTCGCCGCCGATTACTGCGACGACGACGAAGGCAAGCGCTACATCCGCGAGCTGTTCGATCGCGGCTACCTGATGGACCCGCACACCGCGACCTGCTTCAAGGCGCGCGCCACGCATGCCGACAAGCCGTTGCAAACCATCATCTATTCCACCGCCGAGTGGACCAAGTTCTCGCCGACCATCGCCAACGCGCTGACCGGCGAGACCGGTTCGCGCGATATCGATGCCCTGCAGTCGATCTCCGCCGAGGCCGGGCTGCCGATCCCGGCCCGTATCCAGGCGCTGTTCGATCTGCCGATCGCGCAGCCGGCGGTGATCGACAAGGCGGACATCGAAAGCGCGGTGCTCGCGTTCCTCTGAACGGACGACCTGTCCGCCGGGGTGAACCGTCAAGAGGGTGTTTACGAAGCTCGTGGATCGGGGCCGTGTATCTGGGCCGTGTGTCTGGGCCGTGGATCGGCGATCCGTAGGAGCGGCTTCAGCCGCGATGGGCGCCCGGAATGGTCGTTGACGCCCATCGCGGCTGAAGCCGCTCCTACCGGTAGCACGCACCCCGATTTGCCTTGTCCAATCCTTCTACTGACCGGCCCGCGTCGACGGCCATCGGCCACCCGGCTATCCTTTGACCGGCCCGGTGCGATCCTCAAGCCAGGCCCATGCGCGGCGACCCAGGTCCGGATCGGCGCGGCCCGACGGTAAGCACACGCCGGGATTCGCGCGCAAAGGACTGGTCGGATCTGTCGCCCGGTCTCGGGGCATAGTCATCGTGACATTCCGAATACCTTTGATTCTGACCGGCCTGCTCGCGATGGCCTGCGCCCCGGTCGCGACGGCGGGCGTGATTCGACACGATGTCCCGGACAGCCTGTACCGGGCGCTTGCCGCCGAATCCCGCTACAGCGGTGTCGGTGACGTTTTGATCCGTGCGAATAGCGGGACCACGCGCTGCTCCGGCACCCTGATCGACGCGAGCTGGGTGCTTACCGCCGCGCACTGCCTGGATAACGCCGGCACCAGCTCCATCACATACAAGGCCGGAGGGGTCACCTATTCCGCCGCGAGCTGGGTGTATCACAACGCATTCAACGAGAGCTCGCTGTTGGCCGGATACGACATCGGTCTGATCAATCTGGCCACCGCGGTGAGCGGCGTCGAGGTCGCGAAGTTGTACACCGGCGTCGACGAGGTGGGCCTGGTGGGCACGTCCGTCGGTTTCGGCACCACCGGTACCGGCCTGACCGGCTACGCCAACGGGACCAGCGGGACCAAGCGCGCCGGCAACAACGTGATCGAGTCGTTCATAAACGGCGCCTTGCTGTGGGCCGACTTCGACAACGGGTCGGCGTCCGCCAACCTGTTTGGCGACAGCGCGCAACTCGATCTGGAATACATGATCGCCCCCGGCGACAGCGGTGGCGGGACGTTCATCAACATCGATGGTGTCGACTATCTCGCCGGCGTGCACTCGTTCATCGGCGACGCCAGTGGGGATGGCAAGTACGCAACCTACGGCGACTTTCAAGGCTCGACCCGTGTCTCCAGCTTCGTCGACTGGATCGAGAACACCACCGGGCTTGAGTTTGCCGGCAGCGGGACCGGGACCGAGACCGGGACGGTGCCCACGGCGCCGACCCTGGCATTGATTCTCGTCGGCCTGCTGAGCGCACGCAGAATGCGTCGGGCGGAAGATCAACGCGCCTGATCGTCAGGATCAACTGATTTCTCTGGACGCCGTTTGGCCGCCGACCACACTTCGCGCTGCGGGATTCCCCGCGTTCAAGAGGCGCGCAATGCGTCCCGGAGTGTGTGCAATGTCGAAAGGTATGCTTTCCGTCGTTGTTCTTTCCCTGGCCTCGGTTGCCGTGCAGGCGGCCGACGGACAGCTCGATTACGCCGATCCGAAAGGCCCGTTGGTCACGGCCTTTCATGAATCCCGATGCGCCGGCCATGCCGATGCGCAGGGGTTGACCGGCGATGCCCGCGCCGCGTTCGTGCAGAACTGCCGGCTCAATGCCGACAAGGTCTGGCCGTTCGGTGTCGAGCAATCCAAGGGCGGCGATTAAGCCCGCCGCGGATTCACGGTCTTCTGTTGTACCGGAACGCCTCGTCTCGACGAGGCGTTTTTCGTTTGGGTCGGGCACACTGCAAGGCTCATGAACCCGAGGAACCGCGCATGCTGTCCGCCCGCGTGCTGATCGCCGTCGTCATCCTTGCTGCCGCCGCACAGTCGGCAGCGGATTCCGGGCCATGGACCGGGGTCGGTCTGCCCGAGTGGACGGAACCGGAACTGGCCATGCCGATCGCGGTGCGCACCGTCGGGCGTTCGGAGTTCTCGAGCGCGCATCTGATCCGGCTCGCCGGTGCCGAGGAACCGCATTTCCATGACCGGCACGATCTTGCCATCACCGTGCTGCGAGGCCGCAGCGTGCTGCATTTCTCGACCCATGACGTCGAGCTGGGTGCGGGCGACACGGCCTTCATACCGCGTGGGCATTATCACTGGGCGGAAAACGTCGGCGACGAGGCGAGCGTGGTGTTCGCGGTGTTTGCTCCAAGCTTCGACGGCCAGGACCGCAGGCCGGCAGACGGCGCGGCACGTTGAGCGGAATCGTGTTTGGCATCTACGTCGCACTCTATGGCGGCGTGCTGATCTGGTCGGGGATCGCGCCATACGATCGGCTGACCTGGGCCCTGGAGGTCGCACCGGCGATCATCGGACTGGCGCTGATCATCGCCACGCGTCGCCGCTTTCCGCTGACGCCGCTGCTGCTCTGGCTGGTGCTGGCCCACGCCGTGGTGCTGATGATCGGCGGTCATTACACCTACGCGCTGACGCCGGTCGGTGACTGGATGTCCGCCTGGTTCGGCTTCGAGCGCAACAATTACGACAAGATCGGCCACTTCATGCAGGGCTTCGTGCCGGCCATCCTTGCGCGGGAGGTCCTGATCCGGCGGCGCGTGATCGCCGGCAAGGCATGGCTGAATTTCCTGGTGGTCAGCGTCTGTCTGGCGTTCAGCGCGGGCTACGAACTGATCGAGTGGGCCGTGGCGGAAATCTCGAGCGAAGCGGCCGAGGCGTTTCTCGGCACGCAGGGCTACGCCTGGGATACGCAATCGGACATGGCGTGGGCGTTGTTCGGTGCCGTCATCGCCTTGCTGGCGTTGTCGCGTCCGCACGACCGGCAGTTGCGGGAAGCGGGCTTTTCCCCGCGCGCCGGGCAATAAAAAAGCCGCCCGGCGAGGCCGGACGGCTTTTCAGGCTGGCCCGGGTCCGGAGACCCGATGCGCAATCCCGATCGGCGCGCTTAGTTGCCGGCCGGGGCGGCCGGGGCGACCGGCGGAGCCATCATCGGGGCGCCGTACGGAGCACCGTAGCCATACGGAGCACCGTAGCCGCCGCCGTACGGGGCGCCGTAGCCGTAGCCATTGCCATAACCGGAGCCATTGCCGTAGCCGTAGCCGTTGCCGTAGGCGGAGGTGTTGCCGCGGCCGCTCATGTTGAAGTCGAACGTACCGTCACCGGTGCCGTTGCCCATCATGTTGTTCATGCCGCTCATCGGGCCCCAGTTGTTGCCCCAGTTGTTGCCGCCCCACGGACCGCCCCAGTTGTTGCCCCACCAAGCGGAGGCGGACATGGAAGCGAGAACGGTGGCGCCGGCGAACGCGACGGCGGCGATGGTCTTCATGGATTTCATTAGAGGATTACTCCTTCAGTTTGTGTTGGGCGGATGCCCTTCGGGGGGATCAGCAGTGGCGGCGTCCGCGAGCGGTTGCGTTGACTACGTGATTCTTCTGAGGTGTCGACCGGCGGGACGGGGCGCGGATGCCGTGAAGCACGGCCCGGTCGGGGTGACAATTCGCCTGACTCTACGCCAATACATGGCGGTGTGCTTGCAATTCGTCGGAGCAGGATCAATCCGGGTCATTGCATCGCCGATGCGCAAACCGGGCAGTTCGGATCGCGGGGGATGCGCAGCGTGCGGAAGGTCATGGTGGCCGCGTCCACGACCAGCAGTCTGCCGTTCAGCGGCTGTCCGACGCCGGTCAGGACCTTGATGGCCTCGGTGGCCTGCATGCAGCCGAGCATGCCGGCGACGGGCGCCAGCACTCCCGTCTGGGAACAGGTTTCGGCGAGTTCCTCGCCGTCGCCGTACAGGCAGTGATAGCAGGGCTGATCGTCGAGATCGGCCCGGAACACGGCCAGCTGGCCTTCCATGCGGATCACCGCGCCCGAGACCAGCGGCGTGCGCGCGGCCACGCAGGCGCGGTTGATCTCGAAGCGGGTCGTGAAGTTGTCGCTGCCGTCGATGACCAGATCGGCGGCGAGTACCGCGTCCCGCAGCTCCGCGTCGTGGAGCGCGCGATCGATGGTCCGAACCTGCACATCAGGATTCAGGGCGAGCATCGCGTCGCGGGCGGAATCCACCTTGGGGCGACCGATGTCGTCACTGCCATGCGCAATCTGGCGTTGCAGATTGGACAATTCGACCTTGTCGAAATCGCTGATCGTGATATGCCCGACGCCGGCGGCGGCCAGATACAAAGCCACCGGCGAACCCAGGCCGCCCGCGCCGATCACCAGCACGCGCGCGTCGAGCAGCTTCTGCTGCCCTTCGACATCGAATTGCGGCAACAGGATCTGGCGCGAATAGCGAAGCAATTGTTCGTCGTTCATCGCAGCGATATTAGCCGCCGCGTCGGCCCAGCATCGCGCGCGGCTGTCCGGCGAGATCGCGGAAGCCGCGCACATCCGTGAAGCCGCCGGATTCGAGCAGGAATATCACGTCGTCCTGCTGGTCGTAGCCATGCTCCAGCAACAACAAGCCGCCGATGAACAGGTGCTCGCGGGCGCAGGCGACGATGCTGCGTAGGTCGTCCAGTCCATCCGCGCCCGAGGCCAGCGCGGCGCCGGGTTCGAAGCACAGATTGCGGAGATGCGGGTCGCCGTCGGCGATGTAGGGGGGGTTGCTGACGATCAGGTCCAGATCGGTTTCGGTCAGGGTTTCGCACCAGGAGCCGTGACGGAACTCGACGTTGGCGATGTCGTTGCGGCGCGCGTTGTCGCGGGCGATCGCGAGCGCGGCTTCCGAGCGATCGGTCGCGATGATCCGCCAGGCTGGCCGTTCGCGGGCGATGGCCAGCGCGATCGCGCCGCTGCCGGTGCCGAGGTCGGCGACGCGCATCGGCGCGCTCGCCGGCAGAGCGTCCAGTGCCTGTTCGACCAGCAGTTCGGTCTCCGGGCGCGGCACCAGCACATCCGGCGTGACGCGCAGGTCCAGCGACCAGAAGCCCCAGTGGCCGAGCAGATAGGCGACCGGCTCGCCCTCCGCGCGACGGGTGACGAGGTCGAGGAAGCGATCGCGGGGCGCCTTATCGACGATTTTGTCCGGCCAGGTCAGGAAATGGCTCTGACTGACGCCAAGCGTGTGCGCGAGCAGCAGTTCTGCGTCCAGGCGCGGGGTTTCGAGCGCGCCGAGGCGGGCGGTCGCTGCGCTGAGGAGTTCGGCGATGGTGCTCATGGGCGGCATGTTGACCGCATTGCGGCGGTCTGTGAACTCGGCCCGGCAGGCGCGCGGATGTCGGCAACGGTGCGGGCGTCGGTGCGCGTCTTGCGCAGCGCATCGGCTGCGTACTGCGCCTCAATCGCCGCTGGCCGGGCGCTGTCCGTCATCGCTTCAGGCTGCGCGCAGGCGAGCGACCGCGTGCATCCCGGCAACCGCGAGTGCGCCGACCACGCCGCCGGCGAGCAGTTCGGCCAGCAGGGCGGGCAGGAATGCGAGCAGGTGATGCAGGGCGGCGATGTGGTGCACGAACATGCCACCGCCGACCAGCAGCATCGCGATGGTGCCGACCACGCCGAGGACGCGGATCACCCACGGCAGGGCCGCGACCAGGCCGCGCCCGACCGCCATCAACACCCCTTGAACCGCACCATCGGACGCCCGGGCGCGCGCGATCAGATACAGACCGGCATCGTCCATCCGCACCAGCAGGGCGACCAGGCCATAGACGCCGACCGTGGCCAGGAGCGCGATCGCGCTGACCACGATCAGGCGCATCAGCAGGGTTTGCTCCATGACCGTGCCGAGCGCGATCACGACGATCTCGATGGACAGGATGAAGTCGGTGCGTACCGCCGCGCGGATCTTGCCCTGCTCTTCGGCGAGCAGGGCGGCCCGGTCCTCGGTGTGGGTGCAGGGCACCTCGGCGCGGGCGTGCCCGCCGAACCATTCGAGGATTTTCTCGACGCCCTCATAGCTCAGGTAGACACCACCGAGCAGGAGGATCGGCACGATCAGCGCGGGCAGCCAGGCGCTGAGCGCGAAGGCCACCGGCAGGATGAGGAGCTTGTTGAGCAGCGAGCCGCGGGTGATCGCCCAGATCACCGGCAGTTCGCGCGTGGCGTGGAAGCCGGTCGCCTTCTCGGCATTCACCGCCAGATCGTCGCCGAGCACCCCGGCGGTCTTCCGGGCCGCGACCTTGCTCAGGGCGGCTGCATCGTCGAGCAGCGCGGCGACGTCGTCGAGGATCGCGAATATTCCGGTGGCCATGTCGGCAATCCCCTAGTGGATCGGATAAGTGACGTTCGACCGTCGTCAGTCCGCCAGCGCGGCGAGCTGGTCCGCCTGGTACTCGGCCAGCAGCGGTTCGATGACGGGATCGAGGTCGCCGCCGTTGATGATGTCGTCGAGCTTGTGCAGGGTCAGGTTGATGCGGTGGTCGGTGACGCGGCTCTGCGGGTAGTTGTAGGTGCGGATCTTCTCGGAGCGGTCACCGCTGCCGACGAGGTTGCGGCGCGTGCTGGCCTGCTGCTCGGCCTGCTTGTCCTGCTCCGCCTTGAGCATCCGCGAGGCGAGCATGTTCATCGCCTTGGCGCGGTTCTTGTGCTGCGAGCGCTCTTCCTGGCACTCGACCACGATGCCGGTCGGGAGGTGGGTGATGCGGATCGCCGAGTCGGTCTTGTTGATGTGCTGGCCGCCGGCGCCGGAGGCGCGGTAGGTGTCGATGCGCAGGTCGGCAGGGTTGATGTCCGGGGCCTCGACCTCGTCGATCTCGGGCATCACCGCGACGGTCGCGGCGGAGGTGTGGATGCGGCCCTGGGTCTCGGTGGCCGGCACGCGCTGCACGCGGTGGGCGCCGGATTCGAACTTCAGTCGGCCATAGACGTCCTGTCCGGAGACCAGTGCGATCACTTCCTTGTAGCCGCCGTGCTCGCCTTCGCTGGCGCTCATGATCTCGACCCGCCAGCGCCTGCGTTCGGCGTAGCGGGAGTACATGCGGAACAGGTCGCCGGCGAAGATCGCGGCCTCGTCGCCGCCGGTGCCGGCGCGGACTTCCAGATAGACGTTGCTCTGGTCGTGCGGATCGGCGGGGATCAGCAGCACCTGCAACTCGCCTTCCAGCGCGGCGACGCGTTCCTCGGCGGCCTCGATCTCGTCGGCAGCCAGTTCCTTCATCTCCGGGTCGGCGAGCATCTCGCGCGCGCTGGCGATGTCGTCGAGCGCGCCCTGATAGCGCGCCCAGGCTTGCGCGACGGGTTCGAGTTGCGCGTATTCCTGTGACAGCTCGCGGAAGCGGTTCTGGTCGCCGATCACGTCCGGTTCGGAGAGCAGCACGCCGACTTCCTGGTGACGTTCGGACAGGCCTTCGAGTTTGCGCTGGATGGATGGCTTCATGATCGGAGTCCGGTTGCGGTGCGCGGAGCGCACCCTACGGGGACTTCGATCGAAGGGCGTAGGGTGCGCTCCGCGCACCGCGTGGTGCGAGCGGAGGTATTACCCGCCCCGCTATTTGTCGGCTTCGCGGATGTTCAGCAGGACACGCGCGGTGTCGATGATCTCGACGCGATCCTGTTCGAAGGCCTGGCGCAGGCTGACGCAGGGGTCGTGGATCAGCTTGTTGGTGAGGGTGTTGGCGAGCTGTTCGAGGACTTCGTCGGCGGCGTGGCCGGCGGCGAGCTGGCGGCGGGCCTTGGCGAGCACATCGTCGCGGGTGGATTCGGCCTGCTGGCGGAAGGCACGAATGGTCTCCGCGCCACGCATGATGCGCAGCCAGCCCATGAAGTGGCTGACCTGGTTGCCGATGATGTCCTCGGCCTGGGCGGCGGCCTCCTGGCGGGTGCGCAGGCCTTCCTGCACGACTTCCTGGAGGTCGTCGACGGTGTAGAGATAGACGTCTTCGAGCTTGCCGACGCCCTCGGCGATGTCGCGCGGCACGGCCAGATCGACCATGAACACCGGACGGTGCTTGCGCTTCTTGATCGCCGCTTTCACCTCGGGGAGGTTGAGTACGGTGGTCGGCGCGGCGGTCGAGGCGATGACGATGTCGGCTTCGTGCAGGTGCGCCGGAATCTCGTCGAGGCCGATCGCGTAGCCGTTGAACTCACTGGCCAGCAGGCGCGCGCGGTCGACGCTGCGGTTGGCGACGATGACGTTGCCGAGGCCCGATTCCTTGAGATGCCGCGCGGCCAGTTCGATGGTCTCGCCGGCGCCGATCAACAACGCGCTCTGGTCTTCGAGGTTGCCGAGGATCTGCTTGGCGAGGCTGACCGCCGCGAACGCCATCGACACCGGGCTGGAGCCGATCGCGGTCTCGGTGCGGACCTGCTTGGCGACCGAGAAGGTGTGCTGGAACAGGCGCCCGAGCACCTGGCCGACGGTCTCCGCGTCGGTGGCCTGCTGGAAGGCCTGCTTGACCTGGCCGAGGATCTGCGGCTCGCCGAGGATCATCGAATCCAGACCGGACGCGACCCGCAGCAGATGGCGCACGGCCTCGTCGTCGCGGTGGAAATAGACGTAGGGTTCGAGGCTGTCGGCATCCAGGGAATGGAAGCGCCCAAGCCATTCGATCACGCGTTTTACGTCGTCCTGCTCACCGCCGTAATACAGCTCGGTCCGGTTACAGGTCGAGATGATCGCGGCCTCGGCGACACCATCCAGCCCGCGCAGCTCACGCAGCGCGTCGCGCTGCCGATCCGGCCCGAACACGACACGTTCGCGGATCGAGACCGGGGCGGTCTTGTGGTTGATGCCGAGGGCGCAGAGCAGCATGGAATGGCCGTGAAAAGATGACCGGAAGTGTCTGAAAACCGCAGGATTCTGGGGTATGGACTATATGAACACAAGCGACGTCCCGGCACGCGGGGAATGACTTGAACGATCATCCGGACACCACCAGCGCGACCGTCGGTCGCCTGATCTACCTGATCGGACCATCCGGCAGCGGCAAGGACAGCCTGATGCGCTATGCGCGTCCGCACCTCGCCGGTGCGTCGGTTGTGTTCGCGCATCGCTACATCACGCGCACGCCGCATGCGTCGGACGAGAACCACGTTGCGCTCGATGCGACCGAATTTGCCCGGCGGCGTGAGGCAGGCCTGTTCGCGATGCACTGGCGCGCCCATGGCCTCGACTACGCGGTGGGTATCGAGATCGATGCCTGGCGGTCGCGCGGCCTGACCGTGGTGGTCAACGGGGCGCGGCGCTACCTGCCTGCGTTGCGGGAGCGCTACCCGGACGCGGAGGTCGTCTGGATCGTGGCGGGCGATGAGCTTCGCACGCACCGCCTGCGTGAGCGCGCTCGCGAGGACGCCGGGCAGATCGCCGCGCGCCTGCAAATCCGCTTGGAAGTCGAACCTGACCCTGGCGATGTGGTCATTAGTAATGACGGCCCCCTCGAGATCGCGGGGGATCGTCTGGTCGAGCTGCTCGATCGCGCTCCCGTGGCCATCAGGGTGGGCGCGTCGAATGGGGTATAGTCCGCAGGCGCTCCGGCACACGGGCGCTGCGCTTGTTTGACGAGGTTTCAACATCGCGATGCCGAAATCCCTCCGGCCCCTGATCACCCTGCTGGTGAGCGTGTTCGCGCTGACCCAGAACGCCTGCGTCAGCAGCGCGCCCCGTGCCGACGCCCCCCCGGCGCAGGCCGAATCCCCCGCCGCCGACCCCGCAACCGGCCCCGCAACCGGCCCCGCCGGGACGACCGCTGACAAGAACGACGGCCTGTCGATCACGGTTCCGCCCGAACCGGTCGCGGAACCCCGTGCGCTGAGCCCGGAACTGGTCTTCGACGTGCTGGTCGGCGAGATCGCCGGGCAACGCGGCGATCTGCCACTCGCGGTCGCGCACCTGCTGCGCGCCTCGCAGGAATCCGGCGATGTCAGCCTGGCGCAGCGCGCCACCCGCATCGCGCTGCTCGCGCACGATTACGGCGCCGCCTTGCAGGCCGCCGAACAGTGGATCGAAGTCGAGCCGGACAGCGAGGAGGCGATGCGCACCGCGTCGATCCTGTATCTGCGCACGGGCAACGTCCGCCGCGCCGCCGGCCATCTCGGCGACGTGATCGCGCGGTCCGGCATCGACAGCGGCCCGGTGTTCGACACCGTCACCGTGCAACTCATCCGCGAGCCCAACAAGCCCGCCGCCCTGGGGGTCGCGGAAGCCCTGCTTGAACGCTTCCCGGAAGATTCAAACGCGATGTTCTGTGTCAGCCGCGTCGCGTTCACGGTCGGCGATCGGGGTCGCGCGATCACCGCCGCCGAACAGGCCCTGGCGAAGCGTCCGGACTGGGCGCGCGTGCGCGCCTTCCTGTCGCGGCTGTACGTCGCGGATGGGCGCGTCGACGAGGGCCTGACGGCGCTCAAGACGGCCATCGAGCACGACCAGGCCAACGCCGAGCTGCGTCAGGCCTACGCCCGCCTGTTGCTTGAAGCGCGCCGTTTCGACGAGGCGCGCGCCGAGTTCCAGGCGATCCTCGATCGCAACCCGGATGACGCCGACTCGCACTACGCGATGGGTCTGCTGGAACTCGACGCGGACAATCCGGATGCCGCCGAGATGCATTTCATGCGCCTCTACGAGCTGGGCGAACGTTCCAATGACGCGTCCTACTACCTGGGCACGATCGCCGAGAAGAAGGGCCAGTTGCAGCGCGCGATCCGCTGGTACTCGGGCGTGCGCGGTGGTGATTACCGCATCGAGGCGCAGATCCGCGAAGCCCGCGTGCTGGCCATGCGTGGCCACGTCGACGCCGCGGTGGCGCGGCTGGCCACCATCCGTCGCGTCGAGCCGGAGCTGGCCGTGCGCCTGTTCATGAGCGAGGCCGAGATCCTGCGTGACGCCAACCGCATGGAAGACGCGATGGCCAGTTACGACAGCGGCCTTGCCGAGCATCCGGATGACCCGGACCTGCTCTACGCACGGGCCCTGCACGGCGAACGCATGGGGCGCATCGACTGGTTGGAACGCGACCTGCGCCGCCTGATCGAGATCGAACCGGAGAACGCGCATGCCCTGAACGCGCTCGGCTATACGCTGGCCGACACGACCGACCGTTACGCCGAGGCGCTGAGCCTGATCGAACGCGCCTACAAGCTGCTTCCGGACGACCATGCCGTGATCGACAGCATGGGCTGGGTGCAGTACCGCCTCGGCAACCTCGGTGCCGCCCTGGAATATCTCCAGCGCGCCGCCGGGCTGCGCAAGGACGCGGAAATCGCCGCCCACCTCGGCGAGGTGTTGTGGGCGCTGGGCCGCCACGACGAGGCGCGCGAAGTCTGGCGGAAGGCGCTCGAGGACGAGCCGGAAAGCGACGTCCTTATCGAGACCCGCAAGCGGCTCGATAACTGACATGACGCTCCGCAAGGCGCCTCTGGCGATCGCGATCGCGGCCTTGCTGTTGTCGGCCTGCGCGCCGCCGGTCTGCTGCCCGCCCGAACCCGAAACCACCGAACTCGCCGCAATGGAGCTGGCGCGTGCGCATCAGGCCCGGCTGGCAGCCATCGATGACTGGACTCTGCAGGGCCGGATCGGATTGGTCCGTGGCGAGGAAGGCTGGCACGCCGGCCTGCATTGGGTGCAGCAGGGCGACGCCTATCAGATCCAGCTGGATGGCCCCGTCGGGCAGGCCGCGATGCGCCTGATCGGCAACGCCGACGGCATCACCCTGCTCGTTCCAGACCAGGCGCCGATCTCGGCGGACAGCCCGGAAGTCCTGATCCGCGAGGCGATGGGCTTCGAACTGCCGGTGTCCGGCCTCCGCTGGTGGATGACCGGGCGCCTGCAACCCGGCGCCAACGCCGTCAGCACCCTCGACGAGGCCGGGCGGATCAAGGAGATCGAGCAGGACGGCTGGCGGGTCCGGTTCCTCGATTACGCCGATGTCGGTGCAGGGCTCGACCTGCCCGCCAAGATGCGCCTCGAACACGCCGAAGTGACCATCAAGCTGGTCCTGCGCGCGTGGCAGGTCCAAGCACAACCTTCCTGATCCCCCTTCCAGCGAGCATGCGGTGAGCTTCTGCGAACCCTGGCCGGCACCGGCCAAGATCAACCTGTTTCTGCACATCGTAGGTCGCCGTGAAGACGGCTTTCACCTGTTGCAGACCGTGTTCCAGTTCGTCGACTGGTGCGACTGGCTGGCCTTCGAAATCGACGATTCCGGGGTCGTGTCACGCAGCGGCGGACTTGCGCACGTCCCCGAGGACGCCGATCTGACCGTGCGCGCCGCGCGCCTGCTGCAGGCCGAGACCGGCTGCCGGAAAGGGGTGCGCATCGCCATCGACAAGCGCCTGCCGGAGGGGGGTGGCCTGGGTGGCGGCAGTTCCGACGCGGCAACGGTCCTGGTGGCGCTCAACCGGCTTTGGGCATTGAATCTTGATGTCGATCGACTGGCCGGGCTCGGGCTCGCGCTCGGCGCGGACGTGCCGGTGTTCGTGCGTGGTCACGCGGCCTGGGCGGAGGGGGTCGGCGAACGGCTCACCCCGGTCGAGCCGGAGACCCCCTGGTATGCCCTCGTGGTACCCGACGAAAAGGTCAATACAGCCAGTATTTTCAAGGCCCCGCAATTGACACGTGATACCCCCGTGACGACAATACGCGCCCTTTTCGAGGGGGGTTCGGCAGGGGTTGGTCACAACGACTGCGAGGCTGTGGTGCGAGTGTTGTATCCCGGCGTGGATGCGGCATTCGCCCACCTGGCGCGATTCGCGCCGCCACGCATGACCGGTACCGGCGCCACCGTGTTCGCTGCTTTCGATTCCCGCGATGCCGCCCAGGCCGCGCTCGCCGATCTACCTGCGGGTTGGCAGGGTCGGGTGGCGCGCGGTCTGAATCGCTCCCCGTTGATGGATCGTTAACCGAGTTCTTGGGGTGTCGCCAAGCGGTAAGGCAGCGGCTTTTGGTGCCGCCATTCCCAGGTTCGACCGGTTCGCCGGGAGCGAACCGGGACCGCGAAGGCGGGCCCGAAGGGCGAAGGGCAGGATGCCCGGAGCAATCCTGGCACCCAAGCCGCCAAAGGCGGCTTCGGAGGTCTGGAAAGCGCCCGAGAAGGAAACGGAGTGGCCGGACAATTTGAAACATTGGGGTGTCGCCAAGCGGTAAGGCAGCGGCTTTTGGTGCCGCCATTCCCAGGTTCGAATCCTGGCACCCCAGCCAAACACCGATTCCGGGATCGCAGCATTGTGCGCGGTCGGGATCGACAAGCGACAACACCAGATGTTGTACGACTTCTGTCGATGCGCGAGCATCGCAGGACCGCCGAACATCACAACGGGAATCCAACCGTGTCCGACCGCCGGATGATCGTTTTCTCGGGTAACGCGCACCGCGCGCTGGCCCAGGATGTCGTGAGTCGCCTGAACCTGCCGCTGGGTCGCGCCGTCGTCGGGCGCTTCAGTGACGGCGAGGTGATGGCCGAGATCATGCAGGACGTTCGCGGTGCGGATGTGTTCGTGATCCAGCCGACCTGCGCGCCGAACACCAACACCAACATCATGGAACTGTTGGTGATGATGGACGCGCTGCGCCGCGCTTCCGCGCACCGCATCACCGCGGTCATGCCGTATTTCGGCTATGCCCGCCAGGATCGGCGCCCGCGCTCGGCGCGTGTGCCGATCACCGCCAAGCTGGTCGCCAGGATGGTCAGCGAGGCGGGCGCGGACCGCGTGCTGACCATCGATCTGCACGCGGACCAGATTCAGGGCTTTTTCGATGTCCCCGTGGACAACGTCTATGCCTCCCCGGTGCTGCTCGGCGACATCTGGCGCCAGAAGTATCCGAACCTGATGGTCGTGTCGCCGGACGTCGGCGGCGTGGTGCGTGCCCGTGCGGTCGCCAAGCGCCTCGACGACGCCGACCTCGCGATCATCGACAAGCGTCGCCCGAAGCCGAACGAGGCCAAGGTGATGAACATCATCGGCGATGTCCGCGGCCGCACCTGTGTGCTGGTCGACGACCTCGTCGATACCGCCGGCACCCTGTGTCAGGCGGCTGGCGCGCTCAAGGATGCGGGCGCGCTGAAGGTGGTGGCCTACGTGACCCACCCGGTGCTGTCCGGGTCGGCGATCGACAACATCTCCAACTCGCGTCTCGACGAGCTGGTGGTGACGGACACCATCCCCCTGCAGGATGCCGCGCGCGCCTGCCCGCGTATCCGCCAGCTCAGCGTGGCGGAGATGATGGCGGAGACGCTGCGCCGCATTCACACGGAGGAGTCGGTCAGTCAGATGTTCGTCGACTGACCGGAACGATTTTTGGTGTTCGCCCCTGGTCGCGGGGGCGGACGTAACGACCCGTCGGTAACCACTGGCGGTTTTTTTGTAACTGGAGCAACAACGCAATGACTGAAGATTTCATCGTCAACGCTGAAGTTCGTACTGACGCGGGGAAGGGTGCGAGCCGCCGCCTGCGCAAGACGGACAGCGTGCCGGCCATCCTCTACGGTGGTCACAAGGACCCCGTGATGCTTAGCCTCAAGTACTACGAGGTGATCAAGCATCTTGAACACGAGTCCTTCTACTCGCACATCCTCACCGTCAACGTCGGCGGTGTCAGCGAGAAGGCCGTGCTCAAGGACGTTCAGCGCCACCCGGCGCAGGACATCGAAATCCTGCACATGGACTTCCAGCGTGTCAGCGCTGACGAGAAGCTCCACATGCATGTGCCGCTGCACTTCATCAACGAAGAAGGCTGCCCGGGCGTCAAGGCCGGCGGTCTGGTCAGCCACTCCATCACCGAAGTCGCGGTCGCCTGCCTGCCGAAGGACCTGCCGGAGTTCATCGAGGTCGACATGGCCGCCATGGAAGCCAACTCGGCCATCCACCTGTCGCAGCTCAAGCTGCCGGCCGGCGTCGAGATTCCGGAGCTGGCGCTGGGTGAGGCGCATGACCATGCGGTCGTCTCCATCCACGTCCGCGGCGCGGGCAGCGATGAAGAAGGCGGCGATGAGGCAGCCGAAGACTGATCCTGTGGTGATCCGGGGGCGGGGACATGACTGAAGCCGCCTCCGGCATCCAGATGATCGTCGGACTGGGCAACCCCGGTCCGCAGTACGACCAGACCCGGCACAACGCCGGGTTTTGGTTTTTGGACGAGGTCGCCTCGCGAGCCGGCGTAAGCCTGCGCCCGGACGGCAAGTTCTTCGGCGCTGCGGCCAAGGCCGTGATCGACGGTCGCGATGTCTGGCTGCTGAAACCGGACACCTTCATGAATCGCAGCGGCCAGGCCATCGGCGCGCTCGCGCGCTTCTACAAGATCGCGCCCGAAGCCATCCTGGTCGCCCACGACGAACTCGATCTCGACCCCGGTACCGTCCGTCTCAAGCGCGGCGGCGGGCACGGCGGTCACAACGGGCTGCGCGACACCATCAATCAGCTCGCCAGCAAGGAATTCATGCGCCTGCGCCTCGGCGTCGGTCACCCCGGTCACAAGGACCTGGTGGTCGATTACGTGCTCAACAAGCCGTCGCAGGACGACCGCAGGAAGATCGAAGACGCGATCTGGGATGCGGAGCGCGAGATCGCGGCGATCGTGCGCGGCGATTTCGAGGCGGTGATGCGCGTGCTGCACGCGCGCTGAGCCCACACACACTCCTGACAGGAACGAATCATGGGATTCAAATGCGGCATCGTCGGCCTGCCCAACGTCGGCAAGTCCACCCTGTTCAACGCGCTCACCCGCGCCGGCATCCAGGCCGAGAACTACCCGTTCTGCACCATCGAGCCGAACGTCGGCGTGGTCATGGTGCCGGACCCGCGCCTCGACGCGCTGGCGAAGATCGTCAAGCCCGAGCGCATCCTGCCGACCACCATCGAATTCGTGGACATCGCCGGACTGGTCGCCGGCGCCTCCAAGGGTGAGGGGTTGGGCAACCAGTTCCTCGCCAACATCCGCGAGACCGACGCGATCGCGCATGTGGTGCGCTGTTTCGACAACGACGATGTCATCCATGTGAACGGTCGCGTCGACCCGATCTCCGACATCGAGACCATCAACACCGAGCTCGCGCTGGCCGACCTCAGCAGCGTCGAGAAGGCCGAGCAGCGTTTCGGCAAGCGCCTCAAGGCCGGCGACAAGGACGCCAAGATCGCGATGCCGCTGCTGGAGCGCCTGAAGGTCGCGCTCGATCAGGGCAAGCCGGCGCGCAGCGTCGAGGTGGAGAGCGACGACGAGGCGAAGATCCTGCGTGAACTCCATCTGCTGACCGTGAAGCCGACGCTGTACGTCGCCAACGTCGCCGAGGACGGCTTCGAGAACAATCCGCTGCTCGACCGCGTTGCCGCGTTCGCCGAGACGGACGGTTCCGAGGTCGTTGCCGTGTGCGCCGGCATCGAAGCGGACATGACCGAGCTCGACGACGCCGAACTGGCCGAGTTCCTGGAGTCGCTGGGTCTGGAGGAGCCGGGCCTGAACCGCGTGATCCGTCACGGCTACCACCTGCTCGGCCTGGGCACCTATTTCACCGCCGGCGTGAAGGAAGTCCGCGCCTGGACCGTGCACCACGGCGCCACCGCCCCGGAAGCGGCGGGCGTGATCCACACCGACTTCCAGAAAGGCTTCATCCGCGCCGAGGTCATCCACTACGACGACTTTATCGCGCTGGGCGGCGAATCCGGCGCGAAGGAAGCCGGCAAGTGGCATCTCGAAGGCAAGGACTACGTCGTCCAGGAAGGCGACGTGATGCACTTCCGCTTCAACGTGTGACAAGACGCGTCAAGCGCAAAGACGCCGAGATCGCCAGGAAATGTCCAATGGGTTCGGCAAAGACCGTGTGTTGCCGAATGCCTGAGCAGACAGAACCCAAGGAAATCTTTGGTTCTTCTCACATTGGCGGGAAAGCACTGGTGTATCGCCACGCGGAGCTTGGGCGGGTGTAGGAGCGGGCTTGCCCGCGAACGGACGTGGCAGCCACGTTGAACCGGAGCCGCGCGTCCGTTCGCGGGCAAGCCCGCTCCTACATGGGGGCTGCGTTAAATGGGCGCGAGTTCCGTCCCGCTCTGGTAAAGCTAAAGACCGCCCCAGCTCACTCACGGGCAGATGAAGGAAGACACCCCGGCGTCGGCCGATAAATCTTTGGACCCTGGTGTCTTCGCGTGTTTGCGCTCGACTCAGGGCCCGTCGGCGTTTGAATCGCGAGTTTCAGGCCTCGCGGATGCGGGCGCGCAGGGTGCCGCGGATCGACGAGCTGTAGGACTTCAGGCGGGAGGCCAACCAGGTTGGCGGCTCGTTTTCGACGTTGAAACGACGGATGCGGGCCGGGTCGTCGCCGCGCAGGTTGGGGCCGGGTTCTTCGGTGTAGTGGATGCGGAAGCCCGCCTTGCGCGCGGCCTCGCGGTAGTCGGCGTCGGGCGCGCCATCGAAGCCGAAGCCGGTCCAGCCGAGCTGGCGTTCGACCTCGCCGGTGTGGCGCAGGATCAGGCCGCGCGATTGCGAAAGTTCCCGGGTCAGGTCGGCGAGGCATTGCTCGCGGGTTTCGGTTTCCGGATTCCAGCGGCGCGGTCGATGGCCGCCGGCATGGATTTCGATGTGGCCGCTCGCCCGCATGCGCTGGATCTCGGACCAGCGCAGCATCACCTCATCGGCGCGACCGGCCTCGATCGCGGCCAGACAGCTGAGATGATCGATACGCTCCGGGAGGTTGGCGGGGTCGGCCAGGCGCGGGCTGCCGTCGCCGATCCAGCCGGTGACGAGGAACAGCGCCGCGGTCAGCCGGTAGCGTTGCAGGATCGGCCACGCGTAGACGTAGTTGTCGAGGAAGCCGCCGTCGAAGCTGATCAGGCAGGCGCGTTCCGGGATTGCCTTGTCGCCGGCCAGACAGGCCAGCAAGGTGGCGGTATCCAGCGTCTGCCAGCCCTCGTTGGCGAGCAGCGTCATCTGCTGGTCGAAGTGCGACGGCGACACCGTCAGCGGGCCGCCGTCGGGGCTGACGTGCCGGTAACGCAGGATGGGTATGGAGCGCGCCACGATGGTTCTGCCGGTCAGCCCCAGGCGCTGGTGCCGTCGAGGTGGTTCTGCAACACGTCGATGCCTTCCTCGCCGCGCTTGATCACCAGATCCAGCGGCGCGATGCCGCCGAACATGCGGTTGGCCTGCAACATCCAGCCCTGCGCGGCGTCCGGATTGTGCGGAAGCATGGTCTCGATGGTGCGGCCCAGGCGCAGCAGCTTCCGCACGCGGGTCATGCATTCCGCCGGATACGGCACGGCGGTCATCTCGTGGCGTCGCATCGAGCGCGGCGAGACGTTGTCCAGGCCCAGCAAGCGGATCTGGGTGTCGTGATCGGCCTGCCAGCGGTCGAACAGCATCATCAGCGCGTGGGTCAGGCGCAGGTGCTCGTCGTGGAGATCGGTATCGGACATGGCGGCAAGTGTTCAGTTGTCAGTGTGCAGTGTGCAGTGAACGGCACCGGGTAATGTTCCCGAACGGGTTCGCGCGCCGGGCATGTTGCGGCAGCCGGACGTGAAATGCATTGATCGATTGCAAGGGCCGGTCGCGACCGGGAAGTCGTGGCGGCGCAAGTTAGTGCCTGGCGGGATTCGAAACAACCGATGGAAATTCGGGATAAGGGTTGGCTTCGACTCCGCTCAGCCAACGGGTGTTGTCGCCGGCCTTAGCGGCCCACCGCCCGACTCACTCCCCGCCACACCGATACCGCGACATACGCCCAGGCCTTCCAGTGCGTCGGCTGATGGCCGATCACGCGCAGGAACCAGCGCGCCGCCAGCCACGGATCGCCGTCGCGGCAGTGCAGCCAGGCGAAGTCGAAGGCGACGCGGGCGAAGCGGTGGCTAACTTCGCGCTTGCTCACCGGGCGCCCGCGTTGCTCGATTCCGGTGCGGGCCAGTGCCCGTTCCAGGATCAGGTAGTTGTAGTTGATCGGCCTGGGCCGGAACGTGATGCTGGTCGGGTGGATGCGGTACAGCGAGCGCCGCGTGCGCAGGCAGTGAATCTGCGTCTCCGCCGCGCAACGCAGCCAGTAGTCGTAGTCCTGGCCCTTGCGCAGTTCCTCGTCGAACAGGCCGACGCGCTCGAACAGCGACTTGCGCATCATCACCGCCGAGGTGTGCACCATCGGTTTCAGCCACAGCGCGTTGAACAGCCAGCCGGAACGCTCCGGGTCGATCTCGCCGGGGCGTTCGGGCAGCGGCTCCGGCCAATGGTGAAGGCCATCGGTCTCCGGCTCCCACCACAGGTAGTCGTTGAAGATGAAATCCGTCTCCGCATGCGACTCGAGGTAGCTAACCTGTTCGCTGAGCTTGCCGGGCAGCCACGGGTCGTCGCAGTCGACGAAGGCGATGTAAGTGCCGCGTGCGGCCAGACAGCCGGCGTTGCGGGCGCGCGCCGAACCGGCATTCTGCTGGCGGATCACGCGGACCTGGTCGGGATGGTCGCGTTCCAGCCCGGTCAGGATGCCGGGCGTGCGGTCGGTGGAACCGTCGTCGACGATGACGATCTCGAACGGCGCGTAATCCTGCGCGAACACCGTGCGCAGGGTCTCGGCCAGATGCGTCTCGCAGTTGTAGGCGGGCACGACGACACTGACCAGGGGATTGCTCATGCGATCGAGACCTTCACGGAACATGGGGGCCGGGTGGAACCGACGGCGGGTCGGACAGTTATCATAGCCGCCCCCTCAAGCCCGCAAGCCGATTCATGCGCATCATCTCCGTCAACACCAACGGCATCCGTTCCGCCGCCCGTAAAGGGTTCTTCGACTGGGTCGCGAAACAGGACGCCGACGTCGTCTGCATCCAGGAAACCAAGGCCCGGATCGACCAGCTCGAAGACGACCCGCTCTACTTCCCCAAGGGCTACCACTGCTACTACGAGGACGCGACGGCCAAGAAGGGCTACAGCGGCGTGGCACTGTACTGCCGCCGCGAGCCGGACGAAGTGATTCGCGGTTTCGGCAAAGGCTTCGAGGAATTCGACGCCGAAGGACGCTACATCGAGGCGCGCTTCGGCAAGCTGGCGGTGGCCTCGGTCTACGTGCCGTCCGGCTCCTCCGGAGAGGAACGCCAGGCCGCCAAGTTCCGCTTCATGGACCTGTACATGCCGCGTCTGATCGAACAAGCCGACGACGGTAACGACCGTGTCGTCTGCGGCGACTGGAACATCGCCCACAAGCAGATCGACCTGAAGAACTGGCGCGGCAACCTGAAGAACTCCGGCTTCCTGCCCGAGGAGCGTGCCTGGATGGACCGGCTCTACGGGCCCGCCGGCTGGGTCGACGCCTTCCGTGTCGTCGAACCCGGCGAGGAACAATACACCTGGTGGTCGAATCGTGGTCAGGCCTGGGCTAAGAACGTGGGCTGGCGCATCGACTACCACGTCGTCACTGCGGGCCTCGCCGACAAGGTGCGGGGTGTGGCAATTTACAAGGACGAACGCTTTTCCGATCATGCGCCCCTGACGATTGATTACGATTACCCCCTGTAACGGCGCCATCGGGTCTCGGTGCCGGGCGCAACCTGCCGGTGAATCGAATGGATCAAAAGCCTGGAATCAGTTTCGAGAGTGACGCCACCGTGTTCGGCTTCAGCGGTGATGTCTGGTCCCTGCGCGGTGTTTCCGGGGAGTTGTTCGGCAAGACCTTCCCGATCGACCGCACTTTCACCATCGGTCGCGCCAGCGACTGCGATCTGGTGCTCGCTTCCCAGCAGGTCTCCCGCCAGCACGCCAACATCAGCCTGTTGGGCAACGTGCTGGTCATCGACGACCTGCAATCCGCGAACGGCACCTTCGTCAACAACCAGCGGGTCACCGAACAGCGCGAACTGCACGACGGCGACCAGATCGCCTTCTCGCGCGGCGAGCGCTTCCTGCTGACCCTCAAGCGGCGCAACGACGAGATCGAGGAAGACGACAATTCCTACGCGCAGGCGGTCCGGAATGTCGCGCCGCTCCATGAAGAACAGGACGATCGCGGCGACAGCGGCGAGTCCGATCTGCTTACTTGGGTCCTGATCGGCGCGACCGTGGTGGTCGCGATCGGTTTCGCGCTCTGGGCCTTCCTGTAAGCCCCGCTCTGTTCATTGATCAACCCGGCGGCCAGCCGAGGTCGCGGCCGCCGAGGATGTGCAGGTGCAGGTGGAACACCTCCTGGCCGGCGCCCGCGCCGCTGTTGATGACCACGCGGAAGGCGTCACCACAACCCTGCTGGCGCGCGATCTCGCCCGCCTTGACCAGCAGATGGCCGAGCATCGCCTGATCGCCCGCGCTAGCGTCGCCGAGTTTCGCCAGCGGCTGCCTGGGGATCAGCAGCACATGCACCGGCGCCTTCGGCGCGATGTCGCGGAACGCCAGGCAGACCTCGTCCTCGAAGACGATGTCGGCGGGAATCTCGCGGGCGATGATCTTGCTGAAAATGGTCGCGGACATGACGGCTTTCTCCCGGTCGGATGGCTGGTCTGCGGAGTCTCGCACAGCAGGCCGCACGATCGTGGCTGCGGGCCAGGCCAGGCCCGGCGCATAAGTCACTACGAATATTCAGCCGCAGGCACTACCATTGCGGACCTTCTCCGACGCGCACAGTAGCGGGAGCAACCGTTGCAGGACATCACCCTCGGCCAACGCTGGATCAGCGAAGCGGAACCGGATCTCGGTCTCGGCCTCGTGGTCGCCGTCGACCTCCGCACCCTGACCCTGGTGTTTCCCGCCGCCGATGAAACGCGCACCTATTCGCGGCGCGAGCCGCCGGTGTCGCGCGTGCGCTTCGATATCGGCGAGCGCATCCGCTCGACCGAAGAGGTCAGCATGGTCATCGCCGCCGTTGACGCGGTCGACGGCATCCTGATCTACACCGGGCACACCGATGCCGGTGACGAGGCGATGATCCCGGAGACCCGCCTCGATCACCGCATGCGCCTGACCCGCGCCCTCGACCGCCTGCTCGCCGGGCTGATCGATCCCGCCCGCCAGTTCGCGTTGCGGCATCTCGCGCACAAGTGGCAGGCCAGGTTGGCGACCTCGCCGGCGCGCGGCCTGCTCGGCGCGCGCGTCGACCTGATCTCGCACCAGCTCTATCTCGCCCACGAGGTCGGCGCCCGGCTCGCGCCGCGCGTGCTGCTCGCCGACGAGGTCGGCCTCGGCAAGACCATCGAGGCCGGTCTGATCCTGCACAGTCAGGCCGTGCGCGGTCGCGCCGGGCGCATCCTGATCGTGGTGCCGGAGGCGCTGATCCATCAGTGGTTCGTCGAGATGTGGCGGCGCTTCCAGTTGCGCTTCTCGATCTACGACGCGGAACGCTGCGCCGCCGCCGACGGCGACAACCCGTTCCTGGCCGAGCAACGCATCCTGCTCAGTCTCGATTTCCTGACCAGCAACCCGGATCGCCTGGACGAGGCGCTGGCCGCCGGCTGGGACATGCTCGTCGTCGACGAGGCCCATCACCTGCACTGGACCCCGGACGAGGTCAGCCCGGAATACGCCGCGATCGAGAGTCTGGCGGCGCAGTCGCGCGGCGTGCTGCTGCTGACCGCGACCCCGGAACAGCTCGGCCGCGCCGGCCACTTCGCGCGTCTGCGTCTGCTCGACCCGCACCGCTTCCATGACCTCGACGCCTTCATCGCCGAGGAGGAGGCCTACCAGCCGGTCGCCGAGGCCGCCAACGCGCTGATCGCGAATCAGGAGCTCAGCGAGGAGCAAGGTGCGCTGCTGGCCGATCTCGCCGAGGACATCACCGACGAGGAAGGCGGCATCGATCCGGATGAACTGATGGCGCGTCTGATCGATCGCCACGGCACCGGTCGCGTGCTGTTCCGCAACACGCGCGCGGCGATGAAGGGCTTCCCGAAGCGCGAGTTGGTGCCGCACGAACTGAGTCCCGCCGAGGACGATTCGCTGACTCCGGAGCAGGGCAACCCGGACTGGATCGACGCCGATCCGCGCGTCGACTGGCTGGCCGGGCTGCTGACGGAGGTGTTTCCGCGCAAGGTGCTGGTCATCTGCGCCCACGCCGATACCGCCCAGCAGCTCTCCGACGCGCTCAAGGTCAGGCACGGCCACCTCACCGGCGTGTTCCATGAGGACATGGACCTGGTCGCCCGCGACCGCACCGCCGCCTGGTTCGCCGACACCCAGGACGGCGCGCGCGCGCTGATCTGTTCCGAGATCGGCAGCGAGGGCCGCAACTTCCAGTTCGTGCATCACCTCGTGCTGTTCGATCTGCCGCTCAACCCGGACCTGCTGGAACAGCGCATCGGGCGTCTCGACCGCATCGGCCAGAAACACGACATCCGCATTCACGTCCCCTACCGCCCGGGCAGTGCCGGCGCCCGTCTGCTCGCCTGGTATCTCGACGGCCTGGATGCGTTCCGCGCGCCGTGCCCGGATGCGATCACCGTGTTCGAGCAACTCGGCGACCGTCTGCGCGCCCTGCTCGCCAGGGACGACGAGGCGGCGTTCGACACGCTGCTCGCGGACACCCGCAAGCTGCATGCGGAACTGACCGAGAAGGTGCGTTCGGGGCGCGATCGTCTGCTGGAGCTGAACTCGCACAAGCCGGAAACGGGCGAGGAACTGATCGGCGCGATCGAGACCATCGACCGCGACCCGGGCCTCGAAAATCTGATGCACGGTCTGTTCGACGCGTTCGGCGTCGACACCGAGGAACTGGGTCCCTACCGCTGGCTGGCCAACCCCTCCGAACGCATGCTGGGTGACGGTTTCCCCGGCCTGCCCGAGGATGGCATCGCCTACTGCGTGCGCCGCTCCGCCGCCCTCGCCCGCGAGGATGAGGTGTTCCTGAGCTGGGAACACCCGATGGTCACCGACGCGCTCGATCTGCTCCAGCAGACCGGCATCGGCAACAGCGCCGTCACCGTCATCCGCGACGCCAAGCTGCCGGCGGGCACCATGCTGCTGGAAGCGCTGTTCCGGGTCGAATGCACCGCGCCGGCAGCGCTCGATCTGGCCCGTTACATCGGCGACGCGCATGTCCGCGTGATGGTCGACAAAGGCGGCCGCGATCTCGCGCCGCGCGTCCCGCACGAACGCCTGCGCGGTCAGTGTCTGTCACGTGACCGGGCTGTTGCCGGCAACCTGCTGCGCTCGCAGCAGGCCGCGATCCGCACGCTGTACGAACACGCCGAGGCACGGGCCGGCGAGGTCATGACCAGTCGTCTGGCCGATGCCCGCAAGGCCGCCGAGCACCTGCTCGGCGAGGAGGTCGCGCGGCTCGAATCGCTGCGGGCGGTGAATCCGTCCGTTCGCGAGGAGGAGATCGCGATGCTGGGCGAGCATCTCATGGCGGTCCGGGCGGCGCTCGCCGAGGGCGAGTTGCAGCTCGATGCGCTGCATCTGATCGTCGCGACCTGATTGTTGGGTGGCGCGCCGTGCGCGGTTGGGGTGTAGATGATGTTGTGGACATCATCTGGGGCGGTGGTTCGGCTTCGGGAGGTGGGGATGCCCTTCCGGGACACGCCGTGAATCCTTTTCCGCTGCGCTTCCTGCTACGCGGAAAAGTCCAGGGCAGGCTTCCTGCCTGCCCGTTCGCCGCTGCACGCTTTCGCGGCTCACCCCTGTAGGCTCGAAGGCCGCATCCATGCGGCCAACGGTCCCTGAACGGCATCCCCACCTCCCGAAGCCTGGAGAGGTTTGTGGAATTGAAGCGCCGCGCCCGGCATTGAGCCGGACGCGGCGCTTTTCGGTGGTTCTCGGACAGTAGGGCGGATACCCGAAGGGGTTCCGCCGTGCCCAGCGCCGATTCGGCGGAAGCCCTTCGGGTATCCGCCCTACGCCGGGGCAAAACAAGACGGGCCGCCGGCTCAATGCCGGCGGCCCGTCTTTATTTCCACACCCCTCCAGGCTTCGGGAGGTGCCGGTATGCCCTGTCAGGACCCTCAGCCGCAGGGATGCGGCTGTGGAGCCTCCATGGATGGATTTACGGCGTGTCCTGACAGGGCATAGGCACCTCCCGAAGCCTTGCCACTCCCTGCGATGATGTCCACGACATCATCAACAACACCCTCACCCATGCCGCAACTTCAGCACCAGCACCGCGAACGACAGCAGGAAGGTCAGGCCGTTGGCGATGATGATCGGCCACTCCCCGAGCATCAACCCGTACACGAACCATAGAAACACCCCGCTGCTGAACGCGAGGTACATGCCCAGCGACAGCCCGCGCGTGTCACGCGAACGCAGCGTGTGCAGCACCTGCGGAAGGAAGGCGGCGGTGGTCAGAAACGCGGCGGTGAAGCCGATCCAGGCGCTCATGCTCATGTCTATCTCGGATCCCGATCAGGCAGCAGGCAACAAAAAACCCCGCACCGCCAGGCGGTACGGGGTTCGGCAGTGACGCCGTCCTGCGCGGCGATTACTGCGACTTCGCGACCATGTAGGCGACGGCGGCGGTCACGTCGGCATCGCTCAGGTCCATGCGACCACCCTTCGGCGGCATGCCGCGGAAGCCCTTGAGGGCGTGGGTATTCAGGGTGTCGGCGCCCTGCGCGATGCGCGCGGCCCAGGCAGCGTTGTCGCCGAGACGCGGGGCACCGGCGACGCCGACGGAATGGCAGGCGATGCAGGCGATGTTGTAGATCTTCTCGCCGTTGGCGTTGTCGGCGGTGCCGGCAGCCGGGGCCATGACGTCGCTGACCATCGCGGCGGCACCGGCGGCGGCGTCGCTGACGGCGTCCATCGCCGCACCGGCAACGTTGCTGGCGGTGTCGGCGACGGCCTGGGCGGCGTCACCGGCGGCGCTGGCGGCGTTGGCGACCGCGTCGGCGGCGCTGGCCGACTCGGCGGGGGCGGCGGTTTCGGCACCGGCGGTCAGGTCGGTGACGCTGACGTCATAACCGGAGTCGGCGAGCATCTGCTCGACGGCGGCGCGGACCTGCTCGTCGGACAGCGAGGCGTTGCCGCCGCGCGGCGGCATGGCGCCCTTGCCGGCGATCGCGGTCGCGACCATCGCGTCCAGACCGGCGGCGTAGCGGCCTTCCCAGGAAGCCTTGTCGCCGATCTTCGGCGCGCCCAGCACGCCAGAACCGTGGCAGCCCGAGCAGGTCGCGGTGACGATGTCCTTGGCGCTCTTCGGGCCTTCGGAGCCACCGGCGGCGGATGAGGAGGCGATCTCGGCGTCGCCCATCATGCGGACCTTGCCTTCCGGCGCGATGCGCTTGGCGATGGCTTCGTCACGGATGGCCTGGCTGCCGGTGTCGTTGCCGAGGCCGGACTGCTCGATCACGTACTGGGCAACGAAGAAGATGATGAAGGCAATGGCGACCAGAACCGCGAGGACGCCGGTGAAGGTCTTGAAGAAATTGCTGTCGTGATCGCTCACGGGGAACCCCCTTGCATGTGCGCCGCGTCTGGCGGGACCAGAAAGCGCGGGCGGCGATTGGAATGACGTGCTGAATGAAATCGGGCGAAAAAAACGGTCGGATTATACCGATCAGCGTTTGCTGATGCACGCGCCAACTGTTGCCGCCCGTGGAGTTGCGGTTGCATTCGGGGAATTTTCTGTTGAAATCAGGCGCACCTATCAACTGTCCGTCAGTTCGCTGCCGCGCCAAAGGACATTGCTCGAACCGCACGCATGGGCAGTTCCACACGCCAATTCCTCACCACATCGATCGCGATCGGTATCAGCGTGCTGTTCTGCGTGCTGGCGTTCCGGGGCGTGTCCTGGGCCGATACCTGGGCGGCGTTGCGAGGCGCCAACTGGCTCTGGTTCGCAGCCGGCGCCCTGATCGGTCTGAGCGGGTTCGCGGCGCGCGCGGCCGGTTGGCGCATCCTGCTGCTGCCGCACGCACGCATTCCGGCGACGCGCCTGTTCTCGCCGGTCGCGATCGGCTACATGGCCAACAATCTGCTGCCCGCCCGTCTCGGCGAGTTCGCGCGCGCCTATGTGGTCGGCAAGCGCGATCCGGTCAGCAAGACGGCGGCGTTCGGCTCCATCGTCGTGGAGCGTCTGCTGGATGCCTTCGCGCTGCTCTCGGTAATGCTCGCCATCACGTTGGTGCTGCCCTATCCGGAGTGGGTCAAGGATGCCGCCCTGCTGCTGCTGATCGCGATGTTCGGCCTGGCGTTGGTGCTGATCGTGCTGCGCCGCTCCGAGGATCTGCGCACCCGCCTGGTGCATCGCTGGCTGACCCCATACGCGCCACGGCTCGCCAATCACCTGCTGTGGTACATGAACACCTTCCTCGGCGGCGCCGGTCGGCCGCACGAGCTGATGCTGCTGCTCGGCCTGATCTTCTGGATCTATCTGCGCTGGACGCTGGAAGCGGGCATGTATCTGCTGACCTTCTACGCGCTCGGTCTGGATGCGGTGCTGCCGCCACACGCGGCGGTGTTCGTGATGGTGGTGGTCAACATCGCCTGCATGGTGCCGCAGGCGCCGGGCTACATCGGCGCGGTGCAGTTCGCGACGGTCGAGTCGCTGGCCCTGTTCAACATCGACAGCGGCACGGCGATCGCCTATTCGCTGCTGGTCCATGTGGCCTTCTTCGTGCCGATCACCGTGGTCGGCCTCATCTATCTAGTCGTGGGTGGGTTCTCGCTGACCCGGCTGCGTGACCCCGACCCAGCGGAGCAAGCTTCGACATGAGTGAATTGGGAGACGTCGTCGTCCTCGGTGCCGGCCTGACCGGCATGAGCGCGGCCTATTTTCTGCGCAAGGGCGGCCACGACCGGGTCGAACTCTTCGAGAAGGAGGCGTCTGCCGGCGGCCTGGTGCGCACCCTGACCTTCGGCGATTACCAGTTCGACTACACCGGCCACTTCCTGCACCTGCGCGACGACGAGATCAAGGGCCTCGTCGAGCAGTGGTGCCCGGGCGATTTCGAGCGCGTCGTGCGCGACGCGCGCATCCACTCGAACGGCGTGTTCACCCACTACCCGTTCCAGACCAATCTGCATGGCCAGCCGCTGGAGGTGGTCAAGGAATGCCTGCTCGGCTACATCGCCGCGCGCGCCCGTGACGGCGAACGTCCCGCCGATGCCCCCGCGCCGACCTTCGAGCAGTGGATTCTCGACGGCGTCGGCGAAGGCATCGCCAAGCATTTCATGATCCCCTACAACACCAAGCTGTGGGGCGTGCCGCTGTCGACCATGACCACGGACTGGATGAACCGCTTCATGCCGCAGGCGCCGATCGACAAGGTCATCTCCGGTGCGATCGGTCTCACGGACGACGGCGCCGGCTACAACGCCAGCTTCCTGTATCCGCGCCGGGGCGGCATCCAGACCCTGTCCGAACGCTTCGCCGCCCATGTCGGGCCGATCGAACTGAACCGCGAGGCCGCGCGCATCGACACCCGCGCCCGCCGTGTCGAATTCGCCGATGGCCATGCCGCCGGTTACGAACGCCTGATCAGCACCCTGCCCCTGACCCGGCTGTGCGATCTGGTCGTCGACCTGCCCGCCGAGGTGCGCGACGCGCGCGCCAGGCTGCGCAGCAGTTCGGTCTGGTCGCTGCTGCTCGGCCTGACCGCCAACCACACCGAGGGCCGGCATTGGGTCTACGTGCCCGAGGAGAGCTACCCGTTCTACCGCGCCGGCTGCTTCAGCAACGTCTCGCCAAGCATGGCGCCGCCGGGCCATTCCGCGATCTGGGTGGAACGTTCCTACAACGACGATCGCCCGCTCGATGCCGACGCGATCCGCGACGCCACCATCGACGGTCTCAAGCGCATGGGCTGGCTGCATGACGAATCGGAGATCGCCGTCGAGCAGCAGTTGCGCATCCCCGAGGCCTACGTCGTCTACGATCACAACCACGCTGCCGCGACCGCGACCATCCATGCCTGGCTGAACGCCCAGGGCATCCTCTCCACCGGTCGCTACGGCCAATGGAATTACTCCTCCATGGAAGACGCGATCATCGACGGGCGCCGCGCCGCGCGCGAGCTGCTCGGCGTCGCCGCCACCCCGAACTCCACCGCCGCAGGTGCTGATCTCAAATGAAGGCTCTCGAAGTTTCCATCCTGATCCCGATCTACAACGAGGCCGAAATCCTCGCTGGCGCGGTCAGCGACCTGCTCTCCGGACTCGATGCGTTGCACATCAACTACGAGCTGGTGCTGTGCGAGAACGGCAGCAAGGACGGCACCAAGGAGATCGCCGCGCAGCTCGAACAGCAGTCGTCACGAGTGCGGGTCATGAACTACCACCAGCCGAACTACGGCGGTGCGCTCAAGGCCGGCATCATGGCGGCGCGCGGACGCAACATCGTCTGCTTCGAGATCGACTTCTACGACGTCGCCTTCGTCGAGATCAGCCACGTGCTGCTCAAGCGCTATGACGCGGTGATCGGCTCCAAGCGCGCGCCTGGCTCGCGCGACAACCGCCCCTGGCTGCGCCGCTTCATCACCTGGGGCTTCAACAGCTTCCTGCGCCTGTTCTTCCGCATGAAGTCCTCGGACACGCACGGCATCAAGTCCTTCCGCGCCGACCTCGGCAAGCAGATCGCCGCCGACTGCCAGACCGACGCCGACGTGTTCACCACCGAACTGGTCATCCGCATGGAGCGCGCCGGCATGCGCGTCGCCGAGCTGCCGATGGAAATCTCCGAGCTGCGCCCGGCGCCGATCAAGATCGCCAAGCGCGTGCCGCGCACGCTGCGCAACATGTTCGTGCTGGCGACCGCGCTGGCGACCAAGCCGAGCCAGCGCATCGTTCCCTGAGCCCGCCATGGCCCCCAAGCAGCCAGAGCGGCAACCGATCGGCCTGACGGTCGACATCGAGGACTGGTACCACTCGGTGCTCGGCATGCCGCCGGAGGAGTGGGACCGCCAGCCCGACCGCGTCGTCGAGACCACCGAAACGTTGTTGCAGGTGCTGGCCGACGCCGATGCACACGGCACCTTCTTCACCCTCGGCCATGTCGCCGAACGCCACCCGGAGCTGGTGCGCCGCATCGCCGACGCCGGCCACGAAATCGCCTGTCACGGCTACGCCCACCGCCTCGTGCACAAGCTCACCCCCGAGCAGTTCAAGGCCGATCTGGAACGCGGCCTTGAAGCCCTCGACAAGGCGGGGGCCGGCAAGATTCGCGGCTACCGCGCCGCCTACTGGTCAATCACCCGCTCCGCCGCCTGGGCGCTGGACATCCTCGCCGAGGCCGGCATCGAGTACGACTCCAGCATCTATCCGACCGAGACCCCGCTGTACGGCATCCCCGACGCGCCGCTGGACCCGTTCCTGCTGCGCACGCCGAAGGGTGCGGAGATCATCGAATTCCCGCCCACGGTGATGCAGTTCCCGCTGCGCAACGTACCGGTCGCCGGCGGCATCTACCTGCGCCTGCTGCCCTATCCGCTGGTGCGCGCGGCGTTGCGCCGCCTGCTCGGCAAGGGGCGCGCGGCGCTGGTCTACATCCACCCGCCGGAGTTCGATCCGGACAAGCCGCGCATCCCGATGCCGCTCGGCGAGCGCCTGCTCCACTACACCCGCCTCGACGCAATGCGCGTCAAGGTGCCGCGTCTGCTGGCCGATTTCCGCTGCGCACCTCTCGGCGAGATTCTCGACCGGCATCACCCCCGCGAGACCCTGCCGGCCTGGTCGGTCGTGCGATGAACATGGCGGCGCTGTCCGCCCGCTGGGGCTGGCTGGCCGTGCTGCTCGCGGCGGTATTGGTGCAATCGCCGCACCTGATTTTCGGCGTCGCCGACCCGAACATGGACTTCATCGCCCACCTGCTTTGGGCGGACCAGATGGCGGCCAGCGTCGCCGCCGGCGACTGGTATCCGCGCTGGGTGCACGCGAGCAATTACGGTCTCGGCGCCCCCGCGCTGCTTTACTACGCGCCCGGCTATTTCTGGGCGGTCGCCGTCGTCGATCTGCTGCTCGATGACCTCTGGCTGTCGATCCGGACGGTCGAACTGCTCGCCAACCTCATCACCGCCGGATTCGTGTTCGCGCTGCTGCGTACCCACCGCGTCGCCCATCATCGCGCCGTGCTCGGCGCGGTCGCGGCGGTGCTCGCGCCGGTGCCGTTCCTGGTCGCGCTGCATTTCAACGGTCTGCCGTGGGCGATCAGCTTCGCCGCGTTCGCCGGCACGGCCTACGCGCTGCTGCATGGCGAACGCCCGTTCGGTCGGCGCGCCGATCCGTGGGTCGCGATCGGGCTGGCCGTGCTGATCGTCACGCACACGCTCTCCGGCCTGCTGGCGCTGATCGCGTTCAGCGGACTGTGGTTCCTGCACCTCGCGACCGACCGACCGCACCGCCACGTGCACGCGCTGGCCTGGCTGCGCAGCTGGGCGATCACCGTGGCGCTGGCGCTGTGCCTGTCGGCGTTCTACCTGCTGAGCGCGTTCGCCAGTTTCGAGCTCGCCAACACCGGCGCGTGGACCGAGGTCTATCCGCCGGACCGGTCATTCCTGTTCCCGCTGTTCACCGCGCCGGAGCACGGCATGCGCTGGCCGATCATGCAGATCTGGCTGCCGCTGCTGTTGCTGCCGGTACTGATCGGCGCGGCGGTCTATCTGCGCCGCCATCACGCCGGCATGTCCGCTGATCGTCGCCTCGCGATCGGCGGCCTGCTGGCGGTGTCAGCGGTCGCGCTGTTCTTCGGCAGCGAGCTGTCGCACCCGCTGTGGATGCTCGATACGCCGCTGCGAAAATTGCAGTTCCCGTTCCGCTTCGCGTATGTGCTGCAACTCACCACGCTACTGCTGCTGTTCCTGGTCTGCGATCACGCCGCGCGCGCTGGGCGCGGCTGGGCCTGGTGGCTCAACGGCATCATGTTGGGGCTATACCTGCTGGTCGGCGCCGCGCTGGTGTTGCGCATGGATTTTCACGACGGCCAACGCCTGGATATCGACGCCCTGCGCAGCCAGCCTTTCCACGGCATCCCCGAATTCCGCCCCGCAAACACGACCCTGGCCTGGCGCGACTGGGTGAGCGCGGGCGGGCTGGAACAGGAGTGCCGGACTCACGGGCTGACCTGCGCGACGGACGTCCAGGCGGATCGATCCAAGGTATGGACACTGACCAACGCAGGCAGCGGGCCGGTCAGCGTCGCGCTCGACCAGTTCGATTTCCCGACCTGGCGGCTCACCCGTGACGGCGAGCCGGTGGCGCATCAACGGACTGACGGAACCGGCCTGATCATGGTCGAGGTACCGCCCGGCACGCACCGCTACCTGGCAACCTGGGAAGCCCTGCCGGTCCAGCGCGTCGGGGCGTGGGTTTCGTTCGGCGGCCTGATCTGGCTGGTGGCAATGTACGCCCGCCGAGCGCGGTCCGCGTAGGGTGCGCCATGCGCACCATCAGACTCAGCCGCCCGTGACCGGCGGGAAGAAGCCAACCTCGTCGCCGTCCGCGACCGGCGTCGCGTCGTCGGCCATGTCCTGATTCACCGAAGCGAGCAGACGCGGGTTCTCCGCGAACTCGCTCCGCCACACGCCGCCGCGCGCCGCCAACGCGGCCTTCAGCTCGCCGACGTTGCCGATATCGGCGGCGAGTTGCTCGCCATCAGCCCCAAGCGCCTCGCGCAGGCGGGCGAAGTACAGCACCCGGATCATGCCTGCTCTCCGGCGGTCCAATGTCCGCTCTTGCCGCCCTTCTTCTCGATCAGGCGCACCTGCTCGATGACCATGCCGCGATCCACCGCCTTGCACATGTCGTAGACGGTCAGCGCCGCCACCGAGGCGGCGGTCAGCGCCTCCATCTCGACGCCGGTCTGGCCGGCCAGACCGCAGGTCGCGGTGATGTCGACGCAGGACTCGGCCACGTTCGGCGTCAGTTCGACCTTCACCTTCGTCATCATCAGCGGATGGCACAGCGGGATCAGCTGCGGCGTCTGCTTGGCCGCCTGGATGCCGGCGATGCGCGCCACCGCCAGCACGTCGCCCTTCTTGTGACCGCCCGCGACGATCAGCGCCAGCGTCGCCGGCAACATGCGGATGCGCGCGGTTGCGGTCGCCTCGCGCTGCGTGACCGCCTTGGCGCCGACGTCGACCATGCGCGCCGCGCCGGTTTCGTCGATGTGGGTGAACTGGCTCACAGCAGTTCTCCAAAAGGCAGGTATTGCACCGTGTCGCCGATCGCGACGGTGGCGTCGATCGGCACGATCACCAGACCGTCGGCCCACACGGTCGAGGTCAGCACGCCCGAACCCTGATGAGGATAGAGGGTCGCGATCGCATGGCCGTCGCCGCCCCGGCGCAGGCGCGCGCGCAGATATTCCTGACGCTTGCCCGGCTTCGGCCAGTCGAAGCCGGCCTCGACGCGGATGGCTTCCGGCAGCGCGCGTTCGATGCCCATCATCGTGCGCAGGAACGGCCGCGCGAACAGCAGGAAGGTCGCGAACACCGACACCGGGTTGCCCGGCAGGCCGATGAACGGGGTGCCTTGTACCGTGCCATAGGCCAGCGGCTTGCCCGGCTTCATCGCGATGCGCCACAGGTCCAGTGAGCCGAGCGCCTCGACCGCCGGCTTCAGATGATCCTCCTCGCCGACCGACACGCCGCCGCTGGTCAGGATCAGGTCCGCCTTCGCCGCCGCCTCGGCAAGCGCCGCCTTGGTGGCGTCGAGGGTGTCCGCGACCACGCCCAGATCGACGATCTCGCAGCCCATGCGTTCCAGCAGCCCGAACATCGTGTAGCGGTTGGAGTTGTAGATCTGCCCCGGCCCCAGCGGCTTGCCCGGCAGCACCAGCTCGTCGCCGGTCGAGAAGGTCGCGACGCGAATGCGGCGGAACACGGTCAGCTCGGAAACCCCGATCGACGCCGCCAGCCCCAGCTCCTGCGGGCGCAGATGATGCCCGGCGCGCAGGATCGGCTTGCCGGCGGCGATGTCCTCGCCACGTTTACGGACGCTCTCACCCGGCGGCGGCACGATGTTGATGATCACGTCCTCGCCATCGGTCGCGGTGTCCTCCTGCATCACCACCGCGTCCGCGCCCGGCGGCACCGGCGCGCCGGTGAAGATGCGCGCCGCCGTGCCCGGTTCGAGTTCAGTACCCATCGAGCCCGCCGGGATGCGCTGCGAGACCCGCAGCCGCGTCCCGCACCCGGTGATGTCCGCGCTACGCACCGCATACCCGTCCATCGCCGAATTGTCGTGCGGCGGCACATCCAGATAGGCGATCACATCCTCTGCCAGCACGCGGTTGTCGCAATGCTCCAGCGGCACGATCTCGGACTCCAGCACCCGTGGCGCGACGGCCAGCAGGCGTTCGTGGACTTCATCGACGGTCAGCATGGGGGCTCCAGATTCGAACGAATCGGGCGGTTATACCGGCTTTGCCGATCGCTTCACACCTTCCACGATGACGGCTGTCACACCGGAACAGCGGTTCCCGCGTAGGGCGGAAGCCCGCAGGGCGTTCCGCCGCCCGTAGCCGGAACGGCCAGCCATCACCGGACGACGTCCCCCACGCTGACGGCGGAAAGCCTTCGGCTTCCGCCCTACGATGACCGCTCAGCGATTATGCTCGTGACTGTCCACTTTGACGGGAGCTCCAGGGAATGGCCGATAAGAAACGGATCGCCCTGCTGATCGATTGCGACAACGTCAGTCATGACGCGATTGGTGGGGTGCTGGAAGAACTGGCCAAGTACGGCACCGTCAACGTGCGCCACGCCCACGGCGACTGGAACGGCACACAGCTTTCCGGCTGGCGCGAACGGCTGCATCCCAACGCCATCCGCCCGATGCAGCAGTTCGCCTACACCAAGGGCAAGAACGCCACCGACGCCGCCATGATCATCGACGCGATGGACCTGCTCTACTCCGGCAATGTGGAAGCCTTCGCGCTGATGACCAGCGACAGCGATTTCACTCCCCTGGTCATGCGCCTCCTGGAAAGCGGCCTGCCGGTCTACGGCTTCGGCGAGAAGAAGACCCCACAACCGTTCGTCGATGCCTGCTCGACCTTCATCTACACGGAAAACCTCGACGTTGCCGAGGACGAAGCGGCAACGCCCATACAACGACCGGCAAAGAAGAACCGCAAGGAACTACGCGGCGATGCCGCGCTGGTCAAACTGCTGCGTACGGCGGTCGATCAGGCCTCCGACGACGATGGCTGGGCGCATATGGGTGGGGTTGGTTCCTACATCTCCAACAACAGCTCGTTCTCGCCCATCAATTACGGCTACAAGAAACTTAGCGACCTGATTCGCGCCAGCGAGCTGTTTGAAATGAAGCGGGGTGCCGGCTCCGCGATTTACATCAAGGATGCGCGAGTCTGAGCCGCAAAGATCCGGCTCCGGACATCGAAGCGACAGTGGTCGACGCTGCAACCGGACGTTGCAATTGCCGGCACCCGGCCTAACATACACACATTCTTGTACACACACGCGAGGCCATCATGGGAAACGTAAGCAGCCGTGTCTTCATGAACGGAAATTCGCAGGCCGTGCGTATCCCTGCTGAGTTCCGTCTCGATACCGATCGCGTGCAGATCAGCCGTAACGCGGATGGCGATCTGGTCATTCACCCGCTACGTCCCGAGCGCGGTCAGGCGCTACTTCAGGCTCTGGCAGGTTTCGATGAGGAATTCGTCGCCGCCCTTGAGGAAAACCGGCAAGACGCCCTTCCGATGCAGGATCGCGAAGCGCTATGAAGTACCTGCTCGATACCAACACCCTGATCTACCTGATCAAGCATCGCCCACCTGCGGTCGCCGCCCGTGTGGACGCCTTGCACGAAGATGACCATCTGGCGATGTCCTTCATCACCTTCGCGGAACTGCTCAAGGGAGCCGAGCGGAGCACCAGAAAGGCGGATGTGCTCTCCCGCCTGGACGCGCTGACGCGACAAATTCCGGTGCTATATCCGCAGGGTTCAGCCATCTGCCACCACTACGCGGAACAGTTCTCCGGCCTGAAAAAGGCCGGAACCCCAATCGGCGCCAATGATCTCTGGATCGCCTGTCATGCCTTGGCGGAGCAGGCCACGGTGGTCACTCACAACACCCGTGAATTCAGCCGCGTCAGAGGACTCCCGGTAGAGGACTGGGTCAGCTGATGCGCCGGTCACGTCCATGTGGAATGACGCGGGCCGGGATTGAGACCGCTGACGGAACTCGACGATGAATCTGATTGAAGTGGTCAGCGGTCCCGGCCACGAAGACACCCTGCGCGGTATCGCCGAATAGAAACAGGTCGTGGATTTCCGGGCGGTCCCGCCGATCGAGGAAGGACGCCAGGCGGTGCGCCGCCGTGGACGGCGACTGCCTGCCCGAGCCGTACGACGACGACCCCGCTCAGCCCCTGGACCACTGGTGGTGGCGCCTGGGCGCGCTCACCGCCGGGCATTATCCGCTCGAGTTGTAGGAGCGGCTTTAGCCGCGAAGGGCCTTCGATCTAGGCCGATCGCGGCTGAAGCCGCTCCTACGGTTTGCACGTAGCGCCGTCGAGGGTGCGGCCCGCTGTTGTGTAGGAGCGGCTTTAGCCGCGAAAGGCCTCCGATCAGCGCCGATCGCGGCTGAAGCCGCTCCTACGGTTTGTACGTAGCGGCGTCGGGGGTGCGGCCTGCTGTTGTGTAGGAGCGGCTTTAGCCGCGAAGAACCTCCGATCAACGCCGATCGCGGCTGAAGCCGCTCCTACGGTTTGCACGGAGCGCCGTCGAGGGTGCGGCCCGCTGTTGTGTAGGAGCGGCTTTAGCCGCGAACGACCTCCGATCAACGCCGATCGCGGCTGAAGCCGCTCCTACGGTGGGGCGGGGCGCGGGCTGGGGGTCAGCGCGCGGTGTAGCGGTCGGCGGCGCGTTGGCATTGGCCGAGGGCGACGAGGGTGTCGAGGAGTTCGGCGACCTTTTTTGCGGGGGCGGCCTTGAATTGGCGGGCGATGCCGACCGGGGTGACGGCGGCGGGGCTTTGCTGCAGGGCGGCGCGCACGGCCTGGATCTGCGCGGGCAGGTCTTTCGGCCACGCGGCCTTGGCGGTGGCGGCGACGGTCTCGGTGGGGGCGAGCTCAGCCTCGGTCTGTTCGGCGGCGGTGTCGCCCTGCGGGTTCTGGTAGTCCGGGCGCAGCCAGCGGACGAGGCCGCGCGCCTCCTCGGCGGCGCGTTCGGCGTTGAGGTCGACCAGGCGTTGCAGCACGGCCTCGTCGACGGCGCGGATGTGTTCGCCGATGTCCCCGCCTTCGTAGGATGGGCAAAGCGCAGCGTGCCCATCAGGGGCGTTGCCGGTGGCGCTGGCGCCGGGGTGTTGCCCATCGCTGCTGATGGGCACGTCCCGTTGGTCCTTTGCCCATCCTACGGTGGGTAAATCCCCGGCCTCGTAGGATGGGCAAAGCGCAGCGTGCCCATCAGGGGCGTCGTCGGTGGCGCGGGCGCCGGGGTGTTGCCCATCGCTGCTGATGGGCACGTCCCGTTGGTCCTTTGCCCATCCTACGGGGGGTAAATTCCGGGCCTCGTAGGATGGGCAGAGCGCGGCGTGCCCATCAGGGGCGGTGGGGTGGTAGGCGCGGCAGAGGTCGGACCAGCCGTAGGCGGCGAACACGGCGGCGTCGAGTTCGTCGTGGAGTTGCTTGAGGATGGCGATCAGGCCCTGCTCGTAGACGGTGCGTTCCTTGTCCGTAAGCGGCGGCGGGGTGCCGTCGGCGGCGGTGTCGACCGGGGAGAGGTGCAGGCCGTCGCTGGCGCGCAGTTTGTCGAGCACGTTGTACATGGCCGTCAGGGTCAGCCCCGGGTGCGCGGCCTGGCGGGCCTTGCGGTGGGCGTCGAGCTGTTCGGCGAGGTCGCGGATGCGCTCCGCCTGGGCGGCGTCGGGGGTCGGGAAGGGGAAGGTTTCGAAGCAGCGGGTCTTGACGTAGACGGGGTCGTTGCCGACGCCGAGGTTGCTGCCCGAGGCCAACGCCCAGAGGACGTGCACGCGGCTGGAGAGCACGCCCAGCGCATGGGCGTCGTCGAGGGCGATGTTGACCAGCTTGTTGTCGGGCAGCACGTCGCGGTCGAGGAAGGTGAACACGCGGTGTTTGCTGGTTTCGACGGTGGCGATGTAGCGGGGCAGGCTGTTCATGGCCTCCCGCATGTCCTTGCGCGGCTCGCCGAATATCCACCAGTTGTCGCGATACGACGCCCGGTTGTTCTGATCCCGTTCGGGTTTCACCCGGTCGTGGACCCATTGGTAAAGCGACGGGAACTCGCGGCGAACCTCATCGACACTGTGCCCGAATAGGTCGATGACCCTTACGTCGCGACTGGTTTGCATGAGGTCGCGACCATTCATGTAGGCGCGGATCACGTTGGTGTTGGGGGACAGCGCGGCGGCTTCTTCCGGCGTGACGATGAAACCCGAACCGATGAGCTGTACGCCCCGATTTGCAAGCCTGCCGTTCGCCCTGAGTACCGGCGCAGCAGCAACGTTTGCACCAATGTTGAGGTCGGAGAAGAGCTTGCCGCTGCGCTCCCGCAACTCAACCTCACGCCCTTCCCCGCCGCCGTTCCGCTCGGCGGTCAGCGTGTGCAGCACGCCTTCCCGCTCGCCGCCTTCGGCCACGGTCATGGCGATGCGCACCGCCGCGCCGTCGCCGGCATCGACCCAGGGGTGATCGGGGATCGCGAACACCAGCGACACCGGGTTCTTCGCGCTCATCTGCGCCTGCAACACGCGCCGGTTGAAGGTCTGGCGCAGCGAGTTGGTGGTGATGAAGCCGAAACGGCGCAATTTGCCGGCGCGGGCGGTCTCGGCGGCGAGGTGCCACCAGTACATGACGAAGTCGGCGGATTCGGGCACGGCCTTCCAGGCGCCGCGCAGGGCCTCGACGTAGCCGTCGCCGAGCGCCTGGCGCATCGGGCCGGCGCCGATGAAGGGCGGATTGCCGACCACGAATTCCGCCGCCGGCCAGCTCGCGGGGCGCGGGTTGAGGTAGCGCTCCAGCGGCACGCGGGCGTGTTCGTCGGGGACTTCGCGGCCGGTCAGCGGGTCGGTGCGGGTGGTGCGCCCGTCCCAGCGGGAGAGCGGCTTGCCGGCCTCGTCGGTGACGAATTCGATGTCGTCCCAGGCGAGCACGGCGTCGCGGTTTTCGATGTTGTGGAAGTCCTTGAGCACCGGCTGCGGGGGTTCGACGTTGCCCTGGGTGCGGAAGTGCCATTGCAGGTAGCCGATCCACAGCACCATTTCGGCGATGGCGGCGGCGCGCGGGTTGACCTCCAGGCCGAGGAACCGGTGCGGGTCGACGCTGATGCCTTCCATCTGCAACAGGCCCTGGCTCTGGCCCATGTCGTGCAGGGTGTTGAGGACTTCGCCTTCGAGCCGCTTCATGTGTTCGAGGGTGACGTAGAGGAAGTTGCCGGAGCCGCAGGCGGGATCGAGCACGCGGGTGGCGCAGAGGCGGCGGTGGAAGTCTTCGACCTGCTGGATGGCCTTGTCGTGCTTGCCCTGGCGGTCGAGGGTGTAGGCGGCGGCCTGCACGGCGCTCCAGTCGTCGCGCAGCGGTTCGATGACGGTGGGCAGGACGAGGCGTTCGACGTAGGCGCGCGGGGTGTAGTGGGCGCCGAGTTTGTGGCGTTCGACCGGGTTCAAGGCGCGTTCGAGCAGGGTGCCGAAGATGGCGGGTTCGACGTGACGCCAGTCGGCGCGGGCGGCGGCGAGGAGCTGGTCGAGCTGGGCGCGGTCGAGCGGCAGGGCCTGGGCGCTTTTGAACAGGCCGCCGTTGAAGCGGAGGATCTTGGCGCGCAACTGCACGCTGAAGTCGCTGCCGGTGTTCATGTCGCGCCAGAGGTGTTCGGTGAGCGGGACGAATTGCGCGGGGTTGTCGCGGACCGAGTGGAGCAGGTCGGTGAAGGCGTCCTTGGGCAGCAGGCCGACGTCTTCGGCGAACATGGTGAACAGGCAGCGCATCAGGAATTCGGCGGTGACGCGGGGGTCGTGGCCCCCACCGTTGACCGGGGTTTCGAGGCTGCGGGCGAGACCGGCGAGGCGGTCGGCGATCTCGCGGGTGACGCGGGCGGCGTGGCGCGAGGGGTCGAGGCTGTCGGGGTCCTGCCAGATGGCGCGCAGGCGTTCGCGGATCGGCTCTTCACGCAGGTCGGCGAGGCGCAGGCGGTGGTGGCGCGGGTCCGGGAAGGCGGTGTAGCTGCCGCCGCTGCGGGTGAATTCGGCGTAGAGCTCGATGACGCCGCGACCGACGTCAAGGAGGATCAGGAACGGCGGGCGGCCTTCACTGGCAGGCAGGGCGTGCACGTAGCCGGTGGCCTGGTGGTAGGCGCGGGTCATGCGCGTGTCCCAGCCCTTGGTGTGTTCGGCGTCGGCGATGGATTTGGCTTCGAGCACGAAGGCGCCGCGCCGGTAGAGATCGATGAAGCCGGGGGTGGTGCTGCCGTCGCGGTGGTGGCGGTCGACGCGGCGTTCGAAGACGTAGGCGTTGTGGGCGGTGTCTTCTCTTGCCGGGTCGGGCCTGGGCAGGTCGAGGAGGTCGCAGAGGTCGCCGACGAAGAGCTGCGCGTTGGCGCGCTCGCTGCCGTCGGCGGCGGTCCATTTGGCGATGAAGCTGTCGAGATCGATCACGGTTGGCGCGGGTCCTTGCGGGCGGATTCGGCGGAGTTTAGCGAAGCGCCCGCCGTGATTCGCGAACGGCATGTTGCAACCTCTCCCGTAGGAGCGGCTTTAGCCGCGAAGTGCCTTCGATCTATGCCGATCGCGGCTGAAGCCGCTCCTACGGTTTGTACTTAGCACCGTCGGGGGTGCGGCCCGCTGTTGTAGGAGCGGCTTTAGCCGCGAAGTGCCTTCGATCAACGCCGATCGCGGCTGAAGCCGCTCCTACGATCGTTGTGTACGTAGCGCGGTCGTGGGTCGGCCCGCTGTTGTGTAGGAGCGGCTTTAGCCGCGAAGGACCTCCGATCAACGCCGATCGCGGCTGAAGCCGCGCCTGCGCGGGGGGTGGGATTTGCCGACGGGAATGCGGAATATCGGGTTCGTTACGCGCCGATGAGGCGGGGTCAAGTCAATGAATTGGCAGTGAAATATTGCACTTTGAGGAGACCCGGCTAGCCTGAGCTGCGCGGCATCCACTTACGTTTCTGGAGAATATTCCGATGGCTGGCAAATTCGAGGTGTATCAGGACAAGTCCGGCGATTTCCGTTTCCGCCTGAAGGCGAGCAACGGCGAGGTCGTGCTGACCGGGCAGGGTTACAAGTCCAAGGCGTCGTGCCTGAACGGCGTCGAGTCGGTGACCAAGAACTGCGAGGACGAGTCGCGCTTCGAGAAGAAGGACTCCAGTTCCGGCAAGCCGTATTTCGTGCTCAAGGCGGCGAATCACCAGGTCATCGGCCAGAGCCAGATGTATGCCTCCGAGGCCTCGCGCGACAACGGCATCGGGTCCATCGCACGCGCGGCGGTGGGGGCCAAGGTGGTCGACGCGGAATAGTCGGCACCCAAAGCCGGGACAGTGCAAAGCGCGGCCTTCGGGCCGCGCTTTTTTTGGCGGCCTTTGCGCTCCGGTTGCGGGCGCCGGGTAGGCATCAACGACGTAGGATGGGCACGTCCCCTTGGTCCTTTGCCCATCCTGCGGTCGCGGGTGGTGAGCGGATACAATGCCGCGCTTGACTCCCTCGTGACCTGGCCATGCCCTTACCGAATCTGAATCCCGCGATCGCGACCCTCGACGAGGTGCTGCGTTTCGAGCAGCCCGCCGATGCGGTGTTGTCGAACCGTTTCCGCACCCATCGCGAGCATGGCGGGCGCGACCGCGCGTTCATCGCGGAGTCGGTTTACGGCGTGCTGCGCCGCAAGCGGCTGCTGGATGCGCTGACCGATGACGGCTCGCCGCGCGAACTGCTGATCGCGTGGCTGGCGCGGGTGCAGGGGCACGGATTGAAGGAGTTCGGCGAGCAGTTGTCGGCGGCGGAGATCGAGTGGGTCAAGGCGCTTAAAGGCCGCAAGCTCGACGCCCTGCCGTTGGCGGTGCAGGCGGAATTGCCGGACTGGCTGTGGACGCGTCTGGTCGCGCAACGCGGCGAGGCGGAGGCTTTGGCGCTTGGCCGCGCGAGCCAGAACCCGGCGCCGCTGGACCTGCGCGTGAACACGCTCAAGACGAAGCGCGAGACGCTGCTCGCCGCGCTGGCCGGGGAAGGCGTCGAGTGCAGCGAGACGCCGTTCTCCCCGCTCGGCCTGCGCGTGGTCGGCAAGCCGGCGCTGAATCGCAGTCCGTTGTTCGAGGATGGGCATTTCGAGGTGCAGGACGAGGGCAGCCAGTTGCTCGGCTTTCTGCTCGCGCCGAAGCGCAATCAGCTGGTCGTCGATTTCTGCGCGGGCGCCGGCGGCAAGACGCTGGAGATCGGCGCGATGATGGCATCGAAGGGGCGGGTGTATGCCTTCGATGTCGCGGAGACGCGCCTCAAGCGGTTGAACCCGCGTCTGAAACGTTCCGGGCTGTCGAATGTGGAGGCGAAGGTGATCGCCTCGGAACATGACGCGAAGGTCAGGCGTCTGGCCGGCAAGATCGACCGCGTGCTGGTCGACGCGCCCTGCACCGGCAGCGGCACGCTGCGCCGTAATCCGGACCTGAAGTGGCGGCAGAACGAGGCCTCGGTCGCGGAACTGAACGCCAAGCAGGCGTCGATCCTGGAAGCGGCGGCGAAGCTGCTGAAACCGGGCGGGCGGCTGGTCTACGCGACGTGCAGCCTGCTGCGCGAGGAGAATCAGGACATCGTCGAAGGGTTCCTGGCGGGCCATGCGGATTACCGGCTGGTGCCGGCTTCCGAGGCGCTGGACGGCAATCGCGTGGCGCTGCCGGATGTCGGCGACTATCTGCAACTGTCGCCGGCGGTGCATCACACCGATGGGTTCTTCGGCGCGGTGATCGAGCGGGTGTGATGCACAGCTTCGTGGTTCACGGTTCTGTAGGAGCGGCTTCAGCCGCGATCGGCTCCGGGAAGAATCCCCCAGCGCCGATCGCGGCTGAAGCCGCTCCTACGGGGGTGTGCTGATGGCTGATCAGAAACGCCGCATCCGCGCGCGCTTCAACCGCGCGGCGCCGGATTACGAGGCGGCGGCGGTGCTGCATCGCGAGGTCGAGGCGCGGGTGCTGGAACGGCTCGATTACGTGCGCCTGCAACCGGCGGTGGTGCTCGATATCGGCGCGGGGCCGGGCACCGGCAGCCGTCTGTTGATGCAGCGCTATCCGAAGGCGAAGGTCATCGCGCTCGATCTGGCCGAGCGCATGTTGCAGATCGCGCGCGGCAAGGCGCCGCGCTGGCCGAATCCGCTGCGCAAGCTGCATTGCGTGTGCGGCGACGCGGAAAGCCTGCCGTTCGCGAGCGGCAGCGTCGACCTGATCTATTCCAACCTCAGCCTGCAATGGTGCGCCGACCTGTCCGCGACCTTCCGTGAGTTCCGCCGCGTGCTCGCGCCGGGCGGGCTGCTGATGTTCACGACCTTCGGGCCGGACACGCTGCGCGAACTGCGCGCGGCCTGGGCGCAGGTCGATGGCTTCGCGCACGTCAACGAGTTCGTCGACATGCACGACATCGGCGACGCGCTGGTGCATGCGCAGATGGCCGAGCCGGTCATGGATATGGAGGTGTTCACGCTCACCTACGGCAAGGCCGATGAGGTCATGCGCGACCTGAAGGTGATCGGCGCGCAGACCGTGACCGGTGCCAAACAGGGTGGTCTGACCGGAAGGGCGCGCCTCAACGCGGTCGCCGAGGCCTATGAATCGTTCCGCGCGGACGGCGTGCTGCCGGCGACCTTCGAGATCGTCTACGGCCACGCCTGGGCACCGCCGGAAGGCACGGCGCTTAAACGCGAAGACGGCAGCGTCGCGGTGCCGCTGACGGGGCTCCGGCGTTCGTGACCGCGTTGTGGTGCGAGGCGGCGGCGCGGCGCGCGGAGGCGGAGGCGCTGGCCGCGCGCTTCGGTCTGACCCTGATCGACGCGCCGGGTGACGATGAATTTCTGCTGGTTCTTGGCGAAACACGGCTCGAACTGCGCCAGTCCGGCGAGGACGCGCCCGGGCCGGTGTTCGTTGATTTCGTCGCCGGCAAGGCCGCGCATCGGCGGCGTTTCGGCGGTGGACGCGGGCAGCCGCTGGCGCGCGCGGCGGGGTTGAAGGGCGGTGCGAATCCGGGCGTGATCGATGCCACCGCCGGGCTCGGCCGCGATGCCTTCGTGCTGGCGACGCTGGGTTGCGAAATGACGCTGATCGAACGGCAGCCGGCGGTCGCGGCGCTGCTCGCGGATGGGCTGGCGCGCGCGGCGGCTGACGCGGAGGTTGGGCCGATCGTCGCGCGCATGCGGCTTGTCCACGGCGATGCGGCGGCCTTGTTGCGGACGTTGCCGGTGGCGGATGTCGTCTATCTCGATCCGATGTATCCGGCGCGCGAGAAGTCCGCGGCGGTGAAGAAGGAGATGCGGGCCTTTCACGGTCTGGTCGGACGTGACGAGGATGCCGTCGAGCTACTGGACGTGGCGCGCGCGGTGGCGCGCAAGCGCGTGGTCGTGAAGCGGCCCAGGGGGGCGGAGTTCGTGGGCGGGCGCAAGCCCAGCGCCAGCGTCGAGAGCAAGAACACGCGTTATGACCTGTACCCGGTTTGAGGCAATGCGCTCCGTAGGATGGGCAAAGCGCAGCGTGCCCATCGTAAGACTTGAAGATTTGTTGAGCGCTTGGGTGGCGCCCAGCACTTGCGATGGGCACGTCCCGTTGGTCCTTTGCCCATCCTACGGGTCATGACGTTGTTTTCGTGGTTGCGGGATTGGCGTGCGGATGAGCTGCATGGGCGCTTGCTGGCGATCTTTGTCGCGGGCGATTCCGGTGCGCCGATGCGGTCGGTCGAATCGGTGGAGGCGATCGTCGGGCAGGGGCTGGCCGGGGATCGCTACGCGCTCGGCAAGGGTCACTGGCGGCTGACCGACGGTTGCGAGGTCACGCTGGTGTCGGCGGAGGAGATCGCGCGCGGCGAGAAGCGGAGCGGCATCGCGCTCGGCAACGGCGAGCACCGCCGCAATCTGGTGGTCAGCGGCATCACGCTGGATGCGCTGCGCAGGAACGAGCTGCGTATCGGCGAGGTGCGCTTCGCGTTCCACAAGCTGCGGCCGCCGTGCATGTATCTGGACCGGCTGGTCGGCTCGGGGCACACCAAGGCCTTGAAAGGGGCCGGTGGGGTGGGGCTGCGCGTGGTCGAGGGCGGCGTGATTCGGGTGGGCGATGCGGTCGAGGTGATTACCGGGCCGTGAATCGTGTGGCTGGCTTCGACTCCGCTTCGCCCGCGAGGCGGTGTCCGGGTCGCGCCGGCATCACATGCCGGGCCGGAGACCGGCTTCGACCTGATCGCGTTTGGCGCGGCCTGCGAGCACGTCGATCAGCGCCAGCGCGAAATCCATCGCGGTGCCCGGTCCCTGCGAGGTGATCACCCGGTCGTCCTCGACGACGTGGTCGGTGGTGATTCGCAGGCCCGGCACCTGGATCGCATCGAGCACGCCGGGGTAGCTGGTGGCGCTGCGACCGTCGAGCAGGCCGGCGGTGGCAAGGACTTTCGGGGCGGCGCAGATCGCCGCCGTGTAGCGCCCCCTGGCGTGCATCGACTGCAACAGTTCGATGATGCGCGGGTCGGCATTCAGATGATCGGCGCCGGGCAGACCGCCCGGCAGCACGACCATGTCGAATTCCTGCGTCAGCGCCTCGTCCAGGGTGGTGTCCGGCACGATCACGTTACGACGTGAGCAGGTCACCGGGCCGGCTTCGAGGCCGGCGCTGACCACATCGATACCGGCGCGACGCAGCACGTCGATGATGGTGATCGCCTCCATCTCCTCGCAGCCCTGCGCGAGGGGGACGAGCACGCGCGCCATCGATCAGTTCCCGTTCTTGAGTTTCTGGCTGAACGCGATGCCCTTGAGCAGATTGAGGGCCTCGTAGAGGTGGTAGTCCTTGGTCGCCAGATCGGTGCCGTTCGTCTCCTTGACCTCGGCTTCCGGGGACGCGCTCTCCTCGGTGCCGGCGGCCTCGTTGGCCTTCTTGAGGAGGTGGCCGCTGAGGTCGGCTTCCTTGAGCGGCTTGACCTCCGGCTTGGCGTTCTCGGCCACCTTCAGCGATTCCAGCTTGATGTCCGGGGTGATGCCCTCGGCCTGGATGGAGCGTCCGGACGGCGTGAAATAACGCGCCGTGGTCAGCTTGACCGCGTTGCCGTTCGGGAGCGGCAGGATGGTCTGCACCGAGCCCTTGCCGAAGGTCTGCGAGCCGACGATCAGGGCGCGGTGATGATCCTGCAGCGCGCCGGCGACGATCTCGGACGCGGACGCGGAGCCCTGGTTGACCAGCACGACCACCGGCACGCCGCCTGTGATGTCGCCCGGGGTGGCGTTGAAGCTCATGCGCGAGCTGTCCTCGCGGCCCTCGGTGTAGACGATCAGGCCCTGGCTCAGGAAGGCATCGGAAACGGCGACGGCCGCGTTGAGCACGCCGCCCGGATTGTTGCGCAGGTCGAGGACCAGCCCTTTCAGCTCGGTCTTGCTCTCCTCGCGGACCGCGGCGATCGCCTCGGCCAGGTAGTCGCCGGTCTTGGCCTGGAACTGGGTGATGCGCAGGTAGCCGAAGCCGTCCTCGAGCAGGCGGTTCTTGACGCTCTTCACCTTGATCACGTCGCGGGTGATGGTGATCTTGAGCGGCTTGTCCTCGCCCTCGCGGACGATGGTGAGGGTGATGTCGGTGCCCGGCTTGCCACGCATGATGTCGACCGCATCGCTGAGCGTCTTGCCCTTCACCGGCTCATCGTCGAGCCGGATGATCAGGTCGCCCGCCTTCACGCCGGCGCGCTCCGCCGGGGTGTCGTCGATCGGCGAGACGACCTTGACGAAGCCGTCCTCCATGCCGACCTCGATGCCGAGGCCGCCGAATTCGCCGCTGGTGCCGACCTGGAGTTCCTTGAAGGATTCCTGATCGAGATAGGCGGAGTGCGGATCGAGGTCCGCGAGCATGCCGCGGATCGCGGATTCGAGCAGGACCTTGTCCTCGACCTCTTCCACGTAGTCCTTCTTCACCCGCCCGAAGACCTCGGCCAGCGTGCGCAGCTCGCTGAGCGGCAGGCCGTTGGCCTCCGCCGCATCGCGCTCGGCAAGGACACCGTCGGTGATGGTCAGCGCGCCGCCGAGGACGACGCCCATCATCAGGACCATCAGAAACTGGACTTTGGATTTCATGCTTTCTCTCGCTTCATGCATGCACTGCGTCTGGTCGACCGTGCCGCATCATAAGTGGGGTCGGGCGGGTGTGCTACCGGCGCTCAACCTCCGGAGACGATGGCTTTGCCATCCTTTCGACACCAGCTGACCGGATCGACCGGCTGTCCGTTGCGGCGCAGTTCGAAATACAGCCCGGCACGCTCCTGACCGCCGCTGTCGCCGACCCGGGCGACCAGGTCGCCGGCTTCGACCCATTCGCCGGCCTCCCGGTAGAGGCTTTCGTTATGGCCGTACAGGCTCAGATCGCCATCGCCGTGGTCGATGATGATGAGCAGGCCCATGCCGCGCAGCCAGTCGGCGAACGCCACCCGACCGGCATGGATCGCGCGTACGTCCGTGCCCTGCCTGGCGTCGATGATCACGCCCTTCCAGGTCGGTCCGCCGTTGGGCCTCGGCGTGCCGAAGGCGACCCGACGGGAACCGGCCACCGGCCAACCGAGGCGGCCCTGCATCCTGGCCAGCGATTGCGGCGTGCCGGCGTTGTCCGGGATGTCGGCCAGCACGCGGTCGAGGGCCTTGAGCACCTCCTGCAGACGTTCCTGATCCTTCTCCAGGCCGGCCAGCTGGCCACCTTGCTCCTCGAGCTGCTTGCGCAGGCGCGCGACCAGGATGCGGCGCTGATGGCGTTCCTTGTCCAGTTCCCGCTCCCGCTCGCGGGCCTCGCGTTCGAGCCCGGTCAGGCGTTCGGTCTCCCAGCGGATGCGGGCCTCGACCTTGCCGAGTTCGTCCAGGTCCGCGCGGATCGCGTTCAGATGACGGGCCCGCGCGCGATTGATGTAGTCGTAATAAACGATGGTGCGGGAGATCGTGGCCGGGTCGCGCTGACTGAGCAGCAGCTTGAGTTTGGGTTGCTGGCCCATCGCGTAGGCGGCCTGCACCTGGGCGACCAGCGCATCCTGGTTCTGCTCGATGTCGGAACGCAGCGTCGCGCGTTCGTCATCGAGACCCGCCAGACGCTGCTCCTGATCGTGCCGTTGCGCCTGCAACTCATGCAGCTTGCTGGCTACCTGGCCGATCGCGCGTTCACTGGCGCGGAGCTGGCGCTGCGCGGCATCCGCCTCGTCGCGCGCGCCGCTGAGCTGCTGGTTCAGCGCCTGGATGCGCTGCTTGACGACTTCCAGCTGCCGCTCGGTCTGTTGCTGCTTGGATTGGGCGTGCGCGAGCGGGGACAGCAGGCAGATCAGGATGACGACGATCGTCCGGGCGCGCATCGCCACTTGGGCCTAGTCGTAGTCGATCATCGTGCGACCGGTCATTTCGGTCGGAACATCCAGACCCATCATGGTCAGCAGCGTGGGCGCGATATCGGACAGGGCGCCGATCTCGGCGAGGCGGGCGGGACGCCCGACGTAGATCAGCGGGACCAGGTTGGTGGTGTGCGAGGTGAACGCCTGGCCATTTTCCTCGTTGACCATCTGCTCGGCGTTGCCGTGGTCGGCGGTGATCAACATCTCGCCACCGACCTTGTGCATCGCGCGGCGGACGCGGTCGAGGCACAGGTCCAGGGCTTCGATGGCCTTGACCGCGGCCGCGTAATTGCCGGTGTGGCCAACCATGTCCGGGTTCGCGTAGTTGCAGATGATGGCGTCGAAGCGCCCACCCTCGATGGCCTCGACCAGACGGTCGGTGACCTCTTCGGCGCTCATCTGCGGTTGCAGGTCGTAGGTCTTGACCAGCGGCGAGGAGACCAGGACACGTTCCTCGCCTTCCCACGGCTCTTCGATACCGCCGTTGAAGAAGAAGGTGACGTGCGCGTATTTCTCGGTCTCGGCCAGACGCAGCTGGGTCAGACCGAGCCTGGAGATGTACTCGCCGAAGCCGTTGGACAGACGTTCCGGCGGGAACGCCACCGGCACCGGGAACTTGGCGTTGTATTCGGTCAACGTCGTGAAGGTGCCGAGCGTGGGGCGATACGCACGCTCGAAGCCGTCGAAGTCGTCCTCGATGAACGGGCGGGTGATCTGGCGGGCGCGATCCGAGCGGTAATTCATGAAAATCACGATGTCGCCGTCCTCGACCCGCGCCGGCTTCTTGTTGGCCGGGTGGATCGCGGTGGCCTGCACGAATTCGTCCGACTCGCCACGCTCGTAGGCCATCGCCAGGCCTTCGCTGGCGGTCGGCGCGGTGAATTCGGCCCGGCCCTCGGTGATCAGCTCATAGGCGGCACGAATGCGCGGCCAGCGGTGGTCCCGGTCCATCGCGAAGTAGCGGCCGATGATCGAGGCAATGCAGCCGCGACCCAGTTCCTTGAACTTGTCTTCCATCGCCTGGATGCTGCTGTCGGCACATTTCGGCGGTGTATCGCGGCCATCGGTGAAGGCGTGGACGTAGATCCTCTCGACGCCGCGCTTGACCGCCAGTTCCGCCATCGCGTGGATGTGCTCCTCATGACTGTGCACGCCACCCGGCGACAACAGACCAAGGATGTGCACCGCCTTGCCGGTCTCCACGGCCAGATCGACCGCGTCGGTCAGCGTCCGGTTGGTGAAGAACGAGCCGGTCTTGACCGCGCGACTGACGCGGGTGAATTCCTGATAAACGACTCGCCCGGCACCCAGATTCAGGTGGCCGACCTCGGAATTGCCCATCTGGTCCGCCGGCAACCCGACCGCCGCACCGTTGGTGCGCACGAACGCGTGCGGATGTTCGTTCCAAAGCCGGTCCCAGACCGGCTTTTGGGCATTCGCGATGGCGTTGTGTTCGATCTTTTCGCTGTAACCCCAGCCATCCAGGATGATCAGGGCTACCGGTTTCGGGCGGGCGGACATGGGTTCTCGTCGTTGGTCGTGGTGCGCATCGCCAGGCACTCAGCCGGGCGACCCCGGCGCCTGCATCCGATGTGCAGGCCCGAGGCGGGTTTGGACTGATTCTAATGTGATCCGGAAAGCGTCGGACCGCACGTTATACAAGGGATAGCAGGTACTTGTACCGATCCGGACCGGATCTTGATCGCCACACAATGCGCAGGGCGGTCATTGATTTGTTTAACGCTTTATTATTCTATAGCGGATCAATCATAAGGGCACCCGGCCACGTATCGGCTGCCCATCTCCTTATCGGCTTCACCAAAGGCTTCATCCTCCATGGAAAACTGCACCAATTGCGGCGATCTTTCCGTATTTGACGGTATTACCGCCAACGGTGACATCCTGATGACCCGCGATGACGAGATCGATCGTGCGTCGCGCTCCCTGAAGGCCATGTCGCATCCGTTGCGTCTGAAGATCCTCTGCACCCTCGGCGACCGCGAGGTCAGCGTGCAGGACATCGTCGATCGCGTCGGCACCTCGCAGAGCAACATCTCGCAGCACCTCGCGATCCTGCGCGACAAGGGCATCCTCGCCGCCCGCAAGGACGCCAACCGCGTGTTCTACCGGGTCGGCGACTCCCGCACGCTGGCGCTGATCGGTATGATGCGCGAAGTTTTCTGCACCCAAGAGTAAGTCCCCTTCCGGCATCTCCGCGTTCGACGCGGCGCAACGCCGCCATCCGGCGCGGCATGCGGGCCCGGCCCCTCGCGGGTTTTCGGTCGATCGACGAAGCGGACGCCTCCCCCTCCGCATCACGTAAATAGTCGACCATGGACCGTATCGCCGAATTCGCCGTCAATCATCCGTTCCTGATCGCCGCGCTGGTTGCGTTGACGATCCTGCTGATTCGCAACGAGCTGAGCATCCGCCTCCGCAAATGGAAAGCGGTCGGGCCTTTCGAGGCCACCAAACTGCTCAACCACGAGGATGGGGTGCTGCTCGATATCCGCCCCATCGGCGAGTTCAGCCAGGGCCACATCATCAACTGCAAGCACCTGCCGATGAACGAGCTCGGCAGCCGCCTGGGTGAACTGGAAAAGTTTCGCGACAAGCCCGTCGTCGCCTATTGCCGTTCCGGCAGCCGTTCCGCCGCCGCCTGCGACCTGTTGAGCAAGCAGGGCTTCAATCACGTCTTCAACCTGCATGGCGGGATCATGGCGTGGGAGAACGCGAACCTCCCGGTCACCCGGAAGTAAGCCCACCGATCACCGACGAAGGGACCGCCGCCATGGCCAAGATCGAAATCTACTCGACCGGAAGTTGCCCGTATTGCGTGCGGGCGCGCCGTCTGCTCGACGGCAAGGGCGCCAGCTATGACGAATACCGGCTGGACATCGACCCCTCGCTGCGTCCGACCATGGAAGCGCGCGCCAACGGACGCACCACGGTTCCGCAGATTTTCATCGACGGTCGCCACATCGGCGGCTATGACGACATGGCCGCCCTGGACCGGGCTGGCGAACTCGACCCGCTGCTCGGCCCGGACGCCTGAAGCCGTTCCCGCAAATCCGCAATAGCCACGAATCCCATGACTGACTCCAATACCGCCGAACGCCGCTTCGACATCATCAAGCTCTACATCCGCGATCTGTCGTTCGAAGTGCCGAACGCGCCCGCCGCCTATCAGGAAAAGACCGCGCCCAAGGTCGACATCGAGATCGACTCCGCCCACCAGGCCGTCGGCGACAACGTCCACGAAGTCGCCCTCACGGTGCGCGTCTCCGCCAAGATCGAAGACCGCACCCTGTTCATGGTCGAGGTCGTGCAGGCCGGTCTGTTCGGGATCGCCGGTTTCGGCGACCAGGAACGCGACGTGATGCTCGGCAGCTTCTGCCCCGGCACCCTGTTCCCGTACGTGCGCGAGGTCGTCTCCGACGCCACCGCCAAGGGCGGTTTCCAGCCGCTGTTGCTGGCGCCGATCAATTTCGATTCCTTCTATCAGGCCCGCAAGCAACGCCAGGCCGCTCAGGCCAAGACCGCCGCGGAATCCGGCAGCGGCGCCGCTGCTGACTGATACGCGTCGGCGTTGATCACCCGGTCACCCATCGGCGTCATCGGGGCGGGCTCCTGGGGGACCGCGCTGGCCGTGTGTCTCGCCCGTAATGGGCACCCGGTCCGCCTTTGGGGGCACGACCCGGCGCACTCCGCGCGCCTCGCCGCGGAACGCCGGAACGCGGAATTTCTTCCGGGCATCGACTTCCCTGAAAAACTGACCGCCAGCAACGATCTAGTGCGCATCGCGGATGAATGCGACGACCTGCTGATCGTGGTACCGAGTGAGTTCTTTCGTGCCACGCTCGTCCAGCTGCACGGCCATCTGCATGACGCCAGCCGGATCGCTTGGGCGACCAAGGGGCTCGAGGAAGGCAGCGGCAAGCTGCTGCATCAGATCGCGGCGGAGGAATTGGGGGCGGATCGCCCGCTCGCCGTGGTGTCCGGCCCCACCTTCGCGATGGAAGTCGCGCGCGGTCTGCCCACCGCGTTGACGGTGGCCTCCGCCGATCCTCGCTTCGCCAACGATTTCGCGGCCGCCCTGCACGGCGGCGAAATGCGCGCTTACACCGCCACCGACGTCATCGGTGTGGAAGTCGGCGGCGCGATCAAGAACATCCTTGCCATCGCCGCCGGCATCGCCGATGGCCTGGGTTTCGGCGCCAACGCCCGCGCCGCGCTGATCACCCGCGGCCTGCGCGAAATCATGCGTCTCGGTGTTCATCTCGGTGGCGAGGCCGAAACCTTCATGGGCCTGACCGGCATTGGCGACCTGGTGCTGACCTGCACCGACGATCAATCCCGCAATCGGCGCTTCGGACTGGCGATCGGTCGCGGCGCAGACGTGGCCACGGCTCGCGCGGGCATCGACCAGGTCGTCGAAGGCCTGGGCACCGCCCGGGTCACGCACGAACTGGCCAGCCGTCTCGGCGTGGATATGCCGATCGTCGAGCAGGTCTATCAGGTGCTGTGGAACGGGCGACGGCCCGAGCATGCCGTGCGCTCCCTGTTCGAACGCGATCAGAAGGCCGAGGCCAACTGATCGACGCGGCGCTTATCGCGCGCCGTCGAAATCCAGCTGACGCCACGCCTCGAATGTCGCCACCGCGACCGCGTTGGACAGATTCAGGCTGCGTTGCCCCGCCCGCATCGGCAACCGGACACGGCGCCCGGCATCGAAACGATCGAGCACCGCATCGGGCAGGCCCCGGGTTTCCGGTCCGAACAACAAGACATCGTCGCCCTGAAAGCCGACCTCGGTATGACGGCGACTGGCCTTCGTGGTGAACGCATACCAACGCTCCCACGCCTTGCCGAGCGCGGCCACACAGGCATCCAGATCGGCATGGGTCCGCACGTCGGCCCACTCGTGGTAATCGAGACCGGCCCGCCGCAGGCGCCGGTCGTCGAGTTCATACCCCAACGGCTCGATCAGATGAAGGCGCGCACCCACGTTCGCACACAGGCGGATCACATTGCCGGTGTTGGGGGGGATCTCGGGCTCGTAGAGGACGATGTCAAACACGCGCGGGTATACTCGCAGGCCTTTCTGATCGCCCCGATAGAGCAGTGGAATGAACGCCGACGACCGAGATCTCCTGCACGTCGAATTCTGCGGGATGCAGTTCGACAGCCCCATCGTGCTGCTCTCGGGATGCGTGGGATTCGGCGAGGAGTATACGCGGGTGGCCGGCTTCTCCAACGCGGAGGTCGGCGCGGTCTGCCTGAAGGGGACGACGGGCGCGAACCGCCTCGGCAACCAGCCGCATCGCGTCTACGAGACGCCCGGCGGCATGCTGAACTCGATCGGGCTTCAGAACCCCGGCGCCCGTTACGTGGTTGACAAGATTCTGCCGACGCTCGATTTCGCCGAGACCCGCTTCATCGCCAACGTGTCCGGCTCGACCATCGAGGAATACGTCGAAGTCACGCGCATCTTCGACGATTCGCCGATCGACGCGATCGAACTGAATATCTCGTGCCCGAACGTGAAGGAGGGCGGCGCGGCCTTCGGCAACGACCCGGATGTGTCGGCACGCGTGGTCGCGGCGGTGCGCGCGGCGACCCGCAAGCCGCTGATCACCAAGCTGTCGCCGAACCAGACCGACATCGCCGAAAACGCGCGCCGCTGCATCGAATCCGGCACCGACGGCTTTGCCGTCATCAACACCCTGATGGGCATGGCCATCGACATCGAGCAACGCGCACCGGTGCTCGGCAACAACCAGGGCGGGCTGTCCGGGCCGGCGATCAAGCCGGTCGCCGTGTTGAAGACCCATCAGGTCCATCAGGTCGCACGCAGGCACGGCATCCCGATCATCGGGCAGGGCGGCATCACCAGCGCCGCCGATGCCCTGGAATTCATCATCGCCGGCGCGTCAGCGATCGGTGTCGGCACCGCGCTGTTCTACGACCCGCTGGTCTGTGAATCGATCAACGCCGGTATCGCCGATTACCTGCGCCGCCACCAGTTGAGCAGCGTCGCCCAACTGGTCGGAACACTGGAATTGAACTCCGCGATCAGCGCCTGCGACGTCTGCGTCGACTGAACCTCAGTCGTCGAGCGGCTGGCCGAGCAACTCCGCCAGCCGCTCCGGGGTACGCACGTAGATCAGATTGTGATCGGTCTCGATCGCACCATCCTTGCGCAACTTGCCGAGCACGCGACAGAGCGTTTCCGGGGTGATGCCGAGCGCGCAGGCCAGTTCGGAGCGACGGCCGGGCAGGTGGCTGACGGCCACGTCCGGCTGTTCGTCGTCGTAGTTGTCCATCAGGTAATGCACGACGCGCTGTTCCGCGGAATGACAGGTCGCGGAGCGCAACTGCCCGACCAGCTGATGGGCCCGCCGGCTCAGCACCGCGAGCATGTTCCAGCTCACATGGGGGTGCTGGTGCATGTAGCGAGCGAGTGCGAAACCATCCACCGCCAGCACCGAGGCATCCGAACTCGCCATTGCCGACACCGGATAGCCCTGCCCGGAGAACAATGCGGCCTCCGCGAAGGAATCACCCGGCTCGATGAATTCGATGACCTTTTCCTGGCCCTTCGGTCCGAGCACGAACAGTTTGATCAAACCGCTCTCGGCGATGTAGATCGCGCTGCACGACTCCCCGGCACGGAACAACACCTCGCCCATCCTCAGGCCACGCAGGTGACTCATCTCGGCGATGGCCGCGATGTCCTCGTCACCCAGACCGGAAAACAGGCGCGCCGATTTGAGCATCTCGCGCGCGATGGACCCACGGTCGTTCTTCGTCATCGGACTCCCCCCCTTCCGCAGCCGATGCCTCTTCTTGTCGGGGAGGCATTTTCGGCAAATTAGTAATTATCGTATTACAGCAATAACTTATACGCCTTGACATTCGTCAAGCTCGTTCGTTGTTGCAACCCCTGCGGGTCCCTACGCTGAGCAAACCCATATTGGGGTAATGGTTTCTCGCACCTAGGGGGAATGGGAAATGCTCGACAACAATCAGACGAAAGCACGAGGTTGGCGTGCCATCGCGGGTGCGCTCGCGGTAGCCGGCCTGCTGCTCAGTGCGCCCGCCGATGCGGCGCGCCCTGGCGGCGAAAAAGGCAAGGACTGGGGCAATCCGGCGGGCGAAGGCTGTATCGCCTGTCATGCCAGCGTGAGCCCGGGGCTGTTTCAGGAGTGGAACAACTCCCAGCATGGTCAGGTAGGCGTCAACTGCCTCGACTGCCACAAGGCGGAAGAAGGCGACGTCGACGGCTACATGCACAACGGCCAGCGCATCTCGATCATCGTGACGCCGAAAGACTGCTCCCGCTGTCACTCGACCGAGTTCGAGGAGATGGACGGTTCGCACCACTCGCACGCCGGACGCATCCTCGCGTCGCTCGACAACCTGCTCGGTGAGGTCGTCGGTGGCCCGGCGGCCGTCAACGCCGGCTGCCGTCAGTGTCACGGTGCCAAGGTCGAGATCGGTGAAGATGGCAAGCCGATTCCGACGACCTGGCCGAATACCGGCATCGGTCGCCTGAACCCGGACGGCTCCGAGGGCACCTGCTCCGCCTGCCATGGTCGCCATCGCTTCAGCCGCGCCCAGGCCCGTACCCCGGATACCTGCGGCAAGTGCCACGTCGGTCCGGATCATCCGCAGATCGAGGTCTACAACGAGTCCAAGCACGGCATCATCTACCGTGCCCAGGTCGACGAGATGAACCTCAACTCGGACAAGTGGGTTGCGGGTGTGGACTACACCGCCGCGCCGACCTGCGCGACCTGTCACATGTCCGCGTCGCCGCGTGAGGGCAAGACCCACAACGTCGGTGACCGCATCTCCTGGACGCTGCGTCCGCCCATCTCCCAGAAGATCAATCTGGTCCGCCTGGAGAACGGTCAGGAATTCGACGTCAAGGAAGGCGGCGAGATCCCGAAAGTCGGTGATGAGGCCAAGGGTTCCAAGGTCGTCGAAGTCCTGACCTGGGAACAGCGTCGGCAGAAGATGAAGAACGTCTGCACGGCCTGCCATACCAGCAGCGTCATCGAAGGCCACTACTACCAGTTCGATGGTGTCGTGGACCTCTACAACGACAAGTTCGCGAAGCCGATCGCCGCTGTCATGGGCGAGCTGAAGAAGGCCGGCTACATCACCGGTGCGCCGTTCGACGAAGAGATCGAATGGACCTGGTGGGAGATCTGGCACCACGAGGGTCGTCGCGCCCGTCACGGCGCCTCGATGAACGGCCCGGACTACACGTGGTGGCACGGTCTCTATGAAGTCGCCAAGCACACCTACTTCGAGTGGATTCCGCAGCTGCGTGAAGCCGTCCACAAGAAGGATGGCAACGAGAAGTTCGCCGATGAAATGCTTGAGAAGTACTTCAAGCCGATCGACGGCCACGACTGGTACTTCAACGGCATGAGCAAGGAAGCGATCGACAAGGTTCGCAAGGGCTTTGAAGAACGCTACGGCAAGGGCGCCCTGAAGTAAGCCATCGCCCACGCTCCGGCCCTGCCGGAGCCACAGAGGAAACGGCCCGGGAATGCCCGGGCCGTTTTTTTACTCTCCCGCAAATTGGGGAAAACGATATGAAACGCCTGCTATTGAGTGTTCTGACCACCCTGACCCTGCTGAACGGTGTCGCATCCGCCGACGTCGCGCCGATCGATCAGGCCGCGACCGCGATCGAGGAAGGCGCGATCGATCGGGCGCGGGAACTGCTCACCGGATTGCTGCAATCCGAGCCGGATAACGTCGAGGCCTTGTTGAAGCTCGGCGGGCTGGAACTCGGGTCCGGCAAATACGCGGAAGCCATCGAGCTGCTGAAAAAAGCCGCCTCACTTGACGCCGCCACCCCGCGTCCCTTCATCGGTCTCGCGCTTGCCTATGTCCACACCGGTCGAGGCGTGCTTGCGCACGCGGCCATCCAGGAAGCCATCAGGCGCGATCCCGGCAAGGCGGAAGCCCTCAAGCCCCTGCTCGATCGCCTGGCGCAGGCCGACGCGCCGCCGGTCGCGCACTGACCGGTTTTTCGCGGCCTGAACTCAGGCCGCGTCCTCGGCCTCCATGCCCAGTTCCTTGATCTTGCGGGTCAAGGTATTGCGGCCCCAGCCAAGCAGCTTGGCCGCATCCTGACGACGCCCCCCGGTCTGCTGTAACGCGACCTCGATAAGGATGCGCTCCGCCGATTCGACGGCATCCGTCACCAGGCCGGCCTCGCCAGCGGCCAGGCGCGCCCGCGCCCACTGACGCAGACCGGTCTTCCAGTCTCCGCCACCGCCCTCGCCACGCTCGTCTCCGGCCGTGCCGGGCTCACGAATCTCGCGCGGCAGATCATCGACATGGACTTCCCGACCGGTGGCCATCACCGTCAGCCACCGGCAGGTGTTCTCCAGTTGCCGGACGTTGCCCGGCCAATCGAAGCGGGAGAGCCACTCCCCGGCGTCCTTGCCCAACAGCTTCGCCTCCACTTCCAGCTCTTTCGCCGCGCGTTCCAGGAACTTGGCGGCCAGCAGGGGAATGTCCTCACGGCGCTCGCGCAAGCTCGGGAGATGCACGCGGATCACGTTCAGGCGGTGGAACAGGTCCTCGCGGAAACTGCCTTCCTGGACCCGCTTCTCCAGGTTCTGGTGGGTCGCCGCGATGATGCGCACGTCGACGCGGGTCGCGTCATGGGCGCCGACCCGGAAGAATTCGCCATCGGCCAGCACGCGGAGCAGGCGGGTCTGCAACTCGATCGGCATGTCGCCGATCTCGTCGAGGAACAAGGTGCCGCCATGAGCCTGTTCAAAGCGACCGGCGCGGGCGCTTTGCGCACCGGTGAACGCGCCGCGTTCATGGCCGAACAATTCCGACTCCATCAGGTCTTTGGGGATGGCCGCCATGTTGAGGGCGATGAAGGGCTTGCCGGCGCGCGGCGAATGACGATGCAGCGCCCGCGCGACCAGTTCCTTGCCGGTGCCGGACTCGCCGTTGATCAGCACGGTGATGTTCGAGCGGCTGAGGCGACCGATGGCGCGAAACACCTCCTGCATCGCCGGCGCCTCGCCGATGATTTCCGACAGGGCATTGCTGTGCGTCTCGACCGGGTCGGTCGGCGCGCGGTTGGCTTCGCAGGCGCGCTCGACGACGGCAACGGCCTCGTCCACATCGAAGGGCTTGGGCAGATATTCGAAGGCGCCACCCTGATAGGCGGCGACCGCCGCATCGAGGTCGGAATGCGCGGTCATGATCACCACCGGCAGGTCCGGATGCTCCTTGCCGAGACGCTCCAGCAGCGCCAGGCCGTCGGTCCCGGGCATGCGGATATCGGTCAGGATCGCGTCCGGTATGCGCCGATTCAGGGCCGCGATGGCGGCGTCGGCGTTATCGAAGGTGGTCACGTCCATGCGGGCGTTGGTGAGCGCCTTTTCCAGGACCCAGCGAATGGATCGGTCGTCGTCGATGACCCAGACACGATTAGTCATTCGTGATCTCCATGGGCAGGTAGATTGAGAAAACGGTGCGGCCAGGCTGGCTTTCGCATTCGATCAGGCCCTGATGACGGTTTATCAGTGACTGCGCGATCGGCAGGCCCAGGCCGGTGCCCTCGGCGCGCGAGGTCACCATGGGAAAGAAAATCCGGTCCTTGTACTCCGGGTCGACGCCCGGACCGTCATCGATGACGTCGACGCGCAGGACCAGGCGGTGGCGGTTCGCACCGATCGTGAACTGGCGTTGCGCGCGGGTGCGCAGCGTGATCGTTCCGCCCGTCGTCCCGATTGCCTCGACCGCGTTCCGGACCAGATTCAGCAGCGCCTGGATCAGCATTCCGCGATCCGCGGACAACTCCGGGATGCTCGGGTCGTAATCGCGCACGATGCGGACCCGGGTGCCGGCTTCCGCCGCAATCAGGCGGATGATGTGTTCGAGCACCTCGAGGATGTTCACCGCCGCGAAACGCGGTTCGTTGCGGGGACCGAGCATCCGGTTGACCAGCGTCTGGAGACGGTCGGCCTCGGCGATGATGACCTGGGTGTACTCGAGCAGTTCCGGGTCGCTCAGTTCCTTCTGCAGGAGCTGGGCCGCGCCGCGCAGGCCGCCCAGCGGGTTCTTGATCTCATGTGCCATGCCGCGAACCAGCGCGCGACTCACCTTTTCCTGCGCGAGCAGGGCCTCCTCACGGTTGATGCGCAGGTGGCGATCGACCTGGACCAGCTCGACCAGCAGCGAAACGGGGCCGTCGTCGTCCACCAACGGCGTGACCGTGCAATCGACGGTGATGATCTGGCCGTCGCTGCGTTGCAGTTCCAGCTCGCGCTCCGCGAACGGCTGATCCTGCTGGATGGACCGGCGCATGCAGTCGTGGGCATCTTCCATGCCGTTGAAGATGTCGGCGACACCCTGGCCGAGCGCGTGCCGCTCGCTGATGCCCAACAAGGCCTCGGCCGCCGGATTCAGGTAGGTGAGGGTGAGATTGCTGTCGAACAGAAGCACGGCGGCGGATTGGTTCTCCACCACCTGACAGGCGATCGAACGTGTGGTCTGGGCGTCCATGGAATCTGTGTGTGCAAAAACCGATCCATTGATACCAACGTGGATCAATACGCCAAGTCTTTGAAAAATATGGCCTTGCGACTATCCATATCAAGGCCGGATCGCGGGCGTGCACCATTGTAGTGCGCCATCGATTTGACCGTGCACAAAAAAAACGCCCCCGTGCTCCGGGGGCGTTTTTTCCGACCCTGGCCACTTGCGTGACCCGGGTTCGGGCTCCTTGAATCCGTCTGGATCAGCAGGAGTAGTACATGTCGAACTCGATCGGGTGAGTCGTCATGCGCAGGCGCTGAACCTGCTCGTACTTCAGCGTGATGTACGCATCGATGACGTCATCGGTGAACACGCCACCGGCCTTCAGGAACTCACGATCGGCATCCAGGGCGTCCAGGGCCTCATCCAGGGAGGAGCAGACCTTCGGGATCTTCTTGTCCTCTTCCGGCGGCAGGTCGTACAGATCCTTGTCCATGGCATCGCCCGGGTGGATCTTGTTGATGATGCCGTCGAGGCCGGCCATCAGCATCGCCGCGAACGACAGATACGGATTGGCGATGGAGTCCGGGAAACGGACTTCGATACGACGACCCTTCGGGTTGGCGACGTACGGGATACGGATGGACGCGGAACGGTTGCGGGCGGAATAGGCCAGCATGACCGGGGCTTCGAAGCCCGGCACCAGACGCTTGTAGGAGTTGGTGCCCGGGTTGGTGAAGGCATTCAGGGCCTTGGCGTGCTTGATGATGCCGCCGATGTAGTACAGCGCGGTCTCGGACAGGCCGCCGTACTGGTCACCGGAGAACAGATTCACACCGTCCTTCGCGATGGACTGGTGGACGTGCATGCCGCTGCCGTTGTCGCCGACCATCGGCTTGGGCATGAAGGTCGCGGTCTTGCCGTAGGCATGGGCGACGTTGTGGATGACGTACTTGAGCTTCTGCACCTCGTCGGCCTTCTTGACCAGGGTGTTGAAGCCGACGCCGATCTCGCACTGGCCGGCGGTGGCGACTTCGTGGTGGTGCACTTCGACGCGCAGACCGACGTCTTCCATGGTCAGACACATGGCGCCGCGCATGTCGTGCAGGGAGTCGACCGGCGGAACCGGGAAGTAGCCGCCCTTGACGCCCGGGCGGTGACCCATGTTGCCGTCTTCATAGGCACGCTCGGAGTTCCACTTCGCTTCTTCGGAATCGATCTTCACGAAGCAGCCGCTCATGTCCGCGCCCCAGCGGATGTCGTCGAACACGAAGAATTCATTCTCCGGGCCGAAGTAGGCGGTGTCGCCGATGCCGGTGGACTGCAGGTAGGCCTCGGCACGCTTGGCGACGGAGCGCGGATCGCGCTGGTAGCCTTGCATGGTCGACGGCTCGATGATGTCGCAGCTGATGTTCAGGGTCGGTTCGTCAGTGAACGGGTCCAGGAACGCGGTGGAGGCTTCCGGCATCAGGATCATGTCGGACTCGTTGATGCCCTTCCAACCCTGGATGGAGGAGCCATCGAACATCTTGCCTTCTTCGAACACTTCTTCATCGAACTCGGAGACCGGCACGGTCACGTGCTGTTCCTTGCCGTGGGTATCCGTGAAGCGGTAGTCAACGAACTTGACACCCTTCTCTTCAATCAACTTCATCACGTCACTAGCGGACATTGAAACTCCTCCGAGTTGGATCAGTTTGGATAAGTGGGGGATGGCCCCGGAACGATAAGCCCGGCCCGCTTTGACGCAGTAAATATGCCAAGGGGTTAGGCATGTAAAATCAGTGTGTTAGCGAAACTCCGGATACACAGCACGGGTTTGCGTGACCAACAATGGTGCGCGTACCACCCATATCGCACCACCGTGGTGCATATGCTGCTCAATGGTAATACACCCGGACTTCGCCGATATGGTCCAGTTCACGGGTCGCGGCAATCAGCGCGGTCCGCACCTGGTGCCGCCGATCCGCGTCGCCGACGCAAGCAAGGTCCACGGTCAGGTCGAGATGCACGTGACCGTCGAGATAGTGCATGACCACTTCCTCGACCATCGGGCAATTGTGCCGTTGCCAGGCCTGCTGCAACAGGGGCAGGAGCGCGCTTCTGCTGGGCAAGCCCTCGCAGGGGGCGGCTTCCTCGTCATCCTCCGGATCGATATGCACGGTGACGTCGGTGAGCTCCTCGATGTTCTTTACCAGTGCAAGCCGGACCGTCTCGCTGATCTGGTGGCCTTCCGAAACGCTCAATCTCGGTGCGACCTGGATGTGCACGTCGGCGAGCGCATCCGGCCCCATGCGGCGCGTGCGCAGCATGTGCAGGCTGCGCACCCCGGGGGTACCGACGATGATCTCCTGAATCGCCTGCACGCGATCTTCCTCGAGACCGGTGTCGACCAGTTCGCGCACGCCCTGGCGGATCAGATCCCAGCCGATCTTGGCGATCATCACCGCCACGCCCAGCGCGGCGATGGCGTCGAGCACAGGCACGCCAAGCATGGCGCCGCCGACGCCGATCAATACGACAATCGAAGAGAACGCATCCGAGCGGTGGTGCCAGGCGTTGGCCTTGAGCAGATTCGAGCGGATGCGCCGCGCGATGATCAGCGTGTACCAGTAGAGCGCCTCCTTGGAGACGACCGAGGCGAGGGCAACCCATAACGCGATGGTGGAGGGGATCGGCAGGGATTCGGGATCCGCCAGCCGCGCGGTCGCGTCGACGCCGATGCCGATCGCGACCAGCATCAGGATCACCCCCAGCAAGACGGTCGCGACCGTCTCGATGCGACCGTGACCATAGGGGTGATCGTCGTCGGCCGCCGCGCTGCCATGCCGGGAGGCGACCACCACGATCGCATCGGAGGCGAGGTCGGAGAGGGAATGGATACCGTCCGCGATCAATGCCTGGGAGTGGCCGATCCAGCCGAACATGATCTTCGCGACACTCAGGACCAGATTGACCACCGCGCCGACGATGGTGGCGCGTTCGGCCAGGCGGCGACGCTGGATCGGATCGGTGACGACGGGTGTCGGCGTGGGCATTGGGCGGGAATCGGTCGGGGTCAGTCCCCGCCGACCTCGAGGACCATCAGGATTTCGCCAGCGTCGTCGCGTGCTTCCAGGACCCGGTGGCCGTTGATGCGGCACCAGGCGCCGATGTCGTTTAGCGCACCGGGGTCGGTGGCATGGACTTCAAGGATATCGCCGCGGACGAGTTCGGCGATCCGGTCCTGGGTGCGGATCACGGGCATCGGGCACAACAGGCGGCGGGCATCGAGCTGGTGGCGGCTCACAGGTACCAATCCTTCGGGATCTCGGCCGGCGACATCGGCGCAACGTTGAATGTGCGCGCCATGCCGGTCTCGTCGACGTATTCGACCTCGACCTCCGGTGCGGTCCGACCCTGGCTGAAACGGGCGAGCAGACGGGCGGCGAGCGCCACGTCCGCCTCGTCGAACCGGCTGCCGTCGATCAGCGCCAGCGGGCCCATGTGGCTGATGGTGCGCAAGTGGCGGAACTGACGACGGTAGCCCTCGAGGAACCGCGATTCACCCTCCTCGCGGCTGATGATCATCTTGAAGTAGGGACGGGGTCGCAGGTGGCGGCCGACCTTGAGCAGCATGATGTCGTCGAGCTCGTAGCGACGTTCCCCCCGCGCTTGCCAGAGGTCGGCGAGCTTGTGGGAATAATTCTCGTCGGTCAGGAAACAGCAGCCACCGGCAGGGGCGGCGTAGTCCTCGAAGCCGAACTGTGCGGCGAGGGCCATCTGCGGCTTGCGACCGCGCCCGGAGAAATCGTAAAGGCGGTCGCGATCCACCCAACCCTCACGTTCCGGCAGGGTCTCAGGCAGGTTCCGGGCGCACAGAGGCCGCAACAGACGATCGCCGGCGCCGGATTCGTCAGCCACCACCGGCATCGTGTCCTTGCGCTGCGACATCGGGCGCTGGCCGATCACCTCGCCGGTGATGATGAAGTCGAAACCGTGCTTGTCGATCCATTCCTGGGCCTTGTGGACCATGAAGATCTTGCAATCCAGACACGGGTTCATGTTCGCGCCGTACCCGTGTTTCGGGTTAAGCACGATGTCCTTGTACTCATCCACGATATCGACGATGTGCAGCTTGATGCCGAGTTGCTCGGCGACCCACAAGGCGTTGTTGCGCTTCGGCTTGGCTCGATCCTGCTTGCGGATTGCGTGGGTATGACCCTCGACGCAGAAGCCTGTGTAGAAATTCACGCCCTCGACATGGATGCCCTGCTCCTGCACCACGCGTGCCGCGAGCAGCGAATCGAGTCCACCGGAAATCAGGGCAAGGGCTTTTCGTGGCGCGCTCATACGTGCTTCGGGTTCAGGGCGGCAAGGAGGCGCTCAGGATAACAAAGCCGTGCCTCCCCAGGGCGCAGGGGAAACCATCATATGAAGCTGTGGATAAGGTGCCCATATCCCCGCTTCGCCAAAACCCCCGGAATTCATCCACAAGGGACGCACAGGCCGCGAACCGTATGCGCGCCCACCCACGCACCGGGGTTTTCCATCGCAACCCATTGATTGGACGACACTTGGCAAACTTATCCCCAAGCCGGGGCGGCCTCTATAACAACAATAATCTTTATATATAAAGCTTTTATATTTGTAATCAGCTCGCTCAGCGTGACGCGAACTGATCCGTTTCATCGGGACCGGTAAGTGACTCAGGCGGGTCGGGTATACTTCGCGACCTCGCATACATCCCCGTTTTCATGTCGTTTCGGTATCGCGGATATCCCATGTCGCTGCATCACGATGTCACCACCTTCCAGGGGCTGATTCAGGCTCTGGACAGCTACTGGGCGGAACAAGGCTGCGTTCTGCTCCAACCACTGGATATGGAAGTCGGAGCCGGCACGTTCCACCCGGCGACCTTCCTGCGTTCGATCGGACCCGAGCCCTGGGCGGCCGCGTATCCGCAACCGTCGCGCCGTCCCACGGATGGCCGCTACGGCGAGAACCCGAACCGTCTGCAGCACTATTACCAGTATCAGGTGGTCATCAAGCCGTCGCCGGATGACATCCAGGACCTGTATCTGAATTCCTTGCGCGCGCTCGGGGTGGATCCAACCGTTCACGATATCCGGTTCGTCGAGGACAACTGGGAATCACCGACGCTCGGGGCCTGGGGGCTCGGCTGGGAAGTCTGGCTGAACGGCATGGAGGTCACGCAGTTCACCTATTTCCAGCAGGTCGGCGGGCTCGACTGCCGTCCGGTCACCGGTGAAATCACCTATGGCCTGGAACGCATCGCGATGTATCTGCAAGGCGTGGAGAGCGTTTACGACCTGGTCTGGACGCGCGGGCCACAGGGCACGGTCACGTATGGGGACGTGTTTCATCAGAACGAGGTGGAGCAGTCGACCTACAACTTCCAGCATGCGGATACGGATGCCCTGTTCGCCTGGTTCGATACCTGCGAGCGGGCGAGCCAGAGGCTCATCGAAGCCGGACTCCCGCTGCCGGCGTATGAACAGGTGCTCAAGGCCTCGCACACCTTCAACCTGCTGGATGCGCGTAGCGCCATTTCCGTGACCGAGCGGCAACGCTTCATCCTGCGCGTGCGGGCCCTGGCGCGTGCGGTTGCACAGGCCTACTACGACGCGCGCGAGGAACTGGGTTTCCCGATGCTTGCGGGTGCCGCTGCGGGCACGGTGGAGGTGGCCAATGGCTGAGTCGACCGCACGCATCGCTGATCTGTTGATCGAACTCGGCAGCGAGGAGCTCCCGCCGAAGGCGCTGGCCAGCCTGTCCCGCGAATTCCTCAATGGGGTGATCAGTGGCCTGGACAAGCTTGGTTTCGCTCATGGCGATGCCGAGGCCTTCGCGTCGCCGCGTCGCCTGGCGGTGCGCATCGCCGCCGTGGCGTTCGCGCAGCGCGCGAGCGAACAGGAACGTCGTGGCCCGGCGGTCGCGGCGGCGTTTGACGCGGACGGCAACCCGAGCAAGGCAGCGCTGGGCTTCGCGGCATCCTGCGGAGTCGCGGTGGAGGCGCTCGAACGGCTGGCTACCGACAAGGGCGAGTGGCTGGTTCATCGCCAGATCGTGGGTGGCAGTACGCTGGATGAGTCGCTTGCCGGTGTGGTGGAGGCGTCGCTCGGCGCGCTGCCCATCCCCAAACGCATGCGCTGGGGCGCCGGGACGGCGGAATTCGTCCGCCCGGTTCATTGGCTGGTCATGATGCATAGCGATCAGGTGATTCCCGGGACGGTGCTCGGCCTGACGAGTGGCAATGTCAGTCGCGGCCATCGCTTCATGTCCGTCGGTGACATCGTCATCGGTTCGGTCGGCGACTACGTCAACACGCTGCGCGATCAAGGCTTCGTGATCGTCGACATGGCGGCGCGCAAGGCGGCGGTGCGGGACGGTGTCATCGGCATCGCGGCTGAGGTCGGCGGACATGCGCTGGTCGACGAAGACCTTCTCGATGAGGTGACGGCGCTGGTCGAATGGCCGGTACCGCTGATCGGCGGGTTCGATCGACGTTTCCTGGAGCTGCCACACGAAGCCGTGATCTCCAGCATGCAGGGTCATCAGAAGTGTTTCCCGGTGGTTGGGGACGACGGTCGGTTGCTGCCGCATTTCATCGCGGTCTCGAACCTGCGGAGCAAGAATCCTGCGATCGTCCGCGCCGGTAACGAGCGTGTCATCCGGCCACGGCTGACGGATGCCGAGTTCTTCTGGCAGCAGGATCTGAAGGTCGGCCTCGACAAACTCGGCGACGGCCTCGGCGCGATGACGTTCCAGGCGGAACTCGGCTCGTTGGCGGATAAGGCGGCACGGGTTGGTGAGCTTGCTGCCGGCATCGTCGAGCAGATTGGCGGTGATGCAACGGAAGCGCGTCGCGCGGCGCGGCTCGCGAAGGCGGACCTGCTCAGCGCGATGGTGTTCGAATTTCCCGAGCTGCAAGGCGTGATGGGGCGTTACTACGCGCGGGCGGCGGGTGAACCTGCTTCGGTCAGTCTCGCGATCGAGGAACAGTATCTGCCGCGCTTCGCCGGGGATGCGCTGCCGACCGGAGCGATCGGCTTTGCGCTCGCGCTCGCGGATCGCCTCGACACCTTGGTTGGTATTTTCGCGATCGGGCAGAAGCCGACCGGCAACAAGGACCCGTTCGGTTTGCGCCGCGCGGCACTCGGGGTGTTGCGCATGTTGATCGAGGGCAAGCGCGATCTCGACCTATTGGCGCTTATCGGCGGGAGTGCGGCGGTGCTGGCCGATAAGGTCGATGCGAGCGGCAGCGTCGACGAGGTCTTCGAATACGTGATCGACCGTTTGAAGGTCTATTACGCTGACGAAGGTATCGACGCGGACGTGATCGATGCCGTGATGGGCGTTCGGCCGACCCGCCCGCTGGATTTCGATCTTCGCGTTCGGGCGGTGCAGGCCTTCCGGGCGACCGACGCCGGTCAGACCCTCGCGGCCGCCAACAAGCGGACGAGCAACATACTCAAGAAGGTCGACTTTGATCTCGCGGATCTGGCCGTCGATCGCGGCGCCTTCGTCGAACCTGCCGAAACGGCGCTGGCGAATGCGGTCGATGCGGTTCGTGGGCCTGTCGCCGAAGCGTTCGCCGCGGGCGATTATGAGGCGGGCCTCGCGCGGCTCGCGGATCTTCGCGAACCCGTCGATGCGTTCTTCGATGGCGTCATGGTCATGGCTGACGACGATGCCCTCAAGCGGAATCGGCTGGCCCTGCTGATGGATCTCTCCCGCATGTTCCTTGGCGCCGGGGATTTCTCCCGGCTGCAGGGTTGAGCGGCTGGGCGGATCGGAGGGTGGCGGTGCAGCGCAATCCGGATTCCTACCAGCAGATGCTGGAGGCGGTGCAGGCATTTCATGACAAGCATCGCTTCCGGGATACCGGCGGCGAGGAGTTGACCTACCGGGTCGCATTGATGGCGGAGGAGCTCGGGGAGATCTCGTCATGCGTGACCAAAGGCAAGTCGCGGGAGGCGCTTGCGGAGGAGGTGGCCGATTTGCTTATTCTGGTGATGGGCACCGGCATCGCGGTCGACTTCGATCTGAACGCGGCGTTCTGGGCGAAGCTTGAAAAGCTGATGCAACGGGAGGCTCGGGTCGTCAATGGCCGTATCCGGGTTTCGGAGTTCCGCGATGTCTAACAGCGATCGCGCGCAGCTCGTCATTCTCGATCGGGACGGTGTGCTCAACGAGGACTCGGACGCGTTCATCAAGACGCCTGATGAGTGGATTCCGGTCCCAGGGAGTCTGCAGGCGGTCTCGCGGCTCAATCAGGCGGGTTATCGGGTGGTCGTCGCGACCAATCAATCGGGCGTGGCTAGGGGCTTCCTGGACCTCGACATGCTTGCCCAGATCCACGAGAAGATGCGTCAGTCATTGCTTGAGTGCGGTGGCCATGTCGACGGCATCTTCTTTTGTCCACACGGTCCCGAAGACGGTTGCCGTTGCCGCAAACCCCGGCCAGGGCTGTTTGAAGAGATCGCGGCGCGATACGACGTCGACCTGAAAGGTGTGGTGGCGATCGGCGACTCCTTGCGGGATCTTCAGGCAGCGGTGACGGCGGGCGCGTCGCCCGTGCTGGTGCGCACCGGGAAGGGTGAGCGGACATTGGCGAACCCGGCACTGGACGCGGCCATACCCGTTTACGCAGACCTTGCAGCAGCCGTGGACGCGCTGCTGGCCTCCTGATCCGGCTCAGCCTGCAATGTTGATTTTTCTCCGGTCCGCGTTGTTTTCCCTCGGGATGCTGCTGGCGACCGTGGTGTTTTCAGTCGGCGCCCTGTTCACGCTCCCGTTCGGATTTTCGGTTCGATACCAGTTCGTTATCCGCTGGGCCTGGTTTGTGTTGTGGTGGCTCAGGGTGACCTGCGGTGTTCACTACGAAGTGCGCGGGCTGGAGAACGTGACGACGGCTAACGCCATCCTGTTCTCAAAACACCAGTCGACCTGGGAAACCCTGGCGATTCAAAAACTGTTTCCCGTGCAGGCATGGGTTCTCAAAAAGGAGTTGCTGGCGGTCCCCTTCTTCGGGTGGGCGCTTAGGCTCATGGAGCCGATCGCGATCGACCGCAGCGCGGGCAGCCAGGCGGTCAAGCAGCTGATCAAGGAAGGCAAGGAACGCCTGGCCGGCGGTCGCTGGGTGGTTGTGTTCCCGGAAGGGACACGTGTCGCGCCGGGCAAGGTCGGACGCTATGGCATCGGTGGGGCGCTGCTCGCGCAGGCCTCGCGCTATCCGGTGGTGCCGATGGCGCATAACGCGGGCGAATACTGGCCGCGGCGCGGGTTCCTGAAGAAGCCCGGCACGATCATCGTGTCGATCGGGCCCGCGATTCCTACCCAGGGCAAGAAAGCGGACCAGATCCTCAGCGAAGCCAAAGGCTGGATCGAAGGGGAGATGGCCCGGATATCCAGCGTTCCAACGGTGGACGACGGGCTATCGGCGGACTGACAGTCCGCAAAGCATTCGTCAGACGTCGATATTGGCCGCGAGCAGGGCGTTGCTCTCGATAAACGCGCGACGCGGTTCGACTTCATCACCCATCAGGGTGCTGAACAGCTCGTCGGATGCGATCGCGTCCTCGATCCTTACCTGCAACATGCGACGGGTGTTCGGGTCCATGGTCGTCTCCCAGAGCTGGTCGGGATTCATCTCGCCGAGCCCCTTGTAGCGCTGGACGTGCAGACCGCGCTTGCCCTCGCTGAGCAGCCACGCCATTGCGGCCCCGAAGTTCGTGATCGGTTGGGCTTTATCGCCTTTAAGCGCCGTGCTTGATTTATCAAGCAGGCCATGCAGATTGCGGGCGACGGAACGGATCACTTCGTAATCGCCGGAGTTGAAGAAGCCCGGGCCGAAGACGTGCTGATGCTCGACGCCGTGATAACGACGTGTGAGGACGGCCGAATGCTTGCCGCTCTCGGTCTGGTCAATCCGATAGCGGTATCTGTGCGCAGGTTCGAGGTCTTCGTTGACGACCGCGAGTAACCCGGCGATCCATTCACGGTATGCATCCGCGTTGGCGAGCATGGCGTCGTCAACGGGCGCGAGCTCCAGCATCGGCACGGTCAAGGATGCATCGTGGATTCGCGAGTGGCGGTCGAGCTTGGCGACGGCGCGTTGATAGTCGCGGGCCAGTTTCTCCAGACCCTCGCCGGTGATTGCCGGCGTGTCTGCCGTCGGCACCAGCGCGGCCTTGTCCAGGGCGTACTGCAAGATCACGTCGGTCAGTTCGACGTCGTCTTTGACGTACTGTTCGCGTTTGCCTGCCTTCAGCTTGTAAAGCGGCGGCTGCGCGATATACACATGACCACGCTCGATCAGCTCCGGCATCTGCCGGTAGAAGAACGTCAGCAGCAGGGTTCGGATGTGCGAGCCGTCGACGTCGGCGTCGGTCATGATGATGATGCGGTGATAGCGGAGCTTGTTCGGATCGAACTCCTCGCGACCGATGCCGCAACCCAATGCGGTGATCAGGGTCCCGACTTCGGCGGACGACAACATCTTGTCGAAGCGGGCCTTCTCGACGTTCAGGATCTTGCCCTTCAGCGGCAGGATCGCCTGGGAGCGGCGGTCCCTGCCCTGTTTGGCGGAACCACCTGCGGAGTCGCCCTCGACCAGGTACAGCTCGGATTTGGCCGGGTCCTTTTCCTGGCAATCGGCAAGTTTGCCAGGCAGGCCTGCGACGTCGAGCACCCCTTTTCGGCGCGTCATCTCGCGGGCTTTGCGCGCGGCTTCGCGCGCGCGTGCCGCCTCAATGATCTTGTTGACGATGATTTTCGCTTCCTGCGGATGCTCGAGCAGGAAGGTGTTGAGCTGGTCGGCCATCGTCGATTCGACAGCGGCCTTCACCTCGGACGAGACCAGTTTGTCTTTCGTCTGGGATGAGAATTTCGGGTCGGGAACCTTCACCGAGAGGACTGCCGTGAGGCCTTCCCGCGCGTCGTCACCCGCGGTGGCGATCTTTGCCTTTTTCGCCAGTCCTTCCCGCTCGATGTATTGATTGAGCGTGCGGGTCAAAGCCGCGCGGAAACCGGCGAGGTGGGTGCCGCCATCCCTCTGCGGGATGTTGTTGGTGTAGCAGAAAATGCTTTCCTGATAGCTATCGTTCCACTGCATCGCGACTTCAACGCCGATGTCTTCGTCGTGCGCGCTCCGTGTGCTGGTATTGAAGTGGAAGACGGTCGGGTGGATCGCGGTCTTGCTGTGATTGAGGTGATTGACGAACGCGCCGATACCGCCCTCGAATTCGAAGACGTCTTTTCGGTCGCTACGTTCGTCACGCAGCTCTATTCGCACACCGGAGTTCAGGAACGACAGCTCGCGCAGGCGTTTGGCGAGTATCTCGTAGTGAAAATCGATGTTCGTGAAGATCGAAGGGCTCGGGTGAAAACGGACCTGCGTACCGGTGGTGTTGCTGTCGCCGATGATCGCAAGCGGCGCTTCCGGGTCGCCTAGGTGATAAACCTGCTGGTGAACCTTTCCGCCTCGATGAATCGTCAGCGTGAGTCGGTCTGACAAGGCGTTCACCACGGATACGCCGACGCCGTGCAGTCCGCCAGACACCTTGTACGAGGAGTCGTCGAATTTGCCGCCGGCATGGAGCACGGTCATGATCACTTCGGCGGCGGACTTGCCTTCGCCTTCGTGCATGTCGACCGGAATTCCGCGTCCGTTGTCGGTGACGGTTACGGACTCATCACTGTGGATCGTCACGGTGATTGTCGTGCAGTGCCCCGCCAACGCTTCGTCTATCGAGTTGTCGACGACTTCGAACACCATGTGGTGCAAGCCGGTGCCATCGTCCGTATCGCCGATGTACATGCCGGGGCGTTTGCGGACAGCTTCCAGTCCTTTCAGGACCTGAATGCTGGACGCGCCGTATTCTTTATTCTCGGACATGGTTGCTCTCGGTCGGGGTGTCGGCAATCGCGGGATTATACCACCTGCCTGATCCGGCCCTGTTCCACATGGAACACCCGCGCCTGGTGCGCGGCGGCGTTGGGGAGCATTGCCGGGTCAATGGCGGTCATCAGTACCTGGCCGTTATAGGCCTGGATCAGGTTGAACAGGGCGGCACGTTTCACCGCATCGAGTTCCGCGGGGAGATCGTCGTAGAGCAGGACGGACCGTTTGCCGGTCTCGCGCTCGAGGGTCAGTGCCTGGGCTATCAACAGCGCGCTGACGACAAGCTTCTGCTGGCCGCGTGACAGGGTTTCCCGAACGTCCCGCTTGCCATGACGGACGATGATTTCGGCTCGGTGCGGGCCGTACTGGGTATAGCCCCTGCTCAGGTCGGCGCCTACAGAATCATCGAGGCAGGCAGCGAGTTCCGAATAGCCGCTCGCCAATCCCGACCGGTACTCCAGGCTCAATGCAATATCGGGCAGGAGGCGAGCGCATACCTCGCCGAATATCGGCGCGACGTGACTCAGTACGGCCATCCGTGCATTGCTTATCTGGGTGCCGTGTTCACCAAGCGCGGAATGCCATAGGCGAATGTTGGGTTCGCGTTGTCGTAGGCGAATTGCGGCGTTGCGTTGGGCGAGTGCGTGTTCATAGGCGCGCCAGGCGACAAGGGCCGGATGTTCCATGTGAAACACGGCCCAGTCGAGAAAGCGCCGCCGGAGTTCCGGCCCGTCTTCGAGGAGACGATGCGACTCGGCACCGATAGCCATGACGGGAAGTTGGCGTGCCAGCTCGGAGACGCGGCGTGCGGGTTTGGCCGCCACGCGGATTTCCGTATCCCGGCCCAGTTTGCGCAATCCAAGCGCGACGCGCGTGCCGTTGTCGTGGACGACTGTCCCGAACACGGACAGGCTGTCCGATCCGCGCTGGCGGACGCGGTCAAACCGGCTGGTGCGAAAGGAGCGTGCCCTGGATAGAAAAAACACCGCCTCGAGAAGGCTCGTCTTCCCGGCACCGTTATCCCCGTGGAAAAGGTTGATGCCGGGATCAAGCTCAATTTCGAACGGGGCAAGGTTGCGAAAACCTTCCCCCCCGAAGCGGGTCAGCCACATGACGGCTGACGGTCAGAAGGACTGGTGACGGATCAAAGCCGCATCGGCATGACGACGTGCAAGCACTCGCTGCTGCCGGCAGCCTGAATCAGGCAGCTGCTGTTCTGATCCTTCAATGTGAGGGTAACGTCCTTGTGACTCAGCACAGCAAGGGCGTCGAGGATATAGGTCACGTTGAACCCGATCTCGATTTCGGCGCCTGCGTACTGGACTTCGATTTCCTCTTCCGCCTCTTCCTGTTCAGGGTTGTGCGCCTGAATGCGCAGCGTGTCCGGCAGGAGCGTCAACCGGATACCCCGATACTTCTCGTTGGACAGGATCGCGGTGCGGGAAAGCGCCTGACGCAGCCATTCCCGGTCAGCGGTCACGACGAGCTCACCGCCCTGGGGGATCACACGGTCATAGTCCGGAAACCGTCCGTCGATGAGCTTCGAGGTGAAACGCAGGTCGGCGAGCGTGATCCGGATGTGGTTCTCGCCAATCTCGATATGCGCCGGGTTGTCCGTGGACTCCAGCAGGCGCAGGAGCTCGGTGATGCCCTTCCGCGGGACGATGACCTTGCTCAACTGCGATACCTGCGTGTCCGCTTCAATGACGCAGGTTGCCAAGCGGTGGCCGTCCGTCGCGACAGCACGAAGTTGATTGCCGTCGATCTCCAGCAGCAGACCGTTGAGGTAATAACGGACATCCTGGACCGCCATCGCGAACTGGGTGCGTTCCAGCAAGCTGCGAAGATCCTTTTCGGGCACGGAGAAACGAACCGTTGCGCCAATATCGTCGACGCGGGGGAATTCATCCGCGCTAAGTGTGGAAAGCGTGAAGCGGCTGCGGCCAGAGCGCAGCATGGCGCGGTTGTCGCCGACGCTGAGGTTGACGTTCGCGCCGTCCGGGAGGCTGCGGCAGATATCGGCCAGCTTGCGGGCGGGCAGGGTGATCTCTCCACCCTCGTCGATCTTCATCGTCGCGCGCGCAACCAGTTCGACCTCGAGGTCGGTCGCGGTGACTTCAAGTTGATCGCCACTGGCCTTGACCAGGAGATTGGACAGTACGGGCAGAGTTTGCCGACGCTCGACAACCCCGATCACCTGCATGATCGGTTTGACGATGATGTCCCGGTCGACCTGGATCTTCATGGTTTACCCCTTGGATAGCGTGTTCAAGCTGAATGTTATTGAAAGTGATCAAGCGGTTTGTCACGAGGTGAGCAACCGTCGCAGTGTCTGCACGTCGTCTTCGATGCTTGTATCCGTCGTGCGCAGTTCGGCGATCTTGCGGCAGGCGTGGATCACTGTAGTGTGGTCCCGTCCGCCGAACGCCTGTCCGATTTCCGGGTAGCTGTGTCGCGTCAGCTCCTTGGCAAGCGCCATCGCGACTTGGCGAGGCCGTGCTATGGAGCGACTGCGCCGGGAGGAGAGCAGTTCCACCAGACGGATCTTGTAATACGACGAGACGACCTTCTGAATATTGTCGATGGTGACCTGCTTCTGCTGGATTGCGAGCAGGTCCTTGAGCGCATCCTTGACGAAGGGAACGGTGATCTCGGCGCCCATGAAATGCGCGTTTGCCATCACCCTTCTCAATGCACCTTCAAGCTCACGCACGTTGGAATGCACGGCGTTGGCGATGAAGAACGCGACATCCGTGGACAGGGCGATGCCGAACTGCTCGGCCTTGCTCTGCAGGATCGCGACGCGTGTTTCCGTGTCGGGCGGGTCGATGCTGGTGGTCAGCCCCCAGCTGAATCGGGATTTGAGGCGTTCGTCGACGCCCTCGACTTCTTTCGGATATTTGTCGCTGGTGAAAATGATCTGCTGCTGGTTTTCGAGCAGGGCATTGAACGTGTGGAAGAACTCTTCCTGGGTACGTTCCTTGTTCGCGAAGAACTGGATGTCATCGATCAGTAGCGCGTTGAGCGTGCGATAGCGCGCCTTGAACTGATCCATGGCGTTGTGCTGTAGCGCCTTGACCATGTCGGCGACAAAACGCTCCGCGCGGAGGTACGCGATTTGCGCCTTGGGATTGTGTTCGCGAATCAGGTTGCCGATCGCATGCATCAGGTGGGTTTTGCCGAGCCCGGTGGAGCCATATATGCAGAGCGGGTTGTACGCACCGCCCGGGTTTTGTCCGACCTGCACGGCTGCGGCACGCGCCAGCTGGTTCGATTTGCCTTCGACGAAGGTGTCGATGGTGAATTCAGGATTCAGCGTGTCTTCCCAGTCCGTGGCCTGCTCGACGATCGCCGCGATAGCACTGCCTTCATAACCGGCGCGCGCGGTTGGGGCGAGCTCGTTGAGCAGCGCGGCATGGTCGACGGGTTTCGCGGGGGAGGGGGTGCGCTGGCGGCTGCCGATCGATAGCCGAACGCCGAAATCGGCCCGGCCGGTCAGTTGCGACAACGCCGATTCGATCTGCGGAAGGTAGTGATCCTTAACCCAATCGAGCACGAACCGGTTGGGCGCGAGCAGTTGGATACCGTTGTCCGACACAGTGGCCTGCAGCGGACGAATCCAAGTGTTCAGGTGCTGATCGCTGAGCTGACCCTCGAGCTGGCGAATACACTGATTCCAGAGATTGGAGTCCAAGGATGGAGACCTGCGAAAAGCGGAAGTGGCCCGGAAGCGGAGCGACCGAGTCTATACCCGCTCCCCTTGGTTATCCACAGGGTTGGAACGAAGGATCAGGCCACTTTAACGACGCCAAACAAACAATTCGCTTTGACTTATCCCTGCGGAATCCATATATTCCGCCGGCTCTGCGCCCGCCCGGGCATGGTCCGCTTAGACCTTCACGACAATACGAGCCGAATACGTCATGAAACGTACTTTCCAGCCGAGTAATCTGCGCCGCAAACGCACCCATGGGTTCCGCGCCCGCATGCAGACCAAGAACGGTCGTCGCGTGCTGAAAGCTCGCCGCGCCAAGGGCCGCGCGCGCCTTTGCCCGTAAATCGACGTTAACGTCTGGCCGCGGCATCACGCATGTGACCCGCGACCTTGATGGAGAACACGCGCGCGCCAGTCAACGGCACTTTGCCGTACGACAACGCCCGGTACCCGAAATCGCATCGCCTGCGGACTGCTCCGGAATTCCGGTTGGTCTTCGATGGCGCCACGCGATCCGGTGATCGGGCGTTAACGTTGTTGGCACGCCCCAACTCTGTCGGCTTCGCCAGGCTAGGCATGGCCATTGCGCGCAAGAAAACGCGAACAGCGGTCGCGAGAAATCGTCTGAAACGGATGATTCGCGAAAGCTTTCGCGTCAATCAGCCTGAACTGCCCGCCATCGACATTGTCGTGCTGTTGCGCGACGGGGCAGTTGGTCGGTCGAACCGGGAGTTGTTAACGGAACTCGACCGGCATTGGCGGCGACTCTCCGATCGTATGGGCAAGCCCGTGCCGGCTTGATGAGCCTGCACTGCTTGCATCGAACGTAAACAAAAGAGCGAATTCATGGATAACCAACGGTTGATCCTGTCCCTGGGTCTGGCCTTCGTGGTTCTGCTGATCTGGCAGCAATGGCAGGCGGACTATGCGCCGAAGCCTGTTCCTGCGAGCTCCGTCGCGGAGGCCGGTCCCGCGACTGGCGCCGCCGCTACGGGAGCGAGCAACAAGGAAGATGTGCCTGGCGCGTCCGAGGCCGCAGCCGCACCGCCAGGGCAGTCCGCCTTGCCGACCGTCCGTGCCGTCGCCAGCAGCAAGCGCTTCCTGGTCGAGACCGATGTTTACAAGGCCGAGATCGACAGTACCGGTGGTGACCTCCGCCGCGTCGATCTGATTCAGTATCCGGTAGCGGTCGATCAGCCCGACAACCCCTTCCGCATCCTGGATGACAGCCCGGCGCGCACCTACATCGCCCAGACTGGCCTGATCGCGGGCGAGGGCACAGCGCCGAATCACTACGCCGAGTTCAGCGCGGAGTCTGACCGCTATGTGCTGGCGGCGGGTCAAGACATCCTGCGAGTCCCGCTTACCTGGGTGGATGGTGAGCGCGTCGTTATCAAGACATACATCTTCCGCCGTGGCAGTTATCAGATCGATGTCGAATACACGATCAAGAACGCTGCCGGTTCCACATGGAACATTCGCCAGTACCGGCAGTTGCAGCGTTCCCGACCGCCGGCGGAGAGTGAGTCGAACCTGATCTACACGTACACCGGCGGCGCGATCTACAGCCCGGAGGAAAAGTACGAAAAGGTCGATTTCGACGAAATGGATGATGCCAACCTGGCCCGCAACATCACCGGCGGCTGGGCAGCGATGCTGGAGCATTACTTCGTGTCGGCCTGGGTACCGCCGTCCGACAAGGCGCAGGGTTACTACAGCAAGGCGCTCGGCGATGGCCGCTACGTGCTCGGCATGATGTCCGGCCAGCAGGTGATCGCCGCCGGTGCGACCGAGGTGTTCACGGACCGTCTGTATATCGGCCCGAAGATCATGGACAACCTGGATGCCGTCGCAGAGGGTCTGCATCTGGCTGTCGACTACGGCTGGATCACCTTCATATCCGAACCCCTGTTCTGGTTGCTGGACCGGATTCAGGACATCTTCGGTAACTGGGGTGTCGCGATCATCATCCTGACCGTGCTGATCAAGTTGGCGTTCTACAAGCTGTCGGAAGCCAGCTACAAGTCCATGGCGAACATGCGCAAGCTGACGCCGCGTCTGCAGGCGCTGAAAGAAAAATACGGCGACGACAAGCAGAAGCTGAACGCCGCGATGATGGAGATGTACAAGAAGGAGAAGATCAATCCGCTTGGCGGATGTCTCCCGATGCTCGTGCAGATTCCGGTCTTCATCGCCCTGTACTGGGCGATTCTGGAATCCGTCGAGCTGCGCCAGGCGCCGTTCGCGTTGTGGATCAACGACCTGTCGCAGATGGACCCGTACTTCGTGCTGCCGATCATCATGGGCATCTCGATGCTCATTCAGCAGAAGCTGAACCCGGCGCCGATGGACCCGATCCAGGCCAAGATCATGATGGCGCTGCCGATCGTGTTCACGGTGTTCTTCGCGTTCTTCCCCTCCGGTCTGGTGCTGTACTGGGTGGTCAACAACATCCTGTCGATCGCGCAGCAATGGGTCATCACCAAAAAGATCGAAGCCGGCGAGAAGGTCTGACGCCGGCTGCATGACATGAACGACGCCGATACCATCGCGGCGGTGGCCACGCCGCCCGGCCGCGGTGGTGTCGGCATCGTGCGTATATCCGGCCCGAAGGCCGTCGAGGCGGCACGACGGATCGTCGGTGTGGTGCCGCCGGCGCGCACCGCCATCTATCGACGCTTCCACGATCGCGCCGGCCACGAGATCGATGACGGGATCGCGTTGTATTTCCCGTCGCCCAACTCCTTTACCGGCGAAGACGTGCTCGAACTGCAGGGCCATGGTGGGCCGGTGGTGCTGGACATGCTGATGGCCGCGCTTGGCGAGATCGGAATCCGCCCGGCCCGCCCCGGTGAATTCTCGGAACGCGCGTTCCTGAACGACAAGCTGGACCTCGCGCAGGCCGAGGCGGTCGCCGACCTGATCGACAGCGCGTCGGAGGCAGCGGCGCGTGCCGCGCTGAATTCGTTGCACGGCGAGTTCTCGCATCGCGTGACGGCCATGGTCGACGCGTTGATCGAACTGCGCATGTACGTGGAGGCCGCGATCGATTTCCCGGAGGAGGAGGTCGACTTTCTCGCCGACAGCGGCATCGCGACGCGCCTGCACGATATCGAACAGAAGTTGCAGCAGACCTTGGCCAGTGCCCGGCAGGGAACGCTGCTGCGCGACGGGATGAATCTGGTCATCGCCGGGCGCCCGAACGCGGGCAAGTCGAGCCTGTTGAACGCCCTCGCCGGTACCGACGCCGCGATCGTGACCGATGTTCCGGGCACCACCCGCGACGTGCTCCGCGAGCGCATCGAGATCGACGGCCTGCCGATTCATGTGATCGATACCGCCGGGATTCGCGACAGCGATGATGTCGTCGAACAGGAAGGCATCCGCCGCACCTGGCGCGAGGTGGAGCGCGCCGATCGCCTGCTGCTGGTGATGGATGCCCGTGAGCCGATGCATGTGGAAGATCAGCAACTGCTCGCGCGGATTCCGCCGCGCCTGCCGGTCACCTTGTTGCACAACAAGATCGATCTGCTGGAGCGCGACATTCCCGACGATGTCGACGCGGAACGGGCCGAGTTGTGGATCTCCGCCAGAACCGGGGCGCGTCTGGACCGCCTGCGCGAGCATTTGAAAAACGCGGTCGGCTATCAACCTACTGGGCAGGGGACGTTCAGCGCGCGTCGCCGCCACCTCGACGCCTTGTTCCGGGCCGAGCGCCATCTGCTCGATGCGCGTGAGCGATTGGAGAAGTCGCGCGCCGGGGAACTGGTCGCGGAGGAACTGCGCCTGGCCCAGAATGCCTTGGCGGAGATCACCGGTGCGTTCAGCAGCGACGATCTGCTGGGGCGCATCTTTTCGAGTTTCTGTATCGGTAAGTAGCGATGAGCAACGAGCAGTACGACGTCATTGTCATCGGCGGTGGGCATGCCGGCACCGAGGCCGCGCTGGCCGCGGCGCGCATGGGCGTGAGCACGCTTCTACTGACGCAGAATGTCGAGACGCTGGGCCAGATGAGCTGCAATCCGGCGATCGGCGGTATCGGCAAGGGGCATCTCGTCAAGGAGATCGATGCCATGGGCGGCCTGATGGCGCACGCGGCCGATCTGGCCGGCATCCATTTCCGCATACTTAACAGTCGGAAAGGCCCGGCCGTCCGGGCGACCCGCGCGCAAGCGGATCGCCAGCTCTACAAGCGCGCGGTCCGTGCGGCAATCGAGAATCAGCCCAACCTGCGCGTGTTCCAGCAGGCCGCCGATGATCTGATCGTCGAGCAGGGGCAGGTGGTGGGTGTGGTCACGCAGATGGGTCTCGCATTCCGCGCACGTGCGGTGGTGCTGACCGTTGGCACTTTCCTCGGCGGTCGCATTCACATCGGCTTGAACAATTACCAGGGTGGGCGTGCCGGCGATCCACCGTCGAACGCACTGGCCGCGCGCTTGCGCGAACTGGCGTTGAAGGTCGATCGGCTCAAGACCGGCACGCCGCCGCGGATCGACAAACGCAGCGTGGATTTCTCACGCATGCAGGAACAGCCGGGTGACGAGCCGGTGCCGGTGTTCTCCTTCATGGGCGACGCGGCGGAACATCCTCCGCAGACCCTGTGCCACATCACCCGCACCAACGAGCGTACCCACGATCACATCCGCGCTGGCATGGACCGCTCGCCGATGTACACGGGCGTGATCGAAGGGGTCGGCCCGCGTTATTGCCCGTCGATCGAGGACAAGATCGTGCGCTTCGCCGACAAGGATTCGCACCAGATCTTCGTCGAGCCGGAGGGTCTGGATAGCAACGAGCTGTATCCGAACGGCATCTCGACCAGCCTGCCGTATGACGTGCAGGTCAACGTGGTGCGCTCGATCGAGGGCTTCGAGAATGCGCACATCACCCGGCCTGGCTACGCCATCGAATACGATTTCTTCGATCCGCGCGATCTGAAACCGAGCCTGGAGAGTCAGCATCTGCCGGGCCTGTTCTTCGCCGGGCAGATCAATGGCACGACCGGCTATGAGGAAGCCGCCGCGCAGGGCATGCTCGCCGGCATCAATGCCGCGCGACGGGCGGGTGACCAGGAGTCGTGGTCACCAGGCCGGGAGCTCGCCTATCTCGGCGTGTTGGTCGACGACCTGCGGACGCAAGGAACCAATGAACCGTATCGCATGTTTACCAGCCGGGCGGAACATCGCCTGCTGTTGCGTGAGGACAATGCCGACCTGAGGCTGACCCCGATCGCGCGGGAACTTGGCCTGATCGATGATTTGCGATGGGCAAGGTTCGAGCGTAAACGTGAAGCGATCGAACGCGAAAAGCAGCGATTGAGCGATCACTGGTTGCGTCCGGGCGATCTGTCCGAAGCTCGACAGACCCAGCTGTTCGGCGGGCCACTGATCCGCGAGCAACGACTTGCGGAGCTGTTGCGGCGCCCGGAGGTGGATTACGCGAGCCTTACCGGATTGCCGGGGTGCGGGCCGGGGGTCGAGGATGCGCAGGTTGCCCAGCAGGTGGAGATCGACGCCAAGTACGCCGGCTACATCGACCGCCAGCGGGACGAGATCGATCGTCATCGTCGTCAGCAGGAAGCGAGCATCCCGGATGACTTCGACTACGCCACCGTGCGCGGGTTATCCACCGAGGTGCGCGAAAAATTGCAACGCACGCGCCCGGCGACGGTCGGCCAGGCATCGCGCGTCCCCGGCGTGACGCCTGCGGCCGTCTCGTTGTTGCTGGTCCATCTGAAGCGGCAAGGCGCTGGCGCGGGCAGTCTGCGTCACCAGGCCTGAGCCGGCGCATGGACGAACACGCTGCGTTGCACGGTGCCTCCGAGGCCATGGGGCTGGCGCTCACCGCGGACGCGATCGACCGGTTGCTGGGCTACCGCGACCTGATCGCGAAATGGAACCGCGTGTACAACCTGACGGCCGTGCAGGCCGCTGGCGAGATGCGTTCGCGACACCTCCTGGACAGTCTGTCCATCGCCCGTTTCATCGATCGGGCACCGGTGCTCGACGTCGGCAGCGGAGCGGGTTTGCCGGGTATTCCGCTCGCCATCGCGCTACCGACGGTCCCATTCACCTTGCTGGATACCGCCGCCAAGCGGACGCGCTTCATGACGCAGGCGGTGGCGGAGCTGGGGCTTGAGAATGTCGAAATCGTGACCGCGCGGATCGAGACCCTGGATCCCGCCCGCTTGTTCGGCCTGATCACCAGCCGTGCGTTTTCTTCGTTGCCGGATTTCGTGCGCTTCACGGAGCGGCATCTCGTCGTCGGCGGGCGCCTGCTGGCGATGAAAGGGCAGCTGCGCGACGACGAAATGCGGGGCGTCACGGGTGCCTGGAAGGTTGAGGTGCACGACCTCGATTATCCCGACCGCAATGGCGAACGCCATGCGGTTATACTCAGCCGCCCCGCACCCTGAGCGGGATTCCTCGTACCCCTCGGCTCGCCGTGACGGCGGGCGTTCGGGAGCTGACATGAGTCGCATCATCGCGGTCACGAATCAGAAAGGTGGGGTCGGCAAGACCACCACCAGCGTCAATCTTTGCGCGGCGCTGGCGGCATCCGATCGCCGCGTGCTGCTCATCGATATCGACCCGCAAGGCAACGCAACCATGGGTTGCGGCGTGGACAAGCACGAACTGGAACGGAGTACCTACGACGTGCTGATTGGCGAAGCTCGCGCGCTCGACGCCATCATTCATGTCGAGGCTTCCGGCTTCGATCTGATGCCTTCCAATGGCGACGTCACTGCCGCCGAGGTTGCGCTGCTGAACGGCGAGAATGGGCAGCGGGCGCTGCGCGATGCGTTGACCCCGATAGAAAGCCGATACGATTATGTGATCATCGATTGCCCGCCCGCGCTGAACATGCTGACCATCAACGCCCTGGTCTCCGCGCAATCGGTGCTGATCCCGATGCAATGCGAGTACTACGCGCTGGAAGGGCTCTCCGCGCTGCTCGACACGATCGACCAGATCGCTTCGACGGTGAATCCGGAACTCAAGGTGGAGGGCCTGCTGCGGACGATGTTCGATCCACGCAACAACCTTTCCAACGAGGTCTCCGCGCAGCTGATCCTGCACTTCGGCGACAAGGTCTATCGCACCGTGGTGCCGCGAAACGTGCGTCTCGCCGAAGCGCCCAGCCATGGTCTGCCTGTGTTGCAGTACGACCGGCTGTCGCGTGGTGCCAAGGCCTACCAGATCCTCGCCGATGAGGTGCTGCGCCGCGAGCACCCACGGCAGGTCGCGTAAGCGGGTGGAAATAATGAGTGCGAACAAGAAACTCGGCCGCGGACTGGACGCGCTGCTCGGCGCGGCAGCCGGTCGCCGAAACGCGGGTGACGTCGCTGCCGGTGGTGCCAAGGAGGTCCTGAAGGACCTCGCCGTCGACCTCATCCAGCCCGGTCGCTACCAGCCCCGGCAGGATATGAATCCGGACGCCTTGCAGGAACTGGCGGCTTCAATCCGGGCGCAGGGCGTGGTTCAGCCCATCGTCGTGCGCCCGATAGGCGCTGGCAAATACGAGATCATCGCCGGCGAGCGTCGCTGGCGGGCCTGCCAGATCGCGGGCCTGCACCAGGTCCCCTCCGTCATCCGCGACGTGCCGGATCAGGCGGCGATCGCGATGGCTCTGATCGAGAACATCCAGCGCGAAGATCTGAATCCGGTCGAGGAAGCGGTTGCACTGCAACGTCTGCTCGATGAGTTCGGCCTGACGCACCAGCAGGTCGGGGATGCCGTCGGGCGTTCCCGCGCGGCGGTGTCCAATCTGCTGCGTCTGTTGCAGCTGCACCCCGAGGTGCGGCGTCATCTGGAGCTCGGTGCGTTGGAGATGGGCCACGCCCGCGCCCTGCTGTCCCTCGATGACGAGGTCCAGATGCGCGCGGCCAACGAGATCATTCGGAAAGGCTTGTCCGTGCGTGAGACCGAGGCGCTGGTCCGGCGGCTGCTCAATCCGGCCAACAAGCCCAAGTCCGCGCGCGACCCAAACATCACCCGTCTGGAAAACGAGCTTGCCGAGCGCGTCGGCGCGAAGATCCATATTCAGCACAAGAATTCCGGAAATGGCCAGGTGGTGATCCGTTACAACTCGCTGGACGAGCTCGACGGCATCCTCGCGCACATTAAATGAGAAATATTCCCCTATCGATTGACCCTATAAGGGGCGCTGTCTACAATTCGCGCGCCTTGCTCGGTATGGCACGGGATTGTCGCTGCGGTCGCGCCTGAGCTGGTCGCGCCGCGATGCAGAGAATCCTTCTTGCTCAGATCGTCATCGCCGCACTGATCGCGACATTTTTCCTGTCGCGTAGCGTCGAAGAGGCCGCCGCCGCGTTATTCGGTGGCGCCATCGCCCTGATCAACGGAGTGTTGATCGCCAGGCGGATAACAAAAAACGCGAACATGTCGAAGCCGTCACCCACCACCGAGGTGCGCTCCATGTACATCGCGGTCATCGAACGTTTCGTTTCGATCGTCGTGTTTCTGGCGCTCGGGATGATGATCTGGCAGGACGATCGCGCGGCTCAGTTCGCGCTCATCGTCGGCTTCATCGGCGGCCAGATCGCACTCATGATTTTCGGAAAAACGCACAGCGCCTGAATTGACCATGTCCTCCGGTGAACCGCTTACCTCCTCCGAGTACATCCGCCACCACCTTACGAATCTGACGTATGGGCAGCATGCCGACGGCAGCTGGGGCTTCGCGCACAGTGCCGAGGACATCTCCGAGATGGGCTTCATGTCCATCAACGTGGATTCGATGTTCTTCTCCGTCGCTCTCGGTGTCCTGTTCCTGTGGTTGTTCCGCCGAGTGGCGAAATCCGCCACTGCCGGTGTCCCGGGTGGCCTGCAGAATTTCGTCGAATGGGTCGTGGAGTTCATTGACGACAGTGTCCGCGGCTCTTTCAGTGGTCGTAATCCGCTTGTCGCCCCGCTGGCGCTGACCATCTTCGTATGGGTCACGCTGATGAACACGATGGATCTCGTGCCCATTGATTACTTGCCGTTCATCGCCGGGCAGCTCGGCATCGGGCATTTAAAGATCGTGCCGAGTACCGATCCGAACATCACTTTCTCGATGGCCCTGTCCGTGTTCTTCCTGGTGCTGTTCTACAGCATCAAGATGAAGGGTCTCGGCGGCTTCGTCGGTGAATTGACCCTGCACCCCTTCGGCAAGTGGGGTCTGCCTGCCAACCTGTTCCTGGAAGGCGTGAACCTGCTGTCCAAGCCGGTTTCGCTGTCGCTGCGACTGTTCGGCAACATGTACGCGGGTGAGATGATCTTCATTCTCATCGCGCTGCTGCCCTGGTACGCGCAATGGACGCTGTCCCTGCCCTGGGCCATCTTCCACATCCTCATCGTGCTGCTGCAGGCGTTCATCTTCATGACCCTGACCATCGTCTATCTGGACATGGCGCACCACGTCGAAGAACACTGATTTTCCTTAATTCATTCCAAACGAGAGTACGGGAGACCGACCATGGAATCTGCACTGTTGTATATCGCTGGCGCCATCATGATGGGTTTGGGCGCGCTGGGCGCCGCTGTTGGCATCGGCGTTCTGGGTGGCCGCTTCCTCGAGGGCGCTGCCCGTCAGCCGGAGCTGATTCCGATGCTGCGTACCCAGTTCTTCATCGTCATGGGTCTGACCGACGCCGTGCCGATGATCGCGGTCGGTATCGCGATGTACGTCCTGTTCGCCGTTGCCTGATCGACGAGTCCGGATCGTGTCCCGATCCGCTCCACATCAAGACGTGCGTTAACAAGACAACCGAGGTTTCGGTATGAACATCAATCTGACCTTGTTCGGCCAGACCATCTCGTTCTTCCTGTTCGTGTGGTTCTGCATGAAGTTTGTGTGGCCGCCGATCATGCAGGCCCTGGAAGAGCGCAAAGGCAAGATCGCCGACGGCCTCGCCGCCGCCGATCGCGGCAAGCACGAGCAGGAACTGGCCGAGAAGCGTGCCAAGGAACTCCTGGTTGAGGCCAAGCGTGAAGCCGCCGAGATCATCTCCAACGCCAACAAGCGCGCCACGGAGATCGTCGAAGAGTCCAAGGGTGATGCCCGCACCGAAGGTGAGCGCATCATCGTCGCGGCTCGTGCCGAGATCGACAAGGAACGCAATCTGGCCCGCGAAGCGCTTCGCGAGCAGGTCGTCGCGCTGGCCCTGGCCGGTGCCGAGAAAGTGCTGGGCAAGGAGATCAACGCTGCCGAGCACAATGACTACCTGACCAAGATGAGCGCCCAGCTCTAAGGCCCTGCAATGGACGATCTCAACACCGTCGCCCGTCCGTACGCGGCCGCCGCGTTCGCGCAGGCCAAGGAAGAGAGTCAGCTCGACCTCTGGTCCGAGATGCTCCATTTCCTGGCCGACGTCGTACGTGATGCGGACATGCAGGCCGTGCTGGTCAACCCGAAGGTCACCGATGAACAGCGCCTTACGTTGATCATCGATGTGGCTGGCGGGCGTCTCAACGCGACGGCGACCAATCTCGTCAAAACCCTCGGACAGTTCCGTCGCCTGGCGGCACTGCCGGCGGTGGCTGCCCAGTTCGACCGACTCAAGGCGGAAGCCGAGGAGCGCGTCGAAGTCGAGGTGATTTCGGCCTACAAGCTCAACGCAAAGCATCAGAAGGTCATTGAGGATGCCATGCGGGAGCGCTTCAAACGTGATGTGGTCCTTACCAACCACATCGACCGTGATCTCCTCGCCGGCGTGATCATCAGGGCCGGGGACCACGTCATCGACATATCCGCGCGCGGCCGCCTGAAGGCGCTGACGCAGGAGCTGATGGGCTGATGCCCATCATTAACGAATACCGCCCGACGGCACCGAATTCGAAAGGTTCAAGGGGTTAGACCATGCAACTCAGTCCCGCTGAGATCAGCGATCTCATCAAGAAAAAGATCGAAAACTTCGACATGGGCGCCGAAGCCCGTACCGAAGGCACGGTCGTCAGCCTTACCGATGGCATCACCCGTATCCATGGTCTCAGCGACGTCATGGCTGCCGAGATGATCGAATTCCCGGGCGGCGTCTACGGCATGGCGCTGAACCTGGAGCGCGATTCGGTCGGCGCGGTCATCCTCGGTGACTACGAAGGCATCTCCGAAGGCGACACGGTCAAGTGCACCGGCCGCATCCTCGAAGTGCCGGTCGGCGACGCCCTGCTCGGGCGCGTCGTCGACTCGCTCGGCAACCCGATCGACGGCAAAGGTGAGATCGCGACCAACGAAAGCTCGCCGATCGAAAAGATCGCCCCGGGCGTCATCGATCGTAAGTCGGTCGATCAGCCGGTGCAGACCGGTCTGAAGGCCATCGACGCGATGGTGCCGATCGGTCGCGGCCAGCGCGAGCTGATCATCGGCGACCGCCAGACCGGCAAGACCGCGATCGCGATCGACGCGATCATTAACCAAAAAGGCACCGGGATTAAGTGCATCTACGTCGCGATCGGCCAGAAGGCGTCCTCGATCGCCGGCGTCGTGCGCAAGCTGGAAGAGCATGGCGCGATGGATCACACCATCGTGGTCGCGGCCTCCGCCGCCGATTCCGCCGCGATGCAGTACATCGCCCCGTACGCCGGTTGCGCGATGGGCGAATACTTCCGCGACAAGGGCGAAGACGCGCTGATCATCTATGACGATCTGACCAAGCAGGCCTGGGCCTACCGTCAGGTTTCCCTGCTGCTGCGTCGTCCGCCGGGCCGTGAAGCCTATCCGGGCGACGTGTTCTACCTGCACTCCCGTCTGCTGGAGCGTGCCTCCCGCGTCAACGCCGACTATGTCGAGCGGATGACCAACGGCAAGGTGAAGGGCAAGACCGGCTCGCTGACCGCGCTGCCGGTCATCGAGACCCAGGCCGGCGACGTGTCCGCGTTCGTTCCGACCAACGTGATCTCCATCACCGACGGCCAGATCTTCCTCGAGACCGATTTGTTCAACGCCAACATCCGACCGGCCATCAACGCCGGTCTGTCGGTGTCCCGCGTCGGTGGTGCCGCGCAGACCAACATCATGAAGAAGTACGGTGGTGGTGTCCGACTGGCCCTCGCCCAGTACCGTGAGCTGGCGGCGTTCGCGCAGTTCGCCTCCGACCTCGACGATGCCACGCGCAAGCAGCTTGAACGCGGTCAGCGCGTCACCGAGCTGATGAAGCAGGCGCAGTACTCGCCGCTGTCCGTCGCCGAGATGGCTACTTCGCTGTTCGCCGCCAACAACGGGTATCTGGACGACGTGGCCAAGGACAAGGTCGTCGACTTCGAGCATGCCCTGCTGGCTTACATGAACAGCAGCCGGAAAGAGCTGATCGACGCGATCAACGCCGAACCGCAGGCCTCCGACGAGGTGGCCACGAAGCTCAAGGCCGCGTTGGACGACTTCAAGAAGAACCACAGCTGGTAAGACCACGACCGTTCGGTTTTACCGGGGAGCATTGAAGCGATATGGCGAACGCCAAAGAAATCCGCACGCAGATCAAGAGCATCCAGAACACGCGCAAGATCACCAGCGCGATGGAGATGGTTGCCGCATCGAAGATGCGCAAGGCTCAGGATCGCATGCGCGCGGCGCGCCCTTACGGCGAAAAGATGCGTCAGGTCATCGCCCATCTTGCCCACGCGCATCCGGAATACCGCCATGGCTATCTGGAGCCGCGCGCGGCCAAGCGTGTCGGTTACATAGTCGTGACCTCCGATCGTGGTCTCTGCGGGCCGCTGAACGTCAACGTGTTCAAGTCGGTGGTGAAGGACATGAAGAGCTGGGCCGATCAGGGTGCGGAAATCCGCATGGTCACGATCGGTACCAAGGGCTCCGCATTCTTCCGCCGCATGGGCGTGAACATCGTCGCGCAGGCCGAGCACCTCGGCGACGCGCCGGGCGCCGAGGACGTGATCGGGCCCGTCAACGTGATGCTGAAGGCCTACGATGACGGCGAGATCGACCGTCTCTTTCTGGTCTTCAACGACTTCGTCAACACGATGACGCAACGCCCGCACGTGGAGCAGCTGCTGCCCGTCGTGGCGGACGAGTTGCCGGAACAGTCTCACCACTGGGACTACATCTACGAGCCGGACGCCAAGGACGTGCTCGATGGTCTGTTGCAGCGCTACATCGAATCGCTGGTCTACCAGGGTCTGGTCGAGAACATCGCCTGCGAGCAGGCGGCGCGCATGATCGCGATGAAGAGCGCGACCGACAATGCCGGCGAGCTGATCAACGAGCTCAAGCTTGCCTACAACAAGGCACGCCAGGCCGCGATCACGCAGGAACTGAGTGAGATCGTCGCGGGCGCCGCGGCGGTCTGACGTCAAGAATTCAAATACACACTTACCCGACGCGTTTAAGGGGTATCGAGAATGAGTACTGGAACGGTTGTTGAAATCATCGGCGCGGTCGTCGACGTCGAATTCCCGCAGGGCTCGGTCCCGAAGGTATACGACGCGCTGAACGTCACCGCTGCCGGACTGGTGCTCGAAGTCCAGCAGCAGCTTGGCGACGGTGTCGTGCGCTGCATCGCGATGGGCTCCACCGACGGGCTCGCACGTGGCGGCAGCGTCGAGAACACCGGCGCGCCGATCTCGGTGCCGGTCGGTCAGAAGACCCTGGGTCGCGTCATGAACGTGCTGGGCGAGCCGGTGGACGACGCCGGTGAAATCGGCAATGAAGAGTCTTGGGCAATCCATCGCAAGGCCCCGTCCTTCGCGGATCAGGCCGCCAACGTCGAAATCCTCGAAACCGGCATCAAGGTCATCGACCTGATCTGCCCGTTCGCCAAGGGCGGCAAGGTCGGCCTGTTCGGCGGCGCTGGCGTCGGCAAGACCGTCACGCTGATGGAGCTGATCCGCAACATCGCCGCCGAGCACTCCGGGTTCTCGGTGTTCGCCGGCGTCGGCGAGCGTACCCGCGAGGGCAACGACTTCTATCACGAAATGAAGGACGCGGGCGTTCTCGACAAGGTAGCGCTGGTCTACGGCCAGATGAACGAGCCGCCGGGCAACCGTCTGCGCGTCGCGCTGACCGGTCTGACCATGGCCGAGTACTTCCGTGAGGAAGGTCGCGACGTGCTGTTCTTCGTCGACAACATCTACCGCTACACCCTGGCCGGCACGGAAGTGTCCGCGCTGCTGGGTCGCATGCCATCGGCGGTCGGTTACCAGCCGACTCTCGCCGAGGAAATGGGCGTCCTGCAGGAGCGCATCACCTCCACCAAGACCGGGTCAATCACCTCGATCCAGGCCGTGTACGTGCCGGCCGACGACCTGACCGACCCGTCTCCGGCGACCACCTTCGCCCACCTGGACGCGACCCTGGTTCTGTCCCGCAACATCGCCGAGCTGGGTATCTACCCGGCGGTCGATCCGCTCGACTCCACCTCCCGTCAGCTCGACCCACTGATCATCGGTGCCGAGCACTACGAGACCGCGCGCTCCGTGCAGGGCACGCTGCAGCGCTACAAGGAGCTGAAGGACATCATCGCGATCCTCGGCATGGATGAGCTTTCCGAAGACGACAAGCTGACCGTGTCCCGCGCCCGCAAGATCCAGCGCTTCCTGTCCCAGCCGTTCTTCGTCGCCGAGGCCTTCACTGGCGCGGCCGGCAAGTACGTGTCGCTGGCGGACTCGATCCGCGGCTTCCAGGAGATCGTCGCCGGCAAGCACGATGACCTGCCGGAACAGGCGTTCTACATGGTCGGCGGCATCGAGGAGGCGCGCGAAAAAGGCACCTCCATGAAGAAGAAAGCCTGACCGCCCGCGACGACGACCTGAGGTAAGAGACTATGGCCATGACCATGCACGTCGATATCGTGAGCGCCGAGAACGAGATCTTCTCGGGGCAGGCGACGATGTTGGTGGCGCCCGCCCAGATGGGCGAGGTCGGCATCATGCCGCGTCACAGCCCTTTCATCTCCAGGCTGAAGCCGGGCGAAGTCCGCGTCGACACGCCGGATGGGGAAGGCCTGTTCTTCTACGTCTCCTCTGGCGTCATCGAAGTCCAGCCGAACATCGTGACCGTCCTCGCCGACACCGCGATGCGCGCGAAGGACCTGGACGAAGCAGCGGCCCGCGAGGCGATCGCGCAGGCGGAACGTGCGATGCACGACAAGCAGGCGAACATCGATTACGCCAAGGCGCAGGCGCAGCTTGCCGAAGCAATGGCTCAGCTACGGGCGTTGGAGAATCTCCGCAAGCGCACGCGCTGAGTTTTGCGGGATTGCGATACGAACAAGGGGGCAGCCAGCCCCCTTTTTCATTGAGTGCACCCTGACGACCCTGTCATCGCCGACGGCGAGTGCGCAGTCGGTCGCGCTACACTCCACCAGCACGTTCACCACCCAGAGGAATTACCGAGTGGCCAAGGGACTCAGTGTCGTGATTCTCGCCGCCGGCAAAGGCACACGTATGCGCTCGGCGCTGCCAAAGGTGCTGCACGAGCTCGCGGGTAAGCCATTGGTCGAGCATGTGATCGACGCGGCCCGCGTACTCGGCGCCGCGGATGTCCATGTCGTCTTCGGCCACGGTGGTGAACTGGTCAAGCAACGCCTCGCCCACTGCCAGGTCGAATGGGTGCTGCAGGAACCGCAGCACGGCACCGGCCACGCGGTCGCCCAGGCGTTACCTGGCATCCCGGATGATCATCGCGTACTGGTGCTTTATGGTGACGTTCCGCTGATATCGACCGGCGACATCGCGCCGATGGTCAACGCCGACGATGTCGGCGTCCTCACCGTCGAGCTCGCGGACCCGGGCGCCTATGGCCGGATCGTTCGCGATGAACTTGGCCGGGTCCGCGCGATCGTCGAATTCAAGGACGCGAACAGCGCCCAGCGCGCCATCCGGGAAATAAACACCGGCATCATCGCCGCGAACGCGAAAGAACTTAAGGACTGGGTCGGCCGACTCAGGAACGACAATGCGCAGGCCGAGTATTATCTGACCGATGTGATCGCAATGGCAGTCGCGGACGGTCGGGAGGTGAACGCCTATCCCGCAGCCAGTGAATACGACGTCGCCGGCATCAACGACCGCGTGCAGCTTGCCGACCTGGAGCGCGCGTACCAACGTCGATTCGCCAACGCACTGATGACGGCAGGCGTGACGATCCGGGATCCGAGCCGGATCGATGTTCGCGGCACCCTGACGTGCGGCCAGGACTGCGAGATCGATATCAATACGATGTTCGAAGGCCGGGTGGTGATCGGCGACAACGTGCGCATCGGCCCGAACAATGTCATTCGGAATGCGGTGATCGGCGATGGCGTCGAGATACGCGCGAACTGCGTTCTGGAAGACTGCGAGATCGGGGCAGGCGCGATCATCGGCCCGTTCGCGCGGCTACGCCCGGAAACCGTGCTCGCAGACCATGTCCACATCGGAAACTTCGTGGAGATCAAGAAGTCGACGATCGCAAGCGGCAGCAAGGTGAATCACCTCACCTACATCGGCGACACCACGATGGGCAGCCGTGTGAACATCGGCGCTGGCACGATCACCTGCAACTACGACGGCGCCAACAAGCACCGGACGATCATCGGCGATGACGTGTTCGTCGGCAGCGACACGCAGTTGGTTGCGCCGGTGACGATTGGAGACGGCACCACGATCGGGGCGGGTTCCACCATCGTCAGGGACACCCCTCAAAACAAGCTGACGCTTTCCCGCGCCAAGCAGGTCACGATCGACAACTGGAAGCGTCCGGTCAAAAAGCCGAAAACCTGAGTTGGCGAACCCACGCGAGTCGCGCATCATCGCCACTCAGGCACGTCGAAACGAGGTCCGTCTCCCTAATGTGTGGAATCGTCGGCGCAATCGCGCAACGTAACGTCACCCCGATCCTGCTCGAAGGTCTGCGCAGGCTGGAATATCGCGGCTACGACTCCGCCGGCATCGCGCTGCTGACGGAATCCGGGGCCCTGGATCGGCGCCGCACGCTTGGCAAGGTCGCCGAACTCAGCAAGGCGATCGACAGTGCGCCATTCACCGGCCTTCGCGGTATTGCCCACACGCGCTGGGCGACGCACGGACTGCCGTCCGAGCAGAACGCGCACCCACACATCTGCCGCCAGCACGTTGCCGTAGTCCATAACGGGATCATCGAGAATCACGAAGAACTCCGTCGTTTGCAGGCGGCTCGTGACCACAAGTTCACATCGCAGACCGATACCGAGGTCATCGTCCACCAGATTCACGATGAGCTCGCGAAGGGCGCCGATCTGCTGACCGCCGTGCGCGACGCGGTGAAGGTGCTGCACGGCGCATACGCGCTCGGCGTCATCGCGACGGACGCCCCCGACCGCCTGATCGCCGCCCGCCAGGGTTCTCCGCTGGTGATCGGTGTCGGCATCGGCGAGCATTTCATCGCCTCCGACGTGGCGGCACTGTTGCCCGTCACGCGGCGTTTCATCTTCCTGGAAGAAGGCGATATCGCTGATCTGACCACCGATACGGTGACCATCTACGACCGCAGCGGGGCCGTCGTCGAGCGTCCGATCCGCGAATCGGAATTGACGGCAGACGCCGCCGACCGCGGCCAATACCGGCACTTCATGCTCAAGGAAATTCACGAGCAGCCGCGCGCCATCGCCGAAACGCTGGAAGCGCGCCTCGGCAACGAACGCGTCCTGCCCGGTATCCTCGGCCCGGAAGAGGACGCGCTGCTCGCGGACATCAACGAGGTGCAGATCATCGCCTGTGGCACTTCGTATCATGCGGGACTGGTCGCCAAGTACTGGTTCGAAGGCATCGCCGGCGTGCGCTGCAACGTCGAGGTGGCGAGTGAATTCCGCTATCGACGCAGCGTGGTGGTGCCCGGCACGCTATTCGTGACGATCTCGCAATCCGGCGAAACGGCTGACACGCTCGCAGCCCTTCGACAGGCCAAACAGCAAGGTTTTCGCACCACGCTGACGGTCTGCAACGTGCCCGAGAGCTCGTTGGTGCGTGAGTCGGATCTCAGTCTGATGACCCGCGCCGGCCCCGAGATCGGCGTGGCTTCGACGAAGGCGTTCACCACACAGCTGGTTGCGCTGCTGATGCTGGTGACCGTGATCGGTCGTCGGCATCGCATCAAACCCGAGCGCGAGGCCGCGATCGTGCGCGCTATGACTGCATTGCCGGCGCAGATCGAGTCCGTGCTCCAGCTCGACGACGTGATCACCCGCACCGCCGAGGGCTTCGCCGAATTGCACCACGCGCTGTTCCTGGGCCGCGGGGTGCAGTACCCCGTCGCAATGGAAGGCGCGTTGAAACTGAAGGAAATCTCGTACATCCACGCCGAAGCCTACCCGGCGGGCGAGTTGAAACACGGCCCACTGGCGCTGGTTGATGCGGACATGCCGGTGGTTACCGTCGCGCCCAACGACGAGTTGCTCGAGAAACTGAAATCCAATCTGGAGGAGGTGCGCGCACGCGGCGGTCGGCTGTATGTGTTCGCTGACGACCAGAGCGGAATTCGCCCCGGCGGCGACATCACCGTTGTGACCGTGCCGACCACGGACGAAGTGGTCAGCCCGATGATCTACACCGTGCCGCTGCAATTGCTTGCCTATCACGTGGCCGTGCTGCGTGGCACCGACGTCGACCAACCGAGAAACCTGGCGAAGTCGGTCACGGTCGAATAATCACCCAATTCTTTCCTGAGATATTCCGATGTCCGACACCCTGCGCGAACGCGCGCTCGCCTATCACCAGCTACCGAAGCCCGGCAAGATCGCCATCGAGATCACCAAGCCGAGCGCGACCCAGGACGACCTGGTACTGGCCTATACCCCCGGTGTCGCCGCGCCGGTGCGCGAGATCGCCAAGGACCCAGAGGCCGCCTACCGTTACACCGCCAAGGGCAATCTGGTTGCGGTGATCAGCAACGGGACCGCGATCCTCGGTCTCGGCGACAAGGGCCCGCTGGCGTCCAAGCCGGTCATGGAAGGCAAGGCGGTGCTGTTCAAGAAGTTCGCTGACGTCGACGTGTTCGACATCGAGGTCGATGCCGCCGATCCGCGCGACCTGATCGAGACCGTCGTGCGCATCGCGCCGACCTTCGGCGGTATCAACCTGGAAGACATCAAGGCGCCGGAGTGCTTCGATATCGAGGCCGAGTTGATCGAGCGTCTCGATATTCCGGTGTTCCACGACGATCAGCATGGCACCGCAATCATCATCGCCGCCGCGCTGGAGAATGCACTGCGGTTGAACGGCAAGAAGCTTGAAGAGATCCGGATCGTCTGTGTCGGTGCCGGTGCCGCAGGTATTGCGTCCATGCGCCTGCTCAAGAGCATGGGTGTACCGCCCGCGCACATCATGATGTGCGATCGCGGTGGCGTCGTGCATACGGGCCGCGACGATCTGAATCGCTTCAAGCTGGAATTCGCGGTCGAGACCGACCGCCGCACCCTGGCCGACGCGCTCGATGGCGCCGACGTGTTCATCGGGCTGTCCGGTCCCGATCTGATGAGCGCCGACATGCTGCGCAGCATGGCACGCGACCCGCTGGTGTTCGCCTTGTCCAACCCCGATCCCGAGATCGATCCCCAGCTGGCGCGCGCCACCCGTGACGACGTGATCATGGCGACGGGCCGTTCGGACTACCCGAATCAGGTGAACAACGTGCTCGGTTTTCCCTTCATCTTCCGTGGCGCGCTGGATGTGCGCGCGCGGCGGATCAATGAGGAGATGAAGATCGCCGCCGTGCGCGCGCTGCGCGACCTGACGCACGTGCCTGCTCCGCAGGCCGTTCTGGATGCATACCGGCTGGACCGACTGGAGTTCGGACGGGAATACCTGGTGCCGAAGCCGCTCGACCCGCGCCTGATCGACTGGGTGCCGCCGGCCGTGGCGCGCGCCGCTGTCGAATCCGGCTCCGCGCGCCTGCCGTATCCGCCGCATTACCCGGCATGATCTGATCCAATGCCTGGGGACGCGGGTTACAATCCCGTGCCCCACGCACACCGCATGGCCAACCGCGTCACAACACGCAGCGGCAGTCGCACGGTCGGCATGGAGACGCCCGCGCACCGTTATCAAATCCCAATGCGCACAGGCGGCGGATCGCTCGACACCCGCCGCGTCCGTGCCTGAGGAGGCTTGCATGAGCCAGAAAACCGTCACCCTGACCGACAACCAGACCGGCAAGAGCATCGAGCTGCCCATCGTCGAGGGCACCCACGGGCCACCGGCGATCGACGTGTCGAGCCTCTACCGCGAAACCGGGTTCTTCACCTACGACCCGGGCTTTCTGTCGACCGCGAGCTGCACGTCGCAGCTCACGTTCATAAACGGCAACAAGGGCGAGCTGCTCTACCGCGGCTACCCGATCGAGCAGCTGGCGGAGCACAGCAGCTTCCTCGAAGTCGCGTACCTGTTGCTGTACGGACATCTGCCGAAGTCGCAGGAATATGACGACTTCGAACGGGTCATCATGCACCACACGATGTTCAACGAGACCGTCAAGAACTTCTACGACGGCTTCCGTTACAACGCCCATCCGATGGCGATCATGGTCGGCGTGGTCGGCTCGCTGTCGGCGTTCTACCACGACTCCACCGATGTCACGAACGCCCGCCACCGGGAGATCGCGGCGCATCGTCTGATCGCGAAGATGCCGACCATCGCGGCCGCCTCCTACAAGCATTCGATCGGCGAGCCGTTCATGTACCCGCGCAACGATCTGTCCTACACCGGCAATCTGTTGCACATGCTGTTCGCGACGCCGTGCGCACCCTACGAGGTCAACCCGGTCGCCGAGCGGGCGCTCGACGTGCTGTTCATCCTGCACGCGGACCATGAGCAGAACGCGTCAACATCGACCGTGCGGCTGTCCGGTTCTTCGGGCGCTGATCCGTTCGCCTGCGTGTCTTCCGGCATCGCTTCCCTGTGGGGCCCCGCGCACGGCGGTGCCAACGAGGAAGTGCTGAAGATGCTGGACGAGATCGGTGACGTGAAGAACATCGACAAGTACATCGCCAAGGCCAAGGACAAGAACGACCCGTTCCGCCTGATGGGCTTCGGCCATCGCGTCTACAAGAACTACGACCCCCGCGCCAAGCTGATCCGCCAGACCTGCTACGACGTGCTGGAGGCGCTCAAGATCGACGACCCACAGTTCGATCTCGCCATGCGACTGGAGGAAATCGCGCGGAGCGACGAGTACTTCATCCAGCGCAATCTCTACCCGAACGTCGATTTCTACTCCGGCATCATCTACAAGGCGCTCGGCATCCCCGTGAACATGTTCACGGTCATGTTCGCGATCGCCCGGACGGCCGGGTGGATCTCGCACTGGACCGAGATGATCGGCGACCCCGCGCACCGGATCGCCCGCCCAAGGCAGATCTACAACGGCGCGGCCAGACGCGATTTCGTCCGCCGCGAGGATCGCTGACGGCGGCGGGGATCAGGCCACGCCGATGAGTTCGCGTACCGCTTGCTCATCGGCGTGGGCCATCGGTTTGCCGTCGACCGGGCTGAGCGGCGGGCGGCTGCGGAGTTCCGGAGGCAGCACCACGAGTTCCAGTGGCGCGTCGCCGGCGAAGAAGCGGTAGGTCGGGAATTCGTGGGTCAGACCCGCGACATTGACGCGCTTGCTGGCATCGTCGAACGGAATCTCCTTGTCCATCAGAAACAGCAGCACGTCCTCGGCGCGATCCGCAAACAGGTGCAGCGTGATCCGCGTGTTCTCGCCGGCGATACCGGTCAGTACCGGTCCGACCAGCAGTGGCTTGAAGTGTGCGAAGAACTGCATCGCGGCCAGTGCCGCTTCCCGCAGGGTAGCTAGACGCCGGGCGCCGGCCTCTCCCAGAAACAGGCGCTGATATTCCAGCGCGGCATCCTCGATTTCCCGGTTGGTGGGCAGGTCGTGGTGCCCATCCAGACCGAGCCGTCCGACCGCCTTGCGTTTGGCCAGGGCAAAGTCGATGACGCCCTCGTCGATGATGATGCGAGCCGCTTCGTGCGCGATCTCGGTGCGCGCGCGAGGATGTCTCATGCGCGCGCCCACGGTCAGAACAGCCCGCCGTCCAGGCCGCCGGGCGTTGTAGGCGCCCCGGGCCCGTCGCCATCGACCACACCTGGCACCGGTACCACCGACGGCAGTGCCCCGATCGACCGGGGCCTGGCCTTCGGCGCGTACTCGGTGCGGAACAGCTCGAACTCGGCGGCCGGGTTGCGTGGATCAGCCGGTTCCCCGGTTTCCGGGTCGATGCGCACGCGCACCAGGCCCGGGGGTTCCGGCACGAGCGCTGGAGGCGTGCCCGCCAGCGCCACTCGCATGTAGTCCATCCAGGCGGGCAGCGCTGCGCGCCCGCCGACCTCGCCGCGTCCGAGAGGCCCCATCTGGTCGAATCCCACCCAGGCGATCGTGACCATGTTGGCGTTGTAACCGGAGAACCAGGCGTCGTTCTGGTCGTTGGTGGTGCCGGTCTTGCCGGCCAGATCGTCGCGTCCGAGCTCCAGCGCGCGGCGCGCGGTGCCGCGTTTCACCACGTCGCGCATCATGTCGTAGATCAGATAGGCGTTGCGCGCCTCCACGACCCGCGGCGCGGCCCGGGTCGGAGCCGGCCCGGCCACGATCCCGGCTTCGTCGGTCGGCGGCGGGTTCGTGGTCCCGGTATCGTCGTCCGCTTCGTCGTCGGTTTCCTTGGCGGGCTTCGTCAGATCGAGATAGTCGCATTTCGGACAGACCACGATCGGGTCTGCCTGATAGAGGATGCTGCCGTTGCTGTCCTCGACGCGTTCGACCAGCCACGGTTCGATCCGGAAGCCACCGTTCGCCCACACGGACTGCGCCGCCGCCAACTCCAGCGGCGTTACCTGCGCGCTGCCGAGTGCCAGCGACAGATTGTGCGGGATGCGGTTGGGATCGAAGCCGATGCGCTCCAGATAGGCTGCGGTGTGGTCGATGCCGGCCTGCCGCAGTACCCGGATCGAGACGAGATTACGTGAGTTATACAGCGCGACCCGCAGCCGGGTCGGGCCAAACACTTTGCCGCTGTAGTTCTCCGGTCGCCACGATCCTTCCAGCGACGGGTCGTTGAACACCACCGGCGCGTCGTTGATCAGCGTGGCGACGGTCATGCCCTTGTCCAATGCGGCGGAATACACGAAGGGTTTCATGCCGGAGCCGGGTTGGCGTTGAGCCTGGACGACGCGGTTGAACTTGCTGTGGGCGAAATCGAAACCGCCGACCAGGGCGTTTATGCGTCCGTCGTGCGGGGAGACCGAGACCATGGCGCCGGCAACGACAGGCAGCTGGGCCAGCATCCGGCTGGTCGTGCCGTCCTCCGCCGTGAGTTCCCGCAGGCGCACGATATCGCCGACGGCCAGCACGGCGCCGGCGGTCTTCGGCGCCGCGCCACGCCGGTTCTCGTCGATGTACGGGTTCGCCCACTTGATGGCATTCCAGTCGAGCCCGACCCGCTCGCCGCCGCGCAGATAGATTTCCGCATCCTTCTCGCCGACGTTGAGCACCAGGCCCGCGCGCAGCCCGCCGAGCCGCTCGTAAGGGACGAGCAGGTCGTCGCGCCCGGCATCGTCGACCGGCAGGACGTCGATATGTGCCTCCGCGCCGCGCCAGCCGTGGCGGACGTCGTAATCGAGCAGGGCGCCGCGCAGGCCATCCTGGGCGGCTCGCTGCAGGCGCGAATCCACGCTCAGGTAGACCTTCATCCCGGCCGTGTAGGTCGACTGTTCGCCAAAACGTTCGAGCATCCAGGCGCGCGCCATTTCCGCGACGTAACCGGCCTCAAGGTCGACCTGCGGGCCGTGCAGGCGGGCGACCACCGGTGCCTCGATGGCTTCCCGGTATTCCGCCTCGCTGATGTAACCGAGCGTCTTCATGCGGCCAAGAACGTAGTTGCGGCGCAGCTTGGCGCGCGGCGGATTGCTGACCGGGTTGAACGCGGAGGGCGCCTTCGGCAGGCCTGCGATCATCGCGATCTGGGGCAGCGTCAGCGAGCTGAGATCGCTGCCGTAATACACCTGCGCGGCCGCGCCGATGCCGTAGGCGCGCTGACCCAGGTAAATCTTGTTCGCGTACAACTCGAAGATCTTCTCCTTGCTGAGTTCGCCTTCGATCTTCAGCGCGAGCAGGATCTCGTTGACCTTGCGCAGATACGACTTCTTGCGGCTGAGGAAGAAGTTTCGCGCCACCTGCATGGTGATCGTCGAGCCGCCCTGCTTCTTCTCGCCGGTCATCGCCAGCGTATAGACGGCACGCAACAGGCCCTGATAGTCGACCCCGGGATGGGTGAAAAACCGGTCGTCCTCGGCGGACAGGAAGGCCTGGACCAGGCGCTCGGGAATCTCGTCGTAGCGGACCGGGATACGGCGCTGCTCGCCGAACTCGGAGATCAGCGCGCCATCTTGGCTGTATACGCGCAACGGGACCTGCAGGCGCACATCCTGAAGTTCCACGGTGTCAGGCAGGTTCGGAACCAGGGCGAACCACACCCAGGCGCCGATCGCGGCACTGGCGATCACACCGAGCAGGGTCAGGATCAGGAAGGTTTTCAGCAGGACGCGGCGCATGCGGGCAAAGGCGGGGGCGGGGAAAAGGAACGCGGATTAGCGACGGGAATGGGCGGCAGTATAACCTCCCGAAGCGGTATTACCGGCTCCGTTCGAGTTCGCCCGGCGGCGTGCCCGGACTGCCTGGCCATGGCAAAGTGGGTGCCGGTGACGCCTTGATTATTTATTAATCACCATATTTAATGTGTCAGCATAAAAAGTCACGCTAACTAGCGGAATGTCAGAGAAAAAAGCGCGATCCATGTTCTCGTTCTTCGGGGGTGGAAAAGCCAAGGGAGGAGACGGCGCGGACAACTCCGCCGGGAGCAAGACCGGAGGGCTGTCCGGCGGTCGGTCCGCTGGCGACAAGTCTGCCGATGACGGCAGCGCGAAGGCCCAGGGCAAGACGGGTCTCGTCGAGCAGCTGCGCGCCCGCTTCCAGCCGGTCAAGCCCGTACTGGGGATCGACATCTCATCGATGGCGGTGAAGGTGCTGGAGTTCAGCAAGGATGGGGCCGGTTACAAGATCGAGAGCTACGGCGTCGAACCGTTGCCGCCGAGCGCGATCTCGGAACACAACATTACCGATGTCGATGGAGTCGCGGAGGCAATCCGCCGGGTGATCCGTCGTGCCAAGACCAAGACCAAGGACGCCGCGGTCGCGGTGCCGTCATCGGCCGTGATCACCAAGACCATCCAGTTGGTCAAGGCGCCCAACGATGCCGAAATGGCGGGCCTGGTCGAGCTGGAGGCGCCCAAGTACATCCCGTTCCCGCTCAGCGAGATCAACTACGACTTCGAGGTCATCGGTCCGGCGGAGAGCGATCCAGCAATGGTCGATGTGCTATTGGTGGCGTCGCGCAGCGAGAACGTCGACATGCGTTCCGCCGCGCTGGAGCTTGCCGGCCTGAACGCGAAGGTCGTCGATGTCGAGTCGTACGCCCTCGAGCACGCACTGACGCTGCTCGCGCCGCAGATGCCAAACCACGGCGTCGATACCACGGTCGCGCTCGTCGATGTCGGTGCCGTGGTGACCTCCGTCAGCGTGGTCCGCAATATGGAGATCATCTACTCGCGCGAGCAGGACTTCGGCGGCAAGCAACTGACCGAGGAGATCATGCGGCGCTTCGGCATGAGCTACGAGGAAGCCGGCCTCGCCAAGCGCATGGGCGGGCTGCCGCCGGAGTACCAGCGCGAAGTGCTGGAGCCGTTCAAGGCCGCGATGGCTCAGCAGGTCCTGCGCGCCCTGCAATTCTTCAATGCCTCCAATGAGCAGCAGGACGTCGATCAGGTCATCCTGGCCGGCGGGTCCGCCGCGATCAGCGGCGTGGCGCAGTTCATCAGCAAGCAGGTCGGGCTGCCGGTCGTCATCGCCAACCCGCTCGCGGACATGGCCATCTCCGATCGGGTTCAGCGCAACAATCTGATGGCCGACGCACCGGCGTTGCTGACTGCGGCCGGACTGGCTTTGCGGGGCTTCGACTGATGCCGCGCATCAACCTGTTGCCGTGGCGCGAGACGCAGCGCCGCGAACGCGAGAAACAGTTCAAGGTGATGGCGGCGGCGGCGGTCGCGTGCGGAATTGTGGTGTCGGTGTACGCGCACTGGATGATCAGCGACGCGATCGAGGCTCAGCAGGCACGCAACCAGGTTCTGACCAAGGAGCAGGCCCGCCTCAAGACGGCATCCAAGGTGCGTGAGGAACTTGAGCAGAAACGCGACGATCTGCTGTCGCGCATGGCCATCATCGAGCGCCTGCAGCGCAGTCGTGCGGTCAGTGTCCGCCTGTTCAACGAGATCGCGGCGGTGTTGCCGGGCGGCAGCTTTCTCGGGGAGATCGCGCAGTCCGGGAGCACTCTCCGCCTTGCCGGCCGCGCCGGATCCAACGCAGATGTCTCCGAGCTGATGCGCCGGCTGGGAAAAAGCGAGGTGGTCGGCGAGCCGCGGCTGGTATCGATCGTCACCGACGATACCGATCACACCGTCGACTTCAGTTTGCAGGTGGTGGTGAAGGGGCTCGAGGTCATCGCGCCGGAAGGCGCCGCAGCCAGCAAGACAAAGGACCAGAAGAAGGCCAAGGCGAAGCCGAAGAAGTCCACCGCCGATGGCTCGCCGCATTGAGGTTGGGTGCTCATGAATCTCTCTGAACTCAACGAACTGGACTTTTCCGACATTGGGGCCTGGCCTGTCGGCGCGCGGTATGTCGCCGTGGTGCTGATATTCGTGGTTACCCTGTTCGGTGGTTATTGGCTCTACCTTGAGGACCAGCTGTCGTTGCTGGAAAAGGAGGAGGCCGAAGAACCCCGACTCAAGAAGCAGATCCAGTTCGCGCTGAACAAGACGGCGGTGGTGCCGGAGCTCAAGAAACAGCTGGAAGAAGGCGAAGTCACCTTCGCGGAATCCCTGCGTCAGTTGCCGAGTAGTGTCGACGTCGCCGAGTTGCTGACCGACATATCCGGTTCCGGGTTGCAGGAAAGCCTGATCTTTGAATCGATCACGCCGCAGGCCGAGAAGCAGCTGGAGTTCTACGCGGAACTGCCCATCGAGATCAAAGTGTGGGGCAATTATCACGAGTTCGGCCGCTTCGTCAGTCGCCTGTCGGCGTTGCCCCGCATCCTGACTCTGCACGACGTCAACGTTCAGAAGGTTGAAAACGGTCAGGCACCGCTGAAGATGACGGCCACCGCGAAAACCTATTGGTACATCCAGAAATGACCGGCGCGCGTTCGCAACCGACACGACGAATCACCTGGGGCCGGGTCGCCGGGATGGGGTTGCGCGCGCTGGTGGTCGGGGGCGTGCTTGTGGGTCTGACCGGCTGCGAGCCGGAGGGTGAGAACCTCAAAACCTGGTTGCGTCAGGCCAGCAACGGCAAAGCCATCAAGCTGGACCCATTGCCGCAGCCATTGGCGTATCAACCCATCGAGTACATCCAGGTCGAACAACGCACGCCCTTCGAACCGGTCGCGCTGGTTGCGCCGGAGATCAAACCGATCGCCTCGGCGATCTCCCCGGATTTCACGCGTGAGCGCGAGCCATTGGAGGCATTTCCGCTCAGCGAACTGTCGCTGGTCGGCATGGTGGGCCTGGACGATGGCATGGTTGCCCTCGTGCAGTCGCCGGACGGCGAAGTCGTGCGCGTGCGCGAGGGTAATTACCTGGGGCGGAATTTTGGTCGGGTCGAATCGTTGGACGAGAAGGGCCTGGTGTTACGCGAAATCGTCAAGGACGACGGCGGCCAATGGCAGAAGCGAACCACGGAGTTCGGCTTTGCCGAGCCCGGGGGAGGTTGACGATATGCGAGCCTTGATCACGATGAGTGCTACCCGCAACCGCCGGCACGGGCCGCGATCCACCGGGGGAATCGACATTCCACGCCGGTTCGGTTTCGTTCTGCTGTGGTTGCTGATTGCCGCGATGCCGGCGCACGCCGCATTGAACGGGCTGACCGAGGTCAAACTGAATGCCGATGCGACCGGCACCGAACTGCTGTTCGGCTTCAGGGCCGAACCGCCGGTCGCGCGCAGTTTCCTGCTGGAAAGTCCGAATCGTCTGGTGCTCGACTTTCCGGGCACGGTGAACTCGACCGGGAAGAACTTCCTGCCCTATGCGTTCGGCATGATCGGCGGCGTGCAGGTGGTCGAATCGGGCGATCGCACCCGTGCCGTGATCAATCTGACCGGGCCGGTCAATTACGAGACCATCCGCCGGGATGGCAATGTCATCGCGCTCATTCTGGAGCCATTCGCCAGCGTCGAGGCGGCGGGACGCGCCCGCGAGATCAGGAATGTCGATTTCCGCCGCGGCACCAACGGTCAAGGACTGGTCGAGATCCGGCTGGCCGATCCGCAGACCATCGTCGACGTGAACCGGGTGGGCGAGCAGGTCTTGGTGGAGGTGCGCGGCACGACCGTGCCGGAATCCCTGCAGCGCCTGCTCGACGTGATCGACTTCGCCACACCGGTGCGTACCGTCGACGCCCTCCAACGGGGTCCGGATACGAAGCTCGTCATCACGAGCTCCGGGGAGTTCGTGCACAGCGCCTATCAGACCAACGACATGTTCACGGTCGAAATCGCGCTGCCGCCGCCTCCGGATGTTGCCGAGATTCCGTCGGCCGACCAGGCAAAGGACTACACCGGCGAACGTCTGTCGCTGAATTTCCAGAACATCGAGATTCGCGCCATCCTGCAGATCATCGCCGACTTCACCGGACTGAATATCGTCGTCAGTGACACGGTGTCCGGGAACCTCACGCTGCGTCTGAAACAGGTTCCCTGGGACCATGCGCTGGACATCATCCTGAAGACCGAAGGTCTGGCGATGCGCCGGACCGACAACGTCATCCTGGTGGCGCCGAGCGAGGAAATCGCCGCGCGCGAGAAGCTGGAACTGGAGTCCAAGCAGCAGATTCAGGAACTCGCCCCCCTGGTGACCGAGATCATCCGTCTGCGCTACGCGACCGCGAAGGACATCGAATCGCTGCTTGCCGGCGACAGTGGCGGCGGAGAAGAGGGCGGTGCGGCCACCGAGGCGGGCGATGCCGGCGGGGCCGCGTCGACCGCCACCGACCCGGCGGGCGGGTTGCTGTCCGCCCGCGGCACCGCCAAGGCGGATGAGCGGACCAACAGCATCCTGATTCAGGACACGGCCGAGCGGCTGGCCCAGATCAAGGCGATCCTGGAACAACTCGACATACCCATCCGACAGGTCATGATCGAGTCGCGCATCGTCATCGCGAGCGATTCCTTCTCCAGAGACCTCGGTGTCCAGTTTGGTGTCGGCTACGCGGAAAACAGCAGCAACGATTCAGCCCTCATCGGTGGCTCGGCGGGTTCCGGGCGGGTGCCCGCCACGGGCAGTGTCGGGTTCACCCGCGACGGCAATGAGCAATTCCTGGTCGATCTGCCGGTGGCGGGGACCTCGGGCATCGGACTGGCGATCGCGGCGGCAAGCCGTTATCTGATTCGCCTGGAATTGTCGGCGGCGCAACTGGAAGGCAAGACCGAGATCATCGCGAGCCCACGCGTCGTGACCGCCGATCGTGCCGAGGCGACCATCAAGCAGGGTATCGAGATTCCCTACCAGACCGTGGAGGGTACCGGTGCTGACGCGACGGTCAGCGTGGAATTCAAGGAAGCCGTCCTCCAGCTCACCGTCACCCCGCAGATCACCCCGGACAACCGCGTCATCATGGAGATCGATCTGTCCAAGCAGGACCCGGACTTCGGGAACGCGATCGGCGGCAATCCCTCCATCCAGACGCGCCAGATCACGTCCACGGTGCTGGTCGATAACGACGAGACCCTCGTCCTCGGTGGTATCTACGAACGCACCATCAGCAACACGATCGCCAAGGTGCCGTTCTTCGGCGACCTGCCGGTCGTGGGGAACTTGTTCAAAAGAAACGAAAATTCCGATAGGAAGGACGAGCTGCTGGTGTTCATGACGCCGGACATCATCGACAAGGTCGATATCGTGCGCCGTTGAGCCAAGCCCCGTTCATGATCCGACGCAGAAAAGCCCTGCCACCGACGTTCGCCGACAATCTGTTCCTGATCGGGCCGATGGGTGCCGGCAAGTCAACCATCGGGAGACGGCTCGCGCAGACCTTGAAGCGACCGTTCATCGACAGCGATCACGAGATCGTCGCGCGGACCGGCGCCGACATCCCGTTGATCTTCGAACTGGAAGGCGAGGAAGGCTTCCGCCGTCGCGAGACGGCAATGATCGACGAGCTGACCGCGCGCCAGGGTATCGTGCTGGCGACCGGCGGCGGCGCCATCCTCGCCGAGGAGAACCGCCGACATCTGCGTGAGCGCGGCCTGACCATCTACCTGCGTACGTCGATCGACCAGCAGCTGAAGCGCACCGCGCACGACAAGAACCGTCCGTTGCTGCAGACCGACAACCCGCGCGCACGTCTGCAAGCCCTCTTCGAGGTGCGTGATCCGCTGTACACCGAGACGGCCGACCTGATCCTGGAAACCGACGGCAAACCGGTGCCCCAGGTCGTCGACCGGGTGCTGCGCGAACTCAGCGATTTCCTCGAACGGCGGTCCTGAGGTCGCCGACATGAGCAGTTGGGCGCTGGCGCTCGCCGCGTTCGCGGCGACCGGCTTGCTGTCCGGCCTCGTCGCCGGACTGTTGGGTGTCGGGGGCGGCCTGGTGATCGTGCCCGCGCTGATATTCACGCTCTCCCTGTTAGGTCCGGACTGGGCGCCACCGCCTGCCGCGCTCACCCACGTTGCGGTCGGAACCTCGCTGGCGGCAATCGTCTTCACCGCCATCGCCTCCACCCGCGCACATCATCGGCGGGGCGGGGTGCGTTGGGAGATATGGAAGGCGGCGACGCCCGGCCTGCTGATCGGCGCCATGCTGGGCGCGGCGATTGCCGACGCCCTGCCCGGTGATGTGCTGCGTCGGGTGTTCGCGCTGTTCGAATTCGCCGTCGCCGCGCAGCTTGCCTTTGGCAGCGAGCCGGGGCCGCATCGGCGTCTGCCGGGGGTCATCGGCATCGCCTCCGGTGCGGGCGTGATCGGCACCGTGTCCAGCCTGCTCGGCATCGGCGGCGGAACCTTGTCGGTGCCGGCCATGCGTTGGTGTGGAGTGGCGATGCATCAGGCGGTCGGCACGGCCGCCGCGATGGGGTTGCCGATCGCCGTCGCTGGCGCGACCGGTTTCCTGCTGGCCGGCAGCGATGTCGATACCGGTGGTGCCCAGCTTGGCTACGTGTCGTGGCCGGCGCTGGTGGTGATCGCCAGCGTGAGCCTGTTCACCGCACCGTTGGGCGCGCGGCTCGCCTATCGTCTGTCAGCGCGCGCCTTGCGGCTCGTGTTTGCATTGTTTCTGGCGCTGGTGGCGATCCGTCTCGGCTGGTCCTGAAACCGTCGCCAGACACGTCGGCCGGGCGCGGGCTCCACCCGCCCAGGAAATCAGTTGGCGTAATAGTTCAGCAGCGCCTCGAAGCCGGCATCGCCCTCAGTCTCGATGAGTTGCTCGAAGGCTTTGCCCATCTTGCGCCCCATCGGTCGCTCGCCGGCGCGGAAGGCGGCGATGCTGGCTTCCAGATACGGTCGCCATTGGCCGGCGAGGATGCCGGCGTCTTCCTCGACCGACAGGCCGCCATCGCCGTGGCACTTGTCGCAATAGCGTTTGTGCAGGCGGCGCCCGAGGTTGGCCTGTTCCCCGTCGGCCACCTGATCGGCCTCGTGATACGGCAGCTTGCTGAAATGGGCGGCGAGCGCGTCGATATCGGCTTCCGACAAGCCACCGAGCAGGCGCCCCATGATCGTGCTCGGCACCTTGCCGGAACGCATGTCCCGCATCACCTCGGCCAGATAGTCACGCGACAGACCGGCGATCGAGGGGGTGCCGGGCCCGGCGGATATGCCGTCGACGCCGTGGCAGGCGGTGCATTGCGCGGCGATCAGGAAGCTTCGATCCAGCGTAGCCGGGGCGGTCGGCAGGTTAAGCGGGAGGGCGACCGGCGTCGGTTGCAGGTTCAGGTCGGGTAGCTCGATCGGGCCGCGCGGTTCCGGCGCGGGAACCGGGTCGAGCGGCGCGCCGATGTTGTCGACGACCGGCTCCGCCGGCATCTTGTGCGCCAGCCCCTTGTGGCATTCGATGCAGGTCTGCCCGTCCTTTTCGGCCTGCGCGTGCTTGCGGGCGGCCAGCTCGTCCTGGCGGCTGGCATCCATCGAGCGGGCGTCGTGACAGGCGCGGCACTCGCGTGAATCGGTCGCGAGCATGCGCTCCCAGACGCGCTCGGCAAGCTCGAAACGACGCGCCTCGAATTTGGCCTCGGTGTCGATATGGCCGTTGATCTCCGCCCAGACGTCGCGCGCGGCCATCAGCTTCGCCCACAGCAACGGTTTGGTCTCGCGTGGGACGTGGCAGTCCGCGCAGCCGGCGGTCACGCCGCTGGGGTTGTGCGCGTGACTGCTGTCGCGGGTCTCGGCCGCGACCCACTGCATCGAGTGGCAGGACTGACAGAACTCGTTCGAGTTGGTGTAGCGCAGACCGAAATCCAGTCCGATCACCAGGCCGGCGCCGATCAGGATGAGAACCAGCGCGCCGAACACCCCGCGCTGACGCTCCGGTTCGAACGGGTCGCGTCGCATGTCAGTCCCTCGATTCGCGTTCCGCCGATGCGGCGGCGGCGTTGGCGGCGGCCGAATCGTCCATCAGCTTCTTCAACATCGCGCCGATGACGACCTTGAGCCCGACCAGCACCACGACGATGCCAAGGCCGACCCAGACGAAGTTTTCAACCAGCCACTCGGACATGGGGTGTCTCCCGGAAGGTTCGTGATTGGTGGGGTGAGCTTAGCGAACCGCATCAGCGAGCGCCGCGAATCATATCGATCGCCCGATGGTGCGGTTCGCCGCATCAGTGAGCTTCGTCCCAGTTCGCACCGCGCCCGACGTCGACCACCAGCGGCACATGCAGATCGGCGGCGCCCGCCATCAGCTTGCGGATCTGTTTCTCGGCGGCGTCCGCGAAGCCTGCATCGACCTCGAATACCAGCTCGTCGTGCACCTGCATGACCATGCGCACCGGCGGGGCCTTGTTCATGATCCAGTCGTCGACGCTGAGCATCGCCAGCTTGATGATGTCGGCAGCGGTGCCCTGCATCGGGGCGTTGATCGCGGCGCGCTCCGCGCCCTGGCGGCGCGGCACGTTGCTGGAGTTGATCTCCGGCAGGTACAGGCGGCGCCCGAACACGGTCTCGACATAACCCTGCTCGTGGGCCTGTGCCCTGGTTCGTTCCATGAAGATCTTCACGCCGGGATAGCGTTCGAAATAGAGGTCGACGTAGCCCTGCGCCTCCTTCGGCTCGATGCCGAGCTGGCGCGACAGCCCGAACGCCGACATGCCGTAGATCAGGCCGAAGTTGATCGCCTTGGCGGCGCGACGCTCGTTGGAGGTGACCTCGTCAGGGGTGCGCCCGAACACCTCGGCGGCGGTCGCACGGTGGATGTCGGCCCCATGCGCGAAGGCGTCGAGCAGGCCCTTGTCGCCGGACAGGTGCGCCATGATGCGCAGCTCAATCTGCGAATAGTCGGCGGCCATGACGATGTGTCCAGGCGGCGCGACGAAGGCCTGACGGATCCGGCGGCCCTCGTCGCTGCGCACCGGGATGTTCTGCAGGTTGGGGTCGGAGGAGGACAGCCGCCCGGTCGCGGCCACCGCCTGGTGATAAGACGTATGCACCCGACCGGTATCCGGGTTGACCTGTTCCGGCAGCTTGTCGGTGTAGGTCGACTTGAGCTTGGACAGGCCGCGCCAGTCGAGGATCAGGCGCGGGAGCGCGTGCTTCTCGGCCAGCTGTTCGAGCACGTCCTCGGCGGTCGACGGCTGACCCTTCGGGGTCTTCTTGATGACCTCGATGCCGAGCTTGCCGTAGAGCAACTCCTGCAACTGTTTGGGCGAACCGAGGTTGAACGGCTGGCCGGCGGCGTCGTGCGCCTCGCGTTCCAGTTCCAGGATGCGCTTGGCGATCTCGGTCGACTGACGCTTGAGCTGCGCGGTGTCGATCAGCACGCCGCCGCGCTCCATGCGCTTGAGCACGTCGATCAGCGGCAGCTCGATGCTCTCGAACACGAAGCGGGTACCGTCGTGGGCGGCGACACGCGGCCACAGCGCCTGGTGCAGGCGCAACGTGATGTCGGCGTCCTCGGCCGCGTAGGGGCCGGCGTCGTCGATGGCGATGTCGTTGAAGCTGAGCTGCTTCGCGCCCTTGCCGGCGATGTCCTCGAAATGGATCGTGGTGCGGCCCAGGTATTTCTCGGCCAGTGAGTCCATGTCGTGCCGCGAGCCGGTGGAATCGGCCACGTAGGATTCCAGCATGGTGTCGTAAGCGATGCCGGCGAGGGTGATGCCGTGGTTGGCCAGCACCTCGGCGTCGTACTTCAGGTTCTGTCCGACCTTGAACTTCTTCGGGTCTTCGAGCAGCGGCTTGAGGCGCGCGAGCACGACCTGGCGGTCAAGCTGATCCGGCGCGCCGGGGTAATCGTGCGCCAGCGGCACATAGGCGGCCTTGCCGGGTTCGACCGCGAACGACACGCCGACGATGCGTGCCTGCATGTAGTCGAGGCTGGTGGTCTCGGTGTCGAAGGCAAACAGTTCGGCCTCTTCCAGGCGTTCCATCCAGCCGTGCAGCTGGTCGGCGGTCAGGACGATGTCGTATTCGGGTTCGGCGTCCGTGTTCGCGACCGATGCCGCCGTGGTCGTGGCGTCCGCAGCGGGCGCGCCTTCGACCTTGATTCCGCTGCCGTGATTGCCGGCCTCGACCTGCGCCAGCCAGGTGGTGAATTCGAAGCGCGCCAGCAATTCCTTGAGCCGGGCGGTGTCGGCGGGCGCGAGGTTCAACGCTTCCGGCTTGCGGTCGAGGGCGACGTCGCACTTGATCGTCACGAGCTCGCGCGCCAGCGGCAGCCATTCCAGGCTCTCGCGCAGGTACTCGCCGATCTTGCCCTTGAACTCGTCGGCGCGGGCCATGATCGCGTCCAGGCTGTCGTACTCGGCCAGCCATTTGACCGCCGTCTTGGGGCCGACCTTGGGCACGCCGGGGATGTTGTCGACGCTGTCGCCGATCAGCGCCAGGTAATCGATGATGCGTTCCGGCGGCACGCCGAACTTGCCGATCACGCCGTCGCGGTCCATGCGCGTGTTGGTCATGGTGTTGATCAGCGTGACGTGCTCGTCGACCAGCTGCGCGATGTCCTTGTCGCCGGTCGAGATCAGCGTGTGCCGACCTTCCGCCGAGGCCTGGCGGGCGAGGGTGCCGATCACGTCGTCCGCCTCGACACCGGGTTCCATGATCACCGGCAGGCCCATTGCCCGCACCAGCTCCAGCAGGGGCTCGATCTGCGCGGCCAGCTCCTGCGGCATCGGCGGGCGGTTGGCCTTGTACTGGTCGTACATCTCGTTGCGAAAGGTCGGCCCCTTGGCATCGAACACGAAGGCGATGTGTTCGGGCCGGTACTCGTCGAGCATGCGCCGCAGCATGTTGGCGACACCGAAGATCGCGCCGGTCGGTTCGCCGTGCGCGTTGGTCAGCGGCGGCAGCGCATGGAAGGCGCGGAACAGATAGCTGGCGCCATCGATGAGGATGAAGGGCTTGGAGGCGGACATGACGGACCTGCTTCGATGATTCGCCGCATTATGCCAACCCGGTCGGGGTGCTGGACAAACGCCGCCGTGTTCGGGAGGCTAGGCGCATCTCTTCCGCGATTCGGGGAATTCTGCATGCGCCGTCCCGCTCTCCTGATGACCGCCGCCCTGTTCGCGGCGACCGCTAACGCCCAGCCGCCATTTCCGGCGCCGCCCCCGCCACCGGCGATGCCGCAATTTGCGGAGCCCGAGGTGCCGCCGCCGGCGCCTGTCGACATCCCCGAGGAGGCGACGCAGATCGCGCCAGCGGACGTGCGCATCATCCAGACGCCGCAGGGGCCGGCCCGGATCGAGGAATACAGGAACAATGGGCGGGTTTACATGGTGCGGGTGACGCCCTCGTTCGGCCCGGCGTATTTCCTTGTCGATACCGACGGCGACGGGCGTCTCGATCAGCGCCGTACCGGCGGCGTCGAGGAAGTCATGCCGACCATGTGGAGGCTGTTCAGCTGGTAAGCGCTTAGCGTTGCATCAACATGGTGCCGACCACCTGTTCGGCATTGCTGCCGGTGGAGGCGCCAAAGCCGCTGATGGCGTATTCGGCATTGGTGCCGATGAGATCCACGGTGGCGTTGCCGACGACGGTGCTGGTCGCGCAGCCGGTGCATGTGCCCGTCAATGCGACTTGCGCCATCGGCACGCTCGACAAGGCGATCGTGCTCGTGGCGGCGCTCTTGCTGAGACTCCAGGACCGCCCGGTGGTGTTGGTGAAACCGACGTTGAGGTTGAACGCGGTCACGGTCATGCCGAGCAGATCGACGTTCATGCTCGCGGATACGCTGTTCGCGACATTGCCCTTTTCATCGGTCGGGCTGGTGCCGGCGATGCGGTTGAATGTCGCGAGGGACAAGGCCGGCGTTGAGGTTGAACGCTTGTCGGAATAGATGAAATGCGCGTGGCCGGCGGAGCCGGTGCCGACGCCTGATATCTGCGCGTTCCAGCCGTCCTGCCAGCGACCCCAGTTGACGCCCACCGAGTTGCCGCCGGTATCCGTCAGGTCGGCGCGGGTGGATTCGAAAACCGTCCGGTTGGTTGCCGCGTTGAGGTTCTCGGTCGCCTCGACAACCACGTTGCCTATCGTGTTGACCGTGGCGATCTTGATCTGGTCGTTGGTGCCATCCTGCCTGAGCCCGTGGACCTCGCGCTTGTATCCCGCGCTGTCGGAGGTGACGAACGCCAGGTGCGCGACCGCGTTGGCGGCGGCGTTAACCTCGACTGTGCGGGTGCTCTTGGATTGCAGGATCGCGGCGCCGGTGAAGCCATGCTGGCTGTTGCTGTCGCGGACCGCGAAGCCGGCCCCCAGATAAGTGAGCGCGTCGTCGATGAACATGATGGAACCGTCGCCGGTCAGGGTGACGCTCGCCGCATTGCCGCCACAGCCAGTGCAGGTGCCGGTGAGCTCCGCGCTCCGGTCGCCCAGAACCTCGCTGAGATCCAGGTCGTTCTTCAGCTCGACCGTGTAGATGGCGTTGCCGAACTTGGCCTTGATTTCGTAGCCCACCAGCTTCTGGGTGGCGAAATTCACGCCGATGATGAAGTACTCGTATGAGCCGGTGTTGCCGTTCACGTCGGTCGGGGTGGTCGACGCGGCGTCGATGCGGTCGTAAATGACGATCGGTTCCGCGCGGGAACTGGCCCCGGAAATGGCCGATTGCGAGGCTTGAGAGCCGGCATAGACGTAGTGCAGGTCGGTGATCGGGTCGTTATTGACGCCGTCGGTGGTGACGGTGAAATCACCTGACCACCGGCCCCAGCTGGCGCCGCTCGCGCTGTGCAGGCCGCCTTCCACCAGGCTCGCGGTGCCGAACGAGAAGGTGTGGGTCTGGACGACGTTGCTTTCGTTCTTTCCCTGCGTGGTCGCCTGTTTGACCCGGACGTTTCCGGACGTGCCGGTGTCGAAATAGATCGAATGCGCGTCCGTGCCGTTGTCCCTGAGGATCGCCGTTATCAGCTCCCACTTGCTGCCGTCGTTGTCAATGAAGCCGATGACCGTACCCGCCCCGTTCGGAGCGCGGGTGAACGAGGACGCGATGACTTCCTTGTCGCTGAGCGCCTGGTTGGACGCGAACACGCTGGTCGTGCTCCCGGAAGTATCCGACGTGGTCAGGGTCAACACCGAATCCAGTGAGCCGGTCGGCGTCAGCGTCGACGGGAACGTCAATGGGGCATCGGCGCCGGTATCGGACCCCGCGCCCGTTCCCGTGTCGCCACCGGCATCGGTGCCTGTGCCCGCACCACCGCCATCGGCGGCAATGCCATCGCCGTTGGTACCCGTAGCGGCCGCGTCGCCCTCGCCAGCTTCGCTTGCTGCTGTGTCTTGCTGCGCTTCGCCGCCGGTCGTTTCGCCGCCGGTCTCCTCGGCAGCCTGTTCTTCGGCAGCCTGTTCTTCGGTCTGTTCGCCCTCGGCGGCCGGCGGCCCGTCGCCGCCTTCCTCGGTCTGTTCTTCCTCGCCGGTGGGCTGGTCTTCATCGAACACCACACCCGGCGGTTCTATGAGGCTTTCGGGTGGGGTCTGCGCGTTGGCGACGAAGAAGTAACGGTCGTTGCCGAAGGTCTGTTCACCGCCGGCGTTGCCGACGGCGATTTCGCCATCCACGACGCCTCCATACAGGCCGGGCCGGAGATTCTCCCCGCCCTGCCGCTGGGATTCCGCCGCGAGTTCGGGCGTGACCTGGCGTACGCCGTAGTGGGTGCCGCGAATACCGATGGTCGCGACCGGCGTGGAGACCTGGTAGTTCTCCTTGTTCTTGTGTCCGATCGCGCCGGTGATGGTGCGGAACCCACCCTTGATCAGCTTGAAGATGGCGCGCTCCGTGCCGTCCTCGGCGCCGTCGAAACGGTAGTCCTCGATGGTGAACTCGGTGTCCGGACGCAACGCCACCAGGGCGCCGTCCTTGAAGCGGATCTGCGCGAACACGTTGCCGCCGGTGATCAGCGTGTCGCCATTGAAGATCTCGGCCTGGCGGCGCAGCGGGCGGATGCTGCCATCGGCGGCGCGCGCCTCGATCTTGCCGGCGGCGACGATCAGTTTGCCGATCGGTTCGGCGGCCATGACCAGGGACGCGAACAGCAGACCGCACAGCACGAACAGGCCCATGAGCCAGCGCGTGCGACGCACCGGCAGGGTCGATGAGGCGGGATGTCCGTTGTTCATGGTCATTTGCTCTTGTGCTCGTACACGGCGTCCCAGTCCGCCGGGAGGGGGTGTGCGCGCAGGTTGTCGATGCGTTCGCGGTAAATCTCGACGAGCCGGCTGGCCGGCAATCGGTCCATGTGATCGAGGGCCGCCTGCCAATCCCGGTGGCGATAGGCCGCCAGAGCCAGGTCCCATTCGGCGAGTTCGGCGGCGGCGTGCGCGTCGAACTCGCCGAGTGGCGCGAGCGGCTGGAATATCCCCACCGGCCGGGTCTTGCCCTTGACGCGGACCAGATCCAGCTCGCGATAGGCAAAGCCGTTGGCCGCGTCGCGGGTGTCGGCGCTGACGATGATGCCGACCCCGTAGAACTTGGTCAGACCCTCCAGGCGGGAACCCAGGTTCACGGAGTCTCCAAGCACGGTGTATGCCATGCGGAACTGCGAGCCCATGTTGCCGACATTCATGGTGCCGGTGTTGACGCCAATGCCGATCGCCAGCGCCGGCCAGCCGCGCGCCTGGAATTCGCGATCGAGCTGGCTGACCCGGGCCTGCATCGCCAGGGCCGCGCCGACCGCCTGCGTGGCGTGCGCGGGGTTCTCCAGCGGCGCGCCCCAGAAGGCCATGATCGCGTCGCCCATGTACTTGTCGATGGTGCCGCGATACTCATGGATGACGCCGGTCAGCGGCGTCAGGAAGGCGTTCATCAGGGCGGTGAGTTCATCCGGGGCGAGGCGTTCGGACAGGGATGTGAAATTGCGCACGTCGGAGAACAGCACGGTCATCTCGCGCGATTCGCCGCCGATGCCGAAATTGCCGCCACGCCCGTTCATCTCGTCGACGATCTCGGGCGGCACGTACTGGCCGAACATCCGCCCGAGGCGGCGCTTGTTGCGCGTCTCGAGCAGATAGCCGTAGCTGCTGTGGAACAGCAGAAGTGTCAACAGAAGTAACAGGTGTCCTGCCAACGGCAATACCAGATTGTGCCCGGACCAGGCATACAGATTGCCGCCGACCACGACGATCGCGAGCACGATCACCAGCGCGATGCCGAACGCCGCGCCGAGCCACGGCAGGGCAAGGGACAGCAGCAGGCCGAGGACGAGCGCGATGACCAGCTCGTAGGCGACGGTCCAGCCGGGCCGGTGAAGGATGCTCTGCACTTCCGGGTCGGGCTGGATCGCATCCATCAGCCCGGCGAGCAGGTTCGCGTGCACCTCGACACCCGGATAGTTGGATTGCATCGGCGTGGTGCGCTGGTCGTAGAGGCCGGGGGCGGTGGTGCCGAGAATCACCACGACGTTGTCGAGCACCGCGCGCGGCGTGCGCCCGGCGAGCACGTCGGCGGCCGGCACGTAGCGGAACGCCGGGGTGCGGCCGCGATAAGGCACCAGTACGACACCCTGCTGATTGACCGGGATACGGACGTCGCCGACGCGGATGGCGTCCAGTTCCGGTGGCGATTCCTGACCGAGCTCGAAGCCGATTTCGGGGTCACCGAGCATTGCGCGCAGCACCGCGAGACTGAGCGTCGGATAGAGCGCGTCGGCGTGGCGGTAGACCAGGGAGACGCCGCGATAGACGCCGTCCGGGTCGAACGCGGGGTTGTCGAAGAAGCCGCCGCCGACCGCCGCCGCCTGCAACTCCACGAGGTTGCCGGTCACGCCGTAACGTTCGAACAGGGGCAGACGGTCGATCGCGTCGGGCAGGGGTGCGAGCAGCGGCGGCGGCAGGGCGCCGTGCGTGCCTTCGCGCTGGGCGGCGGTGAAGCCGGTGACCACGAAACCGCGCGCGATCGCCTCGGCAAACAGGCGGTCATGTTCCAGCCGTGGCCGCAACGCGGCGTACGCGTCCTGAAAACCGGGTTGCTCGCCAAGCGGGCCGGCGGCGACCTGATCCAGGTCGGCGAGGATCGATTTCCCTTCGGCTTCCGCGAACACCATGTCCATGCCGAGCACGTAGATCCGGTAATGCCCGAACAGCTGGTCGAGCAGCCGTGCCAGCACGTCGCGCGGCCACGGCCAGTGCCCGACTTCGGCGAGGCTCGCCTCGTCGAGATCGACGATCACGATGCGTTCGTCAACGCCACCGCGCAGTGTGGCGATGACCCTAAGGTCGTAAGTCCAGCGCTCGAACTGCTCGACGAAACGGAGCGCGGGCAGCGCGCCGATCGCCTGCAAAGCGAAGATAGCGGTGATCGCCAGGCTGATCAGGACGCGGACGACTCGCTGGCGAGACATGATCACGGCAAGCCTTATGGAACCTTGGATCCACGCAGGCGCGGTTCATCGGGATGGGCGAAACGGCGGCTTCCGGGGCATGAACCCCGGACCTTGGCCGCTCCCCGGGCAGCTTGCCGCGCTACGGGCATCGGGAGGAAAGCCGTCATTGCTGGCGTCGGCTGAGCGGGCATGAACGGGCCGGAGTTTTCCTAGTACTCATAGCGGAGATTCAGCGTGAACAGTTCGCGGTCGTACTTGTTGATGGCGAAATTGGAGTCGTTGGTGGTCGTCGACGCTTCCGCGGAGACGCTCCAGCGATCGTCCAGCAGGTGCTTGAGGATCAGGCCGAGGCTGCCGAAGTCGTCCTCGCGGCGTGCCAGGAACAGGCTGTTGACGCCCTGGTAGCGACTGTTCTGCCAGGCCAGGGTGGTGGTCAGGCTGGTCGATTCGCCCAGAGTCCATTGCAGACCGCCGCTCAGGCCCTTGATGTCGCGGTGGGCGATCGCGTCCGCCGAGGTGCCCTCCTCATGCGGGGTTTCCTGCCCGAAGTAAACGCTGCCGAACGCGACCGGCTTGCCGGGCCAGTCCAGCGCGCGGATCAGGCCGATGCCGGCGTTGAACAGGTGCGAGTCCTGCACGTCGGCGCCAGGAAAGTGCTGGCTCGCGTAACTCATGAAGCCGGTGAGCTGGGTGCGCGCGTCGAGGGTATGGCGGGTATCCGCCGACAGGCTGCCGAGGGTGCGGTAGGTGGTGTGGTCCAGTTCGTAGTTCTGCGCCCGGAACGCGAAGGTGGTTTGCAGATCGCCGACGTTGTCGGTCAGCGAAACGGTCATGGTCTGGGCGTCGGTGTCGAACCGGTCGTGCTCGTCGTTGCTGCGGTGGTGCACATCGAAGCTGGCGCCGACGTAGCGGCCGGGCGCGACCGGGATGGTCAGCGATGCGCCGACATTCGCCTCGGTGTAGAAATCGCCCAGCTGGGTGGAGCCGCTGGACAGCGTGCCGGGGCCGAGCACCGGGGACACGAACTCCGGCGAAAACGGCGCGCTGTTGACGTTGCTGTCCCAGCCGCGATCCAGGTCGAAGGTCAGCCGCGCGGTCGATTGGTAGCGGCTTTCCTTGACCCGGATGATGTTCAGGAAGCGCTGGATGTTCTCCTGGACCGAGACCGGCGGCGCGGCGGCCAGCACCGTCTCGAATTCGCGGCGCGCGCGATCGTATTGTTCGAGCAGGAAGTAGCCGCGCGCGAGTTCCAGGCGGGTGCGATGGTCGTCGGGGTTTTGCAGGAGCACGCGCTCCAGGGCGAACACGCCCTGGCTGTAGTGCCCCGAGTCGATGGCGGCGATGCCGAATTCGTAATCGAAGGCCGGGTCGCCCTCCATATCCAGCTGGTGCCGGATGGCGAGCGCGTAGGCGGCGGCGGAGTCGCCACGCGCATACAGAGCGCGCAGGTCTTCGACGACATCGGCACGTGCCGGCAGGGCGAGCAGCAGGCCTGCCGTCAACACCGTGATCGGGACAAGTTGTTTCATCAATCAAAGACTTGGCGGGGGGCGGAAAGGTCCGCGTAGGATAGGATGCCGACTTTTATCAAGAAAGTAACCGCCCGTTACATTTCTTCATCCGTTCATCGCTCGCGCGCCACGTCGTGAGCCCGGAGTGCCTGTGACTGACAGCGATCCGCAACCCGCCGTTACCGCGACCGTCAGGCCGGATATCCGCATCGCGGTGAGCGATGCCGAGAAGGAGCGCATCTACCGGTTCCGCTATGCGGTCTACGTCGAGGAGATGGGCAAGAAGCCGGGTTATGCCGATCACGCCGGCAAGCGCCTGTACGATCCGCTCGATGACGACGCCACCCTGCTGTACGCCGATGTCGACGGCGAACTGGTCGCCACCGTGCGCCTCAACCTCGCCGGCGACGACGGTTTCGACGCCTACTGGAACACCATCTATCACGTCGACCGCTGGGCGGCGTTCCCGCCGCGCTGCCTGTCGATGACCTCGCGGCTGATGGTGGCGCCGGCCTGGCGCGGCTCGACGGTGCTGGCCGCGCTGCTCGCGCACATCTTCCGCTGGGCGCGCGAACGCGGGGTGCGCTTCGATTTCTGCAACTGTTCGCCGTCGCTGGTCGAGTTCTACGAGCAGCTCGGTTACCGCCGTTACGCCGACGGCTTCATGGACGAGGATGCCGGTTATCACGTCCCGCTGGTGTTCATGACCGAGGATGTCGAGCACATGCGCGCAGTGCGCTCGCCGTTCTGGCGCGACGCCCGCAAGCTGCCCGCCAACAGCGAGGGTACGGACTGGTTTCTGCGCGCCTTCCCCGAACACGCCGTGCACGTGAACAAGCGGCTGGTCGACACCGACGGCTTCTGGACGCTGATGGAGGAACGCCTGCACGCCGATCCCCGCAAAGGCATCGGCCTGCTGGCTGGCCTGGACGAGGAGGCGGCGCGGCAGTTTCTCGATTCCGGCACGGTACTGCCGTGCAAGGCCGGCGAGGTCATCATCCGTCCCGGCGATGTCGGCAACGAGATGTTCGTGGTGCTGGATGGCGTCGCCGAGGTCCGGGGCGTCGATGACGACGGCGGGCGGCATTCCCTCGCGGTGGTCGGCCCCGGCCAGATCTTCGGCGAGATCGCCTTCGTCGCGAAGACGCCGCGCAGCGCCGAGGTCATCGCCAAGACCGACATGGATCTGTTGATCCTGACCCAGCCTTTCCTGAAGCGCGCCCTGAAGAAAATGCCCGAGATCGTCGCGCCGGTGCTGCTGAACCTGTCCGTGATCCTGTGCGAACGCCTGCGCAGCAGCACCCAGAACTGGCTCGATACCCTGCAGAAACTCAACGAGAACGACGGATGACTGAAGAACAGAAGCAGCCCCGCCCCGCGAACGCCGCCGCCGGTTCCTACGCCTTTGGCAGCTTCGACGAGAACCAGAAGGAGCTCGACCGCCTGAAGCAGCAGGCCGCCGCCTCCGAAACCCTGGAGCGGAACATCCTGGCCCGGGCCGGTCTGAAGGCGGGGATGAACGTGCTCGACATGGCCTGCGGCCCGGGCGTGGTGAGCTGCCTGATGGCGCGCATGGTCGGGGACGGCCGGGTGACCGGCGTGGATCTGAGCGCGGACCTCCTCAACGAGGCGCGCGCCGCCGCCGCCAGCGCGGGGCTCGGCAACGTGCGTTTCGAGCAGGCGAATGTCTACGAGCTGGACCAGGCCCCCGGCCAGGTCCCCGGCCAGTTCGACTTCGTCTACGCGCGCTTCCTGTTCCAGCATCTGGAGTTCCCGGAGAAGGCACTGGCCGCCGCGTTGAAGGTCCTCAAGCCGGGCGGCGTGCTCGCCATCCTCGATATCGACGACGACTGGCTCACGCTCTACCCGGAGCCGGAGACCTTCACCTCGTTCACGCGCCGCGCCGCCGAGGCCCAGCAGAGCCGCGGTGGCGATCGCCACATCGGTCGCAAGCTCGGCACGCTGCTGACCCGCAACGGCTTCGCTGAGGTAGGCGTCGCGGTCGACACCGTGACCAGCGCCGATCTCGGCATGAAGAACTTTCTCGATATCACCACCGGCTTCAAACTGGAGCAGTTGACCGACCGCGAGAAACTGCTCGGCGCTGCCGAGGAGGCCGAGATCCGCAAGCTCGCCGACGACCCCGAGGCCTGGGGATTCGCCGCCGTTTTCGTCGCCACCGGGCGTAAGCCGTAACCAGAGGAAACCCGTCATGTCCGATGCACTCAAAGCACTGCTCGATTCCCCCGGATTCCCCGAAGGCGGGGCGTGGAGCCGCCGTCGTTGCGCGACCCATGAAAAGGTCTTCGACGAAGGCGACAGTGGCTGCGACGTGTTCGTGGTGCTGTCCGGTCGCGTGCGCGTGGTCGGCCAGGTCGAACTCGATGAAGACCGCACCCTGCGCCCGGGTTACAGCGATCTGGAGGCCGGCGCCGTGTTCGGCGAGATGTGCCTGTTCGACCTGCAACCGCGCAGCGGCTCGGTGGTCGCGATCGAGGAGGCGGAGCTGGCGGTGATCTCCGGCGACGCGCTGCGCGCCCATCTGGACGCCAATCCGGCGGTCGGTTACCCGATCCTCAAGGAGATGATGAACACGCTTGCCGGGCGATTGCGCACCGCCAACAAGCGGGTCAGCTCGTTGTTCGCCTGGGGTTTGAAGGCGCACGGCATCGACGAGTCGCTGTAACACCCATGGCGGACGAAGAGCACAAATATTCCGGCCCCAACCACCAGGGGGCCGCACGCAGCGCGCCGTACCCGGTCAGCCGGCTCGGCGCCGCGACCGGCCTTGTCGACATCGCCCGCCAGATCGCCGGCGCGGACGCCGCCGTCGCGACCCACACGCACGCCAGGCTGCGCGTGATCGCCGACCAGATGCGCGCCTTGCAGGACGAGGCGCGGGCGATCCTGGAACAAGCCCGTCGCGATCAGGAACTGCATCGCGCCGAATGCGCGTTCAAGCGCATTCCCGGCAAGGTCTATCACCTCTACCGCAGCGCCGACGGACGCACGCTGTGGTCGATGCTGTCACCGGCGGATTGGGGCGCCTCGCCGCCGCACGAATTCATCGCCAGCTACCGCCTGGAGGCCGACCAGTCCTGGACGGATGTCCGTGACGACGCGCCCCGCCAGGACGCCGAGCAACTGGTGCGTCTGCTGCTGGCGCGGAGCGAAGCCCCGTAGTAGCGACTTCAGCCGCGAAGTGCCTTTGATCGTCGCCGATCGCGGCTGAATTCGCCCCTGCGGGCGTGTTTTAGGTCAGTTCACCACCACCACGCGCCAGTATCGCGACCGGCGACGCCGACCACGCGGGCGTTGAACTCCATCGCCTCGGCGCAATCGACGCAGGTATTGACCGTCGGCAGGGCCAGGCGGCGTTCGCGCGGGATCGGCGCGCCGCAGTCGGCGCAATGGGTGTGCTGGCGGCCATCGCCCTTGATGTTCAGGTTCATGCGGCGCAGCGCGTTCTGAACGTGTTCCTCGATGGTCTGGTCAGCCATGTCGCAGATGTCCATGTTCATCTCCTTCGTCAGTCTTCGAGATAGCGTTTGCGTTTGGCCGGTTTCAGCCGTGTCAGGTCGACGCAGATCAGGCCGTCGACGCAGTTGGAGAAATCCGGGTCGACATTGAAGGCGAGGAAGTGGATGCCGTCGGCCTCGGCTACGTCGGTGTATTGCTTGTAGAGCGTCGGCACGGTCAGGCCGAATTCCTGCAGGTAGGCGCGCAGGGCCTTGAAGTCGGCGTCGGCGTCGATGCCCGGCATCAGCGCGCGGCATTCGGCCTCGGCGCCCGCGCCGGGGATGTAGGGCAGGCGCGCGGTCACGCTTGGCGCCTGCGGGCCGCGACCGGTGCCGAAGTGGTGCCGGTAGTAGTGGATAAGCGCGTCGCGGGCCGGCTTCGGATAGGAGTCCGAGATGCTGACCGGGCCGTACAGGTGGCGGATCTCCGGGTGATGCTTCACGTAGGCGCCGATGCCCTGCCACAGGTAATCGAGCGCGCGGCTGCCCCAGTAACGCGGCTGCACGAAGCTGCGGCCCAGTTCCAGCGCGTGCTCGTGGCAGCGATCGAAACCGTCGGCGAGGTCGAACAGGGTGTGCGTGTAGAGGCCGTCGAGGCCACGGCTGGCGACGATCGCGTCAGCCTCGCCGATGCGGTAGGAGCCGACGATCTCCAGCGCGTCGTTGTCCCACAGCACCAGGTGGCGGTAGTCCTGATCGTAGCGGTCGAGGTCGCGGCGCTGGCTGGAGCCCTCGCCGACCTTGCGGAAGGACAGCTCGCGCAGGCGCCCGATTTCCTTCATCACCGCCGAGTCGGGCGCGTAATCGAACAGGTAGATGGCCTTGTCGTCGCGGGTCGCGCCGAGGTGCACGGCGTTCTTGAGTTCGTTCTTGATCAGCTGCCGCGGCTGCGGATGGGCGATGGCCTTCTCGGTGGTGAACACGGGCTCGCGGCCCTTGCCGACCCGGTACAGGTGCTTCTTCACCATGCGCACCAGCGCGCGGTTGGAGACATCGCGGCGCAGGTTGGCGGCGGGGATGATCTCGCCGACCTTCATGCGGATGGTGCGCGACTCCTGCGAAAACATCTCCTGCACCAGCAGCAACGCCGACAGCGCCTTGGAGATCATCGAGGTGCCGTAGAACAGCGCCGAGTTGCGGGCCTTTATGTAGACCGGCAGCACCGGCGCATCGGCACGCCGTGCGAAACGCAGGAAACCGGAGTTCCAGCGGCCATCGCGGATGCCTACCGGACGCAGGCGCGAGACTTCGCCGGCGGGGAAGAAGATCACCGCCTGTTCCTTGTCCAGTGCCTCGTGGATGGCCTTGATCTGTTCCTTCTGGGTCGCGCCGTTGAGGTTGTCGACCGGCAGCAGCAGCGGGCGCATCGGCGGCAGGTGGGTCAGCAGGTCGTTGGCAACCACCTTCACATCCGGGCGCACCTCGCCGACCAGCTGGATCAGCGCCAGCGCATCGAGCGCGCCGAGCGGGTGGTTGGCGATGATGACCACGCGACCGCTGCTCGGGATGTTCTCTTTTTCACGGGAACCCACTTCCCAGCTGAAATGGAAGTGATCGAGCACCTTCTCGATGAAGGCGAAGCCGTTGAGGGTGCGGTGTTCGTCCAGGAAGCGGTTGATCTCGCGTTCGTGGAAGAGCATGCGCAGCGCGCCCAGCAGCGGGCGGGTGACGATCTTCGGCGGGTCGCGGAAGATCTGGGGATACTTGTTACCGAGGGATTCTTCGAGGTTCAGCACGACGTTCGACGCCCATGACCGATGGCGCGCCGGATCGTGCCGGGACTCCGTGACCCGTTTGCGTCGGATGTGTGACCGTTTTGTTTAACTACCGGGCCGGCATCGGTACGTCTGTAGTACCGGGGTCAGTCGGTATCGCCGGTCTGGAAGGGAGACGCGCAATGCCTGCACAAGCAAGCCGATGGCTGATTTCGATGGCGGCGGTCGCCCTGATCGCGCTCGGCGCCGTCGGTCTTGCCGAGCCCGCATACCTGGTGGTGCTGCTGGATCATCCCGCCCGGGTCTGGCTGCACACGTACTGGTTCGTGCCGTTCGCGGGGGGCATCGTGATCGGCCTGGTGCAGGCGGTTGGCGGTCGGTGACAGCAGCCGTCAGGTGGGTTCGATCGCACGCAGGTGGCGACCGACGGCGAGCCAGGCGCCGCACCAGCCGAGGAAGCCGCCGAGCAGGAGCAGGCTCAGGCCCCCGCTGAAGCCGAGGCCGCGCAGCTGGTAGCCGGACTGGTAAAGGTGGGTGAGGCGCTGCACCGGGTCGTCGATGAAGGCCATGCCGATGGAGACGACGATCCACGCGACCAGGCCGCCGAGCAGGCCGTACCAGACGCCGCCGTACAGGAACGGGCGGCGGATGAAGGAGTTGGTCGCGCCGATCAGCTTGCTGACGACGATTTCGTCGCGGCGGTTCTCGATGTCGAGCCGGATGGTGTTGCCGACCGCGAGCAGCACGCCCAGGCCCAGCAGCACGGCGATGATGGAGACCGCGTGCTGGACGATGGCCATCATTGCGAACAGGCGTTCCAGCCATTCCATGTCGAGCTGCGCGAGTTCGACGTCGTCGTTGGCCTGGAGCGTCTCGACCAGCAGCTTGATGCGTGCCGCGCCGATGCCGGCTTCGGGCTGGACGATCAGCACGGTGGGCAGCGGATTGCCGGGCAGTGCGTTGAGGGCATCGCCGAAACCGGAGGTGCGGCGGAACTCCTCCAGGGCCTGATCGGCGGGGATCAGCGTGACCTCGCTCACCTCGGGCATCTGGCGGATGTTGCCCGCGAAGCTCTTCGCCACCTCGAGCGGGATGTCCTCGCGCAGGAACAGCGAGACCTGCGCGGTCTGTTCCCATTGGCCGCTGACCGTGCGCAGGTTGTCGAGCAGCACGTAAAGGCCGGCGGGCAGCGCCAGCGAGATTGCGATCACGCCGGCGGTCATCAGCGTCGCCAGCGGATTGCGCGCGAGCCGCCCGAGGCTGAACACGATGGTGTGCAGATGGGCGGTGAACCAGGCCTTGAGGCGGTCGCCGGCACCAAGCCGATGGGTGCGCGCCTGCACCGAGACGCGCTCCTTCGGCACCTGCTTCTCGGGGGCGGGACGGGCGCCGCGCGGGTTCATTCGTCACCGCCTTCCGGCGCGGGGCCGAGCGTCGTGTCCAGCGACATCTTGCCGTGGTCGAGGCGCAGCACCGGGTGGCCGAGACTGCGGATCAGGTCGACGTCGTGGGTCGCGACCAGCACGGTCACGCCGACGTCGTTGAACTGTTCGAACAGGTGCATGACCTCGCGGGACAGCTCCGGGTCGAGATTTCCGGTCGGTTCGTCGGCGAGCAGGATGCGCGGCTTGTTGACCACCGCGCGGGCGATGCCGACGCGCTGCTGCTCGCCGGCGGACAGCATGACCGGCAGTTTCCGTTCATGCGCGAGCAGGCCGACCATGTCGAGCGCCGCATGCACGCGCTTGGCGATGTCCTGATGGTCGTAGCCGGCGATGACCAGCGGCAGCGCCACGTTGTCGAACACGGTGCGGTCCATCAGCAGGCCGTGGTTCTGGAAGACGATGCCGAGGCGGCGCCGGAAGTGGGCGACATCGCGGCCATGGACCTTGGCGAGGTCGAGGCCGTCGACCTCGATCTGGCCCTGTGTCGGCCGTTCGATCAGCGCGATCAGCTTCAGCAGCGTGGATTTGCCCGCGCCGGAATGGCCGGTGAGGAAGGCCATCGCGCCCTCGCCGAGGCGGAAGCTGGCGCCGGCCAGGGCATCGGGGTTGCCGGGGTAACGTTTGGTGACGGACTGGAAGCGGATCATGGAGCGCTATTTTCGCCCAAATGAGCGGGTCGCGCTGTCGAAGGGTGCGCTCCGCGCACCATAACCGAGGCCAAAACATACCCCCGAGATTGAGCGCGGGCCGCGAGGCGGTCGGCGAGGACCGTTTCGGTGCGCGGAGCGCACCCTTGTATTGTGAAGACGTCAGGGGAGACCCTGATCGGAACACCAGACGCCGTGTGCACCCTCAGGCCCTGGAGCCAGGAGCGTAGATCCTGCGCTGGCGTTCCTTTTCTCTTGCAGGAAATCGAACAGCATCTTTGGCACCGAGCCTCTCGGTAGCCCGCATTGACAAGGTGGATTGGCAAGATGAACCCCGCATTGCTCGTTCTCGGTATCGATGTCTCCAAGGCCAAGCTGGATGTGGCCTTGCTCCTTCCCGATGGAAAATTCCGCACCAAGGTGTTCGCCAACACACCCAAAGGCATTACCGCGTTGGTGACTTGGCTGACGCCGCACCTGTCCAGGCCCTTGCACGTGTGCATGGAGGCCACCGGTACCTACTGGGAGGCGGTGGCCGAGGTGCTCGCCGATGCCGGCCAGGTAGTGAGTGTCGTCAACCCAGCTCAGATCAAGGCTTTTGGGGGCGCGGCGCTGGTACGTACCAAGACCGACGCGGTCGACGCGCGCCTGATTGCCCGCTTCTGTGCCACCCAGCACCCGGCCCCCTGGCAACCCGCGCCACTGAATGTCCGTGAACTGCGCTCCTTGGTGCGTCGTCGTCAGGCTCTGGTCGACATGCAGACCCAGGAGAGCAACCGCCTGGAGGTCGCCAAGGCCGGGGTCCGGGCCGATATCCAGGCGCATCTGGCTTACCTCGTCGATGCCATTGCCGCCGTCGAGGCCGCGATCCGGCAGAAGATCGACGATGACCCGGACTTGCGTGAACAGCGTGAGCTGCTGGCCTCCATCCCCGGCATCGGGGAAAAGACCCTGGCCATGTTGCTGGCCCATTTCGGTGGACCGTTGCGCTTTACCCGTACCCGACAGGCGGCGGCTTACGCCGGCCTCGATCCCCGTCAACACCAGTCAGGCAGCAGTGTGCTGCGCCGCCCAAGGTTGTCCAAGGTGGGTCATGCGGAGCTGCGCGCCAGCTTGTACATGCCCGCCATGGTGGCCCTTTACCGAACCGACTGGGGCCGCGCTTTTCGGCAGCGTCTGGCGGCCAATGGCAAGCCCGCCATGGTCATCCTCGGCGCCATGATGCGAAAGCTCATCCATGTCGCCGTCGGTGTACTCAAGTCCCGTAAACCCTTCGATGCGTCCCTTCATGGGGCTTGCTTCGGATAACAGCATCTACGAAGCAGGTCATCGCCGCCAGAAGGCCGGGGTGAACAGGACCAGCAGGGTGAATATCTCCAGACGCCCGAGCAGCATCGCGAAGATGCTGATCCACTTGGCGCTGTCCGGCAGGCTGGCGAAGTCGGAGCCGACATCGCCAAGCCCGGGGCCGAGGTTGTTGATGGACGCGGCGACCGCCGAGAACGCCGTGACCTGGTCCAGGCCCAGCGCCATCATCGCTAGCATCATCATCACGAACACCGCGACGTAGAGCGCGAAGAAGCCCCAGACGGCGCTGATCACGTTTTCCGGCAGCGGCTTGCCGCCGACCTTTACCGGGATCATCGCGTTCGGGTGGACCAGGCGGACGATCTCGCGTTTGCCCTGTTTGACCAGCAGCAGCACGCGGATCACCTTCATGCCCCCGCCGGTGGAGCCGGAGCAGCCGCCGATGAAGCTGACGAACAGCAGCAGCACCGGCAGGAAGCCCGGCCACATGTGGTACTGGGCGGTGGTGAAGCCGGTGGTGGTGCCGATCGACACGGCCTGGAACACGCCGCTGAGGAAGGCCTCGCCCAGGCTGTCGTAGGTGCCCTCCTCCCACAGGTAGACGGTCGCGACCGCGGCGACCGCGGCGAGCAGCATCAGGAACACGCGCGCTTCCTCGTCGCGCCAGTAGATGCGCCAGTTGAGGCGGCGCACGGCGACGAAATGCAGCGCGAAGTTGAGCCCCGAGATCAGCATGAAGACCACCGCGATGCTCTCGATCAGCGGGCTCTGGTAGTAGCCGATGCTGGCGTCGTGGGTCGAGAAGCCGCCGATCGCGACGGTCGAGAAGGCGTGGCCGAGGGCGTCGAAGGCATTCATGCCGGCGGCCCAGTAGGCCAGCGTGCAGGCGACGGTCAGGCTCAGGTAGATGTACCACAGCGCCTTCGCGGTCTCGGTGATGCGGGGCGTGAGCTTGGAATCCTTCATCGGCCCCGGCGTCTCCGCGCGGTACAGCTGCAAGCCGCCGATGCCGAGCATCGGCAGGATCGCGACCGCCAGCACGATGATGCCCATGCCACCCAGCCATTGCAGGAACTGCCGGTAGAACAAGACCGCGTGGGGCAGGTCGTCGATGTGGGTGATGATGGTCGCGCCGGTCGTGGTCAGGCCGGAGAAGGATTCGAAGAAGGCATCGCTCACGCTGAGATGCGGGTCCTCGGAGAGCAGGAACGGCAGCGCGCCGGAACTGCCGAGCACCGTCCAGAACATGACCACCACGACGAAGCCGTCACGCAGCCGCAGCTCGCGGCGGGCGTTGAAGTTCAGCAGCCACAGCACGAAGCCGGTGCCGGCGCTGATCAGGAAGGAATGGAAGAAGGCCGCGTCGCCGCCGTCCCCATACCACCACGCGACCGCCAGCGGCGGCAGCATGGTGGTCGAGAAGACCATCAGCAGCAGGCCGAGGATGCGCAGGGCGACGCGGTATTGCATCGGTAGGCGGCCAGCTCAGAAGAAGCCCAGGCTGACCTGGAACAGACGTTCGACCTCGGCCACCTTGCGCTTGTCGCTCAGGAACAGGATCACGTGATCCTCGGGTTCGATGACCGTGTCGTCGTGGGCGATCAGCACCCGCTCGCCGCGTGCGATCGCGCCGATGGTGGCGCCGGCGGGCAGCCGGATCTCGTCGACGCGGCGACCGACCACCTGCGAGGTGTTCTGGTCGCCGTGGGCGATGGCCTCGATGGCCTCGGCGGCGCCACGGCGGAGCGAATGCACCTTGGCGACGTCGCCGCGGCGGATGTGCGTCAGCAGGCTGCCGATGGTGGCCTGTTGCGGCGAGATCGCGATGTCGACGGTGCCGCTGCCCTGCACGAGGTCGACGTAGGCGGAGCGGTTGATCAGCGCCATGGTGCGGCGCACGCCGAGGCGCTTGGCGAGCATCGCCGAGAGGATGTTGGCCTCGTCGTCGTTGGTGACCGCGCAGAAGATGTGGGTGTGCTCGATGTTTTCCTCGACCAGCAGGTTCTCGTCGGCGGCGTCGCCGTTGAGCACGATGGTGCTGGCCAGCTCTTCCGACAGGGTGCGCGCGATGCCCGGATCGCGTTCGATGATCTTGACGTTGTGGCGCTGTTCCAGCGCCGCCGCCAGGCGCCGCCCGATGTTGCCGCCGCCGGCGATGATGATGCGCCGGTAATCCTTGTCGCTCTTGGTGTATTCCTTGATGAAGGCGCGGATGTGCTTGCTGGCGGCGACGAAGAAGACCTCGTCGTTGGGCTCGATGACGGTGGTGCCCTGCGGCTTGATCGCGCGGTCGCCGCGAAAGATCGCGGCCACCCGCGATTCGACGTTGGGCATGTGCTCCTTGAGCTTGCGCAGTTCCTTCCCGACCAGCCAGCCGCCGTGATAGGCGCGCACCGCGACCAGCTGCACGCGACCGTCGGCGAAGTCCAGCACCTGCAAGGCGCCGGGGTGTTCGATCAGGCGCTCGATGTAGTCGGTGACCAGCTGCTCGGGGCTGATGATGTGGTCGATCGGGAATTTGTCCGACCCGAACAGGTCGCGACCTTTCAGATAGTCGGCGGCGCGCACGCGGGCGATCTTGACCGGCGTGTGGAACAGCGTGTGCGCGACCTGGCAGGCGACCATGTTGGTCTCGTCGGAGTTGGTCACGGCGACCAGCAGGTCCGCGTCGGCGCCGCCGGCATGTTCGAGCACCGAGGGTTGCGAGGCGGGGCCGTGCACGGTCTGGACGTCGAGGCGGTCGCGGATGCCTTGCAGCAGATCGGCGTCCTGGTCGACCAGGGTGATGTCGTTGTCCTCGCCGGCGAGGCTCTGCGCGAGGCTGGAGCCGACCTGACCGGCGCCGAGGATGATGATCTTCTTCATGGCCGCGTGGACCTTCGACTCAGTCGTCGTCGCCGAACTGCTTGGGATCGAGATCGAGGCTGCGCAGCTTGCGATACAGGTTGGTGCGGTCCATGCCCACCGGCCCCGCGATCTTGGCGACGCTGCCACTGTTGTTGCGCAGATGGTGTTCGAGATAGATGCGTTCGAACTGCTCGCGGGCGTTCTTGAGCGGCAGGTCGAAGAGATTGCTGACCGCCAGCGGCTGGGAATCGGCCGTGGCCTCGGCCACCCCCTTGCCGAGCGCCGCTTCGATGTCGGCGAGGCCGATCTCGTCGGCCTTGGTGTGAATCAGCAGGCGCTGCACCAGATTGCGCAATTCCAGCACGTTGCCGGCCCAGGGATACTGACGCAGGCGATTGAGCGCGGCGGTGTTTACGCGCTTGAACGGCAGGTGGTCGCGGTCGGCGGCCTGCGCGATGTAGAGGTTGAGCAGTTCCGGCACGTCTTCGGGGTGTTCGCGGAGCGGCGGGATGCGCAGCGGCACGACGTTGAGGCGGTAGAACAGTTCCTGGCGGAAGCGACCGTCGGCGACGGCGTCCTCGAGATTGCGACCGTTGGCAGCGATCACGCGCACGTCGACATCCACCGGGGAATTGCCGCCGACGCGCAGGAAGCGGCGGTCCTGCAACGCGGACAGCAGGCGGCCCTGGGTCTCCTCGTCCATGTCCTCGACCTGGTCGAGGAACAGCGTGCCGCCGTTGGCCTGTTCCAGGCGCCCGTGGTGCACCTCGGCACCCTCCTCGGAACCGAACAGTTCCACCGCGCTGTTCTCGCGCGCGATGCTGCCGACCGCGACCGCGATGAAGGGTTTGGCGCGGCGCGGGCTGGATTCGTGGATGTAGCGCGCGAAGGTCTGCTTGCCGGCGCCGGCTTCACCGGTGATCAGCACCCAGGCGTCGTGCTGGGCGATGCGCTTGGCTTCCTCGCGCAGGCCGAGCATGACTGCGGATCGACCGACCGGCTCGACGTAACGGGAGGCAAGCTTGCGCAAGCCGACGTTCTCCCGGGCCAGGCGGGCGGCTTCCAGCGCACGCTCGACGGTCAGCAGCAACTTGGCCAGGGACAGCGGCTTTTCGAGGAAGTCGTAGGCGCCCAGGCGGGTGGCCTCGACCGCGGTCTCGACCGTGCCGTGCCCCGACATCATCACCACCGGGCAGGGCAGCCCGGCCTCGGCCTGGGTCCATTCCTTGAGCAGGCTGATGCCGTCGACATCGGGCATCCAGATGTCCAGCAGGATCAGGTCCGGTCGCTGCGCGCCGAGGGCGGCGCGCGCGGCGGCACCGTCCTCGGCGACGCCGACCTCGTAACCCTCGTCGGCGAGGATGTCCTGGACCAGGGAGCGGATGTCGGGTTCGTCATCGACGACCAGGATGCGCGCGGCGCTCATGAGCGGGGTTCCTTGCTGAGGCGATCGATGGAAACGATGTGGTCGTCGTCGCGGAGTTCGAGGGGGGCGTCGCGCATGGCTTCGCTGTAGCTGTCGTCAAGACGACCGTCGTCGGTGCCGTCGGCGCTGGCGCAGCGTTCGCCCTCGCGCAGCGCGGTCGCCGGCAGGCGGATGCTGATCACGACACCGCCTTGGGGGCCGTTCTCGGCGCGGATTGTACCCCCGTGTTCCTCGATGATCTTCTTGACGATGGCGAGTCCGAGCCCGGTGCCCTTGGTCTTGTTGGTCACGTAGGGTTCGAACACCTTGCCCTTGAGGTCATCGGCAAAGCCGGGCCCGTTGTCGCTGATGATCAGCTCGACATGGCGTGTGCCACGGTGAGCGATGCAGTGCGTCCGCAACAGCAGCGTGGGATGCGGGGTGTCGTGCATCGCCTCGAAGGCGTTCTTGATCAGGTTGTGCAGAACCTGACGCAGACGACCCGGATCGGCCTCGATCTCGGGCAGGCCGGGGGCGAGGTCGAGAAGTTTCTGCGCCGGATACGCCGAACCGCGATACAGCTCCATGACCTGCTTGGCGAGTTCGTTCAGGTCAAGCGGCTGCGGCGCGATCTGCGGCGGTTTGGCGTAGTCGCTGAAGGCGTTGACCATTTCCTTCATGGCCTCGACCTGCTGGACGATGGTGCCGGTGCCGCGCGCGAGCACCTGCGCGTCGTCATCGTCGAGCGCCTTGCTGAGGCGGCGTTGCAGGCGCTCGGCGGCGAGCTGGATCGGCGTCAGCGGGTTCTTGATCTCGTGCGCGAGGCGTCGCGCGACCTCGCCCCAGGCCGCGTCGCGCTGGGCCTGCACGACGGCGGTCACGTCGTCGAACACGATCACGTTGCCGTGGCGCTCGCTGCCGTTGTTCTCCTGCGACTCGTCCAGCGCGGGTTCGTCGGGCAGCGGCGTGCCGCGACACATCAGCACCAGCCGTCCCTCCGGGCCGAACACGGTGACCTCGCTGCGCCAGTCGTCCCGGTGCTCGCGGATCTGTTCGGCGATCGCGTCGATGAAGCCTTGCAGATGTTCATGCCGGCTGGCGATCTCGGACGGTTTGCGGCCGGCGCAGTCGCCGGGGTTGAGGCCGAGAATCTGGCCGGCGGCGGCGTTCATGGTCTGCACGAAACCGGTGGAGTCGACCGTCAGCACACCGGACGACAGGCTGCCGAGCACCGCTGCCAGATAGGCGCGCTGCTTCTCGATCGCCTGCTGGCTGGTGCGTTCCTGGTCGCGTGCCTTGGCGAGCCGCCGGGTCATCGCATTGAACGAGCGCACCAGCGAGCCGATGTCGTCATTGCCGGGCGCCGGCAACTGCATCTCGTAGTCACCGGCGGCGACCGCGCGGGTGCCTTCGGCGAGGTCGCGGATCGGCGTGGTCAGGCGGCGCGCGAAGAAGAACGCGGCCCACACCGCGAAGGCGAGGCTGAGCAGCAGCACCATCGACAGCGTGAAGGTGAAGGTGTTCTTCAGCGGGGTGCGCAGGTAGACGATCTGGTCGTAGGCGCCGAACACCTCCTGCACGTTCTCGGTGAGCTGGCCGATGCGCTCGCGGGTCGGGTACAGGCCCTGCAACATGCGCTCCTCGCTCTCGTCGGTCAGCCCGACGCCGCCGACCACCACGCGCACCAGCAGGCGGTTGCGACGGTCCGACTCGAGACCGACGTAAGGCTGGCCGCCGCGCACGTGGGCGAGCACTTCCTCGGACGGGTGATCGGGCACGATGTCCGCCGGGTTGGCGTCGCTGGTCGCGATGATGCGCCCGTTACGACCGAGCAGGGTCAGTTCCTCGGCACCGCTGTTGACGCGCAGGTCGGTGATCGCCAGCGGGGTCAGGCGGTCGGGCACGTCGCGGATCTCCAGAGCGGCCGCGCGCATGTCGTCGAGGTGTTTGCGCATGCGCTGGTCGAGCGCCGCCTGGCTGAGCGCGAGGGCATCCTTCAGCGCGCTGTCCAGACGCACGTCGAACCAGCTCTCGATGCCGCGGTTGATGAACTGCACCGAATAGTTGAAGACCACCACCACCGGCGCCACCGCGAGCACCGTGAAGATGACCAGCAGGCGGACGTTCAGACGCGAGCCCGGCACCCGCGCGCGGTATTGGCGGAGCAACGTGATCAGGTTGTAGCTGACCAGCACCACCAGCACGATCAGGCCGAGCACGTTCAACACCAGCAGCCAGGAATACAGGCGCCCGAAGTCGGCGCTGTTCTCGGTCGCCTGGCCGAGCAGGTAGAACGACAGCAGCAGCATGAACACGGCGCCGCCGGGCAATACCCAGCGGGGCACGCGCCGCAGGCCGGCGAGGCGGGTGTTATTGATCGGTGTCATCTCGCGTTACGGCGAGCGGCCATTCGTACCAGTCGCTGTCCAGATCCCATTGCGCGGACAGATAGGCCGGTAGCCGCAGAGGCGCGGGCAGCGCTTCGATATCGATACCCACGCGCAGGCGGGCGAGGTGGCCTGCCTGCGGGTCGAGCAGTTCGGTGTCGATCAATGGCAGGCCATGGACCTGACCGAGTGCGATCAGGGCGGCGTGACGGGCACGGTAGGAATGCAGGTCGCCGGTGGCCAGATCGATGATCTCGTGGCGCTGCGTGAGGCTGTGGTAGCGCAACTGAAAGAGCCAGCTCCGCTCGGCGATGGTCTTGTCCCAGAGGTACTCCCGGCGTTGCTTGACCTCGGCCTCGAACGCGACGGTGATCGGCACGCCATTGTCGAGGGCTTCGAGCACCTCGTCGGAAAAGCGCAGCGCGACGTCCGCGTCGAACACGGCCATGTCGTTGCGCACGCGGGATTCTGCGGACAGGATGCGGAAGCCGTGCGTGTCCTCCGCCGGCAGCGCGAGCGCCAGCAGGCTCAGCGCCACCGCCAGCAGCAGCGCGACAAGCGGGATTGGCGGAACGGACTTGCGGCTCACGGGGCGGCGACCCCGGTGCGATCAACCCCGGCGCGATCAACCCCGGCACGCCGCAGCCAGGCGCTTGCGCCGGCCGCGGTGAGGATGCACCAGACGGCGAACAACACGCCGGGCAAGGCGACCAGCGGCGTGAAATGCGCCAGCGCCAGGGCCACGCCGAGACCGGCGTTCTGCATGCCGATCTCGATCGACAGGGTCAGCTTGTGGGTTTGATCGAAGCCGAACATCGAGCCCGCGAACCAGCCGAGCAGATAGCCGGCGAGATTGAGCAGCACGATCAACGTCACCACCAGCGCGCTGACCTCGCCGAGGTGCTGATGGTTGGCCGCCACCGCATAGGCGCAGATGATCACGATCGCGATCGAGGCGATACCGGGGGCGATCTCCCTGGCCAGAGTCACGCGTTCGCCGAGCACACGTTGCAATGCCATGCCGAGAAGCAATGGAGCGAGCACGGTCTGGACGATGGTCAGCATCATCGGCCAGAACGGGACGGGCAGGAACACGCCGCCGAGCCATTCGACCAGGGTGGGCGTCAGCAATGGCGACAAGACGGTCGCGACGGTGGTCAGCGCCACCGAGAAGGCGACCGCGCCGCCGGCCAGATAGACGATCACATTGCTGGCCATCGCGCCCGGTGCGCACCCGACGATGATGAAACCCAGCGCGAGCTCCGGTGGAAGCCCGCCTGCCCACGCGGAGATGAAGGCGAGCGTCGGCATCACCGAATACTGGGTCAGCACGCCGAGGCCGACCCGGCCCGGATGGCGCAACGTGTCGCGCAGTTCGTCGGTATCCAGCACCACGCCGAGCGCGAACATGGTGGCTGCGAACAGCCACAGGAAGACGTCCTTGAAGATCAGGAAGGCCGGCGGGTACAGGTAGGCCGCGATCGCCCCGAGCAGGGTGAGCGGGGCGAGGCCGTTGGCGATCCAGCGGAAGACGAACATTATTTCAGGTGCCGGAAGCGCGGGCGCACGCGCGGGGAGCGGGTGCGCCCAACACTAAAGCAATGAGTGGCATGGTGTCACCGCCGGTTCAGGACGGAACATTGGTATCCAGGAACTCACGCAGCCACGGCATCGGGCGATGCCCGGCGAAGCGCGCGACCTCGTCACCGTTCACGAACAGGATGCAGGTGGGGAAACCGCGCAGTTTGTAATGCCCGGCGAGTTTCATGTTTTCGCCCTCGTCGACCTCCACCTTGACGAGCTGAAAGCGCTCGCGCTGTTCCTCCGCGAGGTGCGCAAGCACCGGCCCGAGAGTCAGGCAGGGCGCGCACCAATCCGCCCAGAAATCGACCAGCACCGGCCGCTGGTGCGAGGCGGCGATGACCTTGTCCTCGAACTCATCGCGGTCGACGTGAATGGCGGGCTCATGATGCGTCGCGAGGCTCATGCGGATACTCACCAGATTGTTGAAATTGAGCCATTTTATGGCTTCGGGGCGGATCGTGTCGCGAAGTCTGCATGGCCGGGCAGGCGCGGGTCGGCATCCGGGCGTGATCATTGAGGATCGACGCCCGGTCAGGCTCCGCCCCGCCAGCGTGTCGATGCCCATGTCCGCACGCGGATATTGTGTGCCGCACTTGCCGCGCGGCGGCGGCTTTGGTATAAAGCGCGCCCTTTCCGTTTCGCGAAGTCCGCAAGCCGAATTCCGATTGATCGTTTCGCGCGCCCCGGCGCCGCATCCGGTCCATCGAAACTCCAGGGAGCCAATCCAATGTCCAAGGTCTGTCAGGTCACCGGCAAGCGCCCGGTCACCGGTAACAACGTGTCGCACGCGAACAACAAGACGCGTCGCCGTTTCCTGCCCAATCTGCACAACCACCGCTTCTGGGTGGAGAGCGAGAACCGCTGGGTCCGCCTGCGTCTCACCTCCGCCGGCATGCGCATGATCGACAAGAAGGGCATCGATGCCGTTCTCGCCGAAATGCGCGCCCGTGGCGAAAAGGTCTAAGGAGAGAATCCCATGCGTGACAAGATCAAGCTCGTTTCCTCCGCCGGCACCGGTCATTTCTACACGACCACCAAGAACAAGCGCACCACGCCGGACAAGCTCGAATTCAAGAAGTACGATCCGGTCGTGCGCAAGCACGTCGCGTACAAGGAAGCCAAGATCAAGTAAGGCTTTCCAGCAGCTCCCGGCCCGCCGCCTCACGGTTGCGGGCGCCAAGAAACCCGCCCGGATGCTCTCGGCGGGTTTTTTGTTGACTGCGGATCAGCCGGATCAATACCCATGACCCTGCCAGCCTCCCTGGCCGATGCGACCGCGCTGCGCGCCGCGTTCGAAGGCGGCCTCGCCGCCATGCTTGCCGGGCATCACGATCTCGGCGTGTTCATCCTGGTGCTTGCCAACGCGGTCATGGACGATGCCTTGCGCGCGCGGCTGGAGCCGGCCCTGGCGGCGCGTTTCGAGGCGCTGCGCGCGCGCCCGCCGGCGGCAACGGCGGACGATGAGGCCGTGTTCGCAGCGCTGAGGGAGCGCGGCTGGCGGGATATCGAATCCGTGGTCGGTCGGCACGTCGCCGGCTTCGAACTGCAATGCAATGCGCTACGTGGTCTGCGCCCGCCGCGCAACGCCGGGTCGCGCATCGACACCCTCGCCAAGCCTTTCGACCCGGACGGGTTCCACTTCGCCAAGCCCTTCCTGCGGAAAGAGATTTTCTGGCAGGGCGATCTGCTCGGTCGCGATGTGGCGCTGCTCTACAACAAGTTCCCGTTCCTGCCCACGCACGCGCTGCTGGTGCCGGAGGCCGACGCCGGCCACGCGCAGTTGCTGACCCATGCCTGGCACGACTATCTGTGGCGGGTGAGCGCCGAGCTGGGTGAGCGCATCCCCGGCATCGGTTTCGGCTTCAACGCCTATGGCGCCTATGCCTCGGTCAATCATCTGCATTTCCAGATGTTCGTGCGCCCCGATCCCCTGCCGGTGGCCGCGCCGCACTGGGCGCACAACGGCGGCGCGGACGAGTATCCGACCGGTTGCCTGCGCTTCGACGACGCCGGGCAGGCGTGGACGGCGCTCGCCGATCTGCATGCCGCCAACGTCACCTACAACCTGGTCTACCTGCCCGGACGGTTGTACTGCCTGCCGCGCGCCTTTCAGGGCACACGTGAACTGCCGGTCTGGAGTCAGGGCCATGCCTTCTACGAGATGGCCGGTGGCCTGACCGTGTTCGAGCGCGCCGCGTTCGACGCACTGACCGCGACCGAGCTGCGCGCCGCGCTGGCTCGTCAGCGGGTCGAGTAGCAGCGGCTTCCGCCGCGATCGGCGTGGCTGGCTTCGACTCCGCTCAGCCAGCGGGGAGGCCGTTCGCGGCTGAAGCCGCTCCTGCCTCACCGATACACGGGCTTTGTTAGCCCCCTGTCAGGAGCCGCTGGCGGCGGTCGCTGCCTGCTTCGCCCGGCGCCGGTATTCGACCGTCGCATCTTCCAGGCTGCCCCGCAGGCGGAGGATCGCGGCGGTCAGGCGCAGCATCTCGTTGCCGGATTTGGCGGCCTCCAGCTCATCGAGGTCGACGTCGACCTTGTTGCCCTTGGACATCCGGTCCGCGACCTCGGTGATCCAGCCGACCGGTTCCAGGACCTCGCGCCGCAGATAGAGCACCGCGAACACGAAGGCGCCGACGATGAGCGCGATCTGCATCGGCCCGAACATGTCGCCGGCAATGCTGAGCATCGAGCGCGCCGGCAGGGTCACGCTCATCACGCCGGCGACGTCGCCCTCACGGAAGCCGAAGCCATTTTCCTTGCCATAGCGGCTGATGACCGATTCGGGCGCGTCCTTGGGATCGCCGTGACAGGTGATGCAGCCCCGTGCGTGGGTGATCGTGCGGGCGTAGCGGTATTCGCTGCCCTCGAAGGCGTCGTATTCCTTGATATCCCCGACCTTGAAGCGTTGCAGTGCCTCCATCTCGAAGGGGTCGGCGGCATTGGCGGGATTCATCGGGTTCTCGGCGACCATGCGGAACTTCGCGTGGCTGTCCGAACGGCTTACTGTCTCCGAGAATTCGCGCACCGAGAGGGCCGAGTTCTTGGCGTACAGCGTGATGGTGTCGGCGCTTCCGGTCTTGAAGTATTCGGCCTTGCTCAGGTAACTGTCCGCGCTGTTGCGGGTGAATACCCCGCCAAATTGGCCCACCCATTTGGAAAACGCATCCACGCTGTTGGCCATGGTGCGGGCCTCGCTGCGCAACTGGTTCTGATAGACGTTGATCAGCACGCTGTAGAACGCGCCGCCCAGCAGCAGCACGGATACGGTGAACAGGAGCATGAACTTGAAGACGATGGAGCGATGCGTGAACACGGGCCGTTCTCCTTGGAGTTTGGGTGGGGTCCGCTTTCACATACGCATCAAACGGCCTGTTTGGATTCCCGCTCCCGCCACGCGTGCAGAAAATGTTGCGCCAGCGCCTCGTAGATCGGCACCGGGCACACCCGCCGCGACACCGCGCTGGCGATCAGCGCGGTCACCATCAGCGGCAGCAGCATGGTTTGCCCCTGGGTCATCTCCATGATGATGATGACGGCAGTCAGCGGCGTCTGCACCACGCCGGTGAAGTAGCCGGCCATGCCGAGCAGCACGACCGCGCCGCCACCGACGCCGACGAACAGCCCGAGCGCGGACAGTCCGTCGGCCAGCGTCGCGCCGACGCCAGCGCCCACCGCCAGGGACGGCGCGAAGATGCCGCCGGGGATGCCGCTCCAGTACGAGAACAGCGTCGCCAGTGCCTTCCAGAGCGCGAACAGCGCGCCGGTCTCGCCCTCGCCGGTCAGCAGCGCGCGGGCCTCGTCATAGCCGGTGCCATAGATCTGCCCGCCGGACAGCAGGCCGGTGATCGCGACCAGCAGGCCGAAGCCGCCCGCGATCCAGACCGGGTAGCGCACGTACCAGCTTCGCAGGTGGCCGGAACCAGCCAGCAGCACCTGCGCGAAACCTCCGCCGAGCAGGCCCCCGACGCCGCCGCAGATCAGGATCGCCGGCACCATGTCGAGCAGCTCATCGTTGACCGCGATCTCGCCGAAATACACGTATTCGCCCTGCAGCACGATCGCCACCAGGCCGGCGAGCACCACCGCCGTCAGCACGTTGCCGGCGGTCTTGCTGTCGAAGGCGCGGCTCATCTCCTCGATCGCGAACACCACGCCGGCCAGCGGCGTGTTGAAGGCGGCGGCGATGCCCGCCGCCGAACCGGCCAGGATCAAGCCATGACCGACGCGGTGATCCGGCACTCGCGCGAAGCGCCGGAAGGAATACATGATCGCCGCGCCGACATGCACCGATGGGCCTTCGCGACCGACCGAGGCGCCGCAGGCCAGCGCCGCCATCACCAGCAGCACCTTGCCGATCGCGATGCGCATCGACAGCAGCATCTCGCGGAACGGTTCGCTGGGCACGCGCAGCGCCGCAAAGGCCTGCGGGATACCGCTGCCCTGGGTGCCGGGGAACAGCTTCAGCAGCGCGGTGATCGCCATCAGCCCGAGCGGCAAGGTCAGCAAAGGCAGGTACGGGTTGACGCTGACGATCCAGCGGAAGAGGTGATCCGCCCAGAGGCTGCCGATCGCCAGTCCGGACACCACCAGGCCGGCCAGCAGCGCCCCGCCGACGAAGGCAAAGCGGATGCGCAGCATCTTGCGGCGCGCGGCACGCTGGCGTTGCTTGCGGGGGGGGACGGAATGCTCGGGCACGGCTCGCGGAATTTCGGGACCGGGAAGAGGTCAGCAAGCATACCCGTCTTGCGCGCGGGCCGGAGTTGGCAGGCCGTTGTCCGCCATGGGGGACGCCCCGCCGCCGTCACCATGCGGTGCGTATACTCAATCAGCCCCGGAACCCAGAGTCGTCACCATGTCATCGCTCCCCCGTCGTTTCGCCTCCTTCGCCCTGTTCCTGACGATGCTGCCGGCGCCCGCGTGGTCGGAATCTGCGGCGGAAGCGCCTGCCGGCCAGGCGCTCGTCGCGGAACAGGCCGGGGCCGGCGAGGCGGCGGTGCAGGGCGCGACAACGCCGGTCGCTGCCCCCGCCGTCGATGCGGTCCGCGAGCCCGCGACCGAAGTGTCCGCCGCGTCGCCGGTGGTCGATCCCGAACTGGCTGCGGCGCGGGCGCGTGTCGCCGAGCTCGAACAGGCGCTGGCGGAGCAGGAGCAGGCGCGGCGCGGCAATCTCGGCCGCATCGCGCAGCTCAAGGAGGCGGGTGACGCGGCACGCCAGCGCGCGGTCGCCCTCGATGATCGCCTGGCCGAACGGGAGCGCGAATTGGCCGAGGCCCGCGCGCTGCTGGAAGAACAGGAGCAGGCCTTGCTGGCCGGCAAGTCGGCGGTACAGAGCCTCGAAACCGCGCTCGGCGCGACCGACACGGCGCTTGCCGACGCACGCGCCGAACTGGCCGTGCGCGAGGCCAGTCTGGCCGAGGTGCAGGGCCTGTACGACGCGAGCATGGCGCGCATCGCGACGATGGAAATGGAGCTGGTTGCGGCGCGCGCCGAGACGGATGAGGCCCGTCAGGGTATCGAGGCGGCCAGGAATGAATCGGCGGCGCGGGTCGCGGAACTCGAGACCGCGCTGCGCGAGCTGCTCAAGACCAATCTGATCCGCGTCGTCACGCTGCCCGACGAGCGGATTCGCATCCGCATGAGTGCCGATCGCATCTTCCTTGCCGGCCAGCCGGTGGTGAGCCCTGAGGGAGTGGCGATGCTGGCGGAGATCCATGGTCTGCTCAGCCAGGCGGGACTCGGCCAGATCCGCGTCGAGGTGCACGAGGACCGCGAACCGGGCCTGCGCACGGGGCGCAGCGACCGCGAGCTGAGCCGCGCCCGTGCGGAGGTACTGGTCGGGCAGCTGGCGCTGGCGACCGGTCTGCCGACCCAGCGGTTCCTGGCGGTCGGTGACGGTGCCAGCCGCCCGATCGCGAGCAATGTCGATCCGGCCGGTCGGGCGTTGAACCGACGGGTCGAGATCTACGTGCCGACCGCTTCCCGGGTGATGCCCAGGGCCATCCCGCCGGCCCCGGCGCTGCATCGCTGAGCACCATCCGGAGCCGGCGGGTGCCCCGTCTGCTTGCGGCCCTGTCTGGGCATGGCCGCGGGCATCTCCATCAGGAGGCCTTGCATTCCTCCGGTCCGCTGGCGGCGCTCGCCAAGGCGCTGGATCAACCGCCCGCCCGACCGTACCCGGCCACCGGCGCGGACGATGGGGTGCGGATACTGGCCCCGCTGCTCGCCGGCTAGAGCTCCGCGACCAGCCGTTCCGCGGCGAGGCGGCTGTTGCGCACGCAGTCGTTGATGCCGATGCCGTCGTAGGCGTTGGAGTTCAGATACAGGCCGGGGTGTTGGGCGGCGAGCGCGCGGATGCGGGCGACCCGCGCCATGTGGCCGACGCGGTAGTTGGGGATGCCGCGCTCCCAGCGTTGCACGAAGCGCACGTCCGGCGGGGTGTCGATGCCCATGGTCGATTTCAGGCCGCGTAGGCCGGTCGAGATCAGGTCCTCGTCGGATTGCAGCGCGAGCTCCGGCTGACGCTGTCCGCCGATCATGATGCGCACCATCTTCCTGCCGTCCGGGGCGCGGTCGTCGAACACGGAACTGTCCCAGAGCACGCCCAGCACCTCCTGGCGGGACGCGCCGGTGGTCAGCAGGCCGAAGCCGTGCAGCGGATGCGGCAGATCGTTCCAGCCGAAACCGACCACCGAGATCGGGGTGTAGTCGATGCCGGCCAGCTCCGCCGACAGCGCGGTGTCGAAGTCGGCGGTGATGTCGGCGGCGGCGTAGGCCGGGGTCGATAGCACCACGCGGTCGACATCGAGGGCCGCATTGCCGTGCCGCAGGCGGTAGCGCCCATTCACGGATTCGATCCGGTCCACGCCGTTGCCGATGTGAAATTCCGCGTCGATGATGTTGCGCAGATGCTCGACGAAGCTGCCGACGCCGCCCTTGAAGCTCATCAGCACGCCGCCCGGGCCGGCTTCCTTTTTCTTCTTCTTGAGCATGCCCTTGAACAGGCCGCCGTATTCGCGCTCCAGCGCCACCACCATCGGGAAGGCGGCGTTGACCGACAGCATCGGCGGGGTGTTGCCGTAGATGCCTGCGGACATGGCATCCAGGAACACGTCGGTGAACTGCCTGCCGACCCGGCGGTAACCGAAGCTCTGCAACGTCTCGTCGGCATCGTCCCGCTTGGCGCGGATGAACGGCTCCATCGCCACGCGCAGCTTGCCGCCGACGGTCAGCAGCCTGCTCTTCAGGAACAGCGGCGGGCTCTCCGGCAGGCGCTGGAGTTCGCCGTCGTGGAAGATGAAACGGATGCGTGAATCGTCCGAGGAACGCAGCAGCAGATCGTCGGCGCCGGCGGCATGCACCAGATCGAGCGTGTCCGGCTTGTTGGACAGGAAGCCGTTGCTGCCGATCTCGAAGCGGAAGCCGTCGATGTCGCGCGTGGCCATCGTACCGCCCAGGTTCGGCTTGCTCTCGAAGATGTGCAGTTCAACCTCGGGCCGCGCCTGCTTGATGTACAAGGCAGTGCTCAGGCCGCTGATGCCGCCGCCGATGATTGCGATTTTCATGAGTCACGGATGTGTGGGGTGTGGTGAGCTAAGCGAACCGCACCCGGCGATTCCACGCAACCCTGCTGTGAGATGCGCTGGATTGGTAGGAGCGGCGTCTCGCCGCGATGGACGAGCGGGAGTCGGATCGCGGCGAGACGCCGCTCCTACCGATCCGCGATCAGGATCAGGTGGAGTCGGCGCGGACCGTGCGCGCCGAGTTGCAGGGTCTGTTCGATGTCTGCGGTGCGTGAGGGGCCGGTGACCAGATTCAGCGCGCGCGGCATCGGGTCGATCAGCGCCCAGGCATCTTCGAGGTGGGCGACGATCTGTTCGGCACGGACGATCACGACGTGGGTTTCCGGCAGGAAATTCAGCGTGGTCGGGTGATCGGGCGAGGAGGCCAGCAGCACGCTGCCGGTCTCGGCGACTGCCGCGACGCAGCCGGTCACCGCGACCTCGGCGACGGGGTCCGCCCCGTTCGGACGGATCGGCAGGTTCCGTGCGCCGGGGAACAGGTCGACGATCGCCGGCGCGAACGCGATACCGGCCTCGGCCTGGGCGATCGATGCCAGGTAGGACGTCAGCGCGTCGGGCAATCCGGCGGCGGTGGCGATGTGGTCGAGCGTCGCGGCGGTGGTCAGCGCCCTGGTTTCGAAAAGCGCCGCGAGGTCATCGTCAAGATGTGGCCGGGTGTGCGTCATCGCCACCGGCCCGGCGGTCGCCGCGCGCAGCGTCGCGAAGATGCGGTCGCGACTGTTCATCGGCAAACCCATGTAGGAGCGGCTTCAGCCGCGATCGGCGTGCGCCGGTATCTCGAACGCCAAGCGCGGCTGAAGCCGCTCCTACCGGGATGACGTGGACCGGCAAATGCGTAAATCACTGTGACCCCCTCAACTTTTCGCGCATCAGATCGCGCAACGTGCGCCCCTGCGGCGTCGGCAGGTCGCGCGAGCGGAACCAGCCGGACCAGACTGGGAGTTTGCGCAGCGCGCCGCCGGGCCGCGCCAGACGGCGCAGCCAGCGCGCCTTCTTGCGCAGTGCCCAACCGTAAAGGCGTGGCCGCTTCGCCCACCAGGCCCATTGCCGGAACACCCAGCGTTCGGCGACGTGATTGACGTGCGATTCATGCTCACGCACCCGCATCGCCCGGATCAGGTCCGGCAGCGGGATGCCGACCGGGCAGACCTGCGCGCAGTGGCCGTTCATGGTGCAGGCGTGGGCGAGGTCGGGGGCGCGCTCCGGGCCGAGCAGCCACGGGGTCAGCACCTGGCCCATCGGGCCGGGGTAGACCCAGCCGTAGGCGTGGCCGCCGATCGCGCCGTACACCGGGCAGTGGTTCATGCAGGCGCCGCAGCGGATGCAGCGCAGCATGTCGCGGAACTCGGAGCCGAGCATCGCCGCGCGCCCGTTATCGACCAGCACGACGTGGAATTCCTCGGGGCCGAAGTCTTCCCCGGCGCGGCGCGGGCCGGTGAACACGCTGGTGTAGGTGGTCAGCGGCTGGCCGGTCGCGGACCGCGCCAGCACCCGCAGCAGTGTGCTGACCTCGGTCATCGAAGGCACGACCTTCTCGATGCCGGCCAGCACGATGTGCGTCTTCGGCAGCGTTGAGCACAAGTCGCCGTTGCCTTCGTTGGTGACCAGCACCGTCGAGCCGCTGTCGGCGACCAGGAAATTCGCGCCGGTGATGCCGACATCGGCGGACAGGAAGGTCTCGCGCAGCACGCGCCGCGCCTCGTCGACCAGTTCGGGGATGCCGGTCAGTTCCGTTAGCAGTTCCGCGCGCTCGTGGTGGCGCGCGAACAGTGCCGCGACCTGCTCGCGGGTCTTGTGGATGGCCGGCGCGACGATGTGACTGGGTGGCTCCTGGGCGAGCTGGATGATGTATTCGCCGAGGTCGGTCTCGACCACGTTGATGCCGGCGTCTTCCAACGCGGGGTTGAGGCCGATCTCCTCGGCGACCATGGACTTGCCCTTGGCGATACGGCAGGACTCGTGACAGCGGGCGATGTCGAGCACGATCTTGCGGGCCTCGGCCGCATCGATCGCCCAATGCACCTGGCCACCGGCGGCGATCACTCCGGCCTCGAATTCCTCCAGCAGCGTCGGCAGCCGGTTCAGGGCATCGGCGCGGATCGCGCTGGCCTCGGCGCGCAGCAGTTCGAATTCCGGCAGCGCCGCGACCGCCTTGGCGCGTTTGTCGACGAAGCCGCTACGCGCGCGCTTGAGCGCGGCTTGCAGGGTGTCGTCGCGCAACGCGGCTTCGGCCTGACTGCGGAATTCGATGGGTGAGAATTTCATTCCGGCACCTGATCCGCGCGGTGCGTAGGAGCGGCTTCAGCCGCGAAGTGCCTGCGATCGGAGCCGATCGCGGCTGAAGCCGCTCCTACCTGTGGATATCTGCCCATCCGAACTAATCCAGTTTCGGCTTTGCCGGTTCAGGGGGATTCCTGGGCAGGCCATTGATGGGCGGAATGTCAGCAGCGTCGGCCAGTACCTCCGCGACGTGGTAGACGCGGGTATCGCTGCCCTCGCGCGACAACCGGCCGGCAAGGTGCAACAGGCAGCCGAGATCGCCGCCGAGAATGGCTTCAGGCTCGGCGGCCCGCGCGCTGGCCAGCTTGTCGTCGGCGAGGCGGGTGGAGATGTCGGGGAATTTGAGACTGAACGCACCGCCGAAGCCGCAGCAGGTCTCGGCCTGATCCATTTCCACCAGTTGCAGTCCACGCACCGAGGCCAGCAACTTGCGGGGCTGCGCCTTGATGCCCAGTTCGCGCAGGCCGGAGCAGGAATCGTGGTAGGTCACGCGGTGCGGGAATTCGGCGTCGACACGGTCGAGTTTCATCACGTCGACCAGAAAGCTGACCAGCTCGAAGCTGCGTCGCGACAGGTCCAGCGCCTTTGCATGCCAGGGGTCGCCGACTTCGAACAGCTGCGGGTAGTGGACGCGGATCATGCCGCCGCAGGAGCCGGACGGGATCACCACGTAGTCGTAGCCGGCGAGCAGATCGATGTGTCGCTTGGCGAGCTCGCGCGTGTGTTTGAGATCGCCGCCGTTGAACATCGGCTGGCCGCAGCAGGTCTGCGCCTCCGGAAACGCGACCCGGCAGCCGGCACGTTGCAGCAGCGCGATCGCCGACAGCCCGATGCTGGGCCGGAACATGTCGACCAGGCAGGTCCCGAACAGCGCGACCAGCGGGCCGTTCATGTACGCCACACCCGGGGTGTCTGGATTAGCCGCAAAGACGCGAAGACGCAAAGATTTTTCGGAATTTGGCAGCGTTTGCCGGGGCCATTGTTTGGGGAGTTGGTTGCGGTGCGCGAAGCGCACCCTACGCGGACACGATGCGCGCTGTAGGGTGCGCTTCGCGCACCGCAACCGACGTTGGGAACGACGCCAAAGTTATCGCGCTGGACCGAACGAAAACTTGGCGACTTGGCGTCTTTGCGGCACCTCATAACCGGGTCTCGAGCAGGGTTTCGACCCGGTCGCCGATGCGGTCGAGCAGGATTGGCTGGGCGGCGGCGGTCGGGTGCAGGCGGTCGTCCTGCAGCAGAGCGTCGTCGGTGGCGATGCCGTCGAGCATGAACTGGATCAGCGGTACGTCGTACGCATCCGCGACCTCGCGGAAGGTCTGCTGGAAGGCGTCCGTGTAGGCCATGCCGTAGTTCGGCGGCAGGCGGTTGCCGATCAGCAGCACCCGGGCGTCGGCGGCCTGGCTGAGCGTGACCATCTCGGCCAGTTGCCGTTTCATGACTTCCAGGGGTGTGCCGCGCAGGCCGTCGTTGCTGCCCAGCGCGATGACGACGAGTTCCGGGTGCTCCGCGGCGAGCAGTTTGGGCAGCCGGGTCAGCCCGCCGCGCGTGGTTTCCCCACTGATGCTGGCGTTGATGACCGCGTGCGGGAACCCACGCTCATGCAAACGGTTCTGAAGCAGAGTCACCCAGCCGTCGCCCTGTGCGATACCGTAGGCCGCGCTCAGGCTGTCGCCGAGCACCAGCACGGTCGGGCGCGTGTCCGCGACCCCGTACAGCGGAACGCCGCAGACGAACACGACAATGGCCAACCAGCGAAGCACGGAATTCACGTTTTGAATCGATCCTCAGAATCCGATCACATCGTTCTCGCGGCGACCGCCGTGGAGCACGGCTTCACGGTCCCGCATGGCACCTTGAGCATCTTGCGCGACATCCACCTGAGAGTGAAGGCGGGCGAATCGCTGGCCGTGCTCGGGCCGTCCGGCTCCGGCAAGTCGACGCTGCTGGGGCTGCTGGCGGGCCTCGATCGGCCCAGCGGCGGTCGCATCGAGATGTTCGGTACGCGCATCGACGACCTCGACGAGGATGGGCGCGCGGCGTTGCGGGCCGGTGACAGGGACGCGGGCGGCGTCGGTTTCGTGTTCCAGTCCTTCCAGTTGCTGCCGGCGCTGACCGCGCTGGAGAACGTGCGCCTGCCACTGGAATTGAGCGGCAACCGCGATGCCGATGCCCGTGCCCGCGACTGGCTTGGCCGGGTCGGTCTCGGCGACCGTCTGGATCACTTTCCGCGTCAGCTGTCCGGCGGCGAACAACAGCGTGTCGCGCTGGCGCGCGCCTTCGCCGGCGACCCGGCGCTGCTGTTCGCCGACGAACCGACCGGTAACCTCGATCGTGCCACCGGCGCGCACGTCGCCGAGCTGATGTTCAGTCTGCAACGTGAGCGAGGAGTCACGCTGGTGCTGGTCACGCACGACGAGAATCTCGCCGCGCAATGCGATCGGCGCGTGCGCATCGATGGCGGTGAACTGCGGGAGTCCGCATGAAGCAGCTCGCGATCGCCTGGCAGTTGCTGCGTCGCGACCTGCGCGCGGGTGAGGTGCGCGTGCTGGTATTGGCGCTGGCGGTCGCTGTCGCGGCGGTCGCCGGGGTCGGCTTCCTGACCAGCCGCGTCGATGCCGCGATGCAGCGGCAGGCCTCCGAACTGCTCGCCGCCGATGTGTCGGTGGAGGCGCCGCGTGAACTCCCGGCCGATTGGGACGAACTCGCCTCGGATGAGGGCCTGCGCCATGCGCGCATCGTGCGCTTCCCGACCGTGGTGTTCCACGATGGTCGCAGTCAGTTGGTGCAGGCCAAGGCCGTCACCGCCGACTATCCGCTGCGTGGCGAACTGCGCCATTCGGCGACACCGGACGGTGAGGAGGTCGTCAGCACCTCCGCGCCACCCGCCGGCGAGGTCTGGGTGGAGCGGCGGCTGCTCGACAGCCTCGGTCTGCGGGTCGGCGACAGCCTGCCGCTGGGGCGTGGTGAACTGCGTATCGCGCGGGTGCTGCGTTACGAACCGGATCGCGGCGCGGACATGTTTCAGATCGCCCCGCGCGTGTTGATGGCCTGGGCGGACCTCGACGCAACCGGTCTGCTGAACGCCTACAGCCGCGCCCGCTATCGCTTTCTGGCTGCTGGCGACGAAGCCGGGGTTGCCGCGTTCCGGGCGGTCTTGACGGATCGCCTGCAAGCCGGGCAGCGCCTGCTGGGCATCGAGGACGCGCGCCCCGAGTTCCGCTCCGCGCTGGAACGCGCGCAACGTTTCCTCGGCCTCGCCGCGCTCGGCGCGGTGCTGCTGGCCGGCGCGGCGGTCGCGCTCGCCGCGCACCGTTATCGCGAACGGCAGAGCGACATGGCGGCGCTGATGCGCTGTTTCGGCTCCCGCCAGAACGACATCCTGACGCTGTATCTGCTGCGTCTGTTTGGCATCGGGGCCGTTGCCGTGCTGATCGGGCTGGCGCTGGCCTGGCTCGCACAGGCGGTACTGGGCGAGGTGCTCGCGGGCCTGTTCGCGACCACCTTGCCACCGCCGTCCTGGCGAGGAGCTGGCGTCGGCGCGCTCACCGCCGTGGTCACGCTGGCCGGGTTCGCGCTGCCGTCCGTGCTGCGTCTGCGGCACGTGCCGCCGTTGCGGGTGCTGCGCCGCGATCTCGGTGCGCCGTCGGTGTCTACCTGGATGTTGCTCGCCAGCGCGGCCGCTGCGCTCGGTCTGCTGGTGCGCTGGCAGGCCGGAGAGTGGCAACTGGCTGGCTACGCGCTGCTCGGCCTGATCGGCACGGCGCTCGGCTTCGCGCTGCTGGCCTGGCTGCTGCTGTGGGCTGGTCGTGGGCTGCAACGCGGCGCGCCGGCAACCGGCTGGTGGGCGCTGCGATTCGGGCTCGGTGCGCTGCAACGGCGGCGGGGACTCGCGGTATTGCAGATCGGCGCGTTCGCGACCGGCATGGCGGTGATCCTGTTGCTGGCCGTGGTTCGCGTCGATCTGCTCGCGGCCTGGCGGGACACGGTCGCCGACGATGCGCCCAATCAGTTCCTGATCAATGTGCAGCCGGAGGAGGTGGAACCGCTGCGTGCGCTGCTGCGTGATGCCGGCATCGCCGATCCGCGCTTCTATCCGATGGTCCGCGCCCGCCTGACGCACCTCAACGACAAGCCGATCGACGAGATCGCGTTCGCCGAGGAGCGCGGCGAGCGTTTCGCGCACCGCGATCAGAATCTGTCCTACGCGGCGGAGTTCCCGCGCGCCAACCGGATGCTGGGCGGCCTGTGGTGGGGGCCGGACGACGCCGGCCATCAGGTCTCGCTGGAGAAGCGCTTCGCCGACAGCCTGGGCATCGGCATCGGCGACAAGATGGAATTCGATATTGCCGGGACGCCGTTGCAGGCCCATGTGATGAGCCTGCGCGAGGTCGATTGGGACTCGTTCCAGGTGAACTTCTTCGTGCTCTTCAACCCCAAGGCGCTGGCCGACCAGCCGGGGACCTGGGTGACCAGCTTCCACCTGTCGGCCGCCGACCACATCACATTGCCGCGCCTGAACCGCGAGTTCCCGACCGTGACCGCGATCGATGTCGGCGCCTTGATCGGCCAGGTGCGCACGCTGATCGACCGCGCGGTGCTGGCGGTGGAGGGCGTTTTCGGCTTCACCTTGATTGCCGCGCTGGTCGTGTTCCTGGCCGCGTTCCAGGCCGAGCGGGCGGACCGTGGCCGCGAGATCGCGCTGCTGCGCAGCTTCGGCGCGACCCGTGTGCAGGTGCGCCGCGCGGCCATGATCGAATTCCTGATGATCGGCGGCCTGTCCGGCCTGCTCGCCGCCGCCGCCGCGTGGGGCGCCGGCTGGCTGCTCGCCGCGCGCGTGTTCAATCTCGACTACGCGTTCAACGCCTGGATGTGGATCGCCGCACCACTGATCGGAGCGGCTCTGCTGAGCACGGCGGGCATGCTCAACGTCCGCCGCGTGCTCGCGGAGCCCCCGTTGCAGGGGCTCCAAGCAAGCTGAATCAGAATCCGGCGGGCGCTCGGGTGTGCCAGTCCGTCGCCATCTGAAAGCGGTGCGCGACGTTGAGCAGGCGGGCTTCGTCGAAGTAGTTGCCAATCAGTTGCAGACCGACCGGCAGGCCGTCGGCGAAGCCGGCGGGGATCGACATGCCCGGTACGCCGGCGAGGTTGACGGCGATGGTGTCGATGTCGGACAGGTACATGCTGACCGGGTCGTCGGACTTCTCGCCGAGCTTGAAGGCGGTCGACGGGGTGGTCGGCGCGGCGATCACGTCGACCTGTTCGAAGGCGCGCTTGAAGTCGTCGGCGATCAGGCGGCGAAGCTGCTGGGCCTTCAGGTAGTAGGCGTCGTAGTAGCCGGCGGAGAGCGCGTAGGTGCCGATCATGATGCGGCGCTTGACCTCGTCGCCGAAGCCTTCGCCGCGCGAGCGTTCGTACAGATCCTTGAGGTCTTTCGGGTCGGCGACGCGATGGCCGAAGCGCACGCCGTCCATGCGCGACAGGTTCGAGGAACATTCCGCCGGCGCGACCACGTAGTAGACCGGTACCGACAGGCCGCTGTTGGGCAGGCTGATCTCGACCAGTTCGGCGCCCAGCGATTCGTAGACCTTGAGTGCCTCGCGCAAGGTCGAGTCGACGCCGGCGTCCAGACCCTCGGCGAAGTATTCCTTGGGCAGGCCGATCTTCAGGCCCTTGATGTCGGCGCCGAGGCCGGCGGTGTAGTCGGGGACTTCGCGGTCGACGGAGGTCGAATCGCGGCGGTCGAAGCCGGCCATGCCGCCGAGCAGCAGGCCGCAGTCCTCGGCGGTTTGCGCGAACATGCCGCCCTGATCCAGCGAGGAGGCGAACGCGATCATGCCGTAGCGCGAGACGCGCCCGTAGGTCGGCTTGAGGCCGCTGATGCCGCACAGCGCGGCGGGCTGGCGGATCGAGCCGCCGGTGTCGGTGCCGGTCGCGGCCGGGGCGAGGCGGGCGGCGACGGCGGCGGCGGAACCGCCCGAGGAACCGCCGGGGACGCGCTCGGTGTCCCAGGGGTTGCGGACCGGGCCGTAGAAGCTGGTCTCGTTGGACGAGCCCATCGCGAACTCGTCCATGTTGGTCTTGCCCAGCGTGACGATGCCGGCGGCGTCGAGTTTCTCGACCACGGTGGCGTCATACGGCGCGATGAACTTGTCGAGCATCTTCGACGCGCAGGAGGTGCGCACGCCGTTGGTGCAGAAGATGTCCTTGTGTGCGATCGGCACGCCGAGCAGCGGGCCGGTCTCGCCGGCGGCGATGCGCGCGTCGGCGGCGCGGGCCTGGTCGAGGGCGCGCTCGCCGGTCACGGTGATGAAGCTGTTGAGCGTGCCGTCGTGGGCCGCGATGCGGTCGAGGAAATGCTGGGTCAGTTCCTCGCTGCTGTATTCACGGGCGCGGAGGCCGGCGGCGAGTTCGGCGAGGGTCTTTTCGTGCAGGGACATGGATTTGATTCGATGAAAGTGGGGTGGGGCTGGCTTCGACTCCGCTCAGCCAGCGGTCAGCGTTCGTTGGCTGAGCGGAGCCGAAGCCATCGCTCGAAGCCAGTGACCACGTCTCATTCGATGACTTTGGGCACCAGGTACAGCCCGGCCTCGGTCTGCGGCGCGATGCTCTGGAAGTGCTCGCGGTCGTCGGTCTCGGTGACCTCGTCGGGGCGCAGGCGCTGCACCGCATCGAGCGGGTGCGCCATCGGGCTGACGCCGGTGGTGTCGATGGCGCTCATCTGTTCGACCAGGTCGAGAATCTCGGACAACTGGCTGGCGTAGCCGGGCACATCCGCTTCTTCGATGCGCAGGCGGGCCAGATGGGCGATTTTGTTGACGTCTTTGGCGTCCAGAGACATGCGGAAGGTCCCGGTTTGCAGGTCGGAAAAGGCGTTGCAAGTTACCACAGTTGCTACCTTGCCCAAAGCAGACCCCATTGCTAGAGTACCGGCGATTTCCCGCCCTTGGCCCGCATGACTGGGCCGCTTCCGGCGCCTTCCCCTCTTGGGCTTCCGGGTCGTCAGCCATTCAGGCGACCCACCCGACCAGCAGCGATCACATCGATGTTCAAATCCCTTCGCGGCCTGTTCTCCAACGACCTGTCCATCGATCTGGGTACAGCCAACACCCTGATCTTCGTGCGCGGCAAAGGCATCGTCCTGGATGAGCCGTCCGTGGTGGCGATCCGTCACGATGGCACGCGCGGTCAGAAGACCATCGCGGCGGTCGGCAACGAGGCCAAGATGATGCTGGGCCGCACGCCGGGCAACATCACCACCATCCGCCCGCTGAAGGACGGCGTCATCGCCGACTTCACGGTCACCGAGAAGATGCTCCAGCACTTCATCCACAAGGTGCACGAGAATCGCTTCCTGCGGCCCAGCCCGCGCGTGCTGGTCTGCGTGCCCTGCGGCTCCACCCAGGTCGAGCGCCGCGCGATCCGTGAATCCGCCGCCGGCGCGGGCGCCCGTGACGTGTTCCTGATCGAGGAGCCGATGGCGGCCGCGATCGGCGCCGGCATGCCGGTCGACGAGGCGCGCGGTTCCATGGTCCTGGACATCGGCGGCGGCACCTCCGAGGTCGCGGTCATCTCCCTGAACGGCGTCGTCTATTCGGAATCCGTGCGTATCGGCGGCGACCGTTTCGACGAATCCATCGTCAGCTACGTGCGCCGCAACTACGGCACGCTGATCGGCGAGGCCACCGCCGAGCACATCAAGAAGGTCATCGGTTCCGCCTACCCCGGCAACGAGGTGCTCGAGGTCGAGGTCAAGGGCCGCAATCTGGCCGAGGGCGTGCCGCGCAGCTTCACGCTGTCGTCCAACGAGATTCTTGAGGCCCTGCAGGAACCGCTCGCCGGCATCGTCGACGCGGTCAAGCGCGCGCTGGAACAGACCCCGCCGGAACTCGGCGCGGACGTCGCCGAGCGCGGCATCGTGCTGACCGGTGGCGGCGCGCTGCTGCGCGATCTGGACAAGCTGATCATGGAAGAAACCGGCCTGCCGGTGATCATCGCCGACGACCCGCTGACCTGCGTGGCGCGTGGCGGTGGCAAGGCCCTGGAGATGCTGGATCAGCACGGTGGCGCGGTCTTCACCACCGAATAGGGATTCCCGAATCCGCACCCACCCCGGCCCGCGCCATGGATATTGCGGACGCCGGGATCCCCCTCCGCACGGATGTTTCGCCGCGCAAGCGTCGCTTTTTGAACCAGACCTGGTCGGAGCCGTCGAATAGGCGATGAGCGGCGACACCAACTCACTCTTCCTGCACGGCCCGTCGGCGCTGGTGCGCCTGATCCTGCTCGGCCTGCTGTCGATCGTGCTGATGACCGCGGATCACCGCCTGAACTATCTCGGTGCGGTGCGTTCGACGCTGGCGCTGGTCGTGTACCCGTTGCAGATCGTCGCCGCGTTCCCGCCGCGCGCGTGGGATTGGGTCGGCGAGACCTTCGCCAGCCGTGACCAGTTGCTCGCGGAAAACGAACGCCTGCGCACCTCGCACCTGCTGCTGGAGGTGCGCATGCAGCGCCATGCGGCGCTGGAGGCGGAAAACCAGCGCCTGCGGGAATTGCTCGGCTCCACCACCCAGGTCAGCGGGCGCATGCTGATCTCCGAACTGATGTCGGTGGATCTGGACCCGTACCGCCACGAGGTGCTGGTCAACAAGGGCTCCCAGGACGGCGTGTTCGAGGGTCAGCCGGTGCTCGATGCACTCGGTGTGATGGGCCAGGTGGTGCGGGTCACGCCGTTGAACTCGACGGTCTTGATGATCACCGACCCCAGCCATGCGCTGCCGGTGCAGATAAACCGCACCGGCGAACGGACCGTCGCGGTCGGCACCGGCGACCTGCGTCTGCTGCGCCTGCCGTATCTGCCCAACAATGTCGATTTGCGCGAGGGCGATCTGCTGGTCACCTCCGGGCTCGGCGATCGCTTCCCGGCGGGCTATCCGGTCGCCGTCATCAACGCCATCAGCCACGATCCGGGCGAGCCCTTCGCGCGCGTGACGGCCTTGCCGACGGCGCACCTCGCGCGGATCCGCGAAGCCTTGTTGCTGTGGCCGACGAGCCGCAAGAACACGGCGGTCGTGGTGCCTGCCGACGCGGTCGCCGAGGGCGCCGACCAGCCCATCGTTGCGGATGTCACCACCGCCCAACCTGCCCAACCCGCCGAACCCGCCGAATCCGTCACTCCGGCGACCGCGCCCCAGTCCGCGACCACGCCCGATGCCGCCGCCGAAACCGACGGGGAGGGCCGCTGATGGCCCGCGTGCACCGTAACAACCGCTGGCTGGTCTGGCTGAGTTTCGCGCTGGCAATGGTGTTCTCGATCATGCCGTTGCCCGGGAGCTTCGCCTGGTGGCGACCGGAATGGCCGGCGCTGGTGCTGGTGTTCTGGGCCATGACCCAGCCGCGCAGTTACGGCGTCGGCGTGGGCTGGCTGCTGGGCTTGCTGGTGGATGTGGCGCGCGGCGCACTGCTCGGCCAGTACGCCCTGGGTTACGCGCTGATCGCGTTCATCACGGTCACGCTGTATCGCCGCATCCGCGTGTTCCCGGTCTGGCAGCAGGCCTTCGTGGTGATGACCATGATCGTGCTGCACCTGTCGCTGTCGATGTGGGTGCGCGGCGTGTCCGGCGAGGACGTCGGCGGCTGGCGCTATTGGGGGCCGGCGGTATCCAGCCTGATCGTCTGGCCGTTCATCTACCTGTTCCTGCGCCGTCTCTCCGACCTCTACAAGGTCGCCTGACATTCATCCATGATGAATCGCGTCGCGCTCAATGATCATCTGCGCGAGATTCGTCTGTTTCGCGGGCGGGTCATCGTCGCGGTCGGGTTCTTCGCGCTCCTGATCGTGGCGCTGATCGCGCGGCTTTACTGGTTGCAGGTCGCGCAGCACACGCATTTTCGTACCTTGTCGGAAGACAACCGCGTGAAGATCTATCCGGTGCCGCCGACGCGCGGCCTGATCTTCGACCGCAACGGCACCGTGCTGGCCGGCAACCTGCCTTCGTACGCCTTGGAGATCACCCGCGAACAGGTCGACGACCTCGATGCCACGCTGGCCGCGCTCGCCGAGGTGGTGGCGATATCCGACGCCGATCTGCGCCGCTTCCAGCGCCTGCGCTGGCGCAAGCGCGCCTTCGAGGGCACGCCGCTGCGGCTGCGCCTGAGCGAGGAGGAGGTCGCGCGCATGGCGGTCAACCGGCACCGCTTCCCGGGGGTCGAGATCACCGCCGGTCTGACCCGGCATTACCCGCAGGGCGGGCCGGTCGCGCACGTGGTCGGCTACGTCGGGCGCATCAATGAGCGCGAGCTGGAACGCATCGATGAGGCCAATTACGCCGGCACCAACTACATCGGCAAGATCGGCGTCGAACTCACCTACGAGGACGTGCTGCACGGCTCGGTCGGCTACCGGCGCGCGGAGGTCAACGCGCTCGGGCGGGTGGTCCGCGATCTGGACGTGACCCCGCCCAGCCCAGGCCTGAATCTGTATCTGACCCTCGACCATCGCCTGCAACACGCGGCGGAGCTGGCACTGGACGGTCGGACCGGCGCGGTGGTCGCCATCGATCCGAACAACGGCGAGGTGCTGGCGATGGTCAGCAACCCCGGCTTCGACCCCAATCTGTTCGTCAACGGCATCAGCGGCAAGGCGTATTCGGAGCTGCGCGACGACCCGGATCGCCCGCTGTTCAACCGCGTTCTGCGCGGTCAGTACCCGCCCGGTTCCACGGTCAAACCGTTCTATGCCCTGGCGGGCATGGAGTACGGGGCGGTCAGCGCCGACCACCGGGTGTTCTGCCCTGGCTACTACACCTTGCCGACCGACAAGGAGCACCGTTACCGCGACTGGAAGAAGACCGGGCACGGCTGGACGGACATGAACAAGTCCGTGGTGCAGTCCTGCGACGTCTATTACTACGAACTGGCGGTCAAGCTGGGTATCGATCGCTTGAAGGAATTCATGGACCGTTTCGGTTTCGGGCGTCTGACCGAGGTCGACATCGACGGTGAACTCGGTGGCCTGATGCCCTCGCAGGAATGGAAACGCCGCGCCAAGGGGCAGGCCTGGTATCCGGGCGAGACCGTCATCACCGGCATCGGCCAGGGCTTCACGCTGGTCACGCCGTTGCAGCTCGCGGCGGCGACCGCGACCCTGGCGAATCGGGGTATCGGCTGGAAGCCGCATGTGGTCAGCGCCGAGGAGAATCCGATCACCGGCGAGGTCGTGGTCATCGACCCGCAGGGCTTGCCGCCGGTGCCGCGCGTCGCCGAGCGCAACTGGGACCTTGCCCTCAAGGCCATGCACGACGTGGTCAACACGCCTTCGGGCACCGCGCGCCGCATCTCCGAGGGGGCTCCGTTCAAGATCGCCGGCAAGACCGGGACCGCGCAGGTGTTCACGGTGGGTCAGGAAGAGGAGTACAAGGAGGACGAGGTCCACCACAAGCTGCGCGATCATGCCCTGTTCATGGCGTATGCACCGTTCGATGACCCCCAGATCGCGGTCGCCGTCGTGGTCGAGAATGGGGGTCACGGTGGTTCCGCCGCCGCGCCGGTCGCCCGCGCGGTGTTCGATGCCTTTGCCGCCTCGCAGGTGGCTCCCCAGCCTGTCAAGACCGGAGATACGGCCCAATGAAGTCGCTCGGCATTCCCCTGAGTGGCGTTGCCTCCTCGCCGGGTCAGCGACGCGGCCTGCTCGCCCGCCTGCACCTCGATGGGCCGCTGCTGCTCGGCCTGTTCGTGCTGGGTGGCCTGGGCATGGCGGTGCTGTTCAGCGCGGGGGGCGGGCACGTCGAGCTGGTCGTGCGCCAGCTGGTGCGCATCGGCCTGGCGGTCACGGTGATGGTGTTGCTCGCGCAGATTCCGCCGCGTCGCCTCTATGAATGGGCGCCGTGGCTGTTCGTCGCCGGGACGGGGCTGCTGGTCGCGGTGCTCGCCTTCGGTGACATCGGCAAGGGCGCGCAGCGCTGGCTCGATCTCGGCTTCGTGCGCTTCCAGCCGTCCGAGGCGATGAAGCTGGCGGTACCGATGATGGTGGCCCGCCATCTCGCGCGGAAGCCGCTGCCGCCCGGGTTCTGGCGCCTGCTCGGCGGCATCCTGATCCTGGTCGTGCCAACCCTGCTGATCGCCAAGCAGCCGGACCTGGGCACCTCGATCCTGATCGCCAGTTCCGGCTTCTTCGTGCTGTTCCTCGGCGGCATGAGCTGGCGCCTGCTCGGCGGCGCGACCGTGCTCGCCGTGCCCGGTTTGTGGGTGCTGTGGGAATACGGCATGAAGGAATACCAGCGGCAGCGCGTGCTGACCTTCCTGAACCCGCAGGAGGACCCGCTGGGTTCCGGCTATCACATCATCCAGTCGACCATCGCGATCGGCTCCGGCGGCGTCTACGGCAAGGGCTGGCTGAACGGCACGCAGGCCCATCTCGACTTCCTGCCGGAGCGTTCCACCGACTTCATCTTCGCGGTGTTCGGCGAGGAGTTCGGGCTGATCGGCGCGCTGATCCTCTTGTTGCTGTATGTGCTCATCGTCGGTCGCGGCCTGTATATCGCGGCGCTCGCGCAGGACAGCTTCTCGCGCCTGTTGGCGGGGAGTATTTCGCTGACTTTCCTGGTCTATCTGCTCGTCAACACCGGCATGGTGTCCGGCCTGCTGCCGGTCGTCGGCGTGCCCCTTCCCCTCGTCAGTTATGGGGGCACCTCGCTGGTGACCCTCATGGCCGGCTTCGGTATTCTGATGTCCATCCACACCCATCGCAGACTGTTGCCCACCTGATATGAAACGCATTCACGGCTTCGCCCGCCGCGCGAGCTCGCTGGTCCTTGTCGCCGTCGCGTCACTGTTGTTCGCGATGCCGGCTTCCGCCGCCCTCGGCAACGTTCTCGATCGCGACGACGCGCGTGCCTTCATCGCCGAGATGGCGTCCAAGCAGGGCTTCGACGCCAAAGAGCTGGAAGCGCTGTTTGCCAGGGTCGAACTCCGCCAGGACATCATCGACCTGATGACCCGTCCCGCCGAGGGCAAGCCCTGGAAGGACTACCGCAAGATTTTCATGACCGACAAGCGCATCGACGGCGGCAAGCAGTTCTGCGCCGAAAACGCGCACTGGCTGGGGCGCGCCGAGGAGGTCTTCGGCGTGCCGCCGGAGATCGTCACCGCGCTGATCGGCGTCGAGACCCACTACGGCAGCATCACCGGGCGGCATCGCGTCATCGATGCCCTGTCGACGCTGGCCTTCGCTTACCCGCCGCGCGCGCGCTTCTTCCGCAGCGAGCTCGCGCAATTCCTGGTGCTCGCGCGCGAGGAGGGCTGGGATCCGCTGGAGCCGAAGGGTTCCTACGCCGGCGCGATGGGCTGGGGGCAGTTCATCCCCAGCAGCTACCGGGCGTATGCGATCGATTTCAACAAGGACGATCACCGCGACCTGTGGGGCTCGAAGCCGGACATCATCGGCAGCATCGCCGCCTATCTGAAGAAGCACGGCTGGCGGCAGGGCGATCTGATCGCGACCACCGCGACCGTCCAGGGTGACGCCTACAAGACCCTCGTCAACGATGATCTGAAGCCGCGCACCCCGTTCCAGGCACTCAAGGAACACGGCGTCACGGCGGCCGCGCAGTCCATGCCGACGACCGAGGTCAAGCTCATGGAGATGGACGCCGAGACAGGCCCGGAGCACTGGGTGGGTTTCCACAACTTCTACGTGATCACGCGCTACAACCACAGTCACCGTTACGCCCTGGTCGTCACCCAGCTTGCCGGCGAGATCCGCAGCAGTTGCCAGCACGCGGATCAGCCCGCCCGGAACCCCGTGAACTGAGGGATCGTGGACGGTTGCCGCTATCCCGCGTGGTCGGTCAGGGGTGATGCCGGGAACGCACCCATCCGGGACGAATTTGAAGCCATGCACACTCAGCGCGCGATGATCCCCGGCACCCGCGCCGGTCTGTTGCTGGGTCTGCTCCTGGTGCTGGCGCAGCTTGGCGGCTGCGGTGGTGGAGGCGGTGCCGGCGTTGGTGGTAGCGGTGATGGCGGCTATCTGGCCGGCGACCGTCCGCCGGACGAGGATCGGGACGTCAGCACCATCCCGGATGCCGTGCCGCGCGTCGAACCGCGCAGCCGATACGGCAACCCCAAGTCGTACGAGGTGTTCGGCAAGACCTACCACGTGATGGCCAGCGGGCAGGGCTACAAGGAGCGCGGCACCGCCTCCTGGTACGGCAAGAAATTCCATGGCCGGCTGACCTCGAATCGCGAGCCCTACGACATGTTCGCGATGACCGCCGCGCACAAGACCTTGCCGCTGCCGACCTACGTGCGCGTGACGAATCTCGACAATGGCCGCTCGGTGGTCGTGCGCGTCAACGATCGCGGTCCGTTCCATGGCGATCGCATCATCGATCTGTCCTATGCGGCGGCGAAGAAGCTGGGGGTCGCGCAGAAGGGCACCGGCCGCGTCGAAGTCGTCGCGCTCGATCCGAACCAGCCGAGCCGCCAGGTGCTCGCGGCGACCGAACCGCAGCCCGCGCCCGCGCCGAGGCAGCCAGCCGGTTACGTGAACCCCAATGAACGTGAACTGGCGAGACCGGCCCCGGCAGGACCGGATCCTGCCACCGCGCCCCCGCCGGGGCCGATCGAAACGGTGACCGAGGCGGCGCCGCAGGGCAGCGATGCGGGCGCCGTCTATCTGCAACTCGGCGCGTTCAGCAGCGAGGCCAATGCCCGCCGACTGGTGACCCAACTGCAGGACGCCAGCGTCACCAACGCCAGCGTGCAGCCGGGCAGCGGCAGCGCCGGGCCGATCTACCGGGTGCGCGTCGGGCCATTGTCTTCGCTCAAGGACGCCGATCAGCTGAGCGTGCAGATCAACACCCTGGGCATCGGCCAGCCACACGTCGTCATCGACTGAAAGCCCCGCTTGCGGGCTTTGCATCGATGCTTGGCAGCCGCGATCGCTGACCGGAATCGTCGTGGACCCTGATCGCGGCTGAGGCCGCTCCTACAATGTTGCGGACACAAGCCGGAATCGCCCGGTTGTCGTGAACCCAGCCGAGTCCGCCGTCATGTCCGAGCCCTGCGTGATCGCCCTGCATCTGCGCAGTTCCGCACAGTTGTTCAATTCGTTCGACCCGTCGCCGTTCACAGAGCGCGATCTGGACCGCGACGCCGCCGAATACATCGTGAGTTCGGCGCGCGAGTGCCACGCCAGCCAGCCGCTGGTGTTACGGCTGCATCTCGACGAGGCGACCGGTGCCGACCTGCAAACCGCCGTCTGCAATTACTTCGCCTATCGCGAGGAACTGTCGGCACGCGAACTGCGCGAGCACCTGCGCATCGCCCGCATCGCGATGCTGATCGGGCTGACCACGCTCGTGCTCGGCCATATCGGTTCGACCTGGGTGGCGGCGACCTGGCCTGGCCACCTTGGCGAAGTCGCGGCCAATGCCTTGCTGATCGGCGCCTGGGTCGCGATGTGGCGACCTCTGGAACTGTATCTCTACGACTGGTGGCCGATCCGCCGCCGCACGCGCCTCTACCATCGTCTGGCAACATGCCGCGTCGAGACCGTCATCGGCTGAACGCACACCGGAGCAACACATGAGCGACGCGACCGCCCTCGGGCGTGTCCAGGCCTGGGCCAACAACCGAGTCGAGAACTGGTCGTTCAGCGACAACCTCGTGCGTCTGCGCATCCCGATCGGCATTTCGTAGCATTCCGACGTGCGCCAGGCGCAGCGCTTGTGCGTCGAGGCCGCGCACGCGGTCGAACGGGTCGAGACGACCCCGGAGCCGAAATGTCAGGTGGTCGGGTTCGGGGCCAGTTCGGTCGACCTGGAACTGCGGGTGTGGATCGACGATCCGCCGCTGGGGCGCGGCAGCGTGATCAGCGACGTGCTGCTCGGCGTCTGGGACCGCTTCCACGAACATGGCATCGAGATCCCGTTCCCGCAGCAGGACCTGCATCTGCGTTCCGCGTTCGGCGCGACCGACCTCGATGCCCTCAGGCGCGCCTGGCGCGTGGCCAACCCGGATGGGCCCGCCGGCGGCGACGCATGACGCCAGCGGCGCCATGCGCCCGTATCGCTGACCGATTGCATGGCATTGAACGAATCGCCGCCGATATGCTCCATGGGGCGGCACCCTTGCCCATTCCCTCACCCGACCCCAACCGATGTCCCCCTTGCGTCACCTGCCCCTCGCGGGCCTGTTCTTCTGCCTTATCTTCCCGACCGCGTTCAGCGCGCGGGCCGATGCGGAGCGCGTGCTTTTCGAAACCGACCTGCCGGTCGATCAGGTTGCGCGCCTGCGCGGCTTGCTGCGGCTCGAAACCGAACCTTGTGAGGCGCCGCGCTGGCGTCTGGAAAGGCGTCTCCGCCTGGTCGCCGGGGAACTCACACCGGGCCTGCGCGCGCTCGGCTATTACGCTGCGCGAATCGATGCGACCCTCGATCCGGCGGAGCCCGACGAGGCGTCTTGCTGGCAGGCCACGGTCCGCATCGAGGCCGGCCCGCGCGCGCTCTGGCGGGAGGTGCGGGTCGAGATCCTCGGCGAGGGCGCGGACGACGCGGCACTGACCGCACTGCGCGACCGCCCGGCGCTGGTCGCGGGCCAGCCGCTGCTGCACGCGGATTACGCCGGGCTCAAATCCCGCCTGCTGGGAACCGCCCTGGAACGCGGCTACCTCGATGCCGCCTACACGCGCGCCCAGCTGCGCGTCGACCCGGAAGCGGGTGCGGCCGACGCCCTGCTGACCCTGGATACCGGCACGCGTTACCGGATCGGCGCGATCGAGATCGACGACGGCGGCCTGAGCCCGGAGCGGGTCGCCCGCATGCTGGGATTGGCGGAGGGCGATGCCTATAGCGCCAGCGCCATCGATGCGAGCCATCGGCGTCTGCGTGACGCGGGCTATTTCAAGCAGGTGGAAATCGTCCCGGAACTGGCCTCGAATGCCAGCCACACGGTGCCGGTGCGGGTCGCGCTGACGCCGTTCGCGGCGAAGAGCTGGCGCTTCGGCGCCGGTTTCGACACCGATACCGGGCCCCGCGTCAGTGCCGGTTTCGCGCATCGCCGCATCAACGAGGAAGGTCACCAGATCGATCTCAGCACGCGGATTTCCCGCGACATCAGCGAAATCTCGGCGGAATACATGATTCCCGGCGAAGACCCGCTGGACGAGCGCTGGACCCTGCAGACCGGCTGGCGCGACGAAACCACCGCCGACATCCGGTCCGAACTGCTGACCGTCGGCGCCAACTACGCGCACACGACGAAGTACCCCGGCATCGCCACGCCGCTGAAGGAGACCATCGGGCTCGCCTACCGCCAGGAGCACTCGCAGGTCGCCGACGATGACGAACGCAGCACCCTGTTGCTGCCCTCGATCGAATGGCTGTGGAGCCCGGCGATGAGCGCCGGCGATGGCCTGAGCGTGCGCCTCGGCGTGAAGGGCGCGCACGAGTCGGTGCTGTCCGACACCAGCTTCACGCAGCTCTCGCTGGCCGCGAACGCGCAGAAGCAACTCGGGGATGACTGGACCTTCCTCACCCGGGCGGAGTTCGGCCTGAGCGCGATCGATGGCTTCGACACGCTGCCGGCCAGTCAGCGTTTCTTCGCCGGCGGCGATACCAGCGTGCGCGGCTACGGATTCAAGCGGCTCGGGCCACACAACGGCGCGGGTCAGGTGGTCGGTGGCCGGCATCTCGCCGTCGCCAGCGTCGAACTCGAACGCCGCGTCGCCGAGGATTGGGGCGTGGCGACCTTCGTCGATGCCGGCAATGCCTTCAACAGCACGCCCGAGCTCGAATACGGCTACGGCCTGGGCGCGCGTTGGCGCTCGCCGATCGGCAAGGTGAAGCTCGATCTGGCGATCCCCAGCGACACCGCGCGCGACGATTTCCGCCTCCATTTCAGTCTCGGCGCGAGCTACTGATGGACGCCGAAGGGCACACCGAGCCTCGGCCAGCGAGGTGGTGGCGGCGCTGGCCGGGCGGCGTGGCCGCGGCCCTGGTGACGCTGATCGTGCTGCCGGCGGTGCTGGTCGCCTGGCTGGCTTTTACCGAGGCGGGATTGCAGTTCCTGTGGGGATGGGCCGGGTCGGCGGCGCAGGACGCCGGGGTCCGGGTCGCGCGGGTGAGCGGGCGCTTGTCGGACCGCGTCACGCTCACCGACGTGCGGCTGGATGCCGGGGCGGACGCGCCAAGCATCACGCTGCGCGGTCTGGTGGTCGAACCCGCCTGGGCCGCGTTGCTGACGGGGCGGATGCGGCTGCTGGCGGTGCACGCCGAGGGCTTGCGCGTGGTGTTGGTCGATGCACCGTCCGAACCCTTCGACATCGACCGCCTGCCGGTGCCCGCGTGGCCCGAACTGGCGCTGCCGATCCCGCTGGAGATCGACGCGCTACACCTGCGCGACGTGCAGGTGCTCGACGGCGCGGACGCGCTGTTCGCGGGCGATGTCAGCGCGAGCCTGCGCGCCGATGCGGCCGGCATCGCCGTCACCGGGCTGCGCATCGACGCCGGGGATATCGGCCTGGAGGGCGCGGCCAAGCTGCCGTGGGCGCCGACGGGTGCGTTGAACATGCAGCTAGCCTGGCGTGCCGGCGGCGAACTCGCCGGTGACCTGCGCCTGGCCGGAACCCCGGCGACGATCGAACTGACGCAGACGTTGACCAGCCCGTTCCGGGCCGTCCTCGAAGGCCGGCTGGAGCCGCGTTTCGCACTGGCGGCGGATGCCACCGCGTCGCCGTGGAACCCGGCTTTCGACCTGCGCCTGGGCTGGGCGGAACCAGTGGGATCGGCGGGATCGACGTTCGCGGCGGTCTGGCCGGAAGCGCTCGCCTCCTGGGCCGCCGGCGAAGGACAGGCGAGTCTGGCCGGTGAACTGCGGGCGCATCATATCCGCGTCGACACCGCGTTGCGTGACGCCGGCGCGGACACGATCACCCTGCATTTGAACGCCAGCGGCGACGGCCATGCCTTGCGCATCGCGGCGCTGGAGCTTGCCGCCGGCGAGGCCCGGCTCGCGGCGCAAGGCGAGGTCGACTGGCGTGACGGGTTCGCGGCGGACATGCAAGTTGCTTTGAGCGCGCTCGACCCGTCCCGCTGGGCGGCGGACTGGCCCGGTCGCGTCGATGCCGGATTGCGGCTGACCGCGAAGCTTCCGGCCAGTGCGACCGAAGGGCAGGCGCCGAGCGTGCGGGCGCGCATCGACGCGCTGAGCGGGGTCCTGCGGGGCGCGCCGCTCGCCGGTCGGGGCGAACTGGCGTGGGCGGATGACCGTCTCGATGTCGATGCCTTCGACGTGAGCAGTGGCGGTAACGCGCTGCGTCTGAGCGGCAACGTGATCGGACTGGACGCGCAGCCGACGCTGGATCTGCGCGGCGAGCTGGAATTGCCCGAGCCGGGCAATCTGCTGCCGGGCGCGCGCGGCACCCTGCGGGCGGATTTCGATGCCAGGGGCCGATGGCCGGCGCCGCGACTGGACGTGCGCGCGACCGCCGAGGCCTTGCAATGGCCGGCGGAGGACATGGCCGTCGATCACCTGGTCGCGCAGCTGACGATGACGCCGGACGCGAACCGCGAGACCTCGTCAGCGGAGATGCGCGACGGCGTGTTGAGTGGCGATATCGATGCCCGTGGCGTCCGCGTTGCCGGCCACGAGCTGTCCGCCGTCGGCGCGCGCCTGCGTGGCAGTCTGCCGCGCCACCGCCTGGATATGGACATGACGGTGCCGACGGCGGCCGAGGGCCTGCATGCGACCGCCGCCGCCGAGGGCGGTTGGGACGCCGCCGCCAAGGGCTGGCGGGGTCGTGTCGAGCAGCTCGACGTGACCGGGCCGGGTCTGGGCCGATGGGGATTGCGCGAACCCGCCGCGCTGAGCGTCGCGGAGGCCGGGGTGACCCTGGCGCCGGCCTGTCTCGCCCAGCAGGCCAGCCGGGTGTGCGCGTCCGCCGACTGGACAGAGACCGCAGGTCACCGGGCGCGGCTGCAACTCGTCGGCCTGTCCTCCCGGCGGGTGATCGACGCGCTGGATGCCCTCGCCGACGTCGCCCTGCCGGCGGGCATCGCCGCGATCGAGACCACAGTGGATGCGGAGGCCCGCCTCGCCGCTGGGCGAATCGATGCCGAAGTGCAGCCGGCCCGTGGCGTGCTGCGCTGGCGCGATCCGCCGCTCGATCTGCCGGAGACGCTGCCGTTCGCGCTGCAAACCGCGAGCTACCACAGCGACGCGCGCGGCGCGGAACTCAAGTTCGCGCTGGACCTGGACGGGCAGGCCGGTGTGACTGCCGGGTTGAAGCTGGGCGCGAGCGACGAATCGCTGGCGGGACGCGTCGATCTGGTCTCGGAAGATCTGGCCTGGCTCGCGGCGATGGTGCCGCCGGTGCGGGAACTGCGGGGTGATCTGCGCATGGCAGCGACGCTGGCCGGGCGGCGCGATCGACCGGTGGTGCGCGCGGAAGGCAGGTTACGGGTCGACCGCGCGGAGTTGCCGGAGCTCGGCACCTCGCTCGCCGGGGTCGAGTTGCGGCTCGCTTCCAATGCCGCCGGCGATGTCATCGCCGTCGATGGCGAGGCCACGTTGCTGGCGCCGCCGGATGGCGACCTGGCGGCCACGAGCGGGCAGTGGCGTGTGCGCGGCGAGATGACCGCCGACGCCGCGAGCTTGCGTCTGAATCTGTCCGGCGAGTCCGCGCCGGTGCTGCGGCTCGCTGATCTGCGCGTCGATGTGCAGCCGGAGCTGAGTTTCGAGCGCAAGGCCGGCCGGCAGAGTCTGGTCGGCTCGGTGACGGTGCCGAGCCTCGCCTACCGGGTCGCGGAATTGCCGGAGAGCGGATTGCAGGTCTCCCCGGACGAGGTCATCGTCGGCGCGGCGGCGCCGGCGCCGGCTCCGCCAGCCGGCCCGGTCGATGACGCGCCCGCGCGTGCCAACCTCGATGCCGACGTGACCGTCCGCCTCGGTGACGATGTCCGCGTCGATGCGTTCGATCTGCAGGCGCGCCTGTCCGGGCGGGTGCGGGTGCTCGCCGACAAGGGCGGTGAGCGGGCGGAGGGGCGGATCGATATCCACGAGGGCAGCTACAAGGCCTATGGCCAGAAGCTGACCCTGAGCCGGGGGCATCTGCTGTTCGCCGGGCCGCCCGACAACCCGAGCCTGGACCTGCGCGCGGAGCGCCTGTCCAGCGACCAGTCGGTGACCGCGTATCTGGATGTGAACGGGACCGCCCGCGCGCCCCGCCTGAAGGTCGGCGCGACCCCGACCGCCAGCGACGCGGATGCGCTCGCCTATCTGCTGACCGGCCAGTCGCTCAGCCAGGCGGGCGAGGGCGGCAAGTTCGATGTGTATGCCGCCGCGCTCAGCCTCGGCATCGACAAGGGCTCGCCGCAACTGGCGGCGGTGCGGCGTGAGCTCGGCCTCGACGAACTCGGCGTGCAGGCCGGCGCGAGTGCGCAGGACACGGCCATCAAGCTCGGCAAATACCTGAATCCGGACCTGTTCGTCGGCTACAGCCTGAACGTGTTCGACAACACCGGCGCGGTGCTCGCGCGGCTACGGCTGGCCGACGGTCTGAGCCTGGAAGGGCGCAGCGCGCTGACCCATTCGATCGATCTGATCTACCGGATCGAGTCCGATTGAGCCGCGCACCGGCTCACTGGTGCGCCCCGTCGCGATCAGCCATGCTGGTGCGGCCACACTGAGTCCGCCAGACCAATACGTGGAACCCCCTACCCGTTCCACCGAGAGCATTCACCCATGGACCCGATCAGCACTTGGCGATTGACCGTCACGCAGAGTTTCAGCGACCTCGGCGTGGTGCTCGGCGCGTGGCTGCCGAGCCTGCTCGGCGCGCTCGTGGTGCTGGTGCTCGGCTGGCTGCTGGCGCGGGGCGTGAAGGCCTTGATCCTGCGGCTCGGCGAGGGCCTCGACCAGCTCGCGGTGCGCCTCGGCTGGCGCCGCCATACCCGCCGGCTGGCGGTGCAGCACACGCCGGCGCAGATCGTCGCCACGGTGTTCTACTGGCTGGTGCTGTTGCTGGCCCTGACCCTGGCCGCGGACGTGCTCGGCCTGCCCGGTCTGTCCGGCGGACTCGGCAAGCTGCTGTCGATCCTGCCGGCGCTGTTCGGCGCGGGCACCATCTTCCTGGTCGGCTATCTGCTCGCCAACGTGACCCGCGAGGCGGTGGTCCGCACCAGCACCGGGCATGCCGCGCGCGGGGTGCTGGTCGCGCGCTTGCTGCATGGCCTGATCCTGGCGATCAGTGCGCTGCTCGCGCTGGGCCAGATCGGGGTCGACGTGAGCCTGCTGTCCACCCTGATGGTGGTCGCCTTCGCCGCGCTGGCCGGGGCGATCGCGCTGGCCTTCGGCCTGGGTGCGCGCGACACCGTCGGCAACATGATCGCGGCCCACTATCTGCGGCGCGCGCATCGCATCGGCGCGCGGGTGCGCATCGGCGAGATCGAGGGCGAGATCCTCGAATTCACACCGACGCTGGTGTTGCTGGAAACCGATCAAGGCATCGCCGCCGTGCCCGCCCATCACTTCGAAATGGAAGCCTCGGTGCGGCTCGATCCGGAAGCCACCGGCGACGACGAGGACGAGGCCTGATCCGCCATGGCCGACATCGACATCCTCGATCCGCTCGCGCTCACCTTCCTGCGGCGCTTTCCCGACGACGCCTCGGTGATCCTTGCCGGGCAGCCGGTCGCGACCCTGCTCGCGGTACTCGACCAGGGCCTCGCGGACGACCCGCCGGAGAAGCTGGCCGGCGTGCTCAATGCCTTGCAGCCCGGTCAGGCGGCGGATGTCGTCGCGGCCTGGCCGATGGAGCGCATCGGGCGCATCCATGAGGCGCTGGACGATCAGTCCCTGGGGGAGATATTCGGACTGCTGTCGGCGGTCACCGCCAAACGCCTGCTGGAAGCGCTGCCGCGACGGCGGGCGGTGGCGGTACGACGCTTCCTCGGTCATCCGACCGGCAGCGTCGGTCGGCACATGCAGGGACGGGCGCTGACCCTGCCCGATCGCATGGACGTGAGCGAAGCCCGCGCGCAGCTGCGCCTGGCCGGCCCGGCGCCCGGCGAAGTGGCCTTTCTGCTCGATGCGCAGCGCCGGGTATCCGGCTATGTGCGGCTGGCCGAACTGGCCGGCGCGGAACCGGAAACCCCGCTGGTGGCCCTGTCGCGGGCCCTGCCCGCACGCCTGAAGACCGGCCAGACCCTGCACGCGGTGCGCGAGCTGCCGGCCTGGCGCGAACTCTCGCAACTCCCCGTGCTGACGCCGCAAGGGCGGTTTGCCGGGGTGCTCAGCCAGGCCGCCCTGCTAGGGCCGCTGCTCGCCGATCGCGAGGGCGAAGCGGGCATGGAGGCCGGCGCCCGCGCGGACACCGCCGGCGAACTGCTGCGCGGCCTGCTGCTGATCGCGGAGACGGTATGGATTCCGCTCGCGCGCCTGTTTGCCGCCGCCGCCGGCGACCAGCGTCGGGCCGATCGCCCGCCGCGTCCGGAGTAAGGCAATGAGTCATGCCGATCTGTCCAGCGCGCTGACCCGCGAATTCCTCGCGCGCCGCCCCGACGCCGCCGCCAACCACATTGAAACGCTGTCGACCGAGGCGGCGCTGCAACTGCTGACCCCGCTGCCGGCGGAACTGGTCACGCCGGTCTGGGAAGCCCTGCTGCCCAACGTCGGGCGCAACCTGCTGCTGGCCGCCGAGCCGGCGCTGGCGCGCAAGGTGCTGAACCGCATGCAGCCGCCGCGCGCGGTCGCGTTGCTCAGCGGCATGGAGGAAGAGGAACGGGAAGGCCTGCTCGCCCAGGTCACCGATTTCGCCCGCCGCGACCTGCTGCGCCTGCTCGAATTCCCGCCGGATTCCGCCGGTGCCCTGATGGACCCGCGCGTGCTGGTGATGCGCCCCGAATTGAGCGTCGCCGACGCGCTCGAACGCCTGCGCCGCGAGAGCCGCCGCCGGCGCGCGGTGCGTGGACGCCGCGTGCTCTACGCCGTCGACGAGGAGCACCGCCTGCTCGGTAGCGTCGATCTGCAGGAACTTGCGCTCGCGCCGCTCGACACCCCGCTGGCCGCGCTGCTGGAGCCGATCGCCGGCGTGGTCAACGCGCTCGACGACAAGGACGACATCGTCGCGGCGCTGTCCAGCCACGATCAGAGCAGCCTGCCGGTGGTCGACAACGACGGCCACCTGATCGGAGTGGTGCGCGAGGACCAGTTGCTGCGCACCGCCCGCGAACAGGCGGTCACCGATCTGCAGACCCTGTTCGGTGCCAGCGCCGACGAACGCGCGCTGTCGCCGGTGGTGTTCACCGTCGCCAAGCGCCTGCCGTGGTTGCAGATCAATCTGCTCACCGCCTTCCTGGCCGCCGCCGTGGTCGGCCTGTTCGAGGACACCATCGCCCGCTTCACCGCGCTGGCGGTGCTGCTGCCGGTGGTCGCCGGCCAGTCCGGCAACACCGGCGCGCAGGCGCTGGCGGTGGTCATCCGCGGCCTCGCCTTGCGCGAGATCCGTCTGCTGCAATGGCCGGCGATCCTGCGCAAGGAACTCTTCGTCGGCCTGATCAACGGCCTGGGCGTGTCGGCGACGACCTGCCTCGGCGTCTATCTGTGGTCCGGTTCCGCCGGCCTGACCCTGGTCATCGGCCTGTCCATGGTCGCGTCGATGCTGATTGCCGGCATCGCCGGCGCGGGCGTGCCGCTGCTGCTGACCCTGTTCCGGCTCGATCCGGCGCAATCCTCGTCGATCGTGCTGACCACGGTCACCGACGTGGCAGGCTTCTTCAGCTTCCTCGGCATCGCCACCCTGCTTGCCGATCTCCTCCCCGCGGGTTGAGCGTTCGCGCCGGGCCGGCTGAGCCCGCTCAAGGCAGGCAGCCCCACCACAGAGCCAAGTCATCACCGCGCTACGCCCCCACCGTAGGAGCGGCTTCAGCCGCGATCGGCGTTGATCGGAGGTCGTTCGCGGCTAAAGCCGCTCCTACAACAGCGGGCCGCACCCCCGACGGCGCTCCTACGGGTGGCAAGGCCACGGGGCGCGTAACATGCGGGGCTTTCCATGGAATGGGAGTTGAACCATGCGCCCAGGACACCGCGCTCTACGCCGAGGCCGCGTCTCCCTGCCGAATCAGGCCTACCTCGTCACCACCGTGACGGCAGGTCGGCTTCCGGTATTCGCTGACCTTTACGCAGGCCGCCGCGTGGTCCGGGAAATGCGCCGGCTGCACATGGCGGGAACGGTTGAATCCCTGGCATTCGTGGTGATGCACGATCATCTGCACTGGTTGTTCACGCTGCCTGACGGGGCGCGGCTGTCCCGCGTCGTGCAGCTACTGAAAGGCCGCAGCGCCCGCAACCTGGGTGCCGCGATCTGGCAACGCGGTTACCACGACCACGCGATCCGAAAGGACGAGGACTTGCAGGCCACCGCCCGTTACATCGTGGCGAACCCGCTGCGCGCGGGCCTGGTGGAACGCATCGGCGATTACGCCTTGTGGGACACGATCTGGCTCGACGCCGCCCTTTACCCGTAGGAGCGGCTTCAGCCGCGATCGGCATCCGATAAAACCCGAACGCCCTTCGCGGCTGAAGCCGCTCCTACAACAGCGGGCCGCACCCCCCGACGGCGTTACGCGCAAACCGTAGGAGCGGCTTCAGCCGCGATCGGTGTTAGTGATCATCGCCTCCGCTGCTCGCGGCTGAAGCCGCTCCTACAATGAGGCCAGGTTCGACGTTTCGGAGATTTGCGCGTGGACGGTTCGATCAATTTCGGGGTGATGCTGATCAACCTGGCCGGCGGCCTGGCGCTGTTCCTGTACGGCATGCACAAGATGACCGAGGCGCTGAAGATCGTCGCCGGCGGCAGCGCCAAGGCGATGCTCGGGCGGCTGACCACGAACCGGGTCAGCGCCGCCTTCGCGGGCGCGACGATCACCGCCGTGATCCAGTCCTCGTCGATCACCACGGTGCTCGTGGTCGGTTTCATCACCGCCGGCCTCATGACCTTCCAGCAGTCGATCGGCGTGATCCTCGGCGCCAACGTCGGCACCACGATCACGGCGCAGATCATCGCCTTCAAGGTCACCAAGGCGGCGCTGTTCCTGATCGCCGCCGGCTTCTTCACCGAGATCGCCGCCCGCAATCCACGCCTGAAACAGTTCGGGGCGATGTCCATGGGCCTCGGCCTGCTGTTCTTCGGCATGGAGCTGATGAGCCAGGCGACCGCGCCGCTGCGTGATTACGCGCCGTTCATGACGCTGATGCAGGAGATGCGCAACCCGCTGCTCGGGGTGCTGATCGGCACCGTGTTCACGGCGCTGGTGCAGAGCTCCTCGGCGACCACCGGCATCGTCATCGTGATGGCCAGTCAGGGCCTGATCACGCTCGAAACCGGCATCGCGCTGGTCTTCGGTTCGAACATCGGCACCTGCGTGACGGCCTGGATTTCGTCGATAGGCAAGCCGCGCGAGGCCTTGCAGGCGGCGGTCGCGCACATCGTCTTCAACGTCGCCGGGGTGCTGCTGTTCGTCGGCTTCATCCCGCAGTTCGCCGAGCTGATCCGGCACCTCTCGCCGGCATCGCCGGAACTGGCGGGCATCGCGCAACTGGCCGCCGAGACACCCCGCCAGCTCGCCAACGCGCATACGGTGTTCAACGTCTTCAACCTGCTGGTGTTCCTCGGCTTCACCAACACGCTGGCGCGCGTGGTGCTGTGGATCGTGCCGCCGCCCCCGCCGACGCCTCAGCCCGAAACCGAGCCGCTGTATCTCGACAGGATGTATCTGGATCAGCCCGCGCTGGCCCTGGACCGGGTGCGTCTGGAGCTCGCCCGCGTCGGCGAGAAGGTGCTGGGCATGGTCAAGGACAGCTTCCCGACCCTGCTGGTCGGCAGCCGCGAGCGTGTCGCCTCCCTGCAGAAACGCGACGAGGAGATCGATGCACTGACCGATGCCATCCTGTTGTATCTACGCAAGATTTCGACGACAAACCTGGTCGATCCGCAGCCCTTCTATCTGCAACAGTACCTCGGCGCGGCCAACGATCTGGAATCGATCGCGGACGTGATCGAAACCGGCATCGCGACGGACAGCTACAAGCGCCTCGATCAGGACCTCGGCATCACCGAGGACACCGAGGACCGGCTGCGCGACATCTACCGGGAGCTGTACCTGATCACGCAGACGACCCTGGAGGCACTGACCGAGGACAACGCGGAGAAGGCGCAGGCGGTCATCGACGCGAAGCCGCATTTCATCGGCCTGATCGAGCGGGCGCGCGGCCACCTGTACGCGCAACTGCGCAACCAGGAGGCCAAGCACCTGGGCGATTTCAAGATCGAGACCAGCACGCTGGAGAACTTCCGGCGCATCCACAATCTGCTCCGGGCGATCTGCAAGCGGGTCTTGAAACCGGTCGCGCCGCCACCGCCGTCTCCAGAGCCGGAAACCACGCCGGATAACACCCCGAACACCCCCTCATCGTAGGAGCGGCTTCAGCCGCGATCGGCGGCGGCTTCGACTCCGCTCAGCCAGCGGCCGTTCTGATCGCGGCTGAAGCCGCTCCTCCGATATGGCTTCGTTCTGTATCGTGGGCACATTACAACGCCGTCGTCAGGTCCCCCTCATGTTCCGCATCCGTCGTCTCCACGACACCGCCCTGCCGATCAATCGCCGCGTGGTCGCGCAGATCCAGGACATCATCCGCGAGCAGTTCAGCGACGTCGCCGATTACAAGATCCGGCAGATCCCCGAGAAGCTCGACAACCCGATGAAGTTCGACTTCCGTTCGGTGCTGTTCGTCTGCGACGACCGCCACGGGCGGGTGAAGGGTTTTGCGCAGTTCTCCGCCGACCCGACGCTCGGTTTCGGCTTCCTGGACCTGATCGCGCTGCCGGAATCGAACAAGGGCGGCGGCCTCGGCGCGGCCCTGTATGAGCGGGTGCGCGAGGAGTGTCTGAGCCTCGGGCTTGACTGGTTGCTATTCGAGTCGCTGACCGACCTGCCCGAATACAATCCCGACCCGGCGGAGTTGAAGATCAACCGCGCCCGGTTGCGCTTCTATGAGCGCGGCGGCGCGCGCCCGGTACTGGGCACGCTGGCGGAGCGCCCGCGCCGAGCCAATGCCGACAATGCCTATTTCCTGATGGCCGACGACCTCGACGAGGACAAGCCGCTGTCCGCCGAATTCGCGCGCGAAGCGATGCGCGCGATCCTGCGCCGCAAGTACCGTCGGCGGATGCCGGCGCGCGAGATCGACGAGGTGGTGGCCTCGTTCCAGGACGATCCCGTCCGCCTGCGCCCGTACCGCTATATCAAGGAACGTCCGCCGGCGACGCCGCGCCGCGTGCCCTATGACCTGCGCATCGACCTGTGCGTGGCCGACCGCCACGACATGCACCACATCACCGACCATGGCTATGCCGAACTGCCGGTGCGGGTCGCGTCGATTCTCGACGAACTGAACACGACCGACCTGTTCGAGCGCATCCCGCGCCACCATTTCAGCGACAAGCACATCCTCGCGGTCCACGACGTCCACTTCGTCAACTACTTCCGCGAGGTCGCGATGACCATCGATCCGGATCGCACCATCTTCCCGGACGTGTTCCCGATCCGCCGCAACGTCGGCCTGCCGCGCAAGCGCGCCTCGCACCTCGGCTACTACTGCATCGACGTGTACAGCCCGATCAACCGCAATGCCTATCTGGCCGCGCGTGACGCGGTCGATGCGGCGCTGACCGCCGCGCGGGCGATCGAGACCGGTAGCGACATCGCCTACGCGCTGGTGCGGCCGCCGGGTCACCACGCCGGTCGCGATTCCTTCGGCGGCTACTGCTACTTCAACTCCACCGCGATCGCGGCGCATCACCTGTCCGGGTTCGGGCGGGTCGCGATCCTCGATCTCGATTACCACCACGGCAACGGTCAGCAGGAGATCTTCTACAAGCGCGACGATGTGCTGACCGTGTCCATCCATGGCGACCCGGCGGTCGAATACCCGTATTTCAGCGGCTACAAGGAAGAGACCGGCGAGGGCGCGGGCCTGGGGTTCAACCTCAATCTGCCGCTCAAGCGCGGCATCGGCGGCGATGTGTACGCCAAGGCCCTGGCGCAGGCGCTCAAGCGCATCCGTGCGTTCAAGCCGGACATCCTGGTCATCGCGCTCGGTCTGGATACCGCGCAGAACGATCCATCCGGCAGTTGGCAACTGGTCGCCGACGATTTCAATGCCAACGGTCGCGCGATCGGCGCGCTGGAACTGCCGACGCTGGTCGTGCAGGAGGGCGGCTACGACTGCGCGGTGCTGGGTCGCAACGCGCTGGCCTTCCTGTCCGGCCTGTGGGCCGCCTATCACGGCAAGAAGTGATCGATATGGAGAACTGGAGCGAATACACCCGGCTGTTCATCGCCCTGACGGTCATCATGGACCCGTTCATGGCGCTGCCGATCCTGATCGCCGATACCGCCGGCTTCAGCCGCCCGGAACGGGCGCGGGTGGTGCGCATCGCCGTGTTCACGGTCACCGTGGTGTTGCTGGTGACGGCCTGGTCGGGGGAGTCGATCCTGACCTGGATGGGCACCAGCCTGGGTTCGTTCCGGGTCGGCGGCGGCATCGTGCTGCTGCTGATGGCGCTGGCGATGTTGCAGGCGCGCACCGATCGCTCGCGCACCAGTCCGAACGAACAACTCGATCTGGCCACGCGCGCCTCGATCGGTGTCGTGCCGCTGGCCATCCCGCTGCTGGCCGGGCCGGGCGCGATCTCCACCGTGATCATCGCGATGAACCGTTCGCAGGCCGAGACGCACGGCCTGATGGTGTCGCTGGTGATCGTGCTGGTGTCGCTGGTGCTGTGGCTGGTGCTGCACATGGCCGAGCCGATCGCGAAGGCGCTCGGCGACATGGGGCTCAAGATCCTGCACCGCCTGTTCGGCCTGATCCTGGCGGCGATCGCAGTCGAGGTCATGAGCAACGGGCTGAAGGAGTTGTTCCCGGTGCTGGCCGGTTGATGCGCTGGCGGTATCGGTAGGAGCGGCTTCAGCCGCGATCAGGGCCCGCAAAGCCCCCAACGCCGATCGCGGCTGAAGCCGCTCCTACTTGAGGGCCGGGGTCAGCCGTGGCCTTCGATGCCCGGAACCGGCAGCAGTTCGAATTGCATCGTCGCGAGATCGCCCATCACGTAGGTGGCCGGGCCGTCGAGGCCGGCGCAGCTGCCCGGGTCGACGACCTGCGTGGTGCCGCCCTTCACGTTCGGCACGGTCTCGATGACGGCGCGGTGGTCGTGGCCGTAGCAGACCAGGTCCCAGTCCCCGGTCGCCGCCATGCCCAGGCCGTAGTGCGGGTAATGGACGATGAAGACCTTGCGACCGCCCAGTTCGATGCCGGCGTCCTGCCCGTAATAGGTGTAGAACGTGCCGGGTCGATGCGAGCGGCGGGACAGCGCGACCAGGTCGCCGGCGTTGTTGCCGTGGATGACATGCATCGGCAGGCCGACGTGCTCGCAGGCGCCCAGCGTGCTCGGCGCGACCAGGTCGCCGCAGTGGATCACGGCCTCGGCGCCACGCGATTTCGCATCTTCGAGCGCGGAAACAAGCGCGCGGCGGTTGTCGTGACTGTCGGAAACGATGGCGATCTTCATGACGGGTGGTCGCGGAGTGTCAGGGAGGCGCGAAAGTGTATCAGCATTGTCTGATTGAGATCGTCCGCCCGGGCCGGCCCACCGTTGTTGCCGTAATTTGCTGACAACACTACTGTTTCCCGATCATCCGACCACCAGCGAAAAGCACTGCGCATGCCACGCCGCGTCCTCGCCATTCTCGCCTTCGCCTTCCTGCTGCTGATCATGCTGATCGCGGCGTTGGCGGCCTATGGCGTATTCGAAATGCGGCAGGTGCAGGGCGATCTCGAGGACGTGGTCGGTGGCAACAATGAGAAGGCGCAGCTCGCCACTGACATGCAGGTCGCCGGTTATCACCGTTCCGACGCGCTCTACGGGATGATTTCGACCCGCGATGCCTTTGCCCGCGATGAATTGTTTCTGGCCTACAACCGGGCGGGTTTCGAAGTCGGTCTCACGCGCAACCGCTTCCGCGAACTGGCCCTGACCCCGGCCGAACAACGGGTCTTCGATCGCCAGAGCAAGCTGATCGAGCGCGTCGTCACCTTGCAGGATCGCGTGGTCGACCTGGTCAACGCGGAGGATTTCGCAACCGCCCGCGATCTGCTTTCGAGCGAGGTGATTCCGCTGCAGGACGCGATCAATGACACCTTCGCGGAGATTCGCGGCCTGGAGATGCTGGCCAACGGCGTGGCGCTGGCCGAGGCGCGCGCGACGGTCGATGGCGCGGTGCGATGGGCGCTGGTGCTCGGCGTCCTCAGTCTCGTCATCGCCGTGCCGCTGACCGTGGTGGTCTACCGGGTGATCGCCAATCAGGCCCGCGCGATCGAGGCCCAGGTGACCGCGTTGCAGGAGGCGCGCCGCGCCGCCGAGCAGGCCAATCGCGCCAAGAGCGAGTTCCTGGCAGTGATGAGTCACGAGATCCGCACGCCGATGAACGGGGTGCTGGGCATGGTGCAGATGCTCCAGGGCACGTCCCTCGATGGCGACCAGCGCGGCTATCTCGAGACCATCGCCGGCTGCGGCGAGAACCTGCTGACGCTGGTCAACGATCTGCTCGACCTGGCCAAGATCGAGGCCGATCGCCTGCAACTCGAGCAGGTTGCGTTCGACCCGCGCCGCCTGCTCGACGCGGTGATCCTGATCCTGCGCCCGCGCGCCGAGGAAAAGGGCATCGCGCTGCGCGCCGAGGTCGCCGACGCGGTGCCGGAGGCGGTGCTCGGTGACCCCACCCGCCTGCGTCAGGTGCTCTTCAACCTGATCGGCAATGCGGTCAAGTTCACCGCTCAGGGCGAGGTCCGGGCCTCGCTGGCCCCGGCCGGGTCCGCGCGCGATGACGCGGTTGTCCTGCGTTTCGCGGTGGTCGATACCGGTATCGGCATCGAACCGGAGCGGAAGGCTGCCCTGTTCGAGGCGTTCGTGCAGGCCGACAGCAGCATCGCGCGCCGCTTCGGCGGCACCGGGCTGGGTCTGAACATCAGCCAGCGGCTGGTCAACGCGATGGGGGGGCGGATCGAGGTCGAATCCACGCCGGGCGAGGGCAGTCGCTTCCACTTCACATTGTCGATGTCGACCGCCGTGGCTCCGGTGGCGGCCCCCGACCCGGCACCCGCCGGCGGACTGCGACCCCTCGCGGTGCTCGTCGTCGACGACGATCGCGTCAACCGCCTGGTCGCCGAAGGGCTGCTGATGCGCGCCGGACATCGGGTCACGGCGGTCGATGGTGGCGCGGCGGCGCTCGATGTCTGTCGCGAGCGCCGCTTCGACGCCATCCTGATGGACGTGCACATGGCCGCCATGGATGGCCTGGAGACCACCCGACGGCTGCGCGCGAACGGCATCGGCGTGCCGATCATCGGGCTCACCGCCAGTGTCGGCGCGGAGATGGAGGCCGGCGCGCGCGCCGCCGGCATGGATGCGGTCGCGTCCAAACCCTTCCGCATCGAGGATCTGTTGCACGTGATCGACGCCAGTGTCGAAGCCAACGCGGTGGCCGCAGAGGACGCGTCGGTGATCGATCCCGACGCCAGCGAGCGCGTGCGAAAGTCCATCGGCGACGAGGCCTTCCGCGAGCTGGTGACCATCTATCGCGACAGCAGCACGCAGATGGTGGCCGAGATGGCGACCGCCTGGGAACGCCGCGACGCCGTCGAGATTGCCTTCAAGGCCCATCGGCTGGCCGGCGCCTCCCTGTCGCTGGGCTTGACCGAGGTGGCGCGGGCGGCGGCCCGGATCGAGCGGCTGGCCGGCGGTGCGGATGGACTCGGGCCGGGTTGTCTCGATGGCCTGGTCGCCGCTCACGCGCGGGCGCTGGCTGCCCTGCCGGGCTGATTTCGCGCAGCCACTGACCTGCGCGGGATTCGCAATCCGCGCAAGGAGTCTGTAGAAATACGCCGGCCCGCGGCGCGCATGGCGCGCGCGGCCTCCACGGACAACAATCACTACACTTCGGAACGTTTCTCGCCTCGCCGAGACCTGCCCCACGCGGAGACCGCCATGTCGGTTGAAGAAGACCTGAATCGAGCCGCCCGGAAAGTCGGCAAGCAGCGCAACATGGTCCTGGTCGCGTTGCTGGCCGTGATCGCCCTCGGGATGTACCTGGGCAGTGCCGGCATAGAGGAAGACCTGCAAGCGCGCAGCGCCGCCGCGTTGAACGATGCCGCCTTGCCGGTCGAGCGCATCAACGTCGGCGTCGAAGGCCGCACCGCCCGGTTGACCGGCTTTGCCGACAGCCAGCGCGAGGCGGACGACGCGGTCGCGGCGATCGCCGCCGTCGACGGCATCGGCACGATCGAGAATTTCCTCCAGGTCAGACAGTCCCCGTTGCTGACCGGCCCGGCCGGCGAACCGCCGAACGCCGCCGCCGAACTGATGGCGACCGCGCCGGAAGCGGGGCAGCAGGAGTCGAACCCCGCCGAAGCCGATCCGGTGCCCGTGACCACCGCACCGATCGTCAGCAGCGTGTCGCACCTGCGCGCCGAGTGGGACAACGGGCGCCTGACCCTGACCGGTGTGCTCGGCAGCGCCGCCGAACATCGTCTTGTGCAGAGTGCGGTCGCCGGCCCCTATCGCGATGCGACCGTGGTCGACCAGGTCGCCGTGCAGCCGGGTCTGCCGCCCGCCGACTGGCTGGGCGGATTCGCCGCACATCTGCCGAGTCTGCGTGCGCGCGGCAGCGCGTCGATGGAATCCAGCGCCGCCGGTCTGCATCCGGTCGAGCCAGGGCAGCCGGTCTACGTGGTGGCTGCGGATGCCGAACCGGCAGTGGAGGCGACAGCGTCCGCGCCGGAACCGGTTGCCGAGGTGGTGGTCGAGCCGGCTCCCGGCGTGGAGGCCGCTCCCGCGGTCGCGGAATCGCAGGCGCCCGTGGCCGCCAGCCAGAACTGGCTGCATCTGCGCAGTCAGATGGGGCGCGTCGCGATCAGCGGCACGCTGGGCAGCGAGCGTGAACGCCAGGCACTGGCCAGCGCGTTGCGCATCGTCTATCCGCCCAGCGTCACCTGGAACAGCGTGCGCATCGGCGATCAGCCGGAGCAGACCGGCTGGCTGGATGCGATGAATTCGCTGTGGGCGCTGCTGCAACCGATCGAATTGCTGGATATCGAGATTTCGGCGCGCGGGGTGAACATCAGCGGCTGGACGCCGAGCGAGGATCAGAGTCGCCGCATCATGGTCACCCTCACCGAGAAGTTCGCGCCGCTGCCGGTCGACAGCGCGCTGCGCAGCATCCAGTCGCAGACCGAGAGCTACGCGGCCGCCGACCAGTTCAATCACGGCTATGCGAACGCCATCGGTTTCGCGCGGGACGGCGTGAGCCTTTCCTGGGCGGGTCACGTGACGCTCGCGCAGATCGCCAAGCGGCTGCGCCGGCAGCCGGCGGTGCGCCTGCAGATCGGCGTGCACACCGATGGCCGTGGCGATGCCGAGGCCAATCGCCTGCTGACCGAGAAGCGGGCGGAGTCGATCGCCGCCAAGCTGCTCGAACTCGGTGTCGGCGCCGATCAGATCAAGGCTGTCGGATTCGGCTCCAGCCGACCCCTCGCGGACAATCTCAGCCCCGTCGGACGGGCGCTGAACCGCCGCGTCGTCTTCAGCCCGCTTTGAACGAAGCCACGGCAAACACTTTCTAGGAGAGAACAACCATGTTCTACGTGATGAGCGAAATCCTGATCTATCTCGTTCTGGCGGCCGGGCTGGGCTTCCTGCTGGGCTGGCTGGAACGCGGCAAGCGCGGGCTGGGCGACCTGGAGGGGCGCGTCAAGCGCGAGGCGCAGAACATGCGCAACGAACATTCCGCGCTCAACAACAAGATTGCGACCCTGGAGGCCAAGCTCGACAACGCCAAGAAGGACGTGCTCGAGGCGCGCGCCAACGCCGACAAGGCGGAAAAGGACACCGCCGCCGTGAAGGCCGATCTGCTCAAGGCGCGTACCGAGGCCGAGTCGATCCGTGGCGAGCTCGATGCCGCCGAATCACGCGCCGGCAGCCTGCAATCCGAGGCCAGCCAGGCGCGCGGTGCGCATGAGGCCGCGCAGGCTCGGATCGCCAGCCTGGAAAAGGAACTGAGCCACGCCAGACAGGCCGTCGCCGCACCGAAGGAAGACGTGAACTCGCTGGAGAAGGACCTGGAAGCCGCGCAGGTGGAACTGGCTGCCGCGCTGAGCGGTGGCGCGCCGGGCAAGACTCCGGTGAGGCTGCCGGAGAAGCCGGCGGCGAAGAAGAGCGTGGTCAAGCCCGCCGCCGAGAAAGCGGCGCCGAAACCGGCCGCCAAACCGGTCGCCAAAGTGGCCGAGAAGGATGACCTGAAACTCATCAAGGGCATCGGTCCGGTGCTGGAAAAGAAGCTCAACGCCATGGGCATCACCAGCTACGCGCAGATCGCGAAGATGAGCGATGCCGAGATGGGCAAGATCAACGAGCAGCTCAATTTCAAGGATCGCCACGTTCGCGACGACTGGAAGGGCAAGGCCGCCAAGGCGCATGCCGAGAAGTACGGCAAGGCGCCTTGAGCCGCTGACGATGGCGGTGCTGCCGGAGAAGAAGGCGCAGATCGTCCAGTTCCATGCCGCGCTGATCCTGCGCACCGTGCAGGCCTGCCAGCGGCGCGAGCTGCGCGCGCAACTCGAACCCGTGCTCGATCAGTCCGCCCGCAACGGCTGGACGCAACTGGTCGCGGCGCTGCGCCGCATCCTCGACGGCAGCCGCGATGCGGCGCTGCTCAAAGGGCTGGATGACGAGGACCACGCGATCGTCGAGGCCGTGCTCAATGGCCTGCGCGATCCGGGAACGCTGCCCAGACCGCAGCCGCAGGGTAACGCGAACCTCGCCGCCGCCGGTCTGGCCGGCGTGATTCACGCTGCCGGCAGCGGCGACGCGCAGGCCCTGCGGATGGTTGCCGGCATGGCCGAACAGATGAGCGCGGCGGGCGGCCCGATGGCGCAGGTGGCGGCGCTGGTGCGGCCCTTGGTGAACGGCGAGCGTGATCCCGACCAGCTGCTCGAGGGTCGCGCAGTCGACGCCGGCACCCGTGATCTCGTGCTCGCGATCGTCGCCGAGCTGCGCAAGCTCACCCCCCAATGACGCACGGCATCGGCACAGTTCACCAATGCTGATCACCCAACTCGTGTACGGGCTGCTGTTTCCGCCCGCGCTGCTGATCCTGCTGTACGTGGCCGGCTTGCTGCTTTGGCAGCGGCGTCCCGGCACCGCGCGCGGCATGGTCGTCGCGGCGACCGTGTTGCTGGTCCTGGCTACCAACCCCAATGTGGTCGACAGCCTGAAACGCGCCGTCGAGGTGAGTACGCCAATCAGTGCGGAGGGGATCGCTGACGCCCAGGCGATCGTCATTCTCGGGGGCGGTCGCAATACCGACGCGGTCGAATATGGCGGTGGCGATCAGGTGTCCACGTTCTCGCTGATCCGCGCGCGCTACGGCGCGTGGCTGGCACGACGCACTGGTCTGCCTGTCCTGCTGACGGGCGGCGCGGTACGGGGCGAGGAGGTATCCGAGGCCGGGTTGATGGCCCGGCTGCTGGAGGAGGAATTCGGCGTGCCGGTCCGCTGGCGCGAGGAACACAGCCGCACCACTTACGAGAATGCGGTGAACAGCGCCGCGATGCTGAAGGCCGAGGGCATCGGTCGCATTGCCCTCGTCACCAGCGCCTTGCACATGCGCCGCTCGGTGGAGGCCTTCGAGAAACAGGGCCTGATCGTGCATGCGGCGCCGACCGACATCACCTCCCGGGAAGACGATCCGCACTCGCGTTGGTTGGACGGCTTTCTGCCCAGGGCTGGCGAGCTGCGCGAGTTCACCCTTGTCCTGCACGAGATCGTCGGGCGGATCTGGTATCGACTGCGCTACTACTGACCGTAGGGCGGAACCCGCAGGGGTTCCGCCGTGCAACGCCCGGAAGCCTCACCATAACCCCGTGCTTACGTCCGCTGTTCGCACGCGCATGGCCCGGTCGGCAAAGGTTCGACGCGTTCCGGCGGAACCCCTCCGGGTTCCGCCCTACTGGTCCTTACGCGCCCAGTGATCCACCGGCACGCGCTCCATCAGATAGCACAGGCAATCCTGACGGATCACCCGTTCGTCCAGCGTCAGCATCGACGGCATGACCCGGCGCCGGGTGCGCAACTCCCCATCGCGGATCTCGAAATAACGATCGCCGACCGGATCGCCGTCCTCGCTGATCGCCATCACCGGCGTGTCGCAGCCGGGCGCGACCTGCCCGAACGCGACTCCCGCCGGCAGCTCGCGGAAATTCATGTGGTCGATGTCGCGCAGCAGGGCGAGATCGATGCCCTCGGCGAGCCCGTCGAAACCGAAACGGGTGCGATCCGGCACGGTCACGATCGCGACGGTGTGGAACAGGTCCATGTCGTGTTCCGGCATCGGGTGTTCCGGATGCGCGGCCAGGTTGAGTGCCGCGTCCAGATACTCGAAGGCGTGTTCAACACTGCCGGCCGCCCCCGGCTGCCCGCATTCCACGGTCACCGACGGACACAGCTCCGCCATCGCGATCGACGCCACGCCCTGTGGCCGGATGAAGTACACGACCGTGCGCGAGAACAGGGTGGCGAGGTGGAAGAATCGCGAGTCCAGCACGTTCACGCAGGCGTAATGCGGGTTCAGACCGGTGTTGTTGTGCACGTCGATGCTCGCGAACACGCGGCGTTCCCGCATCTGCGCGACCACCTCCGCCATCGCCGCCGCCTCCGCACTGCCGGCATGCGCGCCGCCCGGCCAGACGCGGTTGAAGTCCGGCTGTCCGTCCAGCCGGCGCAGGCCGTGGCGTGCCGCATCGACGTTGCCGATCAGGATCGACAGCGCGCGCGGTAGCTCCCGATCCGCGTACTTGGTCAGCAGGCGTTTGACCGCCTCGAAGCCGGTGTCCTCGTTGCCGTGCAGCAGCGCGGAAACGAACAGCGGTTCGGGGCGACGACCGGGAAGGTGGATCAGGGTCGGCCCGCCGAGCAGATCGGCCAGCCCGGCCGCGCGGGCATCGAGCAGGCCGTCGGGGACGGCATCGAGCACGCGCAGGGAGAGGGGATTGGGCATCGTGATGGCGAAGGGAAGGAGAAGCGGCGGGCAGGTGGGAAATCGGCGCCTATAATCGGCCTTTTCCCGTCACCCAAGCGAAGGCAAACATAGCATGAACCTGGATAGAGTCGGCCCGGGCGACAACGCGCCGGACGAGATCAACGTCATCGTCGAAATCCCCGCGCACAGCGACCCGGTCAAGTACGAAGTGGATAAGGAAACCGGCGCGATGTTCGTGGACCGCTTCATGAACACGGCGATGTTCTATCCCTGCAATTACGGCTATGTCCCGCATACGCTGTCGGACGATGGCGACCCGGTCGACGTGCTCGTCGTCACCCCGATGCCGGTCATTTCCGGCGCGGTCATCCGCTGCCGCCCGGTCGCGGTGCTGAAGATGACCGACGAAGCCGGCCAGGACGCCAAGGTCCTCGCCGTGCCGCTGACCAAGCTGTGCAAGCTTTACAAGAACGCCGACGGCCCCGAGCACATGCCCTCGCAACTGCTCGACCAGATCGCGCACTTCTTCGAGCACTACAAGGACCTGGAGCCCGGCAAGTGGGTCAAGGTCGACGGCTGGGGCGGCATCGAGGACGCCAAGAAGGAGATCACCGATTCCATCAAGCGCTACCAGAAAGCGCCGGAGAAACCGGCGTTCTGATCCGGCCTTACCGATATGGAACAAAAAACGCCGGGCATGCCCCGGCGTTTTTGCTTATGCGGAAATAGATGCTTGGGGCGTGAAGCGGAAATCTAACGCCGCAAATAACCGGACGCAAAAAGCGGAGCGCAGCGTAGCTTTTTGCGGTCCGAGTTAATTTGCATTGTTATGCCCTATATTCAGTCAAAGCTTTAAAATCTGAGTCATTGCGTAGCGATTCAAAATCAGGGTCCTTTGTAGCTAAGGATCTATACGTAGGGAACAATTCTATTGCTTTTGCCAAATCGTTTAATATTTGTGTTTTTTCTTTGCCAAGTAAGGCTCCATAGCATGCTCTGTTGTACCAAGCTGTCTGATGCGATGGTTCTATAGAAATCAACTTATCCACCATATTCCATGCGTCATTTATCCGACCTAGCCGTTTTAGAACAAAGCCCTTCCCAAGCAATGCTCCTTTGCTGTCAGGATTGACTTTTAATGCATGATCATAATAAAGCAATGCCTCTTCATATAAATTGTTGTTGCGAAAAAACAATGCCTGCTCCAAAAAGCCACTGCTTTTTTCATGCAATTTTATTTGTTCCACATCGGACGATACTTGTTGGATTTGTTTCGATAAGTTATCTGTCATTTTTTGCAGAAGCCCAATTCCTCCAAATCCCGCGATAATGGAAACGGCGATTGCTTTAATGAATTCGTGAGCCTCTGTTACTTTGGTGAGATCGATGTTCAATATTGGTCCTGCAAATGCAAAGAATGCCATTGCGCTAGCAAATCCAACAATCGCATCACCAATAAATCCGAGTTCAACCTGTTTGCCACCAATAACTCGAATTCTGTACGATGTTTCCTTGGCAATTCCAAGCACAAGTCCACCTATAGCCCCTCCAGCGGAAATGGTCAAAGCAGATGCTAGTGTAATATCCATTCTTCAATACCTTTGACTGGCATAACGGCTCGGTTCAGGCGCCCGTGGAAGCGGCTCGGCCGCTTTCACGGGTCGGCTGGAACTGATAGTTAGATGCCTATCTATCGTATGGCGGGTGAATACCAAGCTTTTGACAGAACTCATCCGCAAAGTCTCCTGCAACTTTAACGGCCCAGAGCGCACACCCAGCGCTGAGGCACTTGCTTGGAAAGAACTTCTTTCCCCTTGGCTTTGGATGCTCGGCAAAGAGGCCTTTTAGTTCCGACAATGTGTCTTTCTTTTTACACGCGTCGTCGTTGATTGCCTGCGAGACAGGCTCAAAATGCATCAATGCATTCCGAAGATTTATCAGGTGCTTAATGTCTTGTTGGTGTTTTCTTCCAAGATCCAGCTCAGGTTTTCGCAAAACCGCTAAACATAGCTTGAATTTCTCGACTACAGAATACTTTGCTGTCTTGGGAACCCCAAGATCCCAAAACCGTTTTAACTGCTCCGTTTCATCGCTCTCTAGCTCGCCGACCACTCTGTCACCAGCATCTGCGAAGATCTCGTTTATCAGAGCTTCGAGAAAAGCTACAGAAAGCAACACTGACGAAACGACCAGAGATTCATGTTCTGTCCTATTTAGGGGGATGTCTAGAACTCCCCCTTCGCTTCGTTCTCGTTCCTCAAAATCCGACGCGCGCGCAGCGAACGATTTCGCCGAGTTTAGATAAAAGTAACTGAATTGGGCACGCTCTACAATCGTATTCGCCATCGCACGCAACCTTGCAATCTAACGCTTAGTAGGCAGCCAACTTCTACATAACACGATAAAAAAATGATCGTTCCGATGACGCTAACTGACTGAATTTTGGCGGATTCCTCTTCAATCATCGCGCTCGCGGTCCGTGTTATGTAGCCAACGGCTAGCTATATCGTGTTATGTAGCCGTTCGGCGTCCGAACCGACCCCCGTTGCTCGCCACACGATCATCTGTAAGTGACTCTTTTGACTCGGATTATCGAGTTTGTCAACACCGGGGATGGCGCTGCGTTAATTGGCTACTGATTTTAATTCCAGTATCGGCGTCGCGATGGACTCAACGGTTTGCGTCTGGCCGTAAGCGGGCATTCGAACAGGATGCGGTTCATCCGTTCTCGGTGACGATCGGATAAGCCACGCCGCAGCCGCCGTGCCCGCAGTAGCCGTTCGGGTTCTTGGCGAGGTACTGCTGGTGATAGTCCTCGGCGTAATAGAACGTTGGGGCGGCGAGGATTTCGGTGGTGATGTGGCCCCGGCCGGTCACGGCCAGCGCGGCTTCGTAGCGTTCCTTCGATATTTCGGCAGTCGCGCGCTGGTCTTCGTCGTAAACGTAGATCCCGCTGCGGTATTGGGTGCCGACGTCGTTGCCCTGGCGCATGCCCTGGGTGGGGTCGTGGGCTTCCCAGAAGACCTTGAGCAGGTCTTCGTAACTGATCGCTTTGGGGTCGAAGATGACCAGCACGACTTCGTTGTGGCCGGTCATGCCGGAGCAGACTTCCTGGTAGGTCGGGTTCGGGGTCAGGCCGGCGGCGTAGCCGACGGCGGTGGTCCAGACGCCGGGTGTGCGCCAGAAGATGCGTTCCGCGCCCCAGAAACAGCCGAGGCCGAACATGGCCTGCCGCAGGTGTGCGGGGAACGGGGGCTGGAGCGGATGGCCGTTGACGTGGTGCGCGGCGGGTACGCGCATTGCCTTGTCGCGACCGGGGAGGGCCTGGTGTTCACCGGGGAGGGTGAGCGGTTTGCCGAATCCGAACATGGGAATCCCTTTGGGGAGTGTTCAGGGGGTGATGAGCTGGCAGCTTAGTCAGCGGAGACGGCGAAAGGGCGTTTGATCCGAGCGGGATCAACGTGCCTTGTAGGAGCGGCTTCAGCCGCGATCGGCGCTTCGGGCTTCGGTGATGGCTGATCGCGGCTGAAGCCGCTCCTACATCGGGGTTTCGAACCAGGCTTTCGCTGCGTCGCAGTCGGTGAGGATCTGCTGCTTGAGGGCGTCGAAGGAGTCGAACTTCCGTTCCGGGCGGATGTGGTGCAGGAAGCGGACTTCCACCTCGCGCCCGTAGAGGCTGCCTTCGTAGTCGAACAGGTGCACTTCGAGCTGCACACGGGTGCCGCCGACGGTGGGGCGCTTGCCGACGTTGGCGACGCCTTGCACCGGCTGGTCGCCAAGGCAGGGGATATCGACCGCGTAGACGCCGCTGACCGGGCAGACCTTGCGCCGCAGCAGCACGTTGGCGGTCGGGAAACCGATGGTGCGGCCACGCTTGTCGCCATGCACGACCTTGCCGCGCACGCTGTAGTGGCGACCGAGCAGGTGTGCGGCGAGCTGGAGGTCATTGCCCGCGAGCGCCTGGCGGACCCGCGTGCTGCTGACGCGACCGTCGTGGGCGACGTAGGTGTGCATGTTGACCACTTCGAAACCGTGCCGCTGGCCGGCGGCGGTGAGGGTGTCGAAGTCGCCGGCGCGGTCGCGACCGAAGCGGAAGTCGTCGCCGACCACGAGGTAGCGGATGCCCAGCCCCTGCACCAGCACCCGGTCGATGAACTCGCTGGCCGGCATGTGCGCGAGGTTGGCGTCGAAGGTCAGGCAGAACATGCGGTCCAGGCCATGATCGCGCAGCAGTTCGTACTTCTCGCGGAAGCGGGTCAGGCGGGCGGGGGCGTTGTCGCCCATGAAGTATTCGAGCGGCGTCGGTTCGAAGGTGATGACCGTCGCCGGCAGCCCGAACTCCCGGGATTTCTCGGCGAGACGTTCGAGCACCGCGACGTGACCGAGATGCACGCCGTCGAAGTTGCCGATGGTGGCGACGCAGCCGTGGTGTTCGGGGCGAAGGTTGTAGTGTCCGCGGATCAGTTGCATGGGCCGGATTCTACTCAGAGCTCGGCCCGCCACGAAGCTGCGACACCCGCATGCCCATCGCGTACAGCGCGAGCAGATACGTCGCGGCGGCCGCGGCGATGACGCCGAGCAGGCGCAGGCCGCGCTCCCAGCCGGCGGCGGAGGTCCAGCCTTGCAGGTCGCCCGCGAGCCACAGCACGACGGCGGCCATCAGGCCGATCGCGATCAGCACCTTGAGAACGAAGCGGCCCCAGCCGGCCTGCGGCGTGAACAGGCCGCCGCGACGCAGGCCGCGATACAGCAGGGCGGCGTTGAGGAAGGCGGACAGGGTGGTGGCGAGCGCGAGGCCGGCGTGCGCCAGCGGCCAGACCAGGATCAGGTTGAAGACCATGTTGGCGGCCATCGCGATGATGCCGATCTTCACCGGTGTCTTGGTGTCCTGGCGCGAATAGAAGCCCGGCGCGAGCACCTTGATCAGCATGAAGCCGACCAGCCCGACGCCGTAGGCCATCAGGCTGAGGCTGGCCATCTCCACGTCGTGGGCGTTGAAATCGCCGTGCTGGAACAGGGTGGCGAGCATCGGGCCGGCCAGCGTGAGCAGGGCGACGGCGGCCGGCGCGCCGATCAGCACGACGCCGCGGATGCCCCAGTCCAGGGTCTGCGAGAAGGTGGCGGTGTCGGCGCGGGAGTGGTCACGCGAGAGCTTGGGCAGGATGACGGTGGCAATGGCGATGCCGAAGACGCCGAGCGGGAATTCCATCAGGCGGTCCGAGAAATACAGCCACGACACGCTGCCGGAGACCAGGAAGGAGGCGATCAGCGTGTCGAGCAGCAGATTGATCTGCGCGACCGAGGAGCCGAACAGGGCCGGCACCATCAGCTTCATGATGCGGCGCACGCCCTCGTGGGCGCGGTTCCAGCGCGGACGCGGCAGCAGGTTCAGGCGCAGCAGGAACGGCAGCTGGAAACCGAGCTGCGCGATACCGGCGACGAACACGCCGATCGCCAGCGCCATGATCGGGCGCTCCATCATCGGCGCGAGCCAGAGCGCGGCGGCGATCATCACCAGATTCAGCAGCACCGGCGTCAGCGAGGGGATCGCGAACCTGCCGTAGCTGTTGAGGATGCCGCCGACGAAGGCGGTCAGCGAGATGAACAGCAGGTAGGGGAAGGTCCAGCGCAGCATGTCGCCGGCGAGTTCGATCTTGCCGGCATCGCCGGCGAAACCGGGCGCGAACACATAGATCAGCAGCGGCGCGGCGAGCACGCCGATCGCGGTGATCAGGAACAGGATGCCGGCCAGCGTGCCGGCGACACTGGCGATCAGTTCGCGCGCCTCGTCGTGGCTGCGGTTGGTGCGGTATTCGGACAGCACCGGCACGAAGGCCTGCGAGAACGCGCCCTCGGCGAACAGGCGGCGCAGGAAGTTGGGGATCTTGAAGGCGACGAAGAAGGCGTCGGTCGCGGCGCTGGCGCCGAACGCGAAGGCGATCACCACGTCGCGCACGAAGCCGAGCACGCGGGAGATCATGGTCATCGCGCTGACCACGACGCTGGAACGGAGAAGTTTTACGGACATGGGCGCACCGCCGGGGGGTGCGCGCGATCATAACGGTTGGTGGGCTGGCCCGCGTAGGGCGCGCTCCGCGCACCGTAACCATCGTCCGGGCGTGTCGATATGGTGGGCGTCGGTTTCGGTGCGCGGGGCGCACCCTGCGGGGGGTAGACTTTCGGGCATTCCTTTTCAGCCAAGAGTCCGCCATGTCCCGCATCGTTCTGGCCAGCAACAACAAGGGCAAGGTCCGCGAGTTCAACCAGATCCTCGCCGACCTGCATTTCGAGGTGATCCCGCAGGGCGAACTGAACGTCCCCGAAGCCGAGGAGACCGGCCTGACCTTCGTCGAGAACGCGATCCTGAAGGCGCGCAACGCCGCCGCGATCACCGGGCTGCCGGCGATCGCGGACGATTCGGGGCTGGAGGTCGACGCGCTGGCCGGCGCGCCGGGCATCTATTCCGCCCGCTACGCCGGCGTGGGTGCCGGCGACGAGGCCAATCTGCGCAAGCTGCTGGACGATCTGCGCGACGTGCCGGAGGCCGAGCGCACCGCCCGCTTCCGCGCGCTGATCGTGTTCATGCGCCACGCGAACGACCCGGCGCCGCTGATCGCGCAGGGCGCCTGGGAGGGCCGCATCCTGTTCGAGCCGGTTGGTCAGAACGGTTTCGGTTACGACCCGGTGTTCTGGGTGCCCGGCGAGGGCTGTTCCTCCGCGCAACTGCCGCCGGCGACCAAGAACCGCCTGAGCCATCGCGGCCAGGCCCTGAAGGAACTGGTCCGCCTGCTTGGCCATTGAGGCCTTGCCGCCGCTGGCGCTGTACGTGCACATCCCCTGGTGTGTGCGCAAGTGCCCGTACTGCGACTTCAACTCGCACGCGCTGCGCGACGACGCGCCGCCGGAGCGGGCCTACGTCGCTGCCCTGCTGAATGACCTGGAGTCGCAACTGCCGTCCGTCTGGGGGCGGACGCTGAGCAGCATCTTCATCGGCGGTGGCACGCCTAGCCTGTTTTCCGGCGAGGCGATCGACAGTCTGCTGAGTGGCGTCCGCACCCGCATGACCCTGCGTCCGGATGCGGAGATCACGCTGGAAGCCAACCCCGGCGCGGTCGAGGCCGGGCGGTTCCATGAGTTCCGTGCGGCCGGTGTGAACCGCCTGTCGATCGGCGTGCAGAGCTTCGCGGATGCGCAACTGCACGCGCTGGGCCGCATCCACGATCGCGGCCAGGCGATCGCCGCCGCCGGGATCGCGCGTGCCGCCGGCTTCGACAATTTCAATCTCGACCTGATGCACGGGCTGCCCGGGCAGGACATCGCCGCCGCCATGGCCGACCTGCGGCAGGCGATCGAGCTCGGCCCGACGCATCTGTCCTGGTACCAGCTCACGCTGGAGCCGAACACGCTGTTCCATGCCCGGCCGCCGCGCCTGCCGGACGACGACACCATTGCCGGCATCGAGGACGCGGGCTTCGAACTGCTGGCCGGGGCCGGCTACGCGCGTTACGAGGTGTCCGCGTTCGCGCGCGACGGTCGTCGCGCCCGCCACAACCTCAATTACTGGTCGTTCGGCGATTACCTCGGGATCGGCGCCGGTGCGCACGGCAAGATCAGCGATGGCGGCAGCGGCACGGTGCGCCGTTATCACAAGGCGAAGCACCCCACGGACTATCTCGCCGCGCCGGGGGCCGAGCAGGCTTCGAATACCCTGGATGCGGGCGATCTGGTGTTCGAGTTCATGCTCAATGCGCTGCGCCTGGTCGACGGCGTGCCGCGCGACTGGTTCGCCGCGCGTACCGGGCTTGCCTGGTCGTGCGTGCAGGCGGCGTTCGACGCGGCGGTCGCCGACGGCCTGCTCGTCGACGATGAAACACGCATCCGCCCGACGGAACTGGGGCTGCGTTTCCTCAACGACCTGCAAGCGCGCTTTCTGGACAGCGACGCATGCTGAGCGAGGTGTTCATCCAGTGCCCGTATTGCGGCGAAACCATCACGGTATTCCCGGACCCCAGCCTGGACGGCCAGAACTATATTGAGGACTGCACCGTCTGCTGCCGGCCCATCGAGCTGCATCTGTCCGTGGACGGGGATGGCGATGCCCTTGTCACCGCGAGAAGAGACGATGACTGACTACAAGCCGATTTCCTGCATCGACTACAGCCTGCTCGAGGAATCGATCGTGCTGCGCCGTGAGCTCAGGCTCGGCTGGCACGACGACGATGGTCGGGATCATGTCGAGACGGTGCGTCCCGTCGATCTGCAGACACGGGCCAGCGAGGAGTATCTGACCTTCCTGTGCCGGAACGGTCAGTCCCGCGAGGTGCGCCTGGATCGGATCGTGCGTTTCGAGGCGATCACGCACTGAAAAACGGGGCGTGCGGCGGTATTTCGCAATTCGGTTATTCACATTTGTTTGCGGCTTGTCGACCGGCCGGATGCGCGTCGTGAGCGGTGCCCGGGATGCGTTTCAGTGCCTGCTGATATTCTTTAAATCATTGTTTAATAGACACTTTCATGTTTCGGCTATTTTGTGCTCAATCCGTCGGAAGTGACGGTGACAAGCGGGTTACACGCAGAGCCGAACATGTTACCCACAAAGTTATCCACAGAAATTGGGGATACCCGCCGAATTCGCTTGTGCCATCGTGACTTATCGGGGCTTTCTGGGAATTGGGTGAGCTTTGTGCGCCAACTGGCGAGATGTGATCCGGCTTGCCTCAAACCCTTGCACGGAGCCGGGTGCATCCGTAGAATGCCGCGCTCTTTGCCCCCCGGACCGCAGTAAGGACCGGTGCGAGGCAGCACAGAACACCCGTCCCCCGCGTAGCCGGTGGGCCAACCGATCGAGAGATACCGAGATGAAAGCCGACATTCATCCCAACTACAGCGAAGTCACCGTGACCTGCGCCTGTGGCAACACCTTCCAGACCCGCTCCACGCTGGGTCACGATCTGCAGATCGAAGTCTGCTCGCAGTGCCATCCGTTCTTCACCGGCAAGCAGAAGATCCTCGACACCGGTGGCCGCGTCGACAAGTTCCGTCGCCGCTACAACCGTCCGGGCAAGTAAGCCGCGCCATCCGTCGGTATCGCGCTGACCGCGATATCGACGACAAGAAAAAGGCCGGGCCTCGCAAGAGGCCCGGCCTTTTTCGTTGCGACCGGATGGGCTTGCGCTGGTCGGCGCTTACCAGCCCCAGCCATATCCGTAGCCGGCGGGGTAGGCCGGCACGAAGTACGGACGACCGTCCCAGGTCGGCACGTAGCCGAGATAGGCGCCCGGATCGGCGACCATCGGCGGATACGGCGGGAACACCGGCGCATTCACGACCGGCGCGGACGGCGCGTTGCCGCCCTGCTCGCGAGCACCTGCCGCCCATGCCGGACCCGGCGGCGGCACCATCGGCTCATCCATCTGGGCGGCGGCCTGCGCGGCCTTCGCCGCCTGGGCGGCTTGGGCAGCCTTGGCGGCCTGCATCTGCGCCATGCGCATCTGCATCTGCTCGTGCATCGCCTGCATCTGTTTGGCCATCTGGGCCTTGGCCTGGGCTTGCGCCTCGGTGGCGGCGGCCTTCATCTCCTCGCCGGCCTTCCCGGCCCGCGCCATCGCTTCCTTGCCGGCGTCCTCGACCGCAGCCTGCATCGCGCCGGTGTCCGGGGCGGGCGGGGCGGGCGGCGAACTCGGCGGCGCGGTGATTCCGGCGACGCCGGCTTCGGTCGCCGGAGCCTCATTGGCGGTCGCGGTCACGGTTGCGGTCGCCTCCGCCGGAGCGGCGTCGCCGGTCGCGGCAGGCGCCGCTACTTCGGCCTCGGCGGTCCCGGTGGGCGCTTCGGCGGCGGGGGCCGCTTCCGCAGTGGTCTCGGTGACCGAATCGGTGATCTGCCCGTTAACCGGGGTCGGGATGGCGTCGACGGTGGCGGATTCGGATGCGGCGACGTTCTGGGTCGCGGCCAGTTCGCTGTCGGAGACGACCGGTGCCTCGACCGCGGCTTCGGTGCTCGCCGGTTCGCGTCCGGATTCGTAGATGAAGATGCCGGCGATGGCGGCCAGCGACAGGCCGACGACGGCCATGTAGGAGCTGGCGCCCTGTTGGCGTTTACGGAGGCTGGCGAGCGTCGGACGTGGCAACTTTCCGTTCGGGGAAGCGGGCATCGGTGGATCCTCTATGACTGGGATTTGACTTAGGCGGGAGACCGTCCGGAAGCGGCCCTGCAATGGGCTTTGACAGCGGTCTTGCGCAAAAGCCTAGCACAGTTGCAAGGCCTGAAATTTGGCGTGCTTGCTGCGTTCCGGGCGCATTTCGCGACGCGTCCGGTTCCCGTCTGTCATGGTTGTCAAAGGCGGCTGACGAGGTGGGGCGTGGGTGGCATCAACGGGGGCGCCGCTTGCGGGTTAAACTCGCCCGCCATGGACCCGTCCTACCTGCTCGAATCCCTCAACGATCCCCAGCGCGAAGCGGTCACCGTTCCCTCCGGGCATTGCCTGGTGCTGGCCGGCGCCGGCAGCGGCAAGACCCGCGTGCTCGCGCATCGCATCGCCTGGCTGATGCGTGTCGATGGGGTGTCGCCTTACGGCATCCTCGCGGTCACCTTCACCAACAAGGCCGCCAAGGAGATGCGCGGGCGCATCGAGCAGTTGATCGGCATGCCCGCCGGCGGCATGTGGGTCGGCACCTTTCACGGCATCGCCCATCGATTGCTGCGCCTGCACTGGCAGGATGTCGGTCTGCCGCGCACCTTCCAGATTCTCGATTCCGACGATCAGCAGCGCCTGCTCAAACGCATCATCCGTGGCCTGGAACTGGATGACTCGAAATGGCCGGCCAAGCAGGCCGCCTGGTTCATCAACGCGCGCAAGGACGAGGGTCTGCGCCCGCAGCATCTGGAGGATCGGGACGATCCGGTCATCCGCCAGCTGATCCGCATCTACGCGGGTTACGAGGAGGCCTGCCAGCGTGCCGGTCTGGTCGATTTCGCCGAACTGCTGCTGCGCACGCACGAACTGCTGCGCGATCGTCCCGATGTGCTGCGCCATTACCAGGAGCGCTTCCGCTTCGTGCTGGTCGACGAGTTCCAGGACACCAACTCATTGCAGTACGCGTGGATACGTCTGCTGACCGGGCCGCGATCGCAGCTGTTCGTGGTCGGCGACGACGACCAGTCGATCTACGGCTGGCGCGGCGCGCGCATCGAAAACATTCTCGCCGTCGACAAGGATTTCCCCGGCACCCGCACCATCCGCCTGGAACAGAACTACCGTTCGACCGCCGCGATCCTGAAGGCCGCCAACGCGCTGATCGCCCACAACGATGGCCGTCTCGGCAAGGAACTGTGGACCGAGGGCGAGGACGGCGAGCCGCTCAAGTTGTACACCGCGTTCAATGATTTCGAGGAGGCGCGCTTCATCGTCGATCGCATCCAGCAGTGGTGCGAGGCCGGTCATACTCGTTCTGAGGTCGCCGTTCTGTACCGCTCCAATGCGCAGTCGCTCACGTTGGAGCAGGTACTAAGTCGGGCTTCGATCCCGTACAGAGTGTATGGCGGTCTGCGCTTCTTCGAACGCATGGAGGTCAAGGACGCGCTCGCCTACCTGCGCCTATGCAGTAGCCGCTATGACGATTCCTCCTTCGAGCGTGTGATCAATACGCCGCCTCGCGGTATTGGTCAGCGCAGTCTGGATGTGATCCGCGACAATGCGCGTGCCTATGGCACCTCGCTGTGGCAGGCCGCGCAGCGGGTGATCGACGATGGTCAGTTGCCGGCGCGCGGCAGCAACGCAATTGCGCAATTTCTGCATCTGATCAACGGTCTCGCGAAGTCGCTCGATGGGATCGAGCTGTGGGAGCAGGTTGAACACGTGGTTGCTAATTCCGGGCTGATTGAGCACTTCAAGAAGGAGAAGGGTGGACGCGGCGAGGAGAGGGTGGAGAACTTGGAACGATTGGTGAACGCAGCGCGAGATTTTGAGCTGCCCGTGTCTGAGGAGGGCGAACTGCAGGACATGGCACCGGTAGATGCATTTCTTGCCCAAGCTGCTTTGGAATCGGGGGAGGGGCAGGCCGAGGCCTGGGCGGATGCCGTACAACTGATGACCCTGCACTCCGCCAAGGGCCTGGAGTTCCCGCTGGTGTTCATCGCGGGCATGGAAGAGGGCCTGTTCCCGCACCAGATGTCGCTGGAGGAACCCGGTCGCCTTGAGGAAGAGCGCCGGCTCGCCTACGTCGGTATCACCCGCGCGGAGAAGGAGCTGTATTTCACGGTGGCCGAGACCCGTCGCCTGCATGGCCGCGAAATATATTCGCAGCCGTCGCGTTTCCTCAGCGAGATCCCCGCCGATCTGCTGCAAGAGATCCGCCCGCACAGAGGCGTGTCGCAACCGGTCTGGCGCAGCGCGCCGGAACCCGCGCAGGGCACCGGCCTGCGTCTCGGCCAGCGCGTCACCCACGTCAAGTTCGGCGAGGGCATCATCATGAACGCCGAAGGGCAGGGTGAGCAGGCGCGCGTGCAGGTGAACTTCGCTGACGCCGGCCCCAAGTGGCTGGTCGTCGCCTACGCCAATCTGCAAGCCATCTGAACCCGGAGTCAGCCGAATGAGCGAATTACCCGCGTGCCCGAAGTGCGGCTCCGCGTTCACCTATCAGGACGGCGAGATGCTGATCTGCCCCGAATGTGGGCACGAATGGAACCCGGCGGACGTGGTCGAGACCGGTCTGGTCGTGCATGACACGAACGGCAACCGCCTCGCCGACGGCGATACGGTCACCGTGATCAAGGACCTGAAGGTGAAGGGTTCTTCGCTGGTCGTGAAGGTCGGCACCAAGGTCAAGAACATCCGTCTGGTCGAAGGCGACCACGACATCGATTGCCGCATCGACGGCATCGGCGCGATGAAGCTCAAGTCGGAGTTCGTGAAAAAAGCCTGATGGCGGGTAGGGCGGATACCCGCAGGGGTTCCGCCAGCTCCAGCCTCAGGTCGGCGGAACCCCTTCGGGTATCCGCCCTACCGCGCTGGAAGCCATGCCACCAGACACGATGATGTTCACAACATCATCCAACCCAACTCCTGCCACGGTCAGAAAAGCCGAACACCGATCGCGGCTGAAGCCGCTCCTGCACGGCGTAACCGGAGCACCCGGGGCAGGCAAAAAAAAGAGGGCACCCGAAGGTGCCCCCTTTTGCGCTTAACGCCCGGCCCCGCAGGGCCGGACCATCCATCCGGAGTCTTACTTGTTGACGAACTCCGGATAGGCCTCCATGCCGCACTCGCCGATGTCGACGCCCTCGTACTCCTCTTCCTCGGAGACGCGGATGCCCATGACCGCCTTGATGATCAGCCAGGTGATCAGGCTGACACCGAAGACCCAGGCGAAGATCGCGCCGGCACCCAGCAGCTGGGAACCGATGCTGGCGTCGCCGTTGGTCAGCACGACCGCGATCAGGCCCCAGATACCGACCACGCCGTGGACGGAGATGGCGCCGACCGGATCGTCGATCTTCATCTTGTCGATGGTGATGATCGAGAAGACCACGAGGATGCCGCCGATCGCGCCGATGAGGGTCGCCCACAGCGGGGTCGGGGTCAGCGGCTCGGCGGTGATCGCCACCAGGCCGGCCAGGGCGCCGTTCAGGGCCATGGTCAGATCGGCCTTGCCGAACAGCAGGCGGGCGGTGATCAGCGCCGCGACGACGCCACCGGCAGCGGCCATGTTGGTGTTCACGAACACCGCAGCGACCGCGTTGGCCTCACCGACGTTGGACAGCACCAGCTCGGATCCACCGTTGAAGCCGAACCAGCCCAGCCACAGGATGAAGGTACCCAGCGTCGCGAGCGGCAGGTTGGCACCCGGGATCGCGTTGATGGAACCGTCCTTGCCGTACTTGCCCTTACGAGCGCCCAGCAGCAGGACACCGGCCAGCGCGGCGGAAGCACCCGCCAGGTGGACGACACCGGAGCCGGCGAAATCGCTGAAGCCCGCCGCATCCAGCCAGCCACCGCCCCACTTCCAGTAGCCCTGGATCGGGTAGATGAAGCCGGTCATGACGACCGAGAACAGCAGGAAGGCCCACAGCTTCATGCGCTCGGCCACGGCACCGGAGACGATCGACATCGCGGTCGCGACGAACACGACCTGGAAGAAGAAGTCGGACATGCCGGAGTAGTAGGAGCCGTCGTACCAGCCGTCCATCGGGGTGGCGAGCACTTCTTCGGGGACGTTGTCGCCGCCGAACATGAAGCTCAGGTCGATGGCGGGGATGTAGCCGTTGCCGTCGCCCGGGTACATGAGGTTGTAACCCATGAGCATGTACATGATGGAAGCGACCGCGAACAGGACGATGTTCTTGGTCAGGATTTCAACGGTTGATTTGGAGCGGACGAGGCCGGCTTCGAGCATCGCGAAGCCTGCGGCCATCCACATGACGAGAGCGCCGGACACCAGGAAGTAGAAGGTGTCGAGCGCGTAGGCGAGATCTTTGATATCCACGTTTCGAATCCTCTTTAAAGGGCTTCGTCGCCGGATTCGCCGGTGCGAATGCGGACGACCTGTTCGACGGGCGAGACGAAAATCTTGCCGTCGCCGATCTTGCCGGTGCGCGCGGCGCCGGTGATGGCTTCGATGGCGCGGTCGACGAGATCGTCGGAGATGACCACGTCGATCTTCACCTTCGGCAGGAAGTCGACCACGTATTCGGCGCCACGGTAGAGCTCGGTGTGACCCTTCTGTCGCCCGAAGCCTTTCACCTCGGTGACGGTCACGCCCTGCACGCCGATTTCCGACAGTGCTTCACGCACGTCGTCCAGCTTGAAGGGCTTGATGATGGCGGTTACCAGTTTCATTCGAATGGGCTCCTTGGGTTTTGGGAGAGCCCCTGCCCCGGCGCGCTCGGCACCGGGGCAGGGGCTGGTCGGGCAGGTCGTTTAGAAGGACTTGCCGACGCTCAGGACGATGCGGTCGTCATACAGGTTGGAAGTCGAGGCGGCGGTCGCGCCCGAGTTGTCGACCCAGGTGACGCTGACGTCGAAGCCGGCCAGGCTGGTGGACAGGCCCAGGCTCATGTCTTCGTAGTCGTCACCCAGGGTGTCGTTGTCGAAGTCGGTGATGCCGTAGTGAGCGCTGAAGGTGAAGTCCTCGCCCAGCGGAATGTCGAGGCTCATGTTGTGGTAAATGGCTTCCTGCAGGCCGTAGAAGTCGTCGGAGTAGTTGAGGGTGTAGCCGACGGACGCGCCACCGAAGTCGTAACCGACGCCCACGTGGAATTCATGGGTGTTGTTGTCGTTGAAGCGGGTGCCCGGGTAGTAGTACAGCAACCAGCCCAGGTCGTAGCTGATGCCGGTTTCGCCGATCTCACCGCCGTATCCGGCGTAGAAATCCCATTCCATGTTCGCGCCGGCATAGAAGTTGGAGTCGACGTTGGAAGCCCAGGTGCCGGCGTAGAAGCCGCCGTAGGTCGCGTCGAAACCGCCCTGGATGGCCGGCGAGTTGTCGGTCTGGCTGACGCCGCGGAACATGTAATCGGAGTTCAGGGACACGTTGCCGGAGAGTTCCAGCTCGGCGGCGGCCATGGTGCTGGTCAGGAAAAGCGTGGTGCCGATGATGGCGAGCTTGTTGAGTTTCATCTGGTATTCCCCTCGTTGGATAGATGACAGACCCGCGCCGGATTGGGGCGAGGGCGGTGATTACTCACGGGGGACACTTCAGCAGCGTCCGTGCCAGTTTAAGTTTTTATTAATATTCAAATGCTTACGCCCCGGCGCCTCATCGCGGCACGGGTTCGCGCGCACCAAGCCGGGCGCGGGCACCATCTTGATGCACTGATCTGGTGCAAAATCAGGTGCGTTCCGGACACAGCCGGTGTCGAATTCGCATCCCCGCCCCGGGCGCCCGATTCGGCTATCGTTAGCAACCGCTTTGATTCCGCCATGAGGTATCCCATGAACCGCACATTCATCGACGATCTGGCGCGCCAGTTCGGTGACGCACTGCCCGGCGGCATGACCGACCTGAAGGGCGACCTGGAACGGCAGTGGCGCGCGATCCTGCAGGCCCAGTTCGCCAAGCTCGACCTGGTCACGCGCGAGGAGTTCGACGTGCAGAGCGGCGTGCTCGCGCGCACCCGGGAAAAGGTCGAGGCCCTGGAGCGCCGCGTCGCGATGCTCGAGAAGCTCGCGCTGGACAAGCCAGACACCTGACCAACCGCTGAACAATCCGGAATGGACACCACCGCATACGACACCAATCAGGACGGTGACGGCCTCGCCGTCGTCTACAGCCGCGCGCAGGTCGGCATCGACGCCCCGCTGGTCACCGTCGAGGCGCACCTCGGCATCGGCCTGCCCAGCCTGTCGATCGTCGGTCTGCCCGAGGCGGCGGTTAAGGAGAGCAAGGACCGCGTGCGCGCGGCGGTGTTGAACAGCCGCTACGACTTCCCGGCCCGCCGCCTGACCATCAATCTGGCGCCCGCCGATCTGCCCAAGGAAGGCGGGCGCTTCGACCTGCCGGTCGCGATCGGCATCCTCGCCGCCTCCGGGCAGGTTCCTCTGGAGACGCTGCACCGCTACGAGTTCCTCGGCGAGCTCGCCCTCGGTGGCCAGCTACGCCCGGTCCACGCGGTGTTGCCGGCGGTGCTCGCGGCGCGGGCGGCCGGTCGGCGCCTGATCGTGCCCGCCCACAATGCCGCCGAGGCGGCGCTCGTGCCCGACGCGCACTGTCTGAGTGCGTCCCACCTGCTGGAGGTCTGCGCGCACCTGCAAGGCACGCAGGCGCTGCCCGAGGTGTCCCCAGCGACGGACGTCGTCGAGATGTTCCCGCCCGAGGACCTGCGCGATGTGCGCGGCCAGCATCAGGCCAAGCGCGCGCTGGAGATCGCCGCTGCCGGCGGCCACTCGTTGCTGATGAGCGGCCCGCCCGGCACCGGCAAGAGCATGCTGGCGCGACGTCTGGTCGGCCTGCTGCCCCCGCTGAGCGAAGCCGAGGCCCTGGAGGTCGCCGCCATCGCCTCCATCGGTGGCGAGCCGCTCGATGCGCCCCGCTGGCGGCAGCGGCGCATGCGCGCCCCGCACCATTCATCCTCGGCGCCGGCCCTGGTCGGCGGCGGCTCGAATCCGAAACCCGGCGAGATCAGTCGCGCGCACAACTCCGTGCTGTTTCTGGACGAACTGCCCGAGTTCAGCCGGCAGGTGCTGGAGACGCTGCGCGAGCCGCTGGAGACCGGTCAGGTCGAGATCTCCCGCGCCGCGCGGCACGCGCGCTTCCCGGCGCGCTTCCAGTTGATCGCGGCGATGAATCCCTGCCCCTGCGGTTATCTCGGCGATACCCAGCACGAATGCCGCTGCACGCCGGATCAGATCGCCCGCTATCGGGGACGCATCTCCGGGCCGCTGCTGGATCGCATCGACATGCTCATCGAGGTCCCGCGCGTGCCGCAGGAACAACTGCGCAGCGGTACGGCGCCGGACGGCGAGGGCAGCGCCGCGGTGCGTGCCCGCGTGATCGCCGCCCGCGATCGGCAACTACGCCGCGCCGGGCAACTCAATCACGCCCTCGGCAGCGCCGGGATCGATCGGGATTGCGCGCTGGATGAACGCGGTCACGGCCTGCTCGACCAGGCCATGGAGCGCTTCGGCCTGTCCGCGCGCAGCTATCACCGCATCCTCAAGGTGGCGCGCACCATCGCCGATCTGGCCGGCGCCGAGCGGATCAGCGCGGTGCACCTGTCCGAGGCGATCGCCTACCGTCGTTTCGAACGCGGCGGTGTCTGACCGGCTATTCGTATTCGCCCGCCCGACGCGCATCGCCGCGCACCCTGTCGGCGGGATATCGCGCCTCGTTGAGCTCGATCTTGCGCCAGGCCGCGTCGACCAGATCGATGCCCAGGCGTTCGGCCGTGCGGATCGTGTAGATGAAGATGTCGGCGAGTTCCAGGGCCACCTCGTCGAGCTTGTCCGGCGGCAGCGATGCGCTCTGTTCCGGGGTCAGCCACTGGAAGTGTTCGACCAGTTCGGCGGCCTCCCCGATCAGGGCCATGGAAAGATTCTTGGGGGTGTGGAACTGCTCCCAGTCGCGCGCCCGGGCGAATTCGACCAGGCGCGCATTGAGTGCATCGATGTTGTCGGCATGGGGCGCTTGCGCGTGTTCTGGCTTGGACACGTTACGTTCCTTGGACGATAGTTCGGCGTCGTCAAACCGCCGTTAAACAGAGGTTGTCCATGCTCGCACGTTTGCTCCTCCCGCTCATGCTCCTGGTCCCGGCCCTTGCCTGCGCCGCGAAGGCCCCCGCGATTCCCGATCATCAGGCCGTCAAGGTCGCCGACGGCGTGTGGGTGATCCACGGTCCGATGGAGCAGCCGAACGCCGACAATCGCGGCTTCATGAACAATCCGGCCTGGGTGGAGACCAGCGCGGGCGTGGTCATCGTCGATCCGGGCAGCAGCGTGCAGGTCGGCGACATGGTGCTGCGCATGCTGCGCGCCCACACGGACGCGCCGATCGCCGCCGTGCTCAACACCCATGAACATGGCGATCACTGGCTCGGCAATCAGGCGATCCGCGATGCCTACCCGGAAGTGCCGATCTACGCACACCCGAACATGATCGCCAAGCTCGACACGGGTCTCGGCGAGACCTGGATCGACCTGATGCACACCCTGACCAACGGCGCGACCGACGGCACCGTGCCGGTCGGCCCGACGCTTCCGCTCGACGACGGCGACGTCATCGCGATCGGTGACCGCACCTTCAATATTCATCACAAGGGCCCGGCCCATACCCACAGCGACATCATGATCGAGGTGCCGGAACTGAAATTGCTGTTCGGCGGCGATAACGTCATCAACGGTCGACTGGTGCGGCTCGACGATGGCCAGATCGCCGGCAGCATCGGCAGCCTCGATTACGCCCTGACACTCGACCTGGCCGTGGTCGTGCCCGGCCATGGGCTGACCGGTGGCAGCGAGATCGTCCGGGAATACCGCGATTACCTCGATGCGCTCCATTCCACGGTCGTCCGGCTCTTCGCTGAGGGTCAGAGCGATTTCGAGATGAAGGACGCGGTGGTCGAGGCCTGCGCTCGCTGGTCGAAATGGGCGGGGTTCGACGATGAGATCGGTCGCAATCTCAACCGCGCCTACCTGGAAGTGGAGGCGGCCGCATTCTGATTGACAAATGCGGCGATTCGTTCACGTTACGGGCTTGGGCGTCCGCTTGAACGGGCGTTCGCCATTTTGCTGATGCACGGCCATAGGTATGGCCCCAATCCATGACCACGACGCCAGGAAAAACAATGAAGCGTCGGCTCATGAACACTAGGAGGAAGTTGCTTATGGCGCTCAATCCGAGCCGCTTCGCGATCCAGCCCCGCATCGTCGCCGGCGGCGTCGCGGGGTTCTGTCTGGCCCTGCTCGCCGGCCTGATGCCGTCCATCGCCAGTGCGAACGACGACTATCCGCTGCGCGATCGATACAAGGACGTGCCGCTGATCAGTATTGAACAGCTGCGCGAGTCACTGAACGACGTGACCGTGGTCGACGTGCGTTCGGCGTTCGAACATTCCGTGCTGCGCATCGACGGTGCCCTGAACGCGTCGGTCGGTGATCACCGTTTCCCGATCCTCATCAAGGAAATGAGGGATTCCACAGGCAAACCGCTGGTGCTGTATTGCAACGGCCATACCTGCGAGAAGTCCTATCAGGCCGGGCGCCTTGCGCATCACGCCGGACTCACCGACACGCGGATTTACGATGGCGGTATCGACGACTGGGCGCACGCCTACCCGGAACTGACGCAGCTGCTCGGCAAGCCGTTGACCAGCGTGGATCGTCTGATCAGCAAGGAAAAGCTGGCGCAGCACACGCTGACCCCGGAAGAGTTCGCGAAGATCGTGCCGAGCGCGGTGGTCGTGGATATCCGCACGCCGCTGGAACGGGCCGGTCTCGGGCTGTTCGTGGGTCGTGAGCGACCGGTCCTGCTCGACAACGCACGACGTCTCGATCGCATGATCGAGCGGGCCAGGGAAGGCGGGAAGCCTCTCCTGGTCTACGACAACACGGGCCGTGAGGTGCCGTGGTTGCAGTACTACCTCGAAGAGCAGGGCCTGACCGACTACTGGTTCATGAAAGGGGGGGCTCGCGCCTTCTTCGAATACCTCCAGGGCGGCGGCTGACCTCGCCCGGGCTGTGTGGTCACGAGGCCCGCGAACCAGCCGGTTCGCGGGCCTTTTGATTGTTGATGCGGTGTCGTTCCGGGCGAAGGCGATGTATGATCGCGCTCCGGCTCCGGGCCGTTATCAGGGATTCCTGCGATGCGTGCGATGTTGATCCTTGTCCTGCTGTTCGCACTCGGCATGCCCGGCATCGTCGCGGGGGCCGATGATGCGCCACCGTCGAGGGTGGTGGTCGCGGCGGTGGTCGAACGCGAGATCAGCCCGACCACGCGTCTGGAGGGCGTGCTGCGCTTCATCCGGGTCTCCGAAGTGGCCGGCGAGATCGAGGGCCTGATCACCGAGCATCGCTTCGATACCGGCTGGAAGCTGGACAAGGGTGCGGTCATGGTCGCCCTGAACAACGACCTGGCCGAGCAGGACCGCGCGGTCACCGAGGCCGAGATCGCCGAGGTCGATGCCGACATCGAACGTCGTGCGCGCGAGCTCCAGCGCCTGCAATCCCTGAAACGCGACAACGTCGCCAGCGCCAGCGCGGTCGACGAGGCCTTTTTCGCCCACAAGGCCCTGCAGAAGCGCAAGGTCGCGCTGGAGCGCCGCCTGCACCGGCAGGACCTGCTGCTGGCCAAGCGCGAGGTGCGCGCGCCATTCGATGGCATCGTGGTCGAGAAGAAGAAGGAGCTGGGTGACTGGCTCGAATATGGCGCCGCGATCGCACGATTCGGCTCAACCGAGGGCATGCAGGCGATCGTGCCGGTATCCGAGTCGCTGCTGCCGTTCCAGAACAAGGGCGATCGCTACGATGTGTATTTCCCGGCGCTCGGCCATGCGGTGCAGGGAAAGCTGACCGGCATCGTGCCGTTCGCCGAGGTGCGTTCCAAATCGGTGTATCTGAAGATTCTGGTGCCCTACGAGCCCGGCATGATCGAGAACACCTCCGCCCAGGTGGAACTGCCGACCGCCGCACGCCGCACGCTGCGCCTGATCCCGCGCGCCGCGCTGTTGCAGAAGCCGGGTCAGACCACCGTGTTCGCGGTGGTCGACGGCAAGGCGAAGGCGCTGGACGTGAACATCGTCGCGCGCATCGACGGTTACATCGCTGTCGATGACGACGCCGTTACCGCCGGTCTAGCCGTGGTCGTCGATGGCAACGACCGCCTCCAGGACGGCGCCGCCGTCGAGATCGTGCAGAGCGGACAGTGATGGCTGTGCACCGAATGTCGCCGCAAAGACGCAAAGCCGCAAAGGGTTTGATCCGGGGTGCCCTTGGCTGCGGATTTGTTCGCTCTTTGCGACTTTGCGTCTTTGCGGCAAATCCAATTGGCCGCGTCGATGTGGGCACGGGGCTGGTCTGACGATGAACCTCCTCCGCCTTTCCATCGAACGCCCGGTCGGCACCTACGCGGGCGTCATCCTGGTCCTGCTGTTCGGCGTCCTCGGGCTGTTGCAACTGCCGGTGCAGCTGACCCCGGATGTCGAAGCGCCGACCCTGACCGTGACCACGCAGTGGCTCGGCGCGTCGCCTTACGAGATCGAGAAGGAGATCGTGGAGCGCCAGGAGGAGGTGCTGCGCTCGGTGACCGGCCTGATGAAGATGGAGTCGTCCAGCTTCAACGGCTTCGCCGAGGTGGTGCTGACCTTCGCGGTCGGCGACAACCTGGACGCGGCGATGGGGCGCGTGTCCAACAAGCTCAACGAGGTGCGGCGTTACCCGGAGAACGCACTGCGCCCGGTGATCAGCACCTCCGGCGCGGAGAGTTCGCCGGTCATCTGGATGATGCTCAAAACCCGCGCAGGCGACCCCGCGCTGATCCGCACCCACCGCAGCTTCTTCGACGACAACGTGGCCCAGTACCTGGAGCGCGTGCCCGGTGTCGGCTCCCTGCTGGTGTTCGGCGGCAGCGAGGAGCGTCTTGAGGTGGTCGTCGACCCGCGCCAGATGGCGCGCCGCGAACTGACGCTGAATGCGCTGATCGCCAGCGTGAACGGCGCCAACGCCGACGTTTCCGCCGGTCTCCTCGGCGTCGACAAGCGCAATTACCGCGTGCGCACGGTCAGCCAGTTCCAGTCGGTCGACGACCCGCTCGACGTGCTGCTCAAGGACGACGGCGTGCACCGCGTCCACCTGCGCGATGTCGCCAGCACCCGTCTCGGCTACGAGCCGAACCCCGCGCCGGTGCTGCACAACGGCGCGCCCGTCATCGTCGTCGGTGTGCGCAAGCAGGCCGGCGCCAACGTCCTCGACCTGACCGCGCGGGTGCGCGAGGAAGTCACGCGCCTGAACGACGGCGTGCTCAAGGATCGCGGCATCTGGCTCGACTGGGTGCACGACCAGACCCCGTACATCACCACCGCGATCGACACCGTGCGCTTGAATCTCGCCATCGGTGGTCTGCTCGCGATCATCGTCCTGCTGCTGTTCCTGCGCTCGATCAGCGCCACCCTGACGGTGGCCGTCGCGATCCCGATCTCGGTGGTCGGCACCTTCCTGTTCATGTGGTTCTTCGGGCGCAACATCAATGTGGTGTCGCTGGCCGGCATCTCCTTCGCGGTCGGCATGCTGGTCGACAACGCCATCGTCGTGCTGGAGAACATCGACCGCCACCGGCGGCTGGGCAAGACGCCGTTCCAGGCCAGCTACGACGGCGCCCGCGAGGTCTGGGGCGCGGTGCTGGCCTCGACCGTGACCACCGTGGCCGTGTTCCTGCCGGTGATCTTCGTAGCGGAGGAGGCCGGGCAGTTGTTCCGCGACATCGCCATCGCGATCACCTTCTCGATCCTCCTGTCGCTGCTGGTTTCGGTCAGCGTGATACCGGCCCTGACGCGGCAGTTGTTTTCGTTATCGAAGAAACAGAACGCGGCCCGTGAACCCGGCGAGGGCAACGCCTTCGTGCGCGCGATCATGGCCGGCTCGCGCTTCACGTTGCGCAATCCGGTGACCCGCATCGTCACCGTCGCCGCGTTCACGGCCGGTTCGATCGCGCTCGCGGCCGTGCTGCTGCCGAAGGCCGAATACCTCCCGCAGGGCAACCGCAACCTGATCATCAACATCCTGGTGCCGCCGCCCGGTTACTCCGACGAGAAGCGCTGGGAGATGGGCCGCCACGTGATGGCCGAGCTGAAACCCTATCTGGAACAGGACTACCTCGACGGCATCCCGCAGATCGACAACCTGTTCTTCGTCGCCTCCGACAAGTTCAACCTGTTCGGCGGCACCTCGAAGCACATCGACGAGGCGCGCGGGATGATGCCGGCGTTCACCCGGGTCATGAACGAGATCCCCGGCGTGTTCGGCGTGTCCATCCAGAGCGGCATCTTCGAGAACGGCGTCGGCAAGGGCCGCAGCGTCGACGTGAACGTGTCCGGCGACGATTACCCGACCATCGTCGCCGCCGCCGGCATGCTCTACGGCGCCATCGCGCAGGAGATTCCGGGCGCGCAGATCCGCCCGGTGCCGTCGCTGGAGATCGGCTATCCGGAGGCGAATCTGATCCCGGATCGCGCCCGCGTGGTCGCCAACGGCCTCACCGAGGAAGAACTCGGCATCTACGTCGACGTGCTCATGGACGGACGCCGCATCGGCGACTACAAACCCGCCGGCGGCAGCCTGATGGACCTGATCGTCACCGGCGCCGATGGCGTGGTGAAGACGCCGGAAGACCTGCTCGACCGGCTGGTCGCGACGAAGTACGGCGAACTGGTCCGCATCGGCGATCTCGCCCGCATCGAATACGGCCAGGGCATGACCCAGGTCGATCACTTCGAGCGCAAGCGCAACGTGCGTCTCGAAGTCACCCCGCCCGAGGACTACGCGCTGCAGACCGCGCTGGAGACGATCGGCGACGACCTCGTGCCCGGTCTCCAGGCCGCCGGCAAGCTGGCTGGCGTCAGCGTCCACGTCGGCGGCAATGCCGACAAGCTCACCGAGACGCGCGAGGCCCTGCAATGGAATTTCGTGCTCGCGATCGTCATCACCTACCTGCTGCTGTCCGCGCTGTTCGGCAATTACCTGTACCCGCTGATCATCCTCTTCACCGTGCCGCTGGCCGCCGGCGGCGGCTTTCTCGGCCTCGCCATGGTCAACGCGCTGATCGCGCCGCAGCCCTTCGACATCCTCGTCATGCTCGGCTTCATCATCCTGGTCGGCACCGTGGTCAACAACGCGATCCTGATCGTGCATCAGGCGCTCAACAACATCCGCGAAGGCGGCATGGACGGCATGCAGGCGATCGAGAACTCGGTGCGCACCCGCATCCGCCCGATCTTCATGTCCGCGACCACCTCGCTGTTCGGCCTGCTGCCGCTGGTCCTCGCCACCGGCTCCGGCTCCGAGCTCTACCGCGGCCTCGGCGCCGTCATCCTCGGCGGCCTCGCCCTGTCCACCGTGCTGACCCTGTTCGTGGTCCCGGCCCTGCTCGCCTTCCTGATCGGCCGCGAGCGCCCCTCCACCACCCCCGCCGATGCCCCGATGTGACCTCACGGTCGTGTGGGAGCGGCGTCTCGCCGCGATCGGGGGATGGAATTGATGATGTTGTGAACAACATCGTTTCTGGTAGCAAGTCTTCCTAGGGCCACCATGGCCTCCAGGGACACGCCGTGAATACATCCCTGCGGCCGACGGTCCCCGGAGGCCCTGCTGACCCCAGGAAGCCGGAAGGGAAGTGGAATGAAAGAAGGGCGGCCCGCATTGAGCGGGCCGCCCTTCTTGTTGGTGCTTGTACGTCGCTAGTCGCCGATCGCGGAAACGGTGGTTGTCCCAGTGCTTTTCGCCGCGATCGGCGTCCGCCATGACGGATAAGGAAGCGTTGCGGCGAATAGGTGTATTTCAGACATTTTTGAATACGGCAAAGCGGTGATATTCCATATAGCGGCGGCTCCGCTCGGCAAGGTCAATCGTTGTCCACTGACCTAAACCGCAACGAAGTCGGTCACTAATGCTCAAATTAGGTGAAATCAGTGTTTGCCCATCATCTGTAAAACTAATCAGTCCTTTGTCAAAGAGCTTATCCGCAAGGGCAGAGAGCAAAATACCGTTCTGAGGATCGAGGCGCTCGGTGTTCGTCGCGACGTTCCACGGCTTGATGTGGGATGCAATCAGGAGTTGCGCACTCTGAATGCCTGTAACGGCGCATACGCCGTTGTAAGCGTTGATTACGTCTTTCCGAAACTGTCCTTGGCCGAGTCGTGATGCACGTATGTACGCACGTTCGGTTTCTGACAGGCCGTTGGTGATGGTCGGTGGTTCAGCTTCAGTGTGTGGCGCTGACCGTCGGTAGATCAGGCTATCGGGGGTGGCCGGTTTGTCGAGACATATGCGGATGCGTTTCTGAGCGTTACCCGTGCTTTTTGTGCCAGGCGCCCTGTGCATTCCGGCGACTTCTCGCTGTAGGGCCTTCCGGAACTCGTCGATTTCGACGGTTTTAAGGTTGATCGGATACGGGACCGCAAGCTTGGCGCTCCGCTCCTGAATCGGGAGTTCTGACACGGTGGTTGAGTCGAGTACAACATTTGTGACGCTGATGCCGGCAGCAGCAAGTCGTTCAAAAAGCAGGCCGAGCAACTTGTTGTAATCAGGATTGCGCCGCTTTACTCCGCGCGCCCGATTGGCGCCGCCGCTACTCTCGATAACGATGCAGTGGGCGCCATCGAGCACGTCCAAGCTGAGTTCGGCGTCCAGGAGGTGGTCTTGGTTATCGAGCAGGTTCAATGCTGCGACCGTCCCATTAAATCGCTGCAAAATTGTTCGGAATCGTGGCTTAACCCGGCTTTGTCCGCCGATATCTCACCCGCTGGGTGGTCCATCACTTGCCGGGGCACTAGGCAATGCGCTGACGAGCCCGCTGGATCGCCGCGCGGACCTGATTCGGGGCGGTGCCGCCGAGGTGGTCGCGGGCGGCGACGGAGCCTTCGAGGGTGAGGTAGTCGAAGACGTCGGCGTCGATGCGGTCGGAGAAGCCTTGCAGTTCTTCGAGGCTCAGTTCGGCGAGATCACGTTTGCTATCGACACCGAGACGCACGGCGCGACCGACGACTTCGTGGGCGTCGCGGAAGGCGACGCCCTTGCGGACCAGGTAGTCCGCCAGGTCGGTGGCGGTGGCGTAACCCTGCAGGGCGGCGGCGCGCATCCGGTCGCGGCGCGGGACCATGTTCGGGGCCATGTCGGCGAAGGCGCGCAGCGAGTTGCGCACGGTGTCGACGGTGTCGAACAGGGGTTCCTTGTCTTCCTGATTGTCCTTGTTGTACGCCAGCGGCTGGGACTTCATCAGGGTCAGCATGGCGACCAGATTGCCGTCGACGCGGGCGACCTTGCCGCGGATCAGCTCGGGCACGTCCGGGTTCTTCTTCTGCGGCATGATCGACGAGCCGGTGCAGAAGCGGTCGGGCAGGTCGATGAAGCCGAACTGCGCCGAGGACCAGATGATCATCTCCTCGCTGAACCGCGACAGATGCGTCATCAGGATCGCGGCGGCGGCGCTGAATTCGATCGCGAAGTCGCGGTCGCTGACGGCGTCCAGCGAGTTCTCCGCCGGGGCCTCGAAGCCGAGCAGTTCGCAGGTGATCGTGCGGTCGATCGGGAAGGTGGTGCCGGCCAGCGCCGCCGCGCCCAGGGGCATGCGGTTGACGCGCTTGCGGCAGTCGATCAGGCGTTCGGCGTCGCGTTGCAGGTTCTCGAACCAGGCCAGCAGGTGGTGGCCGAAGGTGACCGGCTGGGCGACCTGGAGGTGGGTGAAGCCGGGCAGGATGGTGTCGGCTTCCTTCTCGGCGAGGTCGAGCAGGCCGCTCTGCGCGCGGCGCAGTTCAGCGACGATGGCGTCGATCTGGTCGCGCAGCCACAGGCGCACGTCGGTGGCGACCTGGTCGTTGCGCGAGCGACCGGTGTGCAGCTTCTTGCCGACGTCGCCGATGCGCTGGGTCAGGCGTGCCTCGATGTTCATGTGCACGTCTTCGAGCGCGACCGACCATTCGAAGTTGCCGGCCTCGATGTCGGCGAGGATGCCGTTCAGGCCGTCGACGATGGCTGTCGCTTCCGCGTCCGTCAGCACGCCGACGCGGGCGAGCATGGTGGCGTGCGCGATCGAGCCCTGGATGTCGTGCGCGTACAGGCGCTGGTCGAAGCTGATCGAGGCGTTGAATTCCTCGACGAAGGCGTCCTGCGATTCGGTGAAGCGACCGCCCCACATCTTCTGGGACGGATTGGCGGCGGGCTTGTCGGACATCGGGGCGTCTCGGCCTGGGAGAAGGGCCGGGATTATAGCGTGCGCGTCGTTTTGCCCCGATCCCACGAACAGCGTTTGACGCAGAGGCGCGGAGAACGCGGAGATCGCAGAGGGATAACCCGTGTTCTCCATCTCAAACACTCTGCGTTCTTTGCGCTCTCCGCGCCTCTGCGTTGAATGCCGTTGAGGTGAAGTTACTCGGCCCTGACCGACTTGAGGGCTTCGTCGATGCCTTTTTCCACGTACCAGGGGAACAGTTCGGGCGTGTTGTAGCCGCGAATGCGTTCGGAGACCTGCGCCCCCGCCGGGTTCAGGAACAGCAGCGTGGGCGTGACCCAGGCGCGGTAGTCGCTGGCGAGGTCCTGCGCGGAACGTCGCAGGCCGTTGAAGTCGAGCACGCTCTCGCCGGCATCGATGTTGAGCTCGCGGATCAGCACGCGCTGATCGTAATCGCCACTGATGCGCATCGGTTCGAGCAGTTCCGACTTCAGCCGTTCGCAGTAGCCGCAGTCGGATTGCGACACGATCAGCAGCACCGGCAGCCGTTGCGTGCGTGCCTCCTCCGCCAGTGCCCGGAAGTCATGCACGACCGGCACCTTGCGGTCGATGTCGGCGCTGGCCGACAGGGTGGTCAGCAGGAGTGCCAGACCGATGAGCGGGGTTGATTTCATGAGTTCTCCAGGGCGACGCGGGCGTGGGCGCCAACGCTAGTCACGATAGCCCGATATTGGATGTCCGGCGTGCGTTGCCAGTTCCCGGGCAAACGCGGCTTGCCGGTCATCAAGCAGGTTTTTTGCCAGCCGCCTGCTGGCGACATAGCATTGCCGGCTTCGCGCCACGCACGCCCCGACAACACAAGGCCCGCCCATGAGCGACAACATCCTCCGCATCGCCACCCGCAAGAGCCCGCTCGCCATGTGGCAGGCTGAACACGTCGCCGCCCGATTGCAGGCCGCGCATCCCGGGTTGCAGATCGAACTGGTCGGCATGAGCACGCGGGGCGACAAGATCCTCGACAGCCCGCTGGCGAAGATCGGCGGCAAGGGTCTGTTCGTCAAGGAACTGGAGGTCGGCATGCTGGAAGGCGTCGCCGACATCGCCGTGCACTCCATGAAGGACGTGCCGATGGAGTTTCCGGAGGGGCTGCATCTGGCCGTGATCCTGGAACGCGAGGACCCGCGCGACGCCTTCGTGTCGAACACGATCGCCAGTTTCGACGCGCTGCCGCAGGGCGCTCGGGTCGGCACGTCCAGCCTGCGTCGCCAGTGCCAGTTGATGGAGCGCCGTCCCGATCTGGAGATCCTGTCCCTGCGCGGCAACGTGAACACGCGTCTGGCCAAGCTCGATGCCGGCGATTTCGACGCCATCATCCTCGCCGCCGCCGGCCTCAAGCGACTCGGTTTCCACGACCGCATCACCCACGAGATCGACCCGTCCCAGAGCCTGCCGGCGATGGCGCAGGGCGCGATCGGCATCGAATGCCGCAGTGAGGACCCGCGCGTCAACGGGCTGCTGGCCTGTCTGGATCACCGCGAGACCCACATCCGCGTCAGCGCCGAACGGGCCATGAATCACCGCCTGAACGGCGGCTGTCAGGTGCCGATCGCCGGCTACTCCACGCTCGACGGCGACCAGTTGCACATGCGTGGGCTGGTCGGCCGGCCGGATGGAAGGGAAGTCATTCGCGGGGAGATATCCGGTCCCGCGGCCGATGCCGAGAAGCTGGGCGTGGCGCTGGCGGACGATCTGCTGGCGCGCGGCGCGGGGGAAATTCTCGCGGAACTCGGGGAGTGACATGGTTCGGCGGTTGGCTTTGCCTCCGCTCAGCCAACGGCAGGTCCGCTGGCTGAGCGGAGCCGAAGCCGGCTGTATCGACACTGAGTCGTCATGAACGCGCTCGACGGCATTCGCGTGTTGGTCACCCGCCCGGCGCACCAGGCCGATGGCCTGTGCGCGGCCATCGAGGCCGAAGGCGGCGTCGCGGTGCGCTTTCCGACCATCGCCATCGAGCCTGTCGACGGCACCGAGGCGCGGGCGCGGCTCGCCGGGCACGATTGGGACTGGATCATCTTCACCAGCGCCAATGCCGTCGGTAACGCGCTGACGATTTCCAGCGCGTGGCGCGACCGTCCGCTGATCGCCGTCGGCAAGGCCACCCGCGACGCGCTGCGTGCCGCCGGGCTGGACGTGGCGCTGACCCCGTCCGACGGCTTCAACAGCGAGGCCCTGCTCGCGCTCCCCGAACTGGCCGATGTCGCGCATCGCCGCATCCTGATCGTGCGCGGCGAGGGCGGTCGCGAGACGCTGGCCGGGACGCTGCGCGATCGCGGCGCGAAGGTTGCGTATGCCGAGGTCTACCGCCGGGTCCCGCCAGTCGTCGATCCCGCTCCGCTGCTTGCGCGCTGGCGCGACGGCGGCATCGACGTGGTCACCGTCACCAGCAACGAAACGCTCGCCAATCTCGCCGCGATGCTGGGCGACCAAGGACGGGCCTTGCTGGCGCGCACGCCGGTGGTTGCGGTCAGCGATCGTGTGCTACAAATCGCCGCCCGACTCGGCCTGTCGAATCCCCCCCGTGTCGCCGCCAGCGCCCACGATGCCGATGTGCTTGCCGCGCTTGTCGAATGGCGACGCGATTCCGGAACCGCTCATGACTGACAAACCCCTCAAAGACGACCTGCTCGACGATCTGCCCGAGCCGAAAGCCGCTGCCACCGAGCCCACGCCGCCGGCGGAGCGGTCGGCACCGGAGAGCGGTTCGCGCATCGGTCTGTGGCTGTCCGGCATCTCGCTGGTGCTCGCGGTCGGCCTGATGGGCGGCGGCATCTGGCTGTGGGTGCAATACCAGACCCTGCTCGACAAGCAGCAGGCGGTGGCGATGCAGTCCAGCGAGAGCCTGCGCAGCCTCGGCGAGAACCTCGAAGGCCTGACCTCACGCATCGACGGCGAGGTGGTCGCGCGGGTCGAGACCCTGCGCAGCGAGCAGGTCGCGATGGAACAGAGCCAGAACCGCCTGCGCGACTCGGTCAACGAGGTCAAGGCGCTCGCCGTCGGCGACCGCAAGCCGCTGGTGCTGGCCGATACCGAATACCTGCTCAAGCTCGCCAACGAGCGCCTGACCTTCATGTTCGACACCGAGACCTCGGTCACCGCGCTGCAATCGGCGGATGCCGGCCTGGCCTCGCTGGAAGACCCGGACCTGATCGAGATCCGCGCGCAGATCGCCCGCGAGATCGACGCGCTGCGGGCGGTGCCGAGCCCGGACATCGCCGGCATGGCGGTGCGTCTCGCCGCCCTCGGCGACCGTGTCGACGAACTGCCGTTGCCGGGCCGCGAGGCGCTGCGTGGCGCCGATGAGGCCGCGCCGGCCGCGACCGGGAACGCCGATCGCGCTCACGACCGGGATTGGCGCGAGGCTGCCGACAAGGTCATGAACGACCTGCGCAAGCTGGTCGTGGTGCGTCACCGCACCCGCGATCAGCACGAGGTGCTGACCCCGCGCGAGAGTTACTTCCTGCGCGAGAACCTGCGTCTGAAACTCGAATCGGCGCGTCTCTCGCTGTTGCAGCGCGAGGGCGACGGCTACCGGGGCGACCTCGCCACCGCGCGCGGCTGGGTCGAACGATATTTCGTCGCCGACAGCAACGAGGTCCGCCACATGCTCGCCAGCATCGATGAGCTGGCCGCGCAGCCGATCGAGGTCGAGCGCCCGAACATCACCGCTTCCCTGCGCCAGGTGCGCCTGCTGCGCGCGCGTCTGCTCGGCGAGGAGGCCGGTCGCGCGAAGGCGGCGGCGGAGCGGGCCGAAGCCTCGGTGCCGGCGGCGGCCATCGAACCGGCCAGCATGGAGCCCGCGCGGTGAAGTTGCTGCTGATCGCACTGCTGTCGACGCTGGGCGCGGTCAGCCTCGCGCTGATCGTCCGAGACGACCCGGGCTTCGTATTGATCGGGGTCGGCGACTGGACCATCGAGACGGCGCTGTCGCTGTTCGTGATCTTCCTGCTGCTGGCCTTCGCGCTCGCTTACTTCGCGCTGCGTGCGCTGCTCGGTCTGTGGGCGCTGCCGTCGCGCACGCGGGCCTGGAATGCCCGTCGCCGGCAGCGCGCCGCGCGCCGCGGCCTGACCCTCGGCCTGCTCGAACTGACCCAGCAGCGCTGGGCGGAGGCCGAGAAGCGCCTGCTGCGCAGCGCCCCGCACAGCGATGCCGCCTTGCTGAATTACCTGGGTGCGGCGCGCGCCGCGCAGCAGCAGGGTGCCGACGAGCGGCGCGACGACTATCTGCGGCGCGCCGACGCGGCGATGCCGACCGACATGCCCGGCGCCGGCATCGCGCTGGACGTGACCCGCGCGGAACTGCACATGGCCGCCGAGTCCTGGCAGCAGGCGGCGGAGACCCTGGCCGCTCTGCGCGAACGCGCGGGCAAGCATCCCTACGTGCTGGCGCTGTCCGCGCGCGTGGCCCGGCAGCTCGGGGACTGGGAAGGGCTCAACGCGCTGTTGCCGGCGCTGCGCCGCTACAAGGCGCTGGCGGATGACGAATTGCGCACGTTGACCACCGAGGTGCGCGTCACCCGCCTGACCGCGCTCAATGACGGGCCGCGCGAGCAACTGGAGGCGTACTGGCTGGCGGTCCCGAAGGCCGAGCGCCTGAGCCAGCCGCTGCTCGGCCATTACCTCGATCTGCTGCCGGACGGCGCCATCGATCGTGGTCTGGAGTTGATCCGCGAGGCGCTCAAGCACGCCTGGGATGCCTCGCTGGCGGAACGTTACGCCCGCCTGCGTGGCAGCAACCCGAACCAGCAGTTCCACCTCGCCGAGTCCTGGCTGAACGGGCGCGAAACCGATCCCGGCCTGTTGCTCGACCTCGGTCGACTGGCACTGCGTGCGCAGTTGTGGGGCAAGGCACGCTCCTATCTGGATACGTCCGTGGGTCTGCGCCCGAGCGCCGAGGGTTACCGGATGCTTGGCGAGACGCTGCTCGAGATCGGTGACGCCGACGGCGCGGCCCGGCGTTTCCGCGAGGGTCTGGCCCTGGCGACCGGGGCGGAGATGCCTTCGGCGACGGTGCGGGTGCTGGCGCGCGACAGCGCGGCCTGACTTCGCTCGGGCTGGCTTCGGCTCCGCTCAGCCAGCGGGTGGGTATGCGTTGGCTGAGCGGAGTCGAAGCCAGCCAGCGTCAGTCGGTCCGGACTACCTGGTGTCGCGCGTCAGCGCCGCGTAGTCGAACGAATCCGAGAACATGTGCTCCATGCTGCCGCCGTGCTGCAGGAAGCCGTCGCGGCAGGCCTCGACCATGACCGGCGGGCCGCCGATGTAGATGTCGAACGGGCTCACGTCCGGATAGGCGCGCAGTACCGCCTCGTGCACCCAGCCGGTCTCGCCCTCCCATGCGTCGTCGGCCATCGGCGCGGACAGCACCGGCGTGAAGCGGATGTTCGCGTGTTCCCTGGCCCACTGCGCGGGCAGGTCCGGCAGGTACAGGTCGCGCTTCGCACGCACGCCCCAGAACAGATGCATCGGGCGGGTTTCGCCCTTGGCGATGGCGTGTTCGATCATCGCCTTCAGCGGCGCGAAGCCGGTGCCGCCGCCGACGAACAGCCAGGGCCGGTCGGAGTCCTCGCGCAGCACGAAGGTGCCCAGCGGCCCCTCGATGCGGAGCAGGGCCTTCTCGCCCATCGCCGCGAACACGTAATCGGTGAATTCGCCGCCGACGGCATGGCGGATGTGCAGTTCGACGAACTCGTCGTCGTGCGGTGCGTTGGCCATCGAGAAGGCGCGGCGGTGGCCGGTCTCCTTGAGCACGATGTCGAGGTACTGGCCGGCGAGGAATTGCAGGCGCTCGGTCTTCGGCAGCTTGAGATACAGGCGCATCACGTCGTGCGCGAGTTCCTCCTTGATCTGCACGCGCACCGGCAGGTTGCGCACCTCGAGGTCGGCGGTGCCGGCCACCTCGGCGACGTCGATGATCAGGTCGGAATCGCAGCGGGCCTGGCAGAACAGCGCCTTGCCGGCGGCGGCGTCCGCCTCGCTGATGCCGGCGGGCAGGGTGCCGCCGGGGTAGTGGAAGTGACCGGACGCCACGCTGCCCAGGCAGGCGCCGCAGGAGCCGCCCCGGCAGCCGTAGGGCAGGGCGATGCCCTGGCGGAGGGCGGCGTCGAGCACCGCTTCATCGGTGTCGATCTCGAACTGATGTCCACTGGCGCGGACGGTGACCAGATGTTTCATGGCGATGGGCGATTTCTGGGGGTGCCGCAGTATCGGTGATCGTTCCGGGGCAATAAACCGTGGTCGGCTGCTGGAAAGCCGGCTGGGGGCCGTTGCCGCTCATTTTCAGGGCGCGCGCCCCGTCTCGGGGCAGGTTGATCGATCCCCGCCGGTGTTGATCTGACCCCGTTGCCTGCGGTCCGGAACGTGTTAACAATGAGCCCCCGCGTCGGCATTACAAGAGGCTAACCGAATGCGTCTGGGCATCGATTTCGGCACCACCCGCAGCGTGGTCGCGGTGGTGGATCGCGGGAACTATCCGGTGGTCAGTTTCCGCATGGACGACGGCGAATTGCTGGAGTGGTTCCCGTCGCTGATCGCGCAGCGCAAGGGCGTGTGGAAGTACGGTCTGGATGCCCTCGCGGTGGTCGACAAGCCCGGTTGGGCCAAGGCCTGCTGCTTCAAGCGCATGCTCGGCGATCTGCACCCGGACGACCCGGTGGCGGTCGGCGACGCGACCATGTCCGCGCTGGAGATGGTCACCAATTATCTGGCCAGTCTGCTGCTGGCGGTGAAGAAACGCGGCAACGTCACCCTGCGTCGCAACGAGGAGCTGGAGGTGTTCTGCGCGGTGCCCGCCGACGCCAACAACAATCAGCGCTTCCTGACCATGGAGGCGTTCAAGCGCGCCGGCTTCAAGGTGCGCGGACTGGTCAATGAGCCGGCCGCGGCCGGCATCGAATTCGCGCACGCGCTCGGGGCGGCCAGGAAACAGGGCAAGCAGGTCATCTACGACCTCGGCGGTGGCACCTTCGATGCGGCCGTCATCGGCATGGGCGAGGCCGTGCATGAAACCCTCAGCAACGAGGGTCTGGGCCGTTTCGGCGCCATGGATTTCGATCGGGTGATGGCGGAGATGGCTCTGGAAAAAGCCGGCATCGAACAGGAACTGACCGCCGAGCAGCACATGCAGTTGCTGGCGGAATGCCGCGAGCGCAAGGAAGGCCTGCATGCGAACACCCGCAAGCTGGCCATCGACATGAGTCGGGCGCTGCCCGGTGCCGACCCGGTGATCTTCGATGTCGCCGAGTTCTATGACCGCTGCAAGCCGCTGATCGACCAGACCATCGCCACCGTCAACCGCGCGGTCGAGGTGCAGGCGCACGGCAAGGACGAGCCCTGGGAGCAGATCGCCAACGTCTACGTGGTCGGCGGCGGCGCGCAGATGCCGGCGGTGATGCGCCAGTTGCGCGACACCTATGGCCGCAAGGTGCGCAAATCCGCCTATCCGCACGCGGCCATCGCGATCGGTCTGGCCATCGCCGCCGATGGCGAGATGGGTTACTCGTTGCAGGAGCGTTTCACGCGCTATTTCGGGGTGTGGCGCGAACGCGACGGCGGCGCGAGCATCGCCTTCGACCCGATCTTCAGCAGGGGCACGCTGCTGCCCAGTGCCGGTGAGGGCGAGGTGCTGTATCGGCGCAATTACCGGCCGACCCACAACATCGGGCATTTCCGCTATCTGGAATGCGGCTCCATCAACGAGCAGCACGAGCCGGACGGCGACATCACCCCGTGGGAGACGGTGCTGTTCCCGTTCAAGCCGGAGCTGGAGGGGCAGGACCTGAGCGGCATCCCGATCAAGCGCAGCAACACGGCGACCACGCAGTCGATCGAAGAGGTCTATCGCTGCGACGCGCGCGGTGTGGTCAAGGTGACCATCAAGAACCAGACCAGCGGCTACAAGCAGAGCTTCGTGCTGCGGCCCTGAGCCGCGCCTGAATAAATCAGAGGTTCCCGTGGCGGAATTCGACGCCATCGTCGTGCTCGGCGCGAAGCTCGCCGCCGACGGCTCCAGCACCCCTGCGTTGCGTCGTCGCGCCCGCCATGCGGCGGCCCTGCTGAACTCCGGCGTCGCCTCGGCGCTGGTGTTGTCCGGCGGACAGCCGGTGAACGGGGTCAGCGAGGCCGAGCAGATGTTCCAGGTGGCACTGGGTCAATCCGCCGATCCGCGCCGGATGCTGCTGGAAGCCCGCAGCCGCAACACCTGGGAGAACGCGAAGTTCACCGCCGAACTGCTGCGCAGGCACGGCTGGTCGCGGGTGTTGCTGGTCAGCGATGCCTGGCACCTGCCGCGCGCGCAGATTGCCTTCCGTGCCCATGGCATCGTGGTGCGGCCATCGGCACCGCGCAGCTTCGAACGCGGCTTGCGGGACCAGGCGCGCAGCATCGGTTACGAGACGCTGGCGCTGCCCTGGTATCTGCTGCGCGTGATGTTCTCGCGACCGCCCGGGCGGAGCCGATCGCACCCGGCTAAGGGATCGGAATGAACAGTGCGGAAGCGACCGTCTGCACCATGCCCTTGATGGCGCGGTCGCTCTTGTCCGCGACGATCTGCGCGATCATGTCCTGGCGACCGATCAGCTTGCCGAACAGACGCTCGTAGCTGAGATTGGCCACCTCGTCCTCGGGGCCGGAATTGCTGATCAGGAACAGTCTGCCGTCCGCGTCATGGCTGTTCGAAAGCCGCCACACGGCGATCTCGATGTTGCGCGCGGCGTCGTGGAGCTTCTGCGGGTCGAGTTCGTCGTAGACGTAGAACTCGGACTTGTGGCCGTAGCTGGCCATGATCATGTCGGCCATGCCGCCGACCAGCGCGAGCACGCGGTCGCCGGTGAACGCCGGGTCGAAGGCGAGTTTCATCGCCTCGATGTCGCGTGCGCCGTTCAGCCCCGTCAGGTCGGAGAAATCGTGGTCGTCGAACACCGCACGGGCGCGCCTGGCCGGGTCGTTGGAGCCGACCTTGTACAGCTCGGCGGGATTCCGCCGGTACAGCTTCTCCATCAGCGTGCGCAGATCGCTGAGGCTGGCGTTCATGTGCAGCTCGGCGACCATGTCGGTGTCGCTCTTGGCGAGGTTGCGCACCGCGAAGCCGTTGGGTTCCTTGTACGGGTCCTCGCGGTAATGCAGCACCAGACCGTCCTCCTGCACCACCACCTCGCGGCGGCAGCCGGCGAGGCTCAGGGCGATCAGCAGAAGAATGGGCAGGAGGGTGAGCGGCGAGCGCATTCAGAGGGAATCCCGAGCATCGTTGAGGGCGAATCCTAGCAGCGGCCACGCGCGCGTCGAGAGCAGCCCGCGATGCAGGCCGAGCACCTTGAAACGCTCGCCCATCTCGGTGGGCAGGGTCAGCGTCTTGATCTCCTGCACGCGCCGGTAATAGGCGCTGTCGGCCTGCTCCGGGTCGAGCCCGGCGAGCATCTCCTGCAGGCCGCTGGCGAGCAGGAACCAGGCCTGCGTGGTGAAGCCGGCGAATTCCAGGCCGGCGTCGAGGGCAGCCTCGGCGAGCGCGGTGAAATCGACCTGCGTGGTGATGTCGTTGAGGCCCGGCCACCAGAACGGGTCGTCGTGCGCGCGATGGCGGTAGTGGCAGAGCAGGGTGCCGGCGCCGCGTTCCGGGTGGTAATGCGCGCGGCGCCCGTCGCCATAGTCGATCAGCAGGACCAGACCCTGTTCGAGCAGATCGGCGATCGCCGCGACCCAGGGGCCGGCGGCCGCATTCCATTCGCCCAGATAGCCGTCGGTGAGCGGGCCGGTCTCGGCCTCGATGGCGGCGACGGCGCGGGTCAGAGCGTCGTCGGCGGCCTGTTCCGCCCAGACGAATCCGCGCTCGCCCAGGCCGACCGTGCGCTCGCGCGGGCCGTCGGCGGTCTGCCGGAAAACGCGGACCGCCAGGGCGTCGACCACCTCGTTGGCGAGCACGCAGCCGCGGATCGGCCGGTCGGGGAGCGCATCCAGCCATTGCACGCGGTCGAGCAGGTCCGGGACGGATCGCGACAGGGTGTCGCGCTGACGTGCGCGCAATTCCGGGCTGACTTCGAGGATCAGGTAGCGGGTCGGCAGACCGTCGAGCACGGCCAGTTCGCGCAGGATGTCGGCGGCCATCACGCCGCTGCCGGCGCCGAATTCGAGGATGTCGCCACCGCCGAGCGCGTCCAGCACCTGCCGGCACTGCCGCGCCAGACAGCGTGAGAACAGCGGCGAGACCTCCGGCGCGGTGACGAAATCCCCCTCCGGGCCGAACTTGCGGCTGCCGGCGCTGTAATAGCCGAGACCCGGCGCGTACAGTGCCGCGTTCATGAATTCATCGAAGCCGATCATGCCGCCCGCCGCGTCGATCAGCGCGGCGATGTGCGCGCTCACCCGCAGGGCGTGTTCACGCGCCTCCGCGTCCGGCTCCGGCAGTGCGCCGACGCGCGTTGAAGTCTGTAGATCCGACATGCGCGGATTCTAGCTTGCGATGTGTGCCGATACCGATCCGCCCCTGCCAGTGCTGTACCGCGATGAGCACCTGATCGCGATCGACAAGCCCGCCGGTCTGCTCGTCCATCGCAGCGGCATCGACCGCCACGAAACCCGCTTCGCGATGCAGATGCTGCGCGACCAGATCGGCCAGCGGGTCTATCCGCTGCATCGTCTGGACAAGCCGACCTCCGGCGTCCTGCTGTTCGCGCTCGATGCCGACACCGCGCGGCTGGCCGGGCCGCTGTTCGAGTCGCAGGCGGTGACCAAGACCTATGTTGCGGTGGTGCGGGGCTGGGCGGAGGAGACCGGCCACATCGACTACCCGCTGCGCGAGATTCCCGACGCGATCACCGACGCCCGCGCCGCTGCGGACAAGCCCGCCCAGGCGGCGGTGACCGACTATCGCTGTCTCGCCCGGGTCGAGCTGCCGCATCCGGTGGGTCGGTACTCAAGCGCGCGGTACAGCCTACTCGAACTGCGACCACATACCGGCCGCAAGCACCAGCTGCGCCGCCACATGAAGCACATCTTCCATCCCATCGTCGGCGACACCACGCACGGCGACGGTGCGCACAACCGCTTCGTCCGCGATCACCTCGATTGCCGGAGATTGCTGCTGCACTGCACGTCCATGGTCTTTCCCGACCCTCATTCGGGAAAAGTCCTGGACGTTACCGCCGCGCTGCCCGCCGACTTCGAGCGCGTTCTGCGGGCGATGGGGGTGCCGGCCTGAAACCCCGTTTTTCGTAGGGTTACGCATTCCGAACCGTTGCATCTGGTAAGGCCTCGGACAGCGTATATGCTGACGCCTGCCTGATCACCATTGGAGAGGCAGACGAAAGGAAACGGAGGGATTCACGGTCAAGACAACCGGACGTCGTATAGCGATGACCTCCCCGATCTTTCACCCCGGAGCGACGTGCTCCGACACCACAGCAAAAACCGACAATACAAACTGTCAGGAGTTGAGAATCATGATGAGCAGCAATCTGAAGAAGTCCCCGCTGGCCCTGGCCCTGGGTCTGTCCATGGCCGCCGGTCTGGCCGTCGGCACCGCGCAGGCCGCCGGCAATCCGTTCGGCGCCACCGACCTGTCCGGTGGCTACCTGCAGATCGCCGACAGCCATGGCGGCGAGAAGAAGTGCGGCGAAGCCAAGTGCGGCGCCGAGAAGAAGGCTGAGGGCAAGTGCGGCGAAGCCAAGTGCGGCGCCGAGAAGAAGGCCGAAGGCAAGTGCGGTGAAGGCAAGTGCGGCGCCGAGAAGAAGGCCGAAGGCAAGTGCGGTGAAGGCAAGTGCGGCGGCGCCAAGAAGCCGGAAGGCAAGTGTGGCGAAGGCAAGTGCGGCGCCGAGAAGAAGCCGGAAGGCAAGTGCGGCGAGGCCAAGTGCGGCGCCAAGAAGTAACCGTCCCGTGACGTTCCCTATCGCATCCGCGAGCGGGTAACGGGTCTGCACGAGGGGGACCGCCGTCCCGGCGGCCCCCCTTTTTTTGCCCCCGATATTTTGAATTGCAACGGCACACAACGATGACTGGAACGCACATGACAATGCACGGTGCCGGTCTCGGCTTCCGCCGCGACATGCTGGCGGAACTCCGCGACGACCGGGATGACCGCCTGCCCGACGAGGTCGGCTTCTGGGAAGTGGCGCCGGAAAACTGGATCGGCATGGGCGGGCGCCTGGGCCGCACCTTCCGTGCCTACACCGAGCGCTATCCGTTCATCTGTCACGGCCTGAGCCTGTCGCTGGGCAGCCCCGCGCCGCTCGACGAGGATCTGCTGCGCCGCATCCGCGATTTCATCCGGACGCACGACATCCGCTACTACTCCGAACACCTGAGCTATTGCAGTGACGACGGCCATCTCTACGACCTGATGCCGATCCCGTTCACCGAGGACGCCGTGCATCACGTCGCCGAACGCATCAGGCGCAGCCAGGACATCCTCGGCCAGCGCATCGCGGTCGAGAACGTCAGCTATTACGGCGCGCCGGGTGCCGAACTGCGCGAGATCGAGTTCGTCAACGCGGTGCTCGAAGAGGCCGACTGCGAGCTGCTGCTCGACGTCAACAACATCTACGTCAACAGCGTGAATCACCGCTATGACGCCCACGAATTTCTGGCCGCGCTGCCCTCCGAGCGCGTGGCCTACATCCATGTCGCCGGCCATTTCGAAGAGGCCGCGGACCTGATCGTCGACACCCACGGCGCCGACGTGATCGACCCGGTATGGGAACTGCTCGACGCGGCCTACCGTATCCACGGTGTCGTGCCGACGCTGCTCGAACGCGACTTCAACATCCCGCCGCTTGCCGAGCTGCTCGGCGAGGTGCGCACCATCCGTGGCTATCAGGACAAATGGCAGGCCCAGCATGAACTCCGCCTCGCCTGAACCGCGCCCGGGTTTCATCGCCCGCCAGTACGAATTCGCCGCGCACATCCGCGATCCGCAGACCAATCCTGCGCCGGCCGACATCGAGGACCGGCGCATGGCGATCTATCGCGAGCTGTTCTTCAACAACATCAACGGCTTCCTTGAATCCGGCTTCCCGGTCCTGCGCAGCCTGTTCGATGACCAGCGCTGGCTGGCGCTGGCGCGCGACTTCCTCGCCCGCCATCAATGCCACACGCCTTACTTCGTGGAGATCAGCCAGGAGTTTCAGCGTTATCTCGCCGAAACCCGCGACGACGCCGGCGATCCGCCGTTCCTGCGCGAACTGGCCCATTACGAGTGGGTCGAACTGGCGCTGGATATCGATGAGACCGAGCTGCACGCGATCCCGGCCATCGGTGACGGCGATCTGCTGAGCGGCGTACCGGTCGCGTCCCCGATCGCCTGGCCGCTCATGTATGTCTTCCCGGTCCACGAGATCGGTCCGGACAATCAGCCCGCCGAGCCGCCGGCCCAGCCGACCACGCTGATCGTCTATCGCGACACCGACGACGAGGTGCGCTTCACGGTGGTGACCCCGGCCACCGCGCGTCTGCTGGAGCTCTGTCAGGCGGACGAAGGCCTGACCGGTGCGGAGATCCTCGATCGTCTCGCCACCGAGCTGGGCGCCACGCCGGCGGCCATCCGCGAGTTCGGTCTTGCTGAACTCGAATCCCTCCGCGACCGGGGCATCCTGCTCGGCACGCGACCCTGAGTGACTGGTAGGGCGGAACCCGCAGGGGTTCCGCCCTACGACCCTTCCGGGTCAGAGAAACATCACCAGCAGCACGCCGCCGAGCACCATGCGATAGGCCACGAACGGCATCATGCCGATGCGGTCGAGCAGCTTCAGGAACCAGTGGATGCAAAGGTAAGCGCTGAGCGCCGACAGCGCGGTGCCGATCAGCAGCGCGTTCCAGTCGACCGGCTCGCTCGCCTTCAGCAGTTCCAGCCCGTTCAGGCCGCCGGCCAGCACGATGATCGGGATCGACAGCAGGAACGAGAAACGCGCGGCGGCGGTGCCGCTCAGGCCCAGCATCAGACCGGCGGTGATGGTGATGCCGGAGCGCGAGGTGCCCGGGATCAGGGCGATCGCCTGCGCGACGCCGATCGCGAACATGTCGGCCCAGCTCATGTCGTGTTCGCTCCGGTCGCGTTTGCCCCACGCGTAGGCCGCGCCCAGCGCGATACCGAAGCCGATCGTGGTGATCGCGATGACCAGCGGGGAGCGCAGGTTCAGCTCGATGTAATCCTTGAACACCAGGCCGGCGAGCCCCGCCGGGATCGTGCCCAGGATCACGCCCCAGGCCAGTTTGGAGTCGCCGACCTGGCGGCGCTGCACGACGGACGCGAACCAGTCGCGCAGCAGCGTCACCACTTCGCGGCGGAAATACCAGACCACCGCCACCAGCGTGCCGATGTGCACCGCGACGTCGAAGGCCAGGCCCTGGTCCGGCCAGCCGGTCAGCACCGGCACCAGGATCAGGTGCGCGGAACTGGAGATCGGCAGGAACTCGGTCAGCCCCTGCACGAGGGCCAGTACGGCGATCTGGATCAGTTCCACGGTTTGCTCCATTGGCGGTCAGATTGAGCGGGCGTCATGCGTCGAACGCCTCCAGTTCGGCGAGAACTTCCATCCATTCATCCTCGGTGCGGGCCAGTTCGGCAAGCACGCGAGCCTGGGTCTCGAGGCGTTCCTTGAGCCTCAACTTGGCGGTTGGCGCGTAGATCGCCGGGTCGGCCAGATCGGTCTCCAGCCGCGTTTTATCGGCGGTGAGCTTGTCGATCTTCTTCTCCAGCGCGCTGGCGCGGTTGCGCAGCGGTTGCGACTGGCGGCGGCGCTCGGCCTCCTCGCGTTTGCGGTTCTTGCGCGAGCCGTTGCCGTTGTCGCCGGCCCCGGCGTTGCGTTCGCGCGGCGCCTCTTCGGCACGGCGGCGCTCGGCGAGCCAGGCCGCGTAGGTTTCGAGGTCGTCGTCGAATTCGCGCACGCTGCCGCCTTCGACCAGCAGCAGGCGGTCGCAGACCGTGCGCAGCAGGTGGCGATCGTGGGAAACCAGCACCACCGCGCCGTCGAAGCCTTGCAAGGCCATGTTCAGCGCGTGACGCATCTCCAGGTCGAGGTGGTTGGTCGGCTCGTCGAGCAACAGCAGGTTGGGGCGCTGCCAGACCAGCAGGGCGAGCACGAGGCGCGCCTTTTCGCCGCCGGAGAATGGCTCCACGGCTTCGGTGACGCGGTCGCCACGGAAGTCGAACCCCCCGAGGAAGTTCTTCAGTTCCTGGTCGGTCGCGCGCTTGTCGAGGCGTTGCAGGTGCAGCAGCGGCGAGGCCTGCGGGTCGAGCTGTTCGAGCTGGTGCTGCGCGAAATAACCGATGTGCAGGTCCTTGGCGGTGTCGCGCCGCCCGGCGCGGGGCTCGAGTTCCCCGGCGAGGAGCTTGATGAAGGTCGATTTACCGGCGCCGTTCGGGCCGAGCAGACCGATGCGCTCGCCGGGCAGCAGGGTCATGTCGATGTCGCCGACCACGGTGCGTTCGCCGTAGCCGACCGCGGCCTCGTCGAGGCGGAGCAGCGGATCGGGCATCACCCTGGGTTCGCGGAATTCGAAATGGAACGGCGAATCGACGTGCGCCGGGGCGATCTCCTCCATGCGCGCGAGCGCCTTGAGGCGCGACTGCGCCTGACGGGCCTTGGTGGCCTTGGCGCGGAAGCGCTCGACGTAGCTGTGCATGTGCGCGATCTCGCGCTGCTGCTTGTCATAGGCGGCCTGCTGATTGGCGAGCCGCTCCGCGCGCATGGTCTCGAAGGCGCTGTAGTTGCCGGTGTAGAGGGTGATGCGCTGTTGCTCGATGTGGGCGATGTGATCGATCACGCGGTCCAGGAAGTCGCGGTCGTGCGAGATCAGGATCAGCGTGCCCGGGTAGGCGCGCAGCCAGTCTTCGAGCCAGATCACCGCGTCCAGGTCGAGGTGGTTGGTGGGTTCGTCGAGCAGCAGCAGATCGCTGCGCGCCATCAGTGCCTGGGCGAGGTTGAGGCGCATGCGCCAGCCACCGGAGAAAGTGCTGACCGCGTTGGTCTCGGTGCCGATCCCGAAGCCGAGACCGTGCATCAGGCGGGCGGCGCGGGAGCGCGCTTCGTAGCCGCCGATGTGGTGCAGATGGGCGTGCAGTTCGGCCAGGGCATGGCCGTCGTGGCGGGCCTCGGCCTCTTCGAGATCGGCTTCCACGCGGCGCAGCTCGGCGTCGCCGTCGATCACGTAGTCGATCGCCGGGCGCTCGCTGGCCGGGGTCTCCTGCGCGACATGGGCGATCTGCCAGTCGGCGGGCTTGTGGAAGCTGCCGGCATCGGCGTGGAGCTGATCGCGGATCAGCGCGAACAGGGAGGATTTGCCGGTGCCGTTGCCGCCGGTCAGGCCGATCTTCCAGCCGGCATGGACCTGCATGTCGACGTGTTCGAACAGCAGCCGGGGGCCGCGACGGATGGCGAGATCGGAGAAGCGCAACATGGCGGCGGATTCTAATGGAGCCGCCATCCCGCCGGAGTCCTTTCTGCGGCATCATCGCCGTTTTCCCCACCGCCATCCCGACCCATGCTGACTCCCGACGATCCCTGCCCCTGTGAATCCGGGCGCGCTTATGGCGCGTGCTGCGAGCCCTACCTGTCCCGCCGCGAGAACGCGCCGACCGCCGAGGCGCTGATGCGCTCGCGCTACGTGGCCTACAAGCTAAAGAACACCGATTACCTCGCCTACAGCTGGGACCCGGAGACCTGCCCGGACGATTTCTTCATGGATGATGGCGGCCGCTGGCTGGGCCTGAAGATCAAGGCGACCGAGGCCGGTGGCGAGGGCGACACGAGTGGCATGGTCGAGTTCGTGGCGCGCTACAAGGTCAACGGGCAGGGCTTGCGGCTGCACGAACGCAGCCGCTTCCGGCGCTTCGAGGGGCGCTGGGTGTATGTGGACGGTGATCTCGTCGAGAAGAAGCGCTGAGTTGGCGGGCGGTGGCGGGCGGGCCAGGGTCGATCAGTCGACCGCGCTCAGCCAGCGCACCAGGTAGAACAGCTTCAGCCCTTCGGATGAGCGCGACGGCCCGATGACCTGCGCCGCGTAGCGCTGCCTGGCCGGGTCGGCGGCGTCGTAGGCGGCGTCCATGCTGTCGAAGACCTCGACGCAGCTCTGCGGGAAACGTTTGCGTTGGGTCTTCGGCGCGTAGACCACCGCGTAGCAGTCCTTGGCGATCACGCCGTCGGCGACGATCTTCGGGTCGATGTCGCTGTAGCCGGCCATCAGAGCAATTCCACGGTCGAGATGGACGGTACGTTGAATTCCGGCTCCGGGTGGAAGCCCTGTACCAGCAGCGCGTAGTCGCCGGTATCGCCGAGGCCGTGGCGATGGACGAGTTCACGCACCACGGCGGGCAGATCGCGCTGGTCGATGCCGGTGGCGGTGTCGCCATCGACCTGCTCGGGCACCACGCCCCAGAACAGGGTCATGCGCGTGCAGGTCTTGCCGCTGTCGGAAAGGGCGATCACCGGCGCCGCCGGGCGCGCCGAGGACACGATCGTCACCGACAGGCCGCTGTGGCAGACGACCACGATCGCGCGCACGTGCAGATCGCGGGACAGCCGCGCGGTCGCGCGGGCGACCGAGTCGGCCAGCGGCAGCGGCGCGTCGCCCCTTTTCTTGCCCTTGACGATGTTGGCGAACTTGCCGTGCTCCCACATGAACGCCTCGGAGCGGCGCGCGACGCGGTCCATCATGCGCACCGCCTCCAGCGGGAAGCGGCCGATGGCCGTTTCGCCGGACAGCATGATCGCGTCCGCCGCGCTGCGCACCGCGTGGGCGACATCGGAGACCTCGGCGCGGGTCGGGCGCGGGTTCTGGATCATCGATTCCAGCATCTGCGTGGCGACGATGCAGGGCTTGTTGTGAATCCGCGCCAGTTCGACCAGCCGGTCCTGCACCAGCGGCACCTGTTCGGCCTCCAGTTCCACGCCGAGGTCGCCGCGCGCGACCATGATGCCGTCGGCGGCCTGGATGATGTCCTCGATTTCGTCCAGCGCCTCGGGCTTCTCGATCTTGGCGATGATGCTGGCGCAGCGGTGGTGTTCGCCGATCAGCGCGCGCAACTCGCGCACATCGTCGGCGCGGCGCACGAAGGAGAGGGCGAGGAAATCGACGCCGAGGCCGAGCGCGAAGGCGGCGTCCTCGCGGTCCTTGTTGGTCAGCGCGGGCGCGGACACCGTGACGCCGGGCAGGTTCATGCCCTTGCCGGACTTCAGCAGGCCGCCGTTCACCACCAGACAGCGGATATCCGCCTGTTCGGCGGCCAGCACCCGCAATTCCATCAGGCCGTCGTCCAGCAGGATGCGGTCGCCTTCGCGGACATCCTCGGCGAGATGGCGGTAGGCGCTAGGGATCATGCCGTCCTGACCGGTCACGTCGCGGGTGGTGACGATGACCTCGGCGCCGTCGCGCAGCTCGATCTGCCCGTCCTTGAGTTCGCCGACGCGGATCTTCGGCCCGCACAGGTCGGCGAGCACGCCGATCGGCAGCCGGTTGCGCGCGGCGGCGGCGCGGATGACTTCGTAGACGGCACGGTGTTCGGCCTGGCTGCCGTGCGACATGTTCAGCCGGAACACGTTGACGCCGGCGAGCATCATGCGCTCGATGACGTCGGGAGCGCGGGACGCCGGTCCGATGGTGGCGACGATCTTGGTGCGCCGCAGCTTGAGCAGGCGCGGGGTGTGGACGGTGCTGTTCACGGCTGCGTGGTCACATCAGCGACAGGTTGCCGGCGTCCGGCTTCGGGCCGTCGCTGACCTGCTCGGCCTCCACGTCGCCGCTGCCGAGCTTGATCATCAGGCGCACGTCGTTGGAGGAGTCGGCGTGCGCGAGCGCGGCCTCGGCGGTGATCTCGTCGCGCTGGTAGAGGTCGTAGAGGGCCTGGTCGAAGGTCTGCATGCCGAGTTCGCGGCTGCGCTTCATGATGTCCTTGATCTTGTGCATGTCGCCACGGCGGATGAGTTCGGACACGAACGGCGTGTTCAGCAACACCTCGGCGGCGAGGCGGCGGCCCTTGCCGGACTTCGCCGGCAGCAGCTGCTGGGCGACGATCGCCTTCATGTTCAGCGAAAGGTCCATCAGCAGCTGCTGGCGACGGTCCTCTGGGAAGAAGTGGATGATGCGGTCGAGCGCCTGGTTGGCGTTGTTCGCGTGCAGGGTGCACATCGCCAGGTGACCGGTCTCGGCGAAGTTGATCGCGTATTCCATGGTCTCGCGGGTACGCACCTCGCCGATCAGGATCACGTCCGGGGCCTGGCGCAGCGTGTTCTTCAGCGCGACCTCGAAGGACTCGGTGTCCACGCCGACCTCGCGCTGACTGACGATGCACCGCTTGTGCGGATGCACGAACTCGATCGGGTCCTCGATGGTGATGATGTGACCGCCGGTGTTCTCGTTGCGGTGGCCGATCATCGACGCCAGCGTCGTCGACTTGCCGGAGCCAGTCGCGCCGACCACGACGATCAGGCCGCGCTTGGTCAGCGACAGCGACGGGATGATCTTGGGCAGGTGCAGATCGGCGATCGACGGGATGGTGGTCTCGATGCGGCGCAACACCATGCCGGGATGGCCGCGCTGCACGAACGCCGAGACGCGGAAACGCCCGATGCCGGCATATTCGATCGCGAAATTGCACTCGCGGTGCTCGTAGAACTCGGCGAGCTGCTTCTCGTCCATGATGCCGGTGACCAGCTGTTCGGCCTGCGCGGCGGGCAGCGCGGATTGCGCGATGGGCAGGAGCTCGCCGTTGAGCTTGAAGCTGGGCGCGACGCCGGCGGTGATGAACAGGTCCGAGGCGCCCTTCTGGACCATGATCTTGAGCAGTACCCGGATATCCATCAGTAGAACGCCTCTTTGTTGACGGAGCGGATGCGCGCGTCTTCGAGCGAGATTTTTTTCTTGTCGACGAGCAAGCGCAGGGCCTGATCGAGGGTCTGCATGCCCTGCGCGGAGCCGGTCTGGATCGCCGAATACATCTGCGCGATCTTGTCCTCGCGGATCAGGTTACGGATCGCCGGGGTCGCGATCATGATCTCGTGCGCGGCGACGCGGCCACCGCCGGCCTTCTTGATCAGGGCCTGCGAGATGACACCGCGCAGGGACTCGGAGAGCATCGAACGCACCATCGACTTCTCGGCCGCCGGGAACACGTCGACGATGCGGTCGATGGTCTTGGCGGCGGACGAGGTGTGCAGGGTGCCGAACACGAGGTGGCCGGTCTCGGCGGCGGTCAGGGCCAGGCGGATGGTTTCCAGGTCACGCATCTCGCCGACCAGGATCACGTCCGGGTCCTCGCGCAGCGCGGAGCGGAGCGCCTCGGCAAAGCCATGGGTGTGACGGTGCACCTCGCGCTGGTTGATCAGCGCCTTCTTGCTCTCGTGCACGAACTCGATCGGATCCTCGATGGTGAGGATATGGCAGGCCTCGGTCTCGTTCTTGTGATTGACCATCGCCGCCAGCGTGGTCGACTTGCCGGAACCGGTCGGACCGGTCACCAGCACGATGCCGCGATTCAGCGCGGCCAGTTCCGCGAAGACCTTGGGGGCGCTGAGCTGTTGCAGCGACAGGATGTCGGTCGGGATGGTGCGGAACACCGCCGCCGCGCCGCGTGACTGGTTGAAGGCATTGACGCGGAAACGCGCCAGACGGGGCACCTCGAAGGAAAAGTCGGTTTCGAGAAATTCCTCGAAATCCTTGCGCTGGCGATCGTCCATGACCTCGTAGATCAGCGCGTGAATTTCCTTGTGGCCGAGCGAAGGGACATTGATGCGGCGCACATCGCCATCGACGCGGATCATCGGCGGCAGTCCCGCCGAGAGGTGCAGATCGGATGCGTTGTTCTTGACCGCGAACGCCAGCAACTGGGTTATGTCCATCGGGACGCCGCCTCGTGCGTTGTTGTTATCCTCCGCAGACTAATTGGCACCTTCCGGACAAGCAACCAAGGCGATATCCCACCGACATGAACCCGGACGACGACCACATCGCCAGCGCGCTCGATGCCGTGCGTGAACAGATCGCAACGGCCGCGCGCCGCTGCGGGCGGCAGGCCGGCGACGTGAGCCTGCTCGCGGTCAGCAAGACGAAACCGGCAGCCGCGATCCGCATCGCCCATCGGCACGGCCAACGGTGTTTCGGCGAGAGCTACGTGCAGGAGGCGCTGGCCAAACAGCAGGAGCTTGCCGGGCTGGATATCGAATGGCACTTCATCGGCCCGATCCAGTCCAACAAGACCCGCGACATCGCCGCGCATTTCGATTGGGTGCACAGCGTCGAGCGCGGCAAGATCGCGACCCGGCTCAACGCGCAGCGGCCCGTCGGGATGCCGCCGTTGAACGTGCTGCTGCAAATCAACGTCAGCGGCGAAAGCACCAAGTCCGGCGTGGCGCCGGCGGACGCCCGGGCCCTCGCGCACGAGATCGCCTTGCTGCCCAGTTTGCGCCTGCGCGGACTGATGACCGTGCCGGCGCCGTGTGATGACCCCGTCGCGCAACGTGAACCGTTCCGACAGCTGCGGGAACTCATGGCCGATCTGAACGCCGACGGTCTGGTCCTCGACACGCTGTCGATGGGCATGACGCATGATCTGGACGCAGCGGTCGCCGAGGGCGCGACCATCGTGCGGGTCGGCACCGCGATCTTTGGCGTGCGCTGACCACATTTCAGACGCAAAAAAAACGGCTCCCGAGGGAGCCGTTTCTCAGCGTCGGGAACGCGGGCTGATATCAGCCGACGGTCTCTTCGACGCTGTCCTTCTCGCCCTTGTTGTCGGTCCACGACAGGGTCATCTTGTCGCCAGCGGCGCCGCCGTTGACGTTGAACGCCAGGTACGGGTTCTTGGAAACGGAACCACCCCAGTAGGCGGTCATGACGCGCTTGCCGTTCAGATCGCAGGCAACTTCCTGGATGAAGTGAGCGGGGATGACTTGGCCGGTCTTCTTGTCTTTACGCAGACCGGTCTCCATCGGGTGGTTGATGAGCGCCTTGACGGAGGTGACGCCGCCTTTGGACTTGGCTTTGAGCTTAATGGAATCAGCCATGGTTTTGACCTCTATGAATTTGGTGTGTGTCGCCGTATATGGGGGAGTCAGATCCGATCAGCCGCCGCAGCCGCCGATGGTGACCTTGACCTGCTTCTTGTTGGCGTACACCTTGCCGCCGGCCTTGACCATGCCGTAGACGTCGGAGGTCTTGCCCATCTTGATGCGCACGGAAACCATGCCCTGCGCGCCTTCGCCCAGCTCGAACTGAGCGGCCATCGGGGTGCCGTTTTCGGACGCCAGGATGGAGATGGAGGTGGTGCCGTCGATGCCACTGGTGACGGTGATCGGCACGACCGCGCCGTTCTCGGCGATGTCCGGGGCCTTGATCTCGATCGCGTCGGAGTGCGCTGCGCCACCCAGACCAGCCGCCGCTTCCGCGTCGGCCATGGACTTGGCGTCAAAGGCGGCCTTCGGCCAGGCAGCGAGGACCGCGCGCGGGGACAGCAGACCAGCAGCGGCAGCGACGCCGACAGCGGCGACGGTGCCCTTCAGAAAGGTTCTGCGTTTCATGCTCATAGTTGGATTGCTCCTTTGGGGGTTTGACGTTGTAGTTACCGGGGTGGAGTTCAGCCCGCCGGGCTTTGTAGCAATGCCCATACCATTGCCGGAACGGGCCAAGCGGCAGGGAATTGACTCTGGTCTGCGCGAGCAGTCGAGCGTTGAAGTTGTTGCAATGTGCACCGTTTGACGTTGCAAATCCGTGTTGGTTCCGTGTTCATTCGGTCTGGTCGCCGAGCATCCCTTCGTCCTCGTATTGACGCAGCTTGCGCCACAAGGTGCTCTTGTTGATGCCCAGTGCCCGCGCCGTCTGTTCCCGGCTGCCCTCGAAGGACTCGAGAAGCTTGAGGATATACCGTCTTTCCAGGGTTTCCAGTGTCGGCATGTCTCCATCCATGTCCTGAATGGGGCCGACATTGTCGAGAGAGTCGTCCAGGGTCAGCACCGGGCCGTCGGCGAGGCAGATGTGGCGTTCGACCAGGTTGCGCAGTTCGCGCACATTGCCCGGCCAGCTGAATTCGCGCAGGCGGCGCAGCGACGCGGCATCGAAGCCGGTGGATTCACGGCGGTAGCGTTCGTTGAATTGCTCGACGAAGTGCTGGATGAGCGGGGCAATGTCTTCCCGGCGTTCGCGCAGCGGCGGCATGGTGATCCGGACCACGTTGAGGCGGTGGTACAGGTCGTGGCGGAACTCGTTGTCGCGGACCATCTGTTCGAGGTCGCGGTTGGTGGCGACCAGGAAGCGCACGTTGATCTTGATCGGGCGCACGCCGCCGACGCGGGTGACCTCGCCTTCCTGGACCACGCGCAGCAGCTTGACCTGCATCGAGTCGGAGATGTTGCCGATTTCGTCGAGCAGAACGGTGCCGCCGGAGGCGGCTTCCAGCAAGCCCTTGCGGGTGTGCGCGGCGCCGGTGAAGGCGCCTTTCTCATGGCCGAACAGTTCGCTCTCCAGCAGGGTATCGGTGAGCGCGCCGCAATCGACCACGATGAAGGGCTGGTTGGCATCCTGGCCGAGGCCGTGGATCGCGCGCGCGGCCAGTTCCTTGCCGGTGCCGGATTCGCCGTTGATGATCACGTTGCAGCGGACGTCGGCGATCTTGTCGATCATCGCGTGCACGCGCTTGATCGCGGGGGAGTCGCCGATCATGCCGTAGCGCAGGCGGCTGTCCTTGATCTGGCGCTTGAGCAGGCGGTTCTCGCGGCGCAGTTCGCCCTGCTCCAGCAGCTTCTCGACACGGGCGATCAGCTCGTCCATGTCGTAGGGCTTCTTGATGAAGTCCGAGGCGCCGAGGCGCAGCGCTTCGATCGCGCTGTCCAGCGACGAGAAGGCGGTGATGATGATGACCGGGACGTCGGGGTCATAGTCGCGGACGCCGGCGAGCAGGTCGATGCCGGTCATGCCCGGCATGTTCAGGTCGGTGACCAGCAGGTCGGCGCCGTTGTCGCGGAAATGGTCCAGCGCCTCGTTCGGATCGATGAAGGTCGCGCAATCGCAATGGCGATCGTTCATGAAACGTTTGAACAACTGGCCGGCGCGGGGCTCGTCGTCGACGAACATGATGCGCGGTCGGTTTGCCGCCGGGGCCTCGTTTCCGCGCGGGTCGCCGGTGGCGCAGGCGGCGCTTTCGGGGCTTTCGACTTCGGTCTCGCTCATGAATCGGAATCCGCTTCGGTGGTGGGTTTCACCGGCAGGTCGATGCGCGCGACCGCGCCGCCCTCGGGGTGATTGTCGAGGGTCAGGATGCCGCCGTGCGCCTGGACGATGCCGAGACTGATCGACAGACCCAGACCGGTGCCTTCGCCGACCGGCTTGGTGGTGAAGAAGGGGTCGTAGATCTTGTCGCGGATTTCTTCAGCAAGTCCCGGGCCAGCGTCGCGGACCTCGATCAACAGGCGGTCGCCGACGTTTTCGGCGCGGACCCGCACGGTGCCACCGGGTTCGCTGGCTTGTGCGGCGTTGACCAGCAGATTGATCAACACCTGTTGCAACTGATTGCGGTCGCCGTGCACCTGGCTGTCGGCGACGTTCTCCAGCTGGCAGCGGACGCCGCGTTTGGTGGCGATCTGGCGGACCAGGGCGAGGCTTTCCTCCAGCCATTGACCGATGTCGAACCGGGTGAGCTGGGGTGGCACCTGGCGCGCGAAATTCAACAGGCCCTGCACGATGCGCGAGGTGCGGATGGCTTCGTCGCGGATGCCGGTGATGTCCTCGCGGACGCTGTCCGCGTCCGCCGGCAGTTCGCGCTCGGCCAGTTTGGCCAGCGACAGGATGTTGCTGATCGGATTGTTGATCTCATGCGCGATGCCGGCGGCGAGCCTGCCGACTCCGGCCAGCTTCGCGTTCTGGATGACCATCTCGCGCGCCCGGTCGCGCTCCTGCTCCAGACTGGCCTGCGTCGCGGCGAGATAGCGGAAGGAGTCCTGCAGCGCGCGGATCTCGTCCGGTCCGTGGTTCCGGATGCGGATGTCGGTATCGCCGTGCGCGTAGATCTTCATCATGCGGCTGAGTTCCGCGACCGGTTTCGACACCTGCCGCGCGCCGAGGCGGGCGACGATCATGCTCGCGACCAGCGCGACCGCGGCGAACAGCAGGATGCCGATGCGGATGCGCTGGAACGGTTCGATCAGCGTCGACATGTCGACGCGGTTGGCGATCACCCAGGAAATCAGGTGTCCCGGGTAGGGGTGATATTCGACGAAGTAGATGCGTTCCTTCTGCCCCGGAATCTCGACCGCGCCATAGGGCGCAAGCTGAACGGCATCCCAGAGCGCGCCGCCGAAGTAGTCCTGGACCAGTTCCGGGCCGCCGCCGAGGCGCGCGAAGCCGGCATTGGAGACGTCGTCGTAGAGGATGCGACCGTCGCGCGCCGGGTCGTCCGGGTTCAGTTCCGCGATCAGCAGTTCGCCGCCGCGCGGACGCGGGGTGTAATCGAGGATCTGGTCCGTGTAGCTCCCCCACATGCTGACCACCAGGTAGCCGACCACGCGGCCATCGCTGAGCAGGGGCTGCACCGCGTCCAGCATCGGCGAGTAAAAGCGGTCGTCGCGCGGGTAGGGCAGATCGATGATGCTGAGCTCGTGCCTGGGGAGCTGGCCGAGCAGTTGTCGATAGGAGCCGCCGACCGGACGTTCGAGATGGAGCCTGGCACCGAGGTCTTCCTTGAGTTCCGCATCGGGCCCGGCGCGCAACAGCGTGTTGCCGTCCAGATCGAGCACGCGGATCACGCGCAGACTCGGCACCACGACCTGGAAGGAATCCATGAAGCGGGCGAGCGTGAGGCGGCGCTCGACCAGGTTCGGGTGCGTGTCGCCGAGGTCGGCCGCGACCACCACCGGCAGGAAGTCGATCAGCGGCGTGACCTTGGCCAGCTCCTGGATCATGCCGCGCTCGATGCGCAGACGCCGGTCGATGTCCGACACCAGGTTGTCGAGATTGGCCGCTTCCTCGTGATCGACATCGCGGCGGAATTGCGCCTCGCTGTACAAGGCCGCGCCGAACACCAGCACCGTCAGCGGCACCACGGTGGCGGTCGCCACCCACAGGAATATGTTGGTCTTCAGGCGCATCGGTGGCCGGGGAAGCTGATATAAACTCGCATCCGGTCTAGCGTAGTCCGAAATATCCCTTCGATTTCAAGTGATCGCCATGCGTCCGTTCGTCCCGTTGATCGTCTCCCTGCTCCTGCTCGCCGGCTGTGGCCAGAAAGGCCCGCTGTATCTGCCCGATGACGTGAAACGCGCGCATGCCGAGGAGCAGGCCGCCGAGGCGGCGGCCAGGAACCAGGCAGCGCCGGCTGACCCCGCGAAGTAAGCCGTCATGGATCATTTCGAGCTCCGCGACGGTGAACTGTTCGCCGAGGGTGTCGCCGTGCGCGCCGCCGTCGAGACCCATGGCACGCCGCTGTATCTGTATTCCCGCGCCACGCTGGAACGGCATTGGCGCGCCTTCGATGGCGCGCTCGCCGGGCGCGCGCACCTGGTCTGCTACGCGGTCAAGGCCAATTCCAACATCGGCCTGCTGAACGTGCTGGCACGCCTCGGTTCCGGTTTCGACATCGTATCGGTGGGGGAACTGGAGCGCGTGCTGCGTGCCGGTGGCGATCCCGCGAAGGTCGTGTTTTCCGGGGTCGGCAAGACGGCGGCGGAGATGCGCCGCGCGCTCGAGGTCGGTATCCGTTGCTTCAACGTCGAGTCGGAGAACGAGCTGGAACGGCTGAATCAGGTTGCGGCGGCGATGAACAAGGTCGCGCCGGTGTCGCTGCGGGTGAACCCCGACGTCGACGCGCAGACCCATCCGTACATCTCCACCGGCCTCAAGGAGAACAAGTTCGGCATCGATATCGACGCCGCCGAGGCCGTCTACCAGCGCGCCGCCGATCTGCCGAACATCGCGGTGCACGGCATCGATTGCCACATCGGCTCGCAGCTGACCCGCGTGGCGCCCTTCGTCGACGCGCTGCGGCGCGTGCTCGCGCTGCTCGACCGCCTCGCCGCGCGCGGCATTGCGATCCGTCACCTCGACATCGGTGGCGGCCTGGGCATCCGTTATCGCGACGAGACGCCACCGGAACCCGCCGAATACGCGCGCGCCCTGGACGAGGTGCTGGGCGATCGCGAGCTGGAGATACTGATGGAGCCGGGCCGCGCGATCGTCGGCAACGCCGGCATCCTGGTCACCCGCGTCGAGTACCTGAAGCACACCGCGCACAAGAATTTCGCGGTTGTCGACGCGGCCATGAACGATCTGCTGCGGCCATCGCTGTACTCGGCCTGGCAGCAGATCGTGCCGGTGGCCCCGCATGCCGGCACGGCGCAGACCTACGACATCGTCGGGCCGATCTGCGAGACCGGCGACTTCCTCGGCAAGGACCGGGAACTGGTCCTGAACGAGGGTGATCTGCTGGCCGTGCGTTCCTCCGGTGCCTACGGTTTCAGCATGAGTTCGAACTACAACACCCGCCCGCGCGCCGCCGAGGTCATGGCCGATGGTGAGCGTCTGCACCTGCTGCGCGAGCGCGAGACGCTCGCTCAGCTGATGCAGGGCGAGCATCTGCCGGAGTAGCCCGGTGCAGCGCGTGCCCGAGCCGGAACTGATGAACGACCCGGCGCAGGCGCTGGCCTATGCCGAGGCGGATTTCAGCGAACCGCACGAGGCCTTCGTCGCCGCCTATCGGGAACGTTTTCCGCACACCAGCGGGCAGGTACTCGATCTCGGTTGCGGGCCTGCCGACGTGACCCTGCGCTTCGCCCGCGCGCACCCGGATTGCACCGTGCTCGGGGTCGATGCCGCCGAGGAGATGCTGGCACTGGGGCGTGATGCCTGCCGCCGCGCCGGGCTCGCGGATCGCATCGAGCTCCAGCTCGCGCATCTGCCGCACACGCCGCTGCCGCGCGAGGCCTTTACGGCGATCATCAGCAACAGCCTGCTGCATCACCTGGCCGATCCGATGAGCTTGTGGCAGGCGGTCGCGCACCATGTCAATCCTGGCACGCAGGTGTTCATCATGGACCTGATGCGGCCCGCGTCCCGCGAGGTCGCGCAGGCGCTGGTCGATACCTACGCGGCGGACGAGCCCGAGGTGTTGCGCCACGATTTCTACCATTCGCTGCTGGCCGCCTACCGCCCCGATGAGGTCGCGGCCCAGTTGCGGGAGGCCGGTCTGGACGGCCTGATGGTCGAGGTGACCAGCGACCGGCACTTCATCGTCCACGGGCGGGTTTCACCATGAGCGAGCGCCACCAGAATCCGCCCGATGCCGCGCAGCGACGCCTGCTTGCGGAAATCGGGAACATCGCCGTGGTCGGTCTGTCGCCGAAGCCGGGGCGGGCCAGTCACTTCGTCGCCAACGACATGCAGCAGGCGGGTTACCGGATCATCCCGGTGCGGCCCGGCGTGCAGGAGGTGCTCGGCGAACCGGCCTATGCGCGCCTCGCGGATGTCCCGGAGCGCATCGATCTGGTCAATGTCTTTCTGAATCCGAGCCGCCTGCCGGAGCTGGTCGACCAGTGCATCGAACTGGCCGTGCCGGCCATCTGGATGCAGATCGGCGTGGTGGATCATGAACAGGCCCGACGTGCCGCCGAGGCCGGCATTTTCGTGGTCATGGACCGCTGCATCGCGGTCGACTACAACAGGCTCAACGTATCGGAGCTGCGCGACGCATGAGTTTCCGTTTCACGAAAATGCACGGGCTGGGCAACGACTTTGTCGTCATCGAACGCCTGACCCAGCAGGTCGAACTCGACGCCCAACGGGTGCGCGCGCTCGCCGATCGCCGCTTCGGCGTCGGCTGCGACCAGTTGCTGGTGGTCGACCCGAGCGATCATCCGGAGGCCGATTTCCGCTATCGCATCTTCAATGCCGACGGCGGCGAGGTGGAGCAGTGCGGCAACGGCGCGCGCTGTTTCGCGCGCTACGTGCGCGACCACGGCTTCACCGACAAGGACGAGATCGTGGTCAATACCGCCGCCGGACTAATCCGCCCGCGCATCCTCGCGGACGGCCAGGTCGAGGTGAACATGGGCCGGCCCTGGCTGGAGCCGGCGGAGATCCCGTTCAAGGCGGACGCGCGCGCGTCCGATTACGAGTTCGAGGTCGGTGGCGAGACGCTGCGCATCGCCGCCGTGTCCATGGGCAACCCGCACGCGGTCCTGCGCGTCGATGACGTGGACACCGCGCCGGTCGAGCGTCTGGGGCCGTTGATCGAGTCGCATCCGCGCTTTCCGCGGCGCGTGAACGCCGGTTTCATGCAGGTCGTCGCGCGCGATCACATCCGCCTGCGCGTGTTCGAACGCGGCGTCGGCGAGACGCTCGCCTGCGGCACCGGCGCCTGCGCGGCGATGGTCGCGGGACGTATCCAGGGCTGGCTCGACAGCGTGGTCAACGTCGACGTTCCGGGCGGGCGCCTTGTGATACGCTGGCCCGCAGATGGCCGACAGAACAATGTCCACAACAACAATGACTTGCAGCCGGTGATGATGACCGGTCCGGTCGCCACCGTATTCGAAGGGGAGATCACGCCATGACCAAGGCATCCAAGAGCGCCGCAGCCGCCGGGCCGACCGCGCCGGACGACGCCCAGGTCGTCGGGTTCCTGAAGGCGCGGCCCGATTTCCTCCGCCAGCACCCGGACGTGCTCGCCGCGCTCGATCTTGCCCACGAGGTTGATGGCAGTGCGGTTTCCCTGATCGAGCGCCAGACCCGTGTGTTGCGTGAACGCAACGCCGCGTTGCAGGTGCAGGTCGACGAGCAGCTCGATGCCGCTCGCTACAACGAGCAGTTGCACGCGCGCCTGCACGCGCTGTGTCTGAACCTGTTTCCGGCGACGACTTTCGAGGCGCGCGTCGCGGTGGTCCGCCAGCACATGGCTGAACTGGGTGGCGACGCGCTGTCGCTGCGTCTGTACGGCGACAGCGAGGCGACCCCGGAAGCCTATCGCGCCGACCGCGAGCACCTCGATTTCCAACGCCAGTTCGGCACCTTCCTGCGCAGCCGCGCGCCGTTGTGCGGTCGACTGCAGAAGGGTCAGCTGGAATACCTGTTCGGCGCGCAGGGCAAGGACGTGAAGTCCGCCGCACTGACCCCGCTCGGCAGGGACGGCGCGGTCGGTCTGCTGGCGATCGGCAGCCACGACGTGGAACGCTTCCAGCCGCATCTCGGTACCGACTTCCTGCGCCAGCTCGGCGAGACCATCGGCGAGGCGCTGACCGCCACGCTGCCGGTGTGAGCCTCGATCCTGATGTCTGGTTCGATCGCTTCGCCGCGCACCTGAGCGAAGAGCGGCGCCTGTCGCCGCACACCACCTCCGCCTATCTGCGCGACCTCGCGCATCTACCCCCGTATCTCGTCCAGGCAGGTGTCGAGGCCTGGACCGATCTCGATCCGCAGCACATCCGCAGTCTGGCCGGCGCCCGCCATCGCGCCGGGGCCGCGCCGCGCAGCGTGCAGCGTTTCCTGTCGACGTTGCGGACCTTCTTCGATTACCTGCTGCGCGAAGGCGTGCTGACGGCCAATCCGGCGCAGGGCGTGTCCGCGCCGAAGGTGCGACGGGCGCTGCCGCATGTGATGGATGTCGATCAGATCAGCCGTCTGCTGGATGTGCGCGACGACGATCCGCTGCTGATCCGCGATCGGGCATTGCTCGAACTGATGTATTCCTCCGGCCTGCGCCTGTCGGAACTGACCGGCTTGAACCTCGCCGATCTCGATCTGCGCGACGCGACCGTGACGGTCCTCGGCAAGGGCGCGAAGACCCGCGTGCTGCCGGTCGGTCGCGAGGCGATCGCCGCGATCCGGCGTTGGCGGACGGTGCGGGCGGGCCTCGCCAAACCGGACGAGACCGCCCTGTTCGTGAATGCGCGGGGCAGGCGTCTCGGCAACAGTGGCGTGCAGAAGCGTCTGCGCGAACTGGGCATCCGCCAGGGGGTCGACGGGCCCTTGCATCCGCATGCGCTGCGCCATTCGTTCGCGACCCACATGCTGGAGTCCAGCGGCGATCTGCGCGCAGTGCAGGAACTGCTCGGGCACGCCAACATCAGCACCACGCAGATCTACACCCATCTGGATTTTCAGCACCTCGCCGAGGTGTACGACAAGGCCCACCCCCGCGCGCGGGGGAAGGGGACGAAGTCATGAGGCTGGGGGCTGATGATGTCGCGGACATCGTTGGAGCGGGTAGCAGGGTTGCCGGCGGTGTGGAACGGGAGCGCCTGAATCGGTGCAATACGCTGTGCCCGCATTTGTCACCCGCGTAGGGCGGACACCCGAAGGGGTTCCGCCGAATCGCCGCCCATCTCGGCGGAACCCCTTCGGGTGTCCGCCCTACGGTTGCGTGGTTGCCTGACCGGCCACCATGAAAAAGGGCCTCCGAAGAGGCCCTTTGTTACACGGACGTTGTCCGGAATCGATGAATCAGAACGGCAGACCGTGCGCATGCGCGGTCATGCCAAGCAGCATCGGGATGGACAGCGCGACGTTGAGACGCGAGGCGATGAAGGCGATCGACTTGGCCTTGGCCTTTTGCTCGTCGGTGGCCGGCACGATGCCGAGCAGCTTCTTCTGGTTCGGCCAGATCAGCACCCAGACGTTGAACAGCATGATGGTGCCCAGCCAGGCGCCCATGCCGATCACGCGCGCGCCTTCCTTGAAGGCGAAGGCGTCGTGCAGGATGCCCATCTTGGCCAGCGCGGCGGCGCCGGTGACCCAGGTCAGCACGGCGGCCCAGCGGAAGAACAGCAGTGCGCGCGGGGCGACGTACTTGTTGATCGCGGCCGGCCCCGGGGTCCCGTCGGCGAGGGCGGCGCCGACCGCCGGCATCTGCACGAAATTGAAGTAGTACAGCAGGCCGACCCACATGATGCCGACGATGACATGGATCCAGACGGTCCATTCGATGTGGTTGCCGTGGCCGGTGCTGAGCAGCGCGGTGGCGATCAGGGCGAGGGCGAAACCGATGATCACGGTTCCGGTGAGGGTCTTGAACGGATTCATGCTTTGTTACTCCGGCTGGTGATGGCCCGGATCGATGCCCGGCGCCTTATGATGTGCGCCGGATCATGCCATGAGTGATCCGTAAAATCCTTTTGAATCAATATGAATGCCGAGCTCGATGCCGTTGGATTGAATATCTTCGCGAGCCGCCTGGACGCGGTCTGCGAGGAAATGGGCGCGGTGCTGCGCAACGCGGCGTTCTCGCCGAACATCCGGGACCGGCTGGATTTCTCCTGCGCGGTGTTCGATGCCGCCGGCGAATTGTGCGCGCAGGCGGCGCATATCCCGGTGCATCTGGGCAGCATGGCGTACGCGATGCGGGACATCGTCTCGGCCCTGCCATGGGCGGACGGCGACATGGTCATCGTCAACGACCCGTTCCTCGGCGGCACGCACCTGCCGGACGTGACCCTGATCGCGCCGGTGTTCAACGCCGGTGAACGGGTCGGTTTTGTCGCCAACCGCGCACATCATGCCGACATTGGCGCCGATTCACCGGGTTCGATGCCGATCTCGCGCCGCCTCGAGGAGGAGGGCGTGATCATCCCGCCGACGCATCTGCTGCGGAGCGGGCGAATCGACGAGCAGGTGCTCGCCGGCATCCTCGGGCGCACCCGCAATCCGCGCGACGGGCGAGGCGATTTCAGCGCACAGATTTCGGCCAACCTGGCCGGTCGCGCCCGCCTCGCGGACCTCATCGGGCCACTCGGTAACGCGGCGTTCCGCGCTGCGTTGGGGGCCTTGAACGATTATGCGGAACGTCTCGCGATCAACTCGCTGTCCGACGTTCCGGACGGCGAGTACCACTTCGCGGATGTGATGGATGACGACGGTTTGGGCAGTGTCGATCTGCCGATCCGCGCCACGCTGAGGGTGAACGCGGGCCGCGTGCACATCGATTTCGACGGCACCGCCGCGCAGGTCGCCGGCAACATCAACTGCCCGCTGTCGGTCGCGGCGGCGGGCGTGTTCTACGCACTGCGTTGCCTGATGCCGGCCAACACGCCGGCCTGCGCCGGCACTTTCCGCCCGATCACGCTGAGCGCGCCGGAGGGCTCGTTGCTGAACGCGCGGCGCCCGGCGGCGGTTGCCGCCGGCAACGTGGAGACCAGCACGCGCGTGGTCGACGTGGTGCTGGGCGCTTTGGCCAGGGCGATCCCGGAGCGCATCCCCGCCGCCAGCCACGGCAGCATGAACAATCTCGCGATGGGTTCCGCCGACCCGGCGCGGCCCTGGGATTACTACGAGACCATCGGCGGCGGCATGGGCGCGGGGCGTGACGGCGGGGGCCTGTCGGCGGTGCAGACGCACATGACCAATACGCTGAACACGCCGATCGAGTCCTTCGAGATGCGCTATCCGGCGCGGGTGACGCGCTATGCGATACGTGACGGTTCCGGCGGCGCTGGTGCGCGGCGTGGCGGCGATGGCCTGATCCGCGAGTTTGAATTCCTCGCCGATGCCCAGGTCACGCTGCTCACCGAACGTCGACGTCATGCCCCCTGGGGCCTGGACGGTGGCGCGCCCGGTGCGCGGGGGGAGAACGCGCTGAACGGCGAGATGCTCGCTGGTGGCAAGCACAGCCTCGCCGTCCATGCCGGCGACCGTCTCACCGTGGCGACTCCGGGAGGCGGTGGTTACGGCACGCAAAAACCATCAGGATCAGCGGCTTAAGGCGGGTTTTGACAAATCCGTGACGGTGTCTTGGGGGCGTGAATCCGGTATAGTCCGCCGCCATCGATACGCGGGGCTTGAAAAGCGTGCACGCTGCCGCCATCTGCCTGCCGTTTCCAGAGTTTTTCGCGAGGGTTCCCCGATGCCTTTTTATGAATACCGCTGCGACGACTGCGGCCACGAGTTTGAGGCCATGCAGAAGATGAGCGACGCGCCGCTCACCGATTGCCCGGCCTGTGGTCAGCCGCATCTGGTCAAGCTGATGTCGGCAGCCGGTTTCCGCCTCAAGGGCGGTGGCTGGTACGAGACCGATTTCAAGTCCGGCGCCAAGAAGAACGTGGCCGCCAGCGAAGCGGCACCAGCCTGCGGCAGCGGTGGCTGTCCGGCCTGCGCGACCGACTGACGCGGCGCGAACTCGCTTCGCTCCCCACCTTCTCGTAACATTCACGGCCCGCCGCACGGCGGGCCTTTGTTTTCATGAATTTCGCTGTAGGAACGGCGTCAGCCGCGATCGGCCTTAGCCGCATCCTCGCCGTCGATCGCGGCTGAAGCCGCTCCTACGGACAACGCCCCATCCGGATCCCACAACATGCGCACCCATTACTGCGGTCAGGTCAACGAATCCCATATCGATGAAACCGTGGAGGTCGCCGGCTGGGTCAATCGCCGTCGCGACCACGGCGGCGTGATCTTCATCGACCTGCGCGACCGCGAGGGCCTGGTGCAGGTGGTGTTCGATCCGGACCGCGCCGACATCTTCAAGCTCGCCGAGAGCGCGCGCAGCGAATACGTGCTGCACGTCACCGGCAAGGTGCGTCGCCGCCCCGCCGGCACCGAGAACGCGGAACTGTCGACCGGCCAGATCGAGATCCTCGGCACCGGTCTGGAGGTGCTCAGCACCGCCGAGACCCCGCCGTTCCAGGTCGACGGTTACGACGAGAAGATCGGCGAGGATGTGCGCCTCAAGTACCGCTACATCGACCTGCGCCGCCCGGAGATGCTCAACCGCCTGCGCCTGCGCGCCCAGGTGACCCGCGAGCTGCGCCGCTACCTCGACGAGCGCGGTTTCATGGACATCGAAACCCCGATGCTGACCAAGGCGACCCCGGAAGGCGCGCGCGACTACATTGTCCCCAGCCGCACCCATCCGGGCGACTTCTTCGCCCTGCCGCAGTCGCCGCAGCTGTTCAAGCAGCTGCTGATGATGTCCGGCATGGATCGCTACTACCAGATCGTCAAATGCTTCCGCGACGAGGACCTGCGCGCCGACCGCCAGCCCGAATTCACCCAGCTCGACATCGAGACCTCGTTCATGGACGAGGAGCAGATCATGGGCATGATGGAGGAGATGATCCGCGACATCTTCGCGCGCGTGCTGGAAGTCCCGCTGCACGTGCCGTTCCCGCGCATGACCTACGCCGAGGCCGCCGAGCGCTTCGGTTCCGACAAGCCGGACCTGCGCATCCCGCTGGAACTGGTCACCGTCGACGACCTGATGGCCAAGGTCGACTTCAAGGTCTTCTCCGGTCCGGCCAATGACGCCGACGGTCGCGTCGCTGCGCTGCGCGTGCCCAAGGGCGGCGAACTCTCCCGCAAGGAGATCGACGACTACACCAAGTTCGTCAGCCGCTACGGCGCCAAGGGCCTGGCCTACATCAAGGTCAACGATGTCGCCGCCGGTCGCGACGGGTTGCAGTCGCCGATCGTCAAGTTCATGGACGACGCCGTGCTGGCCGCGCTGATCGAACGCACCGGCGCCGAGAACGGCGACCTGATCTTCTTCGGCGCCGACAAGACCCGCGTCGTCAACGAATCGCTGGGTGCGCTGCGCATCGAGCTGGGCCACGATCGGGGCCTCTGCGAGCACGCCTGGAAGCCGTTGTGGGTGGTCGATTTCCCGATGTTCGAGTGGGACGAGACCGAGAAGCGCTGGTCCGCGCTGCACCATCCGTTCACCGCGCCCAACACCACCGATCCGGCGGAACTCAAGGCCAATCCGGGCACCATGATCTCGCGCGCCTACGACATGGTCCTGAACGGTTCCGAGGTCGGCGGCGGTTCGATCCGTATCCACCGCACCGAGATGCAGTCGGCGGTGTTCGACCTGCTCGGCATCGGCGAGGAAGAGGCCCGCGAGAAGTTCGGCTTCCTGCTCGACGCCCTCAAGTACGGCGCCCCGCCGCACGGTGGCCTGGCCTTCGGTCTCGACCGTCTGGTCATGCTGATGAGCGGCGCCAAGTCGATCCGCGAGGTCATCGCCTTCCCCAAGACCCAGACCGCCGCCTGCCCGCTGACCGACGCCCCGGCCGCCGTGCCCGAGAAGCAGCTCAAGGAGCTGTCGATCCGCGTGCGCAAGCCGCAGGCAGAGGGCTGAGCCGACAAGCAGGACTGGCCGCCCCTCTCCGGGGTACCCGCCGTAAACGAAGAGGCCACGCAATGCGTGGCCTCTTCGTTTCTCCAGCGAGCCGATGTTCACCCGGCCCCGAGGCAGAACCCGGGGCCGGAGCGGAATCAGAAGCTCACGTTGATACCGACGTAGTACGAACGCGCCGGTCCCGGCACGGCGATGCCGGCGGGGATGCCATTGATCGACATGGTCATGCCCTGGCCGGTGTAGGTGCCGCCGGTCGGCAGGTCGTAGGCCTCGTCGAACAGGTTCTCGACGCCGAAGTCGAAGCGGACCGCAGACCACTTGCGGCTGGCGCGCAGATTCACCAGCGTGTAACCGTCGGTCGCGATTTCGTCGCGAACCGCCGACAGCTGGCTCTTGTTGTCGACCATGACCAGTTCCAGCGCGTTGTCCCAGTCGCTGCTGGTCTGGCGCAGAGTGACGGTCGCGTTCAGCGGCATGACGTTGTACAGCGCGTCGC
>JACKNJ010000003.1 GCA_024234895.1 Gammaproteobacteria bacterium
CGTAGGGCGGATATCCGAAGGGGTTCCGCCTTGTTCAAAGCCGATTCGGCGGAACCCCTTCGGGTATCCGCCCTACGCGGAATGAGCCGGCGAAAAGCGCCGTGCCCGGCTCAATGCCGGTCGCGGCGCTTTGATTCCCCCACCTTTCCAGGCTTCGGGAGGTGGGGATGCCCTGCTGGGACCGTTGGCCGCATGGATGCGGCCTTCGAGCCTACATGGATGTATTCACGGCGTGTCCCAGCAGGGCATACGCACCTCCCGAAGCCCTGCCTCCACGCCAGAAGATGATGTCGGACACATCATCCACTCCCCAACACACCGCCCCAAAAACAAAAAAGGGGTGGGTCAACGGAAAAAACCGTCAAACCCACCCCTCGACCGATCCGCGCAATCGCGGATCAGCAACCAGCGCCCGAATTTATTCGGCGCCGATCTTCTGCATCAGGCCGAAGCTCTTCACGAACGGGCCAGCCATGCGCGGGTCCTTGATCATCGCCTTGAAGTCACCCTTCGGGAACTTCAGCTTGCCGGTGGTGAAGGCCATGCCCATGCCGGCCATGCCCAGACCCTTCTCGACCCACTTCAGCCAGTCCTTCTTGTCGGCGCGCATGTCCCAGTCCTGCGACTGACCGTCCCAGGCACCGGCGCTGACGCATTCGCCCTTCTCGACGACGAACACACCGCGCGGCTCGGACTCGTCCTTGAAGCCACAGGTGATGACGGAGTTGAAACCGATCGCGGCCAGGGCGTCGCGCACCTCCGGCTCGGCGTTCCAGGCGTCTTTCAGTTCATTCATCCAATCGGCGGAAAACAATTCGGCCATGTCACTCTCTCCAACGTGTTAGTGGTGTTCCCAACGTGTGGGGCGGGGCGGGGTCGGTGCGAGCGGAACGTCGGGATCGGGGGAAAGGGGGAAACCCGATCCGGGCGGCGGAGTCGCTTTGGGGGGACACCCGGTCGAGGCTGAATCCGGACCACGATTCCCCGCGTCGGCGATGGCCTGCGCTTAACCTGGCCTCCCGAAGAGGACCCGCCAGCGACGACGTGTGTGGGCGAAAAGGGGTGGCGATGGGTGGTCGGGAACCACCATTCAGCAACGACGCGGGGACTATACCGGGCGATGGATGAGGCCTTGATAGAACTTTTTTACGGCCGTTTTCGTGAATCTCATGGCGGCACGGATGCTGCTTGAGGCCGGCGGATTCATGCCCTGGCGCGAACTTATCAAGTGGTTTCAGACTCTTATGAATAGTCTGCCGGAGTCGAATCCGTGCCGCCGGAAATGGGGTCGATTTGGCGTTGCACGGGTTTGATATGATCCGGCCCCGGTTTTTACGCCGCCCCGGAATCCACCACCCGATGCCCAGCTGGAGGGTGCCTCGTGAAGCGTCACATTGCCGGACTCGCGCTGTCCCTCGTCTGTGCTCTCGCGCCCGCGCGATGGGTGGTGGCGGACGATTTCGAATACAACCTGCCCGCCGGCTCGCAGATGGCCGAGGCGATGTGGGACATGATGGACTGGATGCGCGGCGAGCGCGGCGGGCCGTTCCGCTTCAACAGCGATTCGTTGCCGGGCATGGGCAACTTCGCGTGGCCGGGCATGGGCATGACCGGTATGCCGTCGTACATGGACGGCATGCCGATGATGAACAACTTCAGCGATGTCTACCAAAGCAGCCCGTGGTCGCGACTGCCGGATCAGTTCGACCGCTTCCAGCAGCCGGGCGGCTGGGCGGCGGATCAGGTGCCGGGGCGCGGCGACCCGGAGTGGAATTCCGATTCACGCGACGCGGGGTCGCGCCTGGACGGCGTCTGGCGCGGCAACTCGGGCGAGACGTTGATGATCGAGGGTGATCGGTTCCGCCTGGCCGATGCCGGCGGCGATTATCTCGATGGCCGCCTCCAGATTCGCGGTGATCTGGTCACCACCTACGTGCCGATCACCGAGCAGGTGAAGCACTACCGTTACGTGAAGGTCGGTCGGATGCTGATGCTGCGCGACGACCGCGATCAGACGCTGGTGTTCGAGCGCGTCTATCGATAAACGGGAACGCAGGCACGTTGCGGAACGTGCGGTTGGCTTCGGCTCCGCTCAGCCAACGGCATCGGAGTTCGGCGGCTGAGCGGAGTCGAAGCCTGGGCAAGCCCGCCCGCATACGCGGTTTTTATCGGGCGAGGCTTGCTTCCGGGGTCTTAGGCTTTGATCTCGATGAGTTCGATCTCGAAGATCAGGGTCTCGTTCGGGCCGATCGGGCCGTCCTTGACGCCCTTCGCGCCGTAGGCCATGTCGGCGGGGATGACGACTTCCCACTTCGAACCGACCGCCATGTTCTGCAGCGCCTGGCTGAAACCGGGGATGACGTTGCCGATGCCGAAGGTGGCCGGCTCGCCGCGCGCGATGGAGCTGTCGAACTCGGCGCCGTCGATCAGCGTGCCCCGGTAGTGGACGACCACGGTAGATTCGGCGGTCGGCCTGGCGCCGGTGCCGGCCTGGAGTTCGCGATACATCAGGCCGCCGTCCAGCGACTTCACGCCATCCTGCTTGGCGTACTGCGCGCGGAAGTCGGCGCCGGCCTTGGCGTTGGCGTCGGCGATCAGCTGCTCTTTCTCCTGGGCCTGGGCGACGACCGCATCGATGGCGGCCTGCATCTCCTCCGGGGTCAGACGCGGGGGCTTGCCCGCCAGGGCATCTTCGATGGCGTCGGCAAATGACGTCGGGTCGACTTGCAGGCCGCGCGCCTTGAGCTGCTGGGCGACCTGGTAGCCCAGCGTGTAGCTGTAGCGGGTCTGATCGCTGGATACGCCGGCGTGGACCGGGGCGCTCAGCGCGATGGCGAGCAGGGGCGCGAGCGCGCGGGAGAGGATCGGGTTGGACATGGGTTTTCCTGGGTTGGCGGTGGGGGGGTCGAACGAGGTGTCGGGCGCGGCGATCAGCCGGTTTCGGCACTCGATTCGACGCGCGGCGGCAGGTCGTTTTCGATGGCCTGTCCGCCGGGTTGGGGCGCTTCCTCCTCGAGGGGGCGGAACTGCTCGTCGACCGGCTTGGCAGCACCGGCATCGACGGGCGGGATCGGGAGTCTGGTTTCCGGCGCCGGGTTTGGCTGCGTGGTTGGCGGCGTGGCGGGAGCCGGCGACGGGGTCGTGTCGATCGGCGACGGGCGCGGGACGGCCTCGCCCGGTTTGCTGCTTGCCGGTTCGGTGATCGGCGAGATGAAGATCGGCGCGGACAGTGGCGCTGAGGACGGCGCTGAGGGCGGCATCGCGGATGGCAACGATTCGGCGGGCGCGCCGCTGGTGGGCCGTGTCGACGGGAGTACCGGTTCGCCGATGCGGCGTTCGAAGGCGCGCGCCGATTCGCGCAGTTGCTCGCCGTACTCGTCCATTGGCGGCATGTAATACGACGGCGCGCTGTCGCCGCGGCGGGCGCGGTCGCCGCCGGCCTGGTCCCATTCCTGACGTTCGTCGGCGGTCAGCGGTCGGAACTGGTCGTGACCGGGCGGCGTCCACACCGGTTCCGGCGCGCTGGTGCGCGGGCTGGGCAGCAGATCGCGCGGCGGCGCCGGCGGGATCGGGTAGTCATAGCGGCTCGCGCCATCGGTGGCCGGTGCGATCGGCGCCTCGCGCCCACCGGTCTGGCCGCGCAGATCGTCCATCATGCTGCGTGCCGGCGCCGGGTTGCCCGCATCGCGGCGCGGCGTATCGTCGCGCGGCAGCGAGCGGGACCGATAGGGCAGGTCGTAGGGCAGACGCGGGTCCGCGCCGTAATCGCGGGCATTCGTGCCCAGGCCTTCGCCGATCCCGTGGTTGAACGGGAAATCCTCCATGTCGATGCGCGGCTGCGGCAGCGAGCTCGACCAGTCGATCACCGGTGGTGGCGTGTAGGCGTCCGGGTAGCGGCCGCTGGGGGCGTAGCGGTCGCCGGCCGATGGGCGGCCCGGATCCCGATAACCGCCGTCCCGATGAATGAAATCGCGATACCCCGGATCGGGATAGCCGCGATCGCGCTGGTTTGGATCGGCGTAGCCGCCGCCCGGGTAGTTGGGGGCGCTGTAGCTGCCGCCCTGGGGGCCGCCGTACGGCGTGGACGGGTAGCCGTAAGAAGGTGGCGAATAGCCGGGGTTGGCCGGTGCGGTGTCCAGCGGTCGGTACGGGCTCGGACTGCTGCCTCGGCTTGATGCTGGTGGGTCGAGCGGACGGTACTGCGGCTCGTTGCTGTTGATCCAGCCGCCGTCGCCGATATCGCTGAAACCGCGCGGGTAGGGTGTGGTGGCCGATCCGTAACCGCCGGAACCGTATCCGCCGGAACCGTAACCGCCCGATCCGTAAACCGGGTTGCCGTAGCCAGGGTTGCCGTAACCCTGATTCCCCCAGGAATCCGCCTGCGCGCCGATGGTGGCGAACAGGCCGGTGCAGACCAGACAGGACAGGGCTGGGAGGCGGAAGCGGAGCATGAATCGTGTTCCTGATGGCAATGCGATGATCGACCCGATCGCGCGTCGATGGTTCGGCGAGGGTAGCGAAGCCTACTCCGATCACGCCACCTTCGCCCATGGCGGGCGCGAAATGCGGAGCGGGATTCGACCCGTGTCGCCGGTCCGGATGCCATGTCCGCCTGCTACCCTCCCGCCGCCATCCGCCGCCCGCACCGAGCAGAGGTTTGTCGCGTGTCCAGATTGGTTCGTTCGCGTTTCCGCCGTCGTCGTGCGGGCTGGTTCCTGTGGGTCGCGTTGCTGCTGATTGCGGCGCTTGCCATCGGTTGGCGCTACCTGGCGGTGCCGGATCTGGCCGACATGGCGCCTTACGGCGTGCCCCGCGCGACGCGCCTTGCGCCGCAGACGGCCACGATGACGCTGGTGAATCCCGGCTTCGCGATCGGCTATTCGGAGTGGCGCGGGAACCCGTTGTGGGCCGCCTATCACCTGGTGCCGGTGAAGGTGCCCGAACGCTTGCCAAGACCGCGGGAGTTCAGTCGCGATGAGCGAACCTGGCGGGGCGTGACCAGCGCGGACTACCGCGACAGCGGTTATCAACGCGGTCATCTGGCACCGAACTACGCGATCGCCCAGGTACATGGCCGCGCCGCGCAGCAGGCGACCTTCCTGATGAGCAACATCACGCCGCAGAAGCCGGCCCTCAACCAGAAGGCATGGCAGCGACTGGAAGAGGCCGTGATCGATCATTTCGCGCCGCGCTTCGGCCGGGTCTGGGTGCTGGCCGGCCCGATCTTCGATGACCGCGTCGAGTCGCTGCCGGGCGGCGTCGAGATTCCGGATGCGTTCTACAAGGTGCTGCTGGTCGAATCCGGTGAAGGCCCGCGCGCGCTGGCCTTCCGCATCCCGCAGGATGTGCGCGGCAAGGAACCGCTGCGTCGCTTCCTGGTCAGCGTCGACCGGATCGAGGCGGAGACCGGCCTGGATTTCTTCCCCGCCCTGGAAGATGGCGTTGAGGCGGCGCTGGAGGCGCGGGTCGATGCCACCGGCTGGGATCTGGAATCCGTCGACGACCTGCCGCCGCGCTACTGACCCGAAATCAACGCCGCGCCGGATTCGCCTTTGCGCGATCCCGCCGGCGGCACGACACTGTCGTTCCCCCCGGAGAGGGCCGGAGAGGCCCGGAGCCGCCAACATGACGCTGCCAGAGCACGAATCGATCCGTACAGGTTTCAGCGTCGATTCGCTCACCCACGCGATTCTCGACAATCTGTTCTACGTGCAGGGGCGGTTTCCGGAGGTCGCCACCGCGCAGGACTGGTACCTCGCGGTCGCCTATACCGTGCGCGACCGGCTGCTCAAACGCTGGGTGAAGAGTGCGCAGCACTACAAGGACCAGGGCAGCCGGACCGTCGCCTACCTCTCCGCCGAATTCCTGATCGGCCCGCAACTGGCCAACAACCTGTTCAATCTCGGCATGTACGACCACATGTCGCAGGCGGTGGCGCGGCTGTGCGCCGCCCACGCAAGCTGCCCGTCGCTGGCGGCGTTGTTCGAGCAGGAGCCCGAGCCGGGGCTCGGCAACGGCGGCCTCGGGCGGCTGGCGGCGTGTTACATGGATTCGCTCGCGACCCTGCGCATCCCGGCGATCGGCTACGGCATCCGCTATGAATTCGGCATCTTCGACCAGGAGATCCGCGACGGCTGGCAGGTCGAGGTCGGCGACAACTGGCTGTCCGGCGGCAACCCCTGGGAGCTGGGCCGCCAGAAACTCAGCTTCGACGTGCCGCTCGGTGGCCATGTCGAGGGCTATCGCGATGATGCCGGCGAGCACCGCCGCTGGGTGCCGGACCATGTGATCCGCGGCGTCGCCTACGACACGCCGATCAGCGGCTACGGGGTCGACACCGTCAATCTGCTGCGCCTGTGGAAATCCGAGGCCCCGCAGTCCTTCGATTTCGCCGCCTTCAATACCGGTGACTACTGGCGCGCGGTCGAGGAAAAGGTGGTCTCGGAGACGGTCTCGAAGGTGCTTTATCCGAACGACGAACCGGAGGTCGGCAAGCGCCTGCGCCTGACCCAGCAGTTCTTCTTCGTCAGTTGTTCGCTGCAGGACATGATCCGCCTGCATCGGCAGCGCGAGAGCACGCTGGACGGCTTCCACGAGAAGTTCGCCGCGCAGCTCAACGACACCCATCCGGCCCTGGCGATCCCCGAATTGATGCGCCTGCTGATCGACGTGCATCACCTCGATTGGGATCGGGCCTGGCACATCACCCGCCACACCTTCGCCTACACCAATCACACCCTGCTGCCGGAGGCGCTGGAGGTCTGGCCGCTAGCCCTGTTCGAGGCCTTGCTGCCGCGCCATCTGGAGATCATCTACGAGATCAATGCCCGCTTCCTGGACGAGGTACGCCTGCATTTCCGCGAGACCGAGGACGGCCACATCCGCCGCATGTCGCTGATCGGGGAAGAGGGTGGCAAGAGCGTGCGCATGGCGAATCTGGCCTGCGTCGGCAGTTTCGCGATCAACGGTGTCGCCGAACTGCACACCGAACTCCTCAAGACGGCCCTGCTGCGCGACTTCCACGAGATGTGGCCGGACAAGATCCACAACATCACCAACGGCGTCACGCCGCGCCGCTTCCTGTTGCAGTCGAACCCGAACATCGCGCTGCTGATGCGCGACCATATCGGTTGCGAGTGGGCGCACGAGCTGGCCGCGCTGAACCGGCTCGGTGATTTCGCCGGCGACAGCGCGTTCCAGGTCGGCTGGCGCGAGACCAAACAGGCCGCCAAGCAGCGTTTCGCCGACGCGGTCCGGCAGCGCCTCGGGGTCGTCATCGACCCGGAGACGCTGTTCGACGTGCAGGCCAAGCGCATTCACGAATACAAGCGCCCGCACCTGAACCTGTTGCATGTGATCAGCCTGTACAACCGCTTGAAGGACAACCCGAACCTCGACATGGTGCCGCGCACGGTGATCTTCGCCGGCAAGGCCGCGCCGGGTTATCGCATGGCCAAGCTGATCATCAAGCTGATCCATTCGGTGGCGGAGACCATCGACCGCGATCCGGACGTGCGCGAGCGGCTGAAGGTGGTGTTCTTCCCCAACTTCAACGTCAAGACCGCGCAGCTGATCTACCCGGCCGCCGACCTGTCCGAGCAGATTTCCACCGCCGGCAAGGAGGCGTCCGGCACCGGCAACATGAAGTTCGCGATGAACGGCGCGCTGACCATCGGCACGCTGGACGGCGCCAACGTGGAGATTCGCCGCGAGGTCGGCGAGGAGAACTTCTTCCTGTTCGGCCTGACCGAGACGGAGGTGGTCGCGCGCCAGGCCGCCGGCTACGTGCCACGCCACTACTACGACGCCAACCCGGAACTGCGCGCGGCCATCGACCTGATCGCGGGTGGCTATTTCTCGCACGGTGACCACGATCTGTTCCGGCCTCTGGTCGACGAACTGCTGGGCCGCGACCGCTACCTGCTGCTGGCCGATTACGCGGACTACCTGGACGTGCAGGCCAGCGTCGATCTGGCCTACCGGGATCGCGAGCACTGGACGCGGATGTCGATCCTCAACACCGCGCGCATGGGGTACTTCTCGTCGGATCGCTCGATCCGCGATTACAACCGCGACATCTGGCGGGCGCCGCCGGTGGATTGGGGGCGGTGATCCGGCTGACGCGGCGCGCCGTGATGTCTGTCCTCACAGACGCGGATTAGGGATTCCGTATCGGAAAAAGAAAACGCCCCGGCGGGCCGGGGCGTTGTGTGGCTGGCGATCGACGCGGTGATCAGCGCCGCTTCATCGAGGCCGGCTGGATGCTGTCGCCTTCGATGGTGAACTGGAAGTTCGCGCTTTCGAGTTGGATGCTCTCGTTGGCGGTGCGGATCAGTTCGTCGAAGCGGTCGCTGTAGGTCGCCGGGGTGATCGCGCCGTTGGCGTGCGCCTGGCACAGCGCGTAGACGCCGTCGCGGAACAGTTCGATGCCCTGCGACTTGCGGGACAGCGCTTTCACTTCACGACTCAATTCGGTCAGCAATTGCGCCTTGGTCGCGGCGTCGATGCTGGGCGATTCGGCAACCGCGCGAGCCTGCTCGATATCGAGCTGGATCAGGAAGGCGATGCGGCGCTCCTCCGCGCCGCCAAAGGCCGCGCGCTGCTGTTCGCAGGTGTTCGGCGTGGCGACGCTGGCGGATACCGGGCGGATGTTGCCGCGCTCATCGTTGCCGTTGGACGGACGCTGGGCGACCACGTCCGCACGCAACGGCATCTGTGGGCGCGGCGCGGCCTGCGGGGCGGCGGATTGTGCGGCCAGGGACGGCACGGAGCGCATCTCTTCGCGATAGCCGTTGCTCGCGTCGCCCTGTGCCACCCAGAAGTCGTAGGCGTCGACGTTACTGGAAGTGTGATTCCAGGAAAGGAAATCCGGGCTGAAAGTCGCGCATCCGGTCAGCAGACCGGACAGCGAGATCGTGGCAAACGCGCGGAGGGTGTTCATGATGGGACTCCATTAGCTCGGCCCGGGAAAGGTCTATCGGAGGCCGGGCTCTCTTGACTTGAGATGGATGGCTAGCAATTTAAATGCCATTCCTGCGTTTAGATGGTGTCGCGACTCCGCGCGGAATACGCCGCCAGCCAGGCGCCGGACACATTGTGCCAGATGCTGAAGATCGCGCCGGGCAATGCGGCCGCCGGCGTGAAGAATTTGCTGGCCAGCGCCACCGCGAGCCCGGAATTCTGCATGCCGACCTCGATGGCCAGCGTGCGCGCGGTGCGACCGTCCATGCCGAGCACGCGCGGGATCGCGTAGCCGGCGGCCAGTCCGAGCAGATTGTGCAGCGCGACCGCCGCAAACAGGGTCAGACCGACCTGCGGGAACTGGGCGCGATTCAGCGCGACGACGATGGCGATGATGATGACGATCGCCACCATCGATATCCACGGGAAGATCATGTGGATGCGTTTAAGTCGGCGATGCCAGAAATGGTTCAACACGACGCCGGCGGTCACGGGCAGCAGCACGATCTCGGCGATGCTGAGCATCATCGCGGCAATGTCCACCGGCACCCGCGTGCCGATGTATAGCCAGGTGATCAAAGGTGTCAGCAACACTGCCAGCAGTGTCGTCACGGTTGTCAGTGTAATCGACAGCGCGACATCGCCACGCGCGAGATAACAGATCACGTTGGAAGCGGTGCCGCCCGGACTGGCGCCGACCAGGACCATGCCGGCCAGCCAGATCGGCGACAGTCCGAGGGCGTGAGACAGCAGCCACGCGAACAGCGGCATCAGGGCGAACTGCATCGTGACGCCAAGCGCGATCACGCGGGGGCGCTTCAGCACTTCCTTGAAATTGGCGGCGGTCAGCGTCATGCCCATGGCGAACATGACCAGTCCGAGCAGCGGCGCGATGCCGGGTTTGAGCGGGGTGAAGAGGTCTGGCGCGTGATAGGCGAGCAGGCTCGCCAGGATCGCCGCGAGCGGGAAGATCAGCGTCGGCGACATCGCGCCTCAGTCCCCGAGGTGCAGCACGCCTTCGCGGATGTCGAGCGCGAGCGGGGTCAGCGCGCCGCCCGCGCAGGGGCCCTTCACGCAGAAGCCGTCATGCAGACGGAAGCGGGCGTCGTGGGTCGCACACTGGATGTGCGCCTTGTCCAGATCGAGAAACTGGTCGGGGACCCAATCCAGCGGTGAACCGGTGTGCGGGCAGCGGTTCAGGTAGGCGTGCGTGCCGCCGGCGTGGCGGACGACGAAGATCTCGCGACCGTCTTCGAGCAGGTAGCCCTTGCTGCCGGGCATGGCGATGTCATCGAGCGGGCCGAGGATCACTCGCCCTTGTCCCGATCGATGCGGCTCGCGAGCGGCCCGTCCTGGTTGGCGTACTTGGCGCCCTTCTTGGCCGTGTACGGGCGACTGGTCGGGCTGGTCAGCAGTTCGAAACTCAGCGCGCAGATGCGCATGCCGGGGCGCAGCGCGAGCGGGAAGCGACCGGAGTTGTAGAACTCCAGGGTGATCTGTCCGTCCCAGCCCGGATCGATGGTGTGCGCGGTGATATGCACCATCAGGCCGAGGCGGGCGAGGCTGGAGCGACCGTCCAGCCAGCCGACGATGGTGTTCGGCAGGCGGATGCGCTCGCGGGTCACTCCCAGGGCGAGTTCGCCGGGGTGCAGGTAGAAGGCGTCATCGTGCTTCACGGTGACGTCGCGCATCAGCTTCTCGGACATCGCGTACACGCTGTGCGAGGTGGCGAGGTCGATGAACGGGTGCTGGCTGTGGTCGAAGACCCGGAAGTGTTCGGCCAGCGTCAGGTCGACCGAGAACGAACCGCGCTGTTCTTCCGTGGGTGCTGGGCTGATGCCGATCTCGCCGCGTGCGATGGCGCTTTCGATGTCTACGTCGGACAGTTTCATGGCGATGTTTCCGGGCCGGGGACGAGGCGGCCGAGACCGTGCTGACCGCATTTGCGGGCCGCGAGGGCGACCGCGTCGCGTAGCGCGAGCGGCAGCTCCAGTCCGGCCAGGAGGGCGGCGATTATACCCGCGTTGAAGGTGTCGCCCGCACCGACGCTGTCGACCACCTTTGCCAGGCGCGGCGCGTCCGCCCAGTGGTAATTGCCGTCACGCAACGCGGCGGCGCCGCGCTCTCCCCAGGCGCAGACCAACTGGCGGTCGGGCAGGGTGGTGGCCTGCGTGGCGAGGAAGTCGTGCGGGTCTTCGCAACACACGGCGCGCGCGTACTGGCGTGAGAACAGCAGCAGGTTGGCGAGCGGGAACAGGTTCTCGATGTCCGGGCGCGGCTTCTCGATCTCCACCGAAATCGGCACGCGACCGTCGATGGCGCGCAGCAGGGACAGGCTTACGTCGACGTTGCGCCCCTCGAAATGAATCCAGTCGTAGGCGCCGAAATCGAGTTCGCTGCATTGCTGGCAACGCAGTTCGGGCAGGTCGCGGTGGTGGACGATGGTGCGCGAGCCGGTCGCGCGGCTCAGGGTGATGTACGAGGTGGGGGTCGCGGCACCGGCGATCACCGGGGCGTGGCGCAGGTCGATGCCCGCTGCCGCCATCTCGGCGCGGATGAAGCGGGCGCCGTCGTCGTCGGCAAAGCTGCCGAGGAAATCGCAGTCGTGACCGAACTGGCGCAGCACCATCGCGGTGTTGGCGGCGTTGCCGCCGCAGCGGCGATGCTGCCGGCGCACGCGGACTTCGTCGTCCTCGACCGGGTAACGCTCGACTTCGTTGACGATGTCGAGGGTGGCGATGCCGACGATGAGGATGCGGGCCATCTGAGCTCAGCGCGGGATACGGTTATGGACGCGGCGGCTGGCGCGACCGTCGCGTTGCAGCGGGAAGCGGTGTTCCTCGACCTGCCAGGCACCCTCGCCGGTATACAGGACCAGACAGGACGGGCCGCCGAAGGTGCGTTCCCGACCGGCCGCGCCGGGGTTCAGCACCCAGGGCTCCTCGTCCAGATCGCAGACCATGTGATGGGAATGTCCATACACGATCGCGCGTGCGCCTTCGTAGCGTTGGCGCAGGCGGGTGTGGCGGTTCCTGACCGGGCCGGCGCGGTGGCCGTGTTCGACCATGATGCGTCCGCCCGGAGCGTCGATCTCCAGGGTCTGCGGCAGGGAGTCGAGGATGGATTCATCGCCGCCCCAACGTTTCGGGATGTCGTTGTTGCCCTTGACCGCGCGCACCACTCCCCCCCGTGGATGCAGCGCGGCGAGGATGCCGACGCCGCCGATGTCGCCGGTGTGCACGACCCAGTCGCAACGGCTCACGATCGCCGCGATGCGCGGATCGATCAGCCCGTGGGTGTCGCCGAGGATGGCGATCGTGTGACGGTCGGTGGACATGGACGTGGCGGCGGTTCGCGGGTGGCTGGCGAACGCCACCGTAGCCCGCTTGGTCCCGCCGCGCCACCGGCGGGGATGTGGGATTCGGCAGGCTTGCCGGCGCCGGTTCTCAGCCGATGGTGTCTTCGCGGTGTTCCGGGTCGTCGTCGCGGGGTCGGCGCGCGGCCCCCGGGGCGAAGCGCGGGTCCTCGCCACCGCCCGCGCGCAGTCGCCGGGTGACCTCGGCTTGCCGGAGCAGGGCGGTGAGGGTCATCGGCGCTGCCGGCTGAGGACTCAGCACCAGCCAGCGCAGGGTGTCATGGCGGTTGAGCACGGTGAGGTAGTCCCGCGCGCCGAGCCGTTCGGCGGCAAGGGCGAATCCGCGGTCGAGGTGCTCGATGGCGCCTCGCAGGCGCACGGCAATCAGCAACTGGCCATAAACGAGTTCGAGCAGCGCGCGCGAGTCGTCATCGCTGGCGTGGCGGATGGCGTCGACGAAGCCGGGTTGATAGCCGGGCGCGCTCCAGAATCGCATGATCAGCGCGGTGAGTTGATCGGGTTGCGCGCCTTGCCGGTCGCGGCGCAAGGCAATGGCCGCGTCAACGGGCACGGGGTTCGCGTGCCAGCCGGCGAGGAGTTTGCCGATGGGGTCCGTGAGGGGAGGGCGGGCTGGCGTGTCGGTCATGGTGCGGACAACCGCGTGGCGTATCGGTTGGCCATATCGTCGGACCGCGCCCGCGGGCGGCGCAAGTCGGGACCGGGCGGGGCCTGCCCGCTAACTTGCCGGGTCCAAAAGAAAAGGGCGATACGGTTGCCCGTATCGCCCCAAATCAACGTCTTGAAGCGTTGCTGTCAGACGTCGTCGGAGCCGCTCTCCACGGAATCGGTGTCGCTGGTTTTGCGCGCCAGCATGCGGCGGCGCTGCAGGGTCCAGCCGGCCAGGACGCCGCCGAACAGCAGGCCGGTGCCCGGAATCGGCACTTCGCCGCCGCCGCCCGGGGTGCCCGGCAGGGTGGAAGCCAGGTGGATCTCGTCGTTGCCGCAGCCCATGGTCCAGTGGACCGTGAAGCTCTGGCCGGCATAGAGGGCGAAATCGGCCAGCGCGACCTTGCCTTCGATGACGTAGTGGTCGTCGTCGTCGTAATTCGTGTAACGACCGATATCACGGATATTGTTGCCGTAGACCAGTTCGTTGCCGTCGCCGGTGTCGGAGATCACGGTGCCGCTCAGGATTTCGGTCACGCCCGCCTGGGCGTAGGGGTTGCCGATGGCCCAGTTGCTGACCGCGACCAGATCGCCCTTGTCGAAGCCGTTGTTGCCGCGGGTTTCGACGCCGAATTCCCAGCTGCCGTCGCTGCCGAAGTCGAACGCGATGTCGCCCGCCGGGTACTGGCTCTGCCATTCGGAGCGCCCGGTGACCACCATGAAGTACATGTAGGTGGAGTCGTAATCCAGGTAGATGGCTTCCGCGTCGAAGGGCTGGTCGCCGTAACCCAGGTTGCCGAGCTGTGTGAAGTTGTGGACGTAACCGCCGGACAACGCGTCGTTGGCCTGGTCGGACACGGCGTATTCGACGCCGCTGTTCGGGGTCCAGTCGCTGTCCTGACCGGTGTGGTTCAGGCCCCAATCGTGGATGTCGCCGTCGATGGTGTAGGCGGAGGCGACGTTCGCGACCGCGAACAGGGCGGCGGCGATGAGGGTTCGGCGATGAATGCTGTTGGCGATAGTCATGATGTTTGGCCTTGTGCGTCAGGAAGCCCGCTTAAGGAAACGTGCTGACAAGAGATAAAGCACATCTCGTGCCAGAAAACTATCGCATTGCCGTAGTTGGCGATGGTGTGTGCGGTCAGGCTTGCTCGGGATGGTGTTCGATGAAGTGCAAAAAAACGTAAAAACCCATACATGATCGCGTTTTCGGGCGCGGCGGGCATGGTTGGGCCTGCCGCATTGGATGGTCGTGCGGGGGTGCGATCAGGCCGCTGTATCCCTGTCGACTGAGCGTCGCGGAATGTCGTCAGGGGGCATTACCGGTCATGTCACCGACAATGGTGACGCTGAATGTCAGTCGGTCGGCCCCCGACCGGGGATGTGCAGAACGGCAATCGGCCGCGATGAGCGGCCGATGCGGATGGGGTGGTGGATTCTCGGGCCGGCTGCGGAGCCGGTTGCTTGCTCGTCGCTCAGGCCGGTACCCGGGCCTCGTCACTTGTGCCGTTCACGGTCATCCGCTGGCGGCGACGCTGGAGAGTCCAACCGATCAGGGCGCCACCGAACAGCAGGCCGGTGCCGGGGACCGGAACCTCGTTGCCGCCGCAGTTACCGCCTTGGCAGCCACCACCGCCGGTCGGCAGGGTGGAGCTGAGGTGGATCTCGTCGTTGCCGCAGCCCATGGTCCAGTGGATGGTGAAGTCCTGACCCGCGTACAGACTGAAGTCGGCGAGCGCGATCCGACCCTCGAGCACGTAGTGGTTGTCGTCGCCGCTTCCGTAGGTCGGGTAGGTATAGCGACCGATGTCCTCGATCTTGCTGCCGTACGCGAAGTCCGCGGAACTGCCGCCGACCACCGTGCCGCTCAGGATCTCGGTCACGCCGGCCGCGGGAATCGGGTTGCCGAGCGCCCAGCTGCTGACCGCGACCAGATCGCCCTTGTCGAAACCGTTGTTGCCACGGGTTTCCACGCCGAACTCCCAGCTGCCGTCGCTGCCGAAGTCGAACGCGATGTCGCCGGCGGGATACTGAGTGGCGGTGGACGGACGACCGGTGACCACGGCGTAGTAGAGGTAGGTCGAGTCGTAGTCGAGGTAAATCGCTTCGGCGTCGTATTCCTGACCGCCGCTGCCGAGACCGCCAAGCGCGGTGAAGTTGTAGACGTAGCCGCCGGACAGCGAATCGTTGACCTGGTCGGAAACGGCGTATTGCTGATTGCCGTTCGGGGTCCAGTCGCTGTCGTTACCGGTGCCGTAAACGCCCCAGTCGGAGATCTGACCGTCGATGGTGTAAGCAGCGGCGCCACTGGCAAAGCCAACCAGGCCGGCCACCATGACGGAGGCCAGGGAATATTTCAGGATGGTGCGCATCGTCGTGTGCTCTCGAAGGGTGTTCGTAACTGCTACCAACGCCAAGGATAACGTTTTCGATAAGCCGGGCATAGGTCGTTATCTGATCGTCGGCTGCCGACGCGGGCTATCGCCAACGGCACCAAGCGGTTTATCGGGGCTGGATGTCCCTGGATGGTCCTGCCCGGTCGCACAGGCGGGCGTTCGTTGTCTGCCGGGGGCAACGACAGATGCGCCAACGGTGATGGACGCTCGTAAGGTGGGGCGCGGACGGTGCCGGATGTCTCTCGCTCAAGGCGGAATCAAGCCGGAATTCGGGAGCGCGGGGAGCAGCCGGGTGTCGCGCTATCGACGATGTGCTCTGCTACGCTTGGGCGACGCGCGGTGAGCGCACTGATTTGCTGTCCGATTCCCGGCTCCGATTCGACTTCTTGATCCCCCACGGCACGACGAACATGTCCAAACCAGCATATGGCTTCGGTGGCAAGACCGTCGCCGGCATGACCATGCTGTTTCTGCTGGCCGTGTGTCTGGTGGGCTATCTCGCGTACGCGCAACTGCGTACCGAGCGGAATCTCGAGATCCTGCATCAGATCGATTCGCTGAGTGACGCGGCCCGGGGCATCCAGCGGCGCATAGATGACCTCGCACACCCGATCACCTGGGGGGGCGCCGCCGAGATCGCGGAGATTCGCCGTCGTCATGGCGATCTGGTGCGTGATCTGGACGATTTCTCCGCGGCACTCGCTAACCTGCGCGCCACTTACCAGGGCGGCATGGCCGCACCCGTCCTGAAGTTTCTCGATGTCAAGGGGAGTGAGCAGGAGCTTGGCGTGATGATCGATGACATCGGTCGCCGCTTCGATCTGGTCAGCGCCGGGGTGGAGGCGCGCATTCAGGATCGCCAGTCCGTCGCCAATCTGGGTCTGGTGGCCAGCTATCTGCGCAATGACGAGCGGCTTCTGTTCGCGCAGTTGAAGGCGCTGGCGACGCGGTTCCGCAGCGCGATCACGTCGCAGCAGAAATTCCTGCACGTGTTCACGCTGCTCTCGCCGATCATTCTGGTGCTGCTCGCGATCGTCGCGTTGTTCTGGTTCCAGGCCGGTGTCATGCGGCGTATCCATGAGACGGTCGCCCAGTGCCGGGAAGTGGCCCTGGGGCGGAGCGGATATCAGGCAGAGGTGGAGCGTGATGACGAACTCGGCGATCTGTTGTCGGCGGTCAATTCCCTGTCTGCGCGCAGCCATCTGATCATGACCGTGCTCGACGAGATGCGGCGCACCGACGACATGCGCGACGCCTTGCGGCTGGTCTGGCAGGAATCGAACAAATACCTGAGCATCGACTGGATGGGATTGGTCGAGGTTCGTGAGAAGGCAGTGTGCAACGTGCCCCACGCGATGCCACCGATCGTGTATGAACCACTGCGTCGCGGGACGTTCCAGTGCGAGGAATCGGGCCTGCGCGAGATCCTCAAGCGCGGCGAGCCGCTGATGGTCAACGACCTGCAACGATTTGCCGCGCAGGCCGCCAACACCAGCCGCGATCGTTTCATGCGGGTGATGGCGGAGCGAACCGACCTGCGTTCGATGATCGCCGCGCCGATGCGCGCCGACGATGGCTGGCGCGCGGTGATGGTGTTTGCCAGCAAGGAGGAGAATCACTTCGACGAGGAGGATTCGGCGCTGATGGCCAACCTCGCCCAGGTCATGGCGAACGGTCTGGCCAAGTCGCTGTGATGCCTGCGTCGTTCCGAGGTGCGTGAAGACTGATGCCGATCCATGAAGCCCATGAATGACGAATTTCGATCCGCCGCCGAACAACTGGTCGAGGTGGGGCGCGCCCTGTATGCACGCGGCATGGTGCCGGCGACCAGCGGCAACTTCTCCTGCCGCCTGAGTGACGGTGCCATGGCGATCACCGTGTCCGGTCGCCACAAGGGGCGCCTGACGCCGACGGACATCATGCGCGCCAGTGCCGCCGGGGAATCCCTGGACGGCAACCGCCCGTCCGCCGAAACGCTGTTGCACGTGCAGATCTATCGGCGCTTTCCCGAAGTCCGCTGCGTGTTGCATCCGCACTCCGTGAACGCCACCCTGATCTCGAAGAACCGGCGCGGCAGCCTTGAATTGCAGGACTACGAACTGCTCAAGGCCTTTCCGGGTGTCGACACCCACGAGGCGCGCGTGCAGGTGCCGATCTTTGCCAACGATCAGGATATCGCCCGCCTCGCCGCTGAGGTCGATGCGTGGATGGATGCGCACGATGGCCCGGTGCATGGCTATCTGATCGCCGGGCACGGGTTCTACACCTGGGGGGCGTCGGTCGACGACACGATGCGCCACATCGAAGCCTTTGAATTCCTGTTCGACTGTGAACTCCAGCAAATGAGGTTGGGAACCGTATGAGCGTGCTGGCCATTTATCCCGACACCGCCGCGGGCAACCCGGCGGTGCATACCGACCATGCGGCGATCGCGGCGCAGCTGCGTGCGCTGGGCGTGCAGTTCGAGCGCTGGCCTACCGATCGCCCGCTCGCCGCCGATGCCGACGAGGCGGCGGTCAAGACGGCGTACGCGGCCGAGATCGAGCGCCTCAACGCCGATTACGGTTTCCAGTCGGTGGATGTCGTGGCGCTGCGTCCCGATAACCCGAAGCGCGCCGAATTCCGTGCCAAGTTCCTCGCCGAACACACGCACGCCGATTTCGAGGTGCGATTCTTCGTCGATGGCAGCGGCCTCTTCTACCTCCACGTCGGCGACAAGGTGTACTGCGTGCTGTGCGAGAAGGGCGACCTGATCAGCGTGCCGGCCAACACCACCCACTGGTTCGACATGGGCGCGGCGCCGGACTTCAAGTGCATCCGCCTGTTCGTGATCCCGGATGGCTGGGTCGGTGATTTCACCGGCAGCGACATCGCCACCCGTTTCCCGGGCTTCGACGAATTCGTCGCCACCCACGCCGCCTGACATGGCGGTGCGCGCGATCCTCACCGACATCGAAGGCACCACCACGTCGGTGTCCTTCGTCTACGACGTCCTGTTCCCGTATGCGCGTGAACATCTCGCCGCGTTCGTCCGCGCCCATGCCGATGAGGCGGTGGTCGCCGCCGAACTCGATGCGGTGCGCGCCGAGGTTGGCGGCGCCAGTCTGAGCACCGCTCAGGCCATCGACGTGCTGCTCGCCTGGGCGCGCGAAGACCGCAAGATCACGCCGCTGAAAACCCTGCAGGGCATGATCTGGAAGGACGGCTATCAAAGCGGCGGCTTCACCGGCCACGTCTACCTCGACGCGGTCGAGGGGCTGCGTCGCTGGCACTCGGCGGGCTGCAAGCTGTACGTGTATTCGTCCGGTTCGGTCGCCGCGCAGAAACTGCTGTTCGGCCATTCCGACGCGGGCGACCTGACGCCGCTGTTCAGCGGTTATTTCGACACCAAGGTCGGTGGCAAGCGCGAAGCGGATTCCTACCGGCACATCACGACCCGGATCGGGTTGCCTGCCGACCAAATCCTGTTCCTGTCGGACATCATCGAGGAACTGGATGCGGCGCGTGAAGCGGGCATGGCGACGGCATGGCTGTGCCGCGATGGTGAGTCGGAAACGACAGCCGCGCATCCGCGACACGCGGATTTCACGACGATCGTTTGTCCCTGATCCCCCTGGGTCCGACAGGCTGCCAGCCTGGCGGGATATCAGACGTCCAGAACCCCGTGCGCCTGCTGGTCTGCGTGGTAAGACGACCTGACCAGCGGGCCGCTGGCAACGTGCGAGAAGCCCATCTCTTCGCCCTTGATGCGCAATTCCTCGAATTCGTCCGGGTGGACAAAGCGCGCGACCGGCAGGTGATGCAGGCTCGGTTGCAGGTACTGGCCGAGGGTCAGCATGTCGACCTGGTGGGCGCGCAGATCGCGCATGACCGCCAGCACCTCGTCGATCTCCTCGCCGAGGCCGAGCATCAGGCCGGACTTGGTCGGCACGTCCGGATACAGACCCTTGAAGCGTTCGAGCAGGTCCAGCGACCACTCGTAGTCGGCGCCCGGGCGGGCCTGGCGGTAGAGCCGGGGCACCGTTTCCAGGTTGTGGTTGAACACGTCCGGCGGGTGCGGCGTCAGGGCTTCGAGGGCGCGGTCCATGCGGCCACGGAAATCCGGGACCAGCACTTCGATCTGGATGTCCGGATTGTGGCGGCGGGTGGCCTCGATGCAGGCCGCGAAGTGGGCGGCGCCACCGTCGCGCAGGTCGTCGCGGTCGACCGAGGTGATGACCACGTAGCGCAGATGCATGCCGGCGATGCACTTGCCGAGGTTCTCGGGCTCGTCCGCATCCAGCGGCAGCGGGATGCCGTGGCCGACGTCGCAGAACGGGCAGCGGCGGGTGCAGATGTCGCCCATGATCATGAAGGTCGCGGTGCCGCCGCCGAAGCATTCGCCGAGGTTGGGGCAGGCGGCTTCCTCGCAGACCGTGTGCAGGCGGTGTTCGCGCAGCACGTTCTTGATGCGCGCGACTTCCGGCGAGCCGGGGGCCTTGGCGCGGATCCAGGCCGGCTTGCGCTGCGGGCGCACGGTCGGCTCGATCTTGACCGGGATGCGCGCGACCTTTTCGGCGCTGCGCTGCTTGATTCCGGGCTGTTTGCGGTCAGACATGCGATGTGTCGATTTTCGTGTAGGAGCGGGCTTGCCCGCGAATGAAGTTGACGTGGTGTTCGAGCGTCGGTTCGCGGGCGAGCCCGCTCCTACATGAGCTCAGGAAGCTCGTGGGAGATTGGTTCCGGCGCGGCAGTGTAGCCGAGACGTTCGGCGAGATTCCCGCGCAGGCGTATGGCGATCGCGTCCGGTCCGTCACCGATGCCGAGATCGCGGGTGCGCGTCACGGCCATGCCGGCGTAACCACAGGGGTTGATGCGCTGGAACGGCGCGAGGTCCATGTCCACGTTCAGGGCGAGGCCGTGATAGCTGCATCCGCGCCGCACGCGCAGGCCGAGCGAGGCCACCTTGGCGCCGTCGACGTAGACGCCGGGGGCATCCGGACGTGCGGCGGCAGTGACGCCATATTCCGCCAGCGTGGCGACCACGGCCGCTTCCATGTGGCTGACCAGATCGCGCACGCCGAGCCGGGCGCGGCGCAGGTCCAGCAATGGGTAGAGGACGATCTGGCCTGGGCCGTGGTAGGTCACCTGGCCACCGCGATCGATGGCGATGACGGGGATGTCAGCGGGCGTCAGCAGGTGCTCCGGCTTGCCGTTCATGCCCTGCGTGAACACCGGCGGATGCTGCACCTGCCAGAGCTCGTCGGGGCTGCCGGCGTCGCGGACGTCGGTGTAGGCCTGCATCGCCCGCCAGACGGGCAGGTAGTCGCTCAGGCCCAGATCACGCCAGCGCAGATCGGCCATTCACAGCGCCATCAGTACGCGTTTGGACTCGCTCAGGTCCCGGTAGATCGCGTCGACCTGATCCTTGCTGGTCGCGCGCACGGTCACGGTCACCGACACAAATCGCCCGCCCTTGCTGTCCTGAATGCGGATCGCGCCCTCGCCCAGATCGGGGCAGTGGCGGCGGATCAGTTCCAGGACGTGCAGATCGAATACCGGCTCCCCGCCGGCGGCGCCCATGGCCTTGACCGGGAACTCGCAGGGGAATTCGAGGAGCGTGTCGTCCTGGCGGCCGGTCATTCGAACCACAGCTTCACGGAGTCGCCGATGCGGGTGAAGATGCCGCCCTCGGCGACCGGGGTCAGCGCGATCAGCGGCCTTTCGGTGACGACGTCGCCATCCAGCGTGACCTTCAACGTGCCGATCTGCTGACCCTGCGCGATCGGCGCGATCAGGCGGGCGTCGAGCAGCATCTCCGACTTCAGATCCTTGAAACGCTGACGCGACATCGTGATCCACAGGTCTTCGGCGAGGCCGACCGGCAGCTTGTCGGTCTCACCCTTCCAGACGGTCGCGTCCTCGAGGCGGTCGCCGCCATTGAACACGCGGCGGGTGTTGTAGAAGCGGAAGCCGAAGTTCAGCAGGGTCTGGTTGGCATCGGCGCGGGCCTTGTCGCTGGCGGTGCCGAGCACCACCGAGACCAGGCGCATGTCGTCGCGCAGCGCGGAGGTGACCAGACAAAAGCCGGCCGCCTCGGTGTGGCCGGTCTTGATGCCGTCGACGCTGGAATCGCGCCACAGCAGCTTGTTGCGGTTGTGCTGGCGGATGCCGTTGAACTCGTATTCCTTGATCGCGTGCCAGCCGTAGTGCTCCGGGAAGTCGCGGATCAGGTGGGTGGCGATGACGGCGAGATCCCGCGCGGTGGTGCGGTGCGCCTCGTCCGGCAGGCCGGTGGAATTGGTGAAATGAGTGCCGGTGAGACCGAGGCGGTCGGCATGGCGGTTCATCAGATGCGCGAAGGTGGTCTCGTCGCCGGCGACGAACTCCGCCAGCGCGACCGCCGCGTCGTTGCCGGACTGGATGATCAGCCCCATCAGCAGGTCTTCCACCGATACCTGTTTGCCGACCTCGATGAACATCTTCGAGCCGCCGGTGCGCCATGCCTTCTCGCTGATCGTGACCATGTCGCTCAGCTTGAGCTTGCCCTCGCTGATCTCCTTGAAGACGACGTAAGCGGTCATCATCTTGGTCAGGCTGGCGGGCGGCAGCTGCTCGTCCGGGTTGTGCTCGGCGAGCACCGTGCCGCTGTTGTAGTCGATCAGCAGCCAGGCGGTCGCGGCCAGTTCCGGCGCGGCGGGGACCGGCAGCGCGGCATGCGAGGGGAGGGCGAGGAAGAAGGCGAACAGCAGGGGGATAATGCGCGGCATCGTTCGGGTTCCGTGAAACTGGACGAAGCGGGGAGGGGGCGTGATTGTACCCGAGCGGGCCGTATATTACTGGGGGCTGATGCTCGGAGCCGGAATCACGCGGTCAAGTATCCGACGATGTGCGGCGCGGAAAGTTCGAATGGTCTGCCCAGCCGCGGGGCGCGAACGCCGCGCGCGACCGGATCAAACGCCCGACGCGGCTATTTCAGCAGATCGCGCAGATTGGCCAGATGCGCCTTGCCGCGTTCCTGGCGTTCTTCCGGGTCGACTTCGCGTTTGCCGCCTTCCCAGCGCAGATCGTCTTCCGGCAGCTCGGCGAGGAAGCGGCTGGGTTCGCAGACCACCAGTTCGCCGGCGCGCTTGCGGCGGCGGGCGTGGGTGAAGGTCAGGGTGCGCTGGGCGCGGGTGATGCCGACGTAGGCGAGGCGGCGTTCTTCCTCGATGGCGTTGGCGTCCGTATCCGATGCTTCGATGCTGGCGCGGTGCGGGAGCAGGTTCTCCTCCATGCCGACCAGATACACATACGGGAATTCGAGGCCCTTGGCGGCGTGCAGCGTCATCAGGTGGACGCGGTCGGGGCGTTCGTCGTTGCTGTCCTGGCGGTCGAGGATGTCCATCAGGCTCATGTGCGCGACGATGTCTTCGAGGCGGTCCTTCGGTTCCTCGCCTTCCTGCAACTGCTGAATCCAGTTGAGCAGGTCCATGACGTTGTTCCAGCGTTTCTCGGTCTGCTTGGCGTCGGTGCTGGTTTCCGCGATCCAGGCTTCGTAGCCGCAGTCCTCGATCAGCTGATACACGACCTTGAGCGGCGTCGCGTCCATCTCGCGCAGGTTGTCGAGCCACTGGGTGAAACCCCGGATCGACGCCAGCGCGCGCTGTCCCAACGATTCCTCGACACCGAGTTCGCCACTGGCGGCGAGCAGGCCGATGCCGCGCTTGTTGGCGTAGGAGCCCAGCTTCTCCAACGAGGCCGCGCCGACACCGCGCCGCGGGGTGTTCACGCAGCGGATGAAGGCGGCGTCGTCGGCGGGGTTGGCGAGCAGGCGGAGATACGCGATCAGGTCCTTGACCTCGATGTGGTCGAAGAAGCTCTGCCCGCCGGTGATCACGTAGGGGATGTTCTGCGAACGCAGCGCCTGTTCGAACAGCTTCGACTGGTGGTTGCCGCGATAGAGGATCGCGAAGTCGTGGTAGTCGGCGCGGCGGCTGAAACGCTGGTGGGTGATGTCGGCGGCGACCTGTTCTGCCTCATGCAACTCGTCGCGGCATTCGACCACACGCAGTTCGTCGCCCAGCCCGAGGTCACTCCACAGGCGCTTGTCGAACAGATGAGGGTTGTTCGCGATCAGCTTGTTGGCGACCCGCAGGATGCGCGCGGTGGAGCGGTAGTTCTGCTCCAGCTTGATGACCTTGAGCTGGGGGTAGTCGGCTTGCAGCAGGTGCAGATTCTCCGGCTGCGCGCCGCGCCAGGCGTAGATGGACTGGTCGTCGTCGCCGACTACGGTCAGCGCCGCGCGCCGCCCGACCAGCAGCTTGATGAGTTCGTACTGGCTGCCGTTGGTGTCCTGGTATTCGTCGACCAGCAGGTAACGCAGACGTTTCTGCCAGCGCTCACGGGCGTCGGCATCCTCGCTGAGCAGGCGGCTGGGCAGGCCGATCAGATCGTCGAAATCGACCGCGTTGAAGGCGCGCAGGTGGCGGTCGTATTCCTCATAGACCGCTGCCGCCATGGTCTTGAAGGCATCGTTGGCCTCGGCCAGCGCGGTCGCCGGCGCGACCAGCGCGTTCTTCCAGGCCGAGATCTGCCACTGCACGCGCTGCACCAGATCCTTGTCCGGGGTGACCTCGCGGTGCATCAGCTCCTGCACCAGCGCGGCGGCATCGCGCGCGTCGAAGATCGAGAAGTTGGATTTGAGCCCGACCGACTTGTGTTCGAGCCGCAGGATGCGCAGCCCGAGGTTGTGGAAGGTCGACACGATCAGCCCGCGCGCGTTTTTCCCGGATACCAACTGCCCGACGCGCTCCTTCATCTCGCGCGCCGCCTTGTTGGTGAAGGTCACCGCCGCCACCGAGCGCGGCTCGTAGCCGCATTCCCCGATCAGATACGCGATCTTGCGTGTGATCACCCGCGTCTTGCCCGAACCGGCACCGGCGAGCACCAGCACCGGGCCGTCGATGTAGGTCATCGCGGCGTGTTGTTGAGGGTTGAGGTCGGACATGGGGCGGGGATTGTAGGGCTCGACCGTATCGGCGTGTCAGCCTGTCAGAACGGGGTGTCCGGTCGTGTCATCCCGACACCAGGTGCCGCTCGATCCGGGCAGAGGAACCCCGCCGACCCAACGCGGACCTGAGGCAGCGTCCAGTCCGGAAACAATGCCGGCGAGCACCGCGTGGCCGGTCCCGGTCAGCGCGATCTCGTCGCGCATGCCCCAGCGGTCGAGCTTCAGCGGGTCGGGCGCGGGGTGGAGTTCGAGCAACGGGGTGGCGCCGTGGGTCAGGCGGCGGACGATCCAGGCGAACATGATGTCGCCGAGGAAGGGCAGCGGTTCGCGCTGGCTGGTGAGTTCGCCGAAGGCGCGGCCGATGCGGAGCGGGCCGAGGTCGCGGGCGATTTCCAGTATCAGTCGTTCCGTCAGGCCCAGGCCGGTGCGGAGGTCGGGCAGTTCGCGCAGGTGGCGGCCAATTGCGCGGCTCATCATCGGCAGGGCGGGGGTGCCGGTTTGGGCGAGGGCGTGGAGCGGTTCGGGTGAGGCTTGGATCAGCGCCGACCAGACTTCGGTGCCGAGCCGGTACTGCGCGTCGGTGACCACCTGGCGCTTGGGCCACAGGGACGCGATCTGCTCGCCGTTCAACTGGCCGAGGCCGATGAATCGGTCGATGCCGGGGAAGTGATCAACGGCGACCAGTTCGACCACCGCGCTTGGTTGGGTCTGGCCGATGCGCATCAGCAGGTAGGCGAGGATCAGTTGGTCGAAGCTGTCGTGTTCGAACCAGAGCACCACGCGTTCGTACTCGTCGAGTCGGGTCAGCGCGGCGTAACCCCGATGCTGTTTTTGCTCGACCACCTGCGGGTCGATCAGGAAGGCGTCGGCGATGAAGCGGCTGCGTTCGGCGATGAACTCCGCCTGCGGCAGGTCGCGGACCGGGCCGGTGCAGAACGGGTCGGCGAATTCGACGAAGTCGCCGACGAAACCGGCCTCGCCGAGCGTGCCCTGGATGTCGGAGCCGCAGCGGATGTGCAGGGTGCGGAGGTCGGCGTCGGGTGCGGTCATCGGATCGGGGCGGTAAAGCTGGGCGGTGGGGCGGTATTGAAGCAGGAAAGACTGCGTGGGGTGCCATGCGCGCTGTTGGCCGGGGCCACAGGGATTCGTTGCATCGCCGCGCCCGCTCCCGGAAAATGCCACGCTTTTCCGTTGTCCACGTGAGCCGCCGCCCATGCAGCCGTTTCAGACCCATACCGGCCTGGTCGTCCCCCTCGATCGGCCCAACGTCGACACCGACGCGATCATCCCGAAGCAGTACCTGAAGTCGATCAAGCGTTCCGGCTTCGGCCCGAACCTGTTCGATGACTGGCGCTACCTCGATCCGGGCGAGCCGGACAGCGACAACTCCTGGCGCCGTCCGAATCCCGATTTCGTGCTGAATTTCCCGCGCTATCAGGGCGCGAGCGTGCTGCTGGGTCGCGAGAACTTCGGCTGCGGTTCGTCACGCGAGCACGCGGTCTGGGCGCTGGATGATTACGGCATCCGCGTCGTGATCGCGCCGAGTTTCGCGGACATCTTTTTCAACAACAGCTTCAAGAGCGGCATGCTGCCGATCCCGCTGGATGCCGCGATCGTCGACCGCCTGTTCAAGGAGGTCGAGGCCAGCGAGGGTTATCAGCTGACCGTCGACCTGGCCGCGCAGACCGTCATCACGCCGTCCGGTGAGAGCATCCCCTTCGAGGTCGATGCCTTCCGCAAGCACTGCCTGCTGAACGGTCTCGACGACATCGGCCTGACCCTGCAACACGCCGATGACATCAAGGCCTACGAGGTGCGCCGCCGTCAGGAAGCGCCGTGGCTGTTCGATTACGTGTCGCTGGATTGATTCCTTATTTCGCCGCAAAGACGCGAAGACGCAAAGAGTGTTTTGCAGTTGGCTTCGGCCATGGCCGTCGTCGATCTGGCCGGGATTGGTAAATGAAAACTTTGCGCCTTTGCGTCTTCGCGGCAAACGCGTTTTGGAGCTTGATTGAATGACTAAGAAGATTCTGGTGTTGCCGGGTGACGGCATCGGGGTGGAGATCGTCGCCGAGGCCGAGAAGGTGCTGGGCGCGCTGGTCAACGATTTCGGTCTGGATGCCGAGATTGAACACGGCCTGATCGGTGGCGCCGGTTACGACGCCGAGGGCACGCCGCTGCCGGCGAAGACCCTGGAACAGGGCCGCAATGCCGACGCCATCCTGCTCGGCGCGGTCGGTGGCCCCAAGTACGACACCCTGGATCGCGCGCTGCGTCCGGAGAAGGGCCTGCTCGGTATCCGTGCCGGCCTCGAACTGTTCGCCAACCTGCGCCCGGCGATCCTGTATCCGCAGCTGGCTTCCGCTTCTTCGCTGAAGCCCGAGATCGTCGCCGGGCTCGACATCATGATCGTGCGCGAGCTGACCGGCGGCCTGTACTTCGGCGAGCCGCGCGGCGTCGAGACGCTGCCGTCCGGCGAGCGGCGCGGCTACAACTCGATGGTCTACACCGAGTCCGAGATCGAGCGCATCGGCCGCGTCGCCTTCGACATCGCGATGAAGCGGAATAAGCAGGTCTGCTCGGTGGAGAAGGCCAACGTGCTGGAGGTCTCCGGCCTGTGGCGCGAGGTCATGCTCGATGTCGCCAAGGACTATCCGGAGGTCGAGCTAACCCACATGTACGTCGACAACGCGGCGATGCAGCTGGCCAAGTGGCCCAAGCAGTTCGACGTGATCGTCACCGAGAACATGTTCGGCGACATCCTCTCCGACCTGGCCTCGATGCTGACCGGCTCCATCGGCATGCTGCCCTCCGCGTCGCTCGACAAGCATGGCAAGGGCATGTACGAGCCGATCCACGGCTCCGCACCGGACATCGCCGGCTTGGGGCTAGCCAATCCGCTGGCGACCATCCTGTCGGTGTCGATGATGCTGCGCTACAGCCTGGAGCGCGCCGATCTCGCCGATGTGGTCGAGGCGGCGGTCGGCAAGGTGCTCGATCAGGGCATCCGCACCGCGGACATCTGGTCCGAGGGCATGACCCGTGTCGGCACCGCCGAGATGGGCGACGCCGTCGTCGCGGCGATGAAATGATTTCTTGCCGCAAAGACGCCAAGGCGCAAAGTTGTTCTGTTGAAAATCTTTGCGCCTTCGCGTCTTTGCGGCGAATCGCTTTTTACTGAGTTCGGTATTTGAAAATGATCAAGCGAGTCGGTTTTGTGGGTTGGCGCGGCATGGTGGGTTCCGTGCTGATGCAGCGCATGCAGGAAGAGGGCGATTTCGACCACATCGAGGAGCCGGTGTTCTTCACCACGTCGCAGCTCGGCCAGGACGGGCCGGACATGGGCAAGGGTGCCGTGCCGCTGCAGGACGCAAACGACATCGACGCGCTCAAGCAGATGGATGCGATCGTCACCTGCCAGGGTGGCGACTGGACCAAGCAGGTTTTTCCGGCACTGCGTGCGGCGGGCTGGAACGGCTACTGGATCGACGCGGCCTCGTCGCTGCGCATGGCCGATGACAGCGTGATCATCCTCGACCCGGTCAATCGCGGCGTCATCGACACCGCGCTGGCCAATGGCAAGAAGGACTTCATCGGTGGCAACTGCACCGTCAGCCTGATGCTGATGGGCCTCGGCGGGCTGTTCCAGAACGATCTGGTCGAGTGGATGACCTCGCAGACCTATCAGGCGGCGTCGGGCGCCGGTGCCAAGAACATGCGCGAACTGCTCACCCAGATGGGCGCGGCGTTCGACGCGGTGAAGCCGGAGCTGGCCGATCCGTCCAGCGCGATCCTCGACATCGACCGCAAGGTCGCCGAGTTCATCCGCTCCGACGGCAACCCGACCGCCAACTTCGGCGCGCCGCTGGCCGGCTCCCTGATCCCGTGGATCGACACCGCGCTGGACAACGGCCAGAGCCGCGAGGAGTGGAAGGGCCAGGCCGAGACCAACAAGATTCTCGGCCGCTCCGCGAATCCGATCGCGATCGACGGCACCTGCGTGCGCATCGGCGCGATGCGCTGCCACTCGCAGGCGCTGACCATCAAGCTGAATAAGGACGTGCCGCTCGACGAGATCCATCAGATGCTCGACGAGGCCAACGCCTGGTCCAAGGTCGTGCCCAACGACCGCGCGGTCACGGTCAGGGAACTGACCCCGGCGGCCGTCACCGGCACGCTGACCATCCCGGTCGGACGCCTGCGCAAGCTGAGCATGGGCCCGACCTTCCTGAACGCGTTCACGGTCGGCGATCAGTTGCTGTGGGGCGCGGCCGAGCCGCTGCGCCGCATGCTGCGCATCCTGATCGAAGCCTGACGCCATGACCGTCTCGTCGATCGTCGTGGTCGGTGCCACCGGCCTGCTCGGCGAGGCGGTGATCGGGCTGCTGGGGAGGCGTGACGATCTCGGCGTCGAGGTCGTCGCGCTGGCGTCCGCGCGGTCGGTCGGCAAGCGGGTCCAGTTCGGTGAACGCTTGCTGAAAGTCCGCGATCAGGCGGGTTTCGAGTTCGCCGACGGGCAGCTCGTGATGCTCTGCGTGCCGGCCAAGATCGCCGCGAAGCTGTTGCCGCGCCTCCGTGAGGCAGGCGCGACGGTGCTCGATTTCAGCGGTTCCATGCAGGCCGGCAAGCCCGCGCTGCCTTGGATCGCCGGAGGCCGGATCGAGGCTGGTGCGAAGGAATTGCGCGCGGCGTCGGCGGTCAGCGTGCATGTCGCGAGCGCGGTCGAGGCCATCGGGGAACTCGCCGGGATCGTCGATCTTCGGGTCGCTGTCATCCAGGCGGTGTCGGGACGCGGTCAGCGGGGCGTCGCCGAACTGGCCGGCCAGGCCGCACGACTGCTCAACGCGCAGCCCTTCGAGCACAAGGTGTTCCCCGCGCAGATCGCGTTCAACGCGCTGCCGGATTTCGATGTGGATCGCGATGTCGCCGACCTCGCCAGCTTGCTCTCGCTGGACGAAGCCGCGGTCAGCGTGGCACGGAGCTGGGCGTCGATCTTCCACGGCCAGGCCGTGCAGGTCGAGGTGGTGACCCGGGAGCCGGTCGATGCCGACGCGCTGATCGCGATCTGGCGTGAAAATCCCCGGCTGGAAGTGGAATCCGGGACTACCCTCTCCCCAGTGGCGGACGGATCGCAAGCCGATGTCGTCAATATCGGGGGGTTGCGAGTGCGTGCATACCCTGGCGGCGGCAGTCGCGTGAGCTATTGGTCGGTCACTGACGAGGTCCGTTTCGCGAGTGCCGCGAACGGTATCGCCATTGGCGAAAGTTTGATAAAACCGCGCCAATAACGGCTTCGGCCAGACGGAAGCGCAGTCGTCGTTGACATGGCGGCGGTTTCCCGATGGCGCGGAATAATAACGACCAGGGTGGCGGGCGCCGGTAGCGGCGTTCGGGGAGGCAAGGCCCAAGTGGCAAAGCTCGCAAATCGAATCGCGCTACTCGCGGCCTGGCCGGCGGTGTTGCTGGCGCAGGCCGCTGTCGCATTGGGACTCGGCGACGTTCACCAGAAGTCGGCCTTGAATCAACCCCTCGATGCGAGCATCGAGATCATCGCGACCACGCCCGCGGAACTCGAAGGCCTGACGGTTGCACTGGCCGATGCGGCCGCTTTCGAGCGGGCCGGCATCCAGCGCGCCGGGTATCTCGACCGACTGCGGTTCGATGTCGACAAGGCGGCGTCCGGTGGCCCCGCGATCCGTATCACGACGAAGGACGCCTTCCGCGAGCCCTTCGTGCATTTCCTGGTCGAGGTGAACTCCAGCCAGGGCCGGGTGCGGCGTGAGTACACGCTGTTGCTCGATCCGCCCGGCAGCTTGCCCAAGGTCGCCGCCGCGCCCGTTGCTCCCAAATTGCCGCCGCCAGACGCGCCCCCTTCCCGTGTCCAGCAGACCCCGCCGTCGGCGCCGCCGCGCGCGGTCGCCGATGGGCGGCCGCAAATGCCGTTGCGGGTCGCATCACCCACGCCTCAGAGGGCGTCGGCGCCGGTCGCGCCGGCAGCGGCGGCCGTGGGTTCCGATACCTACGGTCCGATCGCCAAGCAGGAGACGCTGTGGAGTATCGCCAGCAAGCTCGGTAACAAGGTCGGTGCCTCTCCGCAACAGATGATGCTCGCGCTGCTGCGCACCAATCCGGATGCGTTCCCGGACGGCAACATCAACAGCATGAAGACCGGCGCGGTGCTGCGTGTGCCGAGTGTTGCCGAAGCCACGCGCCTGAGTCGCGACGAAGCCATTCGCGGCGTCAAGGATCAGAACACGGAGTGGCAGCGGATCGCGGGTGGCGCGACCCGCCCGAGTGCCGCGACGCCCGCCACGCCCAGAGCCCAGCCGATCGCGAAGCCCTCGCCGCAGCCGGCTTCGCCAGGCGGAGCCGCGGGTGGTGTCGCCGTGTCCGAAGATGTCGGTCGGCTGAAGATCATCGGTGGCGATGCCGTCACCGATACGGAGGTGGTCGAGGAACTGGAGCGGTTGGTCAAGGAAGTCACGTTGGCCAACGAAACCGCCGAAAGCCGCCGCCTGGAGAACGAGGAACTGCGCGATCGGGTGGGCCGGCTCGAGCAGGGCGTGGACAAGATGCAGCGCCTCATCGAGCTCAAGGATGACGAGATCGCGTCCTTGCAGGACAAGGTGCGTGCAGCGGCGGGACGTGCCGAGGCGCCCGATGAACCGGTCGATGAAGCCCGTCAGCCGACCGAGCCGCCCGCACCGACATCGGTTGAAGCGGCGCCCGCCGAGGCCGCGAAGCCTGCGGTCGAGCCGGTGAGCGGCGACCAGCCGGTAGAGCAGGCGGTCGCCCCCAAGACGGATGCGACGCCCAAGCCGAAGCCGAAAATCCGCGTCAAACAGGAGCCGGAACCGAGCTTCCTTGATCAGTTGCTGGATGACCCGCTGGTACTGATCGGTGGCGCCGTCGCCGCCGCGCTGGCGTTGGTTGGATTGTTGCTGCGTCGCCGCAGGGCCGCCAAGGACAAGGATGACGGTTTCGATGCCCGTGCCGATCGGAAGGGTGAACCTGCGGACAGCGATGCGGGCAAGCCGAAGCGCAAGTTCCAGTTGCCCAAGTTTGATCTGAAGGCGCTGCTGGCGCGTTTCGGCAAGAAGAAGGGTGACGCCGCCGCGCTCGCGGCGGTTGCGGGTGGTGCCGCTGCGGTGGCGGCGGTTGCCGCCCGTGGCGGGGAGCGCGACCTCGGCGAGAAGCACTTTGCCGAGGGTCGGTTCAGTGAGGCCGCAGTGCAGTTCGCGCGCGCGGCGGATGCCGAACCCGGCGATTTCGAGCTGCGCTCGCGCATGTTGGAAGCCTATGCCAAGGCCGGTGACGCGATCGCCTTCGAGCGCGAGGCCGAGGCGCTCTATGCCGACCGTGAAGGCCGGGAAGACGCGCTCTGGCAGCGGGTCGTCGGCATGGGGCGGCAACTGCTGCCGGCGCATCCGCTGTTCATCGCCGATGAGCAGACTGGTCGCGATGCGGTCGATCAGCCCGTGGCGCAGCCCGCGGGTGGCAACCAGGACATCGCCGAATTCGACGATCTCGACCTGGATGATGTGGATATCGCCACGGATTTCGCCGGCGGCGAGAGCCATGTCGATCTGTCCGGGGAGCTGGATCTGTCCGGCGAGGAATTTGATCTCGGCAGCATCGCCGGAATCAACGCGACCGCAGTCGACATGGACCCGCTCGCGGAACTGGATCTGCCGGACATCAAGGCGCCGGCAAGCAAGGACATGGACGAACTGTTCTTCACGCCCGCGAGCGGCGCTGCGTCGCAGCCCGACGCCGACGCCGACGCCGACGCGGGCCTGGATTTCGAACTCGATATCGGGATTCCGGATGCGGGCAGACCGGCTAGGCAGCCGACCGGGCCAGACGATGGCGACATGGTGTTCGACCTGAGCGGGTTCGAGCTCGGCGACGCTGACGACGCCGAAATCGACCTTGGCGAGTTCGATGTGCCCGACAACGGGGCTGCCGAACTGGATGTGGGATTCGACCAGCTCGGCGAAGAGATTGATCTGCTGACGGATGGGGCCGAGCCATCTTCGGCCACGCCGACGCTGGCTGGGGGCATCGATGATTTCGATGAGATCGACATGGATGCCGGTCTGCACGAAATGAGCGCGGGCGGTGACTCCGAAGAGGTCGACACCAAGCTGGATCTCGCCCGTGCCTATGTCGACATGGGCGACCCCGATGGCGCCCGGGTCATGCTCGAAGAGGTGCTTTCCGAGGGCAGCGACGCGCAGCGTCGGCAGGCGCAGGCGCTGATCGATCAGATGTGACGACGGGCGCGCGGACGGTCGGGATGATCAAGCCATGCGCATCGCGCTAGGCGTCGAGTACGACGGCAGCGGCTACCACGGCTGGCAACGCCAGGAGGGCGCGCTCAGCGTCCAGGAGGTTGTCGAAGACGCGCTGTCCAGGGTGGCCGCGCACCCGGTGCGGGTGAGTGTCGCGGGGCGCACCGACACCGGCGTGCACGCGGTCGGCCAGGTCATTCACTTCGACAGCGATGCGGCGCGCGATGAACGTGCCTGGGTGTTCGGCGGCAACGTCAATATGCCGCGCGATGTGAGCTTTCTGTGGGCGCGTCGGGTCGAGGACGACTTTCATGCCCGCTTTCTGGCCTGCGCGCGGCGTTATCGCTACATCATCGCCAATCGCTGGACGCGCCCCGCCATCCACCGGTCCCGCGCATCCTGGTTTCAAAAGCCGCTCGATGTCGAACGCATGCGGGCCGGTGCGGTGCATCTGCTTGGTCAGCACGATTTCACCAGTTTCCGGGCGGTCGCCTGCCAGGCCAAAAGCCCGGTGAAGACGGTTCATGAGGTCGAGGTCACGCGTGTCGGGGAGTACGTCGCCATCGACGTGCGCGCCAACGCGTTCCTGCATCACATGGTGCGCAACATCGCCGGGGTGCTGATGGCGGTGGGGTGCGGCGAGCAGGAGCCGGAATGGGTGGGTGAGGTGCTGGCCCATCGCGACCGCACGCTGGGTGGTGTCACCGCGCCTCCCGATGGCCTGTATTTCGTGCATGTGGACTATCCGGAACGGTTCGATCTTCCTCCGTGCCCGGCGTTGCCTGTAATCGGTTGAAGCGCGGCGGGACAACGCACGCGAGTGACGCCACGCCTGAATCCGCGGGGCGCCAAAGGTCATTGCGATCCCGCCCAGCGGCCTGATTCTGCTAATCTTCCGGCCTTTTTCCGGATTGCGGTTACCGGTCAGGCATGTCTCCCACACGCATCAAGATCTGCGGCATCACCCGTCCGGAGGATGGCGCCAAGGCGGCGGAACTCGGCGCCGACGCGATCGGTCTGGTGTTCCATGAGCGCAGTCCGCGCAATGTCGGTATCGGTCAGGCGCGCGACATCATCGCGGCGCTGCCGCCGTTCGTTAAGGTGGTCGCGCTGTTCATGAACGCGCCGGCGGGCGACGTGCTGGAAGTGCTGGATCGCGTGCCGGTTGACCTGTTGCAGTTCCATGGCGACGAAGACACCGGCTATTGCCAGGGTTTCGAGCGTCCTTACATCAAGGCCATCCCGATGGGTGGCGGTGATGTCGACGTGGTCGCGTACAGCGTGCGCCATGCCAGGGCCGCCGGCATCCTGCTCGACAGCCACGCGCTGGGAGAGGCGGGCGGTTCCGGGCTGACGTTCGATTGGGACAAGGCGCCGCAAGGACTCGATAAACCGCTGATCCTCGCGGGCGGGCTGACGCCGGCCAATGTCGAGGAGGGCGTGCGCCGGGTGCGGCCCTACGCGGTGGATGTGTCCTCCGGTGTGGAATCCGCGCCGGGCATCAAGGATGCCCGCCTGATGGCTGAATTCATTGAAGGGGTACGACGTGGGCAATCTTGATACGAGCAATATCGACTTCGGCGCGATGCCGACCGCCGACGGCCATTTCGGCCCGTATGGCGGCATCTTCGTCGCCGAGACCCTGATGGAGCCGCTGGACGAACTCCGCGCGGCCTATGAGGAGATGAAGAACGATCCCGCATTCCAGGCGGAATTCGATCGCGATCTGGCGCACTACGTCGGGCGGCCTTCGCCGCTGTATCACGCTGAACGCTGGAGCCGTGAGTTGGGCGGCGCGCAGATCTATCTGAAGCGCGAGGACCTGAATCACACCGGCGCGCACAAGATCAACAACACGATTGGCCAGGCCCTGCTCGCCAGGCGCATGGGCAAGACCCGCATCATCGCCGAGACCGGCGCCGGCCAGCACGGCGTCGCCAGTGCCACGGTCGCCGCGCGTCTGGGGCTGGAATGCGTGGTCTACATGGGCGCGGTCGACGTCGAGCGCCAGAAGCTCAACGTGTTCCGCATGAACCTGCTCGGCGCCAAGGTCGTGCCGGTGACTTCCGGCTCCAAGACCCTGAAAGATGCCCTCAACGAGGCGATGCGCGACTGGGTCACCAACGTCGATAACACCTTCTACATCATCGGCACGGTCGCTGGCCCGCACCCGTATCCGGCCATGGTCCGCGACTTCCAGGCCGTCATCGGTCGCGAGGCGCGTGCCCAGTGTCTGGAGCAGACCGGGCGCCTGCCGGACGCGCTGGTCGCCTGCGTCGGTGGCGGTTCCAACGCGATCGGCCTGTTCCACCCGTTCCTGGCCGACAAGGATGTGGCGATCTACGGCGTCGAGGCCGCCGGCAACGGTCTGGAGACCGGCATGCACGCCGCGCCGCTGTGCGCCGGCAAGCCGGGTGTGCTGCACGGCAATCGCACCTATCTGATGGAGAGCCCGGACGGCCAGATCATCGAGACCCACTCGATCTCCGCCGGTCTCGATTACCCGGGCGTCGGCCCGGAGCACGCCTGGCTGAAGGACATCGGTCGCGCCAACTACGTCGCGGTCACCGACGATGAGGCCATGGTCGCGTTCGACAGCCTGACCCGCACCGAGGGCATCCTGCCGGCGCTCGAATCCAGCCACGCGCTGGCTTACGCGATGAAGCTGGCGCCGACCATGGCCAAGGACAAGATCCTGATCGTGAATCTGTCCGGTCGCGGCGACAAGGACATCCACACCGTCGCCACCATCAAGGGGATCGAGATATGAGCCGCATCGCCGCCCGCTTCGCCGAACTGCGCGCCGCCGGTCGCAAGGCGCTGATTCCCTACGTCACCGCCGGCGATCCGAACCCGTCCGTGACCGTGCCGCTGATGCATGCGCTGGTCGGGGCCGGTGCCGACATCATCGAGCTCGGCGTGCCGTTCTCCGACCCGATGGCGGACGGCGAGGTGATCCAGAAGGCGCACGAGCGCGCCCTGGTCCACAACGTCTCGCTGCGCAACGTGCTCGGCATGGTCGCCGAATTCCGCCAGACCGACGCCAACACGCCGGTGGTGTTGATGGGCTACCTGAACCCGGTCGAGATCATGGGTTACGCCGAGTTCGCCCGGGCCGCGCAGGCCGCTGGCGTGGATGGCGCGCTGACCGTCGACATGCCGCCGGAGGAGAGCCACGACCTGATCGTCGCGCTCCGCGAGCACGCCATCGATCCGATCTTCCTGCTCGCGCCGACCAGCCACCAGGCGCGCATCCGCAAGATCACCGGCGCCGCCTCCGGCTTCGTCTACTACGTCTCGCTGAAGGGCGTGACCGGCGCGGCCAGCCTCGACGTGTCCGCCGTCGCCGCCAAGCTCGCCGAGATCCGCGCCGAGACCGATATCCCGATCGGCGTCGGCTTCGGCATCTCGGACGCTGCTTCCGCCGCCGCGATCGCGAAGATCTCCGATGCGGTCGTGGTCGGCAGCGCCCTGGTGCGACGTATCGGCGAGCACGCGGCCACCCCGGAGAAGGTCGCGCCGACGCTGGCCGGCTTGCTCAGGGAGATGCGTCAGGCGATGGACGCCGCCTGATCCCGGCAGCACGCAGGGCGGAAGCCGCAGGCGTCCCGTCGACCGTGCTGCACGTTGGCTCGGGCTACACTGACACCGATCCGCGGCGCCCCGAGAACGGCGCGCGATAAAAACAGAAGGCAACACGATATGAGCTGGTTCGAAAAACTGATGCCCAGCCGCATCCGTACCGAGGGCGGCAGCAAGAAGCAGGTTCCGGAAGGACTGTGGAGCAAGTGCCCGTCCTGCGGCGCGGTGCTGTACCGCGTTGAACTGGAGCGCAATCTCAACGTCTGCCCGAAGTGCGATCACCACATGCGCATCGGCGCGCGCACCCGCCTCGACACCTTTCTTGATCCGGAGCCGCGCATCGAGATCGGTGCCGACATCGAACCGGTCGATTTCCTCAAGTTCCGCGACCAGAAGAAGTACCGGGAGCGCATCGCGACCGCCCAGAAGGCGACCAACGAGAAGGACGCGCTGATCGTCATGAAGGGCCAGGTCAAGGGGCTCGACGTGGTGGTCGCCGCGTTCGAGTTCAAGTACATGGGCGGCTCGATGGGCTCGGTGGTCGGCGAGCGCTTCGTGCGGGCCGTCAACGCCTCGATCGAGCACAACATCCCGCTGGTCTGCTTCTCGGCCTCCGGCGGCGCGCGCATGCAGGAGGCGCTGACCTCGCTGATGCAGATGGCCAAGACCTCGGCGGCGCTGGCCAAGCTGGCCAAGCGCGGCATCCCCTTCGTGTCCGTGGTCACCGACCCGACCATGGGCGGCGTGTCCGCGAGTTTCGCGATGCTCGGCGACGTCATCGTCGGCGAGCCGGAGGCGCTGGTCGGTTTCGCCGGTCCGCGCGTCATTGAACAGACCGTGCGCGAAAAGTTGCCGGAAGGTTTCCAGCGCAGCGAGTTCCTGCTGGAGAAGGGTGCGATCGACCTGATCGTCGACCGTCGGCAGATGCGTGATCGCCTCAGCGCGCTGATGGCGATGCTCGCGCACCGACCGACGCCGGCCTGAACTCACGCCAGAGCGCCCTGGCGTGGCCCGATTCGCGCGCCTGGCCGACTGGCTGGTCTGGCTGGAAGGCCTGCACCCGAAGTCCATCGAACTCGGACTGGAGCGGATCGGCGAGGTCTGGGCGCGCCTTGGCGAGCCGCGTCTCGCCGACCGTGTGGTCACCGTCGCCGGCACCAACGGCAAGGGCTCCAGCGTGGCGATGCTGGACGCCATCCTGAGCGCCGCCGGGCATAAGGTCGGGCGCTTCACCTCCCCACATCTGCTGCGCTTCACCGAACGCGTCGTGATCAACGGTCGCGAGGTCGACGAGGTGGCCTACTGCGCCGCGCTCGGGCGTGTCGATGCTGCACGTCGGGACATCTCCCTGAGCTACTTCGAATTCACCGCGCTGGCCGCCTTCCTGTGTTTCGCGGACGCCGGACTGGACGTGGCCCTGCTCGAGGTCGGCCTCGGCGGGCGACTGGACGCCGTCAACGTGATCGACGCGGACATCGCGCTGATCACTGCGATCGCCCTCGATCATCAGGAGTGGCTGGGTGACGACCGGGAACTGATCGGCAGGGAGAAGGCCGGCATCATGCGTCCCGGCGTGGTAACGGTTTGCGCCGATCCTGACCCGCCGGTCTCGATCGGCCAGTACGCCCACGCGATCGGCGCCTCGTTGCGCCAGCTTGGCGCGGATTTCCACTACCAGGAAGGCGATGGCAGCTGGGATTGGCGTTCCGGGGATGGCGATCTGGACGCGCTGCCGTTGCCCGCGTTGCCGGGGCGGTTCCAGCTGGACAATGCCGCCGGCGTGCTCGCGGCGGTGCGGGCGCTCGATCCGTCGATTCCTCGTGCCGCGATCGAGAACGGCTTGCGCGAGGTGCGCTGGCCCGGGCGGTGGCAGTTGGTCGGCGAGCATCCGCAGGTGGTGCTGGATGTCGCGCACAACCCGCATTCGGCGGGCGGGCTGGCGTCATTGCTGGCGGCTGATCCGATGCCGCGCACGCTGGCCGTGTTCGGCATGCTGCGCACCAAGGATGTCGCGGGGGTGTTGGGCGCGGTCGCCGCGCATGTCGACGCCTGGTATCTGGCCGGTCTGCCGCCGCCGCTCGGCCTCGCCGTGAGCGAACTGCGCGCGCACCTGGACACGTTTGGTGTGGTCGGTTCGGTGGCGAACTGCGACAATGTCGCCGACGCGCTGCAAGCCGCGCGGGCCGCCGCAGGCCCGGAGGACCGGATCGTGGTGTTCGGTTCCTTCGTCACGGTCGAACATGCGATGCGCGCCCTGCAGGCAAGCTGAACAGCCCCGGTTCATTCCTTCCCAACCGGTAAACGCGAACACAGACATGGACCCGCAGCTCAAGCAACGATTGGTCGGCGCGGCGGTACTGCTCGCCCTGGCCGTGATCTTCCTGCCGCTGATCCTGAGCGGCCCGCCGCCGGGCGAGACGCAGGTGGTGCGCAAGGAAATCCCACCCGCGCCCGAGCAGCAATTCGCCTCGCGCGTGATGCCGCTGACGCCGCCGAAACTGAATCCACCGGTGACCACGGTCGTGGCCGTCGATGACGAGGCCCGGATCGTCGAGCCGCCGCCGATCACCAGGGCCGAGCCGGAGCCCGATGAAGCCGAACCCAAGACGGATGCATCCATCCGCGCCGGTTTGCGTGCCTGGGCCGTGCAGGTCGCCAGCTTCAGCAGCGAGGAAAGCGCGCTCGGCGTGAGCCAGGACCTGCGCAAGCTCGGCTATTCGGCGTTCACGCAGGATCAGGTCAACAGCAAGGGCCAGAAGATCTGGTTCGTGCGCGTCGGCCCGGAACTGGACCGCGACGCGGCCGACAAGCTCAAGGCCAGGCTGCGCGGCGTCCGGAACTACAAGGACGCCTATGTCGTCCGCTATCCGTAGCGTGCGGTGAACGACCTCGCCTGGGTCGACATCGCCATCGTCGCGGTGGTGGTGATCTCCGGCCTGATCGGCTTCACGCGCGGCTTCGTGCGCGAGGCGATGTCGCTGGGCAGCTGGGTGTTCGCCTCCGTGGTCGCCGTCACCTTCTCGCACCGTCTGGCCGGCTATTTCGAGACATGGCTGGCGGCGCCGTCGGCGCGTATAGCGCTGGGCTTCGCGATCCTGTTCGCGATCACGCTGTTCCTCGGCGGCATTCTCACCAACCTCGTCTGCCGCCTGATCCAGATCGCCGGTCTGAGCGGGACGGATCGGGGGCTTGGCGGCGTTTTCGGCCTCGCGCGCGGGGTGCTGATCGTGGTCGTGCTGGTCACGCTCGCCGGGCTGACGCCGATGCCGCAGGATCCCTGGTGGCAGGCTTCCGCGCTGATCCCTCATGTGCAGCCGCTGGCGACCTGGATCGCGGGGCTTTTACCTGAATCGGTCGCCGGCTATTTCGTTTATTCTTGACGGCCTTCGCCGTTGCCCGGCCCGACATGGGCGTGGAGTCTCAGCATGTGTGGAATCGTCGGCATCGTGGCCCGCAATGCGGTCAACCAGTCCATTTATGACGCCCTGACGGTGCTCCAGCACCGCGGCCAGGACGCCGCCGGCATCGTCACCTGCGACGGCGACCGGCTGTCTCTGCGGAAGGACAACGGCCTGGTCAAGGACGTGTTCCGCACCCGCCACATGCGCGACCTGACCGGCAACATGGGCCTGGGCCATGTGCGCTACCCCACCGCCGGCAGCTCCAATTCCGAGGAGGCGCAACCCTTCTATGTGAATTCCCCCTACGGCATCACGCTGGCGCACAACGGCAACCTGACCAACGCCGAGGCGCTCAAGTCCGAGCTGTATCAGAGCGGCCTGCGCCACATGAATACCGATTCCGATTCCGAGGTGCTGCTGAACATCCTCGCCGACGAACTGCTGCGGCTTGGCAAGCAGCGCGTCGATCACGACGACCTGTTCGACGCGGTCGCCCGCCTGCATCGCCGCTGCCGAGGGGCTTACGCCGTGGTCGCGATGATCACCGGTTTCGGCATCCTCGCCTTCCGCGATCCGCACGGTATCCGTCCGATCGTGTTCGGCGTGCGCGAGGACGAGGCCGGCCCGGAGGCGATGGTCGCGTCGGAGAGCGTCGCGTTGTCCGCGCTGGGTTTCGATCTGGTCCGCGACCTCGAGCCCGGCGAGGCGCTGGTCATCGACAAGGAAGGCCGCCTCTTCACGCGCCAGTGCGCGGTCAAGCCGGCACTGAATCCCTGCATCTTCGAACACGTCTATTTCGCGCGTCCCGATTCCCTGATCGACGGCATTTCGGTCTATCACGCGCGCCTGGCGATGGGCGAGAAACTGGCTGCCAAGATCATGCGCCTGCGCCCGCAGCACGACATCGACGTGGTCATCCCGGTGCCCGATTCCAGCCGCTACGCCGCGCTCGCGCTGGCGCAGGAACTCGGCGTGCCGTACCGCGAGGGGCTGATCAAGAACCGTTACATCGGGCGCACCTTCATCATGCCGGACCAGCCCAAGCGCAAGAAATCGGTGCGCCAGAAGCTGAATCCGATCGAGATGGAATTTCGCGGCAAGAACGTGCTGCTGGTCGACGATTCGGTGGTGCGCGGCACGACTTCCGAACAGATCATCCAGATGGCCCGCGACGCCGGCGCCGCCAAGGTCTATTTCGCCTCCGCCGCGCCGCCGGTGCGCTTCCCCAACGTGTACGGCATCGACATGGCCACGCGCGGCGAACTGGTCGCGCACGGGCGTGACGAGGACGAGGTCGGCGCCGCGATCGGCGCGGACTGGATGGTGTTTCAGGACCTCAGCGATCTGATCGACGCGGTCGGTGAACATCGCGCAGAGATCGAGCGTTTCGACGACTCCTGTTTCAGCGGCATGTACGTGACCGAGGACGTCGACGAGGCGTATTTCCAGCACATCGAGGAGCTGCGCTCGGAAGTCGCCAAGTCGGAGCGCCGCGCCCGCAAGGGTGAGGTGATGTTCCTCAATAATCGCTGAGTCCGCGTTGCGGGCTCAGCTCGAATTTTGGGTTTTGAATTTTGAGTTTTGAGTTGGCATGGCGTCCGCTGCGCGGACTGGTGGTTGGCTGGGCGGCGCTGTTCGCGGTTGGGGTCGTGCAGGCGCATGGGGTGCATGAGACCGGGGCGGCGGAAGCATCCGCGCGGCGACCGTCGGACCTCTGGGAATGGTTGTTCGGCCAGGCCGAAGCGGCGGCGCATGTGCGTATCGACCAGGCGGCCGGGTATCGCTACATCGAGAGCGACGGGTTGCCGGATCACCGCACCGGCAGTTTCCCGAACCGCAACAATCCGCACCGCATCCAGGGCAAGTCACATACTTATCGGGTGCCGCTGACACCGCGCCGCGCCGGGAGTGCAACCGGCATCGGCCACAATGCCTTCGGGGTCGCCATCAACGGCGTGCCGTTCGATCCGGCCACCGCCGAGTTCTGGAACCGTGACCGGAGCTGGAATTACGAGGCGATCGGCGGGCCGCGCGACCTCGGCCTCGATGCCAGCAACGCGCACGTCCAGCCCGACGGCAGCTATCACTATCACGGCATTCCGCTGGGCATCCTCGAACAGGGCGACCCGCGCCGCGCGCCGATGCAGATCGGCTGGGCCGCCGACGGTTTCCCGATCTACGCGCCCTGGGGATATCGCGACGCGGGCAATGCCGGCAGCGGCATGGTCGAACTGCGCTCTTCGTACCGGCTGAAATCCGGTTCACGCAGCAGCGGGCCGGGTGGCCGCCACGATGGCAACTTCGCCAGCGATTTCGAATTCGATCCGGTCGGCGGCGACCTGGATCGCTGCAACGGCCGCGAGGGTGTGACGCCCGAGTTCCCGGAAGGCACTTATTACTACGTGCTCACCGATGCGTTTCCGTTCATTCCGCGTTGCTGGGTCGGTCAGCCCGACCGGTCGTTCATGAAGCGCGGTGGGCAGGCAGGCGGCCCCGGCGCGGAACCTCGCGGTGAATCCGGGCGCGGACCGGCTGGCGGCCCCGGTGGTGGGCGTCGCGGGCCGCCTCAGGAAGCGATCGATGCCTGCCAGGGCAGATCCTCGGGAGCGTCATGCGTCATCAACACGCCGCACGGTGAGCTGGATGGAAGTTGCCGCAAGGTACGCAGCGGCGAGATGGCTTGTGTACCGGCAGGGGGTCCGCCACCGCGCTGATCAGGGTGCAGTGGCCTTGCGGGGGCGACCGGCAGCCGAATCAAGCCCAACGGCGATCGCGGCTGAAGCCGTTCCTACCGCCGGTTCGCGGTCGCGATGATCCAGGCCGCGATCGCGTCCGGGTCGTTCAGGTCCATCTGGGTGATGTCGACAGCCAGTGGCTGCGGCGCGTCGTGCGCGATGGCGATGATGTATGGGTCGTGTGCGCACAGCAGCGGTTTGCCGCGCGACGGGCGGTGCAGTTCCAGCTTGGGGAAGGCTTCGGTCCGATAGCCTTCGACCAGCACCAGATCGAGGTCGTCGGGATTCAGATGTGACAGGGCCTCGCGCAGATCGGGTTCGTCATCCCGAGCCGGCGTCTCCACGATCAGCGCCTTGCGGAAGCGGGACGCCAGCAAGACCTGCGATGCGCCGGCCTTGCGCAGGCGGTCGCTGTCCTTGCCCGGTTTGTCGATCTCGAAGTCGTGGTGGGAATGCTTGACCAGCGCGACGCGCAGACCGATGGCGCGCAGGCGGGGGATGAGTTGCTCCAGCAAGGTGGTCTTGCCGGTGCCGCTGGCCGCCGCGATACCGAGCAACGGAACGGGAAACGCGATCACGACAGATCCTCGGGGTGATTGAAGTTGGCGAAGGCTTCCGGGATGTCGCGGCAATCGGCGAACACGGCGCCCTGCGATTCCAGCCAGCGGATCACGGCGCGACCGTCCGCCGCGAGGAATTCCCGCAGCGGCGCCCTCAGGTCGCGATGCAGCAGCGCGAACACCGGCTGCGGATGGCCATCGTCGGCGACGCTCGCGCGGGAGGTCGGGCTCAAGGCGGCGGCGAGACGCGCTGCCAGGTCCACAGGCACGTTCGGTGCGTCGCAGGGCACGCACAGCAGCCACCCGGTCGACATGTGTTCCAGTCCGGCGAGGATGCCGGCCAGCGGCCCGCGATGGTCCGGCCAGGGGTCGCGGAGCACCGGGTAGCCGTACGCCTGATATCGCTCGACGTTGCGGTTGGCGTTGATCAACACGCCGCCGACCTGCGGCGTGAGCCGGTCGAGCAGGTGTTCGACCATAGGCCGTCCCCGCCAGGCCATCAGCCCTTTGTCGACGCCGCCCATGCGGGTGCCACGACCGCCGGTAAGCACCAATCCGGTGATGTCGCTTTTTGCGAGGTTCATAGAAAAACCGTAGGAGCGGCTTTAGCCGCGATCGGCGGTTGGTGGCGAATCAAACGCCGATCGCGGCTAAAGCCGCTCCTACGGGTCATTTGTTTTCGCCTCGGGAAATCTTCAACAGGAAGCGATCCAGCGCGCGCGTGGTCAGCACCCGTTTGAGCACCACGAACATCCAGGTCGGCCACGTCACCGGATAACGGGCCTTCGGGCGTGGCGACTCCAGCGCGTGGATGACCTTCGCCAGCACCGCTTCCGGCGGCAGCGTGCCGGGCGCGGCGGGGCCCTTCTTGTTGAGGCGGGTGAGCATGCCTTCGTAGGTCTTGCGGAACGGGCTGTTCTCCACGTCGATGTTCGCGTGGAACTTGGCCATCGCGTTGGCGCGGAAGCGCGAGATGATCGGCCCCGGTTCGATCAGCGCGACATGGATGCCGGTGCCGTGCAGTTCAACGCGCAAGGTGTCGGAGAGACCTTCGAGCGCGTACTTGCTGCTGTTGTAGGCGCCGCGCAGCGGCAGGCCGATGAAGCCGAGTACGGATGAATCCTGAACGATGCGGCCCTCGCCGGCGGCGCGCATCGCCGGCAGCACCGCGCAGGTCAGTTCATGCCAGCCGAAGACGTTGGTCTCGAACTGTTCGCGCAGCACGTCGCGGGTCAGGTCCTCGACCGCGCCCGGCTGGCCGTAGGCGCCGTTGTTGAACAGGCCGTAGAGCCGTCCGCCGGTGCGCTCCAGCACGGTGGCGACGGCGGCGCGGATGGAAGCGGAATCGCGCACGTCGAGTTGCAGGGCGTCGTCGAAGCCGTCGGCGCGCAGCTTGTCGACATCCCCGGCCTTGCGCGCGGTGGCGAACACACGATAGCCGCGCGCCTTCAGGCCGTCGGCGACACAACGCCCGATGCCGCTGGAGCAACCGGTGATCAGTACACTTCGGGGGGCTGTCTTCATGCCGCGAACCTTATCCGAACCAAGCCATGCTGTTCATCACCCCATCATTGGCCATTGCCGAATCCGAGATCGAGCTGTCGGCGATCCGTTCCCAGGGCGCGGGCGGACAGAACGTGAACAAGGTCGCGAGCGCGATTCACCTGCGTTTCGACATCCACCGTTCCTCGTTGCCAGCCATCTACAAGCACCGCCTGCTCGCTTTGAACGATCAGCGCATCACCCAGGACGGGGTGGTCGTGATCAAGGCACAGGAGGCGCGCAGCCAGGAAGACAACCGCCGCATTGCCCTGGAAAGACTGGCGGAATTGATCCGCGGCGTGACCGTGACCCGCAAGAAGCGGGTGCCGACCAAGCCGACCCGCGCGTCAAAGGAGCGGCGGCTGGAGGCAAAAGGCAAGCGGGCGCAACGCAAGGCCATGCGCAAGTCGCCGTCGGACCAGTAGGAGCGGCTTCAGCCGCGAACGGCCCCGACCGGCCCCGATCGCGGTTCAAGCCGCGCCTGCTTCGTGATCTTGGGGTGTGGGCTTGGTGTTTATGCCCGTATAAATTTTTTAAAACCGATGCGCGCCTTGACTCTCCAACCCCTGCCCATATGATGCCTGGCACTCACCGACAGGGAGTGCTAACAGTCCGTGCCGAAACCGGCCGGGCGTTGGCTAAACACATATCAGACACCCACTGAACGACTGAGTCAGGAGAGTCATTCAATGAATATCCGTCCCTTGCACGATCGCGTCATCATCAAGCGCATGGCCGAAGAGCGCACCACCGCCAGCGGCATCGTGATCCCGGACAGCGCCACCGAGAAGCCGGCCCAGGGCGAAGTCATCGCCGTCGGTAACGGCAAGATCAACAACGACGGCAGCGTTCGCGCGCTGGACGTCAAGGTCGGCGACCGCGTGCTGTTCGGCAAGTACTCCGGCAACGAAGTCAAAGTCGACGGCGAAGACCTGCTGGTCATGCGCGAAGAAGACATCATGGCCGTCGTCGAATAAGACGCGCCGCTTCCCGCAATCCCATTCGAATCCAGATTCAAGAGGTAGAGAACAATGGCCGCTAAAGACGTCCGTTTTGGTGATAAGGCGCGTCAGCGCATGGTTCACGGTGCCAACATCCTGGCCAATGCCGTGAAGGTGACCCTGGGCCCGAAGGGCCGCAACGTGGTCCTCGACAAGGCATACGGCGCCCCCACCGTGACCAAGGACGGCGTGTCCGTCGCGAAGGAGATCGAACTCGAAGACAAGTTCGAGAACATGGGCGCGCAGATGCTGAAGGAAGTCTCCTCGCAGACCTCCGACGTCGCCGGCGACGGCACCACCACCGCGACCGTGCTGGCCCAGGCCATGCTGCGCGAAGGCATGAAGGCCGTCGCCGCCGGCATGAATCCGATGGACCTGAAGCGCGGCATGGACAAGGCCGTGCAGGCCGCCGTCGAGCAGCTGCGTCTGATGTCCAAGCCCTGCACCGACACCAAGGCGATCGCCCAGGTCGGCACCATCTCCGCGAACTCCGATGACTCCATCGGCAACCGCATCGCCGAGGCGATGGACAAGGTCGGCAAGGCCGGCGTCATCACCGTCGAGGAAGGTTCTTCGCTGGAAGACGAGCTGGATGTCGTCGAAGGCATGCAGTTCGATCGTGGCTACCTGTCCCCGTACTTCGTCAACAACCAGCAGTCCATGGCCGCCGAGCTCGAAGAGCCGCTGGTGCTGATCTACGACAAGAAGATCTCCAACATCCGCGAGCTGCTGCCGGTGCTGGAAGCGACCGCCAAGTCCGGTCGTCCGCTGCTGATCATCGCCGAGGACGTCGAGGGCGAGGCCCTGGCCACCCTGGTCGTCAACGCCATGCGCGGCATCGTCAAGGTCTGCGCCGTCAAGGCGCCGGGCTTCGGCGACCGCCGCAAGGCCATGCTGCAGGACATCGCCGTTCTGACCGGCGGCGTGGTGATCTCCGAGGAAGTTGGTCTGTCCCTCGAGAAGGCCTCCCTGGACGACCTCGGCTCCGCCAAGAAGATCGTCGTCACCAAGGAAGAGACCACCCTCGTCGATGGCGCCGGTTCCGCCGACGACATCAAGGGCCGTTGCGACCAGATCGCCGCGCAGATGGCCGTCACCACCTCCGACTACGACCGTGAGAAGCTCCAGGAGCGTCTCGCCAAGCTGTCCGGCGGTGTCGCCGTCATCAAGGTCGGTGCCGCCACCGAAGTCGAGATGAAGGAAAAGAAGGCCCGCGTCGAAGACGCCCTGCACGCCACCCGTGCGGCCGTCGAGGAAGGCGTGGTCCCGGGCGGCGGCGTCGCGCTGATCCGCGCCCTGTCCGGCATCAAGAACCTGAAGGGCGACAACCACGACCAGGACATGGGCATCAGCATCGCGCGCGCCGCGATGGCCGAGCCGCTGCGCCAGATCGTTGCCAACGCCGGTGAGGAAGCCAGCGTCGTGCTGAACAAGGTCGCCGAGGGCGAAGGCAACTTCGGCTACAACGCCGGTACCGGCGAATACGGCGACATGGTCGAGATGGGCATCCTGGACCCGACCAAGGTCACCCGTTCCGCGCTGCAGAACGCGGCCTCCGTGTCCGGTCTGATGATCACCACCGAGTGCATGGTCGCCGAACTGCCGAAGGACGAACCGGCCGCCGGTGGCGCGGGCATGGACCCGATGGGCGGCATGGGCGGCATGATGTAAGCCGTTCCAGCGCACCGCGTTGACGAAAAGGCCCCGCCCGGGCGACCGGCGGGGCCTTTTTGTTTCTTGACTAACCAGATCGCTTGGTTTGTCTTTCTTCTCGGCCATCCGCGGGAACTAGCCATGCACACCGTCAACATCCATGAAGCCAAGACGCATCTGTCCCGTCTGATCGCCGAGATCGGGCGCGGGGAAGAGGTGGTGATCGCCAAGGGCGGCAAACCCGTTGCGCGCCTGGTGCCTTATGGGCCGACCGGGCAGGAGCGTCGGTTCGGGAAGGATGCGGGGCTGTTCGAGGTGCCTGATGATTTCGACGAGCCGTTGCCAGCGCAGGTGTTGGCCGGGTTCATGGAATGAACTTGCTGCTCGATATCCACGTCTGGTTGCGGACCTTGACCGTGCCGGAACGCATCGGTGCGGAGGCCTTTGCAGCGCTCTCCGACCCGGCGAATACGCTGTATCTGTCGGCGGCGAGCAGTTGGGAGATCGCGATCAAATATCGCTTGGGCAAGCTGCCGCTGCCTGAGCCGCCGGACAGCTTCGTTCCGGCGCGGCTGATTCGTGACGGGATTCTTCCCCTCGCGGTCGAGCACCGCCACGCGCTCGCCGTGGCGACACTGCCAGACCATCACGCCGATCCGTTCGATCGGTTGTTGGTATGTCAGGCGGGCATGGATGGCATGCACCTGGTCAGTCATGACAAAACGCTGTCTGCCTATCAGGCCCACATCATCTGGGCATGAAACTTCGGTTGTACGAGGCCGGATCGGATGGGCGGAATGATGTAAGCCGTTCCAACGCACCGCGTTGAACAAGGGCCCCGCCGGGCGACCGGCGTGTGCCCAAACGTGCGCAGGGGTGGCAGAGGGGGGCGAAGTATGGGGGGATGCGCGTGTCCCGCCCCGAAATCGGGGGAATGACGTATAAAGCGCGTCGGATTCCGTCCACGCTTGGTCTTCCCTCATCCTCATCACGCAGGTTCGCTGCATGTCCGCCTTGTCGTCGCGTTCAGGAAAGAGATCGCTGTGCTGGATGCTCTGGTTTGTCGCCGGCTTGTGCCTTGGACCCGCTCAGGCCGATCCGCCGAACGTTGCGCGACCAGCCGTCGCAACGGAAACCGTCAAGACCGCCGCGTTCACCGCCGACACGCCGGAGCCAACGCGCTTCGTGGTCCGGGGTACCCGGATCATCGACCTTGAGCGGGACGCGCCGCTGTTCTTCAAGGGTGTGGGCTATTCGCCTTATCTCCCCGGCGAAACGCCGGTCTACGGCGCGGGGCCGGGCGACGACGCGCGTTACGCCGAGCACCTGCACCTGCTCACCGGCCTGGGTGCCAATTACCTGCATGTGTTTTCGCGCAACAACCCCGCCGGTTTTTTTGCGGAACTCGACCGGACCGACCTGCTCTACGGTCAGGACATCTGGCTGCACTCGGACACCGACGATTTCCTCGACCCGGAATATCAGCGATCGCAGCTTGCGCTGATCCGTTCGGTGATCGATGAGGCCTACCGCAGCGGGCGTCCGGATCGCCTGGTGCTGTTCTCCATCGGCGACGAATTGCAGCCCTGGGCCATCATCCAGACCGACCGGGCGCACCCCGGCGTGAGCGAATTCGTCGGCAGGCACATCGTCGTCAGCGGACGCACGCCGACGGAAGTCGCCATCGCGAAATTGATGGATGCGGCCATCGACTACGAACTGACCCGCTACGGTCGCCGTCATCTCTATTGCCACACCAGCTTCACGCACGTCGGGCCGCTCGCCGACCGCCCCGATCTGCATGTGCCCGCCAGCTCGGCGATCAGCCCCGATATCGGCGATCTGATCTGCCTCAACATCTACACCTATTCGTTCGGTGTGGTCACATCGCCGCCGGGCTCGGTCACCGGCAGCCGTTATCAGGGCTATCTGGAGGAATTGGCAGCGGGCGCGGACAGGCCGATCCTCATCGGGCAGGCGGGGTTGCCCGTCACACCGGACGGTACCCCGCCCTGGCTGAGCGCCTTCGGCAACCACGATCTGGCGCGGGCGCCGGACGTGTTCCGCGCGATCTGGCAAGACCTGCGCACCGCGCGCGGTCACGAGAAGTTCTGTGGTCTGGCCTTTTTCGAGTTCCACGATGAGTGGTGGAAGAGCGGTCAGGGCCCCACCGACGCTGATCGCCACGACGGCGAGGACTCCGAAGAGTGGTACGGGCTTTATTCCAGCGACGGTGGACGGTTGCACCCCAAAGGGCGGCTCCCGGAAACCGTCAGGGAGCTATTCACCACCGATTAGTCGTGCCGGCCGAAACCGATCGATCGGCCCCCGGCGATGATGGCGGCGCGGGCCGTGAAGCCGGCAAGGCCGAACGTGAGGCCGATCAAATTCATGGCGTAAATCGTCGGGCGTGAGAGGACCAGGTCCATGCGCGGGCGCGGTGTCGGTGGCGGGTCATGCCGAGCAGACCCAGGCCGACCATTGCCAGCGGCGCGGGAACGGGCACGCTGGCGGTATCGAGCCGGTCGTAGACGGAGATGTTGTCCGTCTCCAGCCAGCGCCGTCCGTCACCGGATGACGGGCTGATGGTGCGCAGCGAGAAGGAAGTGACGGCCGCATCGGTAATGAAGCCGATGAAGTTGTCGCCGCTGGCCGGGCCGAGCAGGTCGATGAACTCCCCGCTGGCCAGCGTGAGGCGGACATTGCCGATGGCGTGTGCACCGCTGGGTTGGACCGTGAAGTACTCGAGGCTGGCTGCGAACATCGGGCCGGAATCCCAGGTCACGGTGCTGACCACGTTGGGATTGGTCTGGGCGTTGTCGCCGCTACCCACGTTGTACACGCCGCCCGCTAAGCCGTCATCGATGATGATGGCGATGTTGCTGATGTTGAGACCGTCCTCGGAATGGGTGCCGAAAATGCTGGTGGTGCCGCCAGCGGGTGCGATGCCCTCGTAGCCCATTGTGGCCTGCTGGCTGCCAACGGCGGACAGGAAGCTGGTTTCGTCGGTGTAGAACGTAACCGCCGCTTGGGCTGGGGCCAGGCAAATGAGCGTTGCACCGGCGGCGATCAGGCGGGCGGGTAAGGACATGGCGAGTGCCTTTCAGGTTCGTTCGGCGCGGAGTGGGTTGAGTTCGCGACGCCGGAACAGCGGCAGGCCGCCGGCGAGAAGCAGCAGGGCACTGGCGGGAACGGGTACCGAGGCCACGGCGTTCACGGCGATGTTGTCGAGGTGCGGGTAGCGGTCGCTGCCGACGCCGTCGATGTGCGTGAAGCTGATGAGCGTGCTGGTGGAACTGGCGGTGAACAGCAGGCTGTGGGTCACGTAATCCGGAGACGTGCCGGTGAACAGGAAATCGTCGACGCCGATGCCCACGCTCAGGGTCGCGGTGCCCGGCGAGGAATAGGCGCTGAGGTCGAAAGTGAGTTCGTACAACTGGCCGATCGTGGTGTTGATGGCCTGGCTGATGGAATCGCCGTAGTCCTCGATTTGCAGGGAGTTCACGCCGCCGCCGACACCCTGGCCGTAGGTGCTGTTGAAGAACACCGCGCCACGGTTGGGGCCGCTCACGTCGGTGACCGTCCAGCCGGTCAGGTTGGGCGTCTGCACGTACTGGAACCCGCTGCCGGCATTGGGGCCGGTGACGGTGTCGGCCTCGAAATCACCGTTGATGATGACATTGGCGTGGGCGTTGAGACTCAGCAGCAGGCCGGACAGCAACGCGCTGAGTCCGGCGGTGCGCGCACGTTTTGTCATGGTGTGTTTCCTGGTCATTGGCTCATTCAGGCGCGGGCGAGACGGCGATGCCGTCCGAGGCCGATCAGGCCGACGGCGAGCAACGCGAGACTGGCGGGTGCGGGCACCGAGGTCTGGACGCTGACGAACACGTTGATGCCGCCGTTGGCCTCCTTCAGCGCGGTATGGCTGCCCACGTAATTGTTCTCGCCCCAGAGGATGTTGCCGTTGTTCACGCCATCGAAATGGTTGCCGAGCAGGCTGATCCAGGGGTCCTCCGCGAAACCGGAGCGGGAAAGCACGTTGCCCTGCGTGGTCTGTTCGACGCCGTTGACGCGCGCATCGAACTGGATGTTGGTGGTCGCCAGGTTGCCGGCGAAGGCGTCGATCACCGCGCGGAGATCCGCGTAACTGGTCTTGCCCCAGACCTCTTCGTTGCCGGTGATGAACAGGATCTCCATCGTGTCGTAGACGTCGAAGGCGATCTGGAAGTCGCTGTTCTGGGTCAGGGCGTTGGCGGTCTTGGTGCCGTAGCTGTAGGTGGACAGCAGATTGCCGTTGCCATCGAACATGCCGCCGGCGTCATCGGCGATGCGGGCAATCTGGTTCCAGTTGCCGGCCGCCAGCGGGCCCGCCGACGCGATGCTCACCCATGACAGGGCGAGGACGAGGGCTGCGCCGAGGGTCTTGAACATCAGGCGTTGCTCCGCGCGCGCAGCCGCAACCCGGCAAGACCGAGCAGGGTCAGAGCCAAGGGCGCGGGTAGGGGGACGTTGGTGGTGGCGTTCTCGGCGGTCACCGAGTGCAGCACCAGACCGCTGATCTGCGGGTTGTTGCTGAACTGGACCAGCACCGAGCTCTCGCCGGCGTCCTGGGTCCAGGTGGCGGTGAGCATGTCGGCGGTGGTCAGGCTCGACGAGGAATCGACGGCCCAGTTGGTGAAGGTCTGGCCATCCACGTTCACGTTGGTGTAGTGCACGAAGTTGCCGGCGAAGCCGAGGATCTGCAGGCGGTATTCGTCGCCGGCGGTGAGGCCGGTGAGGTTGATCGAGAAGCCGCCGAACTGCGACGAGTTCATGAACGTGTTGACGTCCGCGCCGCCGCCGAGATTGGCGGTGCTGAAGCCGCCGTTGCTGCCGCCGGGGTAGATCGAGTTGAACACGACCGCGTCGTCGGCGAGGTTCAGGGTCAGATCGCTGGTGACGAAACTGCTTTTGAAGTTGTAGGCCGCGATCAGGCCGGTGTTGCCGCCGAGGATTTCGGTCGAGGAGCCGATCTCGCTGACGTTGTAGGTGATCGCGGCGGCATGGACGCTGCCCGTGGAGAAACCGAGCAGGCTGATGCCGAGCAGTGCGCGCGTCAGGGCTTTACGCATTTTGATGGGCGTTCCCGACCGTTTTGCGGTGGCGCATCAGGGCGAGACCGCCGAGGAGCAAAGCGAGGGCGGGCGGTACCGGAACGCTGGCTTCGGCGGCGCTGGCGCGCACCAGCCAGTGGCCCATCGAAGGTTCGGAGAAGGACGAGGCGTAATCCGGGTCGATGCTGTCGAAACCGACCATGCCGTAGCTGTTGCTCAGGTTGTCCCAGCCGACCCAGGGGGCCCACATCTCGCCGTTCCCGGCGTTGACGTCGCTGGTGAACCCCCAGACGTATTCGTACCAGGTGCCCGGGTTGGTGTAAGTGGTGCCGAACAGGTTCACGAAGGTGCCGGCTTCGTTGGCGATGTTGGCGTTGTAGTTGATGTCCCACTCGGCGGTGTTGGGGATGAAGTCCGCGAACAGGGAGCCGACTTCCGCCTTGGTCGCATGCCGCCAGCCCTGGGATAGATAGCTGATGGTGTTGCGGTCGTCGTAGGAGATGCCGGTGGTTTCAGTCAGCTTAAGCCAGTCGACGCCACCAACGGTGTCCTGGATGTAGGTGCCCTGATCGATGTAGGCACTGTGGGCGTTCCCGGCCAGCAGGAGCAGGGTGGCCACGGTCGCATTGCGAAGGATGCTGGGTTTGATCATGACGGTCGCTCGCGGGGTTGTGTTGAAAGGAAGTGGATGCGGTCAGGCGGACGTGGAGACGATGCCTGCGTCGCTGAAATTGAAGTGGTTGCCGCCGAGGTGGTGCGGAAGCCACTGCGGGGAAACGGATTGTTCACTACGAAGCCGGTCATTCAGGTGCCGTGGGGTGGCGTCGATGACGGCGGCGTGGGCTGGCGATGACCCGGGCAGCACGGCGCCGGGCGGGATGCTCGCGAGCAGATTCTGGGCGCGGGTCTCCGCGTTACGGAGAAATGAGTCGTTCATTGGGTACTTCTGCCGGCTACGGATTCGTTATGCCGACGAGCTATCCCCGGGTGACTCCGCGTGGGATTGGGCATCTAGGCCCGGATAAAACGTCAACGCTGATTTTTGTGATTAACAACGCAAGAAACGCGCCTTAACCGGGGTATTTGCCCCATTTGCACCAGGTTGGGGCGCGTTAACACGCATTCGCCGGGTCAGTGCGCGAAAGCAGGACATTACGGAAACGTATTGAAGGGCTGCTTGTCTGCGAATCTGACATATGTGTCACCCTGACAATTGAGAAAAGTCAGGAATTGGCGGTCGGGCTGCGGATCTTGCGGACAAAAAAACACCCGGACGAGGCCGGGTGTCGGAACAGCCTGGCGGTTGAGCCGCCGCGATCAGTGCAGGCCGGAGACGTACGAGGCGACGGCCTTCATCTCGTGGCTGGACAGGGTGCGGGCGATGTCGCGCATCATGCCGTTGTAGTCGTTGCTGCGGGTCTCGCTGCGGAAGTCTTCCAGCTGCTTGGCGGTGTAGTCCGCGTGCTGGCCGGCGATGGACGGATAACCGGCGGCCGGGTTGCCGGCACCAGTCGGTCCATGGCAGCCCATGCAGGCCGGGATGTTCTTGTCGACGTTGCCGCCGCGGTACAGACGCTCACCCAGGCTGACCATGTCCGGATCGGCCGCGCCGGTCTTGATGTTCTGGCTGGCGTAGTAGGCGGCGAGGTTGGCGATGTCTTCGTCGGAGAGGCCGGCGGCCTGACCGGACATCAGCGGGTCCTTGCGGGCGCCGTCACGGAATTCGGTCAACTGCTTGGTCACGTAGCCTTCGTACTGGCCGGCGAGCTTCGGGAAGTTCGGCGCGGCGCTGTTGCCGTCGGCGCCATGGCAGCCGGCGCAGACTGCGGACTTCTCTTTGCCCTTGGCGGCGTCACCGGCGGCGAAGGCCGGGTTGGCGATGCTGATGGCGAGCAGGGCGCTGGTGGCGGCGGTCAGAATGACTTTGTTCATGACGGCAAGAAACTCCTGGCGAATAGACGTCGCGGAATGGTGCGATCCGGGGAAGAGAGGCATCAGCAAATTAGCCGGCTCTTATACCAGCGGCCCCATGAAGGGTCAACCGACGCCGGGCGACGGTGCTGCTGGTGGCGACAAAAGAAAAGCCGGTCAGGAGACCGGCTTTTCCGAACGAGCAACGTGCGCTCCCCATCTTGGGATGGGAGGGCGATCAGGCCATCGCGTGAACGTGACGGTTCAGGCGGGACTTCTGACGCGCGGCGGCGTTCTTGTGGATCAGGCCCTTCTTGGCGGCGCGATCCAGCAGGCTGGCGGCGTTGCCGAAGGCGGCGGTGGCGGTGTCCTTGTCGCCGGCGGCGGCGGCCTTGAGGACCTTCTTCATGGCGGTGCGCATCATGGAACGACGCGACGCGTTGTGCTGACGGTGCTTTTCGTTCTGACGGGCGCGCTTGCGGGCTTGGGCGGAGTTGGCCAAGGGGTGTCTCCTGAAATATCCGGTTGAATCACGTTGTCGTTCGACCGGTCCAAACAGGGGCCGGGCGGAAAAGACCGCGCATCTTGCCGATGGACGTGCTGAGTGTCAAACCCTTGCACGGGATTCCCGACACAAAAAAAGGCCCGACCGGGGTCGGGCCTGGATTCGGACGCGGCGTGTCGCTCAGTTGAAGTGGTAGCCGAGTCGGATCTGGTGGAAGTTGATGCCCGGATTCGGCTTGTCGATGCCGGCGTTGGAGAAATGCTGGTAGCGGTAGCCGAGATCCCATTCCAGCTTCTCGCCGAAGCGGAAGCCGGCGCCGATGTGGTCGCCGAACTGGAATTCGGTGGACATGTCCTTGTTGTTGATCTTGGAGTCGGTCAGCAGGTGGACGCCGATACCGCCTTCGACGTAGGGCTGGAAGCCGTTGCTGGCATTGCTCTGGAAGCGGAACACCGGGGTGAAGCCGATGTCGGACAGGCTGTCGTTGAGACCGCCGTTGCCATCCCAGTAGCCGGCGTCGAGTTCCCAGTAGCCGGTCAGGTACCAGCCGCCGTTGTCGAACCAGCGCTGATCCCAGTCCCATTGCGCGGCGACGCGGAACATCTCGACGTCGTCGTCGCCGTCACCGTCGCCGTACACGAAGGCGAGGCCGTCGACGGCCTGTGCCGGGGCGGTGGCGAGCAGCAGCAAGGCGCTGGCGGAGAGGAGGGACAGGCGGTTGTTCAGCGAGCGGGTCATTGGTTGTTCCCCTGGGGTGGATCGATCTGAGGGTCGCGGCGAGGTTCGCCGGTGGAGACGCGCGTGGCCGCTGTTGGACGCGGTTTCACGAGCGTGCAATGGTGGCTAATGTAGCACGCAGATTCGAGGCGTTCACGGAACCGGGAGACGTCATGAACACCGTTATCAAACTGTTTATCGCCGCGCTGGGCGTCGTTGCCTGCGCCGCCGCCAACGCCGCCGCCACGTCGCCGCGCCTGAGCATTTATCAGCACGATCTCGCCTTCGTTCAGGAACGTCGGGCGATCCAGCCGGACGGTGAGGGTTGGGTGGACATCCGCGGGGTCAGCGAGCTGGCCGACATCGATAGCCTGCATCTCGCGCCGACGGTCGGCAGCGTGATCCAGCAGGCCTTCCGCAATGACCCGCCCAGCCTGGTGGCGCTGCTGGAGAGGCATCTCGGCGAGCGCATCACCGTGATCCACACGAACCCCGGCAACGGTGAGGAACTGCAACTCACCCCGCGGCTGGTCGCGATCGAGGGCAATCGTGTGCTGATCGCCGACAACGACCGCGTGGAGAGCGTGCCGATGGACGATCCGGCCTGGCGCTTCCGGTTCGCATCGCTGCCGAGCGGCATGGATGCGAAACCGATGCTGCGCGCGCAGCTTGGCGTCGTTGATCCGCAGGAGGCGGAACTGAGTTATCTGACCGGCGGCGTGGGCTGGCGGGCGCATTACCGCCTGGTCGTGGATGCCGCGCGCGGCAACGCGCAGACCGGCGACATCGAGGGGCGCGTCGCCGTGCACAACGACACCGCCATCGATTGGCGCGCCGCGACCGTGGAACTGGTGGCCGGCTCGCTGAATCGCGTGGCGCGCGCGCCGCTGCCCGCGCCACGCCCGGAAATGCTGATGCGCGCGGCGGCGGTGGCGGATTTCGCCGGCGCACCGCCGGAACCGGCGCGGGAGGCGTTCGGTGACTATCACCTCTACACCCTGCCGATGCCGGTCACACTGCCGGCGCGCGAGCGGCGTGATCTGTTGCTGCTGGCGCGTGAACGGGTGCCGGTACGGCGCGACTACCGCTTCGATTTCGGCCACAACAACGGGCTGTATCAAGCCATCTCGCCGCAGGACCCGCTGCCGGCCGCGATCCGCCTGCGCATCAGCAATGACGACGCGGACCCGTTGCCCGCTGGTACCTGGCGCGTATACGGCCACGACGACAAGGGCGTATTGCGTCTGCTCGGCGAGGACAACGCCGACAACGTGCCGGTCGGGCGGGAACTGCGACTCGACATCGGCCGTGCCTTCGACGTCACCGCGCGGCGCACGCAGACGCAGTTCCGACGCCTGAACAATCGCGAGACCGTCTCCGACTGGGAGGTCGAGATCGCCAACGCCGGCGCCAGCGAGATCGACGTCCTCGTGGTCGAACGTTTCGGCATGAACTGGGAGATCAGCGACGAGAACGAACGCCACGAGCAACCGGACGCGGAGAGCGCGAGCTGGCGGCTCAAGGTGCCGGCAGGCGGGAGTCGCGTACTAAGCTACCAGGTCACCACCCGCCAACGTTGAGCCCCGATGAACAAGATCCGTGACATCGTTACTGCCCTGTTGCTGGTGCCGCTGTGCGCCGGCGCCAGCGAGGAAGGCATCGATGACCGCACCGGCCTGCCGCGCTGGGATGCCGCCGGCGACGATGTCCGCGTGCGGCTGGTGCAGCGTCTGCCCGATCAGACCCGCGCGTTCTTCATCGGACGCGGCTTCAATGCCGCGCAGGTGGATCGCATCGCCGGGCACTGCGTCCTGCAGACCATCATCTACAACGACGGCGGCACGCCGATCGTGCTGGACATCGCCAACTGGTCGGCACGTGTCGATGACCGGCCCGGCGACGCCACCGTCCAGCCCCGGCTGATGAGCGACTGGCAGCAGGAATGGACCGAGGCCGGCGTCGGCAACGGACCGCGCATCGCCTTTCGCTGGGCGCTGTTTCCGAACCAGCAGGAATTCGCACCCGGCGACTGGAACATGGGCATGACCACCTGGCCGGTGCCGCCGGGCTCGGAACTGGATGTCCACATCCGCTGGGTTGCGGATGGCAAGCCGCATGAACTCGTCGTCGATAATGTCCGCTGCGCCCAGGCAGCGGCAAACTCCGTCCCGAACCAATGAGACCCCCGTTGATGAAATCCCTGTTCCGCGTTGCCCTGTTGACCTGCCTGTTCACGCTGACCTCAGCCTACGCGCAGGAAGAGCTGGAGCCGGCGCTGACGCCGGTTGCCGGTCTGCCGCCTGCCGCGGCCTTCGAACTCAAGGATCTGGAGGGCGATGTGCATGTCCTGGCCGATTACCGGGGCCGGGTGGTGGTGCTGAATTTCTGGGCGACCTGGTGCCCGCCGTGCCGGCGCGAGATGCCGTCCATGCAGCGCGCCTACGAGGAACTGCGCGATCACGGCGTCGAGATGCTCGCGGTCGACGTCGGCGAGGACGAGGAGACCGTGTTCCAGTTCACCGCCGACTACCCGGTCGAGTTCCCGCTGCTGTTCGACATGGATTCGAAGGTCGTGCAGAGCTACCCGGTCAAAGGTCTGCCGACCACCTACATCATCGACAAGCAGGGCCGCATCGCCTTCCAGGCCATCGGTGGCCGCGACTGGGACGATGCCGCCCTGCTCGAAGAGATCATCCGCCTGCAGAAGGCGCCGTAGCGAAACCGTGCCGCAGTGAAGTCGCTATAGGTTCAGCGTCGCGGTCTCGTGCCGCGTCTCGATCACCGGGATACTGACGACGCCTTCGCGGAGCCCCACGTCGGTGAGGTGTTGGCAGTAGGAGCGGCTTCAGCCGCGATCGGCATTGGGGGTGGCGTGATCGCCGATCGCGGCTAAAGCCGCTCCTACGGGTGAGGCGGTCATCGCGACGCGTTACGGTCCGTGCGCATCGCGGCGGGACGCCGCTCCCACAGTGAGATCGCTACAGGTCCAGCGTTGCGGTTTCGAGCTCCATCTCGATCACCGGAATCTTGACCACGCCTTCGCCAAGCACGACGTCGGCGAGGTGCTGGCTGTAGGAGCGGTAATTCAGACGTACCTCGGCGGTCACCGCCTTGCTGCCGGCCGGGGCCTTGAAGGTGTAGCGCGCGGAGGCGTCACCCTTCGGCGGGATCGAGGTGTCGCGGCTGAAGCGGCTGACCTCCCACGGGAAGTGGGTGACCTCGCCGGCTTCGTTGCGGGCGACCGCGTTGAACAGGGTGGTGTCTTCCTCGTCCAGTTCGCCGTGCGAATCGAGCGTGCCGTTGCGGTAGAACTCGTTGCCGGCGTCGTCCTTCACCCGTACCTCGATCCAGATCTGGCGGACGTCGGTCAGTGAGGTCGGCAGGTTGTGGCCGGCCGAGGTGTTGGTGACCTTCACGCGCAGATCGATCAGGCCGTCGGCGCGCGGCAGCATTTGCAGGTCGACGCGGGCGGCGTTTTGCAGGCGTTCCCTGGCAGCCGCCGCGTGGCTGTCGTCGGAACCGCCGAGCAGCGCGGTGACCACGGTGTTGCCGCCGACGAACTGGTGTGAGTGCACGACCTCGCGCTGCTTGCTGGCACCCATGCCGGCGAAGCCGCCGAGTTGCAGGCCGTCGATCTCTTCCGGCGGCTTCATCTCCTCGGCGACGCGCACGGCGACCTCGACCGGGTTCATGTGGCAGTCCTGGCAGACGATGCCGGCGCGGGCGTAGGGCGAGTATTTCCATTCGTCGTAGGTGCGCTCGATCGGGAAGCCGTTACCCGGATGGAAGATGTTGTGGCAGTTGCCGCAGAAGTCGGCCTTGGTGTGCAGCTCGGAGTATTCGGTCTTGTGATACGGCGAGACGGCGTCCTTGAGCGGGCCGCGCTTGGTGCCGGCCGGGCCCTGCGGGTCGATTTCCCAGGAGGCGTTGCCGTGTTCCTGGGTCGCGGTTTCCAGGTAGTTGGTCTTCTTGATCGAGTGGCAGACGTCACAACTGACGCCCTGTTCGGCGATCGGGCCGGCGGTGAAGGTGTCGGTGTCCGGATCGTGCTTGATGCTCTTGGTGAGCACGCCGATCGGGGTATGACAGCCGCCGCAGTGGTTCATCAGGCCGCCGTCGGTGGCCTTTTCCGCCATCGACCAGAGCTTCTGGAAGATCGGGTCCTTGAAGGAGTTGGAGTGCATCGAGCCCTTCCAGCCTTCGTACTGCTTGGGGTGGCAGCCGGCGCAGACCGACGGGTCTTCGAAGTCGGCCTCGGTCAGTTCGCGGTCGCCGGTGACGGTGATGTAGGCGGGCTTGAACTTGAACGCGGAGTCGTCGACCGCCTGCATGTGCGCGGGCATCTCGAAGTCGGGTTTGGCGCCGTGGTTCACGGCGGCGCCGTGAGCGGATGAGCCGGTCGTGCTCATGTTGACGGAGATGGCCGCTTCCGCGCGGTGCATCTGGTCGCCGCCGACCGGGGAGGAATCAAACGCCGGCAGGGTGGTGGTCAGACCACTGAGCAGGATGCCGAACAGGCCGGCCAGAAGTGTGGGATTCATGGTGTTGCTCTCCTTCGGTGGACGACCCCGTTGGCGGGGTTCTGTTTGTGCGACGAGTCGCCAATTTCCGGAGAGCAACTGGTGTGCCAGCATTTAACTTGTTGAAATATATGTATATACGTGTGCTATGGCATTGCGATGGGAGTGCCGGGGGCTGTTATTTGCAACCGGTGAAAAGGTCCGGCACAGGCTGATCTGCGCCCCGTAGGAGCGGCTTCAGCCGCGATCGGCGGTCGCTCTGCCCCTGACGCCGATCGCGGCTGAAGCCGCTCCTACCGATACAGCGGCGTGCGGCGGGTTCACGGGTCGACGGTAGTGAACCCGAGCTGCTCCCAGCTCTGCATGCCGCCGCGATACCACTTCAGCTTCTCCGGCGGGTAGCCGAGCGTCAGCAGGGTGCGGATGTTGGTCGGCGACTGCCCGCACCACGCGCCGTTGCAGAAGAACACCAGGGTCTTGGCGTTGCTGAAGTCCCAGAGTTCGACCTGGCGGATCGCGCCGAATTCGAACTTGAGGATCTCGGCGATCTCCGCCTCGCTGGCCTCGCCCGGATGGAGCCGGGTCCAGGGGATGTTGGTGCTGCCGGGGATGGTGCCGTCGACGGTCCAGTCGGGGGTGCGCGAGTCGATGACCAGCACGTCCGCGCCGGCATTGGCGCGTTGCAGATAGTCGATCAGTTCCAGTTCACCGATGGTCTCGACATCGGGGTCGACTTTCATCGGCTGCACGCAGAACGGCGGGCAGTCGCGCCCGGTCGGCGCGAAGCGCGGCGCGACGGTGTGACCCGGGTCCTGCATGCGCATCAGCGTCACCGGTTCGCCGTGGTGGCGGACATCCACGTAGGGCAGTGTCGGGGTGATCTTCACGCGCAGGTTGGCGAGGTCGTAGATGTCGTCGGCGGTGTTGGCGGCGTGGGCGCCGGCGGCGATCAGCAGGCCGCTGACGCAGAGGGTGGGGATCAGGCGGTTCATGGGGTCGGGTGAGGCTCCGGGTCGGCCACGCTGCGGCCCGGGGTGGGCGGCAGGCGCGGCAGGGTGAGTTCGGGGAACGGGCCGGTAAGCGCGTTCAGGAAGGCCACTACATCGGCCACCTGCGCGTCGCTGAGGCGCTTGTGTAACTGGGACGGGGCCATGACACGCACCGCTTCTTCCAGGGTTTTGACGCGCCCGTTGTGGAAGTAGGGCGCGGTGAGCGCGATGTTGCGCAAGGTAGGCACGCGGTATTTGTGGCGGTCGGCCTCGTTGCCGGTGACCGCGTAGCGACCGGGTTCGTCACGCAGGCCGTATTCCTCGACGTAGGGGCTGTCGTGGAACGGGAAGCTGATGAAGAAGCCGACGCCGCCGGGCATCTCCGGGCCATTGAAGGCCGGGCCGCGATGGCAGGCCACGCAGCCCAGGTCCGCGAAGGCCTGCATGCCGCGCAGTTGTTGCTCGGTAAGCGCCGTGGTGTCGCCGTTCACGTAGCGGTCGTAGGGGCTGTTGGGAGTGATCAGGGTGCGTTCGAAGGCGGCCACGGCCTTGGCGGCGTTGTCGACCGTGACCGGCTGCGCGCCGCCGAACACGGCCGCGAATTGTTCGACGTAGCCGGGGATGTCACGGACGCGCGCGATCGCGGCATCCAGGTCGGTCATGCCCATCTCGACGTGCGCGACCACCGGCCCCTTGGCCTGGTCTTCCAGTGTCTTCGCGCGCCCGTCCCAGAACTGCACCGAGTGGAAGGCGGCGTTCCAGACCGTCGGCGCGTTGCGGGGGCCGGTCAGGCCGTGCACGCCCATCGAGGTCTGGCGTGAGTCGTCGCCGCCGGCCATCAGGTTGTGGCAGGAGTTGCAGGAGATGGTGCCGGTCGCCGAGAAACGCGGGTCGAAGAACAGCTGCTTGCCGAGCTCGATCTTGGCGGCGCTCGGCGGGTTGTCGGCGGGGTAGGGAGCGGTTTCGGGAAGCGCGTCCCAAGCGGATGCGAGAGGAGAGGTGAGGGCGACGAGCGCAAGCAAGAGGAGGCGCATGGGCGGTGTCTCGAATGCGGTGGCTGGCTTCGACTCCGCTCAGCCAGCGGGTCGGCTGGTGGCGCTGGCTGAGCGGAGTCGAAGCCAGGCGTAGGGCGCAACCCGAAGGGCTTGCGCCGTGGGGGATCGGGTGTCTGACGGCGCAAACCCTTCGGGTTGCGCCCTACGTGGGGGGGGTGAGGACCAACCCGGCGATCATCCGGATCGCCGGGCCGGTTCAGGCTCGCTTACAGGCTGAGCGAGGCGGTCTCGTGCTCCATCTCGATCACCGGGATCGTGATGGTGCCGGCACCGAGCAGCACGTCAGCCAGATGCTGGCCGTAGGAGCGGTAGTTCAGCTTCACGTCCGCGGTCACCTGGGTGGCGCCTTCGGGGGCCTTGAAGGTGTAGCGCGACACCGCGTTGCCCTTCGGCGGGATGGTGGTGTTGCGGCTGAAGCGGGTCACTTCCCACGGATAGTGGGTAACGTCACCGCGACCGTTGCGCGCCACCGAGTTGAAGATGGTCACGTTGTCGTGATCGAGCTCGCCGTGGCTGTCGAGCTTGCCGCTCTCGAACAGCACCGCGCCCTTGTCGTCGGTGATGGTGACCTCGACCCAGATCTCGCGGACGTCGGTCAGCGAGGTCGGCAGGTTGTGGCCGGCGGAGGTGTTGGTGACCTCGACGCGCAGGTCGGTGAGGCCGTCGCCGCGCTTCTCGAAGCTCACGCCGACTTCGGCCGCGTTCTGCAGACGCTGGCGGGCCGCCGCCGCGTGCGCGGAATTGCCGCCGCCGAGCAGTTCGGTGACCACCGCGTTGCCGCCGACGAAGCTGTGGTCGTGCACCACGTCACGCTGCTGGGCCGCACCGAGGCCGGCGTAGCCCTTCAGGTTCTCGCCTTCCAGGTCCTGCGGGCGCTTCATCTCCTTGGCCACGCGCACGGCGGTCTCGACCGGGTTCATGTGGCAGTCCTGGCAGACGATGCCGGCGCGGGCATAGGGTGAGTACTTCCACTCGTCGTAGGTGCGCTCGATCGGGAAGCCGTTCTCGGGGTGGAAGATCTGGTGACAGTTGCCGCAGAAGTCGGCCTTGGTGTGCAACTCGGAGTATTCGGTCTTGTGATACGGCGACTTGGCGTCCTCGAGCGGACCGCGCTTGGCCCCGCCGGGGCCCTGCGGATCGATCTCGAAGCTGGCGTTGCCGTGTTCCATGGTCGCTGTGTCGAGGAAATTGGTCTTGGTGATCGTGTGGCAGACATCGCAGCTCACGCCCTTGGAGGCGATCGGGCCGGCCGTGAACTTGTCGTTATCCTTGTCATGCACGATCGAGCCGGTGAGCACGCCGATCGGGCTGTGGCAAGCGCCGCAGTGGTTCATCAGGGCGCCATCGGTGGCCTTCTCGGCCTTCGACCAGAGCTTCTGGAAGATCGGGTCGACGAAGGCGTTGGAGTGCATCGAACCCTGCCAGCCCTGGTATTGCTTCGGGTGGCAGCCGGCGCACATCGCCGGGTCCTCGAAATCCGCCTCGGTGAGCTCGCGGTCGCCGGTCACGGTCATGTAGGACGGGGCGTACTTGAATTCCTTGTCCGTGGTGGACTGCATGTGCGCCGGCATCTCGAACACAGGCTTCATTCCGTGGGCGACCATGCCCTTCATCGCATCCATCATCTGTTCCGGCATTGATGCGGCGTTGCCGGCGTGGGCCCCGCCGATCATGACGGCGAGGAGGGCGCCCAGGGCGGGCGTCAGCAGTTTGTGAATCATGGGTCTCGGTCTCCGCGGGTCTGGGGCCCGTCTTATGTCGTTGTTGGAGGGAGGCCCTTGAGCAACGGTTGTGCCAATGACAAGTTGTTGAAATTACGCTGTTTTATACCTTGCCTTGTGTTGCGTTCGTTGCGTTGCACCGTCGCGGTGCAATGGGATTCGCGATTCGTCGCGGGATGTTCGACGGGCGTCGGGCTCCCGTGCGCGGCGCGTATGCCGCATGCTGCGCCCCCCGCCATTCTTTCGGAGCATCCGATGGCCGAGTCCACCTCTCCGCGTCCCGCCATGCCCAGCCTGGCCGAGGCCTTTCCGTACTGGCTGAAGCTCGGCTTCATCTCCTTCGGCGGGCCCGCCGGGCAGATCGCGATGATGCATCAGGAGCTGGTCGAGAAACGCCGCTGGATCTCCGAGCATCGCTTCCTGCACGCGCTCAACTACTGCATGTTGCTGCCCGGTCCGGAGGCCATCCAGCTCGCCATCTACATCGCCTGGCTGATGCACGGCGTGGCCGGCGCGGTGGTCGCCGGGGTGCTGTTCTTCCTGCCGGCCTTCGTGTTGCTGTCATCTCTGGCGGCGGTCTACCTGACCTGGGGCGACGTGCCGCTGGTGGCCGGCATCTTCGCGGGCATCAAGCCGGCGGTGGTTGCGGTGGTGCTGTTCGCGGCCTGGCGGATCGGTTCGAAGACCTTGAAGAACGGCGTGTTGATGACGATCGCGGCGCTGGCCTTCGTGGGCATCTTCTTCCTCAAGATCGGCTTCCCGTGGATCGTGCTCGCCGCCGCGCTGCTCGGCGTGCTCGGCGGGCGGATCGCCCCGGCGATGTTCCGGGGTGGCGGTGGACACGGCGCCTCGGCCACGGCCCACGGGCCGGCGGTGATCGATGACGACACCCCGACGCCGGACCATGCGCGTTTCTCGCCTAAGCGACTTGCCGCCAAGATCGGCGCGTTCGTGGCGATCTGGGCGCTGAGCATGTGGGCGATCCACGGCGACGCCGCGCTGTTCGCGATGGGCGACTTCTTCACCCGCGCCGCCTTCCTGACCATCGGCGGGGCTTATGCGGTGCTGCCCTACGTCTACCAGGGCGCGGTCGAACAGCATGGCTGGCTGACCGGCACGCAGATGATGGATGGCTTGGCGCTCGGCGAGACCACGCCGGGGCCGCTGATCATGGTGGTGACCTGGGTCGGTTATCTGGGCGGGGTCGCCAAGCAGGTCTTCGCCGATCCGATCGCGGCAGGCATCGCGGGTGCGGCGGTCGCGACCTTCTTCACCTTCCTGCCGAGTTTCCTGTTCATCCTCGCCGGTGGGCCGCTGGTCGAATCGACGCGCGGCGACCTGAAATTCACCGCGCCGTTGACCGCGATCACCGCCGCCGTGGTCGGCGTGATCGTCAACCTCGCGGCGTTCTTCGCCTGGCACACCTTCTGGCCGCAGGCCACCGATGCCGCGCCCTTCGCCGGCCCGTTCGCTTGGGTTCCCGTGGTGGTCGCGATCGGCGCCTTCGTCGCCCTATGGCGCTACAAGGTCGACATCATGAAAGTCATCGGCGTGTGCGCGCTGCTCGGTCTCGCGCAGGCGCTGGTGGGTTTGTAGGAGCGGCTTCAGCCGCGATCGGCGCCGGAGATCGCCCGACCGCCGATCGCGGTTGAAGCCGCTCCTACAGGGGGCGGATTGCGCTACGGCAGATTGCCCCGGCGATTCACGGCGGGCATGGTCGCCCCTCGCCCCCATCTTCGATTCCTGCCCGATGCGCAAACTGACCCCGCTTGGCACCGCCGCGATCCCCGGTTCCGACAAGTCCCTGACGCTGTATCGCAGCAAGGACGACTTCCACATCAACCTGAGCGGCGGCCTGGAGCTGATGAGCACCCGCCGCCACGGTTCCGAAGACGCGCTGGGCTATCTCCCCTGTCGCCGCCTGGCCGACCCGCACGCCGCGCGCGTGCTGATCGGCGGCCTGGGCATGGGCTTCACGCTGGCCGCCGTGCTGGCCGAGGTCGGTGAGTCCGCCGAGGTGGTCGTCGCGGAGCTGATCCCCGAGGTAGTCGAGTGGAATCGCGGCCCGCTGGGCGACGCCAGCGGGCGCCCGCTCGACGACCCCCGTGTGCGCGTCGAAATCGCCGATGTCGCGACCTTGATGGGCGCCGCTGGCGCCGCCTACGACGTGATCGCCTTGGATGTCGACAACGGCCCGGAAGACTTCACCTCTGGCGGCAACACCCGGCTCTACACCGACGCCGGCATCGCCGCCGCCCGTAAGGCATTACGTCCCGGCGGCGTGCTCGCCTACTGGTCCTCTGACCCCGACGAGCGCTTCAAGGCCCGCCTCGCCGCCACCGGCATGAAGGTCGAGGAACACCGGGTGTATGCCTTCGGCAGCAAGGGCACCCAGAACCTGATTTGGGTGGCGCGGGAACCGGGAAAATGAAAAAGCCGCCCGGAGGCGGCTTTTTCGACCCTAACCAGACGCGGGGCTGCGTGCGATAAGGGTGGGGTTGGGGAACGTATCGGTATCACCGAAACGAACCACAACCCTATTTGCGTTTATTCGTGTTTATTTGCGGACTGTTCTTGCGGTTCTCGGGGGTGGAACCGTTAGCACGGACGTGGTGATGCCTTGTAGGAGCGGCTTCAGCCGCGAAGCGCCTTCGATCGGAGCCGATCGCGGCTGAAGCCGCTCCTACGGGTCAGGGCGCGTCCTTGGGTTCGACGCCGGCGGTAGCCAATACAGACTTCGCGGCGCTGAGGGTGCCGAGCGGGATGACAACCAGGGTCAGCAGGGTCGAGACCAGCACGCCGAACAGCAGGGACACGGCCATGCCCTGGAAGATCGGGTCGTTGAGGATGAAGATCGAGTCGATGATCAGGGCCAGGGCGGTGATCACGATCGGGCGGGTGCGGGCGCGGCAGGAGCCGATGACCGCGTCCTGGACGCTCATGCCGTTGCGGACCTGTTCGATCGCGAAGTCGACCAGCAGGATCGAGTTGCGCACGATGATGCCGGCGAGCGCGATGAAACCGATCATCGAGGTCGCGGTGAACTCCGCGCCCATGATCCAGTGGCCCGGGATGATGCCGATCAGGGTCAGCGGGATTGGCGCCATGATGATCGCCGGCAGCACGAAGTTGCCGAACTGCCCGACCACGAGCATGTAGATCAGGATCAGCGCGGCGCCGAAGGCGATGCCGAGGTCGCGGAAGGTCTCGTAGGTGATCGTCCATTCGCCGGCCCAGGCGAGACCGACGTCGAGCACGTCGTCCGGGCGACCGGTGTAGTGCGGTTCCAGGGTCACGCCCTTCGGGGTCTGGTACTCGGCGATCAGATCGTCGAGACGGCCCATCGGGTAGATGGGCGCGCCGAGGCGGCCGATGGCGTCGCCGACCACGTATTCCACCGCGCGCAGGTCCTTGTGCAGGATCAGCGGGTCTTGCTCCTCTTCGACGAAACGACCGAGTTCGCCCAGCGGTACGGTGCCCGCGCCGGAGGGAATAGGCAGGTCGAGCAGGCGGCTGGGATCGGCGCGATCGGCGAGCGGGATCTGCATCGAGATCAGCGTCGGTTCCTTGCGGGTACCGTGCTTGACGTCGCCCAGGGTCGCGTCGCCCATCGCCAGGCCGAGATTGCGGTTGATGGTCTCGACCGAAATCCCCAGGCGCACGGCCTTCTCGGCATCGACCTCGAAGCGCACCAGGCGGTAGGACTCCGACAGGTAGTTGTCGACATCGCCGAGCATGCCTTCACGCTCGACCTGCTCGAACAGCGCGGTGATGTCGCGGGCAACCTGGCGGCGTTCGGTGGCGTCCTCGCCGTAGATTTCGGCGACCACGGCCTGCAACACCGGCGGTCCTGGCGGGGCTTCGGCGACGGTGATGCGGGCGCCGGCCGCGCGGGCGATCGGGGTCAGCTTGCCGCGCACCGCCTCGGCGATCTGGTGGCTGCTGCGCTTGCGGTCATTCTTGTGGGTGAGCTGGATCTGGATCGCGGCCTGCCACGGCTCCATGCGCAGGTAGTAGTGGCGCACCATGCCGTTGAAGTCGAACGGGCGCGCGGTGCCGACGTAGGTCTGCATCGAGACGACTTCCGGGAAGCCCTTCAATTCGTTGGCGAGGCGTTCGGTCAGGCTGGCGGTGTCGATCAGCGTCGAGCCTTCCGGCAGGTCGATGATCACCGCGAATTCGGCCTTGTTGTCGAACGGCAGCATCTTTACCGGCACCGCCTTGGTCGGGAACAGCACGACGCTGAGCGCGAACGCGCCGACGATGCCGAGCAGGAACATCCAGCCCAGCGACTTCTTCTCGATCAGCGGGATCAGGACGCGATCGAACAGGCGACCGATGCGTTCCTCCGACTTGTGCTCCTTCTCGCCGGCGGCCTTCAGCGTCGCCAGGCTGGGGCGCAGGCGCATGGCCAGCCACGGCGTGAACACGAAGGCGGCGACCACCGAGGCGAACATCGCGACCGAGGCCAGCGCCGGAATCGGCTGCATGTACGGGCCCATCATGCCGGTCACGAAGCCCATCGGCAGCAGCGCGGCGATGACCGTGAAGGTGGCGACGATGGTCGGGTTGCCGACCTCGCGGACGGAGTCGAGCGCGGTCTCGGTGTCGGTATCGCCCTTCATCAGCCAGCGGCGGTACATGTTTTCGACGACCACGATGGCGTCGTCGACCAGGATGCCGATGGAGAAGATCAGCGCGAACAGCGAGACGCGGTTGATCGAGTAACCCTGCGCATAGGCCGCGAAGATGGTGATCAGGATGACCACCGGGATGACCAGGCCGACGACGAGCGCCGGACGCATGCCGAGCGCGAAGAACACCAGGATGCTGACCGCGATGGTGACGATCAGCAGCTTCATGATCAGGCCGTTGACCTTCTCCTGCGCGGTCGCGCCGTAGTTGCGAGTGACCTCGATGTGCACGTCGGCGGGGATCAACCGCCCCTTCAGGGATTCGACCTGCGCGAGGATCGCATCGACCACGGTGACGCCGTTGCTGCCCTGGGTCTTGGCCATGGCGATGGTGACCGCCGCCGCGCCGTCGACCTGGTCGCCGGCATAGGCCGGCCCGGAGTGGAAGCCGACCAGGGCCTGCGGGTCCTGTGGGGCGTCGATCACGGTGGCAACGTCGCGCACATAGACCGGCGCGCCGTTGTGGGTGCCGACCACGAGGCGTTCGATGTCGTGGGCGTTGCGCAGATAGCTGCCGGAATAGACCAGCAGGTTGCCGTCGTGGCGCTCCAGATGGCCGACCTGGCGCTCGTCGTTGGCACCACGGATCGCGCCGGCGACCTGGTCCAGGGTCATGCCGTAGCCGGACAGGCGCTGCGGTTCGACCTCGATGCGCACGCGCTCCTGGCGACCACCGACCACGTAGCCGGCGCCGGTGTTGTCGACCTGGCCGAGGATCTGCAACACGTCCAGCGCGAGCGCGCGCAGGGCGCCATCGTCCATCTCCTTCGACCACAGCGTCAGCGTGACCACGGGCACGTCGTCGATGCCCTTCGGGCGCACCAGCGGCGGACGCACGCCGGGCGGCAGGCGGTCGAGGTTGGAGTCGATCTTGTCGTTGACCGCGACCAGGGACGGGCCGATTTCCTCGCCCACCTCGAATTCCACGGTCACCACGCCGCCGCCGCGACGGCTGGCGGAGTAGACGTGCTTGACCGTCGGGATCTCGCTCATCACCCGTTCCAGCGGCTCGATGGCGAGCGCCGCGACCTGTTCCGCCGAGGCGCCGGGGTATTCGAGCAGCAGGTCGACCACCGGGACGGAAATCTCCGGGTCTTCCTGACGCGGGGTGATCATCAGGCCGAGGAAGCCGATGCCGAGCAGCGCCAGGTAGAGCAGCGGCGCCAGCGGCGAATGGATGAAGGCCTTCGCCATGTTGCCGGCGATGCCGAGCGGCTGCGGCTCGGTGGGCACAGCGGCGTTGTTGTGATTGTTGTGTTCGCTGCTCATGGTCAGACCTGATTCGAGAGGCGGCAATTACGCAGGAGTGGGTTTGCCGCAAAGACGCAAAGGCGCAAAGAACGACGTGAAATGAATTGCGTGGCCTTTGCGCCTTCGCGTCTTTGCGGCGGCACGACAGCGCTTGGTGCTATTCGGGGTTGGCGACGATCTGGTCGCCGGCCTTGAGACCGGCGAAGACCTGCACGGTGTCCGGGTCGCCGCGATCGCTGATGCGAATCAGCTTCAGCTGCGGCGTGCCGCTGGCATCGAGACGCATGACGCCAGGCAGGCTGCCGCGCCAGATCAGCGCGCTGCGCGGCACCACCGGCAGGGCGGGGCCCTTGTCGTCCGGGTCCGGGATCAGCACGTCGGCATACATGCCGGGCGCGGCGGCGACGCCTTCCGGCAGGTCGAACTTGACCACGACGGTGTGGCGCTGGGCATCGGCGACCGGGAACACCTGCGCGACCGTCGTGGTGACCACGCGACCGCCGTCCAGGCGCGCACGCACGCTCTGGCCGGCATGCAGCGCAAGGCTCAGGCGGGAGGGCACGTCACTGCGGATCTGGAGGTGATCGAGGTCCGCGAAGGTCAGCAGCGGCTGACCGGGCTGCACGGTATCGCCGATCTCGATCTGCTTGCTGATGATGGTGCCGGCGAACGGCGCGATGCCCTGCGAATCGCGCAGTTTGGCGTCGATCTGTTCGAGTTGCGCCTGCGCCTGGGCGACGCCGGAATGCGCCTGCCGTACCTGCGTGCCCTGCTGATAGAGCTGCGTGCCGCGCTGCATGCCGGGGTTCTCCATGCCCATCATGCTGGCCATCGGGCGGGTGAACATCTGATCCATCATCCCGGGCATCGCCATGCCCGGCATCATGCCGGCGCGTTCGCTCTGCGGGTTGACGAGTTCCTGCGAGTACTGCGCCTGGGCGCCACGCGCGCCGGCGTCGGCGGCGTCGATCGCGGCCTGCGCGGCGGCGCGCTGGGCCTGCAATTCCGCATCGTCGAGCGCGACCAGCACCGTGCCCTGTTCGAAGCGCTGGCCTTCGCGACCGGCCAGGATCGCGATGCGGCCCGGCAACTGCGCCGCGAGTTTGACTTCCTGGGCCGGGACCACGCTGCCGCCGATCGCGACGGTGTTGCCGCCGCTGGCCTCCGCGACGGTGTATAGCTCAGGCGCGGCTTGCGCGGAGGTGGTGAGGAGCGTGGCCAGGGCGGAGACGAGCAGGGAATTCAGGCGCATGTGCTTGTTCTTCTGTGCGGTGAAATAGCGGAGCAGGAATAGAACCTTAGTTCACCGTCATGACGTTGGAAGGAAAATCCACTGGAGGAGCGGCTGCAGCCGCGAACGGCTGAAATCGGATGCACTTCGCGGCTGAAGCCGCTCCTGCGGTGGGTTTCGTCGCGCGCAAAGAAAAGCCCCCGTCCGAAGACGGGGGCAATGCCTGCGATACAACGATAGGGTCGGTTTATCAGCCGAACAGATCGGCGGTGATGTTGGCGTACCAGCTGCGCGCGTACATCGCCTCGACCTGACGGGTTGCGTCGGATGCGCCGGCCGGAGACAGGCCACCGGCACCCTTCACGCCCGCGATCTTGCCGTCTTCGAGTCGGTACACGCCGGCCACGGAGATGCCGTGTTCCGGGGTGATCAGCGAGTAGCAGGTGTTGACGTAGGACGGGTCCGGCATCTCGTAACCGCCAACCTTGGCGGCGATCGCGGCGGCCGCGACCTTGCCCTGCGAGTTGGCGGCATATCCGGACTTCGGCATCGCGCCGGCGATGCAGGCGTCACCGATCACGTACACGTCCTTGATGATGCTGGACTCGAAGGTGCGCTGATCGACCGGGCACCAGCCGGACTCGTTGGTGAGACCGATAGCGCCGGCCAGGGCGCCGGCCTGCTGCGCCGGAATGATGTTCGCCACCGCCGGCTCGTGTTCCTCGAACTCGGTGATCAGCTTGTTGCCCTTGACCGCGTTGACCTTGCCGTCGTTGGCGGCGCTGCGCCACTCGATCATGCCCTCGTAGTGCTTGTTGTAGCCTTCCATGAACAGGCCCTGCTTCGAGAACTTGTCCTTCGCGTCCATGATGATGACCTTGGACGCCGGCTTGTGGTGCTTGAGGTAGTGGGCGATCTGCGCCGCGCGCTCATACGGCCCCGGCGGGCAGCGGAACGGGTTCGGCGGAGCGACGATCATGACCACGCCGCCGTCGGCCATGGCCTCGAGCTGGTTGCGCAGCAGGGTGGTCTGCTCGCCGGCCTTCCAGGCGTGCGGCATCTTGTTCATCTGCTCGCCTTCGTAGCCCTCGATGTTGCCCTTGAAGCTGACGCCGGGGGAGACGACCAGGTAGTCGTAGGAGACCTTCTGGCCGCCCTTGGTGGACACGGACTTCGCCGCCGGGTCGACACCGGTGACTTCGTCGATGACCACGTCGATGCCGCGTGCGGCGATGCCGTCGTAGCCGAAGCGGATTTCCTCGATGGTCTTGTCGCCGCCGAGCACCTCGTTGCTGAACGGGCAGGAGTAGTAGTACTTGTCCTTCTCGATCAGGGTGATCTTGGCGTCCGGCATGTACTGACGGCAGTACTTGGCGGCGGTCGCGCCGCCGTAGCCACCGCCGATGACGACGATGCTGGCGGAGCCCTTGGCGCTGGCGACCAGGGGCAGGCCCAGGGTGGCGAGGCCGGCGGCCGCGCCGGTGAGTTTTACGAATTCACGTCGATTGAAAGCCATGATGCTGTTCCTCGTGTTTGGGTGGCCGGCGATTACTTCTGGCTCGCGTAGAACGCGGCCAGGGCGGCAATGTCTTCGTCGCTCAGACCGCTGAGCATGGAGCGCATGACCATCGCGGTCGGCGGGATCGCCTTGCCGGCGTCCTTGTAGTCCAGCATCTGCTGATTGAGGAAGCCGGCGTACTGGCCGGCGAGGCGCGGCACGTTGGGCATCATCGCTACGCCCGTCTGGCCGTGGCAGCCAACGCAGCCGGTGCTCATGTGGAGCTTCTGGCCCTTGGCGGCGGCATCGGCATCCACGCTCTGGGTATTGGCCGGCCAGGACTTGTCGCCGAAGAATTTGGACATGGCGGCGATCTGTTCGTCGGTGTAGCCCTTGGCGATGCGGTCCATGATGGTCGCGTAGCGCTGGCCGTCGCGGTACGCCTTCATGGTCATGTCGAGGTACATGGTGTTCAGGCCGGCGATGACCGGGGCCTGACCCTGGCTGGCGCCATCGATGCCGTGGCAGCCGGCACAGGGGTTGCCGACCATCGCGCCCGCCGGATCGGCGGAGGCGTTGATCGTCCCGCCGAGCATCGCGCCGCCGAGCAGGCCGGCGGCTAGGATGGAAGAAAGTTTCTGTCGCATCGGTATCACTCCCGTGGAGGTTGCTTATTGGTATGTGTGCAATCGTGCTTCGGCGCGCATGGCGCAAGCCTTGCAGCCGGAACAGGGTGGCCTCCGTGCAGTTTTCCTGCCATGGGGGCAAGTCGTTGATTTCCTATTTGAATTGATATTCGTCAATGGTCGTTGGGCTGTTGCGTGTTGCGCAACGGTCCCGGATTGGCGCGGAGTGATCTAGTGCAGGACCGGGAGCAGATTCTCAAGCTGTTGCAGCCCTTGCTGGAGCCGATCCAGGAAGGGGTGATGATCACCGACCTCGGTGGCGTGCTGTTGTGTCACAACCACGGGCTGGCCGATCTGTTCGGGCTGGACGCGGAGGACTGTCGCAGCCTCAGCATGTCCGACCTCGGCGGCCACAACATGCGCCGGATACTGATCCAGGCCGGTCTGGACCGGGAGGAGGAGACGGGCGCGCATCACTGCGAGATGTCGTTGCAGTTCGATCACGCCTTCGAGATCAACAGCGATGTGCGCTGGATGCGCATCCACACGCAATTGCTCATCCTGCCGTGCGAGAACGGGCGCATCCGCATGATCGTGTTCCGCGACATCACCGCCGAGAAGCGGCTGTTCGCGGCGATGAGCAGCAAGGACGCCTGCGGCATCGCCACCGAAGACCCGGACATGATGCGCCTGATCGACCGCCTGAACGTGGTCGCCGGCACCGACGCCTCGGTGCTGTTGCAGGGTGAATCCGGCACCGGCAAGACCGAGCTCGCGCGTCTGGTGCACCAACGCAGCCGGCGTGCCAACAAAGCCTTCGTGGAGGTCAACTGCGGCGCGATCCCGGCCTCGCTGATCGAATCGGAACTGTTCGGCCACGTGAAGGGCGCGTTCACCGGCGCGGTGCGCGACCGGGCCGGGCGCTTCAAGGCGGCCGACGGCGGCACCCTGTTCCTGGACGAGATCAGCGAACTGCCGAAAGAGCTGCAACCGAAACTGCTGCGCGTGTTGCAGGACGGCGAGTACGAGGCGGTCGGCTCGGACAAGACGATCAAGGTCGATGTGCGCCTGGTCTCCGCATCCAACCAGGACCTGCGCGAAATGGTCGACGACGGGGCCTTCCGCCCGGATCTGTATTACCGCATCGCCGTGGTCGCGTTGCAGGTGCCGGCCCTGCGCGACCGGCCCGGCGACATCCCGATGCTGGTCGACGTGCTGCACAAGCGGCTGGTCGTGCGCGGCTACCCCGCCGACGTGCGCTTCGCGCCGGAGGCGATCCGCACGATCATGAATTACCCGTGGCCCGGCAACGTGCGCGAACTCGCCAACACCGTCGAGCACGCCATCATCTGCGCGGCCGATGGGGTGGTCGGCAACGACAGCCTGCCCGATACCCTGCAGGAATATTGCCACGCCCGCCGCACCCAGTCGGAAGCGCCAGCGTTGTTGCGCGACGAACGCGACGAGATCGAGCAGGCGCTGCGCAAGGCCAACGGCAACAAGACGCTGGCCGCGCAGATACTGGGCGTCGACCGCAGCACCCTGTGGCGGCGCATGCAGCGCCTGGGCATGAGCTGAGGTGCCCGCTGTTGCATGTGCAACACCCCTGCCGGCCCGTATCGCGAGCGATCCGCCGCGTTTTCCGACCGTATCCGGGCCGCCAACAGGCGTTTGCACGGACTGGCATCCATCATGCAGCCGGGCGATCGGCCAGTTTCCTCCTATCCTCTGAACTGGTGATGCCGGACCTGCCTTGAGGTCCGGCCTTGAGCGGCGGGGGCGGGATCGCCCGCTCCCGCCGACTTTCTCATCCGCTGCCGGAGTTGCCCATGATCGTCCGTCTGACCACCGCGTTCCTGATGTCGCTGCTATTGCTGGCCGGTGCCGCCCATGCCGAAGGTCCGGTGTATTCGTACAGCACTTCCGATCTGAACTTCGACGAGGTCAAGGACAACGTGAAGATGGCGATCACCGGTCGTGGCGTGAACATCGCCAACGAACTGCACGCTAGCGAGATGCTGAACCGCACGGGCCCCGATCTGGGCTTCGCGCATCCGGTCTTCAAGCGCGCCGAGACCATCGAATTCTGCAGCGCGGTGATCTCGCTGCGCCTGGTCGAGAGCAACCCGGACAACGTGGTCATGTGCCCGTTCACGATCAGCATCTACCAGCTCAACAACGACGAGGGCGTGATCCACGCCGCCTTCCGCGTGCCGGTCGGTTTCGAGGAATCCGCCGAGCAGTACGCCGAGGTCGCGGACTTCATCAGCGGCATCGTCAAGGAAGCGATGGAAATCGACTGAGCTGCGTTGCCGGGGCGACGGCTGCCGCAATAGCTCCCGCAATAGCTCAAGGGTGCAAGCGGCAGGGATTTGCCCTAATTTGCGCGGACTTCACCGAGGTGTCCGATGTCCGCCGCTCCCGATCTGTTCAGTCACCGCCCGTACTGGGCCGCGCGCCTGCTGCCGGCGCCGGTGCTGCCGATGTCGCGCGCCGAGATGGACGCGCTCGGCTGGGATTCCTGCGACGTCATCATCGTCACCGGCGATGCCTACGTGGACCATCCCAGCTTCGGCATGGCGATCATCGGCCGGCTGCTGGAACGCCACGGCTTCCGGGTCGGCATCATCAGCCAGCCGGACTGGCGTTCCGCTGATGCGTTCAAGGCGCTCGGCAAGCCGAACCTGTTCTTCGGCGTCACCGCCGGCAACATGGATTCGATGGTCAACCGCTACACCTCGGATCGGAAGATCCGTTCCGACGACGCCTACACGCCGGACGGCAAGGGCGGCGCACGGCCGGATCGCTCCTCGCTGGTCTACGCGCAGCGGGTGCGGGAGGCCTTCTCCGACGTGCCGCTCGTGCTCGGCGGCATCGAGGCCAGCCTGCGGCGCATCGCGCATTACGACTACTGGCAGGACAAGGTCCGCCACTCGATCCTGCTCGACGCCAAGGCCGATCTGCTGCTCTACGGCAACGCCGAACGCGCGATCGTCGAACTCGCGCATCGGCTCGCGAAGGGCGAGGCGATCAGCGACATCACCGATCTGCGCGGCAGCGCCTACCTGCGGCGCGGTCTGCCGGAGGGCTGGAGCGAGATCGACTCCACCCACGTCGACGCACCCGGCGCGGTCGATGCCCATCCCGATCCTTACCAGGACACAACGAAGGAACCGCTGGCTGAGCGGAGTCGAAGCCAGCCCTCGGAGGTCGTGGTGTCACTTGCTTCGACTCCGCTCAGCAAGCGGGTCAAGCGCATCGACGCGGCCACCACCGTCATCCGTCTGCCCGCCTTCGAGCAGGTCAAACGCGACCCGGTGCTCTACGCCCACACCAGCCGCGTGCTGCACAAGGAGACCAACCCCGGCAACGCCCGCGCGCTGGTGCAGGCGCACGGCGACCGCGATGTCTGGCTGAATCCGCCGCCGATCCCGCTCGAAATGAAGGAGATGGACGCGCTCTACGAATTGCCGTACACGCGCCACCCGCACCCGAGTTACGGCAGCGCGAAAGTGCCGGCCTTCGAGATGATCCGCCACTCGATCACGATCATGCGGGGCTGTTTCGGCGGCTGTACTTTCTGTTCGATCACCGAGCACGAGGGGCGCATCATCCAGAGCCGCTCGGAGGATTCGATCATCCGCGAGGTCGAGACGGTGCGGGACACCGACGAGGCCTTCACCGGCCACATCTCCGACCTCGGCGGCCCGACCGCGAACATGTACCGCCTGGCCTGCAAGGACCCGAAGATCGAGGCGACCTGCAAGCGTCTGTCCTGCGTCTATCCGGGCATCTGCAAGAACCTCGACACCAATCACGACCCCCTGATCCGGCTGTACCGCCGTGCCCGTGCGCTGCCCGGCATCAAGGGCATCCGCATCGCCTCCGGGCTGCGCTACGACCTCGCCGTCGAGTCGCCGGAATACGTCAAGGAACTGGTCACCCACCACGTCGGCGGCTATCTGAAGATCGCCCCGGAACACACCGAGACCGGCCCGCTGTCGAAGATGATGAAGCCGGGCATGGGCAGCTACGACCGCTTCAAGGCGATGTTCGACAAGTATTCGAAGGAAGCCGGCAAGGAGCAGTACCTGATCCCGTACTTCATCGCCGCGCACCCCGGCACCACCGACGAGGACATGCTCAACCTCGCACTGTGGCTGAAGAAGAACGGTTTCCGCGCCGACCAGGTGCAGGCCTTCCTGCCGTCACCGATGGCGATGGCCACCGCGATGTACCACTCGGGGCTCGACCCGACCCACCGCATCGACCGCCGCGGCCAGACCATGCCGGTGCCGCGCGGCGACCGTCAGCGGCGGTTGCACAAGGCCTTCCTGCGTTACCACGACGCCAACAACTGGCCGCTGCTGCGCGAGGCCCTGAAACGCATGGGCCGCGCCGACCTGATCGGCAACGGCAAGCGCCACCTGATCCCGAGCTGGCAACCCGCCGGCACCGGCGACGCCACCCCGGGTGCCGGTAAACCGTTCCGCACCCAGCAGACCGTCGACCGCCCGCGCAACCCGCCAAGCCCGGCACGGCGCAAGCCCGCCAAGGGCATCAACCCCGGCTCGCCGACCGGTCGCGGCAAGCGCCGCTGACGTCAGGACGGATACCGCCGCAGGTGCAGGCCGGCTCAAGGAGCGCCGCGACGTAGCCGGCATGGGGCTTTGATCGGAGGCGCCAAGCCGGCAACGCGGCGCCCTTCGGCGCAGCTCAGGACAGGCTTATACCGGCCTGCATCGGGATGTCGGCATTGCACCCGCGTCCTGGTGGCTCCTGCGGGCGGGTCCGCCAGGTATTCGTGCGAGCCGGGAGCACCGTTCTGTCATGGTCGGCGGGGTAATCTCCGCGACTGTGTCTTGCAACGGATATCCCCTCATGAGCGACCGTTCTGCCAGCCGTGCCGAGTACCTCGAATCCCTCGAGGATCGATCCGTCAACCCGTCCACCGAGGCGACCCTGGGCGATCTGATCAACCGCCGCTTCAGCCGGCGTGATCTGCTCAAGGGGGTGCTGGGCGTGTCCGCGCTCGGGGCGCTGGCCGCGAGCCCGCTGGCCGCGCTGGCGAGGTCGAGCGTGGAGGTGCCGGTCGGCAGCGGCAGCGCCGCCAGCCGCTTCGCGTTCGACGAGATCGCGCACGGCGTGGATGCCGACCACCACGTCGCGCCCGGTTACCGCGCGGACATCCTGATCCGCTGGGGCGACAGGGTCATGGCCGACTCGCCGGCCTTCGATGTGCGCGCGCAGACCGCCGCCGCGCAGAACCGGCAGTTCGGCTACAACAACGATTTCGTCGGCTGGGTGTCGCTGCCGTTCGGCTCGGACAATGGCACGGCGGGTGCGGATCTTTACGGCTGGGTGCTCCTGGAGCGGACGGCGGTCAACCAGATGACCATCTATGAGTGGGCCTACGAGGACTCGGGCGCCCAGATCCTTGCCGGCGCGGGCGGGCTTTATGGCTTCGGTGCCGAGGGGACCAGCGTCGCCGAGCCGGCGGTGATCGTGCTGCTGGCCGCGGGTGGCGTCGCGGCGGCCCGGCTGCGCGCACGTCGACGATCACGGTGACCGGTTCCAGGGGCGAGATCGAGCGCTCCGCAGAGGTCGCGCCGGCGGATTCCGGGCCGGACGCTTACGACTCAACGCCTTATCGGGCTTTTCGCTTTGCCGAAACCCATCCCGCGCGTATCGCCGCGCTCGCCCGCCTGCACGGTCTGCCGGCGCCCGATCCCGCGCGTGCCAAGGTGCTGGAATTCGGCTGCGCGGCGGGTAGCAATCTCGCGGCCATGGCCGTTACCTTGCCGGAGGCCCGCTTTCACGGCATCGACCTGAGTGTCACGCAGATCGAGCAGGGTCGGGGGGAGATGGCGGCTTCCGGGCTGCGCAATGTCCATCTGCAAGCAGCCGATATCCTCGATGTCGATCTTGGCGACACCCGCTACGATTACATCGTCGCCCACGGCGTGTTCTCGTGGGTTCCGGATCCGGTACGCGAGCGCTTGTTCGAGTTGGTGCGCCGGCATCTTGCACCCACCGGAGTGGCTTATATCAGCTACAACACACTGCCCGGCTGGACGGTGAACGAGGCCGTCGCCGAGATGTTGCGGCTGGAAACTGAAGGCCACGCCGATACCGAGACACGCCTGAGGGCCGCGCGTGACAGCCTCGCGCTGTTCGGGGAACTGTTCGACGGCGCGTCCGGCGCCCACGTTGAACTGGTGCGCCATGAGCTCGAACACATCGGCGGCAAGGACCCGGTGGTATTCCTGCACGATGAACTCGAGGCCACCAGCGACCCTTGCTACTTCCTCCAGTTCGTCGCGTGGGCAGGCGAACATGAGCTGCGCCATTTTACCGACGCCAAGCTGCCAAGCCTTTGGCCGCGGGCCTTGCCCAAGGAGACACTGCGCATGCTGGCGGCGCGCGGTCTGCCGTGGCTGAAGGCGCAGCAATACCTCGACTACCTGCAGTGGCGGCGCTTCCGGCGCTCCTTGCTGTGTCACGCGGACGCGCTGTGTGATGAATTGCCAGCCCCCCAGCGGCTGGACAGTCTGGTCGTCGAGACGCGGCTTCGTCCGGTCGGCGACATCTCCGTCGCGCCGGGCTTGCCGCTTCGCTATCGACTCGCCGGTGACGGTCCAGAAGCCCGCGAAGTCATGCAGGTCACGGATCCATTGATCCAGGCTTTCATGCATCGTCTGCTTGGCATATCACCGCGTAGCCGGCTGTTCCGCGAGGTGCTTGACGACGCGATGAGGGATGCCGGTGGGAAGGCCTCGGAACCGTCGCGGGTAGCGATTCTGCGTGATTGGGTGATGGTCAACATTGCCCGAGGCTGGATGGACGTATCGGTGGCATCTCGCATGGCGTGACGCCACCACGAGATTGGTCCCGAACCCGGTGGCTTCCCCCTTCCACCCACCCCCACGATCAACGGGTGTTGTTGGCTGTGGGCGCAATCTTCCTGTCATGACCTGCGCGGTAATCTCCGCGTCTCTTTGGCCTTCACCGGATGCCCCAGCATGAGCCAGCGCTCCTCAGATCGATTCTCCAGCCGCGCCGAGTATTTCGAGACCCTGGAAGATGAATCGGTCAACCCGTCCACCGAGCCGACGCTCGGGGACCTGATCAACCGCCGCTTCAGTCGCCGCGATCTGCTCAAGGGGATGCTCGGGGTTTCCGCACTGGGGGCGATGGCGGTGAGACCGCTGGCCGCGCTGGCGAAAGCGGCTGAGACGGACGCGCCCGCCAATGAAGGTGCGGCGAGCCGCTTCGGGTTCGACGAGATTCCTCATGGCGTCGATGAGGATCACCATGTCGCACCGGGGTATCGCGCCGAAATTCTGATCCGCTGGGGTGATGCGGTGATGGCCGACTCCCCGGACTTCGATGTGCGCGCACAGAGTGCCGCCGCGCAGCGGAAGCAGTTCGGCTACAACAACGACTTCGTCGGCTGGGTGTCGCTGCCGTTCGGTTCCGATAACGCCGAGCATGGCCTGCTGTGCATCAACCACGAATACACCGACGAGGAACTGATGTTCCCCGGCTACGGACGGCACCAGAAGGACTTCGCCAATCTGACCCGCGAGATCGCGGAGCTCGAGATGGCCGCGCATGGCGGATCGGTCATCGAGGTGAAGAAGCAAGACGGCGCATGGCGGGTGGTCGCGGACAGTCGCTACGGCCGCCGCATCAGCGGGCTGGATACCGAGATGCGTCTGTCCGGCCCGGCCGCCGGCCACGAACGCCTGAAAACCCACGCCGACCCGACCGGCACCCGCGTGATCGGCACGCTGAACAACTGCGCCGGCGGCATCACGACATGGGGCACCTGGCTGATGGCCGAGGAGAACGTCAACAAGTACTTCATCGGCGCGTCTTCCGATCTCGATGAGGTCGCGAACCACGAGCGCATGGGCATCCCCGGCAACGGCTATGGCTGGGGCCGCTTCCACGAGCGCTTCGACCTCGGCAAGGAGCCGCGCGAGCCGAACCGCTTCGGCTGGATCGTCGAGGTCGACCCGCTCGACCCGACCTCGACCCCGGTCAAGCGCACCGCGCTCGGCCGCTTCAAGCACGAGGGCGCGGAGAGCATCGTCAACAAGGACGGTCGCCTGGTCGTGTATTCCGGCGACGACCAGCGTTTCGAGTACCTGTACAAGTTCGTCAGCGCGGGTCGGGTTGACCCGAGCGATCGCGAGGCCAACCGCGATCTGCTCGATCACGGCACGCTGTACGTCGCGCGCTTCGCCGATGACGGTTCGCTGACCTGGCTGCCGCTGGTGCATGGCGCGGGGCCGCTGACCGCCGGGGAAGGCTTCAACAGTCAGGCGGACGTGCTGATCGAGACCCGCCGCGCCGCGACGCTGCTCGGCGCGACCCCGCTGGACCGCCCCGAGGACGTGGAACCCAATCCGGTCAACGGCAAGGTCTACGTGATGCTGACCAATAATTCGAAGCGAGGCGCGGACCGGCTCGATGCGGTCAATTCCCGCGCCGACAACCTCTGGGGCCAGATCGTCGAGATCAGCCCGATGGATGGCGATCACGCCGCCCCGACCTCGACCTGGGACGTGCTGGTGCGTGCCGGCAACCCCGCCGACCCCGGCACCAGCGCGATGTGGAATCCGGCCACCAGCGAGGACGGCTGGTTCGCCTGCCCGGACAACTGCGCGATCGATCCGCAGGGCCGTCTGTGGGTGACCACCGATCAGGGCAACGGCTGGAAGAAGGCCTCCGGCACCGCCGATGGCGTGTGGGCGCTGGAGACCGAGGGCGCGGCGCGCGGCACCGGGCGGATGTTCTACCGGGTGCCGGTCGGCGCGGAGATGTGCGGGCCCTGCTTCACCCCCGATGGCAAGACCCTGTTCGTCGCCGTGCAGCACCCCGCCAGCGATGGCACCAAGGATTATCCGGGCTTCGAGCGCAGTTCCACCTTCGAGGACCCGGCCACGCGCTGGCCAGATTTCGACCCGGAACTGCCGCCGCGTCCGTCCGTGGTCGCGATCACCCGCATGGACGGCGGCGTGATCGGGGGTTGAGCCGGCGGGCGGCAGTCGCCGCGTCAGTCCGGATTGAGCAGCGAATTGTCCATGCCGCCATGCCACAGGCGTTGGGTCAGGCGACGGACATCCCCGAGCATCTTCATCAGGGTGTCGTCGTCGACCGGCTTGATCAGATAGCGGAACACGCCGCCCTGATTGATCGCCTGTTGCATGACCTCCCGGGAGTCGGTGCCCGACAGCATCACCCGCACCGTTTCGGGATGGGTGTGGCGGCAGCGATCGAGCAGTTCCAGGCCGTCCATGCCCGGCAACATGTAGTCGGCCAACAGCAGATCGATGGGCTCGCGGGCGAGGAAAACGAGGGCGTCTTCCGCGCTCTCGACCGCGATCACCTTCCAGTTGGCGGCCTCCAGGCGCGCTTCCAGAAGCTCGCGCTGGATCGGTTCGTCCTCGACGATCAGGGCCTTCGGCTTGGTCAGCGAGGTGACCATGTCCCGCAGCGCGGCTTCGTGCTGATCGCCGAGCAGTGCCGTGAACTCCGTGGCGGGCATTGGCCGACCGGTCAGGTAGCCCTGGATGGTTTCGCAGCCCAGGCGCATCAGTTGCTGTGCCTGCATGGCGGTCTCAATCCCCTCGGCGACGACGGCCCGCGACAGATTGCGGGCCATCGACAGCGTCGCGCGCACCACGGCCTGGTTGGTGGCCGAGTGTTCCAGGTCGGCCACGAAGGCGCGGTCGATCTTGATGATGTCGAAAGGCAGGCGTTGCAGGTAGGCGAGGCTGGAGTAGCCGGTGCCGAAATCGTCGAGCGCGATCGCGACGCCGAGGGCATGGACCGCGTTCAGTTGCCGGGTGGCCCGGTCCGGATCGTCGAGGAGGACATTTTCCAGGACCTCGATCTCGAGCTGCCGGGGCGCGATCCCGGTCTCCGCCAGCACCGCCCCGATCTCGTCCGCGAGGCTCCCGTTGGCAATCATGGCACCGGAAATGTTCACGCTGACGGGCGGCGGATTGAGGCCGGCGGCTTGCCAATCAAGCACCGCGCGGGCGGCGGCGCGCAGCACCCAGCGACCGATCGGAAGGACCAGATCGCTGCTTTCCACGATCGGCATGAACTCCCCCGGCGGCACGAGTTCGCCGTCCCGGTGCCAGCGTATCAACGCTTCGGCACCCACGACCCGACCATCCGTCAGGCTGATCTTGGGTTGAAAATGCAGTTCATAGGCGGCGTTTTCCAGGGCCTCACGCAAGGCCTGTTCGGTTTGCAGCCGCGATGTCGCCGCCTCGGTCATGGCCGGGTGGTAGTAGGCGAGGGCGCTGGGGCCGCTTGCGCGGGCGGTGTGCAGCGCGGATTCGGCGTAACTCAGCAGTGCCCCGGCGTCGCGGGTGTCGTCCGGATAGAGCGCGATGCCGATCTGGCTGATGATGCTGATGTGGCCCAGTTCGTCGGTTTCGATACCTTCCCTCAGGCGGTCCTGAAGGTCGTGGGCAATGTGCGTTACCGCATTGGCGACCGCTTCGACCTCCACCGTCAGCGCGAATACGTCGTTGTTCAAGCGGCCCAGCGTGGCGTCGGCCGGGATCGCGCCGCGCAGCTTGTCGGCAACCCGCACCAGTACCCGGTCCGCGGCTTCGCGGCCCATCGAACTGATCAGACGTTCGAAGCCATCGATGCTGAGCAGGATGGCGGCGACCTTGTTGCCGGCGACGGTCGCCGAGTCGAGGGTTTGTGAGAGGCGTGCCCGCAACAGCGCCGGGTTGGGGAGTCCGGTCAGAACGTCGAAATGACTGAGCTGTTCGATGCGCTGTGCGAAGTGATGCGATTCGCTCATGTCGCTGAACACGCCGATGTAGTTCCGCGCCTCGCCCTGGTCACCGCGGATGGTGCTGATACTGAGCCACTCCGGGTATTCCTCGCCGTTCCTGCGGCGGTTCCAGATCTCCCCGCGCCAGTTGCCGGTCTCGGTGAGTTGTCGCCACATCGATTCGTAGAAGGCCGGGTCCTGGCGCCCGGACTGCAGGAAATTCGGTCGCCGCCAGCGGACCTCGTCCTCGGTGTAACCGGTTATCTCGGTGAACGCGGGGTTCACGCTCAGGATGCGGCTCTGAGTGTCGGTGATCATGATGCCTTCGGCGGTGTTCTCGAACACCGCGCTCGCCCGGCTCTGCAATTCCGCGGCGCGGCGTTTGTCGCGGAGGTCGAACCAGGTGCAGAGCAGTGCCCGTTCACCGCCCAGGCTGATGCGCGACAGCGATACCTCGATGGGGACGATATGGCCGTCCAGGTGGCGGTGGTCCCACTCGAAACGCACGAAGCCGCTCGCGAACGCGGTTTCGATCAGACGCGAGCCCTTCTCGAACGAGCTCTGGCCATCTGGCTGCGTGGGCGGTGAAAGGGTCTGCGGGAGGGCGCTGAGCATGGCGCCGGGTTCCGGGTAGCCGAGCATCTCGCAGGCGGTCTGGTTCGCGCTGGTGATCTTGCCGTCGGCCGCAAGGATGAGCATGCCCTGGCCGGCGGATTCGAACATCGAGCGGTAGCGTTCCTCACTCTCCCGCAGGGCCATGTCGGCGAGGTGCCGCCCGGTGATGTCCTGGACGATGCCGTCGATGCGCACCGGTCGACCGACGTCGTCCAGTATCCGCTCCCGTCGCGAGAAGATCTGCCGGCGGCTGCCGTCGCGACGCACGATCGGGTATTCGGTCTCGACCAAGGCGCCATCGGTGCTCGTCACGCTTTCCAGCGCCGCCGCCACCCGCGCACGTTCCGACGGGACCACGCGGGAGAGCAGCGCATCGATGCCCGGAGTGGTGGTCGCGGGGTCGAGATCGAGGATTCGGTACAGCATCGGCGACCAGTGCACCTCACCCGTGCGCAGGTCCTGATAGCCGCTGCCGATGCCGGCCAGTTCCTGCGCCTGTTGCAGCTCGATCGCCTGGCGATGCTGGAGGGTGATGTCGCGACTGATGCCGAGCACGCCGTCGGCTTCCTGACCATCCGGTCCGTACGGCATCTTGAGGGTGTCGAGCAGGTAACGGTGACCGTCCGGGTAGGTGACCCATTCCTCGTTGCGTCGGGGCGCGCCGCTGGCGAGCATCGCGGCGTCCTGGCCGCGGAAGAATTCCGCTTCCTCGCTGCTGAAGAAGTCGTGATCCGTGAAGCCGACGATGGCGTCCCGGGGGCGGCCGATGAACTGCGTGAAGGCCGCGTTGCACTCGACGTAACGGCCATCCTTGTCCTTGAAGAAGATCAGGTCCGGGATCGCATCCAGCAGGGTCCGCAGTTCGGTCTGCCGGATCCGCCGTTCGGTGATATCGACGAGGTAGCCGTGCAGGGCCCGCACCTGACCGTTGTCATCCCGCAGCACGCGGGTGTAGTCATAAACGTGACGCCAGTCGCCTTGTGCGCCCCGCAGCCGGTATTCCTGTTCGAAGTCGGTGCGCCCCGCCAGCAGGAAGCCCTCGACCTCGGCGGCGATGCGGTGCAAATCCTCGGGGTGCACGAAATCCGCGAAGGCGGCCTTGCCGGCGACGAATTCGTCCGCGCTCACGCCGAGTTCGCGTTCGACGTTGGGTGAGCAATACTCGACCGGCCAGCCCGCCTCGGGCAGCCAGCGGAACACCATGGTCGGCCCGGCGGCGAACAGGTGGCGTTCCTCGTCGAGGGTCCGCAGCGTGCGCCTGAGCGCGAGTTCCTCTGCCTTTCTCTGCTCGATGTCGTCGACGATCCAGATGACGCCCTGGCTGAGGTCCGCCGGCGTGGACGGGTCCACGGCCTTGCCGGAAACCATGCACCAGACCGGCGAGCCATCGCGCCGCCGCAGCTGGTATTCGACGTGCAACTGCTCCTGCTGGCGCAGCGTCTCGTAGTGGGCCGCGCCGAATTCCTCGAAGCGTTCGCGGTCGAGATGCAGCTCCAGCATGCTGATGCCGCGCATCTGCTCCGGCGAGTCGTAACCGAGGATGTCCGCCAGTTTCTGGTTGCCGCGCGCGAGTTTCCGGTATCCGGTCAGCAACATGATGCCGACGCTGGCGTTGTCGAATATCGCCTGGAGCTGTGCCTTGCTCTGCCGCAGGGAGTCGAGCGCCGCGCGCGCCTCGGTGATGTCGCGGCTGACGCCCCGGTAGCCGCGCTGGGTGCCATCGGCATCGAGAATCGCGGTTCCGCTGATCGCGAGGGTGACGTCGTGGCCGTCCTGGTGGCGGTGCGCGTAAGCCAGGTCGGTGATGTCGTGCGGCGTTGGCGCGGTCGCGCGGAAATCCCGCAGCCACCGTTCGCCTTCCTCCCTGCCCATGAGATCCATCGGTGTCCTGCCGATGACCCAGGCCGGGTCGTAACCGAGCACGTCGCGGATGCGCTCCGACACGAAGGTGAAGCGGCCATTCATGTCCACTTCCCAGACCCAGTCGGCCATGTGGTTGACCAGATCGCGGTAACGGACATCGTCGGCACGCTGCTCGCCCGGATTATCGATCAGGGTGATGTAGCCGCTGATCGCACCGTCGGCTTCGATCAGCGTGGAGGTCGTGCAGACCAGGTTGGGCCGACCGGGGGCGGACAATTCGCAGGCGAAGCCCGTGCTGGCGTCGGTGGCCTTGACGCGACGCTCGAAGTCTTCCGCATCTGCGCCGAATCGGCCGACCAGTTCGCCGACCGGCTGGCCCGCCGGATTGTGTGTGCCCAGGCCAAGCTGGCGGAGCGCCGCGCCGCTCACATGCCGAATCAGGAGATCGCGATCCGAGATCAGAACGCCCACGAGGTCGCCGCCGGGCGCGCGGCGCGGCGGTGTGGCGTTGCCAGAGCGGGCAAGCGCAAGGTTCGTTTCGGCAGTTCCGGAAGCATTCATGGCGAGAGAGTAAATCGACCGACTGACCGTCATCATTACTCAGGTGTTGTCCATTTTCCCCATCGCTCACTGCAAATGTTCCGGCGAGCCCCGTGCAGCCGTTCGGTGCTGGCCGGTGCCGACAGCGCAGGCCGGCCGAGATCCGGCGGCAAGCGTCGCGAAACCGTCATGTCCATCCATGACGATCACGCCCGGAACGAAAGGGTTCCGGAAGCGTGTGACATGTGCGCGCACATGTCCGGACGACAGCGGCAGGATTGACCGGGAGGCGGGGAAGGATGCCCCGCGCTAGCGATGGGAACGCGCCAGGAAGTACCGCGTCGATGAAGTTGTTCAAGGGCCTGTTTCGCGTCGTCCGTCACCCCTCGGACGGGGCGCGGATCAGGCCCTTTTTGCGTCAGGCGGTGACCTGCGTCCGCTCGCGTCGCAGCAGATGCATGACCAGCAACATGGCCGGGATGCCCAGCGCCGAGGCATAGATGAAGAAGGTCACGTAGCTGGTGGCGTCGACGATGTCGCCGGAGAAGCCGGCCAGGAACTTGGCCGGCAGCAGCATCATCGAGCTGAACAGCGCGTACTGGGTCGCGGTGTAGGCGCGGTTGGTCTGCCCGGACAGGTAGGCGATGAAGGCCGAGCCGGCCATGCCGCCGCTCAAGTTGTCGGCGCTGACCACGATCGCCAGCAGCGCGACATCGGCGGGCTGGGTGGCGAGCCAAGCGTAGACCAGGTTGGTCAGTGACACGATCACCGCCGCGAACAGCAGCACCGGCAACAGGCCGAAGCGCATCACGATCACGCCGCCGACCACCGCGCCGACCATGGTCATGATCACCCCGAACACCTTGGTCACGGTGGCGATCTCGCTGAGCGTGTAGCCCATGTCGATGTAGAAGGCATTGGCCATCACGCCGAGGGTGATGTCGCTGATGCGGAAGGTGAAGATGAAGGCGAGGACCCACAGCGCGAAGCGACCGTTGCGCTGAAAGAACTCCGTGAACGGGCAGACCACCGCGCCGATGAACCAGGCGGCGGCTCTGCGGTACGCATTCGGCAGATGGGCCGAGCGTTCGAGGAAGCTGACCACGCGCTCCTCGTCGGCCCAGGTCTGCTGGCTGATCTGGCGTTCCGGCTCACCGATCAGCAGCGTGGTCACCACGCCGACGCCCATCAACGCCGCCATGCTCAGATAGGCCGCGCCCCAACTGATGAAATCCGCCAGATACAGCGCCCCGGCACCGGCCGCGATCATGCCGATGCGGTAGCCGATCTGGTACGTGGCCGCCATTGCCGCCTGCCGGTCGACATCGACCGATTCGATGCGCCAGGCATCCAGGCTGATGTCCTGCGTCGCGGACGAGAACGCGACCAGCAGCGCCGCCCACACCAGGGCTTCGAGACTGTTGGCCGGATCGCCGGTCGCCATCAGCAACAGGCCGGTGATGATCCCGGCCTGCGCCAGCAGCATCCAGCTGCGGCGATGCCCGAGCAGGCGATCGAGCAGCGGCAGATCGATGCGGTCGACCAGCGGCGCCCAGAGGAATTTCAGCGCATAAGCCAGCGCCACCCAGGACACATGACCAATGGTCGAGCGATCGACCCCGGCCTGCCGCAGCCACGCCGACAAGGTGCCGAACACCAGCAGCAACGGCAGCCCGGCTGCGAAGCCGAGGAACAGCATCGCCAGCACGCGGGGATGGATGTAGACGGCCCAGGCATCGGACCAGCGGCGGTGTTGTTGGACGGGTGCGGACATGGCGGCGAGCCTATCAGGCTTGCGGGGTTTCCGGACCGTCGGCATTCCCGGAGCGGCCCTGCGCACCGGGACGGTGCATCAGGTCGACGGGTGTCGTCCAAAACGGGGCAGGAGATCGCCCGAGGATTGCCGGCTTGCACCCCGACAGCTCCCGGCGGATGCGACCGGGGTCCCTCTCGCCTTGCAGGACCAGCCTGGTCGATTCCGACGCACGGAGACTGGCATCAGGCTTGCAGAGCGCCGCTGTTCATACCTCAACCTTTCCCCGGCATGACCCCGACCACCAAGACCACCTGCCCGTACTGCGGCGTCGGCTGCGGCGTGCTGATCCAGCGTGATGCGGACGGCGCCATCAGCGTGCGCGGCGACAGCGATCACCCCGCCAATTTCGGTCGCCTGTGCTCGAAGGGTTCGGCGCTGGCCGAGACCCTGGATTTCACCGACCGCCTGCAACACCCGACCGTCTACGGCGAAGCCGTGGAGTGGGATGTCGCGCTCGCCGAGGTCGCCTCGCGCCTGCGTCGGGTTATCGACATCCACGGCCCGGACGCGGTCGGTTTCTACGTCTCCGGGCAGTTGCTGACCGAGGACTACTACGTCGCCAACAAGCTGATGAAGGGCTTCATCGGCAGCGGCAACATCGACACCAACTCGCGCCTGTGCATGTCGTCCAGCGTCGCCGGCCACAAGCGCGCCTTCGGTTCCGACAGCGTGCCCGGCTGTTACGAGGATCTCGAACAGGCCGACCTGATCGTGCTCACCGGCAGCAACACCGCCTGGTGCCACCCGGTGCTCTACCAGCGCATCGTCAAGGCCAAGAAAGACCGCCCCGACATGCGGGTCGTGGTCATCGACCCGCGCCGCACCGCGACCTGCGATGTCGCCGATCTGCACCTGCCGCTGGCACCGGGCAGCGACAGCGTGCTGTTCAGCGGCCTGCTGGTCGAGCTCGAACGCCAGGGTGCGATCGATCACGTCTACGTCGCCGCGCACACCGAGGGCCTGGACGCGGCCCTACATCACGCCCGTTTCGCCGCGCCGTCGAGCGCGGTGGTCGCGGCACGCTGCGGTCTCGATGCCGCGCTGGTCGAACGCTTCTACGCGATGTGGAGCGGCACCGGGCGCGTGGTCACGGTCTATTCGCAGGGCATCAACCAGACCAGTTCCGGCGTCGACAAGGTCAACGCCATCATCAACTGTCACCTCGCCAGCGGGCGCATCGGTCGGCCCGGCATGGGGCCGCTCTCGTTCACCGGCCAGCCCAATGCGATGGGCGGGCGCGAGGTCGGCGCGCTCGCCAACCAGCTCGCCGCGCACATGGATTTCGACGATCCGGCCAAGGTCGACAAGGTGGCCCGGTTCTGGGGCAGCGAACGCATCGCCACCGGCCCGGGCCGGAAGGCCGTCGACCTGTTCCGCGCCGCCGCCAGCGGCGAGATCAAGGCGCTGTGGATCATGGCCACCAACCCGGCGGTGAGCATGCCGGACTCCGTTCAGGTGCGGGCCGCGCTCGATGCCTGCGAGTTCGTCGTGGTCTCCGACGCGATCGCCGACACCGATACCGCGAAGTTCGCCGACGTGCTGCTGCCGGCGCTGACCTGGGGAGAGAAGGACGGCACGGTGACCAATTCCGAACGCCGCATCTCCCGCCAGCGACGCTTCATGGACGGCCCCGGCGCGGCGCGCGAGGATTGGTGGATCCTCTCGCAGGTCGCGCAACGCATGGGTTTCACGGGGTTCGACTATCCCAACCCGGCGGCCATCTTCCGCGAACACGCCGCCCTGTCCGCGTTCGAGAACGGCGGCACGCGCGGCTTCGACATCGGCGCGATGGCGGACCTGCCGGACCACGCCTACGACCAGCTCGACCCGTTCCAGTGGCCGCGTCCGCGCGGCTCGGCAGGCACGCGGCGGCGTTTCGACGACGGACGTTTCGATACCGCCGACGGCCGCGCCCGCATCGTCGCGATCGACCCGCGTCCGCCGGTCAACGCTACCGATCTGGACTACCCGCTGGTGCTCAACACCGGGCGGGTGCGCGACCAGTGGCACACCATGACCCGCACCGGCAAATCGCCGCGCCTGGCCGGCCACATCGCCGAACCGTACTGCGAGATTCATCCGCTCGACGCCGCCCGTTACGGTATCGAGGACCGCGAGCTGGTGCGGGTGCACAGCCGCTGGGGCCGCGCGGTGCTGCGGGTGCAGTTCAGCGAAGGCCAGCGGCTCGGCGCGATCTTCGCGCCGATGCACTGGAACGACCGCTTCGGCCAGTGCGGGCGCATCAATCCGGTGGTCAACCCGGCCACCGATCCGATCTCCGGCCAGCCGGAGTTCAAGCACACGCCGGTGCGGGTCGAGGCGTACAGACCGGCCTGGCACGGCTTCATCCTCAGCCGGCGGCGTTTCGAACCGGGTGTGGCCGGCTACTGGTCGCGCTCGATCGGGCGCGGCTACTGGCAGATGCAGATCGCCGGTGACCAGGCTCCGGGCGACTGGCCCGCACACGCCCGCGAACTCCTCTGCGGCGAGGCCGCCAGTCCGGAGTGGCTGGAGTTCCACGACAAGGCCGGCGGGAGCTATCGCGCCGCGCGCTTCGCCGACGGCAAACTCGACAGCGCGATCTTCATCGGCCCCGACCATCGCCTGCCGCCGCACGACTGGGTCGCGAGCCTGTTCCGTGCCGAACAGATCGCGCCGCGCGAACGCATGTGGCTGCTCGCCGGCGAGCCTGGCCCCGGCGGCAAGGACGCCGGGCGCATCGTCTGCGCCTGTTTCAGCGTCGGCCTGAACACCCTTGTGGACGCTATCCGCGAGCAGGGACTGGTCACCCCCGAGGCGATCGGCGCGGCCCTGCAGGCCGGCACCAACTGCGGCTCCTGCGTGCCCGAACTGCGCGCGCTGATTGCCGATACGCGGGGTTGAGATGGAGTCAGCGAAGCGGACGTAGGGTGCGCCGTGCGCACCGGATCCGATGCCCAATGGTGCGCATGGCGCCCCCTGCTTCCTCATGCTGATCTTTGGCTGATTGTGGGAGCTGCGTCCCGCCGCGATCATCCAAGCGGACATCGCGGCGGGACGCCGCTCCCGCAGGGCGGTTCCGATCGATTGCCTCGTTTTCTTCGCACACGACAGGAGCTTTTCATCGGATAGGCGTACCATGCGCGGTTCGCACTTTTGCCCCTGAGCCGATCGAAACCGGATCATTCGATGCCCATTCTCCCCAGTCATGACGACATCCGCTTCGCCGTCGGCAAGGCTGCCTACGAGCGTGGGCAGGAGTATTCCGAAAGCGGTCGCGTGGCCGCCGTCGAGGTCGTCGAGGACAAGCCGGGGCTGACCCTGGTCGCGGCCGAGACCTTCGGCAGCGGAGGGCGTTATTACCACCAGCGCATCCAGTTCACCGAGCGGCTGCGTGATGTCGGCATCAAGGGCGAATGCACCTGCCCGGTCGGGTCGGACTGCAAGCACGTCGCCGCTGTCAGCCTGGAGTACCTGCGTCGCAACGGCGAGGGGGCGACGGAGCCGAAGCCGGTCACCCCGGACGCGGTGCCGCTGGAGGCCTGGCTGACCGAGCTCGCGGCCAGCGACCAGCCGGTCGTCAGCGACGAGGACGAGGGTGAGTTCATCGCTTTCGTGCTCAGCGAACGTCCACCGGCGCGCGGCGTGGCCGGCAATCTGCCGTCGCTGGAGGTGCAGGTCCGCGTCACCCGTCGCCGGCACAACAGTCGGGGCATGCTGAAGGGGCGACCGGTGCCGCTGGTGGAACTGCGTCACGGCTTCCGCTTCCCGGACGGGGCCAGCGAGGAGCAGATCGAGATCGTCGCGATGCTGATCGCGGCCGCACGCGATCAATGGCAGGGCCACGCGCGCGTCGAGGGCGAACTTGCCGGGGCGATGCTGAGCCGCATGCTGGATGCCGGCATCGCGTTCTGGGACGAGATCAGCCAGGAGCCGCTGGCCTGGGGCGCGCCGCGCAAGTTGAGCTGGCAGTGGCGGGAACGCCGCAGCGGCAGCCTCGCGCTGTTGCCGATCCTCGAGCCCGGCGGACGCCTGCTGGCCACCGATCCGCCGCTGTACGTCGATCCGGCCCGGCAGATCATCGGCCCGGCGGACGAGGAGATGCGTTTGACCGCGGCGCAGCGGCGCATGTTGCGCAAGGCGCCGGAATTGCCGGTCGCGCAGGCCGAGGCCCTGAGCCTCGCGCTGCTGCGCGACTACCCGCAACTGCCGGTGCCGATGCCGGTGAAGGTCGCGACGCAGGAGTTGCGTGGCCTGCCCGCGCGCCCGCATCTGCGCCTGGGCGGGCGCCAGACCGAACGCGGTTACGAGCACGTCCTGCTGCTCAGCTTCGACTACGGCGATCACACCATTCCCGCGCTGCCCAAGCTGCCGAGCGTGGTGTTCGATGCCGGCGGCGAGTTCATCGAACTGATCCGCGACGGCGAGGCCGAGGACGCCGCTGTCGCCACCCTGGTCGATATCGGCTTCGCCTGGCAGCCTGCATCGGACGGGCCGCTGCCGTTCGTGAATTCGGCGGGCAATGCCTCGCTGGCGGCGGTGCGCTGGTCGCGCTTCCTCGAATATCACGTGCCGCAACTGGAACGCGCGGGCTGGCGCATCGATCACGACAAGGGCTTCCGTCTGCGTTTCGACGACGCGGACTGGGAAGGGGAGGTCGAGGACGGCGGCGACTGGTTCAGTCTGCGTTTCGACCTGGAGGTGGACGGTCGGCGGCTGCCGCTGGCGCCGCTGGTCGCGCCGCTGATCCAGGACGTGTTCGACCTGCCGCCCGAGGAATGGCCGGAATTCTGGCCGGTGCCGCTCGACGGTCACCGCTATCTGAATCTGCCCAGCGCGCGCCTGCGCCCGGTGCTCGAGGTGCTGCGCGAGCTGCATCAGCGCGAGATGCCGTTCGATGACGAGGGCAAGGTGCGGCTGTCGCGTTTCGAGCTGGCGACGCTGGCCGATCTGCCGCATGACCGCGCCCTGCGCGGCGCGAAGGAACTGCGCGTGCTGGCCGAGCAGCTGCGCGATTTCGCCGGCATCGAACAGGTCGATCCGCCGGAGGGGCTGGATGCCGAACTGCGGCCTTACCAGCGGCGTGGCCTCGACTGGTTGCAGTTCCTGCGCACCTTCCGTTTCAACGGCATCCTTGCCGACGACATGGGCCTCGGCAAGACGCTGCAGACGCTCGCCCATCTGCTGATCGAGAAGCGGGCCGGGCGCCTGGATGGCGTGAAATCCGGCCCCGCGCTGGTGGTGGCGCCGACCAGCCTGATGGGCAACTGGCGGCGTGAGGCGGCGCGTTTCACGCCGGACCTGAAGGTACTGGTGCTGCACGGCAGTGGTCGCCATTCCGACTTCGACCATATCGAAGACCACGATGTGCTGCTGACCACCTATCCGCTGCTGCCGCGCGACGCGAAGGAACTGCGCGCGCGCCGCTATCACAGCGTGATCCTGGACGAGGCGCAGACGGTCAAGAACCCGCGCGCCAAGGCCGCGCAGATCGTCCGCGACCTGCGCTGCGACCATCGCCTGTGCCTGACCGGCACGCCGATGGAGAACCACCTCGGCGAGCTGTGGTCGCTGTTCGATTTTCTGATGCCGGGCTTCCTCGGCGACATGAAGGAGTTCACCCGCCACTACCGCACGCCGATCGAGAAGCACGGCGACATCGATCTGCGCGACCGGCTCGCGCGGCGCGTGCAACCTTTCCTGCTGCGGCGCGGCAAGCAGGAGGTCGCGGCTGAACTGCCTCCGAAGACCGAGATTCTGCGCACCATCGAGTTCGCCCCGCAGCAGGCGCAGTTGTACGAATCCATCCGCGTGGCGATGGACAAGCGGGTGCGCGAGGCGATCGCCAGCCAGGGTCTGGCGCGCTCGCACATAACCATCCTCGATGCCTTGCTGAAGCTGCGGCAGACCTGCTGCGATCCGCGTCTGCTTAAATTGGCGCACGCGGAACGGGTGACCGGGTCGGCGAAGATGGAACTGCTGATGGACCTGCTGCCGGAGCAACTGGAAGAGGGGCGGCGCGTGCTGCTGTTCTCGCAGTTCACGCAGATGCTCGGCCTGATCGAGGAAGAGCTGAAGGCGCGCGGTATCCGCTACGCCAAGCTGACCGGCCAGACCCGCGACCGCGACGCCGAGATCGACCGCTTCCGCAACGGCGAGGTCGATCTGTTCCTGATCAGCCTGAAGGCCGGCGGCGTCGGCCTTAACCTGGTCGAGGCCGACACGGTCATCCTTTACGACCCGTGGTGGAACCCGGCGGTCGAGGCGCAGGCCGCCGACCGCGCCCACCGCATCGGCCAGGACAAGCCGGTGTTCGTCTACAAGCTGGTCATCGACAACAGCGTCGAGGAGAAGATGCTCGCCATGCAGGAGCGCAAACGCGCGCTCGCGGCAGGGGTGTATTCGGAGAGCCGTGGCGAGGAGGTGCCGCTGTTTGACTCGGATACATTGCAGGACCTGTTCGCGCCGTTGTAGCGGCCCGACTAGGTCGGCGCTATGATTTGAACCTGTACGGTTAATCGAACAGGTCTGCTCGTCATGGATGCCATTTCCTACACCGAAGCCCGCAATAATCTGGCCGCCACGCTGGAGCGCGTGACGCAGGATCACGAGCCCGTGATCATCACCCGCCGTAACGGCGAAGCTGCCGTGCTGGTGTCGTTGGCGGATTACAACGCCTGGCAGGAAACCGAGTACCTGACCCGTTCAGCCGCCAATGCCGCCGATCTGCTGCGTGCGGTCGGCGAACTGCGTGAACGTCGCAATCTGGGCAGGCACGAGCTGATTGAGGAATGATCTGCTTCCGCAAGCAGGCGTGGGACGATTACCTCTACTGGCAGCAGACCGACAAGCGCATTCTCAAGCGCATCAACACGTTGATTCGCGACATCGAGCGTGACCCGTTCGCCGGCATCGGCAAGCCGGAGCCGCTGAAGCACCAGTTCGCGGGTTTCTGGTCGCGGCGCATCAATGACGAGCATCGTCTGGTTTACACGCTGCTCGATGGTGAGCTGATCGTGATTCAGTGCCGGTATCACTACTGAACGGACGGTCAGGTTTTTCGTTACGCCGCTATCCCCTCAACGACGAGGTGGTCGATATCGGTCCGCTCGCTGGCATGTTCGAACGTCATCGCGCAGACGTTGCCGCTGGCATCCAGATCCAGTGTGGTGTTTTCGTCGAGGTCGTTGGTTTCAGCGATATCACCGGCGCGAAATTCGATATAGAGGGTGTCGGTGTCCTGGAAGTAGCTGACTTTCATGGTTTGAAGCCTCGATCGAAAAAGGCGTTGTGCAGGATGGAACCTCACTGTAGGAGCGGGCTTGCCCGCGAACGACGCGGCAACCGCGCTTGAACGCAGCGGCACGTCTTTCGCGGGCAAGCCCGCTCCTACAATGTGGTCGCGACGCACGTTGCCGATTATTTGCCCGTTTTGGGTTCCGATTCGTCGGTGAGCAGCTCGGTGGCACTGAGTTCACGGGTCTGGCGCTCGATCATCGGCGGTTCGGGGAGGGCGTCTTCCTGCGCCTTGCCGGCCAGTGCCGGGAACTGGCGGGCGCTGGCGAGGACGCGGGTTTCGAGGCTGCCGACCGACTTGTTGTAGGCCTCCACGGCCTGGTCGAGGCGGCTGCCGACGCGGGTCCAGTGTTCGGCGAGGGTGCCGATGCGTTCGTAGAGCGTCTTGCCGAGCTCGGCGATCTCGCGCGCGTTGCGGGCCAGGGCTTCCTGCTGCCAGCCGTAGGCGACGGCCTTGAGCAACGCGATCAGCGTCGTCGGGCTGGCGGGGATGACCTTCTGGTCGGCGCCGTATTCGATGAGGCCGAGGTCCTGGGTCAGCGCGGCGCTGAAGAAGGCCTCGCCGGGCACGAACATGACCACGAACTCGGGGGTGAAATCGAACTGCGCGTGGTAGCTCTTCCGGCCCAGGTCGGTGATGTGTTTCTTGACCTGGGCGGCGTGGCGGACGAGGTGCAGGGCGCGGTCCTCCTCGCTGTCGGCCTCGACCGCGCTGAGGTAGGCGTCGACCGGGGCCTTGGCGTCGACGACGATGTGTCCGCCGCCGGGCAGACGCACGATCATGTCCGGGCGCAGGCGGCTTTCCTCGGTGTCGGTGCTGACCTGTTCCTCGAAGTCGCAGTGCTCGACCATGCCGGCCATCTCGACCACGCGGCGCAGCTGCATCTCGCCCCAGCGGCCGCGCGTCTGCGGCTGGCGCAGTGCCTTGACCAGATTGGCGGTCTGGGCGTGCAACTGCGGCAGGTGGTCGTTGATCAGCGATTTGACCTGCTGGTTGAGGCCTTCGTAGGCGCCAATGCGGTCTTTCTCCAGTTGTTCGAGCTTGCCGTCGAATTTCTCCAGGCGCTCGCGGATCGGCTGGGCGAGTTGTTCGATGGTTTTCTGGCGTTGGCTCAGGTCTTCCTTCGCGCCTTGCTGGTATTTCTCCAGGTGTTCGCGAGCGAGGTCCAGGAAGGCCTTGTTGTTGGTGTTCAGGGCTTCCGAGGACAACGCCTTGAAGGTGTTGCTGAGGCGTTCCTGGGCTTCTTCCAGCGCCTTCAGTTTTTCCGCCGCGCGCTGGCGTTCCTGATCGAGGCGTTCGTTCAGTTCACGCTTGTCGGCCTGCGCCTCGGCGAGCTGGCGCATGAGCTGTTCACGTTGACGTTCGCCGTCCCCGTGGCGTTCGTCGAGACGGGCGATCAGCGCGGCGCGCTCGTCGAGCTTGGCGCGTGCCTGGTCGAGCTGTTCGTCGAGGCGGGCGCGTTCTATCTGCATCGCATGCAGTTCGCCTTCCAGGGCTTCGCCCTTGTCGGCCAGTGCGTCGCGTACCGCCGCATTGGCGCGGGCGCTGTTGCGCGCCAGCAGGATCGCGAACAACGCGGTCAGCAGGGCGCCCGCCAGCGCGGCGAGCAGCCATTGGGCGAGCGGGTCGAGAGCGGCGAAGGCGGCGAGCATGGCGGATTCGGGGATTGGCGGGTGTGTCGGGAGGATAAACGCAATGGCGCGGGATGCCTCAATGTAGGAGCGGCTTCAGCCGCGAACGGCTCCGGTCGAAGGCACTTCGCGGCTGAAGCCGCTCCTACTCGATGATCGCGACCGATTTGATCTGCGCCCAGATCGGCTTTCCGGGCTGAAGGCCGAGCAGGTGTTCGGACCTTGCGGTTACACGCGCCACCACCGCCGTGTTGCCGATCTGAAGTCGAATCAGACGTTGGGCGGCTGACTCCTCTGCGATCTCCACGACCTCGGCCGGCAGCAGGTTGAGGATGCTGGTGCCCTCGTTGCGTTGCAGCGCGAGGCTGACGTCGCGAGCGAGTACCCGGACGCGGACCGCACTGTCTTCGGCGAGGCCGAGGTCCTTGACCCAGAACGCGCCGCCGTCGAAGACCGCTTTCGCGAGGCCCCATTCGTGGTCACGCTCGCTGATCCGGGCGTCGATCACGACGCCATGCTCGTCACCCAACGAAACGGGCAGGTCGACGCGCGACAGCACGTCCTCGATCGGTCCGCTCGCAACGGCGCGGCCGGCCTCCATCAGCACCAGGTGATCGGCGAGACGGGCGACCTCGTCGGGTGAGTGGGTCACGTACACGACCGGAATCCGCAGTTCGGCGTGCAGGCGTTCGAGGTAAGGAAGGATGGCCTGCTTGCTGCGCTGATCGAGCGCGCTCAGTGGCTCGTCCATCAGCAGCAGCTTTGGGCTGGTCAGCAGCGCGCGGGCGATGGCGACGCGCTGGCGTTCACCGCCGGAGAGGCGGTCGGTGCCGCGTTCCAGCAGGGTGCCCAGTCCCAGCCATTCAACGGCTTGATCGAGGGTGATACGGCGTTGATCCGCGGGAATGCGTTGGAACCCGAACAGCAGGTTGCCGCGCACGTCGAGATGCGGGAACAGGCTGGCTTCCTGAAACACGTAGCCGATCGGGCGCTGGTGCGTCGGCAGTGATGTCCAGTCGGCATCGTCGACATGCAGTTCGCCGGCGTTTGCCTGCAAGCCGGCGAGACAGCGCAGCGCGGTGGTCTTGCCGCAGCCGGACGGACCGAACAGCGCGCTGACGCCGCTGGCGGGGAGATCGAGCGCGAGATCGATAGTGAAGTCGCCGATCCGCGCGTGGAATCGCGCCTTGATGCCGCTCATCGGTCCGGCTTGCCGCGGGCGTTGAGCAGGTAGACCGTGAGCACGACCACGAACGCGAACAGCAGCATGCCCGCCGAGAGCAGATGGGCCTGCCCGTATTCGAGCGTCTCGACGTGGTCATAGATCGCAATCGACAGCACCCGCGTCTCGCCCGGAATGTTGCCGCCGATCATCAGCACCACGCCGAACTCGCCGACGGTGTGCGCGAACGCCAGCACGGCGGCGGTCAGGAAACCCGGGCGCGCCATTGGCACGACCACGTTGAAGAAGGTGTCCCACCGCGAGGCACGCAGCGTTGCCGCGACTTCCAGCGGGCGGTCGCCGATCGCCTCGAAAGCGTTCTGCAATGGCTGCACGACGAAGGGCAGTGAATACACCATCGAGCCGATCACCAGGCCGGCGAAAGTGAACGCCAGCGTGCCGAGGTCGAGAGCCGTGGTCAGTGCGCCGACCGGGCCGTTCGGCCCGAGCAGCACGAGCAGATAGAAACCGAGCACGGTCGGCGGCAGCACCAGCGGCAACGCGACCACGGCGGCGACCGGCTGCTTCAGCCAATGCCGGGTGCGCGCCAGCCACCAGGCCAGCGGCGTGCCGAGAACGAGCAGCAGCGCGGTGGTCACGGCGGCCAGCTTCATGGTCAGCAGGACGGGCTGCCAATCGATGCCCAAAACAGCCTCCGCGGGGTGGTATGTGAACGATCGTGACTGTCAGATCCGGCACCGCTTGCGAAGCCGGATGCCGGTCATCATAGCCAGTGATGGGTCTAAGCAATTGTTGGCTGGGAGAAATGTGTTCGGCGGGTTCCGGAAGGGCCGCTGTCAAGCATTCTTTCGCAGGGATTCGACCTTGTCGGGCGCGCTGGGCGGGGTGTAAAGTCGCGCCCGGTTCCCGCTCAAAAAATTCTTAGATAAGCGTCTCAGATTTGTCGCGCAACGTCTCGAATTTGCTCTACTTTTATAAGCGCTTATAGAGTGTTTCGCGGCAGCGAACCCTTGCGAGTCAGGGTGTCGCAAGGCGGCTTGTAGGGTGTTTTTGGCGGGCTGAATTCAGCGTGCCCGGACCCTCCGGCGGACAGTACCGGGAGGGGCTGCGGGCAACGCGCCAATGAACGTACAGACGACGGCGATCCATCGCCGTGCGGACTATGGGGATGCAAACCCGATGTCGAAACGAATCCATTTCATGATGCGGGCCCTGCCTCTGGCGATCGCGATTGCGCTGCCGCAGTGGTCGGTGGCCGATCAGACCTTCTCCGGCGGCGGCTCCGGCGGCAACGTGATCGTCGCGCAGAGTGCGCGCGTCGGGACCAGCGTGTCGCTGGGCGGGACGGTGGTCCCGTACCGCGAGGTGACGCTGTCCGCGCAGGTGCCCGGGCGCATCGACTTCCTCTCCGGCGAGGAGGGCGACCGCTTCGAGGAGGGCGCGCTGCTGGTCAAGGTGAACGATGACGAGCTGCGGGCGAACCGCTCGGCCGCCGAGGCCGAATTGCAGGCCGCCTACGCGGCGATGCGCAACGCGGACATCCAGTACAACCGCGAACTCTATGCGCCCGATTCGATCAGCAAGGCGCCGGGCGGCATGGGGCTGCCGTCGATGTTCGACCAGTTCTTCACCAAGCCGCTGTCGAACATGACCGGCAACAGCAAGCCGTATCTGGAGCGCCACGCGGACCTGGTCAATCAGGGCACGCAGATCGATCAGGCGCGCACCAGCATCCTGCGCGCGCAGTCGCAGATTCAGGCGATCGACACCAAGATTCGCGACTCGCGCGCGGTCGCGCCGTTCGACGGCGTCATCGCCAAGAAGATGGTCGAGGTCGGTGATTCGGTGCAGCCGGGTCAGCCGCTGGTCAAGTTTGCCGACCTTCAGTATTTGCAGGTGGAAGTCGATGTGCCGGCCCGCCTGATGCCGGGGCTGCGCAAGGGCATGATCGTTCCCGCCAAGCTGGACGTGGGTGACCGCCAGGTGAAGGTGCGCGTCGCGCAGATCTTCCCGATCGCGGATTCGCAGCGGCACACCGTGACCGTCAAGCTCGACCTGCCGACTGGTGCGCCCGCCGCGCCGGGCATGTACGCGAACGTGATGATCCCGGACGTCAACGCGCCGGCTCGCGACACGGTCGTGATCCCGAACTCGGCGGTGCAGTGGCAGGGCAGCCTGCCGGCGGTCAAGGTGCTGAACAGCAAGGGCGAGCCGGAACTCCGCCTGGTGCGCGTCGGCGAGCAGGTCGACCGCGACCACATCACCATCCTTTCCGGTTTGCAGCCGAACGAGCGCATCGTCGATCGCCCGCAGGGCACCTCGTCGAGCACCTCCGGAAGCAGTGCCTGGACCACGCCGAGCAACCCGGCCCCGAGTTACGGCGCCAGTCCGCTCGGTGGCGGAAATCCGTCGGGTGGCGGCAACAACAACAGCGGCCTGCCGCCGTACAGCACCAACCCGTCTTATGGCGGTGGCGGCTACGACCCCGGCTATGACCAGGGCGGTGGCAGCTACGGCAACAGTCCGCAGTATTACGTGCCCCGCTGAGGGCCGGCACAGACAGATGTAGGAGCGGCTTCAGCCGCGAACGGCAGCCAGGCATCAGCCCGCTAGTCCGGTCGCGGCTGATGCCGCTCCTACGGTTGGATACTCAAGAGGCCTCGCGAGCAGAATGAGCGAAGAGCACAAGAGCCAGACTCACGGTCCGGTACACGAAGAGGCGCACGGCCTCGGCATCGCGGGCGGCATGGCCCGTTTCTTCATCCAGTCGCCGCTGTCGCCGGTCCTGTTCCTGGCGATGCTGGCGCTCGGCATCCTCGGCCTGATCGTCACGCCGCGTCAGGAAGACCCGCAGATATCGGTGCCGATGGTCGACATCTTCGTCGGCTATCCGGGTGCCTCGGCCCAGCAGGTTGCGCGTCTGGCGATCGATCCGCTGCAGCGGATGATGAGCGAGATTCCGAAGATCGAGCACGTCTACGCGGCGGCGATGCGCGATCAGGGCATCGTCACCGTGCAGTTCGAGGTCGGCGAGCAGCTCGGCCCCTCACTGGTCAAGGTGCACGACAAGATCCAGTCGAACCTGGACAGGATTCCGCCCGGCGTGCAGCCGCCGCTGGTGCGCCCGAAGGGTATCGACGACGTGCCGGCGGTGACCCTGACCATGTGGTCGCCGGATGTCGACGACGGCGCCCTGCGCATGCTCGCGCTCGACATCCTGCAGCGCCTCAAGGAAATCCCGGACACCGGCACCGGCTTCATCGTCGGCGGTCGCTCCGAGCAGATTCGCGTGGAAGTGATGCCGGAGCGTCTGTCCGGTTTCGGCATCAGCCTCGATCAGGTCGCGCAGACCATCCAGACCGCGAATTCCGAGGTGCAGGCCGGCATGGTCGAGGCCAACGGCCTGGATTTCACGGTCTACTCGGGTTCCTTCCTGCGCTCCGCCGAGGACGTCTCGCGGCTGGTCGTCGGCACCCGCAACAACTCGCCGGTCTACGTGCGCGACATCGCCAACGTGGTCGAAGGCCCGGAAGAGCCGCGCCAGCTGGTCAGCTATTACACCGGTCCGGCCTATGACGGCGCGGAGCACGTCGTTGCCAAGGGCCAGCCGGCGGTCACGGTCGCGATCGCCAAGAAGGAAGGCAGCAACGGCGTGACCGTCGCCGAGGCGGTGGTGCGCAAGGTCGAGGCGCTCAAGGGCCGCCTGATCCCGCCCAACGTGCATGTCGAGATCACCCGCGATTACGGCAAGACCGCGAACGCCAAGGTCAACGAGCTGATCTTCAAGCTGTTCGTCGCCACCGGTGTGGTCACGCTGCTGGTGGTGTTCGCGCTCGGCGTGCGTCCGGCGGTGGTGGTCACGCTGGTCATTCCGGTGGTCATCTTGGTGACCGTGTTCGCGGCCTTCCTGATGGGCTACACGATCGATCGCGTATCGCTGTTCGCGCTGATCTTCGCGATCGGCATCCTCGTCGACGACGCGATCGTCGTGGTCGAGAACATCTACCGCCGCTGGCTGATGCGCGGCGAGACCGACGTGCCGACCGCCGTCGACGCGGTCCGCGAGGTCGGCAACCCGACCATCCTCGCGACCTTCACCGTCATCGCCGCGCTGCTGCCGATGGGTTTCGTCAGCGGCATGATGGGCCCGTACATGGAGCCGATCCCGGCGCTGGGTTCGGTGGCCATGCTGGTGTCGCTGATCGCCGCCTTCGCGTTCACCCCGTATCTGGTGCTGTGGCTCAAGCCCAGCCTGTCCGCGCTGCACGCCGCCGGGCAGAAGGAACACAAGGAACAGGCCCGCATCGGGCGTCTGTTCGACAGGCTGCTCGTCCCGCTGATCGAGAGCCGCACCAAGGGCAAGATCTTCCTGATCAGCCTGATCGTGATCTTTTTCGCGGCCTGCGCGTTGATCTACACCACGGCCGTGACCGTGAAGATGCTGCCCTATGACAACAAGCCGGAATTCAGCGTGGTGCTGGACATGCCGGAGGGCACCGCGCTGCCGGTGACCGCGAACGCGGTCAAGCAGATGGCCAACGTGATGCGCGAGGTGCCCGAGGTGACCGCGTTGCAGACCTATGTCGGCACCGCGCAGCCGTTCGATTTCAACGGCATGGTCCGCCACTACTACCTGCGCGAGAAGCCCTGGCAGGCCGAACTGCATGTGCAGCTGGTCGACAAGCACGAGCGCGACATCACCTCGCATCAGCTGGCGCTGAAGGCGCGCGAGATGCTCAAGCCGATCGCCGATCAGTTCGGCGCGACCATGACCGTGGTCGAGATGCCGCCGGGGCCGCCGGTGTTGCAGGCCGTGGTTGCCGAGGTCTACGGCCCGGACGCGCGTACCCGCCGGCAGGTCGCCGCCGATCTGACCCGCGTCATGCACGAGACCCCGTCGATGGCCGACGTCGACAACTACCTGCAGGGCCAGTACGACGTCTGGCGCTTCGAGGTCGACACCGAGAAGGCGGTGCGTCGCGGCATATCGGTCGACGCCATCAACCGTAACCTGACCATGGCGATGGGCGGCTACCAGGCCGGCGACGTCAAGAAGGGCACGGTGCTGGAGCCGACCTACATCGTGATCCAGATCCCGCTGGCGATCCGCGCGCAGATCGCGCGCCTGTCCGATCTGCCGGTCATGGCCGGCGATGGCACCACGGTGCCGCTGGCGGAACTCGGCCGTTTCGTGCGCGCGCCGCAGGATCAGCCGATCTATTACAAGGACGTGCGCCCGGTCGAATACGTGGTCGGCGACGTGGTCGGTCGCCTCGCGGCACCGATCTACGGCATGTTCGACATCGAGGATCGCCTCGCCGAGATCAACTACACGACCCCGGACGGCGTGCCGCTGGAAGGTCTGTATACCGGTCCGCCCGAGGACGACGCGGTCAGCGCGTTCGAATGGGCTGGCGAGTGGACGGTCACCTACGAGACCTTCCGCGACATGGGCATCGCCTTCGGCGCGGCGCTGATTCTGATCTACATCCTGGTCATCTGGGAGTTCGGCAACTTCATGGTGCCGCTGGTCATCATGGCGCCGATCCCGCTGACCCTGATCGGCATCGTGCCGGGCCACTGGATCCTCGGTGCCGAGTTCACCGCGACCTCGATGATCGGCTTCATCGCGCTGGCCGGCATCATCGTGCGCAACTCGATCCTGCTGGTCGATTTCACCGTCCACCAGATCCGCGAGGGCATGGATGTGCGCCACGCCGTGGTCAGCGCCTGCGGCGCGCGCACGCGGCCTATACTCATCACGGCTTTCGCACTGGTTGGCGGTTCGTCGGTGATCCTGTTCGACCCGATCTTCCAGGGCATGGCCGTTTCCCTGCTGTTCGGGGTCCTGGTGTCCACGGTGCTCACGTTGATCGTGATCCCGCTGGGTTGCATCTCCGCTGCCGACTCGATGCGCGCCATCGCGTTCGCCGGCCTGGATCTCGCCGAGCAGGCCCAGCATCACGAACAGATGACCCATGCGCATGCCGCGCCAGCAGGAGCTTCGACGCGACCGGTGGTGGAAAACAAGAACAGCAAGTCGTCCGGTGACGGTCCGCTCATGATGGTGTTCTACGCCGTCAGGGGGATTCTGTTGCTGATCGGCAGCGCCCTGATCGGCAAGTTCAAGGGGCTGTTCAGGAAGAAGCCGAAGGCCCCGGCGGTGAAGCCGACCGTCGAGCCCGAGCCGGCGCCGCGCGCCTCGGTCGAACTGGAGACCCGCACGGCGGCTCGCCGTGAGCCTGCGCCAGAGCCGCGCAAGGCCGAACCTGCGCCGCGTCCGGCGCCGGCGCCCGCGCCAGCGAGCCCCGCGATGCGTTCGGCGCGGCGCGATGACGTCGTGATCGAGGACGACGAGGTCATGGCGGCGATCGTCGAAGTGGAGATCGAAACCGCCGATGTCGGTGGCGACGACGACGATCTGCCACGTTCGAGCCGCGGTGCGCCGAAGCGTCGCGGCATCCGCTTGAAGAAGCCCAGATAGGGACGTGCGTGGCCGCCTTCCGACTGTCTCCCGCGACCCGTCGCCCGCGCCAGGGTGTGCTGGTGCTGGTTGCGGCCCTGGCGGTCGTCGGGCTGTCGACTGAACCGGCCGGTGCCAGCGACTTCGCGATGGCCACTGGCGAGAGTCTGCAATGGACACCGGACGGGGCCGGACATTTCCGCCCGATGGAACTGGATCCGCGTGACCCGACCGGCAACCCCTGGCTGTTCGGTGAGCAGTTTCGCGAACCCGAATCAACGCGCCTGCCCTGGGCCCGCTATCCGGCGACCAGCCAGAGTGTCAGCGAACGTTTCGAGCCCCGTCCGTGGGGCGAGCAGGGGCGTCGCGATCGTTATCGCGACGATGGCGAGCGCGAACGTCTGCGCAATCTGTCCACGCCGACGCCCACTCCTGCCCGTCGCGGTGACGGCGGCCTCGAAACCCGCCAGCGGCAGTTTGATCTGACGCCACGCCCTGCGACGCTGACCCGCCCGCTTTCCGCCGGAGCCGACTACGCTGTGAAGCCAGCGCCGGACACACGGAACACCGCAGGTTGGGGGTACGACGCCCGCCCCTGGTGATCGACTCGCCCCGATCGAACGTTCCCCGGCCTGATCAGAACAAGAACACGATAAGAGGCCCACGATGCGAACCTTCCCTGGCAAGACCGTCACCGTGCTGCTGGCGGCGTGCGCTCTGCTGGCGAGCCATGGCGTTGCGGCCCGGGCCGACTTCTCCGCTGACACCACGATGACCAGTGCGCAAGGCCAGACCATGTCCGGTCGCATGGTGGTCAGCAAGGGACGCGTGCGGCTCGAATATGAGGTGAAGGGTCAGACCGTGGTGCAGATCAACGATCCGGCCAACCAGAAGATCTGGATGCTGTTCCCGGCCCGCAAGCAGTTCACCGTGCGCGATGCGCCGCCCGGGGCACTCACGAGCGGGCTGGGTGCGAGCGCCAGGGAGAACCCCTGCGAGGAGTTGACGGGCGCGGAGTGCACCGATCTCGGCGACGACGAGATTCATGGCCGTGCCGCGCGCAAATGGATGGTGCGGATGAGCCGCATGGGCCAGACCATGACGATGACGCAGTGGACGGACAAGGCGCGCGGATTCCCGCTGCGTCAGGACTTCGGCGGTGGGGCCGGCGCGGAACTGGTTCTGATCGGTGAAGAGGAAATCGATGGCCGTCCGGTCGAGAAATGGCGGCTGACCATGCAGCGGGGAGATGCCAGCCGTGTTGACGAGCAATGGTTCGACCCCGAACTCGGCACCACCATCCGCGAGCACAAACACGACGGCAGTACCCGCGCCCTGACCCGCATCCGGGTCGGTGATCAGGACGAAACCCTGTTCCAGATTCCGAGCGGCTACCACCAGCTCGATGCCGATGCGGGGGCGTACTGATGCGCACCGTCGTCGCCAGTCTCAAGGGGGGTTCCGGCAAGAGCACAGTCACCTTCAATCTCGCCGTCTGGCTGGCGATGGCCGGTGTCAGGGTGCGCGCCTTCGATCTCGACCCGCAGGCCACGTTCAGTGACGTCATCGAGGTGCGCCAGGATGAACGCACCAAGCCGGTGCTCAAGCTCGAGGGAGGCATCGATGACCTGCGCGGCGCCACCCCCGGCGAGGGGGAGGAAGTCCTGGTCGATGTCGGCACCGCCGACATGGACGCGCTCAATGCCGCGATCACGCTGGCGGACCGTATACTCATCCCGGTGCAGCCCAGCCAGGCGGACATCTGGTCCGTGCAGCGATTCCTGCGCATGGTCGCCAAACAGCGCGACGAGATGCCGGAAGTGCTCGCCTTCATCAACCGCGCCGACACCCATCATGCGGTGCGGGAAAGCGACGAGGCCGCCGCCGCCCTGGTCACGCTGCCCGGGCTGCGCTTGCTGCGCCCCCGACTACGTCAACGCACCGCGTTCCGACGCTCGTTCAGCGAAGGTCAGGCGGTGTTCGAACTCGAACCGCGCGGCAAGGCCGCGCGCGAACTGCTCGCCCTCGCGGCGGCGACCTACGCCCACATACTCACCTGATCCGATTCGCAGGAGTCCCCGATGAACCTGACCTTCCCCAAGGTTGGCCTTGCCGTCTTGCTGGTTTTCGCCTTTCTGATCCGCGACGACCTGTTCCCCTCGCACGACGAAACGCATGCGGAGCCGGGCGCGGAAGCGCCTGCCAGCGAGGAACGGCATGCCGATTCGCAGGGTGGGGGCGAGCAGGTCGCTCCGCCGTCAGCAGCCGGGGAGAAATCGGTCGAGGTGGTCGCGCCTTCCGTGGAAGCACCGGCTGAGCCGGTTTCGAAAGCGGCCGAGCCATCTGTGAGCACGGCCGCGGAGCGCGCGTCGGATGCCGGGACGCCGGCGATTCCGGTCGCGGCGCCACCCGCCGGGGCCGATGTCGCGCAGACCGGGACCACCCAGGAATGGAGCGTGACCGAATACTGGGTCGCCGCACGGACCGCGTTCGCGCTCGGCGACATGCGTCGCGCCCGCGAGGAGTACGCGCAGGTCCTGTCCAACGAACCGGGCAACTGGTACGCGCATGAGGAACTGGGCAACGTCTATGCTCGCACCAATCAGCTCGACAAGGCTGTCCATCATTACCAGCGCGCCTCCCTGCTGCTGGTCGGCGCCGGTCGTTACGAAGACGCACGGCGCATCGCGCTACGCATGGCGCAGCTGTATCCAAACTGGAAGGACCGCGTGCCGGAAGGCCTCGCGGACCGCTGAATACCAATCACATTTGCGATAACCCGTCAGCGAGCTATCGCGGGAGAGTAGACATGGCCAAGGCCAGCAAGGCGATCGAGAAGCGCCTGGAAAGCCTCGAAGCACACCTTGCGCAGGAGAACCCGGTGCTGCTCAACGTCGTGCGCAGCTTCCGCGAACTTGATCGCGTCGCCTACGGGCTCGGCCTGCTCAACCGCGATCAGTCCTACGCGACCCGCATCCCATGGTGGCCGCTGGTCGCGCTGCTGGGCACGTTCTCGGCAGGCAAGTCCACGTTCATCAATCATTACCTTGGCACCCGCCTGCAGCAGACCGGCAATCAGGCGGTCGACGACAAGTTCTCGGTCATGTGCTTCAGCCGCGAGGGCGAGGCGCGCACGCTGCCCGGTCTGGCGCTGGACGCCGATCCGCGCTTCCCGTTCTACAAGATCAGCCACGAAATCGAGAAGGTCGCCGCCGGCGAGGGCCGCCGCATCGACGCCTACATGCAGCTCAAGGCCTGCCCCTGCGACAGCCTGAAGGGCAAGATCATCATCGACTCGCCGGGGTTCGATGCGGATGCCCAGCGCACCTCGACGCTGCGCATCACCGATCACATCATCGACCTGTCCGATCTGGTGCTCGTGCTGTTCGATGCCCGCCACCCCGAGCCTGGCGCGATGCAGGACACGCTCCAGCACCTCGTGTCGGACACGATCAACCGGCACGACTCCAGCAAGTTCCTGTACATCCTCAACCAGATCGACACCACCGCGCGCGAGGACAACCCGGAAGATGTCATCGCCGCCTGGCAGCGCGCGCTGGCGCAGAGGGGTCTCACCGCAGGCCGGTTCTACACGATCTACAACCCCGATGCCGCGGTGCCGATCGAGAACGAGGCCTTGCGCAAACGCTTCGAATCCAAGCGGGACGCGGACCTGGCCGAGATCTACTCGCGCATGCATCAGGTTGAGGTCGAACGCGATTACCGCATCGTCGGCTCACTGGAGAAGGTCGCGCGCGCGATCGAGGAACGCCACGTTCCGTATCTGCGGGAACTGCTCGACCGCTGGCGCGCCAAGGTCGTGTTTGGCGATGCCCTGCTGTTCGGCTCGCTCGCGGCGGCGGCGATCGGCGGCAGCATCTGGGCCGGCTGGTGGGATGGTCTGCGTTTCGATCCGCCGTGGATGGCCTGGGCGATGTCCCATCCGATCATCAGCGGGATTGGCGGCGCGGTCGCGCTGATCATCCTGATCGCCCTGCATTTCGCGATCCGGCGCGGCGCGGCGCGTGGCTGCACGCGTTCGATCCTGCGCGAGATGCCGGAAGGCATGCAGCGGGAAAGCATCCTGCGCGCCTTTGCCCGGAGCACCCGACCGATCCGGCCTTTGTTCGCGCGCAACCCGGCCGGCTGGGGGCGCTGGGCGCGCAAGCGCATCACGCGGGTTCTCGCGGACGCCAACGGCTATGTGCAGGAACTGAACGACCGCTTCACCAATCCGTCCGGCCCGAAGGCCGAGCCAGGTTCTGCTGCCGCGCCTGCGACTGCGGCGACCGAGCCTGCCGACAAGGCGACCCCGCCGGTTGTTGATCGTGAGGCGGTCGACAAGCTCGCCGAACGGCGTGAGCGGGCTGGGTGAGGTTGGGTTGATGATGTTTCCGACATCATCGATCTGAGTGGCATGGCTTCCAGGGGCCGGTAAGGCCTCTTGGGACACGCAACAAGTGCACCCATGCATGCTCGACGGCGCGATCCATCGCGCCGACGGTCCCAACAGGCCTTACCGGCCCCTGGAAGCCTGGAGAGGTGGGTGGAACTGAAGAAGGGCCGCCGGCATTGAGCCGGCGGCCCTTCTAGTTGGTGGTGCTTTTGTAGGGGGATGCGCCTTCGGTTTATCCCCCCTGCAACGGTGGCAAGCATTAAGCGATGCGACCGGCTCAATGCCGGTTGCGGCGCTTCCATTCCCCAACCTCCCGAAGCCATGCGACAAAAGCTGATGATGTCGAACACGTCATCAACTCCCCAAAACGCCGACTGCGCGTAGCGCGCTCCAATAAACAAAAAGGGCGCCCGAAGGCGCCCAATTCCACAACCTGACATCAAGTCATCAAGATCAATCCTCGCGGATATCCACGAAGTGACCGGCAACCGCGGCGGCGGCAGCCATTGCCGGACTGACCAGATGGGTGCGGCCACCCTGACCCTGGCGGCCTTCGAAGTTGCGGTTCGAGGTCGAGGCGCAGTGCTCGCCGGGGTTCAGGCGGTCGGCGTTCATTGCCAGGCACATCGAACAGCCCGGCTCGCGCCATTCGAAACCGGCTTCGATGAATATCTTGTCCAGCCCCTCGTGTTCGGCCTGCGCCTTCACCAGACCGGAACCGGGCACGACCATCGCCTGCTTGACGCTGGCGGCGACCTTGCCGCCCTTGATCGCGGCGGCGGCCGCACGCAGATCCTCGATACGGGAGTTGGTGCAGGAGCCGATGAACACGCGGTCGACGGGGATGTCGGTGATCTTCTGGCCGGCCTTGAGGCCCATGTAATCGAGCGCACGACGCATGCCGTTCGCCTTGACCGCGTTCTTCTCGTCGTCCGGGTTGGGGATCACGCCGTCGACCGGGAGCACCATTTCCGGCGAGGTGCCCCAGGTGACCTGCGGCAGAATCCGGCTCGCGTCGATACGCACCACGCGGTCGAACACCGCGTCGTCGTCGGAATGCAGGTCGAACCAGGCGGCGACGGCCTGATCCCACTGCTCGCCCTTGGGCGTGTAGGGGCGCCCGTAGAGGTACTCGACCGTGGTTTCGTCGACCGCGACGATGCCGGCGCGGGCGCCGGCCTCGATGGTCATGTTGCAGACCGTCATGCGGCCTTCCATGGACAGCGCGCGGATCGCGTCGCCGCCGAACTCGATGGTGTAGCCGTTGCCGCCGGCGGTGCCGATCTCGCCGATGATCGCGAGCACGATGTCCTTCGCGGTCACGCCCGGGCCGACCTGGCCGTCGACGCTGACCAGCATGGATCTGGACTTCTTCTGCAACAGCGTCTGGGTCGCCAGTACATGCTCGACCTCGGAGGTGCCGATGCCGAAGGCGAGCGCGCCGAGTGCGCCGTGCGTGGAGGTGTGCGAGTCGCCGCAGACGGTGATCATGCCGGGCAGGATCGCGCCCTGTTCCGGGCCGACCACGTGCACGATGCCCTGACGCCGGTCGCCCATGTGGAATTCGACGATGCCGAATTCACGGGTGTTCTTGCCCAGCGTCTCGACCTGGGTGCGGGAAACCGGATCGGCGATGCCCGCCGCGCGGTTGATGGTCGGTACGTTGTGATCCGGCGTCGCGAGCGCCGCCTGCGGGCGCCAGAGCTTGCGACCGGCCATGCGCAGGCCTTCGAAGGCCTGCGGCGAGGTGACCTCATGGACGAGGTGGCGGTCGATGTAGAGCAACGCGGTGCCGTCCTCGTCGGTGCGCACCAGGTGCTGTTCCCAGATCTTGTCGTAGAGCGTCTTGCCGGCCATGTGGAATCTGCCGCTGAGCGGCGTTCGGAAAGGGGAAAGGGCGGAATTATACCGGAACGATCCGGCTGGCCGCGTGCGGCAAAGCCGATGAGGATTCCGTCTTCAATACGCGCGCAGGCGCTCCAGCATCTCCATCGCGGCGGGTTTGTCGGGGAAATCGGCGTAGGTGATCAGCAGGCGGCGGATCTGGCCGCGCGCTTCGCTGTAATTACCGGTGGCCTCGAAGGCGCCCGCGAGGTGGTATCGCAGCGCCGGTTCCGTGCGCAGCGTGTCGATGGCCTTCTCCAGCAGGGGGATCGCCTCGGCGCCGCGTTCGTTGCGGATCAGTGCCTGGGCGTAGGTGTCGAGGATCACCGGGTTGTCCGGCTCGCGCTGATGGGCCTGCTCCGCGTAGCCGAGTGCAACCTTCGGCTCGTCGGCCAGCAGGCGCATGGCGAGATTGTTCAGGGCGATCACGTTGTCGGGCTGGCGGGCCAGGATGGCGTCGTATTCGAGCCGCGCGCCGGCATCGCCGGCGCGGTCGAGCTCGGCGGCCAGCAGCAGGCGCACGTTCACGTCCTCGGGATGATCGGTCAGCCACTCGCGCAGGGTCTTGAACGCGTCTTCCCTGCTTTCCTCGGCCGGGCGGTTGCGGAACAGCTTGATCAGCAGGTTGGCGCTGGGTTGCAGGCGCATGGCCTTGGCGTAGGCGGCGTGCGCGGCGGCCCTGTCGCCTTCCTTGGCGAGGATGTCGCCGAGCATTTCATTGGGGCTGGCGTCGAGCGGATTGCGCAGCGCCAGTCGGCGCAGTTCACGTTTCGCGTCGGCCTCGCGGGCGGTGCCGGCCTGCAGGCCGGTCATGCGCATCGCGGCGCGCAGGTCGCTGCGCGGGGCGATGATCGCGGCGCGCTGATAGGCATCGATGGCGTCGTTGACGCGGCGCGCGCCGAGCAGGGCCTCGGCGTAATAGAACCAGTCGGCGTAGTCGGCGTCCTCGCGCTCGACCTGCTTGGCGAGCAGTTCCGCCGCTTCCGGGAAATAGCCGCCGGCGATGCGGGCGCGCGCGAGCAGACGGATCGCACGCGGGGAATGCGGCTGCGCGTCGAGGACATTGAACGCGGTGGCCTGGGCGCGTTCGAATTCACGGTCGCGGAGCAGGTTTTCGACCAGGATCTCGCCGCTGACCAGTTCGCCGGGGTGGGTATCCTGGATCGCCTGCAACTGCCGATAGGTCTCGTCGCGGTCGTTCGCCAGCGCCGCCAACCGCGCGAGTTGCAGATGCGCGCCGATGTGCCCGGCGTGGGTTTCGATCAGCGCGGTCAGTTGCGATCTGGCGACATCGAGATCGCCGCGCAGCAGCGCGGCGCGGCTGAGGTTGAGTTGCGCGGCCGGGAAGTTCGCGTGGTTCTGCAAGGCCTGCTCGAAAGCCGCACGGGCATCATCGGGTCGGCCTTCCGCCAGCGCGATCGCGCCCAGCAGGTTCTGGACGCTTGCCGATTCAGGCTGCCGCGCACCGAGTTCGGCCCCGGTCGCGGCAGCCTGTTCGATCTGGCCGAGATTGAGCAGCGCGACCGCGAGGTAATAGCTGGTCGGGTCCGGGTGGGTGACGCTGAGCGCGCGCAAGCCATCCAGCCCCGCCGTGGCTTCCCCGGATGCGAGGCGCGCGGCCGCGAGATTGAGTCGCAGATCCGGGGAGTCGTCGAGCGTGTCGCGGAGCACGGCCTCCGCGCGCGCGGTGGCGCCGATCCTCAACAGCATCGCGCCGAACAGCCGTTTGACCCGTGGCGAGGCCTTGCCGGCTTCGACGATCGGCTCAAGCAGGGTCACCGCGTCGCCGGAATTACCGGCCGCGACCTCCAGCGTCGCCAGCGCGACGCGCGCCTCGATGCTATTGGGCAGACTGCTGAGCACGCGCCGCAGACGGTCGCGCGCGGTCTGGGTGTCGCCGGCGGCCTGCGCGATCAGGCCGTCGATCAGCAGGCTGGGGACATGCTCGGGCATCGCGCCGAGGGCGCTGTCGATGTATTGGCGGGCGTTGTCGAGGTCGCCGTTACGCAGGGCCAGATTGCTGGCCAGATGGGCGACCATCGGGTCCTGCGGACGCTGCTTGCGGGCGGCGTCGATGATCAGGGCGGCGCTGTCCAGATCGTTGGTGGAGAGCGCGATCGCGGCGCGCCCGAGCTTGGCGAGAAAATTATCCGGGTCCAGTTCGAGGGTGCGACCGAACGCGGTCTGCGCGTCATCGGCGCGGCCCTGACGTTGCGCGAGCTCGCCGGCGACCTCCCAGCATTCGGCACAGTCCGGGAAGGTCGCCAGCAGTGGGCGCAGGAAACGGTCGGCGTCCGCCAGGCGGTCGTCAAGCAGGCTGATGCGCGCCCGCGCAAGCTGGGCATCGCGGTTGTCGCGGTCGAGGATCAGCGCGCTGTCCAGGTTGCGCCGCGCGGTCACGCGGTCGCCGATCGCGTCATGGGCAAGCGCGCGCAGGGTGAGAATCCGTGAGCGCAGCGGTTCCGACATGTTCAGGTCGGTGTCGAGTTCGTTGAGCAATTGTTCGAAGCGTTCCTGCAGAAGCAGGGCGCGCCCGAGCACGGGCAGCACCACGTCCCGGGGCATGCCGGCCTTGAGGACTTTGCGCAGTTCCTGTTCGCCGGGCCCGGCGGCGTTCTGGTCGACGTACAGTTTCCCGAGCAGGAAGCGCAATTCCAGATCATCGGGTGAGTCCTTGAGGGTGTCGCGCATCAGCTGTTCCGCCTCGCGCAGCTGGCCGGACTCGATCATCTGCATGGCGCGACCGAGCGCGGCATCCCCGGCGGCGGCGGGCGGCGCGATGCTCAGCGACAGAAGCAGGGCAAGCAGGGGGCGGGCGGGTTTGATCATTGCGTTTCAGGTCGACGAGGGGTTGGGGCGCGGCAATGGGGCATCTTAGGAGCGCGGCGAGGAACCGACAAACACCGATGCGCATCAACGCCGCTGCGGGGACCGGGCTGCTAACCCGCATTTCTCACCAGATCGACGAGTCCTCGCTGATCGTTTGAATCCACGGCAAATTTTCTTTCGTCGGGAATACAGTGAGTATTTCGCTCCTTCCGAAAATCTCCCGTTATTCCAGCGTCCGGCGCGATCACCCCGCCCCCTGGTGGAAAATGCGGGCTAATATCGCCGGTCATGTTTTACCAGCCAGCCAGAATTGATCATGTCCGTCCGTAAATGCCTGTTCCCGGCCGCCGGTTATGGCACCCGCTTCCTGCCCGCCACCAAGGCGATGCCCAAGGAGATGCTGCCCATCGTCAACACGCCGCTGATCCAGTACGGCGTCGACGAGGCGCTGGCCGCCGGCATGAACAACATCGCCATCGTCACGGGGCGCGGCAAGCGTGCGCTCGCCGATCACTTCGATATCAGCTACGAGCTGGAGCATCAGATCAGGGGCTCGTCGAAGGAGGCATCCCTGGCGGGTATCCGCCGCCTGATGGAGAACTGCGTGTTCTCGTTCACCCGGCAGATGGAGATGAAGGGGCTGGGGCACGCCATCCTGACCGGCGAGACGCTGATCGGTAACGAGCCGTTCGGGGTGTTGCTGGCGGACGATCTGTGCGTCGGCAAGGAGCACGACGTGATGACGCAGCTCGTGCACGTTTACGAACGCTTCGGGTGCAGCGTGGTGGCGGTCGAGGAAGTGCCGCGCGAGGAGACTTACAAGTACGGTGTGATCGTCGCGGACGAGATCGAGAGCGGCCTGTACGAGGTTCGCGACATGGTCGAGAAGCCGAAGGTCGAGGAAGCGCCGTCGAACATGGCCATCATTGGCCGCTATCTGCTGACCCCGGACATCTTCGACATCATCCGCGAGACGCCGCCGGGCCTTAACGGCGAGATCCAGATCACCGATGCCTTGAAGACGCAGGCCAGCCGGGGCCGCGTGCTGGCCCTGAAGTTCTCCGGGCGCCGCTTCGACTGCGGCAGCGTCGATGGCTTCGTCGAGGCGACCAACTACTTCTATCAGCGGATGAAGGAGCGGGGCTGATCGTCCGCGTTCAGGTCGGTGGTCGTGATGCCGCGCGTCCATCTCGAAGCGCTCGGCTGCCGTCTCAACGAAGCTGAGCTGGAACAGTGGTCGAACGGCTTCCGTGAGGCCGGTTTCAAGATGGTCAGCCTGGCCGAAGAGGCCGATCTGGTCGTCCTGAATACCTGCGCGGTGACTGCCGAGGCGGTCCGCAAATCGCGCAAGCACATAGCCCGTCTGCATCGCGCCAATCCGCACGCGCAGTTGGTCGTCAGCGGTTGTCATGCGTCGCTGTCGCCGCAGGAGGTCGAGGCCACCCTCGGCGTCGATCTGGTCGTGGCGAACGCGGACAAGGACCGCCTGGTCGACATCGCGATCGACCGCCTCGATCTGGAGGCGATGCCGGCCATGGCGACCGAACCGGGTGACGCGGCGCTGTTCGCGCTTGGCCGCCAGCGCGCGTTCGTGAAGGTCCAGGATGGCTGCCGCTACCAATGCAGCTACTGCATCGTCACCACTGCGCGGGGTGAGGAACGCAGCAGGCCGGTCGCGGAGATCGTCGCCGAGATCAATCGCCTGCATGCGCAGGATATCCACGAGGTGGTCATCACCGGCGTGCAACTGGGCGGCTATGGGCGGGGCATCGGCTCAAGCCTGCCAAGGCTGATCGACGCGGTGCTGGCCGATACCGACATCGAACGTGTGCGTCTGGGTTCCGTCGAGCCCTGGGTGCTGGACGAGGATCTGCCCGAACGCTTCGCGAATCCACGGTTGATGCCGCATCTGCATCTGCCTCTGCAGAGCGGTGCCGACAGCGTGCTGCGACGCATGGCGCGACGCACCCGGGTCGCCGGATTCGCGGATCAGGTCGCGCGATTGCGGGCGGAGTGGTCGGGCTTCAACGTGACGACCGACATCATCGTCGGCTTTCCCGGCGAGACCGACGCGGAGTGGGCCGAGACCTTGGCATGGGTCGAGCGCATCGGTTTCGGTCATGTGCACATCTTCAGTTACTCGGAGCGTGACGGCACCAAGGCGGCCCGCCTGCCGGACAAAGTGCCGGGCTCGGTCAAGAAGGCGCGCAGCCATGAACTGCACGATTTGGCCGCCCGCCTGAAGCTGGAGGCTCAGCAGTGCGTGCTCGGATCGAGCGCGCGCGTGCTGTGGGAGGGGCGCACCGAGGCGACGCCCGGCGGTGGCCGGCGTTGGGCGGGATATACGCCCCAGTTTCACCGCGTGAGCTTGGAGATGCCGGCTGGCGTGGAATTGGAGAATCGGATTACCGAGGTTGAACTTGTCGGTGTCGATCCGGTGGCCGGCACGCTGATTGCGAGGCCCTGAAAACGAAAAAGCCCCGACCAGGTCGGGGCTTTTTCGATATCGCAGCGTTCGCGGAGGGTTACTCGGCGACGATGTTCACGAAGGTGCGGCTCAGCGGGCCCTTCTTTTCGAACTTGACGGTGCCGTCCGCCTTCGCGAACAGGGTGTGATCCTTGCCCACACCGACGTTGACGCCGGCGTGGAACTTCGTGCCGCGCTGACGGACGAGGATGTTGCCGGCGCTGACGACCTGGCCGCCGAAGCGCTTAACGCCGAGGCGTTTGCTTTCCGAGTCGCGACCGTTGCGGGTGGAACCGCCTGCTTTTTTGTGTGCCATGAGTAATCTCTCCCGCTTAGCCGGCGCTGATGCCGGTGATCTTCACTTCGGTGTAGTACTGGCGGTGGCCAGCCTGACGACGGTAGTGCTTGCGGCGGCGGAACTTGATGATGGTGATCTTGTCCGCACGGCCCTGCCCACTGACGGTCGCGGTGACCTTGCCACCGTCGATGGTCGGCGCGCCGATGGTGACGTTATCGCCATCGCTGACCATGAGTACCTGATCGAACTCGACGGTATCGCCCTCGTTGACGGGCAGTTTTTCGACGCGGAGGGTGTCACCCTCGGCGACCCGGTATTGTTTGCCACCGGTAACGATTACGGCGTGCATCGAGTGTCTCCTGAAACCTGAATACGGCTTGGGTAGGGGCCAACAGGCCCACTGTGCTGCGAAAAAGACGGCAAATTCTACGCAGGACGCAAGGGATGGTCAAACCTTTCCGCAGCCTTGAGCGGGAGTATTTTCGCTGAGCGTAGAATCCGCCGATCCGCCCCGTTATTGACCCAGTTACCGGAACCCCGCCATGAATCCAATCTATCGACAGACGCATTTCCTGCAAAGTGGCGCGAAGTTGACCGATCTGCCGCTGCATGAGGGCGTCGAGGTGGCGTTCGCCGGTCGCTCCAACGCTGGAAAATCCAGTGCGATCAATGCCTTGACGGATCAGCAATCGTTGGCGCGCACCTCCAAGACGCCGGGTCGCACGCAGTTGATCAACCTGTTCGAGGTGAACGAGCAGGCGATCCTCGTCGATCTGCCGGGTTACGGCTTCGCCAAGGTGTCGGTGGCGGTCAAGGAGGCCTGGCAGCGACACATGGCGGAATATCTGAGCCGTCGCGAGAACCTGCGCGGCGTGATTCTGCTGATGGACGTGCGGCATCCGCTCACCGACCACGACCGGCAGATGCTGGACTGGTGTCGGCACGCCGATCTGGCGGTGCATTGCCTGCTGACCAAGTCGGACAAGCTCAACCGTGGGGTGGCCACCAACACCCTGCTGAAAGTTCGCAAGGCCATTGCTGAGCTGCATCCGCAGGCGAGCGCACAGCTGTTCTCGGCCTTGAAGAAGACAGGCATCGACGAGGTTCATGCGGTGCTTGATGCGTGGTTCGGATTTGTTGCCACCGGCGCCTGAGCGGCCCGTGGCTTGGTGCTTGCATCGCGTTGCCTTTGCGGCCGCCGAAGGCCGACATCGGGGCGCCGTGGGCTTCCGACGCGCACAAATTGGGGCGCGACACACGGTGCGCCGCACTAGAATGACGCGCCGATCGATTCGCGGAGCTCTCCATGCATCAAAAGATTATCAAGCGCAGTTCCCCTCGTCCTGAATTGACGGACATCCCGCCGCTGGACATGAGTGCTCCAGGCATCAAGGAGGACTATCGCCGCTATTTCAATCACACCCTGGGCCGGGATGAGTTCTGCACCTCCGTGCATTACATGTACGAGGCGCTGGCCATGGTCGTGCGCGATCGCCTGCTGGAGCGCTGGAAAAAGACGAATTCGGCGTATCACAACCAGGACGTCAAGCGCGTCTACTACCTCTCGCTCGAATTCCTGATGGGGCGCGCCTTGTCCAACGCGATGCTCAATCTGGGCCTGACCGATGAGGCCGAGCAGGCGCTGGCGGGCTTGGGTCTGGTCATGGAAGAGCTTGCCGATGGCGAGCCGGATGCGGGTCTCGGCAATGGTGGCCTCGGGCGTCTGGCCGCCTGTTTCCTCGATTCCTGCGCGACCCTGCAACTGCCGGTGGTCGGCTACGGGCTGCGGTATGAATACGGCATGTTCCGTCAGGTCATCGCTGGCGGGAAGCAGGTCGAGGAGCCGGATCACTGGCTGGTCAACGGCAACCCCTGGGAGCTGGAACGCCCGGAGTTGCAGCGCCTGGTGCGCTTCGGCGGGCACACCGAGTATTTCAAGGACGCCAGGGGCGTCGAGCGCGTGCGTTGGGTCGACACCGATAATGTCTGGGCGATCCCGCACGATGTGCCGGTGCCCGGCTATCGCAACGAGACGGTCAATACCCTGCGCCTGTGGAAGTCGTCGGCGACCGATGAATTCGATCTGCGCACCTTCAATGCCGGTTCCTACACCGAGGCGGTGTCGGAGAAAAACGCGGCCGAGAACATCACCCTGGTGCTGTACCCGAACGACGCCAGCGAGAACGGCAAGGAACTGCGTCTGCGTCAGCAATATCTGTTGGCCTCGGCGAGCCTGCAGGACGTGATCGGCCACTGGGTGCGCGCGCACGGCGACGATTTCACCGACTTTGCCGCCAAGAACGGCTTCCAGCTCAATGACACCCATCCGTCCGTCGCCGTTGCCGAGCTGATGCGGCTGTTGATGGACGAGCACGGCATGGGGTGGAACGAGGCCTGGGCGATCACCACGCGCACGATGGCGTACACCAATCACACGCTGTTGCCGGAGGCGCTCGAGCGCTGGTCCGTGGACCTGTTCCGCGCGCTGTTGCCGCGACCGCTGGAGATCATCGAGGAGATCAACCGCCGCCATCTGATCCAGGTCGCCGCGCGCTGGCCGGGCGACGTGGGCATGCGCCACAAGCTGGCGATCATCGCCGACGGTCAGGTGCGCATGGCCTATCTGGCCGTGGTCGGGAGTTATTCGGTCAATGGCGTCGCCGAACTGCACACCAATCTGCTGAAGAGCGGTTTGTTCGGCGACTTCAACGCGATGTGGCCGGAACGTTTCAACAACAAGACCAACGGCGTGACGCAGCGCCGCTGGCTGGCGATGTGCAACCCGGCGCTCGCGGCGCTCATCGGCGAGAAGATCGGCGACGGTTGGGTCACCGATCTTTCGGAGTTGTCCGGCCTGCGGGCCTGCGCCGATGACGCCGACTATCTGACCCGCTGGCACGACGTGAAGCAGCAGAACAAGCAGCGCCTCGCGAAGCTCGTCAAGCAGGATTGTGGCGTCGACTTTCCACTCGACTCGATGTTCGACGTGCAGGTGAAGCGTATCCACGAGTACAAGCGCCAGTTGCTCAACATCCTGCATGTGATCCATCTGTATGCACGCATCAAGGCCGGCGATACCGCCAATTGGACCAACCGCTGCGTGCTGATCGGCGGCAAGGCCGCGCCGGGCTACTGGATGGCGAAACGCATCATCAAACTGGCGTGTGCGGTCGCCGATGTGGTCAACAACGACCCTGATGTCGGTGATCGTCTCAAGATCGCATTCCTGCCCAACTACCGGGTCAGCGCGATGGAGATCATCGCCCCGGGCACCGATCTGTCGGAGCAGATATCGACGGCAGGCAAGGAGGCATCCGGTACCGGCAACATGAAGTTCATGATGAACGGCGCGATCACGATCGGGACCTTGGACGGCGCCAATATCGAGATCCGCGAGGAAGCCGGGGCGGAGAACTTCTTCCTGTTCGGGTTGACCGAGGCCGAGGTCGAGGCCTTGCGCCCGAACTATGACCCCGGCGCCATCGTTGCCGGGGATCCGGATCTGGCCAGGGTGGTGGCACTGATCGAGAACGACCAGTTCAGTCCGGATTACGAAGGCCGTTTCCGGGCGATCGTCGACTCGATCCGCAACCCGCACGATCCGTGGATGACCGCAGCCGACTTTCGCGGCTATGTGGATGCCCAGCAGGCCGCGGCGGAAGCCTATCGGAATCGCGCGGCGTGGAGTCGGATGAGCCTGATCAACACCGCGTCGAGCGGCAAGTTCTCGACCGACCGCACCATGCGGGAATACAACGCCGATATCTGGAAGCTGACGCCGACGCCGGTCCGGTAAGCGGTATCGCCACCACCGGGCGCCATGCTGCGGCAGGCCTGGACGTGAAAAAGCCCGCCCCGACGGTGATTCGGGGCGGGCTTTTTTGTGGAGCGTTGAATCGACGCGGACTGAATGACGTCAGTACTTGCCGACCATGTTCACGAACCAGCCGTCGTACTCGTAGTCGAGGCGGGTCAGATCGTCGCTGAAGTCGGTGAAGTTGTAACCGACGCCAACCTTCATGTTGTCGCCGACATGTCGGTAAGCACCGAGCAGAACGCCGGCCCGGCTGTCATCGGCCAGCGTGCTACGCAGGCCGCGCAGTTCCCCGAACAGATCCCAGTTGCGCACCACGTGATAGTCGGCGCGGACAACGCCCAGTCCGACCGTGCTGCGGAACCAGTTCCTGGCGCCGGTGCGATCGGCCCGCAGTTCACTGGTGCGGACGCCGAGTTTCGCGCCCAGGGCCAGCTTCGCGGTCACGTCGTAGATGAAGTCGGCACTGAGGATGTGACTCTTCTGAGCATAATTTTGCGTGACGCCGGACGCGGACAATTGGGTTTCGGTCGGCAGGTCGTAGTAATACGTGTACTTGAACAGACCGTTGAACTCATCGTTGTCGACCGGGCGATAGGCCATGCCGAGGCTGAAGTCGACGAAGTCAGCGGAGCCGCTGGAACTGGCGGTGGTGTCACTGGTCGATACGTCCAGTTTGCCGAGCGCACGCCAGTCGGGTGCGGTCTGGTGATTGATGTTGGTGCGGAACAACCAGGTTTCGCGCGTGGCGGCGGAGTCTTCGTCCTCTCGCCATTCGATGGCGCTTGACCATTTGGTCTGCTCCTTGGTGTAGCCGCCGGACAGGGCGATGGCATTACGGTGGATATCGCCACTGCTGCTGTGCAACTCACCCTTTTCCAGACTGGCGCCGAAGCTCCAGTGATCGTCCGGGGCAAAACTCGCGCCGTACACGTCGGTCAGGGACTTGCTCTGGTCGGCGCGAGACTTCCGTTGCTCGCTGAAGACGTGCAATGCGTCGGTGTAACGCGTGCGCGTACCGGTGACTAGGGTGTCGTTGATCAGCTTGCGGCCATCGTCGGTACGGTCGGAGGTCAGCTGATAGTTCATGTAGACGTCGGTCTTGTCGTCCTTCTGGAACGTGGCGCCGACGCGGGAGCCGACCGTGCGGTTGCCGCCGGAGACCTCGCCGTCGACGGCCAGGCGATTGTTGACCTGCCACTTGCCACCAAGGCCGGCGCGGTCGTTCTGTACGCGACCGGCCTCCTGTTCGACCGTGCCTTGCACGAAGCCGTAGCTGGACCAGTCCTTGCCGCCGATGTAATCCACTTGCGCGGCCACATCGAGACGCTGGCCGTCTTCGGACGCGCGGGCGACGGTATCGCCCGCACCGGCATCGCGGTCGCTGCCGCGCACACCGACGCCGACCCGCCAGTCCTGGTTCAGATCACGGCTCACGTTGGCGCTGAAAGTCGTGTTGCCGGCGCCGGATTCGCGGTCGGTGGTGTCCAACTGGAAGTTGAAACGGGTGGCTTCGTCGAGCTGCGCGTTGTAGGCGAGGCCGGCCTGATCGACGGTTTCCAGGGTGCGCTGACCTTCCCCGGAGAAGCCGTCTTCGCGCTTCTGCCAGTAGACTTGGAGGTCGCCGGCGTGGTCGCCGAAATCGCGGAAATCGACATGGCCTTCGACCCGAGCGGCGCCGGCGCGGTCCTTCTGGCTGTAGGACCGCGCGATATCGCTGAACTGGAAGCCGCCATCATTGGAGGCCAGTTCACCCTTGCCCGGGCCCTTGGTCTGCGCGACCTCGGCACGGACATAGGTGCCGGCACTGTGGCGGAAGGTCACGTCCGCGCCGCCGACATCGTGTTCGAGTTCGAGTTGGCGTTCGTGACCGGCGGTGACGCCGACCTGGACGTTGTCGTTGATCCAGTGGGTGGCACGACCGCCGGTCGCGTCGTCGGTGATCTTGGTGGCGACCGGGCTGTACTCGTAACGCACGACCAGGTAGACCGGGTGCCCGTCCATCGCGTCGGCGCGCACCAGCGACATGCTGTCGTCGCTGACGGTGGGCAGCGCCTCGTTCAGCAGGATGCGCCCGGCGAAGGAGTCGAGATCGTAGTCCTGGACCGGGTTCAACTCCGTGTTGGACAGGACCAGGCCCGAATCCTTGTCGCGCACCTGGACGCTGATGCGCTCGGAGCCCTTCACGATGTCACGACGATGCAGGTAGTACAGGGAACCGCCCGTGCCGCGGAATTCTTCATGGGAACTGCGCGTTTCCGGTTGCGCGGCGAAGCCCTCGACCACGGTGCGGCGTTCGCCGAAGCTGGTTGCGCCGTCGGATACCCAGCGCCCCTGCAAGCCGTACAGACCGCGCGAGAGCTGCGCGAACTCCGTACCGTTGATCTGGGTGCGGAAGTTGCCCCACAGCGCGTAGGACTGGCCGCGTTCGAGTTTTACGTAGAAGCGGCCCTGGGTAGCGGCATCCTGTTGGGTGACGCTGTCGTCACCGTAGACGGTGTAGTACTTGTCCTTGTCGATCTGGCGGAACAGTTCACGCGGATCGCGGTCTTGGAGCGACTTGAAGACGTTGTCGATGTCCTGCTCGCCGGTATCGGCGGCGGCGGTCAGCAGATATTCGCCCTTGATGCGGCCTTTGACGTAGAACGCGCCACGGCCATCGACGTAGGTGTCGCCATTGAAATGATCCTCATCGTTCAGGAACGACGCGGGATCGCCCTTGTCGACATGATTTTCACCGACCGTCAGGTCGGCCAGGGCGACGTAGAACCAGTCGTCTTTCGGTAGATAGAGACTGCGGTCGAAGGTCACCTGATGGCCGTTGTCGTCCTCGACGCGCACCGATACATCATGGTTGCCGACCTTGAGAATCTGCTGGGCGACGAAGTTGTGTTTGTCATCCAGCGGTACCGGCGTGCCCATGAACGAGACCCGATACCCGGCGGGAACCGCGAAGCCGTTGGCGGTGACGGCGCCGCCGACGACCGGGATGTTGGTCCGACCGATGTGGTTGACGCCGTAGCCCTTGAGGGAGCGGTCTTCGTTCGGGTCCTCGTCCGCTTCCCGTTCGTCGCGAACCACGAGAGGCAGCGCGGTGGTGTCGTCGAATCGACCTTCTTCGTCGTAGACACGGAGCACGTAACGGACGTTGTCGCTGGTGAAGCGGTCCGGCGTCCAGGCGACGGTGCCGTCCGCGCCCACCGGCAAAACGTGATCGGGCTTGGATTCGACGGAATGACCATCCGTGAAGATGCGGATCTCGCGCTTGCTGATCCACGTGTCGTAGTTGCTGTAGGTACGAAACACGATCGGCTCGTCGCGGATCGCGGTGGTCTCGTCGGTCGCCGCGTTCAGGTAGCGTTCCTGATTGAGCGCATCGAAGGTGATGTTGATGCGCATCTCGTCGAGGGCCAGGTCGGTGTCGCGTTGACCCGTCGCGGGTTTGGCCACCATCGGCTGCCCGTCGACGCTGATGCTGAACGGCGGCAGGTCGCCCGTCGGCTTTTCAGTCAGCTCGACGTTGGGTTGCAGATCGACCACGCGGACGGAGCTGTCGTAATCGAGCTTGCCACGGTGCTCTTCCCCGGCTGCGGTCTCGGGGTCCTCATCCATCCACCAGAAGGCGTGCGCGGTCGGGTGGACGACCATGCCGCAGGAGGCGAGCGCCATGGCGCGAACGAGTTGCTTGCGGGTGAAGTTCATTACTCGCCCCTCCCATTGTCGTTCTTGCCACGGATTTCACGTTCCACCGTCAACGGCGGTCGATCGTCCTCCTGGCCCCACAGTTCTTCGATGCGTTCGATGACCCAGTCCACGCGGTCCTCGACGAGTTCCGGGGCCTCGCTGTCGCCCCAGTAGACGATGCGCAGGAGGCCGAGCTGGCCCTCCTTCAGCAGGTGGTCGACGACCTTCGGCAGGCCTTCCTCGACCCATTGGGCCTGGAGTTCCGCGCTGCCCTCGTTAAAGGCCCGGTTGTCGAGCTGCACGCGGACGACCTTCATGATCGAGGCCGCGAAGTTGGCCTTGACCAGCTTGCCGCGAGTGGTTCGGACCACGCGCGGATTCTCGGAGGTCAGGCGGTAGCCGGTCGGCAGGGTGCGTTCATCGACCTTGAGGATGAAGTTGCTGCCGCGATCCTGCTGCGGGATGTCCGCGCAGGCGACGTGATAGCGACCGTGCTCATCGGTGGTGATCAGCAGACCGTTGACGGTCACCACGCGCACGCCCGGGATGCCGCGCTCGCCGAGATCCTGATAGGCGTTGGCGTTGCTGTCCTCGAACACGGTGCCGATGATGTCGCTGCAATCCATGACCGGGTCGGCGACGAGGATGACCGTGGCCGACGCGATGTTGGAGATGCGGGTTCCGGCGGAGTCGTTGACCTGCACGTAGTTGGTGTATTTGCCGAGGTCGACACCGGAGCCCACCACGAGGGTCATCTGGATGGTGTGACTCTGGTTCAGCGCGAAGTTGATCGGCGTCCAGGTCAACGTGCGACCGCTGTAGGTCGGCTCGCTGGCGACGCCGTCGACGGTCGCCGTGCCGGCCACGTACTTGAAGCCCGGCGGGATGGTGTCGACGATCGAGGTGTTGGTGTAGGTGGTGGTGTCGACATTGGTGGCGACGATGGTGTACGGCACCAGTTCACCCTTGACCACGGTTTCCTTCGGCGTCGTCTTGGCGATCAGGATCGGCGTGTTGGCGGTCGACAGCGGGTCCAGCGGGATGTGGTTGTTGACGACGTTGGTGTCGTTGCCGTCGAAGAAGAAGGTCAGGTGGTAGGTGGTGATGCCGTTGATGTTGGGCGTCGATCCCGCGACCACGAGGTAGGGGTCGATGATCGCCGAGGACGGTACGTCGAGGGTCCCGGTCGGCGTGATGATGGTCGACACGAACGTATACCCGGCCGGCGGGGTGACCGTGATCGTATACACGCCCGGAGGGGCACCGGCCGCCTGGTTGATGTCGAAGCGGTAGAAACCATCGCTGCCGGTCACCTGGCCCTGCTGGCCGGTGGCCAGATGGATGCTCGGGTCGAAGCCGGGCGGGCCGGACATGGTCACGGTGGCGCCTGCGACCGGGTTGCCGGTCAGCGAGTTGTAGACGATGCCGCTGGGGTCGAGCGGCAGGTTCTGCTCGATGATGTTGTCGCCGTCGGTCAGGGTGATCGACAGGATCGACCCCGGTTTCGAGGTGTCGTTGCCGGGCTTGGAGCCGTTGAAATTATTGGAGACGGCCCGGCTCAGGGTGGATTGCTGTGCGCTCAGGAACTCGACGTTGTAGGTCCCCGGCGAGATGTCGTTGGTCGTGAACGAGTAGCGGCCATCGGAGTCGGTGATCTTGGTGGCGAGGATCCGGTTGGTGGCGGGGTCGCGCAGGTTGACGGTCCAGCCACTGCGCAGCGTCTCGTTGTCGTCGAGGACGCGGTCGTGATCGTCGTCGTTCCAGACGCGACCGGCCAGCAGGACATCCTCGCCGGTGATCGCCGCCTGAGCGTCGTCGGCGGCTTCGACGGTGTCCGCCTCGATGGCGTCGGCGTTGGCCACATTGGTGTAAGCGCGGGACTTGTTGCCATTGAGGAAGGCGGTTTCCACCGTTGCCTTGGCGGTGATCGTGACGCTGCCACCGGCAGAGATTGTGCCCAACGCGCAGTCGAGCATTGCGTTCTCGTTGTTCGTCGTCAGGCCGGTGATGCTCGATGCGGCGTTATGAAGGGTCGCTCCGTTCGTGTCCTTGATCGCGCAAGTGCCCTGGCTGGTGGCGACGCTAGTCAGGCGCAGACCGGCCGGGAACACTTCGTGCGGATTGTCGAGCGTGCTGAGGGTGTCGTTGGCGTCTCTCGGGTCGCGCATGACCACGCCGGTCGCGTTGCCCGGACCGGCATTGGAGACCGTGATCTTGAACGTCAGCGTTTCGCCGATGGCGACTTTCGACGGGGTCGCCGTCTTGGCGATCGAGAGATTCGCGACGTCAGTGGGAACGTCGAGGAAGAACACCCCGACCAGATAGAAGTCACCGTTTACCGCGGTATCGAACTTGAGGCCCAGTGAGGTTGTTCCATTACCGAACACCGACTGGTTCTCGACGATGGTGTCGATGTCGAAGCCGAGTTGGTTGGCGTTGGCCGGGTTCATCGCACCAGCCCCATTGATGAAGCTGTTCGGCGCGAAGCCGATCACATCGACGGTGAACGGCGAAATGAGCGAGGTACGGACGTTCGAACTGTTGAAGAAGTTGGTTGAGGGATTGGAGCTGTTGGTGATGGTGGTGGTGGTCCCGCCATTGATGATCTGGAAGAAGTCGCCTGTCGGCTTGGCGTCGCCCTCGTAAGCGACGATGCCGGCCTGACCCGCGAAACTGCCCGCCGGCGTTTTAAAGCCGGTGACAGTGGTGGTGATGCTCGCACCGTTGTTGACGCCAACCAGACCGTCGAACAGATTCAGGCTGCGGAACTGGGTGCTGGCCGAATCTTCGTACAGGATGGCCAGGGTCCAGCCCGCCACGCAGTTGGTGTCGGAAGCGGGGACCGGGCCTTGGTTGCCAGCGCCCGTGCCGGTGCGACCGGTGGCGTCAGCCCGATTCGTGGCCACGGAAGTTGGGGCGTTCGCCGACACCAGTCCCACGATGTCGGCGACGGCATAGGTGCCGTTCAGGGAGCTCGGCATCAGGCTGGTCACTTCCGCGACCCCCTGATAGAACGTGTAGCCGGTGTCGTTGGCGTTGGCGACGTTGGCCGGCAGGCGTGGCGAGATGGCGGTCGCCGCGTCGGCGGGCGGGGTCAGTTCGTTGGCGTCGCAGGGCTGCGCGCCGGCGGCGACCAGCGACGTGTAGGTGTTGGTGGCCGTGATCGTCTGGTAGGTGCCCCCCGGAACCTTGAACTTGACCTGGCTGCGGTTGCTCGCGCCGTTGGGCAGCGTGACGTTTCCGTCGCTCCAGCCGCCCCAATACAGATACGCGTTACGGACGGTCGCGGTCGCGGGCAGGGTCAGATCCGCGGTGGTGGAGTTGGATGTGGAGGCGTCACCGTCGACGTCCTGGAAGTCCAGCGCCGAAAAGAAGAAGTTTTGCGTCTCGCCGGTCGGGCTGCCGCCTTGCTCATTGCTGCACGGGGTATTGGTGTTGGATCCGCCGGGTGGTGTGAAATTGGTGTCGTCGAGGGCCGGCGTGCAGTGAATCTGCGAGTTGCCGATGAAGCCGACGCCGCCGGTGACGGTGACCTGCTTGCGTAGCGCGAAGCTGGTGTCCGCATGGGCCAGTTGCCAGCCGGAGATCAGCGTCGGAACCGATAGCGCCGCCGCGAGAAGGGTTGCCAGCAAGCCTTTTCGGCGTGAGGCGCCCCCATCTCTCGGGCACATGGACTGGCAATACTCTGAGCGGTGTTGCGAACGCATGGGGGCTGAGCTCTTGTCGAGGTTTGAGGGCAAGGATTAGGCGGCGGATCTGAACGGCATCGCCGAAGTCAGCGATGTTGGTTCAACAATTGGCGGAAATCTGTTGATCGGTGGGAAATATGGCTCTATTTCGGCAGGCAAATTAGCACATGATTGTCCCATTGTCGTATTCGACAGAGGCGTTGCGGGGGTGCAGGATCAAATGACTGACTTCAATCAATCGTTTCGATCCGCCGTGAGTGTTTGTCGGCGTCGATCCGGCGAGGCGGATGAGTGCCGGGTGGCGAATCGTGATTTCCTTAGGATTTGAAATAACGGCATGGATGAATAAACGCAAAGAACGGCAAGCGATGCACGCGAACGAAGTGGTGGAATTCCTCCGTCCGATTATTCGGGTTAGAAATTTCTATCGCATTTCAGGCGCGGGGCACTCCAGAGTTTGTTGAGCGGGCGTAATCAACGCGGGGATTCGGGACGTGTGTTTGTCCGTGGGCGGTTGTAACCACGCTCAGGCCGGTTCGTCGTCGTTATTGTTTTTGCTTCGGTGGCCGGCGCGCCGCTTGCGTGCCCACAATTTCAACGGCAGGACGACAAGTCCGATGATCGCCAGGATCAAGGCAACCACGACCGCGATCAGGCTGCCGATCAGGCCGAGCCCCGCGCCGGGGCCGATATAGGCAAGCCCGGGTTCGGCGAATCCCAGCAGAACGAGAAAAAAGAGAGGGCGTGCGGTGGTCATTGCGAGGGTTCCGTGCGGTAGATGGAAGCGACATGGCGGACGGCATCGCGTGCCGTAATCGGCGCCGGTGTCAGTCAGGCGATCGGGCTTTGAACCGGTTGCCGTCGAAGTGTTTCGCGAGAACGTCGGCGGCGATGCCCTGCGCCACTTCGTTGGGATGTTGATCGCTGGGGTGGACCCAGAGATCGCCAGCGCGCCGCCCGCGTAAACCATCGAGGAGATCGATGCTGGCGATCCCGGCCTGGTTGGCGAAGGTTCGGATGGTGCGATGAATGTCGGCGAACGGGTATTCCGTGTCGAGGTCCACAAGGATCGGATAGATGGCTATCGCCAGTTGCATGCCGCGGGCTTGCGTGAGTGCGTGGGCGTGGAGCAGCGCGTCGCGGACGTTGAGCCATCCGGGCGCCTCGTCGCGGTAGCCTTCCCGATAATGATCGACCATCCGTCGATGGAGGCGGGCGCGCTCGACGTCGCGGATCAATGCGTTCAAGAGATGCGAATGAGTGCGTAAACGCTTCCAGAATGCCGCCCGCGACAGATAGGGGATGGTGTACGCCCGCTCGGCATCGTTCAGGAAAAGGACGATCAGTACGACGTCGGGGTTGAAATCCAGCACCCGTTTCTCGAGGAGTTCCACCTGACGAGCGGTGTCCGATCCGGATATCCCGAAGTTGAGGACTTCGACCATGCGACCCCCGTCACTGATCCGCTTCTGCAATTGCGCGGGAAGGGTGTCCGCGTCCCGAACGCCAATGCCGAGGGTGAAGGAGTCACCCAGCACTGCGATGCGGGTTACGCCTTTCGGGGGGTGGCGGGCGACCAGCGGACCACGGAAGCCTTCGGCATTGATTGAACTGCGGACACTGTTGTCGGGGTCGAAATATCCGCGCGGGTTGTCGGCGTAGCGATAACGCAACGGGCTCGACGGGCGATAGGCCCACGGTTCAGCCGGCTCCGCATAGTGTTCTTCCCACGTCGGTGGTGACACGGGGATGCCGATGTCGAGCGCACGAGCCATGAGTTCTCCGCCTCCGACGGCAACGCCGAGACCGATCAGCAGGGCCAGAAAATTGCCGCGCTTCATCCGCCAGCCAAGCACGGCCAGTAACGAGGCCAGGGCGAGCCCGAATTCGGCGGGCGAGGGATCCAGCAGATGTTCCACTTCAGTTGGTCACAGCGGCTGAGGAGGGTTGGCCGGACAACGGAAAATGCAGCGTTTCAGGGGCATGACGAGTTGCCCAGCAGACCACGGCAATACGGTCCGGATAGGTGGCCGCCCGGAACGGGCTGATGTATTCCCAGACGATCTGATGGTCGCGCGTGACCTCGAAGATGCGCCCCTGGTGGGATTCGGTGATCAGCACGTTGCCGTTGGCGAGCAACTGCTGCGATCCCCGACCGGTGCTGATGAAAGGTTCTTCCGCGCTGCCGGTGTAACGCCACGCGATGCGGGCATCGGCCGGGTCGATCTCGAGCACGCGGGCACCGCCGCCGGGGCCGTGGTGGCCGCGATTGTCGAACAGCATGATGTGGCCGTTCGCGAGCAGATCGGGGTCGTGCTGGCGATACCAGGGGCCGGTCATCGCCCAGGTCACCTTGCCGCTTTCGATGTCGATGGCGGCGAGCAGGTCGGCATTGCGGATCGAGATGACCACCTGCCCGGCGCGCAGGAACGGGAACGCCGGCAACGTCTCGGCGGTGGGCAGTTCGACGGTGTTGGTATGCCAGGCGTCCCAACCGTCCGGGGCGTCGCCGATCACATCCAGTGAACCGGCGTACTCGGAGTTCCGGAACGCCTCGGTGATGGATATCCGGCGCAATTCCTCGCCCGTGGGCGAGAGCACGACCAGATAATCCTCCAGATAGGGGAGCTCGCGGATGCGGGAACCCGGCACCGGTGTGTCGCGGAATTCGTGGATCAGCGTGTAGACGCGGCCATCCGCGTCGACCGCGACGTCGTGATTGGCGTGCTGGGCGTAGCGCCACAACAGGCGCGAGTCCTTGTCGACCTTGACCAGCCCGTAGCCGTAAGGGGTGTCGCCGCTGGCCTCGTAGATGGCGAGCAGATCGCCGTTCGGGAACAGCAGGGCCTTGCGCCAGTAGATGAACTCATCGGCGAGCGGGGCCCGCACGTGGGGCGGGTCCGGCCAGGCCTGCGAGAACGGCAGGCGCCACTCGTGGACGGTCCGCCCCGCCATGTCGATCAGGAAGGCGGCGTTGTCGTGCCCGGAGGTGTACAGGGTGTAGCCGTCCTGAGCGCGCGCGGCGTCATGACGCAGCACGCCGCTGCGCTCGAAGCGGCTGGCGATGAACAGGTTGGTGTCGTTGTAGCGGTCGCGTGGGCGCCATTTCTGCCAGGTCGCATCGGCGGCCAGCATGGCTTGGTCGAGGGTGGAACCTGGCCACCAGTGCAGGCGCGCGGAGAGCCAGCCATAACCCATGCCGAGAGCAATGAGGCTGAGCGCGAGCAATAGCATTAGCGCGGTCTGGCCGCGTTGGCGGGATGGACGGGATGCGTGGATCACGAGGCGGAGCCGGAGCGGAAACTCGCTCCATGGTAGCAGTCGCGCACGACCGGGCCAGCGGTTTGCTTACCCATCAGGCACGGGCACACTTGCTACTTCTGCTCTAGGGTGTTGGCGATGATCCGACGACGTTTTCTGCAATGGCTGCTGGCGCTGCCGCTGACGGCGATGCTGACCGGCGCGGGGTCACGGTCGCTCGGGGACTTGCGGCTGCATCGGGGCTGGGTGCTGACGCGCGACGATCTCGATCGCCTGAACGGGCCGCGTTGACGCCATGATCCGTGACCTGAATGAGCTGGCCGACGACGCATTCGCTGGCGCCGGGTACGACGTCTGCGTGGTCGGCGCCGGTTTCGTCGGCATTGCGTTGGCGATGGCGCTGCCGAAGACCACGCGCGTGTTGCTGCTGGAGGCCGGCGGGCGCACTTTCCGTCCGGAAGCCCAGGACCCGTATCGTGGCGAGAACACCGGTCATGAGTACTTTCCGCTGGATGCGTGCCGGCTACGCCAGTTCGGCGGCACCTCGCACCTCTGGGCGGGCTGGTCCAGGGCGATGGATGCGCACGATTTCATCGCCCGCGATGATGTGCCGCACAGCGGTTGGCCGATCGGAAAACCGGACCTCGATCCGTACTTCGAGCGGACCCGGCAGGTGCTCGGGGTCGCGCCCGGCATCAACTGGCAGTGGGGCGGGGCGCTCGATCATCTCGACGGTCTGGAGAGTTTCGATTTCCACTGGAGCTATCCGCTGGTGGTCATGTCGGAGCGTTACGGCGATTACCTCGAGGCCAGCGGCAACATCGACTGCGTGCTGAATGCCAATCTGACCGACCTGCGCCTGAATGAGCAGGGCGCGCAGGTCATCGGGATCGAAATCGGCGATTACCGCCAGCGGCGTTTCGCGGTGCGCGCGGAACGGGTCGTGCTCGCGACCGGCGGTATCGAGACGGCGCGGCTGCTGCTGAATTTCGATGGTCAGGTGGCGGGCGGAATCGGTAACGGCCACGATCTGGTCGGGCGCTTCTTCATGGAGCACCCGCACTACGATGTCGGCCACTTCATCCTCGACGACGCCGTCAATCGTCGTCTGGTGCAGCTGCGGCGCAAGGACGCGCCATTGATCACCGAGTTCATCAAGCCGACCGCCGCGTTCATGCGCGCGGCGGGTTGTCTGAATTTCGGCCTGCGCGTGATCCACTGGGGGCAGGAGCGCGAGCTCGGTTTCCGCGAACGTCTCGGTCGCCTGCTGTCGCGGGACGGCCCCCTCGAGGAGGCCGAGGAATGGCTGCGGCAGACGCCTGCCGCCTGCCGCATGGGCGGGCTGCAACGCGTGATCGACGAACAGACGCCCGATCATCAGCGTGCGCCGCTGACCGCGCCCTGCGACGTCGATGGCTTGATCCGCATCGCCTCCGAGCAGGCGCCCAATCCCGCTAGCCGGATCACGCTGAACGGCGAGCGTGATGCCTTCGGCCTACGCCGCGTGACGCTGGATTGGCGTCTGCAGGCGCTCGACAAATACACGATGAAGGCGGCCGTGCTGAAACTCGGCGAGCAGTTCGCGCGCCGCGACATCGGTCGGGTGCGTCTGGTCGACTGGCTGGTCGACGATGCCGCGCCGATCCCCGGCCTCGACGGCGAGGAGGTCGGCGGCAATCATCATATCGGCACCACGCGCATGGCCGATGACCCGCGCCGTGGCGTGGTCGACGCGGACCTCAAGGTGTTCGGCATCGATAACCTTTACCTGTGCGGGTCCGGGGTGTTTCCGACCGCCGGCCAGGCCAATCCGACCTTCGCGGCCGTGCAGCTCGCGCTCCGGCTGGCCGACCATCTGGCGGCCTAATAATGTCGGGTGCCGACGCGGGATTCCGGCACCAGTCCGGGGTCGCCATGGTTGCGGACCAGTTCGTACAGCGGCGTCGAATTGCGCGCGTTGAGTTCGACCACCGGGTAATCGGTGATCGGTAGCTGAGCCACGGTCAGCGCCAGCAGGCCGGCGATCATTGGCGGACGCAGCCGTTCCCCGACCGGAGCGACGCGCAGGGCCTCGATCAGCAGCAGGAAGGTGCTCAACTGGATGTGGAACAGGTAGCGGTGCACGTCCAGCGCGAACAGCATGATCCCGAACGGCAGCAGGTTGGCGAGCAGGTAGACGAGCAGGCTGCCCCAGCGTCGCGTGGTCGCGATCGCCGCCGTGCCGAGCGCGATGAACACCAGCGACGGCACCAGCATGATCTGATGGCTGGGATAGGTGAGGCGCTCGAGGTGGTCGAAGGTCAGGTTGAGCGCGGCCTTGTTATGTGCCGCGAAGATCGTGAAATACGGGTCGACCCAGCGTTCGAAGTAATCCGTGTATTCGAGCGCGATCCTGACCTTGTGGATCAGCAGCAGCATCTGCGCGGTGTCACCCTTGCCCGTGTCGACGACGATCAGCGTGATCACCGACGCCGCGAACAGGAGTGGGAGTGCGCGGCTGATTCCGTCGACGCGGCATTCGCGCAAGCGGTTCCAGGTCAGCCAGCCGAGCACCGGCAGCATGAGGAAGGCGATCTGCTCGTGGATCAGGATCGCGATGCCCAGCAGCAGCAGGGCGGTCAGATAGCGGTCGCGCTGGAATGCCAGGTAGGCGAGCAGGCCGACGGCGAGGTTGATGGTGTCCAGGAAACCGCGGGTGGCGCCGATGCCGATCATCAGCGGGCCGCTCAGCAGCGCCAGGAACAGCAGATCGTGGAGGCGCCGCGCCGGGTCATCGCTGGGGCGTCGATCGCGCCAGACCAGCAGCAGGATCGCGATGAACAGGAAATACAGCACCGTGGTGAACGGATCGACGAACGCGCGGATCAGCGTCGGGCTCGGGCCGGTGATTGCGTGCACCAGCGTGCCGATCAGGCCGCGGATCAGGAAGCCGGCTTCATAGGTGTAGAAATACTGGCCCAGTCCATACGGTTCCGGGTGGGTCGCGAAACCGCGCAGAAACGCCCACACCAGCAGCAGGCTGATCAGCCAGAGGACGGTGGATTCCGAGGGAAAGCGTTGGAAGCGGGACACGGTATCGATGCGGATCGGCGGTTCGGGATGGAAGGTGGTTGAGGGGTCGGTGACGTCAGGGCGCTAGTTTGGTTGATCAGGGCGGCAAGTTCGAAGCGGCGGCGCTTCGCGTGCCGGAAAACTCCGGGCGCCGGGCTATGATCGCCTATTCGCGGGCAGCGGATCGCTGCCCGCCGGCCATGACGAGGTTCCTTGCGTGTTCCCAGACCGAATTCTCGATGCCCTGGAGCGATTGCCGAAGAAAACCCTCTGGCTGCTGGTCGGGGCCGTGCTCGCCTACCTCGCGGTATGGAACCACTTCGTCCAGGACGATGCCTTCATCTCCTTCCGCTACGCGCAGCACCTCGTCGACGGGCATGGCCTGGTCTGGAACATCGGCGAGGCGCAGCCGGTTGAGGGCTATACCAATTTCCTCTGGGTGCTGTTGATCGCGATCGGGTTGCACCTCGGCTTCGCGGCCGATACCTGGAGCGTCGTGCTGGGTTTCGCCTGCGGGCTCGGCACCTTGTTCTTCACCTATCGTCTCACGCATCGCCTGACCGGTTCCGCGCCGCTGGCGATGCTCGCCGTGTTTCTGCTCGGCACCAACTACTCGTTCAGCGCCTACATCACCGGCGGGTTGGAAACGCAGTTGCAGGCGCTGCTGGTGGTGCTGGCTTTCCACCTGGCCTTCCGCATCGACGACGCGCGTCGTGCCGGGCAGCCAGCGACGCGCCTGGCTTTCGGCTTGTCGCTGGTGATGGCGGCGGCCGCGATGACCCGGCTGGACTCTGTCCTGCTCGCCGGCATCGCCTGGATCGGCGCGGCGTGGAGCCTGTGGTGCTGCCGCGGCGACGGCGCCGGTAACGATGCTGGCGACGACCGGGCCGGGCGGGGACGCGACCTGCTCGCGCTGTTGCTGCCGGGGCTGCTGATCGGCGTCGCCTGGTTCGCGTTCAAGCTCGCTTATTACGGCAGTGTCTTTCCGAACACCTTCTTCGTGAAGACCGGCCCGATCAACAAGGCGACGCTGCGTGCCGGCATCTGGTACGTGACCAGCTTCCATTTCTACTACGGACTGCTGTTCCCTTATGCGCTGCTGGTGCTGGGCCATCGCCGCCTGCTGGGCGATGCGCGCAGCCGGTTGTTGGTGGCGGTGGTCGTGTTGTGGGTGCTGTACGTCATCAAGATCGGCGGCGATTTCATGGAATACCGCCAGATGGTGCCGATCATGCCGCTGATCTACGTGCTGGTCGCCTCGGCGTTTTCGATCATCGGCGGCATGCTCGCGCGCGCCGCCTTGGTCGCCTTCCTGCTGGCGCAGAGCTTCATTCATGGCACCTCGCATTGGGGCTATTACGGCATCGAGGCTGTCGACGAGTTGCGGGCCCACGTTTACGACGTCGGCTTCGATCGCAGCTGGAAACTGGTCGGCGAAACCCTGCACAGCCTGTTCGGCGCGAACGCCGATCATGCCGACGGCGGCAGGGAGCCGGTCACCATCGCGGTCACCGCCGCCGGGGCGATCCCGTTTTACTCGAATCTTCGGACCATCGACATGATCGGCCTGAACGATCTGTGGGTCGCGCGCGAGGGGATGCCGCTGAACGATTTCACCGGTCATGGCCGCTACGCGACACTCGATTATCTGCTCGAACAGAAGGTCAATCTGGTCATCGGGCATCCGACCGTGGTGCCGTTGAAGCACAAGTACGAATACACCGCCTTGCAGATGTTCCACACGCCGTACTTCAACGCCGACTACGACCTGAGCAACCTGCCTGAGGCGGTGCGCATCGTCGACATCCCGATCTCCGTCGACCGCAAGGTCGTGGCCTTGTATCTGTTGCCGCATCCCGCCATCGACCGGCTGATCGAGGAACAGGGGCTGCGCAATTACCCGCCGCGCGAGCCGGACGCGAAGTAATGACGGGCAGACCCGGGCGGGCGTTTCGCGGGGCATGACCGGCGCCGGTTGGCGGGTCTTGCCGGTGCGCCTGGCGATCGCCGCGATCGTCGGCTTCGCGCTGTTGTGGCTGTGGTTTTCGCTGGACTGGCGGATGCAGCACGACACGCCGTTGATGTACTACGCGGCCCTGTTGATGGATGAGTACGGTCGCGCGCCGTACCGGGATTTTTTCGAGACCAGTTTCGTCGGCACCTTCCTGCTGCATCTCGCCGTGGTGAAGCTGGTCGGCTATTCGAACACGGCCTTCCTTGGGCTGAACGTGCTGCATGTGCTCGCGGTGGCGCTTGCCGGGGCACTGTTGATGCGCCCGTTCGGCATCCGGGCGGCGATCGCCGCCCCGGCCATCTTTGCGCTGCTGTACCTCAGTCACGGCCCGTCGATGATGCTGCAACGGGACTATCTGGTCGTGCTGCCGCTGGCCCTCGCGCTGCTGGCCGCGACCCAGACCCGATACCCATGGCGACCGGCATCGCGGGCCGTGGCGGTCGGTGTGCTGTTCGGCCTGGCCGGAGCGATCAAGCCGCAGATGGTGCTCGGCGCGCTGCCGGTGTGGGTCTATCTGGCCTATGCCGACGGTCGCCCATCGCATCCGTCGCGGGCGCTGGCGACCGGCGCGGGCTGGCTGGCGGTCGGCGGTTTGCTGGTGATCGCGCCGCTGCTCGGCTGGGTGGTCGCGGTCGGCGCCTGGGATGAGTTCCGGTTCCTGTTCCGTGACTACATTCCGCTGCATCTCGCCCTGAGCAAGGAACACCATCTGTTCCACGGTCGGGAGTACCTGAACTACTGGCTGAGCGAGTTCGTCCGCTTCGGCGGCTACGCCTGGTTGCTGCCGGTCGCCGCCTATGGCGTCTGGCGGTGCTGGCGTGCCTGTCCCGATCCGGCCAGGCGGCATCGCCTGGCGCTGCTGGTTGGCGTCACCGGCGTGTATGCGCTGCTGCCCGGTCTCGCGGGGCAGTTCTGGGCGTACCACTGGATGCCGTTCGCCTGGTGCCTGAGCGTGTTGGTCGCGCTCGCCCTGCCAGGCGCCGACGAGGTTCGCGCCGGCTGGCGGGACTGGCTGGTGGTTGCGGTGCTGGGCGGGGCGCTGACCATGGCGGCCTGGCCGAATTGGGAGATCCGCATGCAGATGCGCGCCGAGCGCGTCCCGCCGCCGCTGGGTGGACGGGTCGACGAGATCGGCGCGTTCCTGTCGCGCGAACTGCGTCCGGGTGACACCGTGCAGCCGCTGGACTGGACCGGTGGCGCGCTGCACGCGATGTTGCAGGCCCGCGCCCCGTTGGCGACGCGCTTCCTGTATGACTACCACTTCTACCATCACCCCGGACACCCGGTGATTGATGGCCTGCGCGAGCGCTTTCTGGCTGAACTGGCGGCCGCCCCGCCGCGTTTCGTGATCGAGGTGCATGACCGCCTGCATCCCAAGGATCAGGCCGACGCGCCGCGCTTCGATGCGCTGCGCACATGGCTGGAGGGCGGTTACCGTGTCGTCCACGTCGGCCCGGATTACCGCATATGGGAGCGTCGCTGAGCGCGGGGTGGCGGTGGCGGGGTCAGGCGTGCGGGGTGTTGACGGCGGAGGGTCGGACCCAGCCGGGGTCGAAGGTCGAGCGCAGGAATTCGAGCAACGGGGTCGAGTTGCGGGCGTTGTAGTGCGCGGGGTCGTAATCCCACATTGCGGTCTGGCCCAGGATCGCCACGATCAACAGCGCGCGCGCCCAGTCGGCCAGGGGTTTCGCTGGGCCGTGCTGCCTGAGCGTGGTCAGCGCGATCAGGAACGCGGTCAGGTTCGTGTACGGGATGTAGCGGTGCACATCCTCGGCGACCAGATACAGCAGGTGCGGCATCAGCATCGCGACGGCGAGCATGGCGAGGTCGGCGCCGCGACCACGCCGGCGGGCCGTGTCACGCCAGCGCACCGTCGCCGCTACCGCCCAGAACAGCAGCGTCGGCAGGAGCATGATCTGGTGCCCGGGGAAGCGCAGTCGCTCCAGGTAGGTCAGGCCGATATTGCTGAGCGCATCGTTGCGTGCCGCCCAGAGCGTCTTGAAGGGGTGGCCCCATTGCTCCAGATAAGGGGTTTGCAGCGCGCCGTTCAGTTTTGCTTCGAGGATGGCGAGCTGTGCCGGGCTTGCCTGCCCGAGCACCACGACCAGCAAGGTGGCGGCGCTGAGCAGAATCAGCGTCATGGCCGCACGGTGATCCAGGCGCAGGCCGTCGCGGTGCAACCAGGTCCACCACCCCATCACGGGCAGGATGAAGAACACGATCTGTTCGTGGATGAGGATGGCCAGCAGCATCCACAGTCCGCTGCGCAGGAAGCGTTGCGCGCGGAAATCGAGCCATGCGAGCAGGCCGATCGTCAGGATCAGGCTGTCGTGAAAACCGCGCGTGGCGCCGATGCCGACCATCAGCGGCCCGGACAGCAGCACCAGAAAGAGGAGGTTGATCAGGGTGCGATTGGCGTCGTCATCGGCACGCAGGCGCGTGAAGACCGACCACAACATGGCGATGAACAGCAGGTATTCGATCACGCTGAGCAGGAGGATCGCCTCGCGCATGTCCATCGGCGCGGGACCGGCCAGCGCGGTGACCAGCGAGCCCATCAGCCCACGGATCAGGAAGCCGCCTTCGTAGGTGTAGAAGTACTGGCCTAGCGCGTACGGGTCCGGATACAGCGCGAAACCGCGCAGAAAGTTCCAGGCCAGCAGCGCCGCGATCAACCACGGAGCGGCACGTTCAAACGGTTGGCGGAAGCGGGCGATGGACTCGTTCATACGCTTCAGGGTAGGCGTGCGGCGACGTGGCTGGCCACGGCGGCGCATGCGCCTGGCTTGCACGAGAAGCCTGACCGGGCCGGGGTCGAGGGCACGGGCGCCAGGCGCGGCTTCGGTCTGGCCCGGTTACCGATGTGGATCACCGCTTGGTCTTTCGTCCCGGGGGTGGTCAGTCGCCACTGAGTTTCTGCAGCAGCGTGTCCTGGACCGACACCGGCTCGCCGTCATCCAGGCGGCGATGCGTGTAATTGCCGTCGCTGTTCAGATCCCAGGCGCGGGTGTTGTCGTTCAGGTAAAGCTCCAGGTCGCGACCGATGCGGGTGCGATGGTCCGGGTCCTCGATCGGGAAGCATTCCTCGACGCGCGCGAACAGGTTGCGCGGCATCAGGTCAGCGCTCGCGCACCAGATCTCGGCTTCGCCGCCGTTCGCGAAGGAAAACACGCGCGAGTGTTCCAGGAAGCGCCCGACGATGGAGATCACGCGGATGTTCTCGGAGACGCCGGGCACGCCCGGCCGCAGGCAGCAGATGCCGCGCACGATCAGGTCGATGCGCACGCCCGCCTGGCTGGCCTCGTACAGCGCGCGGATGATCTGGTCCTCCACCAGTGCGTTGACCTTGGCGATGATGCGCGCCGGTCTGCCGGCACGGGCGTGATCGGCCTCGCGCTGGATGCGCTGCATGATGCCGGCGTGCAGCGTGAACGGCGCCTGCAGGAGCTTGTTCAGCTTCTTGCCGCGACCCAGGCTGGTCAGCTGCATGAACATCTGGTGGACGTCCTCGCCGATCAGCGGGTTGCAGCTCATCAGTCCGTAGTCGGTGTAGATGCGGCTGGTGCGCGGGTGGTAGTTGCCGGTGCCCATGTGCACATAGCGGCGCATCTCGTTGCCTTCGCGGCGCACGATCATGAGCATCTTGGCGTGCGTCTTGTAGCCGACCACGCCGTACACGACGTGCGCGCCGGCCTCGGTCAGCCGGTTGGCCAGCTCGATGTTGGCGGCCTCGTCGAAGCGCGCGCGCAACTCGACCACGACGGTGACTTCCTTGCCGGCACGCGCCGCCTGCGTCAGGCCTTCGACCAGCACCGAGTCGGTACCGGTGCGGTACAGGGTCTGCTTGATGGCGAGCACGTCCGGATCGGTGGCTGCCTGGCGGATCAGGTCCACGACCGGGCTGAACGAGTGGTAGGGGTGATGCAGCAGGATGTCGCCACGCTTGATCGCGCGGAACAGGTTGGCGCCCTTGCGCAGGCCCTTCGGCAGGCCGGGTTTGAACGCCGGGTATTTCAGGTCCGGGCGGTCGATCATTTCCGGCAGGCCGATCAGGCGGTGCAGGTTGACCGGACCGTTGACCTGATAGAGGTCGCAGGGCTTGAGCCCGAACTCTTCGAGCAGGAAGGCGGCGACGTCCTCGGGGCAGTTGTCGGCGACTTCCAGACGCACGCCCTCGCCGTAGCGGCGCGACGGCAGTTCGCCTTCCAGGACGGCGAGCAGATCGTCGGCCTCGTCGGTGTTGACGAACAGGTCGGAGTTGCGGGTCACGCGGAACTGGTAGCAGCCGAGCACGTTCATGCCCGGGAACAGATCATCGACGTGGGCGTGGATGACCGATGAGAGGAATACGAAGTCGTAGGGTGCTTCGGCGGCCTCGTCCGGCAGGCGGACGAAGCGCGGCAGCGCGCGCGGCGCCTGCACCACGGCCATGCCGCCGAGACGCCCGAAGGCATCGCGGCCTTCGAGCTGGACGATGAAGTTCAGCGACTTGTTGAGGATGCGCGGGAACGGGTGCGCGGGATCGAGCCGGATCGGCGTCAGGATCGGCAGCAGCTGCGTCTCGAAGTACTCGCGCATCCAGCGTTCCTGCTTCTCGGACAACTGACTGCGGCGCAGGAAGCGGATGCCGTTCTCCTCCAGCTTCGGGAGGATCACGTCGTTCATGCAGATGTACTGCCGTTCGATCAGCCGATGGGTCTCCTCGGAGATCTGCGTGAGCACGTCGCGCGGGGTACGGCCATCGGCGGCGACCACGTCCGCCTTGTACAGCGCCTGCTGTTTGAGGCCGGCGACGCGGACCTCGAAGAACTCGTCCAGGTTGGAGCTGGTGATGCACAGGAAGCGCAGGCGCTCCAGCAGCGGATGAGTGTCGTCGCAGGATTGTTCAAATACCCGGCGATGAAACCCGAGCAGGCTCAACTCGCGGTTGAAATACAGCTGCGGGTTGGACAGGTCGATTTGGGTATCGAGATCGAGGTCGAGATCGCTCATGGCGTGAAGGCTCAGGTCGCTAAGCCGTCAATACTAGGGTTTAAGCGGGGGAGCGGAAAGGTTGGCGGGACTGAGTTTGCTGATGTTCATGACATCGTCGTGCTTGGCGGGGGGGCCGGCAAGGCAGCCTCGGACACACGCCGTGAATACACCCACGCAGGCCGCCCTACGCTTCGCTAGACGCCGGAAAGCTAGAACCGCCGATGCTGAACCGTCGGGAAGGTCTGTCGCACCGTGCGCACCCGGACCGGGTCGAAATCGGCGGCGACGAAACCGGCGCCACGATTCATGCGGTCGAGCACCACCCCCCACGGATCGACGACCATGGAGTTGCCGAAGGTCTCGCGACCGCTGACGTGGTAACCGCCCTGACCCGCCGCGACCACGTAGCAGAGGTTCTCGATCGCGCGGGCACGCACCAATACCTCCCAGTGTGCGCGGCCGGTGATCGCGGTGAACGCGGACGGCACGGCCAGCGTCTCCATGCCGAGGTCCAGCATCTTGCGGAACATCTCCGGGAAGCGCAGGTCGTAGCAGACCGCGATACCCAGCTTCCCGCATGGCGTGTCGATCACGGTCACGTCGGTGCCCGGCTCGATGGACTCGGATTCGAAATAACGTTCCTCGCTGTCCGGCACGCTGACGTCGAACAGGTGGATCTTGTCGTAACGACCGACCTGTTCGCCGCTGGCGTTGTAGGTCAGGGAGCAGGCGCGCACCTTGCCTGGCTTGCTGCTCGCCATCGGAATGGTGCCGCCGACCAGCCAGATGCGATGCCGGCTGGCCTGTCCGGCCAGGAAGTCCTGCAGGCGACCGCCGCCGGGCTGCTCGGCGAGCTCCAGCTTGTCGCTTTCGCGCTCGCCCATGAACGCGAAGTTCTCCGGCAAAACGACCAGATCCGCGCCGCCGTCGACGGCCTGACTGATCAGGCGTTCGGTTTCCAGCAGGTTGGCGCTGATGTGCGGCCCGGAGGCCAGTTGGATCGCGGCGACTCTACTCACGCGTGTTCTCTATGCGGTGGGTAATAGGGAAGGGCTAGGGTTGAAGGTTACCCGGCTTTCAGCGGGATTCAATGAACAGTCGCAGTTCGTTCGTGCGGGTGTCGTCGGAACGGATCGCAATGGCCTCCGCGGGGATGGCCAGCGCGATCAGCCAGTCGCGCAACTCATTGGCCCAGGCCGCGCCGTTCTCCGCTTCGGGATGGGTGATCACCAGAGCTGCCGGGTGGTCGGCGTTTCCGGCCTGACGCAGCCAGGCCTGCACGGCGGCGCGCACGGCGGGTTGCGCGAGAACTTCGCCGACAGCGGGCGGCGACCGCCAGGCATCGGCAGTCAGCGACCATGCTTCCCCGGCCACCGCATCGACGCAGGGCGAGGCCGCCAGCACGGCGCACAGGGCCAGCGGTGCGATGGCGGGGATCATCCGCCGCTCACTCAAGAAACACTCCCCCGGTGGCATCGTCTTCCCCGTCGCTGTCCTGGTCGGCCTGCCCGGCGCCGCCGAGGCGGTTGATGGTCGGGTCGTCCCAGGGTCCGAGCATTTCGTACTGGAAGCGCGAGGCCTTGTCGATCGGGTTCTGCAGCAGCTTGTTGGCCACCAGCACGGCGGCGCCGACCAAGGGATTCAACAGCGCGCTGGCCGCCGCGACCGTGGTGCCCAGGCGCGGGGTCACGGTGACTGTCTGGTTGTAGGTGCGTTTGATGAAGTCGGTGTCGCCGGTGATGTCGACCTGCGCGGGGGGGCCGCGCAGGGTGAGGTCGAGGGTGTAGGCGACGCCTTCGATCAGGTTGAAGCTGCCCTCGATGACGTCGAAGCTGAAGCCCTTCTTGAACAGGTCGGTGAAATCCAGGCGCAGCCGGCGTGGCAGCGCGGTCAGGCTGAACAGGCCGAACAGGCGACCGCCGGCGCCAGGGTTCACTTCCAGCAGACGGCCTTCCGAGAAACGGACGTGGAGGTTGCCGTCGAAGGTCTTCATCGAGAAGTCGGTCGGTGCGCCGATCCAGCCGCCGAGCAGCTTGACCTGCCCGCGCCCGCCGTCGATGACGTCGATGAAGCCGAAATCGCGCAGCGTCTCACCGAGGTCGTCGCTGGTCGTGACCAGCTCGAGATTGGTGAGCTGGCCGTCGGCGTCGGCGCGCCAGTCGCCGTCGCCGCTGCCCTTGGTGCTGCCGTTGTCGAAGCGGATGCTGCGCAGTTCGAGGCCATCCGGAACCGTGTTCGCCTCGACATCGACCCGTCCGATGTTCATGTCGTCGACGCGCAGTTCGGCGATGCCCAGGCGCAGGTTGGGCAGCGTGCGCGGGTCGATCCGGTCGCCCGTGTCGGTGGGTGTCTGGCCGCTGTCTTCGGGACGCTGGAGTCTCAGGTGGTCGAGCTGCACCAGGAGCGTGGCGCGGCGGATCGCCTCGGCATCCTCCTGGAGCATGGCCTCCGGGATCAGGATTTCGCCTTTCGCCTCGCGGCTGGCGAGATCGATCTGCCAGCCATCGGGATTGTGTCGCGCGCGCAGGTCGGCATCGTGCAGGGTCTGGTCGGCGACGATCAGACGATCGACGTGCAGTTCCACGTCGCGCGGGCGCAGACCGTCCGGCAACGCGCCGGCGCCACCCGCGCCGGCGAGGCCACCGAGCGTGAACTCCGGAAGCGAACCGCGAATGCGCAGGCCATCCGCCTGCGGGACGGCGGCGGGGGCGCCGCCGAGGCGCAATTCGGCGGCACGGGGCTCGGGGCCTTGCTTGCCGCGTCGCATGTCGATGAGCAGGTCGGCGAGTTCGCCGTAGCGGATGCGTACCGGCGCCGGCTCGTCGACCCCGACCAGACTGCTGACGCGCAGCGCGCGTGTTTCCCCGGCGGTCTTGCCGAACGGTGCGGGGGCGTCGATGGCGATACCGCGCAGGTCGCTCCGCACGACGATTTCCGTGTCCGGGTTGCGGTCGCCCGCCTGGAGGCGCTGGAAGCCCAGCCCGATGTGCCAGTCGGTGCGACCGGGGAACTGTCTGGCCAGTGTCGCCGTCGCGTCGCCGCCCAGTTCGGTCAGGCTGGCGTGGGTGGCCAGGTCCACCTGGGTGACCAGGCCCTTCGGATCGGTGGCGACGTTGACCGTGACCGGGCGACCGCGCAGCGTCGCGGTCACGCCCTTCGCGTAGAGCCCGCCGCCGGTGAAGTTCAGCGTGCCGTCGAGATCTTCGAAGCGCGCGCCGAGATCGTCGACCGCCAGGCTGTTGCCGGCGAAACGGATGTTGCCATCGGCCTTGATGTCGCCCTCATCGGCCAGCGGGAAGTACAGGGACAGGTCGAGACCGGTGTCTCCCGCGAGATTCATGCCTTTGAAGTAGACGCCGAAGTCGTCGTGCAACGGGGTCTCCATGAGGAAACGCAGCAGTTCGGCACCCTCGCCGTGCCCGCTGCCGTTGATGTGCAGATTGCTGTGCAGCAGGTCGGGAATCAGGACCGAGGTGTTGTTCAGGCTGGCGCCGAGGATCTTGCCGCCGACGCCGTGGATTTCCATGCGGCGGTTGACGAAGCGCGCCTCGGCTTCGAGTTCCTCGATGCGCGGCCAGCCTTCCTTGTAGTCGACGACCACGTCGGCGCCGTTGAAACGGACCTCGAAATGGCCGCTGTGATCGTCGAAGGGGAAATCGCCGAAACGCCCGTTGAACAGCACGTTGCCGTTGCGCACATGGCCGGAGACGATGCCGCGATCCAGCCAGGCGACGGCGTCGTCGGGCATGATGCCGGCCGGCAGGTAGGTCGGCACGGTGCTGGCGTCGCCGTCGTGGAAGAAGCTGATCAGCTTCATGCCGGCCTGACCCGCGTCCGGCACGTCGATTTCGACGCGGGTCTCGGTGCTGATGTCGTCGTTGTCGAGGATCAGGCGCTCGCTGTGCAGGCGCCAGCCGCGATCATCGCGGATCGCGGCCAGTTGGCCGGCGAGCCGGTTGGCCTTGAGCGGGGTGCGGAACAGGCCGGGGAATCTCGCGACCACGTCGCGGCTGTCGAGCTCGATGACTGCCCCCGAGGCATCGGCCCTCAGGTGTGCGCTCAGTCCCGTGATGCCGGGCACGCCGGACCAGGGTTCCGTGCCGACGCCGCTGACATCGGCCTCGATGTGGAAGGCCGGGGCGGCTTCATCAGCGGACGGCAGGCCGATGGCCGCGACGATGCCGCGCAAGCTGCCGCGCGGTGCCAGTCCTGAGAGTGCGGTGCGCGCCGCTTCGGGCAGCAGGGGGCTGTCCGCGAACAGTGCGTGCCAGCGTTCCAGATGCACGGTGTCGACGCCGATGCCCAGCCAGTCGCCGTCGTCGCGCTGGTGCCAGGCGATGCTGACGCCTGTTTCGAGGCGCGGTGGCGCGCCGGCGTCCAGATGCAGATCGGCGATGTGCGCGCCCCAGCCGTCGTCCGTGCGCCGGGCATCGAAGCGGGCGTCGAGCGCGGTGAGGCGGGGGATGTTCCTGCTGCGGATGTCCTGCGCGGCGAACGTCCCGCGGATCCGCTCCAGCCGGTTGGCATCGATGTCTGCCCACAGTTCCGAATCCAGGCGCGCGCGCAGGTCGCCAAGGCCGGGTTCCACGCCCGCTTCCGCGGCCAGCCGGGGCAGCGGCAGTCCGGTCACGCGCAGATACGCCCGGCCACTCAGCGCGGCGGGATTCAGATCGCCGTCGCCGGCGACGCGCAGGTCGATGTGGCCCTCGCCCAGCCGGGCATCGAGCTGTCCGTACCAACCACCGGTCCGGCGCAGGCCGAGCAGCAGATTGGCGTGTTCGAAATGCAGCGATGGCTTGTCGGGCCGCAGGATGTCGTCCCGCCACCACACCGTGCTATCGGCGATGCGGATCTCGGTGGGTTCCAGGAAGGGGAGTGCCTGGCTGTCGCCGCCGGCCAGATCGATTCCGGCGATGCTGACGTGGCCATCGGCATGGCGGTGGATGGGCAGTTCCACGCCTTGCACGAAGACCCGCGCGGGCTGGATCGCGCCGCTCAGCAGGCTGGCCCAGGGTGCGACGCGGACGTACACGGTGGCGACGCGGAAATCCGCGCCGTCCTCGTCCGCGTTGGCGGTCGGTGCCAGCACGGCGACATCGTCCGCGCGCAGGATGGGTGCCCAGCCCTGCCATTCGAAGCGCAGCGAGCCGATGCTGACCGGGCGGTGCAGCGTTTGCGTCAACGCACTTGCGAATTCCGCCCGGTAATGTTCGACGCCCGGCAGCAGGACGCGCGCGATGCCGATCAGGATCGCCGTCAGGATGATGCCGGCGATGGTGAGGATCGCGCTCCAGCGGATGATGTGACGGTGCATTGCGGCGGCTTCGCGGCGCTACATCAGGACGACGTCGAACTGTTCCTGGGTGTAGTGGGTCTCCGCCTGGAAGCGGATCGGCTTGCCGATGAAGGCTTCCAGTTCGGCCACGCTGGCGGATTCCTCCTCCTGCATGCGGTCGACCACATCCTGCGAGGCGATCACCAGCAGCTTGTCGGCGTCGTATTGGCGCGCCTCGCGCAGGATCTCGCGGAACACCTCGTAGCAGATCGTCTCCGGCGTCTTCAGCTGACCGCGTCCCTGACAGGTCGGGCAGGGTTCGCAGAGCACGTGCTCGAGGCTCTCACGGGTGCGTTTGCGGGTCATCTCGACCAGACCGAGCGCGGACACCTCGCAGATGTTGCTCTTGGCGTGATCGTTCTCCAGCGACTTCTCCAGCGCGCGCAGGACCTGCCGCTTGTGCTCGTCCTCCTGCATGTCGATGAAGTCGATGATGATGATGCCGCCGAGGTTGCGCAGGCGCAGCTGGCGGGCGATCGCCTGCGCCGCCTCCAGATTGGTCTTGAAGATGGTCTCTTCGAGCGTGCGTCGACCGACGTAGCCGCCGGTGTTGACGTCGATGGTGGTCATCGCCTCGGTCTGATCGATGATCAGGTAGCCGCCGGACTTGAGCTGGACCTTGCGCTCCAGCGCGCGCTGGATCTCGTCCTCGACGCCGTACATCTCGAACAGCGGGCGCTCGCCCTTGTACAACTCGATGCGCTCGGCGATGTCGGGGATGAAGCGTTCCGCGAACTCGATCGCGCGCTGGTAGGTCGAGCGGGAATCGACGCGAATCTTCTCGACCTCGGGGCCGACCAGATCGCGCAGGGTGCGCAGCGCCAGCGCCAGGTCCTCGTGGACGATGGTCGGCGCCTTGACCGTCTTGCTCTGCTCGCCGATCGATTCCCACAGGCGTTTCAGGAAGCGCACGTCGGAGGACAGCGAATCCTCGGTGGCACCCTCGGCGGCGGTGCGGGCGATCACGCCGCCCATGGCCGGGTCGCCGGGGGTGTCGCCAGTGACCTCGGCGGCGAGGATCTCCTTCAGACGCGCGCGTTCGGTGTCGTCATCGATCTTGGTCGAGATGCCGGTGCCGGCGGGCGCGGAGGGCAGATAGACCGCGTAGCGCGAGGGGATGCTGACGTGCGTGGTCAGGCGCGCGCCCTTGGTGCCGAGCGGGTCCTTGACCACCTGCACCAGCACCTCCTGGCTCTCGCGCAGCAGGTCGCTGATGGTCAGACCGTTGGCGTTACCGTTGCGACTGCCGTTCGATTCCGGTTCCGGCAGCTCACCCTTGGCGGCGCGTTCGACCTCTTCCGGGTCGAGGATGGCGGCCGCGCTGGCGTTGGGTGTGGCGGTCTGCGGGATCACGTCGGCGACGTGCAGGAACGCGGCCTTGTCCATGCCGATGTCGACGAACGCCGCCTGCATGCCCGGCAGCACCCGACACACCTTGCCCTTGTAGATGTTGCCGACCAGGCCGCGATTGCGGTTCCGCTCGATGTAGATCTCCTGCAACACCCCGTTCTCGACCAGCGCCACGCGGGTCTCCTGGGGGGTCACATTGATGAGGATTTCCTCGCTCATGGCGGTCGGGTGGTTCGTTAGTTGTTATGAAAATGGATTAGGGGAGTGTATCCGGTCGCGATTGACCCGTTGGGGTATTCGACGGTCCGGCGTCGAGGGAGTTGCACTCCGTCTCCGGTTCCACCGACCGGCGGTCGGGTTTCGTCGATGTTGTGAACACCAGCGCTTCTTGAGGTCGGGCCTTGCCGGCTGAGAACCTGGAGAGTGTCGAGGCAGCCGCGTAGGGCGGAAGCCGGCGGCGTTCCGCCGTGCTGCGCCCGACCCCGGCGGAAATCCTGCGGATTCCGCCCTACGCGACGGGAATTCCGAATTCGCGCAGCAGCTCGGCTGTCTCGAACAGCGGCAGGCCCATGACGCCGGAGTAACTGCCTTCGAGGTGGCGGACGAACATCGCGCCGAGGCCCTGGATGGCGTAGCCGCCGGCCTTGTCGGCGGGCTCGCCGCTGGCCCAGTAGCGGGCTGCCTCGTCAGGCGGGATCTCGCGGAAGGTCACGCGGCTGACCGACAGGCGGGTTGCCGCGTGGTCGCCATGCACCATCGCGACGGCGGACAGGACGGTGTGGGTGTGGCCGGACAGACGCGCGAAGGTGGCGAGGAAGTCGTCACGATCGACGGGCTTGCCGAGGATCGCGCCGTCGAAAGCCAGCGTGGTGTCGGCGCCCAGCGCGGGCAGCAGCCCGCCGCCGGCCTGCGCCCCGGCGCGCGCCTTGGCCAGCGCGAGACGTTCGACGTACAGCTCCGGGGCCTCGCCGGGATGCGGCGTCTCGTCGACATGGACCGGCAGCACGGTATGCCGGATGCCGAGCTGGTCGAGCAGTTCGCGGCGGCGCGGGGAGGTGGAGGCGAGGATGATCATGGGCGATCAGGCACGGTGATAGGGGTGATTGTTGAGCAGACTCCACGCACGGTAGATCTGTTCGGCGAGGATCACCCGCACCAGCGGGTGCGGGAACACCATCTTCGACAGCGACCAGTAAAGGTCCGCGCGTTCGCGGCAGGCCGGTGAGAGGCCATCGGCACCGCCGACCAGCAGGGCGACATCGCGGCCCTCGCCAAGCCAGTCGCCGAGCCGGCGGGCGACCTCCGGGGTGTCCCAGGACTGGCCGCGTTCATCCAGCGCGATGACCAGGGCGCCCTTGGGGATCGCGGTGAGCTGGCGTTCGCCTTCCGCCTCCATTGCGCGTTTCGGGTCCAGCTTCCTGCCACGTTGCCCCGCGCCGATCTCGACCAGTTCCAGCCGGCATTCCGGCGGCATGCGCCTGGCGTATTCCTCGTAGCCCTCGGTCACCCAGGCGGGCATGCGGTTGCCGACGGCGATCAGATGGATGCGCATGGCTCAAACAGCATTCGCCGCAAAGACGCGAAGGCGCAAAGAGTTTGAAAGTGATGGTCCTGATGCCTGCGATCGTTGCTACCGACACCGAAAGCCGTGACCGGGTGAGAGGGTCGGGACATCGCTTTCTTTGCGCCTTCGCGTCTTTGCGGCAAAGCGGTTTCGGACGTCAGGACTTGGCCGCGCGCGAGGTGCCGACCGAAGGGTCGCTCCAGAGCTTTTCGAGTTGATAGAAATCGCGGACTTCCTTGAGCATCACATGCACGACCACGTCGCCGAGATCGACCAGCACCCATTCGCCGGTGGTCTCGCCCTCGACGCCGAGCGGCTGATGGCCGGCGTGTTTGGCGTCCACGGCGACGTTGTCGGCGATTGACTTGACGTGCCGGCTGGAGGTGCCGGTGACGATGATCATGACCTCGGTGAAGGTCGACAGGCGGCGCACGTCGAGCACGCTCATGTCCTGCCCCTTCATGTCCTCGATCGCGGTGACGGCGATGGTCTTGAGGGCCTCGACATGGGCGTCGTAGGCAGGCTCGTTCGGGGCGGTGGCGGAATTCTCCAAATCGGTCTCCGGGCTGATTCAGCGCTGGTACAGGTGGTTTGCGGCAATGTAATCGGCGACCGAATCCGGCAGCAGATGGCGAGTGACGCGACCGGCGGCAATGCGTGCGCGCAGGTCGCTGGCGGAAATCGTAAGCGCGGTGACCGCCTGAAACCAAACCCGACCATTGGGTCTGGTGTGCAGATCGGCCACATTGACGGCCCGCTGGGGCGTCGTCCAGGCGCGCACCTCGGCTGGCGCGGGCGGCGAATCGGGCCGGGTCATGACCACCAGGTGGGCGTCGTCGAGCAGCGATTGCCAGCGCGACCAGCCGGCCAGACCGGCATAGGCGTCGGCGCCGACGATGAGGCACAGCGGCGTGTCCGGGCCGATTTCGGCGCGCAGCGAGGCGAGCGTGTCGACCATGTACGACGGCCCGGCGCGGCGCAGTTCGCGGTCGTCGCTGACGAAGCCGGGGTGATCGGCGATGGCCAGTTCGACCATCGCCAGGCGCTGTTCCGCGCTCGCGGTCGGCGCGTCGCGATGCGGGGGTTGCGCTGAGGGCAGGAAGCGCAACTCGCTCAGCGGCAGGGTTTCGAGCAGGTCCAGTCCGGTGCGCAGATGGCCGACGTGGATCGGATCGAAGGTGCCGCCGAGGATGCCGATCATGATGTTGGACGCAGGGTGCGCCATGCGCACCAACAGACGCCGGATAGGTGCGCATGGCGCACCCTACGGTGCGGCATCGTCACTTCCGGATGTGTCCATCGCCGAGCACGATGAACTTCTGCGTGGTCAGGCCTTCCAGACCGACCGGCCCGCGCGCGTGCAGCTTGTCGGTGCTGATGCCGATCTCGGCGCCGAGGCCGTATTCGAAGCCGTCCGCGAAGCGGGTGGAGGCATTGACCATCACCGAGCTGGAATCGACCTCGCGCAGGAAGCGGCGCGCGCGGGTGTAGTCCTCGGTGACGATGGACTCGGTGTGCGCCGAGCTGTGCGCGCGGATGTGGTCCATGGCCGCGTCGAGGTCGTCGACCACGCGGATCGCGAGGATCGGCGCCAGGTACTCGGTATCCCAGTCCGCGTCGGTCGCCGCGATGGCGTTGCTCAGGATGGCCTGCGTGCGCTCACAACCGCGCAGTTCCACACCCTTGTCGGTGTAGATCGCGTTCAGGCGCGGCAGCACCTCGGCGGCGACGCCTTCATGCACCAGCAGCGTCTCCATCGCGTTGCAGACGCCATAACGGTGGGTCTTGGCGTTGTCGGCGATGGCGACGGCCTTGTCGAGGTCGGCGCGGTCGTCGATGTAGACGTGGCAGATGCCGTCGAGGTGCTTGATCACCGGCACGCGCGCGTCGCGGCTGATGCGCTCGATCAGGCCCTTGCCGCCGCGCGGCACGATCACGTCGACGTATTCCGGCATCGCGATCAGCTCGCCGACGGCGGCACGATCCGTGGTCCCGACGACCTGCACCGCGTCGCGCGGCAGGCCGGCGGCTTCCAGGCCCTGGTGGATGCAGGCGGCGATCGCCTGATTGGAATGGATGGCCTCGGAACCGCCACGCAGCACGGTCGCGTTGCCGGATTTCAGGCACAGCGCGGCGGCGTCGGCGGTCACGTTCGGACGCGATTCGTAGATGATGCCGATGACGCCGATGGGCACGCGCATCTTGCCGACCTGGATGCCGGACGGGCGGTAGTCGAGGCCGGTGATCGCGCCGACCGGATCGGGCAGCGCGGCGACCTGACGCAGGCCCTCGGCCATGCCGGCGATGCGCGCGTCGGTCAGTTCCAGACGGTCGAGCATGGCGGCGTCGAGACCCTTGGCGCGCCCGGCGTCGAGGTCCTTGGCGTTCTCGGCCTTGAGGGTCGCGGCATCGGCCAGCAGGGCGTCGGCCATCGCCAGCAGCGCGGCGTTCTTGGCGCCGGTCTCGGCGCGGCTCATCGCGGTGGCGGCGGCGCGGGCCTTCGTGCCCACTGCGGCCATGTAGGCCTTGATGTCGATGTCGGTCATGGTGATGCGGTCAGAAATCGGAAAGCGGCGAGTTTACCGTAGGGCGGAACCCGCAGGGGTTCCGCCGCCAGCGGGTGGCGAAGCGATCCACGGCGGAATCCCTGCGGGTTCCGCCCTACCGGACGATCTCCAGCGTCGGCGCCTCCGGCAGGTCGAGGTGCATGTGCTCGGGGCGGTTGCCGAGCATCACGACCAGGCCGACGCGACGGTCGTCGCCGTTGGTGCTGAATTCGAAGCCGTACCAGCGGCGGAAGCCGAGACTGCCGCCGGTCACGCGGGCCGGACGGATGCGCGCCAGCTGCACGCTCTGATCGAGGAACTGCACGTCGTATTCGCGGCAGGCGCGGATGCAGGCCTGCACGGCGCGCTCGCGGGCCCGTAGCGAGCTTTGCCAGTACAGCGCGATCAGGCCGATCGTCAGCAGCAGGAACAGGGTGGTGTTCATGGGGCGCGATTGTGCCGCCTGGGGTCCGCATCGCGAAACGCAGGTTCGTGCCGATTTTGATACTGGAGGCGCCAAAAGCGGGCATCGGTGTCCGGAAATGGACAATTTTCGTCGCCCCGCGCTTGCGCGGGTTACCGGGGCCGGACGGCTCGGGCCTGGGCGCTCAATCGATAACTCGCGGAAAATGCCGGGGAAATTTCCAGATCGCGCCAATTCAGTGCGGGCATTTTCCGGTTTGGCGCAGGCGTTGCATCGTTGTCATCAAGCCTTGGCAAAAGGCCGGGGCCTTCTCCACAGCAACCGCTTCGGCGGACAGGGGGTGTCAGATGGTCAAGGTGTACGACATGGCGAGCGGCGAACTGCTTACCGGTTCCGCGCTTGCCTCCCAGCACGTTGCACAGCATCAGGCCGGGGCTGCCTGGACCGCGCCCGGGGCGATGTCCGAGTTTGATGTCGGCATCGCGGACGAGGCGGAGATGCGTTCGCACCGCCACTACCGTGACGTCCCCGAACTGGCCTTGCAGTTGATTCCGGCCTGCTGAGCTGGCAACCCGTTTCAAACCAGAAAAGCGCCTTCGGGCGCTTTTTTGTTGCCCGTCCTCCTGGCCAGCCGCGATCACGAACCTTGCCGGCGCGCGGCGCTATGCTGAGGAAAAAGCCGTCCCCGGAGATCGCGAATGCCCCCTCTGACCCTCGATCCCGACACTTGGGATTATCTGGCCCGGCGCCTCGGCAAGACGCATCTGCGCCGACGGCTGGGGATCGAGGTCGCGCACGAGGCCGACCGTCTCGGTCAGGGTCGTAACGTGTTGCATATCGAAAACTGGAAGCTGTTCCGGCAGGCGGTCAGCGGCCTGCTCGCGCTGACCGGTCTGGCGGCGCGCGGGCGACGCAATGTGCTCGACATCCGCGTGGTGGAGAACAAGGTCGTGCTGCCGCATCTCCCGGCGGAATTTGATGGCTTCACGATCCTGCAGATCGCCGACCCGCACCTCGACGTGCTGCCCGGATTCGCGCACCACCTGGCCGAACTGGTGCGCGGCCTGGAATACGACATCGCCGTGTTCACCGGCGACTACCGCTTCCAGACGCACGGTTCGCAGAGCTCGGCGATGGACGCGCTCGCCGTGGTGCGCGGCCAGCTTGGCGAAGCGGTGTACGCGATCCTCGGCAATCACGACAGCCTGCGCATGATCCGGCCGATCGAGGAAATGGGTATCCGCCTGCTGATGAACGAATCGGTCGTGCTCGAACGCGGCGATGCGCGCATCCATCTCGCCGGTGTCGACGACCCGCATTACTTCGCCACCGACAACCTCGAAGCGGCCTCCGGGGCAATCCCGGACGAGGCCGTCTCGATCCTGCTGGCGCATTCCCCGGAGCTTTACCGGCACGCGGCCTTCGCCGGTTTCGACCTGATGCTGTGCGGTCACACCCACGGTGGGCAGATCTGTCTGCCGGGCGGTGTCGCGATCACCTACAACATGGCTGCGCCGCGTTCCGTCGGGCGCGGCGTTTGGTCGTGCGACGGCATGCAGGGCTACACCTCTGCGGGGACCGGTTCGTCGGTGGTGGTCGCGCGCTTCAACTGCCCGCCGGAAGTCACGCTGCACCACCTTCGTCAGGGTTGAGGCGTCCGATGTCGGCCGGTTCAAGGGGCGCCGCGACGTAGCCGGCTTGGTGCCTTCGCCCGAAACCGCAAGCCGGCAATGCTGCGCTTCATACCGGCCTGCATTCAGCGCCTGTCACCAGCGCCTCTCACCAGGGCCGCTTGCGGATGTGCCAGTGGTAGAGCGGCCTGGATATCGCCAGCGACAGCGCCGCGAAGGCGATGCTCAGACCGATCACGTGGGCGACGCCGAACGACAGCACCGTGCTCGCATACATCAGCGGCAACACCGCCTCCGGCAGTTGGTCGAGGCCGAGCGCCTGATCGCTGGGATCGAAACCGAGGCGGCGCTTGATGAAGCTGGCGAGCAGGTCGCCGAGTAGCGACCAGAACGCGAAGACCAGGCCGAATCCCCAGCCCCAGCCAAGCAGGGCGGCTCCAACCGCGCCGATCGCCAGCCCGGCGAGCAGCCCGCGCCAGGTCTTGGAGCGCCCAAACAGCGGGCGACCGTCCCACAGGCGCAGGCCGTTATCGACCGGGCGCGCAAAATGACCGGCCAGCAGCAGCCGCGCCAGGATCGGCGCGCCGTTGCAGGCGAACAGCAGCGCGAGCAGGGAAAGTTCGGTCATGGGTGCGAGATATAGGCCATCCATCGTCGGCTGTTTGTTCAACCGTGAGCTCGCGCAGGTGCGCTGGGCCGATCCGGTGGTGGTCATGGAGGACGCGCAACGCCGTGACCTCGCGCGCTTGATCCCGGAATCGGTCGGCAAGACCTACCTGCTGGGGCACTGGAACAGGAGCGGGGTTCCGGACCCCTACATGCAGGATCTCCCCCAGTTCAAGTACAGCCGGGAATTGATCGAGGGCGCCGTCAGCGCCTGGCTCAAGCGGCTCTGAACCGGGCCGGCCTGCGCCAGGCTGATTCCCCTTTATCGCGCGGCACGATCGGTCATGGCGGCGTGGTAATTTGGCCGCATGCATCATCCGATCTTCGACGCCATCGTCATCCTGCTTGCGCTGTCCGTGTTCGCGGTCGCCCTGCTGCGTCGCGTGCACCTGCCGGCGATCCTCGGGTATCTGGCCATCGGCGCGCTCGCCGGGCAGCATGCGCTCGGGCTGATCCCGGACTTGCACTCGATCGAGATCGTCGCCGAGATCGGCGTGATCTTCCTGCTGTTCATGATCGGGCTGGAGTTCTCCATCCCGCACATGCTGGCGATGAAGGGCATCGTGCTCGGTCTGGGCGGGGCGCAGGTGGTGCTGACCGCCGCGATCGCCGGCGGCATCGCCTACGCGACCGGCCTGTCCTGGCAGGCGGCGTTCGTGATCGGCGGCGCGGCGGCCCTGTCGTCGACCGCGATCGCGGCCCGGCAGCTCACCGAGCAACTCGAACTGCATTCCCGCCACGGGCGCATCGCGCTTGGCGTGCTGATCTTCCAGGACCTCGCGGTGGTGCCGTTCCTGGTGCTGATCCCGATCTTCGGCGCGGGCGGCGGCGAGTCGATGACCGTGCCGCTGCTGCTGGCGCTGGCCAAGGGCGTCGGCGCCTTCCTGCTGATGTTCGCGCTCGGTCACTGGGTGCTGCGGCCGTTGTTCCACATGATCGCCGGGGCGCGTTCGGTGGAACTGTTCACGCTGACCATCCTGCTGGTCGCACTCGCCGCGGCCTGGGTCACCAACCTGATGGGCCTGTCACTGGCGCTCGGCGCATTCCTGGCCGGCATGATGCTCGGCGAGACCGAATACCGGCACCAGATCGAGATCGAGATCCGCCCGTTCCGCGACGTGCTGATGGGGCTGTTCTTCATCACCGTCGGCACCCAGGTGCATCTCGACGCGCTGCCCGACATCTGGCACTGGGTGCTGCTCGCGACCTTCGGCCTGGTGGTCGGCAAGGGTGTGCTGATCTTCGCCATCGTCCGCCTTGCCGGCTACGAGAGCGGTGTGGCCATGCGCAGCGGCGCGGTGCTCGCGCAGGGCGGTGAGTTCGGTTTCGCCTTGCTGGCCCTCGCGATCAGTAACACCTTGCTGGATACGCACGACGCGCAGGTGTTCCTGACCGCGATCGTGCTGTCGATGGCGCTGGCGCCGCTGATCATCCGCAACAACGGCTGGTTCGCGAAGCGCATGTGCGCGAGCTACCTCGGCGGTCGTCAGCAGCAGGCGCAGGAGTTGTCCGAGGCCGCCGCCGCCAAGCAGGGCCACGTCATCCTCTGCGGCTTCGGGCGCATCGGCCAGAACCTGGCGACCTTCCTCGAAGAGGAGGGCATCGACTACGTCGGTCTGGATGTCGACCCGCTGCTGATCCGCGAGGCCCACGACGCCGGCGAGGACGTGTTCTACGGCGACTCGACACACGCCGACATCCTCGAAGTGGCCGGCGTGGCGCGCGCCCGTGCGCTGGTGGTGACGGTCGACGAGGAACACGTCGCCGAACGCATCACCCACACCGCGCGCAAGCTCAACGCAGACCTGCCAATCATCGTCCGCACCCGCAACGATCATTACCGCGCGAAGCTCGAGGAGGCCGGCGCCAGCGACGTGGTGCCCGAGTCCATGGAGGCCAGCATGATGCTCGCCGAACACCTGCTGCGCCGGCTGGGCGTGCCCGCCGAAGAGGTGCTGGAGCTGATCGAGCAGGCCCGCGCCGATCATTACCGCCGTCTGCGCGGCGTCTTCCACGGCGATCACGAGATCGAGGACGTGGCGCGGCTCGACAACGACCGTCTGCATACCGTCGTGCTGGAGCCCGGTGCCCACGCGATCGGCATGGTGCTCGGCGATTGCTGTGTCGATCACGCCCTGGTCGAGATCGAGGCGGTGCGCCGAGGCGCGATCTACGGCGAGAACCCGAGCGCCGATCTGGTCCTTCAGGAAGGCGACGCGATCGTGCTGCGCGGCCCGGTCGACGAGCTGGAACACGCCGAGAACAGACTGATCAAGGGTTGAGGCCAGATCACGCCGTCGGCGGCTATGCTGCACCCCCATGACCTTGCTCCCCGACCACGTTCACGACATCGCCGGCGCCATCCAGCTGGCGCTCGCGCCCGCATTTCTGCTCACCGGTATCGCCGGCATGCTCAACGTGATGACCGGTCGCCTCGGTCGCATCATGGATCGCAGCCGCGCGGTGGTCGTCGAGGCGAGCGGTGGCGATGCGGCCACGCTGGAATGGATGAGGCGCCAGTTGCGCACCCTGGAACGGCGGCGCCGCTACGCGAGTTACGCGATCACCGCCTGCACCATCGCCGCGCTGCTGCTGTGCAGCGTGATCGCGTCGCTGTTCATCGAGGCCATGTTCGACGCGCCGCTGAAGTGGCTGATCGGCGGCCTGTTCACGGCCGCCACCATCACGCTCGTGGTCGGTCTGTCCTTTTTCCTGCGCGAGGTGCACATGGCGATGCGCACCATCCGCATCCCCGGCGGCGAAGGTGAATGACGCGCCGCCGTCGCGCACATCGTTCGATCCACCCCGAAGGAGCGTTCCATGGTCCCGGCGGAAACCATCCAGCGCATGGTCGCGTTCATCGAGTCGATCGGCATTCCGGTCATCGAAGGCGAGTTGCCCGAACGGGTGTTCGTCCCGGGCATCTGGCTCGACAAGGGCCGTCTGGTCGTCGACTACAGCAAGCTCACTTACCCCGGCGACCTGCTGCACGAGGCCGGCCACATCGCGGTGATGCTGCCGGAGCAGCGCATGGGGATCAGTGTCGATGCCAGCAACAATGCCGGTGACGAGATCGCCGCGATCTGCTGGTCCTACGCGGCCGCGCGCCACATCGGCGTGGATTCCAGGGTGCTGTTCCACGAGAACGGCTACAAGGGTGATGGCGCGTGGTTGGCGGAAACCTTTGACCGGGGGAACTACGTAGGCCTGCCGCTGCTGCAATGGATGGGGCTGACCTGGGACGAGCAGCGCGCCGCCGAGCACGATGCCGAACCGTATCCGCACATGGTGCGCTGGTTGCGTGGCCCGCTGGAGCCGGTCGCGGAGGCCTGATTGCCAGCCTCGCGGCACCGGGTGTCGCTTTTGCGAGGTTCCCTTAGGCAGTAAAGTCCGGCAGCGTTGTCATCCGCCCGGAGTCTGTCCCCGATGTCCCTTCAAATTGACCTGCGCAGCGTCGAGATCGACGCCGAGGCGCCGCACGTCGCCACCGTGATCTGGCTGCACGGCCTGGGTGCCGACGGCAACGATTTCGTCCCCGTCGTGCATGAACTCGGTCTGACCGCGCGTGGTGTGCGCTTCGTGCTGCCGCACGCGCCGTATCGGCGCATCACCATCAACGGCGGCGCGATGATGCCGGGCTGGTACGACATCTACGCGCTGGACGGTTCGCAGGGCGAGGATGAGATCGGCATCCGCGAGTCGGAATCGCAGTTGCTGGCGCTGATCGAGGCGGAGATCGCGCGCGGCGTTCCGGCGGGCAGGATCGTGCTGGCCGGTTTCTCGCAGGGCGGCGCGGTGGTGCTGCATACCGGACTGCGTTATCCAGACCGGCTTGCCGGGGTCATGGCCCTGTCGACCTATCTGCCGCTGGCGCAGACGGTGCCGGACGAAGGCAGCGAGGCCGGACTGGGTCTGCCGGTGTTCCAGGCGCACGGCAGTGACGACGGCGTGATCCTGCCGCCGATCGCGCAGCGTTCGCGGGATGCATTGACGGCGCTGGGTTGCGAGGTGGAGTGGCGCGAATACCCGATGCCGCATTCGGTCTCGATGGCGGAGATCGGCGACATCCGCGACTGGCTGGTGCGGGTGCTGGGCTTATGAGCAAGGTTTTCGTAGGAGCGGCTTCAGCCGCGATCGGCTGGCTTCGACTCCGCTCAGCCAGCGGTTGTGCGGATCGCGGCGGAAGCCGCTCCTCCGATGGGTTTTGAGGGGGCTGGTTTTGAAATACAAGGACTTGCGGGACTTCATCGAGCAGCTTGAGGCGCGGGGTGAACTCAAACGCATCCGCGCCGAGGTCGATCCGAACCTGGAGATGACCGAGATCGCCGACCGCACCCTGCGCGCCGGTGGCCCGGCGCTGCTTTTCGAGAATCCGAAGGGTTCGGACGTGCCGGTGCTGGCGAACCTGTTCGGCACCCCGGAGCGGGTCGCGCTGGGCATGGGCGAGGAATCCGTCGAAGCCCTGCGCGAGGTCGGCAAGACGCTCGCCTTCCTGAAGGAACCGGAGCCGCCGAAGGGCATGAAGGACGCCTGGGAGAAGCTGCCGATCTTCGCGCAGGTGCGCAACATGGCGCCCAAGGTGGTGCGCTCCGCGCCCTGCCAGCAGGAAGTCATCGATGGCGACGCGGTCGATCTGTCGCGCTACCCGATCCAGACCTGCTGGCCGGGTGACGCCGGCCCGCTGATCACCTGGGGGCTGGTGGTCACGCGCGGGCCGCACAAGGAACGTCAGAATCTCGGCATTTACCGCCAGCAGGTCATCGGCAAAAACCGCGTGATCATGCGCTGGCTGGCGCATCGCGGCGGCGCGCTGGATTTCCGTGAATTTCAGAAAGCCAATCCGGGCGAGCCGTTCCCGATCGCGGTGGTGCTCGGCTGCGACCCGGCGACCATCCTCGGCGCGGTCACGCCGGTGCCGGACACGCTGTCCGAATACGCCTTCGCTGGCCTGCTGCGCGGCGGCAAGACCGAGGTCGTGAAGTGCCAGCTCTCCGACTTGCAGGTGCCGGCCTCGGCCGAGATCGTGCTCGAAGGGCATATCTACCCGGACGACATGGCGGAAGAAGGTCCGTTCGGCGATCACACCGGCTATTACAACGAGGTCGATTCGTTCCCGGTGTTCACGGTCGAGCGCATCACCCAGCGCCGCCAGCCGATCTATCACAGCACCTACACCGGTCGCCCGCCGGACGAGCCCGCCGTGCTCGGCGTCGCGCTCAACGAGGTGTTCGTGCCGATCCTGCAGAAGCAGTTCCCGGAGATCGTCGATTTCTACCTGCCGCCGGAAGGCTGTTCCTACCGCGTCGCGGTGGTGTCGATGAAGAAGCAGTACCCCGGCCACGCCAAGCGCGTGATGCTCGGCGTGTGGTCCTTCCTGCGCCAGTTCATGTACACCAAGTTCGTGATCGTCACCGACGACGACGTCAACGTGCGCGACTGGCGCGACGTGATCTGGGCGATGACCACGCGCATGGACCCGGGCCGCGACACCACGATCATCGAAAACACGCCGATCGATTACCTCGACTTCGCCTCGCCGGTGTCCGGGCTCGGCTCCAAGATCGGCTTCGACGCCACCAACAAGATGCACGGCGAGACCACCCGTGAATGGGGCGTGCCGATCGTCATGAGCGATGCGGTCAAGGCGCGCGTTGACGAACTCTGGGATGAACTCGATATTTTCGGCGCCGAACAGCGTTAAACGCAGAGGCGCTGAGATCGCAGAGGGCGCCGGGTTTTTAATGTTCAGTGGTGTTCGTGGATCGGGGTAACATTCAGAAATTCTCTGCGAACTCTGCGTCTCCGCGCCTCTGCGTTGAACCGCTGTTTGCTCTTCGAGTAATGCCCGTATGAAAACCATCATGTTCATGAACGCCAAGGGCGGCTCCGGCAAGAGCACCCTGGCGACCAACCTCGCCGCCTACTACGCCCTCTGCAACTGCAAGGTCGCGCTCGCCGATTTCGACATGCAGGGCTCCTGCATGGACTGGCTGTCGGTGCGTCCCCAGGAATCCCCGAAGATCATCGGCATCCCGGCCGCGACGCGTTCGATCAAGCTGCCGCGCGATACCGAATACCTGATCATGGACGCGCCGGGGGCGGTGCACGGTCGCGCCATCGATCGCCTGGTGCGGCGCGTCGAGCACCTGATCATCCCGGTCACGCCGTCGCCGGTGGACTTCCGCGCCACCGCGCGCTTCATCCAGGAGCTGCTGCTGGTGCGTCAGGTCTCGCGTTCCAAGACCCGCGTGGCCTGCGTCGCCAATCGCGTGCGCGACGTCAGCCACTCCTACGAGGCGCTGGAGCGCTTCCTCGATCGCCTCGGCATTCCGCTGATCGCGACCCTTCACGACTCCGACAGCTACATCAAGGCCTCCGGTCTCGGCCTGTCGATCTTCGAGCTCAAGGGCGACCGGCAGGCCGGCCGCGACCAGCAGCCGTGGCACCCGCTGCTGCGCTGGATCGACGGCGAACGCCTGCCGCCGGTGATCAAGAACGCGAACCGCGACATGGACGGCTTCCGCAACATCGACCGGCTCGACGAGCTGGAGCTCAGCACGATCTGACCCAATTCCTGGGGGGCTTCGGCGGGGCTGGCTTCGACTCCGCTCAGCCAGCGAGATTGCCGCTGGCTGAGCGGAGTCGAAGCCAGCCCCGCGTTATTTCGGCAAATCAAAGAATTTCCCCATGACCGACCGCTACGCCGTGATGGGCAACCCCATCGGCCATTCCAAGAGCCCGAAGATCCACGCCCTGTTCGCCGCGCAGACCGGCCAGGACCTGAGCTACGAAGCCCTGCTGGTCGAACTGGACGGCTTCGTCGCCGCCGTCGATGCGTTCCAGAGCGCGGGCGGCAAGGGCCTCAACATCACCGTGCCCTTCAAGCAGGAAGCCTGGGCCGCGATGCACACCCGCAGCGAGCGCGCCGAGCGGGCCGGCGCGGTCAACACCATCGTGCTCAACGCCGACGGTTCCCGGCACGGCGACAACACCGACGGCGTCGGCCTGGTGCGTGATCTGAGCGCGAATCACGGCGTCGATCTGGCCGGCAAGGACGTGCTGATCCTCGGTGCCGGCGGCGCGGTACGCGGGGTCTTGCAGCCCGTGCTGGCGGCAAGCCCGGCCATGCTGGTGATCGCCAATCGCACGGTCTCGAAGGCGCAGGAACTCGCGCGGGACTTCGCCGACATGGGCAACGTCACCGCCTCGGGTTTCGACGATCTCGCCGCTTGCACCTTCGACGTCATCATCAACGGCACCGCCGCCGGCCTGTCCGGCGTGGTCCCGCCGATTCCCGACGATGTGCTCAAGCCCGGCGGCGCCTGTTACGACATGGTCTATTCCGACCAACCCACGGCCTTCGTGCGCTGGGCGCGGCAACACGGGGCGGGCGTGGCCCTCGACGGCCTCGGCATGCTCGTCGAGCAGGCCGCCGAATCCTTCGCGTTATGGCGCGGCGTGCGCCCGGACACCGCACCGGTGATCAAGGCCCTGCGACCGTAAAGCGGCACCGACCCCGGCAGGCTCCACGGGGGAAATAGCGGCGCGCGGAACCGCGCAGCGATTCCGATCGATTCGTAGATGTGGTGAGCGCAGCGAACCGCATCAATTGGCGTGCGGATTAGCGATAACGTTGGCCTGAATTGCGCTTTTTAATCGGGATCAACTTTCACGAAAGGCACGTCGGTCAATCCACGATCGATGCGGTTCGTTCCTCACCACATCTACGTGATCGTCGGTTTGGTGGAATTGTTAGAGCATTCACCGAAGACCTGACTGACGCATCATGACAAGATCTGTAAATCCGGTGACATCCATAATCCAGTTTTGTTGATCATTGGAGTACGTATTGTGCAGCGCCCGCGGAAGAACCAATTGCAAATTTTTTGATTGCATTTCGTCTGTTTGGTTCTTGCTTATAGCAGCCTCCAGTGTGAGAAGATGTTTCTTGTCTATGCGGTCTGCTTCAGCGAGAACCTGGCGCCACCTGTCCTTGCAAGAAGATTTGACGCCGAGCATTGTAAGACGCAAGGTGTCAAAGTGTGCGTCGTGATATTCAGTTGCGCCCGGGAAAATAAAATCTGGCTTTGATTTGTTTTCGGTCGTAGGTGTTCGTGAATAGTGAATGCCGCATTCCTTGAACAGGATTTCAAGATGGTTCTCGAGCGCAAGGCCTGCGCGGCTCTTTCTTCTGTTTTGCACAGACAGTGAGAATGAAATAAAGCCATCTACGTCTCCGTTGAATCCCTGTGACAGCCTTTCACCGATAATATGTTTTTCAAGTGTGCGAAATAGTATTTCCTCTCTTTCCAGCCAAGCCATAAGAACTTCATCACGTCCATCTTGAGGTTGAATGTCTGGCAGCGTGCTTCTGGCAAAGGCAGAGAATTCCTTGGTGGTTGGGAACCAACCAGAAAATTTCCTGATCATTTCATCCAGATATGCGTCTTCTGAAATTTCGATCGGTATTCCGATGCTCTCTAGAATAAATCTAGAGGCAAGCTCGATCCGGTCTTGTTCTGTTTCAAGTTCGTCACGTACAGAAAACCCCGGATGAGACAAATCTGAAACACCAAATAGCCATAAGATTTGATGAGAGATTGTTGTGCCAGCTTCAGCAACTATGGAAAGCAATGTGTTATCAGGACGTTTCGCTATAACAAGAATGTCTCCCGCATTTGCGCGTTGTGAAGCGAGATTGGTTGGGAAATAGAGTCGGTACTCCCGTCGCGTAACCCCTCGTTCAATCCGTGCTTTTTGTCTAGCGTCGTACCACGTAAGGAACCCTTCCTCCATGATGGATTCATCTTCATTATCCGTTAGATACAGGAACTTTGCTGGATAACGTGTCTTTCCATCCGGTTCGCCGAGAATGTTTCGGAGGCCTTCGATGCCGTTAAATTCATGTTGATTTGACGTAAGTACGTCCGCTTCGACTGCGCTTAGTTTTTTAACTGCCGCGCCTTCGAAATACTGTGACAAATAACCTTTTTTCACCCTGAAATCTCCAGTGTGCGTTTATTGGTGTTTAACCAACGCGCAATGATTTCTGAAGTTGCTTGTATATCCTTGGTGGGGCCTTTAATTGCACATTCCCAGACTGTGCAAACTCGCCAATCAGAGGATTGAAGTTTCTGGAGTGCTTTAAGGTCATTCTCGCGGTTTTTGATTATCTTTTCCTTCCAGAATTCCGGGCGTGTCTTTGGCCATTTAAATAAATGACAGTTGTGCCCATGCCAAAAGCATCCGTGTACAAATATTACTGCATTATATTTTTTCAGGATAATGTCCGGCTTTCCTGGTAGTTTCTTGTCATGCAGCCTGTATCGAAATCCGAGTCTATGTAATTGCCTCCTTACTTCTAATTCGGGCTTGGTATTCTTTCCCTTGATGCCGGACATCATCCTGCTGCGAGTTTCTGGATCGACAACATCCGTCATGAAAACAATGATGCCTGTTTGATATCACCACGCTCTTCATCACACAGTCTTTGAACGTGTGGAATCATTATGCGGGCTATTTCTTTCATGACGGGCATGACCACACTGTTACCAAATTGCCGATAAGCTTGTGTATCGCTAACTGGAATAACGAAGCTGTCAGGAAAGCCCATTAACCTAGCGCACTCTCTTGGCGTAAGGCGTCGTGGGCGTTTCCATTTTCCTTGAGACACAAGAATCTCCGAGCCGTCCTTGTAGTATCTGGCAGACAATGTTCGTGCTATATCCTCACTACCAACCAAGCCAAAACCAAATCCATTGCCGGCTTGGCGATGTTTTTCCGCATAGTCTTGGAGATATTTCCAAAGTTTCGGGGTTAACGTGTATTTGCTGTTTACCTTGGCATCCTCTCCAGTGGTGTAAGGATCCTCGGCTGGTTCGGTTCCATCTTGGGGATGGAGAATGGAAGAAAGTGTTATGGAGCCTTTCTTGGGTAGCATTAAATCATCCCAGGAAAATGTTGTTTTTCCATTGAAACCGACAATCAATATGCGTTCACGGTGTTGCGGGACAAAATGCTGTCCATCAATTACCTTGTAATGTATCTCGTAACCGAGCTCATCGCGGAGAGTCTGCAGGATAACTTTAAAAGTATTACCCTTGTCATGAGAAAGAAGGTTTTTTACATTCTCAAGTAAGAATGCTTTTGGCTTTTTTTTGGCAATAATTCTCGCTACATCAAAGAAAAGTGTTCCTTGTGTGGCGCATTCAAAGCCGTGCGGCCTACCTAATGCGTTTTTCTTGGATACGCCGGCGATACTGAACGGTTGGCAGGGAAAGCCGGCCAAAAGTATTTCGTGATCAGGGATATCTCTTTCGTCGATCTTCGTAATATCACCGATAAATGTGTGACTCGATGTTTCAGGAAAGTTTGCGAGATATGTTTTCTGCGCGAAATTGTTCCATTCGCTAGTAAAAACACATTGTCCGCCATGTGCCTCGAAACCAAGACGAATTCCGCCGATACCCGCGAACAGATCTATGAATCTGAATGCAGCGCTTTCATTGGCAGAATTATTAAACAATGGGAGGATTCTTTGTCTGATTGCATCGGATAGATACCCCGGTGGGTCGTTTTCCCGGACTTCCCAGCGTCGAATTGTTCTTACATCAACTTCAAGAATCTCAGCTAGTTGCTTTTGTGTATATCTGGTTCTCGCTGTCCGAAGCATGGTTAGAGGATCGGATTGGTGCATGGTGTGTTCCTCTGGGACGATTGAAGGTCATTATGTCCGCTAACAGTCCCCACGGCAAGGTGGATACGGAATGATGGGGTATGTGTTTTTTCGGTAACGTAATGGTTCCAAATCGTCGTGTGCCGTTCAGTCGGTTTCTCCGAGTCCGGTCGGGCGGCCATCGAGGCTGACGGCGTTGCGGTCGCGCCAGTAGTCGCGGATGCCGGACTCGCCCTTCTTGTCCGCCCAGGCTGGCAGCATGTCGCGTTGGCCGGCGAGCTCCATCAGGGGGACGCCGAAGCCGCAGGAGCTTTGGGTCAGTTCGATGTCGAGGTCGATGATCTGGCGGGCGCCGGGGAGGTCGCCGAACAGGGCGCGGAGTTCCGGCCAGTCCGGGTCGCCTGCGTGGATCGCGCGGGCGTTGCCGAATACGCGGTAGATCAGCGGGTCGCCCTGGAAGGCGCAGAACATCAGGGTCATGCGCGGGGTTTCGCGCAGGTGGGCGGCGGTTTCGTTGCCGCTGCCGGTGAGGTTCAGCCAGACGATGCGGTTGGGGCCGAGCACGCGCAGGCTGTCGAGGCCCTTGGGGGAGAGGTTGATGTGGCCGTCGGGCGGCGCGGTGGCGACGAAGAACAGCGGTTGCGCTTCGATGAAGGCGCGGTGCTTGTCGGTGATCTGGTCGTATCGCTTGCCCACGGTCGGCTCCCGGTCGGTTCGTGTGGGTGGACGTTAGCGCGGAATGGCGGGGAACGGGGCGGCGGATCGGGCCTGGTTCAATGCCCCGGCGTCCGGCTGGATGCCCAGCGGTACGTAGGGCGGAAGCCGTAGGCGTTCCGCCGGCTGTCGTGCGGATTCACGCCGAAGCACGGGGCTTTCGGGGCGTGGTTGGGTGGGCCGACCGTCGTCTGGCGGAACGCCTTTGGCTTCCGCCCTACGCGCTGCACTAATTCAATGACCGGGCGTCGGGCTGGATGCCGAGCAGGCGGAGTTGATCGGCGAAGCGCGGGTTGCCGGTTTCCAGCCAGAGGTTGTGCAGGCGGAGGATGTCGGCGGCACTCATGTTGGTGCCGCGTTCGCCGGCGCCGGCGATCAGATTCAGCCAGTGCACGAATTGCCGGGTGAGGCGCCGGAACACGGGGCGGTTGGCGGCGGCGTTGTCGGCGAGGTAGTCGTAGGCGCCGCTGCCCATGCCGATGAAGTAGTCCCGGCGCACGCCGCGCCGCGCGAAGATTTCCGGATACAGGGCGCCGAGGAACAGGGCGAGATCGCCGAGACGTTGCAGCAACTGGCAGCGCTGGCGTTCGTCGCGGGTCTCGCGGGCGTCCGCGTAGAGCAGGGCGAGGGGGCGGATGCCGCGCCGCCCGGCGCCGTGATCGAACAGGCGGTCACTGCGGGCGAAGCGGGTCATCATGGTGCCGAGGTACCAGAGCGTGTCCTCGTCGACCGCGATGGCCTGGGCGCGGGCGCTGTGTTGCAGGCGGTCGCGGAAGTAGTCCGGCAGGGAGCCGGCCTTTAGCGGTGTTGAGGACGGCGTGATGATCGACATGGGTCACCTCTAATCGCTGACTCGAACACTGATAGTGATTAGAACCTGATCCGCGATCCTTCAAGGCGGCGCGAGTCAGGGGGCGGGTGTGCCGACCGTGTAGCGCAGCCGGGTCGGTCCGTCCGGGTCGTCGCGTTCCACCCAGGCGGCGTGCAGCCGGCCTTCGGCATCGAGGACGATGCTGGCGTGGGCCTGTTCGCCTTCGCCTGACGCACCCGGCAGCGGGGTGTCGTCGCTCCATTCGCCGTCCTCGCGCCAGCTCAGCATGATGTCGGCGTTGCCTTCGCGGCCGTCGTCCCAGCTCACCACCAGGGTGCCGTCCGGGGCACCCGCGACGCTGATATGCCACTGCGCGGCGAGTTCGCCGAAGTCGTCCTGCACCTGCACGTTCTCGCCGAACTGGCCGGTCACGGGGTCGATGTCGGCGCCCCAGACGTCATAGCCGTGCCGGAAATTGCGTTTGTCGTCCCAGGCCGCGAACACGCGGTCGTCGCCGTAAGCGTGCAGCGCGACCCGCGCGACGCCGTGCCCGGTGCCGAACGGCAGATCGCGCGCGCCGTTACCCTTGGGGCGCAGGCTGATGCGTTGCGGCGGCGTGAAGGTGCAATCGCCGGTGGCTGCGGCGGCCATGATGATGGTGTGTTTCGGGCGGCGATCTTCCCAGGCGACGACGAGGCGATCGCCGCTCCAGGCCGCGCCCGGATAGAGCTGTTCGTCGATGGGTTCGACCGGGTCGATCGCGCAGGCGGGCGTGGCGGTCAACGTGCCGGCGGCGTCGGCAACCAGGTGCCGCATGACGATTCGCGGGTAGCGCCCGGCGCGTTCGGCAAAGACGAGCACCGCCCCGTCCGGCGCGGCGAGCAGGCTGGCCTGCGCGCCTTCGTGCTCGCTGAGCTGTGCGGCGGCGTTGTCGTTCACGCGCGCCCAGATCCGGGCGTCCTGCTCCCAGGCGACCAGGAATCGCCCATCCGGCAGCGCCGCGACGGTGGGCTCGTAGGCCTCCGCGTCGGGCGTCAGCAGGGCCTCGCGGAAATGCTCTTCGTCGAATCGTTTGCGGGCCAGGTAGACGCGGGGGGTGCCGTCGCGGTCGTCTTCCCAGGTCACGGCCACCTCCGTGTTGCTGACGGCGATGCTTCGCCGGCCCGAGGACTCCAGATGGTGGAAGAGGGTCTCGCCCTCGCTGGCGGTGACCGGGATCGGCGGGCTGAATTGCCAGGACCCGGCGTGCGCCGCCATGCACAGCGCGGCGCCAAGCGCCATGGTCACGACCGCCGATACGCGCTTCATTGCGCGCCATCCTGCCTGGCCAGCGCGGCCTGGATGGTGTCGTCCGCCTTCACCAGGTCCTCGATGCGTTGCACGCCGACCAGCTTGTAGATCTCCTTGCCGGATGGCGTGAGGAAGGTGAATACCGGGGTCACGAAGGCGTCGTAGCGGGTGCCGAGCTCGCGCTCGGTGATGCGTTCCCCGCTCGGCAGGCGCAGGCGCTTGCCGCTCTCGGCATCGACGTAGGCGAGCGCGTAGTGGCTGATGTAGCGATCGCGCACGCCGGGGTCGGAGAAGGCTTCCTTGTTGGTCTTCTCGCAATAGCCGCAACCGTAGCGGCCGAAGTAGACGAACAGTGGCTTGCCTTCCGTCGCGGCGGCCTTCATCGCCAGATCGAAGCGTTCGAACGGGTAGTTATCCGGTGGATCGGCGAGCCCCGACAGCGACGTCAGGAGCAGGCAGAGTCCGGTCAGCAGGGGGAGGTTCCGGGTCATGCGAAGGACTCCGTGGGGGCGAGCCGGAAGTTTAGTCGGGCTGGCCGGGGAATTCGGCCTAAGGCGAATCCGGACGTGACCGATTTAACAGTTGCTGACCGTCCGCCGACGGGTCGCCCGGCCTGATGGCCCGTACACCGATTGCAGAACATGCCGGCCTTGGCCAGGGGGGAAGTGTGAGCGACGAGCTCGACGAAATCCGCGAAATCTTCATCGAGGAGTGCAAGGACGGCCTTTCCGTTATGGAGAAGGGGCTGCTCCAGCTCGATGGCGGAACGCTGGACAAGGATGCCGTCAGCGGGGTGATCAACGAGATCTTCCGTGCCGCGCATTCCATCAAGGGCGGCGGCGCGACGTTCGGCTTTCCCGAGATCGCCGAGTTCACCCATGTGCTGGAAACCCTGCTGGGGCGGCTGCGCGACGGCAGTCTGCCGCTCGACCGCGCGGCCATCGATCTGCTGCTGGGCGCGATCGACCAGGTGACGGCGATGGTGGCCGGCCTCGCCGGTCAGGCCGGTGCCGATCCGGAGGAGACCGCACAGGTCCGCGCGGCGATGGAGGCGTTCATGGCGGGCACCAAGGCCGCGCCCAAGCCAGCGCCCAAGCCAGCACCCGCGCCAGCACCCGCGCCAGCCGAGCCGCCGCGCCCCGAGCCGGCGGTCGCCAGGCCGAAGGCGGGCTCCCGCGCCGAGCGCGAGCCCGCGCCGGACGCGGCCAAACACCACGATTTCATCCGTGTCGACATCGACAAGATCGACGCCATGATCAATCTCGTCGGCGAGCTGATCATCACGCAGTCGATGCTCACCCGGCAGGGTGAGGACATCGAAGGCGACCGGGGCGCGGCGCTGCGCGATGCCCTGGATCATCTGCGCAGCAACACCCGCGAGCTTCAGGACGCCGCGATGCGGATCCGCATGCTGCCGATCGACACCATCTATCAGCGGTTCCCCCGCCTGGTGCGCGATCTTGCCAAGCGTCTGGGCAAGCAGGTCGAGCTGCGCCTGACCGGCGAGCGCACCGAGGTCGACAAGACCGTGCTCGAGCACCTCGCCGATCCGCTCAACCACCTGATCCGCAATGCCCTCGATCACGGCATCGAAAATCCCCTGACGCGCCGCGATTCCGGCAAGCCGGAAACCGGCCTGCTGGAGATCGATGCCTACCATCGCGGCGGTCATGTAGTCGTCGAAATCCGTGACGACGGGGCAGGGCTGAACCCCGCCCGCATCTTTCACCAGGCCCGCAAGAAGGGCCTGGTTCCCCAGGGCGCCGAGCTCAGCGACGAAGAGATCCATCGCCTGATCTTCCTGCCCGGGTTTTCCACCGCGACCGTGGTCAGCGATGTGTCCGGTCGCGGCGTCGGCATGGATGTCGTGGTGCGCAACATCGAGCGTCTGGGTGGCAGTGTGCAGATCGAGACGGCGCCGGGCATGGGTTGCCGTTTCATCCTCCGCCTGCCGCTGACGCTGTCCATCCTCGACGGCCAGCTGGCCCGCGTCGGCGATGACATATACGTGCTGCCGCTGCTGTCGATCATCGAATCCGTCCAGGTGCGCGGCGGCGACCTGCACACCATCGGTGGCCGCGACGAGATGTTTCTGATGCGTGGCCGGTACATCCCGGTGCTGCACCTTGGCGAACTGTTCGGCGCCACCTCGGGGCCGGTCACCCGCGCCGGGCACCGCGACGGGCTGCTGGTGGTGGTCGAGTCGGACGGTCGTGCGATCGGCCTGCTGGTCGATGCGCTGCTCGGCCAGCAGCAGGTCGTGCTCAAAAGTCTGGAAAAGAACTATCGCCAGGTGCCCGGCATGCAGGGCGCCACCATCCTCGGCGATGGGCGGGTCGCGCTGATCGTCGACACCGCCACGCTCGCCAGCATGCACCGCAACCTCACCGACCTGCCTCCATCCACCCTGGACGCCGCCTGACTACATCGAGATACACCATGAAACTCCCGACTATCGAATCAATCAGCCTTCGCAAGAAGATGATGCTCATGCTGGCCATCCCGTTGCTGGGATTGCTCTGGTTGTCCTATGAGCATTTCGTCGAGGCCAACGATGCCTACCGAGGTGCGCAACAGACCACCGACTGGTTAAAGCTGGCGCGCGCGGCGGACGCCCTCAGCCACGATCTGATCGAGGAAGGGGAGCTCGTCACCACATATCTGACCGCGCCAGGGGCGACCAGCGAGCACGCCATGCAGCGCCAGTGGCGGATGACCGATAAGTCCGTCGAGGTTTTGCGTGGTCACGCCGCGGAGGTGCTCGCGAACTATGACGATGAACGGGGGGGAGCAGTGTTGCGCAGGCTCGAAGGCGATCTCGCCGAACTCGTTGCCCTGCGGGACCGGGTGCGCGATGGGGTGGTGGATGGCGAGTTCGTGGATAACTTCTACACGGAGCGGGTGCGGGGATTGATCGACATCTCCCGTGAGCTGCCGCGTATCAGTCATTTCGACGATGTCGACAACATCGCGCTGGCGCTGACCGCGATGATGGAAGTCAACCTCGATGCCGTGGCGGAACGGGATATCGTTGCTGACGTCCTGCGCATCGGGCATTTCGAGGACGGCGAGTTCCGGACTTTCGAACAACTCCGGAACAGTGAGCGGGTGCGCCTCGCACAGGTCGCGGAGATCGCCGAACCCGACTTGCGCGAAACGCTCAACGCGGCACTCGACGATCGTCGTCTGTACGGCTTCGACGAGTTGCGCGACGGTCTCGTGGGCAGATACAGCCTGCGTCGGGTCGCCGATGCGCTGACCATCCGCTTCAGCCATGCCGGTCTGCAAGGTGATGTTCGTGAGTACGCCGCGAAACCGACGCCGGAGCGACGGGAGAACCTCGTGCGCGAACTCGACGAGGCGCACGAGGCTTTTGCCGTGCTCGCCGCGAACGAGCATCTGCTCGCGCCGGCCGACCTGGCCGTGATTTCGGCGGCGCTCGACGCGGTCCAGCGCCATTTCGACGCATTGAGCGCGGGCAACGCCAAGGTGGCGCCACTGCGGATCGACCGCGAAGGTCTGGTCAACGCGCTGGCGCGTGTCTCCGAACTGCCCTTCGACCTCAGCGCGACGGAATGGATGACGGCGGCGGATGGCCGCGTCGAACATCTGCTCAAGATCGAGGAGATGCTCGCGAATGCGCTGTTCGAGCGGGTCGCGGAACTCAAGGCCACGGAGACCCGGGCCGCCTGGGGTGTCGGGTTTTTCAACGTGGCGATGGTACTGGTCGCGGTGATGCTGGCCGGTTACCTGGCTCGCGGCACGATCCGCCAGCTCGGCGCGGACCCGCACGAGCTCAGTCGCGGCGTGCGTTCGATCGCAGCCGGCAATCTGGATGCCGAATTCGGCGCCGCCAACGCCACCGGCGTGCTTGCCGATCTGCGGGTGATGCAGCAGAACCTGCGCGACAACGTCGGCACCATCAGCCGCAACCAGCAGGCGCTGCAAGCAGTGACCTCGGCGATCATGATGGCCGATCCGGATTACCGCGTGATCTACGCGAACGACGCCCTGCGGAAGATGTTCAAGGACGCGGAAGCGGACATCCGGGCCGAGTTTCCGGTGTTCAGCGCGAATGACGTGATCGGCATGGACATGGACCGCTTCCACGGCAATCCGACTGCCATCCGCGCCCGCCTCGACCACCTGACCGGCCCGTATCTGGGGCGGATAGTGATCGGCCCCCGTCATTTCCAGATCATCGCCACGCCCGTGGTCGATGCCGAGGGTGCGCGCATCGGCACCGTGATCGAGTGGAAGGACCGCAGCCTCGAGGTCAAGGTCGAGAACGAGGTGCAGCGCATCGTCGATTCGAGTCGCCATGGCGTGCTCGACCAGCGTATCGAACTGTCCGGCAAGGAGGGCTTCTACCGGGTGCTCAGCGAGAGCATCAACAGCATGCTGGCGACCAACGAGGCGATCATCGGCGAGACGCAACGTGTTTTCGCGGCGCTTGCCAAGGGCGACCTCACGCAGACCATCGATGCCGAGTACGAAGGGGCCTACGGCAGCCTTAAACGTGACGCCAATACCACGGTCGAGACTTTCCTCGATGTCATCGGTCGCATCCAGGACGCCACCTCCACGGTCCGTGGCGCGGCCGCCGAGATCGCCCAGGGCAACGCCAACCTCAGTGCCCGCACCGAGACCCAGGCGGCCAGCCTGGAGGAGACCGCGGCGAGCATGGAGCAGATGACCGGTACGGTGAAGAACAACGCGGACAGCGCCCGCGAGTCCAGCAAGCTGGCGGCGAGCGCGCGCGAGCAGGCGGATATCGGTGGGCGGGTCGTCGGCGAGGCGGTCACCGCGATGCGCGAGATCAGCGTGGCCAGTCAGCGCATCGCCGAGATCATCGGCGTGATCGACGACATCGCGTTCCAGACCAACCTGCTCTCGCTGAACGCCGCCGTCGAGGCCGCGCGTGCCGGTGAACAGGGGCGGGGTTTCGCGGTGGTCGCGGGCGAGGTCGGCAAGCTCGCGCAGCGCAGCGCGACGGCCGCCAAGGAGATCAAGGTCCTGATCGAGGACAGCTCGCGCAAGGTCGAGGACGGCGCGCGCCTGGTGAACGACTCCGGCGACATGCTCGACGCCATCGTCGAATCGGTGAACAAGGTCAGCGAGCTGATTGCCGAGATCGCTCATTCCAGCAACGAGCAGTCCACCGGGATCGATCAGGTCAACACCGCGGTCGCGCAGATGGACGTTGGCACCCAGCAGAACGCCGCGTTGGTCGAGGAGATCGCCGCCGCCAGCCAGTCCATGGAGGAGCAGGTCCGCGAGCTCGGCAAGCTCACCGACTTCTTCCACATCGATATCGTCGCCGGGCCCGCGCCGCGCGCCAGCGCCCGCCCGCCCCGGGCCGTTTCCCGCCCGTCCCCGCGTTCCGCGCCAGCGGCCCTGAAGACCGTGCCGGACAGGTGGGCGGACGATGACGAATGGGAAGAGTTCTGAGTCATGACCTCAGGTGGGAGGCGAGGCCCGTCATGAGCAAGCCCGCGAAGACCGCGTTCGCGGAACGCGAGTTCGAGTTCACCGACGTGGACTTCGCCTGCGTGCGCGAGTTGCTTGAAAGCCTGGCGGGCATCGCGGTCAGCGAGAACAAGCGCGACATGATCTACGCCCGCCTCGCCGGGCGTTTGCGCGCGATCGGTCTGCGCCGGGTCTCCGATTATTGCGACCGTCTGCGTGGCGGTCAGGACGTCAGGGAGCTCGAGCATTTCCGCAATGCGATGACGACCAACCTGACGGGCTTCTTCCGCGAGCCGTACCACTTCGATTTCCTCCGCGAACAGGCGCGTGGATGGGCGCAGGCGATGCGGCCCCAGGGTCGGCACCTGCGCATATGGTCCGCCGGCTGCTCGACCGGCGAGGAGGCCTATTCGATTGCGATCGCGCTGCGCGAGGCGATCCCCGATATCGACGACTGGGACGTGCGCATCCTCGCCAGCGACCTCAATTCCGAGGTGCTGGCGCGCGCGCGGCGCGGGGCTTACCCGCGCGAGGCGATCGCCGGGCTTGATCCGAGCCGCGTGCGCCGCTGGTTCAGACGCGGGGTGGGGCGCAACGATGGTTGGGTGCGGGTTGTCCCGGAACTCGCGCGCATGATCGATTTCGAGGCCTTCAGCCTGAACGGCGTGTGGCCGTCGATGGTGCAGATGGACGCGATCTTCTGTCGGAACGTGACGATCTATTTCGATGCCGACACCACCGAGCGCCTGCTGCGGCGCTTCGAACGGATTTTGCGCCCCGACGGCCTGCTGTTCGTCGGACATTCCGAAACGTTGAAGGGCTTGAGCGACGGATTTCATCTGCTGGGCCAGACGATCTATCAGCGAGGCAGAAAATGACCAGAGAAGAAACGGGCGCCTCGGTGGCGCGTCGCCAATTACCCGAGGCGCCGGCCGGCTTCGGGCACATCCGCCGCTACTGGGACAAACCCCATGAGGCCTTCGCCGCCAAACTGTTGCCCGGCGAGTTCTACGTCACCTTGAACGACGAGCTGCTGACCACCGTGCTCGGGGCGGGTGTGGCCGTCTGCGTGCGCGATGCCGATGCCGGTCTGGCGGGAATGCTGCATTTCCTGCTGCCGCAGGAGGAGGGCGCCGTCCTCGGCGTTGCTGGCGGGGACCCGCGCGGCCGCTACGGCGACCAGGTGATGTCGCGACTGCTCGACAACCTGCTCAAGCATGGAGCGCGGGCCGACCGCCTCGAATTCAAGGTGTTCGGTGGCGCGCAGGCGTTCGCCGAGACGGCCGATCTGGCACGCCGGACGATCGCGTTCACCCAGGGCTGGTTGCGCGATCGGGGCCATCGCGCGGCGGCCGAGGATCTCGGCGGGCCGTTCCCGCGCAAGCTGATCTATCACCCGACCTCGGGTCTCACGCGGGTGAAGAAGCTGCGCGAACTGGACAACGACACGCTCGCGCGACGGGACCGCGATCATCTGCGCTCCCTGAGTTCCGGTCGACGACGCGGCTGAGGGGCTGTGGAGGGGCGGTTGAGGGGCGGTGGAGGATGCGGGCCCCGGCCCGGCATCCTCCCCGCAGGCTTGGTCAGGCCGCGACCGCGCCCATCTCGTCGTCGCTGAAGGCGATCGCGACGTCGTCGCCGGGCCGCATCGGATCGGCGCCGATGGTGCCGACCAGGGTCTCCAGATAGGCCGCCGAACCGACTTCCTCGAGCTTGGCGCGGGCCTGGTCGAGACGGTCCTTGAGAGACATCTTCGCGATCACGTCGGCATGGCTGTCCAGCGTGAGGAAACGCTCCAGATAGGCAACGTGACGTTCCCACAACGCGATCTCGCGCTGCTGCCTGGTTTCCAGGCGGTTGCGGTACCAGTCGGAGGCGAGCAGTGACTCGCGCGTGAACAGGGCGCGGATCGCCGGGTCATGCGCATCCCGGCCCTGATACTCGCCGGTCGCCATGATGTGGAGCAGGGCCTTCAGCGGCGGGCAGGCCTCTTCGATGCTGCCGTCGTCCAGATAACGCTGGGCGACGCGCTGCTGGGCCTCGACGATGTTGTCGATGCCGTCGACGAAGACATCCAGACCCTGCGATTCCGGACGCAGGATGGCTTCGTCGAACACCGTGGTCGGGCCGTCGAAGATCTTGCCCATGAAGCTCTGCACGAAACGTTCGGTGATGCGGTAACCGAGGCGGCTGGCCAGCACCTTGCGACCCTTGTGCTCGAAGTCCTTGAGCGGTTCCAGATAGCCGCGTCGGATCAGGAATTGCGGGTCGCGCTCGCGCTGCGAGAGGCGGCACCAGATCTCCGGGATCAGCAGGCTGATGTCGTGGTCGACGCGGCGGTTCGGGCCGATATGACCGGCGGCGCTGGAGAAGCCCGCGTAGCCGGTCAGGATGAAGGACACCAGGGCGTTGTTGAGGTCCGCAGTCGGCCGCAGGGCGTTGAACGGGCCCTTGGTCAGCGCGCCCTCGCTGCCGGCGCCGGTGGTCGATGGCGACTTGCCGGTCAGCGAGCAGACGAAGTCCATGAACAACTCGGGCAGTTCCTGGTAATGGATCGGGTTGTACACCGCCAGCGGGCGGATGTTGTGTTCCGGCGGGTTGTTGCGACGACCGGCGAGTACCGCGTTGACCGGGCTGCACACGGGCGTGCCGAGCGGCACCTTGCGGTGGAAACGCGCGCCGATCTCGGCGACGTAACGGTGGATCGGCTCGGCCACATCCGGACGCAGCTGGAGGTAGCGCGGGTTCTTGCTCGGCTTGCCATCGACCAGACGCGGGTGCGCCGAGGAAACGACAAAACCCTTGCCGTCGTCGTAGGCGCCCTGCAGGCGCTTGCGCATCGGTTCGGAATATTTCTGGAAGCCGACCACGTCCTCGACGATCCGCGCCACGGTCTTGTGATCCAGAGGCTGGTAGTTGGCCATGAAGTTGTCGGGCGCGGCCATGTCCTGTTCGGTCTGGGTGTCGAAACCGGGATGGATGGCCTCGTCCGGACGCTGGAACAGGCGGTATTCGCAGTTCTGGGTCAGCTTGACGCTGGGGTTGTCGGACATCGGCGAGCAGTTGTTCAGCGACGCGCTCGGCACCACCACGGAGGCGGTGATGTCGTCCTCCATCTGCACCTTGGCGGCGGCGATGAAGTCCTGACGGACCTTGAACAGGCGCCAGGCGCCGTTGTCCTCGAGGCCGACGCGCAGATAGGAGCCGACCAGGCGACGGTCGTTGATCTTCAGCTCGTGGCCGGGCATGCCGTTGATGATGTCGACCGACAGGTACTTGCGCCAGTCGTTACCCCAGGAGGGCTGATAGAAACGCTTGATCAGGAAGGCCAGCGCGCGGATGCGTTCGGGGATCGCTTCCAGCCAGGCGTTGTAGGCGTCGGTGTTGCTCGGGCCGGGGGTCAGCAGCTTGATGACCGAACCCAGGCTGCGCTGCGGGGACAGCGGTCGACGGGTCGGGTCGCGGTCCTCGTGGGCGAATTCGGGCTTGAGGCGTTCGCTGTAGTCGAACTCGAAGATCTCCTGGACCAGGTCCATGTCTTCCTCGAGGTTGTTGACGAACATCGGGCCGTAGATGACCGCGTCCTCGATCGACTTGGAGATTTCCGACTTGCCGCCGCCGGAGACGGTCGACGGCTTGTGGCAGAAGGTGCCTTCCGGCTCGGTGCCGACCAGCCGCCAGGACGGCGCGCCCGGGTGCTTCATCATCTGCACCTTGTAGCCGTTCGGCTGGATGTAGATCTTGCCGGGCTGGAGCTTGATGGTCTGCGGGCGGTGGTCGCGCACCCAGGAGATGGTCTGCGCGTTCAGGTCCATGCGCAGATCCTGCGGCACGTAGACGATCTCGGGATGCGCCAGGTCGGTCGCATACCCTTCCGGATGCACCTCCATCAGCTCGCCGTACATGTCGACCATCTCGTCGAAGCTGTAGTCGCCGCGCCGGGTGATGCTGTCGACGCCGTATTCCTCGCCGTGGTTGCGGCGATGGAAGGCCAGCGCGCCGCCGGCGTGTTCCTCTTCGGCCAGGCCGTACAGGTTGGCGGCGTAGCTGAGCTGGGTCTTGACCTCTTTCTTGCAGTAGCCGTAGTAGTTGTCGGCCAGGATGGTCACGATCACGCCGCGCTCGTCGCGGGCGGTGATCTTGAAGGCGTTGCCGTCGTTGTACAGCTCATCTTCCTTCTGCCAGCACATGCCGTCGGCGATCTGGCGCGGGCTCGCATCGTCGATGTGCGGCAGGCCGAGTTCCTTCCTGGTCAGGCGCACGAGGTGCGGCGCGAGGATCACGCAGCCGGTGTGGCCGGACCAGTGGTCGATGTCCAGCGCGGCGTCGTGGCGCGGCAGGGACGGGTTGCCGGCGTTGCCGAAGATGCTTTCCACGAAATCGAGGTTGGAGACGAGGTTGCCGGGCGCGAAGAAGCGCGTCTCCATGGTCTTGACCGGTTGGCGACCGGGGATCTCGGGGCACACGGTCGGACGCAGCAGCAGCGATACGAAGACGCGCGCGGGTTCATCCAGCGAGGACGTGAACGGCAGCGTCATCAGCTCCGTCGGCGGGTTGAGCGCGACTTTCAACATGCGCGCGAAGGCGATCTTGGGCACGGCCTTCTTGTCGCCGGGGATCGGCAGGCCGCCCTCGACCACGTGGAAGGAGCCCTTGGTGGTGCGGCGGTCGGAGGCCGGGTTGTGCACCACGCCCTGTTTGACGCGGTAGCTGGTGATGATGTCGGACTGGAACACATCGCCGTTCATCGGCAGCGAGAGTTCGCGCGCGACGCCGTGGCGATCGAGGACGATGGTGTCGCCGGGCAGGCGCGGGATGGTGTCGCCCGCATCCGCGAGGTAATCGTCGAGGAAGGTCTGGATGCGCCGATCCGCCGGGCACAGATGGCCGCTCAGCAGGCGCGACTTCTCGCGGTAGCTCTGCAACAGGTCGTCGGAGGCGAGCAGAAAGCTGCCATGGTCGCTGCCCGGGCAGGTCGGCTGGCCGGACGAGGCGAGCTTGAGGTTGATGTAGAGCTGCAAACGACGGCGGCGATCGGCATCGTCGTTGGCGTCAGGGTGAATGCCGAGGGCTTGTTCGAAGTCCATCGGAGTTCCTCTGGAAAGGTGGGGGCGAGGGGCTCTTGCGGTCGTCATCCCGGCTCATGTCGGCGCGTATTCCAGCGCGCGTGGGGACCGTTACCGTTCTTGGTGCCTGCCTGATCGGTCGTGTCGAGCGGCGATCGCGTGGGCGTGGCGGCGCAAGAATGCCTGTCCCGGTCGGGTCATGCAAACGCACGGGTTTGCTGCGGTTTGCCCGGTTTCGGGTCATTGCCTGACGTTGCCGGCAGGATCGATGGGAATCCGTGACGTTATCGGTCTTTGCGGAAAATCCGTGTTCGTCCGGTATTCGCCATCGCCATCGTCATCGCCATGCCGATGCGCGCCATTGGTGCGCCCTGCCATTCCGCAGACACAAAAAACCCGCGTGGGCCGGGGGCCGACGCGGGTTGGGGGTTCTGGAGCAACCGGCTCAGTGGTGATGCTTGCCGGACTTGGTGATGAACATCACGCTGATGTAGCCGATGATCAGGAACGTCGTGAGCACGACGATCATGCTGGAAAGGCCGATCGGGTTGCCGAAAAGCAGATTCATCCAAAGGTCCATGGTGGTCACCTCGTTGTGTGTGTCGCGGGTTGCGTGCCCGGCTGGAAAGGTGGAACCAGTGTATGAATATGGCTATTTAATTATTTGATGCAGATCAGTTTCTGCCGACATTGATGGCGGGAATTGACGAATCTGGCGCTCCGGGTTGGGGCGCAATGCGGGCCAGGCATTCAGCTCGGCAGGGCGGATTCGGCGAGCGCGCGACAGGCGCGGTAATCGGTCTTGCCGGTGCTCAGCGTGGGCACGGCGTCAACGATGCGTATCTCCGCCGGCACCGACAGTTCACTGCCGCCGGTTTCCTGGATGCGCCGGGTGAGCGCGTGGCGATTCACGTCCGGGTGTTCGGTGATCAGCACGATGCGTTCGCCCTTGCGCGCATCGGGGATCGCCACCGCCGCGTGCGGCAGTTGCGGCCACAACGCGTGCGCGAGGCTCTCGACACCGGCCAGCGAGACCATCTCGCCGCCGATCTTGGCGAAGCGCTTGGCGCGGTCGACCAGAATCAGGAAGTCGTCCTCGACGCGGGCGATATCGCCGGTGTCGTACCAGCCGGTCCCGTCGCTGCCGTCGGCGAATTCGTAGCCGGGCGCTTCGAGCACGCCGGGCTGCTCGGCGCGCAGGTAGCCGAGCATGATGTTCGGGCCGCGCACGATCAGGCGGCCCCCTTCGCGGACGCCATCGACCGGCTCCAGCCGGTATTCGACGCGCGGCAGGAACGGCCCGACGCTGCCGGCCCGATACCGCCGGGGGCTGTTCACCGACAGCACCGGGCTGGTCTCGGTGGCGCCGTAACCTTCCAGGATGCGCACACCGAACTTGTCCAGCCACAGGCGGCGGGTGCCTTCCTGAAGCTTCTCGGCGCCGGCGACCACGTACCGCAGATGGGTGAAATCCATCGGGTCGGCGTGACGGGCGTAGCCGGCTAGGAAGGTGTTGCTGCCGAAGATCGCGGTCGCGTAGACGTCGTAGACCAGTTCCGGGATCAGCTTGTAGTGCAGCGGCGTCGGGTAGAGGAAGGTGCGCACGCCGTTCATCAGCGGCAGGAAGAGGCCGCCGGTCAGGCCGAAGGCGTGGAACAGCGGCAGGGCCGCGAACAGCACCTCGTCGGACAGGAAGGGCATGCGCGCGGTGATCTGCGTGCAGTTGGCGAGCAGGTTGCCGTGCGACAGCACCACGCCCTTGGGCAGGCCTTCGGAGCCGCTGGTGAACAGGATCACGGCGGGGTCGTCGCGTTGGCTTGGCACCGGGATCGAGCCACGCCAGGCGCGCCACAGCGCGGTCAGTTTCAGGCCGGTGTCGACCTCCTCGCGCAGGTCGTCGAGGTAGCGCAGGTCCAGTTCGGCGGCGAGCGCGTCTGCCAGTTCCTGGAAACCGCCCTCATCGATGAAACGGCGCGAGGTATAGACGGTGGTCACGTCGGCCGTGCGCATCGCCTGCTTGATGGTGCCGGCACCGGCGGTGAAGTTGACCATTGCCGGCACGCGCCCGTGCAGCAGCATGCCGATCAGCACCGCCGCCGAACCGGCGCTGTTCGGCAGCATCAGGCCGACGTTCGCGCCGGCTGCGTGGCGGCGGGCGATCAACTCGCCGATCGCGTGCGCCTTGGTGAACAGCGTGCGGTAACTCCATGGCGTGCGCCCCATGTCGTCGATGACGAGTTGCCCCGGGCCGTGCGCGCGGGCGGCTTCGATCAGCGCATGCGGCACGCTGCAAGCGGTGTCGCGGGCGATGGCGGCGGTCTCGGTGAGCATCTCGCCGAGCGCGTGGGCGGCGGCCTGGCGGCGTTCGCGGGTGCTCAGTCCGCGCGGCAGTTCAAGCTGGCGCGGCGCGCCGGCGGTCAGCGTGACCCGTGGCCAGCGGCGCACGCGCACGCGCTTGCCGAGATTGCCGCTGACGTGGAACTGCGCCCCCTCGATATGGATCGGCAGGATGTCCGCGCCGGCATGATCGGCAGCGGTCGCCGGCCCCTGATACATCTTCATCAGGCCGCCGGTACGGGTCATGCGCCCTTCGGGGAAGATGCCCATGGTGTGCCCGGCCTTGAGCTCCTCAATGAAGCTCTTGAAGGCCATCGGGTTGAGCTGGTCGAGCGGGTACAGACCGGTCCAGCGCACGATCAGCCTTATCCACCAGGTGCGCGCCTGCAGCGTGCTGATCGCGAAGCGCACGCGGCCCGGAACGAAGGCCCACAACAAGGCGCCGTCCAGGAACGAGACGTGATTGGCGATGATCAGGGTCGGTCGCCCGCTCGGATTCACGTGCTGCCATTCGCGCAGACGCACCCGGAACGCGACCCGCAGAATCCCCCGCGAAAGGGCTTTGGCGAAGCGGTGGCTCGAATTCATGAGGCGGCAGTGTAGTCGCCCTGTGCGAGTGCCCAACGGACGTGTTCCCTCACCAATGGTGATGGATGCGCCGCCCGCGCCAGCAGCGCGGTGCGGGTGGCAGCGTCATCCGGCGCGGCGCGCAGCGCGTTGCCCAGCGCCACCGCGAGGTTGCGCAGCCAGCGTTCGTGGCCGATGCGGCGGATCGCGGAGCCTTCGGTGCGGCGCAGAAATTCGGCCTCGTCCCAGACGAAAAGGTCGATCAGGGTGGCGCGGTCGAGTCCGTGGCGCGGGTGGAAATCGTCCTCGCTGGTCGGGATCGCGAACTTGTTCCACGGGCAGACCAGCTGGCAGTCGTCGCAGCCGTAGATGCGGTTGCCCAACGCCGGGCGCAGCGCCTCGGGGATCGGTCCGTGCAGTTCGATGGTCAGGTAGGAGATGCACAGGCGCGCATCCACCTGATACGGCGCGACGATCGCGCGGGTCGGACAGACATCGATGCAGGCCTGACAACTGCCGCAGTGGTTGTCGGCGGGTGCGTCGATGGGGATGGCCAGACCAACGTAGAGCTCGCCCAGGAAGAACCAGGAACCGGCGTCCCGGTGGATCAGATTGCTGTGCTTGCCCTGCCAGCCGAGCCCGGCCTGTTGCGCGAGCGGCTTCTCCAGCACTGGCGCGCTGTCCGCGAAGGCGCGGTACGGGAATGCGCCGACCTCCGCCTCGATGCGGTCCGCCAGTTTCTGCAGGCGCTGTCGCATCAGCTTGTGGTAGTCGCGACCGAGCGCGTAGCGGGATACGGTCGCCGCGTGTGGATCGGCGAGCCGCGCCCACGGGTCCGGCAGCGCGGGCGGCAGGTAATCGAGACGCACGCTGATCACGCGCAACGTGCCCGGTTCGAGTTCGGCGGGACGGCTGCGCCGGGTACCGTGGCGCGCCATGAAATCCATCTCGCCGTGGTAACCGCGCGCCAGCCAGTCCAGGTACCAGGCTTCCGCCTCCGGCTGCTCCACGCCGGCGATGCCGCAGGCCTGGAAGCCGAGCTCGGCGGCCCAGCGTTTGATGCGTTGTTCGAGTGTTGTCGGCATGAGCTGGAAAAGGCGAACGAACGAACCCGCATTGTAGAGTGGGCGTGATCGCGAACCGGCGGTTGGCTTCGACTCCGCTCAGCCAACGGCGGCGGAGTCGGGTGGCTGAGCGGAGTCGAAGCCCGGGCAAGCCCGCTCCTACAATGAGATGCTTTTGACTTTCCGCCGACCAGAATTCCCGGTGCCGCCGCCATGTCCGACCACCCCTTGCCGCTGCCGCTGTTCACCGCCGCCCAGGTCCGCGAGATGGATCGCGTCGCCATCGAGGAGCGAGGCATCGCCGGCGGCGAACTGATGCGCCGGGCCGGCGAGGCGGCGTTCCGCGCGCTGCGTCGGCGCTGGCGGGATGCACGCCGGCTGGTGATCGTGTGCGGGGTCGGCAACAACGCCGGCGACGGTTTCGTGATCGCGCGCGCCGCGCTGAAGAGCCAGCTGTTCCGGGTGATCGTGGTCAATGTGGGCGATCCTGACAGGCTCACCGGCGATGCGCTTGCCGCCGCGCGGGCCTATCGCGAAGCCGGCGGACGGGAGCTGCCATTCAGCCGCGACGCGGTGGCCGGCGCGGACGTGATCGTCGACGCGATCTTCGGCACCGGCCTGTCGCGCGCGCCGGAAGGTGTGTGGCGGGACGCGATCGAGGCCATCAATGCCGATCCGGCGCCGGTGCTCGCGGTCGACATCCCGTCAGGCCTGGATGCCGATACCGGGGCGGTGGCGGGCGTTGCGGTGCGTGCGTCGCTGACGGTCAGTTTCATCGGTCTCAAGCGCGGCATGTTCACCGGGCGCGGGCCGGATTGCTGCGGCGCGGTCGAATTCGACAGCCTGGAGGTCCCGGCGGCGGTCATCGAGAGTCAGCCGGCGTCCGTGCGGCGCGTCGACGCGGCGGAGGTCAGACGCGGTCTGGCGCGCCGCGATCGCGATGCCCACAAGGGCCGCTTCGGGCATGTGCTCGCGATCGGCGGCAATCACGGTTTCGCCGGCGCGGTGCGGATGGCGGCCGAGGCGGCGGCGCGGACCGGCGCGGGCCTGGTCAGTGTGGCGACGCGGGCGGAGCATGTCGCCACGGTGCTGTCCGGGCGACCGGAGCTGATGTGTCGCGGCGTGGCGGGTGCTGCCGACCTGACCCCGCTCACGGAGCGCGCGGATGTGATCGCGATCGGCTGCGGCCTCGGTCGCGACGCCTGGGCGCAGGAGCTCTGGCAGGCGGCGCTGGCGCTGAAGATTCCGCTGGTGGTGGATGCCGATGCGCTGAACCTGCTTGCCGGGTCGCCGCTGCGCCGCGACGACTGGATTCTGACCCCGCATCCCGGCGAGGCCGCCCAGCTTCTCGGGATCGGGGTCGCGGAAGTGCAGGCAGACCGTTTTGCCGCCGTCGGCGCCCTGCGCGAACGCTTCGGCGGCACGGTGCTGTTGAAAGGCGCCGGCAGCCTGGTTGCGTCCAGACATCCGCCGATCGGGCTCTGCGATCGCGGCAATCCGGGCATGGCCAGCGGGGGAATGGGTGACGTGTTGAGCGGCATCATTGCCGGCCTGCTGGCGCAGGGCTTCAACGCGCACGCCGCCGCCGCCAGCGGCGCCTGGCTGCACGCGATGGCGGCGGACGCGGCGGCGCGCGCCGATGGTGAACGCGGCCTGCTGGCCAGCGACCTGTTCCCGCCGCTGCGCCATCTGGTCAATCCGTGATTGGGGCGAGACCCGAACGACGATGAAAGAACTCTCCATCGATAACGTACGCGGCGAGGCCGGGACGATCGCCCTGGGCGCCGCGTGTGCCCGTGCCTGGCAGGCGGCGGACGCCGGCCAGGGCATGTTCGTGCACCTGCGTGGGGAACTCGGCGCCGGCAAGACGACGCTGGTTCGTGCCTGGCTGCGGGGGCTTGGCCATCAGGGTGCGGTGCGCAGCCCGACCTACACGCTGATCGAGCCGTACGAACTGCCCAGTGGGCCCGCGTATCACCTCGATCTGTACCGCCTCGGCGACCCCGAGGAACTGGAATTCCTCGGTCTGCGCGATCTGCTCGAGGTGCCGGCGCTGGTGCTGGTCGAATGGCCGGAACGTGGGGCGGGCGTGCTGCCGCGCGCGGACCTGACCATTGCCATGGAACACGCCGGCGAGGCTCGTAAGCTGCTGTTCACCGCGCAGACCGGTGTCGCGGAGACATGCCTGGCTCGTTTGCGGGACTCTGTTAATGCAGGTGATTAGGAATACCCTGTATCTTCCAGATTAGAAAAGATTTTTTCTTGAATTCCGGTTGGCATGATGTATACATGCCATTAACATCGGCTGATCCGTGACCGATCTGATCATCATGACCGCTCGAAAATCACGATTACTGGCTTGGTTGGCGACGCTGGGCGTGTTCATCACGCTGTCGGCGCGGGCCGACGTGCAGGTGAATGGCGTGCGGGTGTCGGCGGAGAGCGAAACCACGCGCGTGGTGTTCGAACTGTCCGGTCCGGTCGATCACCATCTGTTCACGCTGGACAACCCCGGACGCGTCGTCGTCGACGTGCCGGACGCCAGGCTGTCGACCGCGCTGGATGCCAGGCAGGTCGGCCTGCTGAAAGGCATCCGCGGCGGCGTGCGCCAGGGCGACGATCTGCGCCTGGTGCTGGATCTGAATGGCAAGGCGCGTCCGCGCAGTTTCCTGCTCAAGCCGGGCGGCGGTTCCGGCCATCGTCTGGTCATCGATCTGGATGCGGGCACGGGTTCCGGCCCGGTCAAGACCGAGAAATCCGTCGCCGGCAACGACATGCGCGATGTCGTCATCGCGATCGATGCCGGCCACGGCGGCAAGGACCCGGGCGCGCGCGGCCCGACCGGCCTGCGCGAGAAGGACGCGGTGCTCGCGCTGGCCCGCAAGCTGGCCGCCGAGATCAACGCCCAGCCGGGCATGAAGGCGGTGCTGACCCGTAATTCCGATGTGTTCCTGCGGCTGCGCACGCGTATCGACAAGGCGCGCAAGCATCGCGCCGACATGTTCGTCTCGTTGCACGCGGATGCCTTCAACGATCCCCGCGCACACGGCTCTTCCGTGTACGTGCTGTCCAACCGCGGCGCCTCCAATGAGGCCGCGCAATGGCTGGCGGAGAAGGAGAACGCGGCGGATCTGGTCGGTGGCGTGAGCCTCGACGACAAGGACGATCAGGTCGCGCAGGTGCTGCTCGACCTCTCGCAGGAAGCGACCATCGAGGCCAGCATCAAGGTCGCCTCGCGGGTGCTCGGTGGCTTGAAGACGGTCGGCAAGGTGCATCGCAAGCAGGTCGAGCGCGCCGGCTTTGTCGTGCTCAAGTCGCCGGATATCCCGTCCATCCTGGTAGAGACGGCCTTCATCTCGAACCCGACCGAGGAAGCGCGGCTCAGGGATTCGGAGTACCAGACCCGCATGGCGAAGGCCATCGCCGCCGGCGTGCGGGACTACTTCCAGGAATACGCGCCGCCCGGCACCCGCCTGGCCGCCGCCAATCAGGTTCTGGCCAGCAACTGATTGCTGTTGCCGTTGGGTGCGCTGCGCGTGCCGGGACCGTCGTCAGCGTGTGCGGCGCACGCTCAGACCAAACTTGCGCAAACTGATCCGGCGCCCTGTGCGTTCTCCGAACCCCGGTCCAGAATAAGGACAGACCCCTTGGAGAACGACAATGAAAGAAGCTAGGAATCCTGACCCGATCGACGCCCTCGGCGCCGCCTATGAGCGCCTGCTGGAACGCAGCATCGACGATGCCCATGCCCTGGAGAAGGAATTCGGTCCGAGCGTGCGACGCTGGATCGAACAGGCCCGCGACAAGGCCGTCGAACTCGGTGAACTGAGCGTCGAGGAGGGCGATCGCCTCGCCACCTTCCTGAAACGCGATCTCAGCGATGCCGGGCGCTACATGGCCCGTTTCGGCGATGAACTGCGCGGCTGGTGGGGCTTCGAATCGAGCCTGCTCGAATCCGGTCTGATGCAGCGTTTCCTCGCCGCCGCCGACCGCACCACGCTGGAACTGCGCGATCTGGAAGAACACGCCGGCGAATATCACACGGGCGAGATCACCGGCCCCGGCACGCTGGTCTGCCGTGATTGCGGCGAAACCCTGAGTTTCCGGAAACCCGGGCGCATCCCGCCGTGTCCGAAGTGCCACGGCACCCACTACGCGAGACCGGAGGCCTGAGCCCTCACTCGTACTCGTCGCGGTAACGCTCGACGGTGGCGGCGATGCGGGTTTCGTCGGCGCCGAGTTCACGCAGGGCGAATTCGCCGAGGCGCAGGCTGACCTCGAGGTTTTCCGAAACCGACGCGCGCGCGCCGAGCCCGCGCAGCAGCGAGCCGTGATGGCGGTCGCGGGCGCGCACATAGACCGGGGTGCCGGGGAAGTGTTCCCTGGCGAGCATGACCAGGCGTTCGGTCGATGCCTCGTCGTCGAAGGCGACGACGATCGCGCTGGCGTCCTCGGCGTGGACCGTTTGCAGCACGTTCAGGCGGGTGGCGTCGCCGAAGATCACGTTCTGGCCGCGTCCCTGACCGAGCACGACCTGATCGACATCGGCCTCCAGGCCGAGATAACTGAAGCCGTCTTCCTGCAACATCCGTCCGATCCGCCGCCCCACGCGACCGAACCCGGCGATCAGCACCCAGCGGTCGGAACGGGGTTCGCTCGGCGGTGCCACGGTCTCGTCGGTGTTCCGGATCATCGCCGCCAGCCGGTCGGCGAGTTTCATCATCAAGGGCGTCAGCGCCATGCTCAGGCTGATGATCAGCGTCAGCCGGTGCGCCAGCGTGGCATCGAGCAGCTGCTGGCTCTGCGCGAACGCGAACAGCACGAAACCGAATTCGCCGGCCTGTGAGAGCAGCAGCGAGAGCTTCGGCACGCTGGTCTGGCGGTGCCTGGTCAGCAAGGCCAGCGCGGCAAGCAACCCGGCCTTCACCACCATCAACGCGACGCTCAGGCCGATCAGCAGCCAGGGTTCCGACAGCAGCAGCCGGATGTCCATGGACATGCCGACGGCCATGAAGAACAGCCCGAGCAGGAGACCACGAAAGGGCTGGATATCGGCGCTGGCCTGATGGCGGAAATGCGATTCCGCCAGCATCAGGCCGGCCAGGAACGCACCCAGCGCCATCGACAGGCCGACGCTCTCCATCAGATAGCCGACGCCGAGCACCAGCAGCAGCGCGGCGCCGACGAACACCTCCGACTGGTGGCTGCCGGCGATCAGGCGCATGGTCGGGTCGAGCAGGAAACGGCTGATCAGCAGCACCGCCGCGATGATCGCGATGGTCTCGCCAAGCGCGAACAGGATGCCGAGTTCGAGCGAGGTGCCGCCGGCGAAGAACGACACCAGCGCCAGCAACGGGACCACGGCAAGGTCCTGGAACAGCAGCACCGAGAAGGCGGTGCGGCCGGTCTCGGTGTTCATCTCGCGGCGCTCGGCCAGCAACTGGATGCCGAAGGCCGTCGATGACAGGGCGAGGCCGAGGCCGACCACCAGCGCGGGCCGCGGGTTCAGTCCCAGCCCCCAGGCGATCAGCGCGAGCACCAGACCGGTGACCAGCAACTGCGCCAGACCCAGACCGAACACCAGCCGCCGCATCACCCACAGGCGCGCCGGCTTCATCTCGATGCCGATCAGGAACAGCAGGAACACCACGCCGAATTCGGCCAGGTGACGGACCTTGTCGACGTCTTCGATGACACCCAGCGCGCTGGGCCCGACCAGCACGCCGGCGGCCAGGTAACCCAGGATCGAACCGAGCCCCAGACGCTGAAAGACCGGCACCGCGACGATCGCGGCGGCAAGCAGTGCGAGGACGTGTTCAAGATGCATCGGTGTGGGGCCGGGTAGCGTGGACGAAACAGCTTGAGCCTAACCGACCGGCCGGCGGGCGCAATGATCTGGGTGAACTCGCGGAGTGCGTCGTAATCAATGAAACGCGTTTTTTTGGGAAGCGCGTAGGGCGGAAGCCGCAGGCGTTCCGCCAACCGACGTTCGGCGCGTCCATCCACGTTCGGCAAGCCTCGTTGTTCGGCGTGAATCCGAACGATAGCCGGCGGAACGCCTGCGGCTTCCGCCCTACGTGGTGTCGTCGCCCGGGTGAGGGGTGCTTACAAAATCGGGGTATTCGCCGTGTGGAGCGACGTTTTTGTAGGAGCGGCTTCAGCCGCGATCGGCGTCAGAGCAATCGCTGACGCCGATCGCGGCTGAAGCTGCTCCTGCAAAGCGCCCTGATCATCCAGGATCGTCCAGGCGAATGGTTATCTGGGCCGGCCTCGCCCGCGAACCGGCGGTTGGCCTCGGCTCTGCTCAGCCAACGGCAGCAGGGTTCGGTGGCCGAGCGGAATCGGAACTCGGCGAAATCCGCACCGAAACCCTGTCCTCCGGTCAGCGATACAGCGGCTCCAGGTCGTCGCGGCTGTCGTCCTTCCGGACCGGCTTGAGTTCGAGTTCGGCCAACGTCGATTTCAGCACGTTCCCGGACCACGCCTGCTTCCGGGGTGAATAGAGCGCGTGGTTGAGTTCCGCGATCGCTTCGGCGAGGGCGGAGTGCGTCGGCAATCGTTGGCGGATGCCTTCCAGGTTGGTCGGGGTCGGCGACGGCCAATGGGCGGCGGTCCAGTCGAGCAGGGCGTCCTTCGCGCCGGCGGCGTCGTTGGCATCGCAGGCCTGCCGCAGGGCGTTCAGACCGGGTTTGCGTGGCGCGGGCGCCGGCGGGGTTTCGGCGACCGGTTTGCGGTGGGCGGCGCGCCACCACAGCAGCAGGGTCAGCAACCAGCCGAGCGCGAGGGCGAGGCTGATCCACGGCCAGATGCCGGCGTCGAGCAGCGCGCCAAGGCGATCGAAGACGGGCGACGCGGGTGCGCGGGCCGGGAGCGGGGCCGGGTCCGCCGCCGGCTGCGGCGGGGTGGCGGACAGCGGCGCAGCCTGAACCGGGGGCGCCGGCGGCGGCGCGAGGCCGGGCGCGACCGGGAAGCTCTGGGCCGGCAGACGCGCGGTTTCCTGCGCGTCGGTGGTCGTGTTCCACCAGGTCAGCGTGATTTCCGGGAAGTCGATGGTCCCCTCGGTCTGCGGAATCACGGCGAGCTTCTGCTGCCGCAAGCCCGCGATGCCGGTCGCGCTCCGCTCGTCGCGCAGTTCGGGTTGATCGGGGTAACCCTTGGCGCCGGGCGGCAGCGGCAGGCTCACGTCCGGCAACTGCGCGGCGGTCAGGCCGTCGGCGATGATCGCGAGCGTGTGCGTGCCCGGTTCGCCGGCCTGGAAGCGCGGCGGCGTTTCCGCCCAGGCCTGCGCGAGGCGTACCTCGGTCGCGGGCAGCCAGTGCTGGCCGGTGTATGACGACGGGATGGGTTTCACATCGAGTTGCAGCGCGCGCGAACGCACCTGGCGCGGGCTGTAGCTACCGCCGAACGGGTCCCAGACGTTCCGCCGCGTTTGCAGCACCTGGCCGGCGAAGCGCACGGCGGGGATATCCAGCCGCCCGCTGTGCTGTGGATAGATCGCGTAGCGGCGTTCGGTTACGCGGAAGCGGCGGCCATCGCGGCGTTCGTCGCGGTCGATGTCGTCGCCGAGCTTCTCGATCAGCGCCTCGCCGCCGGGGAACTCGGGCGCGCTCAGGGTCGCGTTGGCGGTGTCGACCGCGCGGTAGACGCGCAGCGTGTAGATCACCTGCTGCTGCACGTAAGGGTTGAGCGGCGCGGCCTCGGCCTCGATGAACACGTCGGCGCTGGCCGGGTCGGTGGCGGTGGCCTGGGTGACCTTGACCGCGATCCGCGGCGAGCTGTCCCGCCCGAAACGGATGGCCGGGATGGTCAGGTCGCCGGCGCGTTTCGGCATCAGCCCGAGCTGCCACTGCACGGAGCGCTTCACGTTCCCGTTGATGATCTGCACGTTGCTGCCGGTGGCGTGCGAGAGGATGTCGAAGTCCTGCTTCAGCGGGCCGAAATCCGGGTCGCCGTCCGGGTCGCCGTCCGCCTCGATGGTCAGTTGCAGCGATTCATTGGCGGCGACCGGATTGCGATCCACCCAGGCATCGATGTTCGCTGCCTGCGTCAGCACCGGAAGCAGGACGAGCATCGCGACGAGGGGCGGACGACGTTTTGCCGCAAAGACGCAAAGGCGCAAAGGGTTCAAGAAAGACAGCAAAGGTGCGCTTTGCGCCTTTGCGTCTTTGCGGCAAACGCTGTTCATGGATCGTCTCACCATGTTTCGACCTCCGGCGCGCTGCCGTTCTGCACTGCGCGGTCGCGGTATTGGTACAGGAATTTGCGGCGCCACAGCCCGGCGGGGTCGTCGGGGATGCGGCGCAGCCATTGTTCGGTCGCCTGGCGGGATTCATCGGCGGCGTGGCGTTCGGTTTCGGTGCCCTGATCGGCGTTGTCGTGCTCGCCGTCCTCGGCGCGCTGGCCTTGTTCGTTCCGTTGGGCCTGGGCCTGGGCGCGCGGGTCGTTCTGGTCGATCGCGCTTTGGTTCTGGTTGACGGCGGCGTCCTGCTGGTCGCGGCGGATCTGGTCGGTCTCGTTCCGCTGGGCGGATTTTTCCGACTGCGGCTTGCCCTCGTCGCCACGGCTGGGCTGGCTCTGCTCGCCCTGGCCTCCCTGTTGTCCCTGCTCGTTTCGGTCGTCGCCCTGCTGTTGCGGGTTGTCACCGCCGGCGGCCTGCGCGCCGTCGCCCTGATCGCCCTGCTGGTTTTGCGGCTGGTCCGGGTTCGGCTGTTGCTGGCGCAGCTGTTCGATCAGTTGCTGCACGAGGTCGCGGTTGTAACGGGCGTCCTCCATCGCCGGCTGACTGTCCAATGCCTGATCGTAGGCGCGCACGGCCTCTTCCAGGCGACCTTCCCGGGCGAGGGCGTTGCCGAGGTTGTAGTGGTCGTCGGCATCGGCTTCGGGGAGGGTTTCCAGCCGCTTGCGGGCGTCCTCGTAGTTGCCCGCCTGGTAGTGGGCGCTGGCGGCCCAACGCGGATCGTTGAACTTGCCGGCGGCGGCGACCGGATTGTTGTCATCGAGCGCGGCGGCGGCCTGCTGGTCGGGCGTCCGCCACCAGTCCGCCCAGCTTTGCGGCCAGGCCGCCTGGGCCTTCGGCAACGGGATCAGAAAGGCGAGCGCGAAGATCAGGATGCCGCGCCGGAAGATCAGCGCGGCGATCGGCAGTAACGGCAGCAGCAGCCAGGGGCCGTATTCACGCCACTGGTCGGCCTGGAGGTCGCTGTCCATCAGGTTGCGGGTGTTGCGCTGGCGGTCGAGGAAGGCGAACAGCGCGTCGGTGTCCTGCTCGTCCGGGCGCAGGTTCAGGCAGATGCCGCCGGTGCGGGTGGCCAGGTCGCACAGTGGTGCGGTGTCCAGCGTGGCGACGACGATGCCGCCCTTGGCGTCTTTCACGAAGCCGCCGCTGGGGGTGGGAATCGGCGCGCCGTCCGCGGTACCGACCGCCAGTACCGAGATCCGGTACGGTAACTTCGCCAGGATCGCCGAGAGTGTGGCGCGGCTGGCGTCGTTGAGTCCGTCCGCGATCAGCAGGATGTCGCCGGCGGTCTGGCCGGCCTGGCGCAGCAGTTCGGCGGATTGCTGGACGGCGCGATCGACGCGGCTACCCGGCGCCGGCATCAGTTCGGTCTGCATGGTCGGCAGTTGCGCGACGATGGTCTGCGTGTCGTTGGTCAACGGGCTGACCGTGAAGGCCTCGCCGCCGAAGACGACCAGACCGGTCTGGCCCTCGCGACGCCGCTTGAGGATGTCCGCGACCTTGAAGCGCGCGCGCTCCAGACGGCTGGGTTTGAGATCGGCGGCGTTCATCGAATCGGACAGGTCGAGCGCGATGACCAGGCTGGACAGATCGCGGAACACCGGCTGCGTCAGCCGATCCCAGGTCGGGCCGGCCATCGCCGCGATCGCGAGCAGGCCGGCCAGGCCGATCGCGACCAGCGGCCAGCGGTGGCACTCGCGCCCGTCGCCGACCACATGCGGGAGCAGGGCGGGGTCGCAGATTTCCCGCCAGCCGCCGCCGCTGCGATGGCGCCGCGCCAGCGCCCACAGCAATCCCGCCAGCGGAAGCACCCCGACAAAGGCCCACGGCCGCAGGAAGTGGAATTGCGCGAAATCGATCACCTGACTGGCCCTACGTGACTTGTTGCCGTGCCACCGTAGGATGGGCAAAGGACCAACGGGACGTGCCCATCGCAAGCGCTGGGAGCAAGCGGGGCTTCGGCGAACACGGCGGCTCTTATGATGGGCACGCTGCGCTTTGCCCATCCTACGGGTGGTGTCGGTGAGCGCCTGTTCATGCCACGCGCCCCCGGATCGCCTGGATCAGCAGGCCGCTGGCGAACAGCAGTGCGAGCCCCAGCGGCCAGTAGAACAGCGCGCTGATCGGTCGGAAGCGCACGTTGTCCTTGAGTTGCGGTTCCAGCCGGTCGAGCAGGTGATAGATCTGTTCGAGCTCCTTGCTGTCGCGGGCGCGGAAGAACTGCCCGCCGGTCTGCTCGGCGAGGCTGCGCAGCATCTTTTCGTCGAGCTCGGCGGACGGGTTCACGCGACGCATGCCGAACAGGGTCGGCACGTAGGCCTCCTCGGCGCCGATGCCGATGGTGTAGAGGGTCAGTCCTTCCTGCGCGGCCAGCGCGGCGGCGGGTTCGGGCTGCACCTCGCCGGCGGTGTTGGCGCCGTCGGTGAGCAGCACCAGCACGCGGTGCGGGGTGTCGATCGCGCGCAGGCGCTTGACCGCCAGGCCGATCGCGTCGCCGATCGCGGTCTTCTCGCCAGCCAGGCCGATCGCGGCCTCCTGCAAGAGCTGGTTGACGGTCTCGCGGTCAAAGGTCAGCGGGGTCTGCACATAGGCCTTGTCGCCGAACAGGATCAGGCCGAGACGGTCGCCGGCGCGGCGTTCGATGAATTCGCCGGCCACCTTCTTGACCGCGTCGAGGCGGGTCACGGCCTGGTCGCCGAGCAGGAAATCGACCTCCTTCATGGAACCGGAGATGTCGACCGCGATCATCAGGTCGCGGCCGGACACCCCCAGGTCGACCGGCTCGCCGACCCACTGTGGGCGCGCGGCGGCGGTCAGCAGCAGCAGCCAGACCATGATGGCGAGTGCCATGTTGCCGCCACTGCCGCCACGGGCGCCGGGCAGGGCGCCGAGCAGGCCGGCCAGGTGCGGCGCGCGCAGCGCGGCATGGCCGGCGGGATGGGCCTCCGGCATGTAGCGGCGCACCAGCCAGGGCAGCGGCAGCAGCAGGAACATCCACGGCCACAGCAGTTGCAGTTGCTGCAGGTAGGGCAGGCTGAGGGCGTCAGATTCAGGCATGTCCGGATTCGCCCATGTGCCGATCGCGGCTGAAGCCGCTCCTACGGTTGGCAGCGGTTGTAGGAGCGGCTTCAGCCGCGATCGGCTTGTGGTTCCTGGCAACACGGGTCAGCCAGGTGCTGGCCAGCGCGAGCAGGGCGAGGCCGTCCACGTCATCGCTGGCCGCACGATATTGGGCATCGCGCAGATAACGCCCGGGACCGGCGCTGAAACCCTCTGCCGGCGCAAGGCCGGCGGCTTCGTCCAGCCAGGCCAGCCAGGCATCACCGGTCAGGCCGGCGACCTCGGCGCGCGGGAACAGGCTGATCGCGGCGCGGCGCAGCAAGGTGGACAGCGCCTGCGCGAGGCGTTGCGGGTCGTGGTGGACCTGGAAGTCGGCGTCGAGGCGTTTGAGTTCCGCGCGGGCGGCCTGGACGGGTTTGCGCGGGCTCGGGCGCCGTAGCCACCAGATCAACAAGCCGATCAGCACGATCACCAGCAGCGCGAGCAGCCACCAGCCGGGCGCCAGCGGCCACCAGCCGATGTCGGGCGGCAGGTGGATGTCGCGCAGCGGCAGGTCGGCGCCGGGAGACGGCGGCGTCATGGTGAAGCCTCACTGTAGGAGCGAGCTTGCTCGCGAATGAACGCGGCAAGGCTCTTGAACGAATTGCTCCGTCCGTTCGCGAGCAAGCTCGCTCCTACAATCGGGCTACGTTCGAGCGTCATGGCTACAACCCCCGCGCCAGCAAGGTGGCGGGATCGGCGTCGGTCGCGCAGCGCAGCACGCGCGCCTGACGGCGGCGACCGAGCGCGTCGATCTGCGCGAAATGCGCTTCGAACTGCCCCTGCCAGCGGGCCCGGGTGTCGGCATCGCCGGTGTCGAGCAGGCGTTCGTGGGCATGACCCATGTCGAACCAGTAACGGCCCGCCGGCGGGTTCGATTCGAGCGGGTCGTGGGTGACCAGAAAGACCAGATCGCTGTGCCGGCCGATCTGCGCGAGCAGCGCTTCATGATTCGGACTCAGGCCGTGAAAGTCGCTGGCGAGCAGGATCAGGCTGCCGGGCAGCGCGACACGCAGCAGGCGTTCGAGCGCGGCGGTGAGCGCCTTGTCGGCCTCGTCGATCGCGGTGACATAGTCCCGGTCCCAGGCCGGATGCGTCGCGAGCCGGTTGATGAAGTGCAGCATTGCCGCCTTGCCGCGCCGGGGCTTGATCTCGCGGTGTTCGCGTTCGCAGAACACCAGCCCGCCGATGCGGTCGCCCTGCGCGTGCGCGGCCCAGGCGGCGAGGGTCGCCAGCCGCGCGGCCTGCACCGCCTTGTAGCAGCCGCGCGTGCCGAAGAACTGCGCCGCGCGCAGGTCCACCCACAGCAATACCGGGCGTTCGCGTTCCTCACGGTAGAGCTTGGTGTAGGCCTTGCCGCGCCGCGCGGTGGCGCGCCAGTCGACGTCGCGGGTGTCGTCGCCGGGCTGGTAGGCGCGCACCTCGGCGAACTCCATGCCGCGTCCGCGAAAGGTCGAGACGTGCCCGCCGGACAGCGGCGCGCCGATGCGCCGCGCGTGCAGGCGGATGCCGCCGGCCTGCGGACGCAGCGCGAGCAGATCGGGGATTTCGGGGCGGATGGGGTTAGACATGGTGAATGACGTTCGACGGAATCAACACCCGTCGCGCATCGGCAGACCGTTGCAGGAGCGGCTTCAGCCGCGATCGGCCGTGTGGTACATGCAAACCGCTGATCGCGGCTGAAGCCGCTCCTACGGGTTCGCGCGCAATCGTGGACGGTCGTCTACTCACGGCACCGCGACGCGGTGGATCAGTTCGGCGATCAGGTGATCGGCGGTGATGCCTTCGGCCTCGGCTTCGTAGCGCAGGATCAGGCGGTGGCGGAGCACGTCCGGGGCGACCGCCTGGATGTCGGCGGGGTCGACGAAATCGCGACCGGCGAGACAGGCGTGGGCGCGGGCGCAGCGGTCGAGCGCGATGGTCGCGCGCGGGCTGGCGCCATAGTCGAGCCAGCGGCCGAGATCCTCGCCGTAGGCCTCGGGCTTGCGGGTCGCGAGCACCAGCTCGATCAGGTATTCCTCCAGCGCGTCGGCGAGGTGCACGCCGAGCACGGCGTTGCGCGCGGCGAACAGGGTTTCCTGCGTGATCGGCGCGGGCGCGCTTTCGGACTCGCCCCAGCGGGCCTCGTCGCGGGCCAGTTGCAGGATGCGGCGCTCGTCGGCAGCCGCCGGGTAGTCGATGCGCACATGCATCAGGAAGCGGTCGAGCTGGGCCTCGGGCAGCGGGTAGGTGCCTTCCTGCTCGATCGGGTTCTGCGTCGCCATGACCAGGAACAGGCGCGGCAGGCCGTAGGTCTCGGAGCCGACCGTGATCTGCCGTTCGGCCATCGCTTCGAGCAGCGCCGACTGCACCTTGGCGGGCGCGCGGTTGATCTCGTCGGCGAGCACCAGGTTGTGGAACAGCGGCCCGCGCTGGAAGTGGAAGCTGCCGTCCTGCGGGCGGTAGACCTCGCTGCCGGTCAGGTCGCCGGGCAGCAGGTCCGGGGTGAACTGGATGCGGTGGAAGTCGCCCTCGATGCCGCCGGCGAGGGTCTTGATCGCACGGGTCTTGGCGAGGCCGGGCGCGCCCTCGACGAGCAGATGGCCGTCGGCGAGCAGGGCGATCAGCAGGCGGTTGACCAGCTTCTGCTGGCCGAGAACCTGGCCTTCCACCCAGTCGCGCAGGCTTTGCAGCGCGGCGCGCACCGCGTCGAGATCGGCGGTCGTGGTCGGTTTGTCGTCCGGGGTGTCCGCTGCCGTCATGTCCACCTCTGATGCATCTGCGTTGTTATTGGAATATGGGCCCGGATCGTGCCCGCATTCGTGAACGTGGACAACGGCTTGGCGGGCAATGTTCCAAAAGAGGCTGAAGGCGACCGAGTGGATGGGCGGCGTTCGTCCGTCCGCCACGCCGGCATGCGCTTGTCGTGGATCAACACGGCTACGGTCACGGGCGGTGCGCGGCAAAGCGCCTGTCACAAATAAAGACTTCAATCCGGGCTCCCGTTTTCCCGGTGCCTGCCGATGAAGACGGATGAGCTTCGCGGCCTGTCCTCCGACGTGTCGGGTGCGGGTTGGAAGATGGCCCGCAAGAACCAGACCCGATGGGTGATGACAATGACTGTGGAAGGCAAGCCGCGCGTCCTGATCGCGGACGACGTGATGGAGAACCTCGCGTACTACCGCGCGATTCTCGCCGACGAATTCGAGATCACCGTTGCCGCCGACGGCGAGCAGGCCCTGCGCCTGGCCCGCACCGGGGTGCGGCCGGACCTGATCCTGTCCGACACCATGATGCCCGGCATCGATGGCTTCGAACTGTGTGAGGAACTCGCCGCCGATCCGGCCATCGCCGACATCCCGGTGATCATCATCAGCCCGGTCGAAAACCCCGAACGGGAGCTGCGCAGCTTCGAGGTCGGCGCGGTCGATTACCTGAGTCAGCCGTTCATCCCGGACATCCTGATCGCACGCATGCGCAACGCCATCGCCCGTGGCGCCGCGCGCCGGCACGCGCCGCTCGGGGCGACGGTGACCAAGTTTCAGCCCGGGTCGCTGACCTCGGGCAGACGCACGATGTAGAACGCGGCCAGTCCGTAGGATGGGCAAAGGACCGAAGGGACGTGCCCATCGCAAGCGTTGGAAATGCATCAGCGGTGTTGTATCCCGACCGCTTGCGATGGGCACGCTGCGCTTTGCCCATCCTACGGTAGGCGGATCAATCGCAGTCGCTGACTTCCGGCAGGCGGGCGATGTAGAACGCCGCGACCAGCGACAGCAGACCGAGCACCAATACGGTCGCGGCGGCGCCGAGCCAGTCCGTAGGATGGGCAAAGGACCGGAGGGACGTGCCCATCGCGAGCGTTGGGCCTGCATCGAGCGGTCTTGAATCCCAACCACTTGCGATGGGCACGCTGCGCTTTGCCCATCCTACGGTGGGCGGATCAATCGCAGTCGCTGACCTCCGGCAGGCGGGCGATGTAGAACGCCGCGACCAACGACAGCAGACCGAGCACCAATACGGTCGCGGCCGCGCCGAGCCAGTCGCCGAGCAGGCCGATCAGGCCGCCGGCCAGCATCAGCACGCCGATCACGGTGTTCGAGACCGCCACGTAGGCGGCGCGGTTCTCGCCGCTGGCCATGTCGACCAGATAGACCTTGCGGCCCAGGCGCACGCCGCCGTGCATCACGTTGAGCACCAGGAAGATCGCCGCCATGCCGAGTTCGCCGGTGGCCCAGCGCCAATCGAGTAGCACCGCCAGGAAGGTGAACACACCGAGCAGGCCGGCGCCGATCGACGCGACCGCCATCACGTGGCGGCTGGAACGGTCACCGAGATAACCCCAGAACGGCGAGGACAGGCTGGTTGCCAGCCCATTGGCGATGATCAGCGCGCCCAGACCGAGCAGGCCGGCCTGCGATTCCTGCTGCGCGACCAGCACGTAGAACGGTGGGGCCAGCGCGACCGAGAGCAGCAGCGAGCGGGCGAACACGAAGCGCCGGAACGGGGCGTCGTCGATCAGCAGTCGCAGTTGTTGCAGGGCGACCGCGAGCGCGTTGCCGCCGCCCTCGGTCGCGCCGGGTTGCTCACGGATGGTCCCGAAGGCCAGCGCGGCCAGAATCCACAACACGCCGCCCGCGATCAGCAGCCCGGCGAACACGTTCAGGCCGCCGTTGCCGAGATCGACGAAGCCCATCCAGATACCGACCGCCAACACCGCGATGCCGGACAGGCTTGCGCTCCAGCCCATCAGCGCCCCGCGCCGGCTCTTGGAAACGGTCTTGCCGAGCACGTCCTTGGCGGACACCGAACACAGCCCGCGCGCGAGACTGAACACCACCAGCATCAGCACGATCGCGCCGCCGGCGGCGCTGCCTTCCAGCATCAACGCGGCCGCCGCCATGCCGAACAGGCTGAGCGCCGAGAGCACCGCGCCGAGCATCCACACGCCCTTGCGGATCGGCAGATGCCGCACCGCCGCCGCGACCGCGAGCTGCGGCAGCAGCACGCCGGCCTCGCGGATCGGCACCAGGAAGCCGGTGAACACCGCCGGCACGCCGAGCGCGCCGAACATCCACGGGATCACCAGCTTCGCGGAGGCGATCTCGTCGGCGACCTTGCCGAGCAGGTTCGCCCACAGATAGGCGAAGAAATTGCGCGGCTGATCGTGGCAGGCCGCTGCCGGGATGTCCTTGCAGACGCGCGCGTCCTCGTCGCCGGTGATGCGGTTGTAGAGGTCTTCGCTGGAGATCGAGGAAAAGCGTTTCATGACCATGTCGATGCCTGAGCAAGCCCACATTGTAGGAGCGGCGTCCCGCCGCGATCGGGCGGTTTGCGAAACCCCGGACGCCGCTCCCACAGGGTGGTGGCCGGTATCAGGGTGTAGGCCGGTATAAGGAGCGAAGCGACGTTGCCGGCTTGAGGCTTACCGGCCTATGAACGAAACCCCACTGTAGGAGCGAGCTTGCTCGCGAACGGAAGCGCTCCGGTGCCCCGGCGTGGTTGCCGCGTCGTTCGCGAGCAAGCTCGCTCCTACAATCAGCCAGAGCTCCGGCGTCGGGGTAAGTTGTAGGCCGTTCCCGCCTCGCCATCGGCGATGTGGGCGAACAGTTCGTAGAGGTAGCGCATGGTCGAATCCTCCGGGCTCAGTAGCCCATCGCGTAGGCGCCATAGGCGACGATGATCGCCGGCACCGTGGTGTAAAGGGTCGCCAACGCGGCGGCCTTCGGGGCCTTGGCGATGGCCGGGAACAAGGCGTCACCGTCGTTGCTGATGGCGTTGCCGAGCTGCGCCGAGAGCGGGATCGCGCCGTCGAGGTAGAGCGAGGTGGTGACGATCTGCGGGCCGCAGCCGGGGATGAAGCCGATCGCGATCGCCGCCGCCGGCACCGCCGCCGCCCATACCCCAAACGCCGCGCCCAAATCGACGCCGCTGGCGCTGACCAACAATTCGTAGGCGACGAAGGCGAACACCACCCAGGCGGTCACGAAGTTGGTGTCATCGACGACCTTGCGGCCCTGCGGAACGATCCGGCAGGCGGCGGTGGCGCCGTCACCCGAAAGGCAATCACGTGACTCGCCGCCCCGGGTCAACCACATGCCGACCGCGAGGAGGCCGCCGACGATGCCGATCGCGGTCGCACCGGCTTCCACCATCGCGCTGTCGAACTCGACCTGGAACGCATCGGCCACGCCGATCGCAAGACCCGGCACGAGCAAGGCGAACCAGAGCATCTCGCCCTTCGTGGTGCTGCCGTCGAACCAGCGCGCCCGCGGGCCGTTGCCCACGGCGGCGCTGTCCGGCTGCATGAAGCGCGGACCGTGGATCGCGTCGACCACGTAACCGGTGACGATGCCGGCGATCATGCCGATCACGAAAACGAGACCGGCGGTCTGCGGCTCACGGGCGAGGAGGATGAACATCGCGTCACCCATGGTCGAGGTGAGGGTCGCGACCACGCCGCCGAAGCTCAGGGTGCCGCGCGTGAACTGGGTGACCGCGACGATCGCGCCGCCGCAGCCCGGCAAGGCACCGAGCAAGGCGCCCGCCGGTACCTGCCAGCGCTGATGCCGGGCGAGCGCGGCGCCGAGATCGGCCTTGAACAGACCTTCCGCCGCGTACAGCACGAGGATGGTCGCGGCGACGAACACCGACACCGCGAGGTAAGCATCCGCGATCGCATGACCGGCCAGTTCGATGCCGCCCGGCACCGCGACAGCCACCGCCGCCAACACCGCCAACGCCGCCGCGCGCCCGACCAACGACCGCGAGGCCGTGTTGTCGATGGCGATCTGATTCCTGAGCGTCTGTACCAAAGCGGTCATGGCGAAGTCCTCCCGGGAGGCGTTTCGTAGCGATGGTGAAAGCCTAAGAATCGGGCGTGAATCGAGCCAATCGTTTGTTTGGTTTGATCGAATAGGTATTGGCTATGAGCGACCGCAAGGGAGGGGGGGGTAGCGAGACTCGTGACAGCGCGTTCGCGGCGAGCCTCGGTCGACGAACACCTGCACTTCACGGCTGCCGCGCTAAAAGCCGAACGGTGCGCGCGCTGGGTCGTGCACCCGACTCTGGTGGCCATGCTGGTCGAACTCGCGGAGGGCCTGTTTCGGCCAATCTCGGACCTTTTTGAGGCTGTCCTGTGGCTCTCATAGCGTATCGGGATGCACCAATGCGCGACCCCGAAACCTTCGCGCGACCCTGCTGCTCCGTCACCCCGCAGCCCCGGTCGGGCGTTTGAGCAGGTCGTCGTCCTGTGGGGCTTTAACAGGCCCTTCGGTGTTGTGTACTACGTCTGGTGTTCGGTGCTGGAACAGATCCACCATATGCGGTGTTTATGTGAATAAGTTGTGATTTTTGTGTTGGTTGGACTTTAATCTCGGTTTCTTGATTAAAATTTCGCCATGTTTTTTTTAACTGCCTTGGGTCGGATTAAAGCGGAATTGAGCTTATGGATGGAAAACGCTTCACCGACAACAAGTTGGGCGATTTAGAACCGATCACGCTACCGCGGCCTGACGTGGCCTTCGTGCCGGCATCGCTGCCGTTGACCTGGCCGATGCCTTCAGACATGTGGCCGTTGCTGATGGAGGCGCGTGAGAGTCTGGCGCGTTTGGACGGTGTGGGGCGGCATTTGAACAATCCCCAGTTGTTGCTGGTGCCGCTGCAGCAACGCGAGGCGCTGCGTTCATCGAGCATGGAAGGCACGTATGCGACCCCCGAGGAACTGTTGCTGTATCAGATGGATCAGCGGGAACCGTCGTCGGATGTCGATCAGGTGAATGCGTGGCGCGAGGTATTGAATTACAGCCGTGCGCTGCAACTCGGCGTGAACCTGTTGCACGAGGGGCTGCCGATTTCGTTGCGTTTGATTCGGGAGATGCACAAGACGCTGCTGAGCGGTGTACGCGGACAGGACAAACGCCCCGGCGACTTTCGCGACTGTCAGGTGCATGTCGGAGCGGGCGCGCGATTCGTGCCGCCACCCCCTACCCGTGTGCTGGGTTGCCTGGACAGCTTCGAGAAATATCACCACGCGGATTCGACCATCGATCCCTTGATCCGCGCGTTCATGGCGCATTATCAGTTCGAAACCATCCACCCGTTCCGCGATGGCAACGGACGCGTCGGTCGTCTGCTGCTTTCCCTGACCGTGGCGCACTGGATGAATCTGGGCAGCCCCTGGCTTTACATGAGCGCGTTCTTCGAGCGCCACAAGGATGAGTACATCAATCGCTTGTTCATGGTCAGTGCGGATGGCCAGTGGAAGCCGTGGATCGGGTTTTGTCTGCAAGGCGTCATCGAACAGGCGAACGACACGATCCGCCGTATCGACCAATTGGTGGCGCTACGCGAGGACTTCGTCAATCGGGTCACGCAGAGTGGTGGCAGCGCGCGCCTGCACGGCATCGTCGAGGGTTTGTTCACCAGCCCGGTGGTGACAATTCCGCGGGTTGCGTCGACCGCCGGCGTGACTTACCCGACGGCGAAGTCGGATGTCGCACGCCTGATTGACCTCGGTATCCTCAAGGAAGGCGCTGTGGTGACGCCGAAGTATTTCTTTTCCGCGCCGATTTATGACATCGCGTTCGGAGACCAGTAACCGAAGCGCGAGAACGGAGCATCGGGGTCACGGAGCATCGGGGTCAGATACCGCATTGTTGCATCCTTCCCTCGCCCTAGGCTCGCCCAGGCGCCAAATGCCACAATGCGGTATCTGACCCCGAAGTCGTTGTGACCCCGAAGTCGTTGGGCTGTAAGGAGACGAAGAGTATGGATGTAGCGCATTGTACGGAAGATGGTCACACCTACGAGGCTGTGCAGTTTTCGCAATTGCCCCCAGTCGTGCTTGCTAGGAAGAGAAGACTGCTCCGATGTCCCGAGTGCAACGGGCCGGCTTTCTTTCGGAAGGCATCTCGGAGTGGTCGGGCCGCATGTTTTGGCGCTAGGCCACACGCAGATGGGTGCGGGTTGGCCGCTCCCGAGCACGATGTTCAGCCGGACGGGCAGGGCACGGACCAAGACCCTCTGAACAATCCCGGGCGGCGTATCGTCGTTGACTTCAATTACGGCGCACAGGAGCAGCCAGAACGCGAAGAAGCGCCCGGCCTACCGAGAAATCCAAACAGACGTGGCCGGTTTGTCGGTGAAGGGGATCGGCCGGACGCGCGAATGCACCGGCGATTAAGCACTCTGCTTCGCAACCTTGTTGAGGTACCGAACTTTAGCCAATCGGACCAACTGCTCGAAATTGAGGGTAGAGACGAGATTGCAGTTCGTGATTTCTTCGTGTCTCTTGATGCCGTCTCCGGGGAACACGTCGGTATGTACCGGGGGTTCTGGGGGATGCTTTCTGATGCAAGATTCGCCGCAGATGGAACTCTCTGGTTAAACAGCGGTGGGCGGGACGATGTCAGTTTCTGCGTAGATGAAGATCATGTCGATGCAATCTATGACAGATACGGGATCGAGGACGAAGAAGACATCGCTGGCGCTTATGTCCTTGTTTTTGGCACCTTGCGGGTTTCTCAGAACGGGAAACTCTATTGCTTAGTGACCAATCCAGGTTACATGTCCCTAAGATTGGCGGATTGATAGCCCAGCATCCGGCTTGAGCGCGACGCGCTACGCTAACGCTCCGCCCGCGCCTCTGCCGGGGCGTTATGCCTTGAAATCCGAGATGCCGCCCCCATCTAACCGTTGCTGTATCAACCAACAGAGTGAGGACACCGATCATGGCGACTAAGAGTACGCACGTGGTTCCCAACCAAGAAAAAGGTGGATGGGACATCAAACAAAGTGGGGGGCAACGGTCATCTGGACATTTCGATACGAAACAAGATGCCGTTGATCGAGCAAGAGAAATTAGTCGAAACCAAGAGACTGAACTGGTAATTCACAATAAGGACGGAAAGATTGGTGGCAAAGATAGCCACGGAAATGATCCGTTCCCGCCAAAAGGCTAACCAAAAGGAGATTTGGCATGGCTCAGAAAAAATGCGTTCCTTACGGCAGTGACGTATCCGCTGGTACCTACAAATGTGCGGATTGCGGGTATGAATATTCAAACCAATCAAAGACCTCTCTTCCACCTTGTCCAAGATATTCACCATCCACTCACACCAAGAAGTGCTGGGATATCCTGACGGGCCAAGGGGATAGCCCTAATGACCCATACCCTCAGCGGTAAATTGGCATAAAAAAGGGGGCCAGCCGCCAAAAAACGCTGGCGCGTTTTCGGGTAGGCGGAGCCCAAGCGCTAGATTTCCGCTCTACGCCCAAAGCCGACCAAAGAAAAAGGCGAACCGTTTCCGGTTCGCCTTTTTTTTTACCGCGTCGAGTGGGTGATCAGACCGCCAGGTCTTTCTTGCAGAAGTACCAGTCGGTGCATTCGTAGCCTTCGGACTCACGGGCGGCGGCGGCGTCCATGTCCTGCGGCGGCGGGACGATGACCTTGTCGCCCGGCTGCCAGCCTTCCGGGGTGGCGATCTTGTTGGCGTCGGAGGCTTGCAGGGCCTTGATCAGGCGCAGGAACTCGGGGATCGAGCGGCCGTTGGTCATCGGGTAATAGACCATCGCGCGCAGCATGCCGTTGGGGTCGATGATGAAGGTGGCGCGGACGGCGGAGGTGTCTGCGGCACCGGGGTGGATCATGCCGTAGGCGCGGGCGACGTTCATGGATAGGTCTTCGATGATCGGGAACTGGATGTCGACGCCGAACTTCTCCTTGATGTTCTTCACCCAGGCGACGTGGCTGTAGTAGCTGTCGATGGACAGGCCGATCAGGTCGGTGTTGACGGCCTGGAAGTCGTCGTAGTGCTTCGCGAAGGCCATGAACTCGGTGGTGCAGACCGGGGTGAAGTCGGCGGGGTGCGAGAACAGGACCAGCCACTTGCCGCGATAGTCGGACAGCTTTTTGACACCGTGGGTGGTGCGGGCCTCGAAGTCCGGGGCGGCTTCGTTGATGCGGGGCATGTTGAACTGGATTTCGGTGGACATGTTGGTGATCTCCGGGAGTTGGGGATGGGTTGCCAATGGGTAGGGAGTGGATTCCGGCGGGGCGGCGCTCTTCGCCGTCGTCGTGGGATGCATATTCAATAAATCCGTTAAATAATAGAAATCGTTTGGTTGTATCTGTCTGATAGGGATTGGCTATTGATGCGCGCGCCGCCTCCAAAACCGGGTCTGCGGCGTATTCCCCGTCAGCAGTTCACTGACGAGGTTCCCATGAGTCATCTCACGTTGAAGTTGTACCGGCTGCCGGTCGCGGTCCTGTTCCTGCTGCTTTGGGTGGCCGCGCCGGGTGCGTCGGCGTCCTCCGGGCAGGGGCGGATCGACTGGCAGCCGTTTGCCCCCGCCGCGTTCGCGCAGGCCCGCGCCGAGGGCAAGCTGGTGCTGCTCGATCTGGTCGCAGTCTGGTGCCACTGGTGCCATGTGATGGACGCGGAGACCTACGCCGATCCGGTGGTCGCGGCATACATCGCGCGGCATTACGTGCCGGTGAAGGCCGATCACGATGCGCGGCCCGACCTGGCCGAGCGTTACCGCGATTGGGGCTGGCCGGCGACGGTGGTGCTGAATGCCGATGGCGAGGACGTGGTGAAGCGGGCCGGTTACATCAGCCGCGATGCGATGCTGCGGATGCTGGCGGCGGTGGTTGCGGACCCGAGTCCGGAGGATGACCCTGCGGTGGCGGTGCCTACGCAGATCGCGGAGGACGGGCGTCTGGATGCGGCGCTGGCGGAGACTCTGCGGGCGCGCCACGTGGCGGCATACGACCGGGTGGAGGGCGGTCTCGACAGCGCGATGAAGTTCCTCGATCAGGACAGCGTGCTGTGGTCCCTGCGCCTGGCGGCGGAGGGCGATGCGGCGGAAGCGCCACGCGCCCGCCATGTGCTGGATGCGAATCAGGCGCTGATCGATCCGGCGTTCGGAGGCGTCTATCAGTATTCGACGCACGGCGACTGGGTGCATCCGCACTTCGAGAAGATCATGAAGACGCAGTGGGCGAATCTGCTGATCTACAGCCGCGCGTGCACGCAGTTCGACGAGCCGAGTTACTGCGCTGCCGGTCGGCGGGTTGCGGCCTTCCTGACGGAGTTCCTGAGCGATGCGGATGGCGCGTTCTATTCGAGCCAGGACGCCGATCTCGTGCAGGGAACCAAGGGCCACGATTACTTCGCGCTGGATCGCGAGGCACGCCTGGCACAGGGTCTGCCGCGCATCGACAAGTCCCGTTACGCGGCGACCAACGGCATGGCGATCGAGGGCCTGGTCGAACTGTATCTGGCGACCAATGACGCGGCCTATCTGGAGCGGGCGAGGCGGGCGGCGGATTGGGTGGTGGCGAATCGCCGCTTGTGGGGCGGCGGCTTCCGCCATGACCGGATCGACGCGGCGGGACCCTATCTGGCCGACACCTTGTGGATGGGGCGGGCGTTTCTGGCGCTGTACCGCGCGACCGGCGAGGAGGCGTGGTTGACGCGCTCGCGGCAGGCGGCCGCGTTCATCGGGGGCAACCTGCGCGATCCGCGCGCCGGTGTGGTGGCGTCTGCGGATGACGGGACGCCGCTGAAGCCGTCACCGCAGATCGATCAGAACATCCAGACCGCGTTGTGGCTGGCCGAACTGGCCGAAGCTCTGGCCGAAGCGCCGACCGGATCGGTTGAAGCGCAACACGCGGCCGAACCGTTGGCCCTGGCCAGACACGTGATGCGCTATCTGGCGGCGCCGTCGGTCGCGACGGCGCGTTTCACCGAGGCCGGCATTCTGGAAGTGGATGCCCGCCTGCGTGCGGTCGAGTCCCGTATGGCGCACGCAGGCGGTTGAGCGGGTGTCAGGCCGTCTGGATCGCCGTCGATCCTTCCTGCGGCGTGGGCGCCCGCTCCGGCGCGCGCCAGCCGGCGAGGTCAATGGACGCGATGCCGGCGAACCAGGCGGCGCGTTCGAGTTCAGCGATACGCTCGTCGAGCGGGGTGGTGTTGGAAGCGTTCATGGCACACCTCTGTTACGGGGTTTCCGTGGATGTTGGAGAGAGCGTGCCCGAGGTGTGTGTTAGAGAATAATCAGTAGTTATTTACAGATATATCGATGATTGTCGATGTGTGGCGGGGCCGGGTGCGGGCCTGAAGGGCTCAGCCTTGGTGGCGTCGACGCAGCCAGGGCAGCAGCGGCGCGATCAGCGCGGCGATACCAGGAACGGGAACGCTGGCCTCGCTGCCGGTCATCGTGAACTGCCTGTCGTACGGGTTCAGGACGTCGCTGCCGCTGAAATAGAGGGTGACGCTGTCGACGTAGAGACCGGCGTTGGGGGCGCTGATCAGCGTGTGGGTTTCGAGCGGGCTCGCGAACAGGGAGTTGGTGGCGTCGCGGAACACGATGCGCAGCGCCTCGAACGCGGCGCCGTTGTAATCCGGCGCGCTGCCCACCGTGCCGTAGGGCGTGCCGAGATAGGTGCCGAAGGTGATGCGGACCTGATCGTCGAGGGTGTTGTCGTGCTGCACGACCTGGGCGTCGGTGCCGGTGATGATGTGGCCGCCGACGTTGATGACGATGTTGTCGACCGCCGTGTCGAAGTAGCTGGCGGTGCCGGTGCCCCAGTCGCGGGCGGTGCCGGACACCCAGTCGAAATCGATGGTGATCGGTGCGCCGCCGCTGTAAGGCCCGGGATTGAAGCCGTTCACGGTGGCCGTGACCGTCGTATGGATGAGGGCGGCCTGGGGGGCGCTCAGCAAGAGCAGCGACAGGCTGAACACGGCGATGGTGGCGTAAGTGGATCGGCGCATGTCGAATACGTTTTATGGACTAAACGAATCGTAAGTCTAACCCGCCTTGCCGGTTTTTCGATTGTTGTGGGCCGGCCTGGAGACCGACCCACGGGTTGTGGTCACGGCATGACCATGAAGCCGGGATTCGGCGCTGAGGGCGCCAGCTCGGGATGAACGCCTTCGTCGGTATTGCCGAACGCGAGCCGCGCGAACCACACGGCGCGTTCGAGTTCTTCGATGCGGCGGTCGTTGGTTTGGGTTTCGATGTTGTTCATGTCGCACCTCGTTGATGAGTGGTCTGAAACGATGGCGACAGTCTCGCGGGTGGTTCGGGTTTGCGGAAATCGTTTGTTCGTTGGCTACCGATAGGGTTTGCCGATGGTTTAAGGGGGGTTCCGCACGCAGGGTCAGGGATCGCGGTGCAGGAGCGGCTTCAGCCGCGATCGGCGTCGATGGCTTCGACTCCGCTCAGCCAGCGGGGAGGCCGATCGCGGGCTCACATGAACGAAGGCTTCGGCGCTAGTAGTGCGGCGGTGGCGCGTCGTCGTCGCTGACGTTCGACAGATTCGCGGTCAGGGCCCGCAGACGGTCGTGGAGGGTGTCGATTTCCATGCGCAGCGCATCCAGCGTCGTCTGCTGCCGTATGATCGTCGCGTCCAGTTCGCCGAGCGTGTGTTCCTGAAAGGCGGCCTTGGTTTCCAGGGCTTCGATGCGTTCGCTCAAGTCTTCGTTGTTCATCATCTTCATCAGCGTCAGGTTCATGACAGCGCCGAATCATATCTCCGGGCGTTCATCCCCGTTGCGCAACGCGCAGTTGCGCTTCTTCGCCAGCGCGCCGCGCGGCATGGGCAAATTGCTCAACAAGGAACTGCGCCTGCTCGGCGCCCTCGAGGTCGATGGCGGCGAGGGCGGGGTGCGTTTCTCCGGCGACCTGGAGATGGGCTACCGTGTCTGTCTGTGGTCGCGCTTCGCCAGCCGGGTGATGTTGAATCTGGTGACGCTGACCGCCGCCGATCAGGACGCGCTGTACCGCGCGGTGCGCGGCCTTCCGTGGGAGGAGCATGTGCCGGTCGACGGGACTCTGGCGATCGGGGTGACCGGTCGCGGCGCCGGCATCGACAACAGCCACTTCGGGGCGCAGCGCATCAAGGATGCGATCGTCGATCGCTTCCAGGCACGCGAGGGCCGGCGGCCATCCGTGGACCTGGCGACGCCGGACGTGCGCATCCACTGCCACCTGCATCGCGACAGCGCGCAGCTGAGTCTCGACCTGTCCGGCGACGGCCTGCATCGGCGCGGCTACCGCGTGGTCGCCGGCGAGGCGCCGCTGAAGGAGAACCTGGCCGCCGCGCTGCTGCAACTGGCCGGCTGGCGCAGCATCGCGCGCGCCGGGGCGCCGTTCATGGACCCGATGTGCGGGTCCGGCACGATCCTGATCGAGGCGGCCTGGATGGCGGCCGATATCGCCCCCGGCATCCTGCGCGAGTATTACGGATTCCTCCGCTGGCAAGGTCACGACGCGGAGTTGTGGGAAACCCTGCTGGATGACGCGAAATCGAGGCGGGAAGCCGGTTTGCGGGACATTCCGGTCATTTCGGGTTTCGATAACGACGCGAACGTCATTCGGAAGGCGGAATCCAATATCCGCGTGGCCGGACTTGCGGACCGGGTCGAACTGGCGGTTCGGGACGTGGCGCAATGTCGCCCGTCGAGCGACCCGGCGGTGAGCGGCAAACATGGCCTGATCGCCACCAACCCGCCTTACGGCGTGCGCCTCGGCGATGACGCGGGCTTGTTCTCCCTGCACTCGGAATTCGGTCGCGCCTTGCGCGCGCATTGCCCGGACTGGCGCGTCGCGGTGATCACGCCGCGCCGCGATCTGGCGACCGCGATCGGGGTGCCGATCGATTCGGAACACGAGCTCTTCAACGGTGCGATCGAGTCCATTGCGTTCCGGATGCGCGTGCCGGCGCGGGCCGGCGAGAGCGAGGCCGGGGCGTCCGTCGAGGAACCCGCCCAGGAGTTCGCCAACCGCCTGCGCAAGAACCTGCGGGCGCTCGCCAAGTGGGCGCGCAAGGAGGAGATCGAGTGCTATCGGGTGTATGACGCCGATCTGCCCGATTACGCGTTCGCGGTGGATCTGTACGGCCAGCACGCGCATGTGCAGGAATACGCGCCGCCGAAGACGGTCGATCCAACCCGTGCCGCCGCACGCCGCGCCGATGCGCTGGCGGCGATCCGCGCGGTGCTGGAACTGTCGCCCGAGCGCGTGCATTTCAAGATGCGTGAGCGTCAGCGCGGCACTGCGCAGTACGAGCGCAACGCGCAGACCGGCAGGCGCCTGAAGGTCCATGAAAGCGGTCTGACCTTCATCGTCAATCTCGACGATTACCTGGACACCGGCCTGTTCCTCGATCACCGCCCGCTGCGCGCGATGGTGCGCGAGCAGGCGCGGGGCAAGCGCGTGCTGAACCTTTTCGCGTACACCGGCAGCTTCAGTGTCCACGCGGCCGCCGGCGGGGCGCGGACGACGACGACGGTGGATATGTCGCGCACCTATCTCGACTGGGCGCGCGACAACATGGCGACGAACGGCTTCACCGGCGTGCAGCATCGCTACGAGCACGCCGATTGTCTGCAATGGCTGGCGCAATCCGGGGAGGAATACGACCTGATCGTGCTTGATCCGCCGAGTTTCTCGAACTCGGCGCGGATGGAGGACACGCTGGATGTGCAGCGCGATCACGTCGATCTGATCGAGGCCTGCATGGCGCGCCTGTCACCCGGCGGGGTGCTGTTTTTTTCGAACAACCTGCGCGGGTTCCGCATCGATGCGGAGGCGCTGCGCGCTTACGCACTGCGTGACATCAGTGCGCAGACGGTGCCGCTGGATTTCAAACGCCGGCCCAACATCCACCACTGCTGGGAGATCCGGCACGGCGGCTGATCTCATCGGTCAGGACGGCACCCCGAACTGGAGCTTGTTGATCGCGGCGTCGAGATGCGGGATCACCTGGTCGGCGGTCATTTCGTCCAGTCCGTAGGGCGGAAGCCGCAGGCGTACCGCCGGCTATCGTTCGGATTCAGGCCGAACCACGAGTCATTCCGAACGTGGGTGGGCGCGCCAGACCGTCGTCTGGCGGAACGCCTACGGCTTCCGCCCTACGCGCTACACCAATCGGTCAGGACGGCACCCCGAACTGGAGCTTGTTGATCGCGGCGTCGAGATGCGGGATCACCTCGTCGGCGGTCATTTCGTCCAGGCAGCGGCTTTTCTTGCTGCCGTTGCAACCGTCCTTTCCACAGGGGACGCATTCCCAGCCTTTCTGGATCACCGTATGCGGGCCGGCGTGCTGCACGCCGCTGACCTTGGGATACGGCGTCTCCGTGCCATCCCAGCCATTCGGCCATGGGCCCCAGTCGAAGGTGCCGGACGGCCCGAACAGGGCGACCACCGGGGTGTTCATCGCGGCTGCGATGTGCATCGGCGCGGTGTCGACCCCGAAGAACAGGTCGGCGAGATGGGCGAGCGCGGCGGTTTCCTTGAGGCTCAACTGCCCGCTCAGATCGATGGGCGGGTGCGGGCAGCGGCACAGTTCACGGATCGCCCGCACCTGGTAGCGCTCGCGGTCGTCCGGGCCGCTGGTCAGCACGACGTCGAAACCGCGCTGGCCCAGATGGTTGATGACCGCCGACATGCCGGTGGTCGTCCAGCACTTGAAGAACCAGCGCGAGGCCGGGTGAACCCACACCAGCGGTCGACCGGGGCGGCGCCCGTTGAGCTTGAGCAGTTGCTCGACGCGATTCAGGTCACGGTCGCGGAATTCCAGCCGGACATGACGGTCCTGGCGCTCGGCCGCAACGCCAAGCAGGTCGAGATTGCGCACCACGGTATGGCGGCGACCTCGAATCGGATCGACCGGGTGGGTGAGCAGGTTCTTGCGCCAGCCGGTCTGGCGGGTCAGGCGCCAGCCGACGCGCGCGGGCGCGCCGGTCAGGCGGGCGGTGATCGCGCCGCGTTCACCCTCGGTGGTGTTGATGACCAGGTCGTAGCCGTGGCGGCGCAGCCCCCATTGCCAGTGCAGGTCGCGCAAACGGAAGCCGAGGTTTGACTCCTCTTCGTATTGACGCGGGTAGGTGTGCACGCGGTTCAGGTGCGGATGATCGAGCAGCATCTCCTCGGTGCCGGCCTTGACCAGCGCGTCGATCTCCGCGTTCGGATAGAGCGCGCGCAGCGTCGAGATCAGCGGACCGGTCAGCAGCACGTCACCGATGTTGCGCGACTTGATGACCAGCACGCGCTGGACGGATTCGGCAGGAGGAAGGGGGGTGTTGGTCGGCATGGGTGGTTGTGGAATCAATAGAAGCGCGGCTCGTTGTCCGGGCGGTCCTTGTAGCGGCGATGGGACCAGTAGTACTGCTCCGGCGCCTTGCGGACCGCGTCCTCGATCAGCGTGTTGATGCGCGCGGCGTCGGCGACCGGGTCCGCGCCGGGGAAATCGCTCAGTGCGGGCAGCACCTCGATGTCGTAACCGCGATCATCCGACCGGCGTCGATAGAAGTAGGGTACGACGCGCGCATCGCCGAGTTTGACGATGCGGCTCAGCGCGGTGTTGGTCGCGGCGGGCACACCGAAGAAATCGACGAAAGCGCTGTTCTTGTGACCGAAATTCTGGTCCGACGCATACCAGACCGCGCGCCCGCCTTTTAGTGCCTTGATGAAGGCGCGCATGTCATCGCGGGGGATGTGGTGTTTGTCGTTGCGTTCACGATGCCGGCGCAGCAGGTGGTCGAGCACCGGGTTCTGGTGCGGGCGGTAGGTGAAGTCGAACGGCAGTCGCAGGCCTAGGGCGCGCACGCTGAGGTCGAGCGGCGCGAAGTGCGCGCTCAGCAGGACCACGCCGTGACCGGCGTCGAGCGGCGCGGTCAGGTTGTCGAGGCCGTGGATGTCGGTCAGACGCGCGATCTCGCGGTCGCTGCCCCACCAGGCGATGCCGAGCTCGATCAGGCCGAGCGACTGCGATTCGATGTGTTCGCGGACACGCTCGGCCTGCGCGGCAGGACTCAGTTCCGGGAAGGCCAGGCCGATGTTGACGGCGGTGATGTGGACGCGACGCCCGAGCAGCGGCATCAGCGCGCGACCGATGCGCCGGCCGATCCACATCCGCGCCGCCTGCGGCAGGGCGACCAGCAGGCGTAGCAGCGCGAGGCCGAGCCAGGTCGGCCAATGGCGCGGGTGGAAAAGGTGACGGGGGGTGTTCATAGCGCGCGGATTGTAGCCGGGACGCGCCGCCGGATTGGCGTGAGCCGCTCAGGTGTCGTCGAGCAGGGCCTGAATCTGCTTCTGGCCGCGCGCGCCGAGCAGGACGTTGGCGATCCGCCCGTCCCTGACCTGCACCAGCGTCGGGGTGCCCCGGATACCAAAGGCGCGGGCGATGTCGGGGTGTTCACGGGCGTCGATCGCGCGGACATCGTCGCGTTCGGCGGCGAGCGCCTCGATCAGCGGCGTCATCGGTCTGCATGCACCGCAACCGGGGCTATGGAAATACAGCAGCCCGTTCGCGGGGATGTCGGGGCCGCCTGGGGATTTTCCGGTCGGGACGCTGCGCCCGCGTGCGCGGCGTGCATCCAGCCAGGCGAACAACTGGAAGGCGATCATCAGGCCGGCAAGGCCGAGGACGATGTAGGCGATGAGGTGCATGGCGGGCCATCAGCGGGGGGATGAACGCCATCTTAGCCGCTCGCCCGGATCGGCGACGCTAGCAGCCTGTCGGACTTGGGATGAATCGGCTGCGAACCGCCTATCAGCCATCATTTCAGCTTATCGCTCTCGTTAAAGAGCCGGGCTATTCGCCTCGATCGATCAACTGAACTGATGGCCGCTATGCGCTTCTCGCGTCGATACCCCCAAGTCAGACAGGCTGCAAGGGCTCAGTGCGTGCCGGCCTCGATCGTGCTGGCCGGTGGCGTGGTTTCACCGATCAGCGGCATCACCACCTCGTCTTCATTGAAGTAGCCGGATTCCGCGCGGGTGTGACAGCCCTCGCAGCGATGCAGGCCGCCGACCTTCGCGGTCGCCGCATCGATCGGGGCCTGCGCCTTGGCGTGTTCGATGCGGACATGGCTGAGCTCGCTGATGCGCAGCGGGGCCTCGGCGGCGGGAATCGAGATCATGATCTTGATCGAGCGGACGTGACCGCTGCGATCGGCCGCGGCCAGCTCCAGATAACGTTGCAGACGTTCGAGCTTGCCGGCGTCGAGGTCGAGCTCCCGACCGAAATGCCAGGGCAGCAGGGTGGTGATCTGCCGCCAGGAACGCGCGGGCAGGAAACCGGGCGGGTAGGCGAGATGGCAGGCGCCACAGACGCTGCGGTATTCCGGGTTGGTCACGGCAGCCACGTCGGGCGCCGCTTCGTCGCGTGTGTGCCGTGGTGTCCAGCCGCCGTCGTCCGCCCGGGGCGGCGATGTCGCGAACAAGGCGGGCAACAGCAACAGCAGGATCGGGCGGAGTTCCGGGCGCATGACGTGGCTCCTCGCCAGGGAATGGGAGGCGTGACGTTATCGGCGCCGAATTAACCGGCACTTAAGAGCGTATTCACGAAACCCGTGTATCCGGCCCGTCGACCAGGACCGTGGCTCGGCGATCTGTAGGAGCGGCTTCAGCCGCGATGGGCGTCGACCATCATTCCGGGTGCCCATCGCGGCTGAAGCCGCTCCTACAGGTGGCGCGAATCTTTTGAAACAACCGCTTGACGCGGACCGGGTTCAGGTCAGCGGGGTCTTGCCTGCCTCGCCCGGGATTTCGCGCACCAGGCGCGGCAGCAGATAGCCGGGCAGACGGGCGGCGAGCTCCCGATGCAGCGCGAGCGCGCGTGCGTCGTCGACCTCGAAGTGTGCCGCACCGGCGACACGGTCGAGCTGGTGAAGGTAGTAGGGCAGCACGTCGGCCTGAAACAGGGCTTCGCTGAGTGCGGCGAGGGTGTCGGCGGCGTCATTCACCCCGCGCAGCAGCACGGCCTGATTGAGCAGGGTGGCGCCGGTGTCGCGCAGCGCGCCGAGCGCGGCGGTGACCTCGGCGTCGATCTCGTTGGGGTGATTGGCGTGGACGACGATGACCTGCTGGAGCGGGCTGTTGCGCAGCATGGCCAGCAGTTCTTTGGTGATCCGCTCGGGCAGCACGATCGGCAGGCGGGTGTGAATGCGCAGACGTCGGACGTGCGGAATCGCGCGCAACTGGCGTTCCAGCTCGATCAGACGGGCATCGCTGAGACTCAACGGGTCGCCGCCGCTGAGGATCACCTCCTGGATGCTGTCGTCGGCGGCGATGGTCGCGAGGGCTTCGGTGAGGGCGCCGCGCGCATGGTCGCCATACGGGAAGTGCCGCCGGAAGCAGTAGCGGCAGTGGATCGCGCAGGCGCCGGTGGTGATCAGCAGCGCACGGCCCCGGTATTTGTGCAGCAGGCCGGCGGAGCGGCTGGCGTCTTCGTCGCCGACCGGGTCGGTGCCGAAACCCGGTACGAGGTCGAGTTCGGCGCCCAGCGGCAGTACCTGACGGAGCAGCGGGTCGTACGGATCGCCATGGCGCATGCGCGCGACATAGCCACGGGGCACGCGCAGCGGGAAATCGCGATGCGCGGCGAGCGAGGCGGGGAGGTCCGCAGGGTCGAGGCCGAGGGCGTGATAAAGATCCTCGGGCCGGTCGATCGCGTCGGCGAGGGCGCGCTGCCAGAGCGGTATCTGTCTCGGCGTCGGGCTTGCGGGTATGATCCGCCGCTTTGTTTGCATCATTCGATTATGGGGGCGCGCGAACAGCGCGTGATTGCAGCGATGGCGAGTTTTAGCACCAACGAATTTCGCAGCGGTTTGAAGATCATGCTGGATGGAAATCCGTGCTCGATCATTGAAAACGAGTTCGTCAAGCCCGGCAAGGGACAGGCCTTCAACCGCGTGAAGATCCGCAACCTGCTGAGCGGACGCGTGTTGGAGAAGACCTTCAAGTCCGGCGATACCGTCGAGGGCGCGGACGTGGTCGATACGTCCATGCAGTACCTCTACACCGACGGCGAGTTCTGGTACTTCATGCATCCGGAAACCTTCGAGCAGGTCACCGCCGGCGCGGCCGCGGTCGGTGACATCACCAAGTGGCTCAAGGAACAGGATATGTGCGAGGTCACGCTGTGGAACGGTGATCCGATCGCCGTGACGCCGCCGAACTTCGTCGAGATGCGCGTGGTCGAGACCGATCCGGGCGTGCGTGGCGATACCTCCGGTGGTGGCGGCAAGCCGGCCACGCTGGAGACCGGTGCGGTCGTGCGCGTGCCGCTGTTCCTGGAAGAGGGCACCGTGATCCGCGTCGACACCCGCACCGGCGAGTATGTCTCCCGCGTCAAGGAGTGATGCCTGGCGTCCGGGCGCAAGCCTGGATGTGCTGAAACTCCGCGCCCGGATGCTTGACCGCATCCGGGCGTTTTTCGCTGTGGCCGGCGTGCTGGAGGTGGATACGCCCGCGTTGAGCGCGGCGGCCACGACCGATCCGAACATCGCCTCGTTCGCAACGTGTTTCAACGGGCCCGGCGGGGGCGCGCGTTACCTGCATACCTCGCCGGAACTGCCGATGAAGCGCCTGCTGGCCGCCGGCAGCGGGCCGATCTATCAGCTCTGCAAGGTGTTCCGCGATGGCGAGGCGGGGCGTCGCCACAATCCCGAGTTCACGATGCTGGAATGGTATCGACCGGGCTGGAATCACCTTGCCCTGATGGAGGAGGTCGAGGGGTTGCTGCGGGCCGCGCTCGGCGCGGAGCGGGAACTGCCGGCTGCCGAATATCTGAGCTACCGCGAGGTGTTTCTGGATATCGTCGGGGTCGATCCGCTCAGTGCGGATGCACGTGAATTGCGGCGCGTGGCACTGGATCTGGGCATCGATCCGCCCAGCGCAATGCAATCGCGCGACGCCTGGCTCGATCTGCTGATGACCCATCACGTCGAGCCGCGTCTGCCGCGTTTCACCTTCATCTACGACTATCCGGCCAGTCAGGCGGCGCTGGCGCGCGTTCGCGATGACGAGTTTCCGGTCGCGGAGCGCTTCGAGGTCTATCTCGATGGTGTGGAACTGGCCAACGGCTTCCACGAACTGGTGGATGCGGGTGAGCAGCGTGCGCGCTTCGAGCAGGACAACGGGAAACGCGTGGGCATGGGCTTGCCGGAAATGCCGGTCGATGAGCGCTTTCTGGCCGCGTTGTGCGCGGGCATGCCGGCTTGCGCCGGGGTGGCGCTGGGTATCGAACGGTTGTTGATGTACGCGGCGGCGGTGAATGACATCCGCGCCGTGATCGCCTTCCCCGAGCCGATCAACTGAGCGTCGACGGCCTGCGTGTCAGGCCTCGCTGGGGTGGCGCCAGTCGTTGTTGCGTTCCCATTGCAGCGCGGTGCCGACGATGAAGTCGAGATCGTCGTGACGCGGCTGCCAGCCCAGCACGTCGCGGATGCGCTCGGCCTTGGCGATCAGGCTCGGCGGGTCGCCAGCGCGGCGGGGCGCCTCTTCGACATTCAGCCGGACTCCGTCATTGGCGCGTTCGACCGCCGCGATCAGTTCGCGCACGCTGTAGCCGTGCCCGTAACCGCAGTTCAGCGTCACGGATTCGCCGCCCCGGCGCATGTATTCCAGCGCCTTGACGTGGGCATCCGCGAGGTCGTCGACGTGGATGTAATCGCGTACGCCGGTGCCGTCCGGGGTGTCGTAATCGGTTCCGAAGATCATGATCTTGTCGCGCTTGCCGGTGGCGACCTCGCAGGCAACCTTGGTCAGCAGGGTCGCGCCTGGCGTGGACTGGCCGATGCGGCCCTCCGGGTCGGTGCCCGCGACATTGAAATAGCGCAGCGCGGTGTAGGTCAGGCCCGAAGCGGCGGCGAGATCGCGCAGCATCCATTCGGACATCAGCTTGCTGGTGCCATAGGCGTTGATCGGCGCGGTCGGCGAATCTTCGCTGGCGATGCCGTTCGCGGGCATGCCGTAGACGGCGGCGGTGGACGAGAACACCACGTGGCGGACGCCGCCGCGTTCACAGCATTCCAGCAGGCTGCGCGTCCCGCAGGTGTTGTTGCGGTAGTACTTGAGCGGGTTGGACACCGATTCGGGCACCACGGTGTGGGCGGCAAAGTGCATCACCGCGCGCACATCGTGGTCGGCGAGCAGCTCCGACACCAGTTCGTGATCGCCGACGTCGCCGACGACCAGTTCCGCGTCGAGAACCGCTTCGCGGAAGCCTTTGCTGAGGTTGTCCAGCACGATGACGCGTTCGCCGTTCGCGGTCAGCATCCGTGCCACGTGGCTGCCGATGTACCCGGCGCCGCCGGTGACCAGAACACTGCCGTTTTCTGACTGTTTCATACGCTATCCCGGACCGGGTTACGCCCGCACAGGGGCTTGCTGAGGATGGCTGCCGAGCATAGCATCGCCGCCCGATTCGGCTGTTTACCGGCGTCCGCCCGGAGCGGTGCTTGGTGAAGCTCAAGCCGGTTGACACTCTTATGGCGCGTAAGCAAAATAGCCGGCTTCCCGGAGGGGTTCCCGAGTGGCCAAAGGGATCAGACTGTAAATCTGACGGCTCCGCCTTCGGAGGTTCGAATCCTCCCCCCTCCACCAAAGAATTGTTGCTGTTATCGAGCTCGGATCGCGCGGCTCGAAGTTGAGCGCCGACACCTGGCGGCTCCTTCAAAGCGGGATCGGCAGGTGTTGGGTGCTCACGGAAGCAGGCTTAAGAACAAGGCGGGTGTAGTTCAATGGTAGAACTTCAGCCTTCCAAGCTGACTACGTGGGTTCGATTCCCATCACCCGCTCCACTTAAAAACGGTTTTGCCCATATAGCTCAGTCGGTAGAGCACTTCCTTGGTAAGGAAGAGGTCACCAGTTCGAATCTGGTTATGGGCTCCATATGCGGACGATCGATCGGCATGGCTGGTCGGTCGTCTTCTGTTGTTCAGCGGCGCGTGATGCGTCAATTCAACCTTGAGCCAAGTAACGGCGGCCTGAAGTGGTCGCGACAACCGGGGGACAAACTTCATGTCGAAGGCAAAGTTCGAGCGTAAGAAGCCGCACGTAAACGTCGGCACGATTGGTCACGTTGACCATGGCAAGACCACCCTGACGGCGGCGCTGACGAAGGTTGGCGCGGAAGCGTTTGGTGGCGAGTTCAAGGGATACGACCAGATCGACGCGGCGCCGGAAGAGCGCGAGCGTGGCATCACGATCGCGACCGCGCACGTGGAATACGAGTCCCCGGCCCGTCACTACGCGCACGTCGACTGCCCCGGGCACGCGGACTACGTGAAGAACATGATCACCGGAGCGGCGCAGATGGACGGCGCGATCCTGGTGGTGTCGGCGGCGGACGGCCCGATGCCGCAGACCCGCGAGCACATCCTGCTGGCGCGTCAGGTCGGTGTTCCGTACATCGTCGTGTTCATGAACAAGGCGGACATGGTCGACGACGCCGAGCTGCTCGAACTGGTCGAGATGGAAATTCGCGACCTGCTGTCGATGTACGAATTCCCGGGCGACGACACCCCGATCGTGATCGGCTCCGCGCTGAAGGCGCTGGAAGGCGACCAGAGCGACATCGGCGTGCCGGCGATCGTCAAGCTGGTCGAAGCCCTCGACAGCTACATCCCGGAACCGGAGCGCGACACCGACAAGCCGTTCCTGATGCCGATCGAAGACGTGTTCTCGATTTCGGGTCGTGGCACGGTCGTGACCGGTCGTATCGAGCGCGGCATCATCAAGGTCGGCGAAGAAATCGAAATCGTCGGCATCCGGAACACCAGCAAGAGCACCTGCACGGGTGTCGAAATGTTCCGCAAGCTGCTCGACGAAGGACGCGCGGGCGACAACGTCGGCGTGCTGCTGCGCGGCACCAAGCGTGAAGACGTCGAGCGCGGCCAGGTGCTGTGCAAGCCGGGCTCCATCAAGCCGCACACCAAGTTTGAAGCGGAAGTGTACGTGCTGACCAAGGAAGAAGGCGGTCGACACACCCCGTTCTTCAAGGGCTACCGTCCGCAGTTCTACTTCCGGACGACCGACGTCACCGGCGCGGTGGACCTGCCGGAAGGTGTGGAAATGGTCATGCCGGGCGACAACATCAAGTTTGTCGTCAGCCTGATCGCGCCGATCGCGATGGAAGAAGGCCTGCGCTTCGCGGTACGCGAAGGTGGTCGCACCGTCGGCGCCGGCGTCGTCTCCAAGATCATCGAGTAATCGATCGTTCTTGAAAGCACACGCCCGGCGTGTGTAAGATGTGCGGCTGACCCGGGCTCTGCCCGGGTCAGTCGTCATTAGGCCAGTAGCTCAATTGGCAGAGCGGCGGTCTCCAAAACCGCAGGTTGGGGGTTCGATTCCCTCCTGGCCTGCCATTCCCACCAGGGGGGCGGACTTAGCTACGCCTCCCTGGTTTTGTTATGTACAGCCTCGCGCGTTGCGCGGGGTTTATCCCGGTATCGCGCCGCAGGCTCGCAGCTTGCGCGGGTGTTTCCGGAACGATGAACGAGCCGAATTCAGATGAGTAACAACGTCAGTGAAGCAGGCGGTTCGCCCCTCGATTACGCCAAGTGGGCGGGCGTCGCGGCGCTGCTGATTGGTGGAATCTTCGGGTTCTATCACTTCGCAGCGCAGCCGATGGTCGTGCGCGTGGTGCTGGTGCTTGTGGCATTTGGCCTTGCCGGCTGGCTCGCGGTCACCACGACTGTTGGCGGTCAGGCTTGGGCGTTCATGCAGGATTCCCGGACCGAAGTACGCAAGGTGGTCTGGCCGACACGCCAGGAAACCCTGCAGACCACGCTGGCTGTGGTGGTCATGGTGCTGATCACCGGCATCCTCCTGTGGCTTCTCGACATGTTTTTGCTGTGGGCGGTCAAGTTGTTGACCGGTCAGGGAGGTTGATCGATGGCCAAGCGTTGGTACGTCGTGCATGCGTATTCCGGCTTTGAGCATCAGGTTCAGCGCTCGTTGCTGGAAGGCGTGAAGCGCGCCGGCATGGAGGACCTGTTCGGCGACATCCTGGTCCCGACCGAGGAAGTGGTCGAGATGCGTGATGGTCAGAAGCGCAAGTCCGAGCGGAAGTTTTTCCCCGGCTATGTCCTCGTCAATATGGAGATGACCGACGAGAGCTGGCACCTGGTCAAGGATACGCCCCGGGTCATGGGGTTTATCGGCGGTACCAGCGATCGACCGGCCCCGATCACGCAGAAGGAAGCCGATCAGATATTGCAGCGCGTGCAGGATGGTGTCGACAAACCGCGTCCGAAGGTGCTGTTCGAGCCGGGCGAGGTCGTACGCGTCACCGATGGCCCGTTCAACGATTTCAATGGCGTGGTCGAAGAAGTCAATTACGACAAGAATCGGCTGCGCGTCGCGGTGTTGATCTTTGGTCGTTCCACACCCGTGGAACTGGAGTTCGGTCAGGTCGAGAAGGGCTGACCGGTTTGTCGAGGCGGGGATGTTCTCCGCTGGTCATGGGGAGCCGGTAAGGCGCTAGTACCCACTTGGAGTAAATCATGGCTAAGAAAGTACGCGGCTACATCAAGCTGCAGGTCAAGGCCCAAGAGGCCAACCCGAGTCCGCCGATCGGCCCCGCGCTGGGTCAGCACGGCGTCAACATCATGGAATTCTGCAAGACCTTCAACGCGCAGACGCAGAGTCTCGAGAAGGGCATGCCGGTTCCGGTCGTGATCACGGTCTACGAAGATCGCAGCTTCACGTTCATCACCAAGACTCCGCCGGCCTCGTTCCTGCTCAAGAAGGCGGCTGGTATCACCTCCGGCAGCCCGCGTCCGAACACCAACAAGGTGGGCAAGGTCACGCGCTCGCAGTTGGAAGATATCGCCAAGATGAAGGAGCCGGATCTGACGGCTGCCGATCTTGACGCCGCGGTGCGCACTATTGCCGGTAGCGCCCGTGCGATGGGTCTCGAAGTCGAGGAGGGTTGATCATGGCCAAGCTGAGCAAGAAGGCGAAGGCGATCGCCGCACGCGTCACCCCGGGCATGTCCCTCGCCATCAACGATGCCCTCGCGCTGTTGCAGGACCTGCCGCGCGCGAAGTTCGCCGAATCGGTCGATGTCGCCGTCAATCTGGGCGTTGATCCGCGCAAGTCCGATCAGGTCGTGCGTGGCTCCACCGTGCTGCCGAACGGCACCGGCAAGAGCGTTCGTGTCGCCGTGTTCACCCAGGGCGCGAACGCCGAGGCCGCCAAGGCCGCCGGCGCCGACATCATCGGCATGGACGATCTCGCCGCCGATGTTAAGGCGGGCAAGATGGATTTCGATGTCGTCATCGCGACCCCTGACGCCATGCGTGTCGTCGGCCAGCTCGGTCAGATCCTCGGTCCGCGCGGCCTTATGCCGAACCCGAAGGTCGGTACCGTGACCACCGACGTCGCCGGCGCGGTCAAGAACGCGAAGGCGGGCCAGGTGCGTTTCCGTACGGACAAGGCCGGCATCATCCACTGCACGATCGGCAAGCTCGATTTCGAGGCCGGCAAGCTGGTGGAAAACCTGAACGCCGTGCTGGCTGATCTGAAGAAGATGAAGCCGAGCGCCGCCAAGGGCGTCTATTTCAAGAAGATCACCGTTTCTTCGACGATGGGTGCTGGCGTGATGGTCGATCCGAGCTCGCTGGATCTGTAATCCGCCCGTTCTGACTCGTTGTATTCGTTGTATTCGTTGTATCCGCTGCCTGGCGCCGTTTTGAACGGCGTCAGGTGGCAACCGACTTTGCGGTACCCGGTTCAACCGGGTGGCGTCAAAGACCGCAGGTGCTCCGGATCCCTGATTGAGGGCGGCGGAGTCTAATTGGCGGCGATGCGAATCGTCACCGGCCTGCGCAGATGGTGTTACCGCACGGCATTTGCTGGAGGTCACCGTCACTAACCCCGATCGGCTTTGGCTGATTGGATAAGTGAACCTAAAGCCGAGTGACTGGAACCGGGGGACCGGGGATGGCGCTCAGGAGGCTGAAAATGGCACTGACTCTGGAGCAGAAAAAGGCCGTCGTCGCGGAGGTGTCCGATGTGGCATCCAAGGCGCTGGCGGCCGTTGCGGCGGAGTATCGTGGCCTCACCGTCGGACAGTTGACCAACCTTCGCGTCATGGCGCGCAAGGAGAATGTCTACGTTCGCGTGGTGAAAAACACCCTCGCACGTCGTGCGTTCGAAGGCACTGACTTCGCATGCATGAACGAGGGTCTGGTTGGACCGTTGCTGCTGGTGTTCTCTCAGGACGATCCAGGTTCCGCCGGTCGCGTGATCAAGGACTTCGCGAAAACGCTGAAGACCTTCGAGGTGAAGATGGTTGCCGTGGGTGGCCAGGTCTATGACGGTGCGGATATCGACCGTCTGGCCAAGCTGCCGACGCTGGACCAGGCACGGGCGATGTTGATGGGCGTCATGAAGGCGCCGATCGAGAAGTTCGTCCGCACCTTGAACGAACCTCACGCGAAACTGGTGCGCACCATCGCAGCGGTTCGCGACCAGAAACAGGCCGCGTAAAACCCCGCACTCTGATTCGTAATCACTTTTCCCGAGGGTTTGCCGCCAATTCAATCAGGCGCCCGACGGAGACCTCTATTCAGGAGTACTGAAATGGCTGTTAGCAAAGAAGAAATCCTCGACGCGATCGCGAACATGAGCGTCATGGATGTCGTGGACCTGGTGTCCATGATGGAAGAGAAGTTTGGCGTTTCCGCTGCCGCCGTCGCCGTGGCCGCTGCCCCGGCTGCCGGTGAAGCCGCCGCCGCCGTCGAAGAGAAGACCGAGTTCGATGTCGTCATGACCAGCTTCGGCGCCAACAAGGTCGCCGTCATCAAGGCGGTCCGTGGCATCACCGGTCTGGGCCTCAAGGAAGCCAAGGATCTGGTCGAGAGCGCTCCGGCCACCGTCAAGGAAGGCGTCAACAAGGACGAAGCCGCCAAGATGAAGGCGGAACTGGAAGAAGCCGGCGCCGCCGTCGAGATCAAGTAAGAACGGTCTTGAACGGCGCCAGGACGATGGGCGCGACCCGGTCGCGTTCGCTGTCGAAGGCAGAGGCTGGTGGCGATTTCGCCACCGGCCTTTTCCTGTTTTCCGGGGTCTGAACCACCGGAAGCAAAGATGTCGGGCGGTTTTGCCGCCGAAGAATGCTTTGTCGGTCGTTCTCGATCGACACCGTCACCATAGGGCTGACTGAGGAATCGCAATGGGCTACAGCTTCACCGAGAAAAAACGTATCCGTAAGGATTTCGGCAAGCGTCCGACCATTCTGGACGTGCCGTATTTGTTGGCGATTCAGGTGGATTCCTATCGGCGCTTCCTCCAGGAGGATGCCTCCGCGGCCAAGCGTACCGAGATCGGTCTGCACGCGGCCTTCAGTTCCGTGTTCCCGATTACCAGCTATTCCGGCGCGGCCGCGCTGGAGTACGTGAGTTACCGGCTCGGCGAGCCGGTGTTCGATGTCAAGGAATGCCAGATCCGTGGCGTGACCTATGCGGCCCCGCTGCGCGTGCTGCTGCGCCTGGTCATCTATGACAAGGAAGCCGCCGGCAGCACCCCGACCGTGAAGGACATCAAGGAGCAGGAAGTCTATATGGGCGAACTGCCGCTGATGACCGAGAACGGCACGTTCATCATCAACGGTACCGAGCGCGTCATCGTGTCGCAGCTGCACCGTTCCCCGGGCGTGTTCTTCGACCATGATCGCGGCAAGACCCATTCCTCCGGCAAGCTGCTGTTCTCCGCGCGCGTGATTCCCTATCGCGGCTCGTGGCTGGACTTCGAGTTCGACCCGAAGGACAACCTGTTCGTGCGTATCGATCGTCGCCGCAAGCTGCCGGTCACCGTTTTCCTGCGGGCGCTCGGTTACGACAACGCGCAGATGCTCGATATCTTCTTCGAGACCAATAATTTCCGCATCGCCAAGGATCGCGTCACCCTCGAGCTGGTGCCGGAGCGTCTGCGCGGCGAGACCGCGATCTTCGACATCAAGATCGGTGACGAGGTGATCGTCGAGACGGGTCGCCGCGTGACCCAGCGCCATATCAAGGCCCTGCAGGCGGCTGGCCTCGAGCACATCGAGGTGCCCGACAGCTATCTGGTCGGCAAGACCGTGGCGCATGACATCGTCGACAAGAGCAGCGGCGAACTGATCGCCAGCGCCAACGACGTGATCTCCGCCGAGATGGTCGAAGCCTTCCACGAGGCCAAGGTCACCGAGGTGCACACCCTCTACACCAACGACCTGGATCGCGGCCCGTACGTGTCCGAGACCATGCGTGTCGACGGTACCGGCAGCGAGCTCGAGGCGCTGGTCGAGATCTACCGCATGATGCGCCCGGGCGAGCCCCCGACTCCGGATGCGGCCAAGAACCTGTTCGGTAACCTGTTCTTCACGCTGGACCGCTACGACCTGTCCGCGGTCGGTCGCATGAAGTTCAACCGTCGCGTCGGGCGCGAGGAGATCGTCGGCGAAGGCACCCTGTCCAACGACGACATCCTCGACGTGATCAAGACGTTGATCGACATCCGCAACGGCAACGGCGTGGTCGACGACATCGACCACCTCGGCAACCGCCGCATCCGGTCGGTCGGCGAGATGGCGGAAAACGTGTTCCGTGTCGGTCTGGTGCGTGTCGAGCGCGCCGTCAAGGAGCGTCTGTCGCTGGCCGAGTCCGAGGGTCTGACCCCGCAGGAACTGATCAACGCCAAGCCGGTCGCGGCGGCGGTCAAGGAATTCTTCGGCTCCTCGCAGCTGTCGCAATTCATGGACCAGAACAATCCGCTGTCCGAAGTCACCCACAAGCGCCGCGTCTCGGCGCTTGGCCCGGGCGGCCTGACCCGCGAGCGCGCGGGCTTCGAAGTCCGCGACGTGCACCCGACCCACTACGGCCGCGTCTGCCCGATCGAGACCCCGGAAGGTCCGAACATCGGTCTGATCAACTCGCTGGCCGTGTACGCGCGCACCAACGAGTACGGCTTCCTGGAGTCGCCGTACCGCAAGGTCGAGAACGGCAAGGTCACGGCGCAGGTCGATTACCTGTCCGCGATCGAGGAAGGTCAGTACGTGATCGCGCAGGCGAACGCCAACCTCGATGAGGACGGCACCCTGATCGACGAGCTGGTGTCCTGCCGTCACCTGTCCGAATTCACCCTCAAGGGCCCGGCCGAAATCCAGTACATGGACGTGTCGCCGCGCCAGATTGTGTCGGTCGCGGCCGCGCTGATTCCGTTCCTGGAGCACGACGACGCCAACCGCGCGCTGATGGGTTCCAACATGCAGCGTCAGGCGGTGCCGACCCTGCGCGCCGACAAGCCGCTGGTCGGTACCGGCATCGAGCGCATCGTCGCCACCGACTCCGGCGTCACCGTGGTCGCGCGTCGCGGCGGTAGTGTCGATTCCGTCGATGCCGCCCGTATCGTGGTCCGCGTCAACGACGACGAGACCATGGCGGGCGAGACCGGCGTCGACATCTACAACCTGACCAAGTACACCCGTTCCAACCAGAACACCTGCATCAACCAGCGCCCGCTGGTGAAGCCGGGTGACGTCATCGCGCGCGGCGACGTGCTCGCCGACGGCCCCTCCACCGACCTCGGTGAACTGGCCCTGGGCCAGAACATGATGGTCGCGTTCATGCCGTGGAACGGATACAACTTCGAGGACTCCATCCTCGTCTCCGAGCGTGTGGTCCAGGAGGATCGTTTCACCACGATCCACATCGAGGAACTGGCCTGTGTCGCCCGCGACACCAAGCTGGGGCCCGAGGAGATCACCGCCGACATCCCGAATGTCGGTGAAAGCGCGCTCGCCAAGCTGGACGAGTCCGGCATCGTGCACATCGGCGCGGAAGTGCGCCCTGGCGACATCCTGGTCGGCAAGGTCACCCCGAAGGGCGAGACCCAGCTGACCCCGGAAGAGAAGCTGCTGCGCGCGATCTTCGGCGAGAAGGCCTCCGACGTTAAGGACACCTCGCTGCGCGTGCCGTCCGGCATGAACGGCACGGTCATCGACGTCCGCGTGTTCACCCGCGATGGCGTCGACAAGGACCAGCGCGCGATGGACATCGACGAGGCGGAACTGACCCGCGTTCGCAAGGACCTGAACGAGCAGCTGCGCATCCACGAGAACGACATGTACGACCGTATCGAGAAGATGCTGGTCGGCAAGATCGCGGATTCCGGCCCGAACGGCTTCAAGCCGGGCGCCAAGGTCACCAAGACCTACCTGCAGGACCTGCCGCGTGAGAAGTGGTTCGATGTCGGCATGCGCACCGAGCAGCTGAACGAGGACCTCGAGAAGATCCGCATTCAGCTCAAGCAGATGCGCGAGGACTACGAACAGGCTTACGCCAAGAAGCGCGACAAGCTGACCGCCGGCGACGACCTCGCCCCGGGTGTGCTGAAGATGGTCAAGGTCTACCTGGCCGTGAAGCGTCGCATCCAGCCGGGCGACAAGATGGCCGGCCGCCACGGCAACAAGGGCGTCATCTCCAACATCGTGCCGATCGAGGACATGCCGTATCTGGAAGACGGCACCCCGGTCGACGTGGTGCTGAACCCGCTCGGCGTGCCCTCGCGCATGAACATCGGTCAGATCCTCGAAACCCACCTGGGTTGGGCCGCCAAGGGTCTGGGCCTGCAGATCGGGCGCATGCTCGACGCCAAGGCCAGGATCGAGGAACTGCGCGGCTTCATCGCCGAGATCTATGCCAAGCAGGACGGCGGCAACCAGGTCGATCTGTCCCAGTTCTCGGACGACGAGGTGCTGGAACTGGCGGCCAACCTGCGTGGCGGCGTGCCGATGGGCACGCCGGTGTTCGACGGTGCCTCCGAGGCCGAGATCAAGGCCCTGCTGAAGCTGGCGGGCTACGAAGAGCACGGCCAGAGCCAGTTGACCGACGGGCGCACCGGCCAGCTGTTCGAGCGCATGACCACGGTCGGTTACATGTACATGCTCAAGCTGAACCACCTGGTCGACGACAAGATGCACGCCCGTTCGACCGGCCCGTACTCGCTCGTCACCCAGCAGCCGCTGGGCGGCAAGGCGCAGTTCGGCGGTCAGCGCTTCGGTGAGATGGAGGTCTGGGCGCTGGAAGCCTACGGCGCCGCCTACACCCTGCAGGAGATGCTGACCGTGAAGTCCGACGACGTCACCGGCCGCAACAAGATGTACAAGAACATCGTCGATGGCGACCACCGCATGGAGGCCGGCATGCCGGAATCCTTCAACGTGCTGGTCAAGGAGATCCGTTCTCTGGCCATCAATATCGACATGGAAAGCGACTAGGGCCTCGTTCGCAGACGCTTAACGCAAGTCACTACGAACGCAGACGCTGACTCATTGGGAGAAGCCAAGTGAAAGACCTCCTCAACCTGTTCAAGCAGCAGGGCCCCGTTGAAGATTTCGATTCAATCAAGATCGGTCTGGCCTCGCCGGACATGATCCGCAGCTGGTCCTTCGGCGAGGTCAAGAAGCCGGAGACCATCAACTACCGCACCTTCAAGCCGGAGCGCGATGGCCTGTTCTGCGCCAAGATCTTCGGCCCGGTGAAGGACTACGAGTGCCTGTGCGGCAAGTACAAGCGCTTGAAGCACCGCGGTGTGGTCTGCGAGAAGTGCGGCGTCGAGGTGACGCTGGCCAAGGTGCGTCGTGAGCGCATGGGCCACATCGACCTGGCCTCGCCGGTCGCGCACATCTGGTACCTGAAGTCGCTGCCGTCCCGCATCGGCCTGCTGCTCGACATGACCCTGCGCGACATCGAGCGCATCCTTTATTTCGAGGCCTTCGTGGTCATCGATCCGGGCATGATCCCGGGCCTGGAGCGCGGCCAGCTGCTGACCGACGACGGTTACCTGGAAGCCATCGAACAGTTCGGTGACGAGTTCGACGCCCGCATGGGTGCCGAGGCCGTGTTCGAGCTGCTGAAGTCGCTGGATCTGCCCAAGACCGCGGTCTCGCTGCGTGAGGAGATCGCCTCCACCGGTTCCGAGACCAAGCTCAAGCGACTGACCAAGCGCCTCAAGCTGATCGAGTCCTTCCTCGAATCCGGCAACAAGCCGGAGTGGATGGTCATGACCGTGCTGCCGGTGCTGCCGCCGGATCTGCGCCCGCTGGTCCCGCTCGACGGTGGTCGTTTCGCGACCTCCGATCTGAACGACCTGTACCGCCGCGTCATCAACCGCAACAACCGCCTGAAGCGTCTGCTTGAACTTAACGCGCCCGACATCATCGTGCGCAACGAGAAGCGCATGCTGCAGGAGGCGGTCGACGCTCTGCTCGACAACGGTCGTCGCGGTCGGGCCATCACCGGCACCAACAAGCGCCCGCTGAAGTCCCTGGCCGACATGATCAAGGGCAAGCAGGGTCGCTTCCGTCAGAACCTGCTCGGCAAGCGCGTCGATTACTCGGGCCGTTCGGTCATCGTGGTCGGTCCGTCGCTGCGTCTGCACCAGTGCGGTCTGCCGAAGAAGATGGCGCTGGAGCTGTTCAAGCCGTTCATCTTCTCCAAGCTGCAACTTCGCGGTATGGCGACCACGATCAAGGCCGCCAAGAAGATGGTCGAGCGCGAAGGCGCGGAGGTGTGGGACATCCTCGAAGAGGTGATCCGCGAGCATCCGGTCATGCTGAACCGCGCTCCGACCTTGCACCGCCTCGGCATCCAGGCCTTCGAGCCGGTGCTGATCGAGGGAAAGGCGATCAACCTGCATCCGCTGGTCTGCACCGCGTTCAACGCCGACTTCGACGGCGACCAGATGGCCGTGCACGTGCCGCTGTCGCTGGAAGCCCAGCTGGAAGCGCGCGCGCTGATGATGTCGACCAACAACATCCTGTCGCCGGCCAACGGCGAGCCGATCATCGTGCCGTCGCAGGACGTCGTCCTGGGCCTGTACTACATGACCCGCTCGGCGGTGAACGCCAAGGGCGAGGGCATGGTGTTCGCCGATGTCGATGAGGTGCGTCGTGCCTACGAGACCGGCAACGCGGCCCTGCAGGCGCGCGTGAAGGTGCGTATCAAGGAGACCGGACTCAACGAGGACGGCACCCTCGGCGCCGAGAAGATCACCCGCTACGACACCACCGTCGGTCGCGCCCTGCTGTCCACCATCCTGCCGGCAGGCCTGCCGTTCGAGATGATGAATCAGGCGATGACCAAGAAGAAGATCTCCGCGCTGATCAACGCCTGCTACCGTCGCCTCGGCCTGAAGGACACCGTCGTCTTTGCCGACCAGGTCATGTACACCGGCTTCGCCTACGCGACCAAGGCCGGTATCTCGATCGGGGTCGACGACATGGTCGTGCCGGAAGAGAAGGCCGCGATCATCGCCAAGGCCGAAGCCGAGGTGAAGGAGATCGAGTCGCAGTATTCCTCCGGTCTGGTTACCAACGGCGAGCGCTACAACAAGGTCGTCGATATCTGGTCGCACACCAACGATCAGGTCGCCAAGGCCATGATGGGCAAGCTCGGCAAGGAAACCGTCAAGAACCGCGATGGCGAGGACGAGGAGCAGGAGTCGTTCAATTCCATCTACATGATGGCCGACTCCGGCGCGCGCGGTTCCGCCGCCCAGATCCGTCAGCTCTCCGGCATGCGCGGCCTGATGGCCAAGCCGGACGGCTCCATCATCGAAACGCCGATCACCGCGAACTTCCGCGAGGGTCTGGACGTTCTGCAGTACTTCATCTCCACCCACGGCGCTCGTAAGGGCCTCGCGGACACCGCGCTGAAGACCGCGAACTCCGGTTACCTGACCCGTCGTCTGGTTGACGTCGCGCAGGATCTGGTCATCACCGAGGATGACTGCGGCACCAGCGAGGGTCTGTGGATGACCCCGCTGGTCGAAGGCGGCGACGTGGTCGAGCCGCTGCGTGAGCGCGTCCTGGGTCGCGTGGTGGCCGAGACTGCGTTCAAGCCGGGCACCGACGAGATCGCGGTCGAGGCCGGCACGCTGCTCGACGAGGACTGGGTCGATCGTCTCGAAGAGATGAGCATCGATACGATCAAGGTTCGTTCCGCGATCTCCTGCGAGACCCGCTACGGCGTCTGCGCGAGCTGCTATGGCCGCGACCTCGCGCGCGGACACAAGGTCAACATCGGTGAGGCGGTGGGCGTCATGGCCGCGCAGTCCATCGGTGAGCCGGGCACCCAGCTGACCATGCGTACCTTCCACATCGGTGGTGCCGCGTCGCGCGCCGCCGCGGTCAACAGCATCGAGGTCAAGGCTGGCGGTACCGTGCGCCTGCTGAACATCAAGCTGATCAAGCAGGAAAACGGCAACAACGTTGCCGTCTCCCGTTCCGGCGAGCTGTCCATCCACGATGAGCACGGTCGTGAGAAGGAACGCTACAAGGTGCCTTATGGTGCGGTGATCAGCGTTGACGACGGCGCCGCGGTCAATGGCGGCCAGATCGTCGCCAACTGGGATCCGTTCACTCACCCGGTCATCACCGAGCAGGAAGGCACGATCCAGTTCAGCGAATTCGTCGATGGCGTGTCGGTCGAGGCTCAGGCCGACGAAGTCACCGGCTTGAAGCGCCTGGTGGTTACCGATCCGAAACAGCGCGGCAGCAGCGGCAAGGATCTGCGTCCGATGATCCGCATGGTCGACGAGAAGGGCGAGCCGCTGATGATTCCGGGTACCGATATCCCGGCGCAGTACTTCCTGCCATCGGGCGCGGTCGTCACCGTCACCGACGGCGCCACCGCCAAGGTCGGTGAGGTGCTCGCGCGCATCCCGCAGGAATCCTCCAAGACCCGCGACATCACCGGCGGTCTGCCGCGCGTCGCCGACCTGTTCGAGGCGCGCAAGCCGAAGGATCCCGCGATCCTGGCGGAGCGTTCCGGCACCGTCGGTTTCGGCAAGGAGACCAAGGGCAAGCAGCGTCTGGTCATCACCGAGCCGAATGGCGAGACCTATGAGGAGCTGATTCCGAAGTGGCGTCACGTCAACGTGTTCGAAGGCGAGCACGTCGAGCGCGGCGAGACGATCTGCGACGGTGAGCTGAACCCGCACGACATCGTCCGTGTGCGTGGTGTCACCGCGCTGGCTGACTACCTGATCAAGGAGATCCAGGACGTCTACCGTCTGCAGGGCGTGAAGATCAACGACAAGCACATCGAGGTGATCATTCGCCAGATGTTGCGCAAGGTGGAAATTGCCGACCAGGGCGACACCCGCTTCCTGAAGGGTGAGCAACTGGATCGCTCCCGCGTGCTCGACGAGAACGAACGGATGCACGCGGACGGCAAGATGCCGGCGATCATCGACAACATCCTGCTGGGTATCACCAAGGCCTCGCTGGCTACCGAATCCTTCATTTCGGCGGCGTCGTTCCAGGAAACCACCCGTGTGCTGACCGAGGCGTCGGTGCGCGGCGGCAAGGACGATCTGCGCGGCCTGAAGGAGAACGTCATCGTCGGTCGGCTCATCCCGGCCGGCACCGGCTACGCCTACCACGCCGAGCGCCACCGCAAGCGGCAGGAGAGTGGTCGGGATATCGGCGCGGACGACTCAATGGACATCATGGTCGGCGAGCTGCTCGCCGAGGATGTGTCCGAAATCGCAGGCGAGGACATGTCCGACGACTGAATGGTCGTTACGGGTAACGATTCCCTGCCTTGACACCCGTCGGGCGGCTTCCATAGAATGCCCGGCTCCCGACAGGTCGGAGGTCCGATAACCTCCGGCCTGTCGTTTGTTTTGTAAGCCCTATTTATGGGTTCCGGAGTCCCAATAGATGGCAACGATCAATCAGCTCGTGCGCAAACCGCGCTCGCGCAAGCAAGCGAAGAGCAACGTCCCCGCTCTGCAGGCCTGCCCGCAGCGCCGTGGTGTCTGCACCCGTGTCTATACCACCACCCCGAAGAAGCCGAACTCGGCGATGCGTAAGGTCGCGCGTGTGCGTCTGACCAACGGCTTCGAGGTGACCTCCTACATCGGTGGTGAAGGCCACAACCTGCAGGAACACTCGGTGGTCCTGATTCGTGGCGGCCGCGTCAAGGACTTGCCGGGTGTGCGTTACCACACCGTTCGCGGCAGCCTGGATACCGCCGGCGTGACCAAGCGTCGTCAGGCCCGTTCCAAGTACGGCGCCAAGCGTCCGAAGTCTTAAGTGAGTTAAGGCAATGCCCAGAAGAAGAGAAGTTCCGAAGCGTATCGTCCTGCCGGACCCGAAGTTCGGGTCTGAAAAGCTGGCCAAGTTTGTCAACATGCTGATGGTCAGCGGCAAGAAATCGGTCGCCGAGCGCACCCTTTACGCCGCCATGGATTTCATCGCCGACAAGGGCGAGTCCAACCCGCTGGATCTGGTCGAGCGCGCGCTCGAAAACGTTGCGCCGTCGGTCGAGGTCAAGTCTCGTCGTGTCGGTGGTGCGACCTATCAGGTTCCGGTCGAGGTCCGCCCGGCCCGTCGCAGTGCGCTGGCCATGCGCTGGACCATCGATGCCGCCCGCAAGCGGAGCGACAAGTCCATGGCTCGTCGTCTCGCCAACGAGCTGCTCGATGCCGCCGAGAAGCGTGGCGCCGCGGTCAAGAAGCGCGAAGACGTGCATCGCATGGCGGAAGCCAACAAGGCTTTCTCGCATTACCGCTGGTAATAGCGGTCGCGCGTGAATCAGGAATATTTCCGTGCCTCGCACCACGCCCATCGAGCGCTACCGCAATGTCGGGATCATGGCGCACATCGATGCGGGCAAGACCACCACGACTGAGCGGGTCCTGTTCTATACCGGGATTTCGCACAAGATCGGTGAGGTGCATGACGGCGCGGCCATCATGGACTGGATGGAACAGGAGCAGGAGCGCGGCATCACGATCACGTCGGCCGCGACGACCTGCTTCTGGCAGGGAATGGACGGTGACTGGGACAAGCACCGCATCAACATCATCGACACTCCGGGGCACGTCGATTTCACGATCGAGGTTGAGCGCTCCTTGCGTGTGCTCGACGGCGCGGTCGCCGTCTTCTGTGCCGTCGGTGGGGTTGAGCCGCAGTCCGAGACCGTTTGGCGTCAGGCCAACAAGTACAACGTCCCGCGCATGGCGTTCGTCAACAAGATGGACCGTGCCGGGGCGAACTTTCTGCGCGTCGTGAAGCAGATGAAGGAGCGCCTGGGGGCGACCCCGGTGCCCATTCAGCTGCCGATCGGTGCGGAGGAGACGTTCGAGGGTGTCGTCGACCTGATTCGCATGAAGGCGATCTATTGGGACGATGAGACCCAGGGCACGCGTTATGACGCGCACGATATCGATCCGGCAATGCTGGATCAGTGCCGCAAGTACCGCGAGCAGATGATCGAGGCCGCCGCCGAGGCCAATGAGGAACTGATGGAAAAGTACCTCGAGTCGGGCGAGCTGGATGAGGTCGATATCATCGCCGGTCTCCGCGCGCGCACCGTCGCGAACGAGATCGTGCCGGCGCTGTGCGGGTCCGCGTTCAAGAACAAGGGTGTGCAGGCGATGCTGGATGCGATCGTCCGCTACATGCCGTCACCGGTCGATGTGCCGGCGATCAAGGGGTTTCTTGATGATTCCCATGAGAGTGAGGCGGAGCGTCATTCGTCCGACGATGAGCCGTTCTCCTCCCTGGCGTTCAAGATCGCGACTGACCCCTTTGTCGGTACGCTGACCTTCTTCCGCGTGTACTCCGGCGTGCTCAAGTCCGGCGACCAGATCCTGAATTCGGTCAAGGGCAAGAAGGAGCGGGTCGGGCGAATCGTGCAGATGCATGCCAACTCGCGGGAAGAGATCAAGGAAGTCCGCGCGGGTGATATCGCTGCGGCGGTCGGTCTGAAGGATGTCACCACCGGCGACACGCTGTGTGACGTCAATCAGCCGATCATCCTGGAGCGCATGGATTTTCCGGAGCCGGTCATCTCGGTGGCTGTCGAGCCGAAAACCAAGGCGGACCAGGAAAAGATGGGCATCGCGCTGTCCAAGCTGGCGCAGGAAGACCCGTCGTTTCGCGTGCATACGGATGAAGAGTCCGGCCAGACGATCATCTCTGGCATGGGCGAGCTGCATCTCGACATCATCGTCGATCGCATGCGCCGCGAGTTCAAGGTCGAGGCCAACGTCGGCAAGCCGCAGGTCGCCTATCGCGAGGCGATCCGCAAGGCGGTCGAGGTCGAAGGCAAGTTTGTGCGTCAGTCCGGCGGACGTGGTCAGTACGGCCATGTCTGGCTGAAGCTGGAGCCGCGGGAAGAGGGCGCGGGGTACGAGTTCGTCAACGGCATCGTCGGTGGCACCGTTCCTCGCGAGTACATTCCGGCGGTCGACAAGGGTGTCCAGGAGCAGATGGAGAACGGCGTGTTGGCCGGTTTTCCGGTCGTCGACGTGAAGGTCACGTTGTTCGACGGTTCCTATCACGACGTCGATTCCTCGGAGTTGGCGTTCAAGATTGCTGGCTCGATGGGCTTCCGCGAGGGCGCCACGAAGGCCAATCCGGTGTTGCTCGAACCGATCATGAAGGTCGAGGTGGTGACGCCGGAGGATTACATGGGCGACGTGATGGGCGACCTGAATCGCCGTCGCGGCATGGTCCAGGGCATGGAAGATGCCGCCAATGGCAAGATCGTGCGAGCCGATGTGCCGCTGGCCGAGATGTTCGGCTATGCGACCGATCTGCGCTCCGCGACCCAGGGCCGTGCGACCTATTCCATGGAGTTCCACAGTTACAAGGAAGCGCCTGCCAGCGTCTCCGACGCGATCGTGCAGAAGGTTTCCTGATTCATTGTTTCCGCGTGTGGTTTCACGCTTCGATTACTGAGGTAGAGAGCTGTGTCCAAAGCAAAGTTTGAGCGTAAGAAGCCGCACGTAAACGTCGGCACGATTGGTCACGTTGACCATGGCAAGACCACCCTGACGGCGGCGCTGACGAAGGTTGGTGCGGAAGCGTTTGGTGGCGAGTTCAAGGGATACGACCAGATCGACGCGGCGCCGGAAGAGCGCGAGCGTGGCATCACGATCGCGACCGCGCACGTGGAATATGAGTCCCCGGCCCGTCACTACGCGCACGTCGACTGCCCCGGGCACGCGGACTACGTGAAGAACATGATCACCGGAGCGGCGCAGATGGACGGCGCGATTCTGGTGGTGTCGGCGGCGGACGGTCCGATGCCGCAGACCCGCGAGCACATCCTGCTGGCGCGTCAGGTCGGTGTTCCGTACATCGTCGTGTTCATGAACAAGGCGGACATGGTCGACGACGCCGAGCTGCTCGAACTGGTCGAGATGGAAATTCGCGACCTGCTGTCGATGTACGAATTCCCGGGCGACGACACCCCGATCGTGATCGGCTCCGCGCTGAAGGCGCTGGAAGGCGACCAGAGCGACATCGGCGTGCCGGCGATCGTCAAGCTGGTCGAAGCCCTCGACAGCTACATCCCGGAACCGGAGCGCGACACCGACAAGCCGTTCCTGATGCCGATCGAAGACGTGTTCTCGATTTCGGGTCGTGGCACGGTCGTGACCGGTCGTATCGAGCGCGGCATCATCAAGGTCGGCGAAGAAATCGAAATCGTCGGCATCCGGAACACCAGCAAGAGCACCTGCACGGGTGTCGAAATGTTCCGCAAGCTGCTCGACGAAGGACGCGCGGGCGACAACGTCGGCGTGCTGCTGCGCGGCACCAAGCGTGAAGACGTCGAGCGCGGCCAGGTGCTGTGCAAGCCGGGCTCCATCAAGCCGCACACCAAGTTTGAAGCGGAAGTGTACGTGCTGACCAAGGAAGAAGGCGGTCGACACACCCCGTTCTTCAAGGGCTACCGTCCGCAGTTCTACTTCCGGACGACCGACGTCACCGGCGCGGTGGACCTGCCGGAAGGTGTGGAAATGGTCATGCCGGGCGACAACATCAAGTTTGTCGTCAGCCTGATCGCGCCGATCGCGATGGAAGAAGGCCTGCGCTTCGCGGTACGCGAAGGTGGCCGCACCGTCGGCGCCGGCGTCGTCTCCAAGATCATCGAGTAATAGGACCCAACGACATGTCCAGCCAGAGAATCCGTATCCGCCTCAAGGCCTTCGATCATCGTTTGATCGATCGTTCCGCCCGCGAGATCGTCGAGACCGCCAAGCGCACCGGCGCCCAGGTCGTTGGCCCGATCCCGCTGCCGACCAAGCACGAGCGTTTTACCGTGCTGATCTCCCCGCACGTCAACAAGGACGCGCGTGACCAGTACGAGATCCGCACCCACAAGCGCCTGATGGACATCATGGATCCGACCGACAAGACCGTCGACGCGCTGATGAAGCTCGATCTGGCGGCCGGTGTCGATGTTCAGATCAAGTTGACCTGATTCCGCTTGCTGGATCCCACGGTGGCTGGGGGCGGGTGAGGCTACCTGACCACGGTCCCGGGGCTTCATGCGCCGTTCGTTGCGGACGGGGCGGCGGGTTATGGAATGCGATCGAAGGTCGCGTTCCACTGTGTTGAAAATATCCACATCGATCTTTTCAACCACACAAGAAAACTTTGTGTTATAGTGCGCGGCTTTCGCGGCCCGGCACGGCTTTGAAGAGTTGTGCCGGGCCGTTGTTCGCAGAATTACAGCGAAAAGTTGCCAGATGAAGGCAACGGAAACGGCAACGCGTGAGCGCGCTTGAGGGTTATGAGCAATGACTATTGCATTGGTTGGACATAAACGCGGCATGACTCGCGTGTTCACCGAAGACGGTGCTTCTGTCCCGGTGACCGTGATCGAGATGCCTGCGAACCGCGTTGCGCAGATCAAGACTGTGGCCAGCGATGGGTACAGCGCGCTGCAGATGACTGCTGGCAGTAAGAAGGCCAGTCGCGTCAACAAGCCTGAGGCTGGTCATTTCGCCAAGCATGGCGTCGAGGCTGGATTCGGGCTGTGGGAATCCCGTGTTGACGAGTCCGAACTGGACGGCGTCGCGGCGGGGGCGGAGTTCACTGTCGAGCGGTTCGCGGTCGGCCAGATGGTCGACGTCGCTGGCGTGACCATCGGCAAGGGCTTCCAGGGCGGTGTGAAGCGTCATCACTTCCGCACCCAGGATGCGACACACGGCAACTCGCTGTCTCATCGCGCGCCGGGTTCCATCGGTCAGAACCAGACCCCGGGTCGCGTGTTCAAGGGTAAGAAGATGGCGGGTCATCTGGGTAATGTGCGTCGGACCGCGCAGAACCTGGAAGTGGTTCGCGTCGACGCCGAGCGTAACCTGCTGCTTGTCAAGGGTGCTGTGCCGGGGCCGAAAGGCGGACGGGTCACGGTTAAGGCCTCTGTGAAGGCTTAAGGGGTAGAACTGTCATGCAGATGAACGTTCAGGGTTCCAGCTCCGCGGTCGAGTTCGCTGACGGCGTGTTTGGAGTCGATTTCAACGAAACCCTGGTGCATCAGGTTGTCGTGTCCTATATGGCTGCGGCGCGTGCCGGCACCAAGGCGCAGAAAACCCGCTCCCAGGTTTCCGGTGGCGGGGCGAAGCCGTTCCGTCAAAAGGGTACTGGTCGGGCGCGTGCTGGTACGATTCGCAGCCCGCTGTGGAAAGGCGGCGGTGTGACCTTCGCGGCCACTCCGCGTGATCATTCCAAAAAGGTGAACCGCAAGATGTATCGCGCCGCGCTGCGTTCGATCTGGTCCGAGCTTGCTCGTCAGGATCGTCTGGTGGTGGTCGAGAGCTTCGCTACGGGTTCGCCGAAGACCAAGGAGGCGATCGTCAAGTTGGCGGCGCTGGGTCTCGATAAGGGAATAGTTGTCGCTTCCGAGGTGGATGAAAACACCTTCCTCGCGACCCGCAACATCCCGAACGTGTTTGTGATGGACGTCGCGTCCGTGGATCCCGCTTCGCTGGTCGGTGCCGACAAGGTCGTGGTGACCGTCGATGCGCTGCGCAAGGTCGAGGAGGCACTGCAATGAACGATCGTCTCTACAAGGTTCTGCTCGGTCCGCACGTGTCCGAGAAATCGACCATGGTCGGTGATACTGGCAACCAGGTCGTGTTCAAGGTCGCGAACGATGCCACCAAGACCGACGTCAAGGCTGCGGTTGAGGCCATGTTCCAGGTCAAGGTGGATAACGTGACCGTGGCCAACGTCAAGGGCAAGAACAAGCGATTCGGCCAGCGCCACGGTAAGCGTAGCGACTGGAAGAAAGCGTACGTGCGTCTGGCCGAAGGTCAGGACATCGAATTCGGGGCGGCGGGCTAACAGCCCTCGTCGGACTTACTGAAGATTCGCGGAAGACATAGCCATGGCTCTGTTGAAATCCAAACCGACCTCCGCTGGTCGCCGCTTCGTCACCACGGTGAAGACGCCGGACCTGCACAAAGGCGCGCCGCATAAGGCGTTGCTGGAGAAGAAGGCCAAGAATGGCGGTCGTAACAACGATGGTCGCATCACCGTTCGCCATCAGGGCGGTGGTCATAAGCAGCGTTATCGCGTCGTCGATTTCAAGCGTGGCAAGGACGGCATCCCCGCCCGGGTCGAGCGCCTGGAATATGACCCGAACCGCAGCGCCCACCTGGCTCTGTTGCTGTTCGCGGACGGCGAGCGTCGCTACATCATCGCGCCGCGCGGCGTGGCTGCGGGCGATCTGCTTCAGTCTGGCGATGACGCGCCGATCAAGGTTGGCAACTGCCTGCCGTTGCGCAACATCCCGGTCGGTTCCGTCGTCCATTGCGTCGAGATGAAGCCGGGTAAGGGTGCGCAGATTGCGCGCAGCGCCGGCACCTCCGCGCAGCTGGTCGCCCGCGAAGGCGTGCACGCGACGCTGCGGCTGCGCTCCGGCGAGATGCGCAAGGTGCCGACCGATTGCCGTGCCACCCTTGGTGAGGTCGGTAATGGTGAGCACAGTCTGCGTTCGCTGGGTAAGGCTGGTGCCAAGCGCTGGCGCGGTGTCCGCCCGACCGTGCGCGGCGTCGCCATGAACCCGGTCGACCACCCGCATGGTGGCGGTGAAGGCCGCACGTCCGGTGGTCGCCATCCGGTCACCCCGTGGGGTGTGCCGACCAAGGGTCATAAGACCCGTAAGAACAAGCGTACCGACAATCTCATCGTCCGCCGTCGTCGCGGTCGTTGAGTCCGGATTGAGTGAAGAGGTAACTATCCGTGCCCCGTTCCCTGCGTAAAGGCCCGTTCGTCGATCTGCACCTCGTCAAGAAGGTGGATGACGCCGTTGCCAGCAACAACCGTCGCCCGATCAAGACCTGGTCGCGTCGTTCGATGATCCTTCCGGAGATGGTCGGCCTGACCATCGCCGTGCATAACGGTCGTCAGCACGTGCCGGTGCTCGTGTCGGAAAACATGGTCGGGCACAAGCTCGGTGAATTCGCGCCGACCCGGACGTACAAGGGTCACACCGCGGACAAGAAGAAGCGCTAAGCGCTAGCCAAGGGTCAGAACGATGCAAGTTTCAGCTCGCCACCGTTTCGCGCGCATCTCTCCGCAGAAGGCACGCCTCGTCGCCGATCAGATTCGTGGTCTGCCGGTCGACCGCGCCATGAATGTGCTTGCCTTTAGCAACAAGCGCGGCGCCGAGATCATCAAGAAGGTCCTGATGTCGGCCATCGCCAATGCCGAAAACAACGAAGGCGCCGATGTCGACGAGCTTCGTGTCGCTACCATCTGCGTCGATCAGGGGCCCGTGATGAAGCGTATTCAGCCGCGTGCCAAGGGGCGCGCCAACCGAATCATGAAGCGCACCAGCCACGTGACCGTCACGGTCGCCGACTGATCGCAAGCGGAATTGGAAAGGTCTTAGGTCATGGGTCATAAAGTTCATCCGACTGGGATTCGCCTCGGTATCGCTACCGACTGGAATTCCAAGTGGTACGCCGATAGCAAGACGTTCAGCGATCTGCTGCTGAGCGACATGAAGGTGCGTGATTTCATTCGCGAGCGGCTTGCGCACGCCTCCGTTGGGCGCGTGAAGATCGAGCGACCGGCGCGTAGTGCGAATATCACCATTCATACCGCACGTCCGGGTATCGTCATCGGCAAGAAGGGCGAGGACATCGAGAAGCTGCGCAAGGAAGTGGCGGATCTGATGGGTGTGCCCGTCAACCTCAAGATCGCCGAGATTCGCAAGCCGGAGCTCGATGCGCAGTTGGTGGCAGAGGGTGTCGCCCAGCAGCTCGAGCGCCGCATCATGTTTCGCCGTGCGATGAAGCGCGCGGTCGGCAATGCCATGCGACTCGGAGCGCAGGGCATCAAGATCAACGTGGCCGGTCGTCTGAACGGTGCGGAAATCGCGCGTAGCGAGTGGTACCGCGAAGGTCGCGTGCCGCTGCACACGTTGCGCGCCGACATTGATTACGGCTTCGCCGAAGCCAACACGACCTACGGCGTCATTGGCGTCAAGGTTTGGGTGTTCAAGGGCGAGGTGTTTGATTTCGACGCGCATGCCGGTGAGCAGGCCGCAGACGCGCAAGCGCGCAAGTAAGGGGAGAAACGAACATGTTGATGCCCAAGCGCACCAAATTCCGGAAGCAGCACAAGGGTCGCAATCGCGGCCTGGCGGATCGTGGCAGCAAGGTCAGCTTTGGCGAGTACGCGCTGAAGGCTGTCGGGCGCGGTCGGCTGACCTCCCGTCAGATCGAGGCCGCTCGTCGCGCCATCACCCGCCACGTAAAACGTGGTGGCAAGATCTGGATTCGCGTGTTCCCGGACAAGCCGATCACCCAGAAGCCTCTCGAAGTTCGTCAGGGTAAGGGTAAGGGTAATGTCGAGTACTGGGTCGCGCTGATTCAGCCGGGCAAGGTGCTCTACGAGATCGAAGGCGTCAGTGAAGAACTGGCCCGTGAAGCGTTCGGCCTGGCTGCTGCCAAGCTGCCCGTGCAGACCACCTTTGTTTCGCGCCAGGTGATGTGATGAAAGCACAAGACCTCCGTTCCAAGTCCGCCACGGATCTGCGTGGCGAACTGACCGGGCTGCTCAAGGAGCAGTTCAACCTGCGTATGCAGGCGGCCACCGGCCAGCTGGGCAAGCCGCACCGCGTCAAGGAAGTGCGCCGCGACATCGCGCGCGTCCAGACCGTGCTGAATGAAATGAGCCAGAGCGGTAACTGATGATGTCCGAGAACACGACAAACGAAGTCCGTCGCACCCTGCAGGGCAAGGTCATCAGCAACAAGGCTGCGAAGACCATAACCGTGCTCATCGAGCGCAAGGTCCAGCACCCGCTGTACAAAAAGTTCATCAGCCGTTCGACCAAGGTCCACGCGCACGACGAGAACAGTGAGTGCGGCATGGGTGACACCGTCGTCGTCGAGCAGTGCCGTCCGATGTCCAAGACCAAGCGTTGGAAGCTGGTCGAAGTCGTCGAGAAGCAGGCCTGATTCCAGGTCGCGGATCACGTATTCCACGTTTCGATTTATTAGGTTGCAGTCATGATTCAGATGCAGACCGTTTTGGACGTCGCCGACAACAGTGGCGCCCGGAAGGTGATGTGTATCAAGGTGCTGGGCGGCTCTCATCGCCGTTATGCCAGCGTCGGCGACATCATCAAGGTTTCCGTCAAGGAAGCCATTCCGCGCGGCAAGGTCAAGAAGGGTGACGTGTACAACGCCGTCGTTGTGCGCACCGCCAAGGGAGTGCGTCGCCCGGACGGGTCCTCGATCCGTTTCGATGGCAACGCCGCCGTCATCCTGAACAACAATCTGCAGCCGATCGGCACGCGTATCTTCGGGCCGGTTACCCGGGAACTGCGTACCGAGCGGTTCATGAAGATCATTTCCCTGGCGCCTGAAGTGCTCTGAGCGGAGGACAGGTGATGAACAAGATTCGTAAGGGTGATGACGTCGTCGTCATCGCCGGCAAAGACAAGGGTCGCCGTGGTGCGGTCTCCAAGGTGTTCGCCGATGGGCGTGTCATCGTCGAGAACGTCAACATGGTGAAGAAGCACCAGAAGCCGAATCCCGCGCGCGGCACCCAGGGTGGCGTCGTCGAGCAGGAAGCGCCGCTGCACGTGTCCAACGTCGCTCTGTTCAACGGGGCGACCGGCAAGGGCGATCGCGTCGGTGTTCGTACCCTGGATGACGGCCGCAAGGTGCGTTACTTCAAGTCCAACGGCGAGGTCGTCGACGCCTAATCGCGTCGAGGGTTCAAGGCAGGTTTTAACAATGGCCAGATTGCAAGACTATTACCGTGACACGGTCGTCAAGCAGCTCATGGAGCGCTTCCAGTTCGACAATGTCATGCAGGTGCCGAAGATCACCAAGATCACCCTGAACATGGGTGTCGGCGAAGCCGTGGGCGACAAGAAGGTCCTCGAGCATGCCGTCGGCGACATGCAGGCGATTGCCGGTCAGAAGCCGGTCGTAACCCTCGCGCGCAAGTCCATTGCCGGTTTCAAAATCCGTGACGGCTGGCCGATCGGCTGCAAGGTCACGCTGCGCCGCGACCAGATGTATGAATTCCTGGATCGACTGATCACCGTGGCGATCCCGCGTATCCGCGACTTCCGTGGCTTCAGTGGCAAGGCCTTCGACGGCCGCGGCAACTACAGCCTGGGCGTCAAGGAACAGATCATCTTCCCCGAGATCGACTACGACAAGATTGATGCGCTGCGTGGCATGGATATCACCATCACCACCAACGCGCGCACCGACGAGGAGGCCCGTGGCCTGCTCGAGGCGTTCAACTTCCCGTTCAAGAATTGACAGACAGACGTTATGGCTAAGACCTCCATGATCGAACGCGAGAGCAAGCGTACTCGCACCGCGGATAAATTCGCCGCGAAGCGCGCCGAGCTCAAGAACATCATCAACGATCGCAGCGCCAGCGACGAGGATGTCTGGCAGGCGGCGGAAGCGTTGCAGAAGCTGCCGCGCGACGCCGGCCCGACTCGTCAGCGCAACCGCTGCAAGTTAAGTGGGCGTCCGCATGGGTATTACCGCAAGTTCGGTCTGTGCCGTAACAAGCTGCGTGAAGCGGCGATGCGCGGTGACATCCCCGGCCTGGTCAAGGCCAGCTGGTAAGTCACCATCCGCGCTTAATTGGTTTCAGTTTTATTCAGGTACCAGTGCCATGAGCATGAATGATCCCATCTCCGACATGCTGACCCGCATTCGCAACGGCCAGGCCGCGAAGAAAGCGGAAGTCTCCATGCCGGCATCGAAGATGAAGGCGAGCGTCGCCGCCGTGTTGAAGGACGAGGGTTACATCGACTCCTTCGAGACCCGCGACGTTGGCGGCAAGCCGACCATGACCGTGACGCTGCGCTATTTCGAAGGAACTCCGGTCATCGAAACCATCAAGCGGGTGAGTCGCCCGGGCCTGCGCATTTTCCGCGCCGCTTCCGAGCTTCCTTCCGTGAACAACGGTCTGGGCGTGGCGATCATTTCCACGTCCAAGGGCATGATGAGTGACCGCGCCGCGCGCGCCGCCGGTGTCGGTGGCGAAGTCGTCTGCACGGTCAACTAAGTCCACTACCGGATAACAGAGATAGGCGGATAGCAAGATGTCTCGTGTAGCGAAATCTCCGATCAACCTCCCGAACGGCGTCGAATTCAAGGTCGACAACGGCATCGTCCATGTCAAAGGCGGGAAAGGCGCGCTGTCGATTGCGCTGCACGATTCCGTGGACATGTCGGTCGATGGTGGCACCGTGACGTTCGCTGGAAAGGAAGGTTGCGATGACGGTTGGGCGAAGGCCGGCACCATGCGCGCCGTCATTGGCAACATGGTCACCGGCGTCAGCCAGGGTTTCGAGCGCAAGCTGGAGTTGGTCGGCGTCGGTTACCGTGCCCAGGCCAAAGGCAAGACCCTCGGCCTGACCCTGGGCTTCTCGCATCCGGTTGATTACCCGGTGCCGGAAGGCATCACCATCGAAACGCCGACTCAGACCGAGATTCTGGTCAAGGGTTTCGACAAGCAGAAGGTCGGTCAGGTCGCCGCCGAAATCCGCGCGTACCGTCCGCCCGAGCCCTACAAAGGCAAAGGTGTTCGTTACTCCGACGAACGTGTTCTTCGCAAAGAAACGAAGAAGAAGTAATTCAAGGTGCCTTCCATGGACAAGAAATCCGCACGTGCCCGCCGCGCCCGCAAGACGCGCGCGAAGATCCGCGAGCTGGGTGTTCACCGCCTGGCCGTCCATCGCACCCCGCGCCACATGTACGCTCAGGTCATCAGCCCCGACGGTGCGACCGTGCTCGCTTCGGCGTCGACTGTCGAGGCCGAAGTGCGTGGCGCGCTGAAGAGCACCGGCAACATCGATGCCGCCAAGAAGGTCGGCGAGTTGGTCGGTGAGCGTGCCGTCGCGGCGGGGATCTCCTCGGTCGCGTTCGATCGTTCCGGTTTTCTTTTTCACGGTCGCATCAAGGCGCTTGCCGACGGTGCTCGTGAAAAAGGTCTGCAGTTCTAAAGGGTTGAATCATGGCTAGTGTTGAAACGGGCGCCGCCGCTGACGGCCTCCTCGAAAAGCTCGTCGCGGTCAACCGCGTCGCGAAAGTCGTCAAGGGTGGCCGCCAGTTCGGCTTCACCGCGCTGACCGTCGTCGGCGACGGCAACGGTAAGGTCGGTTATGGCTACGGCAAGGCGCGTGAAGTGCCGGCCGCCATCCAGAAGGCCATGGAGCGCGCGCGCAACAACATGGTCTCGATCCCGCTGGCTGGTCGCACCCTGCAACACCCGGTCATGGCCAACGACAAGTCCGGCAAGGTCTACATGCAGCCCGCCTCGGAAGGTACCGGCATCATCGCCGGCGGCCCGATGCGCGCCGTATTCGAAGTCCTCGGCGTGCACGATGTGCTTGCCAAGTGCATCGGCACCCGCAACGCGATCAATGTCGTGCGTGCGACCATCACCGGGCTGCGGTCGATGCAGTCCCCGGAGTCGGTCGCTGCGAAGCGCGGCAAGACTGTCGAAGAGATCCTGGGTTGATCCCGGGAGGTAACGAACCATGAGCTCGAACAACGAAATCAAAGTCACGTTGGTGAAAAGTCTGGCCGGTCGTCTGGGTGCGCATCAGGCATGCGTGCGCGGGCTTGGTATTCGGCGCATTCACCAGACTGTGATCGTCAAGGACACCCCGGAGAACCGGGGCATGATCAACAAGGCTCAGTACCTTCTGAAAGTTGAAGAGGCCTGACATGCGACTCAATACCATAAAGCCCGCTGCGGGCTCCAAGCCTTCCGGCAAACGTCTTGGGCGCGGCATCGGCAGCGGCTTGGGCAAGACCGGTGGACGTGGCCATAAAGGCCAGAAGTCCCGCGCCGGTGGCTTCCACAAGGTCGGTTTCGAAGGCGGCCAGATGCCGCTGCAGCGCCGTTTGCCAAAGGTCGGCTTTTCGTCCCGGGTCGGGCGTTTCGTCGATGAAGTCCGTCTGCATGAAATTGCGCAGCTGGCGGCCGATGTCGTCACGCCGGCCGCACTGAAGGCCGAGGGACTGGTTTCCAAGACAGCGAAGAAGATCAAGGTCATCGCTTCTGGATCCATTAATACGCCTGTGACCGTCAGCGGTCTCGTGGTCACCAAGGGCGCGCGCGCGGCGATCGAAGCCGCCGGCGGAAAGATCGAAGACTGATCACCTGGTGATCGGGACGGAGATCAGGACGAGGCTTATTCGTGGCTAGTAACAGCTCCATGATGGGTGGGGCGCTGGGGGGGCTGGGTAAACTTACCGAGCTGCGCCAGCGCCTTATGTTTCTGCTGGGTGCGCTGATCGTTTTCCGGATCGGCGCACACATCCCCGTGCCCGGCATTGATGCTGATGCGCTTGCGGCGATGTTCGATCAGCAGCGCGGCACCATTCTGGACATGTTCAACATGTTCTCGGGCGGCGCGCTGGAAAGATTCAGCCTGTTTGCGCTCGGGATCATGCCGTACATCTCCGCATCCATCATCATGCAGCTGATGGCCGTCGTGATTCCGTCGCTTGAGCAGCTCAAGAAGGAAGGCGAGGCCGGTCGGCGCAAGATCACGCAGTACACCCGTTACGGAACGGTCGGACTCGCGACGTTCCAGTCGATCGGTGTCGCGATTGCGCTACAGGGTCAGAGCCAAGGCGGCACCGGCGTGGTCATCGATCCGGGATTCGGCTTCGTGTTCACTGCTGCGGTGACGCTCGTGACTGGAACCATGTTCCTCATGTGGCTGGGTGAGCAGGTTACCGAGCGCGGGCTTGGCAACGGCATCTCGATCATCATCTTTGCCGGTATCGTCGCCGGCCTGCCCAGTGCCATCGGCGGCACGTTGGAGTTGGCGCGGACGGGGGAGATGAATCCGCTGATGATCATCCTGTTGTTCGTGCTTGCGATTGCGGTCACGGCCTTCGTGATTTTCGTCGAGCGTGGGCAGCGTCGCATCACGGTGAATTACGCAAAGCGGCAGCAGGGCAAGAAGATGTACGGTGGCCAGACCAGTCATCTTCCGCTGAAGCTGAATATGGCCGGCGTCATTCCTCCGATCTTCGCGTCCAGCATCATCCTGTTCCCGTCGACGCTGGGGCAGTGGTTTGGCAGCAGTGATTCGCTGAGCTGGTTGAAAGACATCTCCCAGGCGTTGTCGCCGGGTCAGCCGCTCTACGTGCTTCTGTACGCGATGGCGATCATATTTTTCTGCTTCTTCTACACCGCGCTCGTGTTCAACTCGAAGGACACGGCCGACAACCTGAAGAAGTCCGGTGCGTTCATTCCCGGGATTCGTCCCGGTGAACAGACCGCGCGTTACATCGATAGCGTATTGACCCGCCTGACGATGGTCGGTGCGATTTACATCACGGCAGTTTGCCTCCTGCCGGAGTTTCTGATCCTGAACTGGAACGTTCCGTTCTATTTCGGTGGTACGTCGCTGCTCATCATCGTGGTGGTGGTGATGGATTTCATCGCCCAGGTGCAGGCGCATCTGATGAGCCATCAGTACGAGAGTCTGATGAAAAAGGCGAATCTGAAAGGTTACGGCGGCACCGGGCTCATTCGGTAAGTCGTTGAATTGATTACTTAGGTTTATCGGGAGTTCGAAATGAAAGTCCGTGCATCCGTCAAGAAGATGTGCCGCAACTGCAAAATCATCCGACGCAAGGGCGTCGTCCGCGTGATCTGCAGCGATCCCAAGCACAAGCAACGCCAAGGTTGATCCGAACTTCCTGTGGTCGATCGGTGCATTCCGATCTGACGACATGTTGAAGGCACGGATTTGATTGCGGTAAACTGCGCGTTTTCCCACGGCCTGACGTTCAGGCGACAGTAGAGATTTTTCCGTATGGCTCGTATCGCGGGAATCAACATCCCATCTCACAAGCACATGGTCATTGCGCTGACCTCGATTTATGGCATCGGCCCGACCCGGGCGAAGGCGATCTGCAGCGCGACCGGTATCGCGCCGGACACCAAGGTGCGTGATCTGGCCGAGTCCGAGCTGGACGCGGTGCGTACCGAAGTCGGCAAGTTTGTCGTCGAGGGCGATCTGCGTCGTGAAATCTCCATGAACATCAAGCGTCTGATGGATCTCGGTGCCTACCGTGGCATCCGTCACCGCCGCGGCTTGCCGGTGCGTGGTCAGCGTACCAAGACCAACGCGCGTACCCGTAAGGGCCCGCGTCGCCCCATCCGTAAATAATTCCGGATGCCTCCGGCATTCGAATAGAACTGGTAAACGACCATGGCTAAGGCGGTTAAGACCCGTAAGAAGATCAAGCGCAATGTCGCCGACGCGGTTGCGCACATTCACGCGTCTTTCAATAACACGATCATCACGATCACTGACCGTCAGGGGAATACCCTGGGTTGGGCGACCTCTGGCGGTTCCGGCTTCCGTGGCGCACGTAAGTCCACTCCGTTCGCGGCGCAGGTTGCTGCCGAGCGCGTTGGAAACGTGGTCAAGGATTACGGCGTCAAGAACATGGATGTCCGCGTCAATGGCCCGGGCCCGGGTCGTGAGTCCGCCGTGCGCGCGCTGAATGCCGTCGGTTTTAAAATTACGAACATTTCGGATGTGACGCCGATCCCGCATAACGGGTGCCGTCCGCCGAAGCGTCGTCGTGTCTGATTGAGGGTTGAACCGTGGCTAAGTATGTTGGCGCCAAATGCCGTCAGTGCCGTCGTGAAGGGCAGAAACTCTTCCTGAAGGGCGAAAAGTGTTACACCGCTAAGTGCGCGATCGAAAGCCGTCCGGTACCGCCGGGTCAGCACGGTCAGCGCCGTGGTCGTCTGTCCGATTACGCAACCCAGTTGCGCGAAAAGCAGAAGCTGCGTCGCATCTACGGCATCCTGGAGCGCCAGTTCCGTAATTACTTCTTCAAGGCTTCCCAGAAGAAGGGTTCCACTGGCACCAACCTGCTGCAGCTGCTCGAAGGGCGTCTGGACAACGTCGTCTATCGAATGGGTTTCGCGGCATCTCGCGCCGAGGCCCGGCAGCTGGTTCGTCACAACGGCGTGCTGGTCAACGGCCAGAAGGTCAATATCCCGTCCTATCAGCTGAACGCCGAGGACCAGGTCTCCGTCAAGGAAGGCGCGAACAACCAGGCGCGCGTCCAGGCGGCCATGGAATTCGCTCAGCAGCGTGGCATCGCCGAATGGCTCGACGTTGACGCAAAGAAGCTGGTTGGCACCTATAAGGCCATCCCGGATCGCAGCGACCTTCCCGCCGACATCAACGAACAGCTGGTCGTCGAGCTCTACTCCAAATAAGGATGGGGAACTCACAAATGCAGAGTCAGGCCGAGAATCTTCTCAAGCCGCGCGGTATCCAGGTCAGCGCCGTCAACGAGCGTCTTGCGACGGCGACGCTGGAGCCGCTCGAGCGTGGCTTCGGACACACGCTGGGCAATGCGCTGCGACGCATCCTGTTGTCCTCTATCGATGGCGCCGCCGTGGTGGAGGTCGAGATCGAAGGCGTGCTGCATGAATACACCGCGATCGAGGGTGTGCAGGAAGACGTCATCGATATCCTGCTGAATCTGAAAGGCCTCGCCTTCCAGATGCATGCCCGTGAGGAAGCGACGCTGACCGTGTCGAAGTCCGGCGCGGGGCAGGTCACCGGCGCGGATATCACGCTAGATCATGACGTCACCATCGTGAATCCCGACCATGTGATCGCGAACCTGAACGAGGGCGGCAAGCTCAACATGCAGCTTCGCGTCGTGCGTGGCCGTGGTTACGAGCCGGTTACCGCACGCGAATCCGCCGAAGGCGAGTCCCGGCCGATCGGTCGACTGCAGGTCGATGCGTCGTTCAGCCCGATCAAGCGCGTCACCTATAACGTCGAGCGCGCCCGCGTCGAACAGCGCACCAACCTCGACAAGCTTGTCATGGAGATCGAGACCAACGGCGCCATTGGTGCCGAGGACGCGATCAAGCGCGCCGCGCGGATCCTGCAGGAACAGTTGTCGGTGTTCGTGTCGATGGAAGGCGCGGCTAAGGAAGAGCCGAAAGAAGAGCATGTCGAGATTGATCCGATCCTGCTGCGCCCGGTTGACGACCTCGAGTTGACGGTCCGTTCGGCCAATTGCCTGAAGGCGGAGAGCATCTACTACATCGGTGATCTGATTCAGCGCACGGAGACGGAGCTGCTGAAGACGCCCAATCTTGGCAAGAAGTCGCTGACTGAAATCAAAGACGTGCTGGCCTCCCATGGTCTGTCTCTCGGCATGAAACTCGAGAACTGGCCGCCGCCGGGGCTGGTCGAGGAAGTTTGATTCCTCACCCTGAATTCGCTTTTTAAGTAGGACTTACCGTCATGCGTCACCGTAAATCCGGTCGTAAATTCAACCGCAACAGCAGCAACCGTAAGGCCATGTTGCAGAGCCTCGCAAACGCGCTGCTCACCCACGAAGCGATCAAGACCACCTTGCCGAAGGCCAAGGAACTGCGTCGCGTCGCGGAGCCGCTTATCACGCTCGCCAAGGAAGACTCCGTCGCTCGTCGTCGTCTGGCTTTCGCGCGTCTGCGTGACAAGGCCACCGTTGGCAAGCTGTTCAACGAGTTGGGTCCGCGCTACAACGCCCGCCCGGGTGGTTATATGCGCATCCTGAAAATGGGCTTCCGGGCCGGCGATGCCGCCCCGATGGCTTATGTCGAACTGGTTGATCGTCAGGACGCGGTAGCCGAGTAACTCCGGCGGTTGTTGGTTACGCTGAAAGGCCGGGCTCTGCCCGGCCTTTTGCGTTATCGGGAGCTTCGTGTGTTCGTATTGGCGACAGATTTCGGGTTGAGTGGGCCGTATGTGGGTCAGGTGCATGCGGTGCTGGCGTCACAAGCGCCGACCGTCCCGGTCGTGAATCTGTTTGCGGACCTTCCTGCGTTCAATCCGCGGGCGTCCGCGTACCTGTTGTCCGCGTGCTCAGCGGGTTTCAGGCAGGGCTCGATCTTTCTCTGCGTGGTGGATCCCGGGGTCGGCACCGAACGCGACATCCTGCTGCTGCACACCCCAACCGGTTGGTTCATCGGCCCGGACAATGGCTTGTTGGCGGTGGTCGCCAAGCGTTCGCCGGGCGATTGCGCCGTATGGCGTCTGCGCTGGCGCCCGGAACATTCGTCGGCGACTTTTCACGGTCGAGACGTGATCGCGCCGGTGGCCGTCACCCTGGCCAATGGCCAGTTCCCATTGGCTGAGGCGATCCCGCTTGCGGATATGGTTGGCAGCGATTGGCCGGATGATCTGGCCGAGGTCGTGTATTTCGATCATTACGGCAATGCGCTGACCGGGCTGCGCGCCGACCGGATCGGTACGGAAGCGCGGGTGCATATCGGCGATCGCGTGCTGGAACGTGCCCGGACATTCAGTGATCGAGCACCCGGGGCGCCGTTCTGGTACGCCAATTCGAACGGTCTCGTCGAGTTCGCGGTAAATCAGGGGCGGGCCGAGCGCGACCTGGCGCTGTCGATCGGCACGACGTTCAGCGTCGCTTGAGGACCGGCGCAAGGTAGCGACCGGTGTAGGAGTGCTGGTGTGCGGCGATCGCTTCCGGGGTGCCGGCGGCAACGATCTCTCCGCCACGGTGGCCGCCTTCCGGGCCGAGGTCGACGATCCAGTCGGCGGTCTTGATCACGTCCAGGTTGTGCTCGATGACGATGATCGTGTTGCCGTGGTCGCGCAGCCGGTGGAGCACGGCGAGCAGTTGCTGGATATCGTGGAAGTGCAGACCAGTGGTCGGCTCGTCAAGGATGTACAGGGTCTTGCCGGTATCGCGCTTCGACAATTCCTTGGCCAGCTTGACGCGCTGGGCCTCGCCGCCGGACAGCGTGGTCGCGCTCTGGCCGAGGCGGATGTAGCCCAGGCCGACGTCACTCAGCGTCTGCAACTTGCGCGCGAGCACCGGCACCGCATCGAAGAACGCGAGTGCGTCCTCGACCGTCATGTCGAGCACTTCCGAAATGTTCTTGCCCTTGTAGCGGATATCCAGCGTCTCGCGGTTGTAACGCTGCCCGTGGCAGATATCGCAGGGTACGTAGATGTCCGGCAGGAAGTGCATCTCGACCTTGATGACGCCGTCGCCCTGGCAGGCCTCGCAGCGCCCGCCCTTGACGTTGAACGAGAAGCGACCGGGCTGATATCCGCGTGAACGCGCTTCCTGGGTACCGGCGAGCAGTTCCCGGATCGGGGTGAACAGGCCGGTGTAGGTGGCGGGGTTCGAGCGCGGCGTGCGGCCGATCGGGCTCTGGTCGATGTCGACGACCCGATCGAAGTGTTCGAGGCCGCTGATGCGTTCGCACGCGGCCGGTTCGGTGCTGGCGCCGTTCATCTCGCGGGCGACCACGCTGTAGAGCGTGTCGTTGACCAAGGTCGATTTGCCCGAGCCGGACACGCCGGTCACGCAGGTCATCAGCCCGACCGGGAAGCAGGCATCGACGTTCTTCAGGTTGTTGCCGGTCGCGCCGTGCACGCAGAGCTGTTTGTCCGGGTCCGGTGCGTTGCGCCGGGAGGGGACGGCGATGAACTCCTCCCCGGAGAGATAACGACCGGTCAGCGACTTCGTGTTCGCGATGATCGCCGCCGGCGGCCCCTGCGCGATGACCTCGCCGCCATGCACACCGGCGCCGGGGCCGATGTCGACGACGTGATCGGCGCTGCGGATCGCATCCTCGTCGTGCTCGACCACGATGACGGTATTGCCGAGGTCGCGCAGATGGGTCAGCGTCGCCAGCAGACGGTCGTTATCGCGCTGGTGTAGGCCGATCGACGGTTCGTCGAGCACGTACATGACGCCGACCAGGCCAGCACCGATCTGACTGGCCAGGCGGATACGCTGCGCTTCGCCGCCGGACAGTGTCTCCGCACTCCGTTCCAGGGTCAGGTAGTCGAGGCCGACGTTGACCAGGAAGGACAGGCGTTCGCCGATCTCCTTCCGCACCTTGGCGGCGATCTCGCCGCGCCGGCCCGGCAGGTTCATGTTTTCGAACCAGGCGCGAGCGTCGCCGACCGGCAGACGCACGATATCGGGCAGGGCGCGATCCTCGATGAAGACGTGGCGGGCCGCGCGATTCAGGCGGGCCCCGTCGCAATCCGGGCAGGGCCGCGTCGACAGGTAGCGGCTCAGTTCCTCGCGGACCATGTTCGAGTCCGACTCGCGGTACCGACGCTCGAGATTCGGCACCACCCCTTCGAAGCGGTGCTTGCGCACGCGCTTGCCGCCGCCCTTGCCCCAATAGCGGAATTCGATCATCTCCTCGCCGCTGCCGTTGAGCAGTTTGTCCTGTTGTTCGGCGGACAGCTCCTGGAACGGGGTCTCGATGTCGAAGCCGTAGTGCTCGGCAAGCGACAGGATCATCTGGTGGTAGTAAGGGTTGCGCTTGTCCCAGCCGCGCACCGCGCCGTTGGCCAGCGGGCGCTCCGGGTGCGCGACCACGCGCTTGGGATCGAAAAACGATTTGACGCCGAGGCCGTCGCAGGTGGGGCACGCGCCGACCGGGTTGTTGAACGAGAACAGGCGCGGTTCGAGTTCGGACAGCGCGTAGCCGCAGACCGGGCAGGCGTACTTGGCGGAGAACACCAGTTCGTCGCGCTGCTCGTCGTCCATGAAGGCGACGCGGGCAATGCCGTCGGCGAGGCGCAGTGCCGTTTCGAAAGATTCGGCGAGGCGCAACCCCAGTCCCTCGCGAACCTTGAAGCGGTCGACCACGGCCTCGATGGTGTGCTTGCGGCGCAGGTCCAGTTCCGGCGGCGAATCCAGTTCGATCAGCACCCCGTCGACGCGGGCGCGCACGAAACCCTGCGCGCGCAACTCGGTCAGCACCTGGACGTGTTCGCCCTTGCGCTCGGAGATCAGCGGCGCCAGCAACATCAGCCTGGTGCCTTCCGGGAGCGCGAGCACCTGGTCGACCATCTGCGAGACGGTCTGCGCCTCCAGCGAGATGGCGTGATCCGGGCAGCGCGGAATGCCGGCACGCGCGTACAGCAGGCGCAGGTAGTCGTAGATCTCGGTGATCGTGCCGACGGTCGAACGCGGGTTGTGCGAGGTCGCCTTCTGCTCGATCGAGATGGCCGGCGACAGGCCCTCGATGTGGTCGACGTCGGGTTTCTCCATCATCGACAGGAACTGGCGCGCGTAGGCCGACAGCGATTCGACGTAGCGGCGCTGGCCCTCGGCGTAGATCGTGTCGAAGGCGAGCGAGGACTTGCCGGAGCCGGACAGGCCGGTGATCACGATCAGCTTGTCGCGGGGCAGGTCGAGATCGATGCCCTTGAGATTGTGCGTGCGGGCGCCGCGGATGCGGATCGAGTCCATGAAGCGGATGACGGGTTCGGAACGAAAGGGCTGGTAATATACGCGACCTCAAACGGGTGCTTCGCCCCACAAATCACTAGAACCGCAAAGGTCGTCGCCGCTTGTCCCGCCAGCGCCACATCGTGCCCCTGCTGCCCACGGAACGCCGCGCCATCGGCTCGCTGGCGAGCATCTATTTCCTGCGCATGTTCGGGCTGTTCCTGATCCTGCCGGTGTTTGCGCTGTACGCCGAGCGGCTGGACGGATACACGGCGACGCTGACCGGGCTGGCGATCGGCATCTACGGGCTCACCCAGGCGGGGTTGCAGATCCCGTTCGGGCTGGCCTCCGACCGTTTCGGTCGCAAGCCGGTCATCACCGTGGGGCTGATCCTGTTCGCGCTCGGCAGCGTGGTCGCGGCCACTTCTGCGCATATCTACGGGGTCATCGCCGGGCGCGCGTTGCAGGGTTCCGGTGCGATCGCCGCCGTGGTGATGGCGCTGAACGCGGACCTGACCCGCGAGATCGTGCGCACCAAGGCGATGGCGATCATCGGCATGAGCATCGGCGCGGCGTTCTTCGCGGCCATGCTCGGGGGACCGATCCTGAATCAGTGGATCGGCGTGCCGGGTCTGTTCTGGCTGACCGCGCTGCTCGCGCTCGGCGGCCTGGCGGTAATCCACCTGATCACCCCGGACCCGGTCGAGAGCCGCGTCCATCGCGATGCCGAACCGGTTCCCGAACAACTCGGCCAGGTGCTGCGCGATCCGCAACTGCTGCGCCTGGATGCCGGCATTTTCCTGCTGCACATGATCCTGACCGCACTGTTCATTGCCGTGCCGCTGGCGCTGCGTGACCGGGTCGGGTTGCCGGGCGCCGAGCACTGGAAGGTCTATCTGCCGGTCATGCTGCTGTCGATTCCGGCGATGGTGCCGTTCGTGATCCTGGCCGAGGCCAAGGGCCGCATGAAGGGCGTGTTCCTCGGCGCGGTCGCGGTGATCGGACTGGCGCAGCTGGCGCTGGCCTGGTCGCACGACGGGCTCTGGTGGATCGGGGGCGTGCTGTTCGCGTTTTTCGCCGCCTTCAACATCCTCGAAGCGACGCTCCCCAGCCTGATTTCCAAGCTCGCGCCGCCGGACAAGAAAGGGTCGGCGATGGGCGTGTACTCCAGCGGTCAGTTCCTGGGTGCGTTCCTCGGCGGTTCGCTGGGTGGCTTCCTGCTCGGCCAGTTCGGCATGACCGGGGTGTTCGTTCTCACCGCCGTCGCCGCCAGCGTCTGGTTGCTGATCGCCGCCGGCATGCGCGCACCGGTCGGGATCAGCACCTATCTGCTCTACGTCGGCGTCTGCGACGAGGCGGAAGCAAGTCTCCTTGGCAAGCGTTTGCTGGAGGTCGAAGGGGTTGCGGAAGCGGTGGTGGTGGCGGACGATGGCGTCGCTTATCTGAAGGTCTACCGACGCCTTCTGGACGAAGAAAGTCTGCGCGCTTTCGCCACGGCGGAAGCGAACGCGGACTGAACAGAAAAGACATACGAGGGGGAGTGCCCAATGGCGGGTCGAGGTATCAACAAAGTCATTCTGATCGGCAATCTGGGCGCCGACCCGGAAGTCCGTTACATGCCGAGCGGCGGCGCGGTCACCAACGTGCGTCTGGCGACCAGCGAGACCTGGCGCGACAAGCAGAGCGGCGAGAAGCAGGAAAAGACCGAATGGCACCGCGTGGTGTTCTTCGGGCGCCTCGGCGAGATCGCCGGTGAATACCTGCGCAAGGGCAGCAAGGTTTACGTCGAAGGTCGTTTGCAGACCCGCAAATGGCAGGCGCAGGACGGCAGCGACCGCTACAGCACCGAGATCGTCGCCAACGAGTTGCAGATGCTCGACGGTCGCGAAGGCGGTGATTTTGGTGGCGGTGGTGGCGGTGGTGGCGGTGGTGGCGGCAGCGCCGGTCCGGCCGACTCGGGTGGCGGTTATTCCGGTGGCGCGGGCGGCGGCTCGGGCGCCGGGGATTTCGACGACGATATCCCGTTCTGATCGCCTAACCTTTGTGGATTGCTGAACCCACCACGAGGCCAGAACAATGGGTAGTTTGATCCCGGTGATCATGTCCGGCGGTGCCGGTACGCGCTTGTGGCCGGTTTCCCGGCAGGCACATCCGAAGCCGTTCATGAAACTGCCGGACGGCGACACGCTGCTGCAGAAGACCATGCGCCGGGTCGCGTCGCTGGACGACGTCGACACGGTCATGACGCTGACCAATCGCGAGCTCTATTTCGAGACCCGCGACCGTTACCAGGCGATCGAATTCGCCGATACGCCGGCATTCCGCTACGTCCTTGAGCCGATCGGTCGGAACACGGCACCGGCGATCGCGGCGGCGGCGATGCGTCTGGCCGAAACCGATCCCGACGCGGTCATGCTGGTGGTCGCGGCCGATCATCTGATTCAACGCGAAGACCGCTTCGCCGGGGCGGTGCGCGTCGCGCGCGAACTGGCCGAACGGGACATGCTGGTCACCTTCGGCATCACCCCGACCGAGCCGGAGACCGGCTTTGGCTACATCGAGCGCGGCGAGGGCTTGAGCGTACCCGGCGAGGTCGATGCCTCCGGGGCCACGCCGTGGCGGGTCGCCCAGTTCGTCGAGAAGCCGGACCTTGCCACTGCCGAGGGCTATCTGGCCTCGGGGTGTTATCTGTGGAACTCGGGCATGTTCTGCTTCCGTCCGGCGGTGTTTCTCGCCGCGTTGCAGGAACATGCGCCGGAGGTGTTCGCGGCGGTGTCCGCCACCTGTTCGGCAAGTGGAGACGGCGATCCGTTCGAATTGGATAAAGCGGGTTTCTCCGCCGTGCCGTCGATCTCGGTCGACTACGCGGTCATGGAGCGCGCCGGCAACGTGGCCGTGGTCGAGTGCGACATCGAGTGGAGCGACATCGGCGCCTGGGGCGCGTTCAGCCGGCTGATTGCGGCGGACGCGAACGGCAACCGCCAACTCGGCGAGACCTTGATGATCGACAGCGAGGGCTGCTTCGTCGACAGCCAGGATCGCCTCGTCGCAACGGTCGGGATAAAGGACCTGATCGTCATCGACACGGCCGATGCGCTGCTGATCGCCGATCGCACGCGCGATCAGGATGTCAAGAAGGTCGTCGACGTGCTCAAGCGCGACGGCCATGAGTCCTACATGCTGCATCGCACCGTGCACCGGCCCTGGGGGACTTACACGGTTCTGGAAGAGGGCGACCGCTTCAAGATCAAACGCATCATGGTCAAGCCGGGACGTACCCTGTCGCTGCAGATGCACCACCATCGCAGCGAGCACTGGATCGTCGTATGCGGCACCGCGAAGGTGGTCAACGGCGACGAGGAATTCCTGGTCATGACCAACGAATCCACCTTCATCCCGGCGGGTACCCAGCATCGTCTCGGGAACCCCGGGGTCCTCGATCTGGTCATGATTGAGGTACAGAGCGGGGAATATCTGGGTGAGGACGATATCGTGCGTTTCGAGGATGTGTATGGGCGTTCGTAGCCGCTGGGCCAGACGATTCCTGTTCGCGCTGCTTCTTGGCCTCGCGGGTGGCGCGTTCGCGGCAGAGCCCGTGGATTTCAGTTACCCCGATCTCGACGGCAAGAAGGTCAATCTTTCCGACTATCGCGGCAAGTGGGTCGTAGTGAATTTCTGGGCGACCTGGTGTCCGCCGTGCCTGCACGAGATGCCGGACCTCGACATGTTTCACGGCGAGCGCGCCGACAAGGATGCCGTCGTGCTCGGTCTGAACGACGAGGATGTCAGCGCGTCACGCCTGAAGGAGTTCCTCCAGGATTACGATATAAGCTATCCGATCCTGCAGGTGCCGCGTGGCAAGACCACGGTGTTCGGTCCGGTCAACGTGTTGCCGACCACCTATCTCGTGGCACCGGATGGCAAGGTCGTCGCGATGCAGAAAGGCCTGATCACGGCCGATGGCATCAGCCGATTCATCGCCAACTATCATTGAGCTCTGCTTCTTCGAGGTGAGGTCTTCCATGGTCAGACTGCTTCGCGCTTTTCTGGGTGTCGGGCTGCTGGTCGCGACGGTCACGGCGGCGGCCTCCGCACCGGGCGGCGCTCCGCGCGACCCTTACGAGCACTTCTTCCACAAGTCGTTCGGTGATCTCAGCGAGGATCTCGCCGACGCGCGCGCCAACGGCAAGAAGGCCGTGTTCGTGTTCTTCGAGATGGACGACTGCCGTTGGTGCAAGAAGATGAAGGAGACCATCCTGAATCAGGCCGATGTGCAGGACTGGTACAACGAGCACTTCCTGACCCTCGCGGTCGACGTGGAGGGCGATGTCGAAATCAGCGACCTGGCCGGCACGCCGATGACCCAGCAGCAGTTTGCGATCAACGCCACGGCGCGCAACGAGCGAGACCTGAGCCGTCCTGAATACAAGAAGCCGACGCCATTCTTCGTGTTCTTCGACATGAACGGCGAACGCATCTACTACGTGCCGGGCATCGTCAAGGGCAAGGAAGAATTCATGCAGCTCGGCCGGTTCATCGTTGAAGGCGCTTACAAAACGGGCTCCTTCACGGACTACAAGAAGGCGGCGCGCTGAGCCATGCATCATCGCCTGGTGCCCGTGGTCGCGGGCTTGGCGTTCGGACTGGTGCTGCTCGCCCATGCCCAGGCCAACGAGGAAGATGGCCGGGCCGTCATTCCGGACCCGCTCACCCTGCCCGTCGCGCTCGAACTGATCGACGCACTGCATCCCGACCTGCTCGCGGCTGACGCCGGTCGTGCCCGTGCCGAGGCCGATCGCCTGGATGCCGAATCCCTGACCGGCCTTGAAGCCGATGTCCGCGCCCGCCTGCGCTGGGTCGAACCGAACGACCAGGCTGCGATCCGGGATCACGACGATCACGCCTTGACCTTGAATGTGCGCAAGCGGCTCACCGATTTCGGTTTCAGCGACGCCCGACTCGCCGCGTCCGCTGCCAGCGATGCCGGTGCCGGATTCGCCTACGCCGCGGCGCTGCGTGATCAGCGGCTTGCAGTGTTCCGCGCGTATTTCGATGTCGTCGAGGCCGACCTGGAAGCGGCCTGGCAGAGCGAGGCGATGCAGGTCGAATTTCTGCGCAACGAGGACATCGTCGAACAGCGCGGCCTGCTGGAACGCTCCGAACTCGAGGTGCTGCGTGCCGATGCCGACTATCGCCTGGCGCTGGCGCGTTCCTCCACGGCCGAGGCCGCCCAGCGCACCACCCGTCAGATGTTGGCTCAGGTATTGAACCGGCCTCGCCAGTTGCCCTCCGTGGTCGTGCGGCCCGAACTGCCGCTGCTCGAGCGACCGGTCCCCGAGGATGTCTTTCCGCTGATCGACGAGGCGCTGGCGAACAATTCGGGGTTGCGTGCCCTGGAGGCGCGGATGCGGGCGGCCGAGGAGGCATTCGCGGCGGCCCGCAAGGCCGATGGTCCGGTGCTGGATGCCGAGGGCGAGATGGGCACGTACACGCGTGAACTGGGCGGCAATGACGATGTGCGTGTCGGCCTGGTGCTGACGGTGCCGTTGAGCAGTGGTGGCCGGACGCAGGCGGGCATCGCGCGCGCCCGTGCGGCCCTGCTCGACGCCCAGGCCGAACGCGGACAACGCGAGCTGGCGGTACGCAGGCAGGTATTGAAGCTATGGCAGGACCTGGGCCTGGCTCGCTACCACCGTGCGGAAGCCAAGGCGAACATGGACCTGCGGGACCTGGAACTGGAGCGCAGCCGGATGCAGTTCGCGCAGGAAGTGCAATCCAATCTCGGCAACGCATCCGCCAACTACACCGAAGCGGAGTACCGCCTTGCGCGGGCCGACCATGACCTGGCGATGGCCTGGCTGCGGCTCGATGCCTTGTTGGGGCGGGAGATCACGCTGGCCTTGAACAACACGCCGTCCGCGCCATCTGGCGATGCGGGCGGTACCAAAGACGGAGGTGCGCAACCATGACATTGCGTGAGGGTTGGTCGGTGGCCGGCAGTTGCGTGCTGGTGCTGGCTGGGTTGGCTTTCGCCGGGTACGCGCAGGCGACGGATGTCAGCGCTCGGCTGGCCTGGTCCAACGAAGTCGGTCTGGGCACCCAGGTTTCCGGCGTGATCTCGGCGATCCCGGTGGCGGCGGGGCAGGAAGTCCGTGCCGGCGCGACACTGCTCCGACTGGACGATCGCGGTTTCCGCGCCCGCCTGGCCGCCGCACAGGCCAAGGTCAACTCGGCCAAGCCGGCCTACGATGAAGCCGAGCGGCATGCGCAACGCGGGCAGGAGCTCTACGACCGTGGCGCGATGTCCGGCGTCGAGGTGGATCAGCGCAAGGTGGCTCTCGCCGCCGCCAGATCCGCTTACGACATGGCGGCCGCTGAGCGCGATCTGGCACGTCTGGACGTGGAATACAGCGAGGTGCGCGCGCCGTTCGACGCGCTGGTCACCGCCGTCGATGCGGCGGTCGGGCAGCAGGTGGTGACACGGTTCGAGCCGAAGCCACTGCTGACCGTGGTCGCCTTGGGGCGCATGCGCGCCAGCGCGCAGATCGATGCGGGGCTGGTCGCCGACGTCGTGCCGGGTGGCGATGCTTCCGTGCGGGTCGGCGAGAGTACGTATCCGGGACGGGTGATCGCGTTGGGCGTGACCGCCAGCGCTGCCGGTACCTATCGCCTGGAAGTCGAGTTCGAGCATGACGCCGGATCGAGCCTGCGGCCCGGGCAGGAAGCGAAAATCGTTCTGCCGTGAGGCTGTGTCGGCGCTGTCTGGTGCGCGGGCGGGTGCAGGGTGTGTGGTTCCGGGCCAGCACCCGTGAGCAGGCCCGACAGCTCGGCGTCGAAGGTTATGCCGAGAATCTGCGCGACGGCAGCGTCGAAGTGCTTGCCTGCGGCACTGCGGCGGCGGTGAATGCACTGACCTCGTGGCTGCGGCGCGGCCCGCCGATGGCCGAGGTCGGCGGGGTGAGTTGCGAGGATGTCGCCGACGAGGTGGCGCGGCGGGGGTTCGAGATCCGCTGAGTTCAGAACGTGTACCAGTGCTGGCGCTGTGCCCGCAGCACCTTGCGCGGGTAGTCCGGTTCGCCAAGGCTGCCGTTGTAGCGCGCCAGCGCACGTGCCACGTTGCCTTTCTCACGGTCCAGATAGTGCCGCAGGATCGTGCAACCCATCCGCAGATTGATGTCGATGTCCATCAGATTGGCGTCGTCCAGCCCGAGTTCGCGCAGCCAGAACGGCATGATCTGCATCAGGCCCTGGGCGCCGCTGCGCGAGATCGCGTAGCGGTCGAACGTGGATTCGACTTCGATCACAGCGAGCACGAGATTGGGGTCCAGCCCGGCGCGGGTGGCTTCGCGATGGGTGCCGCGCAGGATGTCGATACGTTCCTGGTGGTCGCGCAGACGCCCGCTCAGACGCTCGGTGCCGTTTGCCAGTCGGTCCAGGCGGGTGGACATGTCGAGCAGCCAGACTTCGGCGGTGAAGCGGTCCTCGAAGCCGTCGTCCTGCTCGAAGGCCAGTTCCAGCGCGTTGCGCAATTCAGGGTCGATCGGCGTTGCGGCGGTCGCAACAAAGGCCGTCAGCGCCAACAGCATCAGGACGACGAGTTCACCTCGCCACATGACTCAGTCCTTGCGTGAGTAGGTGAGGTTGGCGATCTGCTCCGAGACCAGGCCGATCAGGAAGACGACGATGGCGACAATGAACAGCAGCGCGCTCATGTTCGTGAAACGGTGGTACGCGAGATAGGTGTGCAGGTAATAGCCGAGCCCGGTGACGAAGAAGGCAAGGCTGGCCGGGAAGAACAGTTTCAGCGGTGAATACAGCGTGCCGACCTTGAAGATGATCAGCAGGAAGCGGGTCGCGTCCCGCAGTGGCGAGATGTGGCTCTTGCCGACACGCGCGCGGACTTCGATGGGTTCGTAGCGCACCGCGTAGCCGGAACGGAAGAAGGCCATCGTGCTCGTCGACGGATAGGAGAAGCCGTTCGGCAGCAGGAACAGGAATTCGCGGAATTTGCCCGCGCGGACCGCGCGGAAGCCGCTGGTCAGATCGTCCACCCGATGCCCCACCATCCAGCTTGCGAAGCGGTTGTACAGGCCATTGGCGACGGCCCGCCCGGCGCTCGCCTGGCCGCCGCGCGAACGGGCGCCGACCACCATGTCCATGCCTTCGTCGATGCCGGCGAGCAGCCGGGGGATGTCGGCCGGTCGATGCTGCCCGTCGGCATCCATGAACACGAGGATCTCGCCGTTGGCCGTTCGGGCGCCGGATTTGATCGCGGCGCCATTGCCCATCGCGTAAGGGTGATGGACCACGCGGTCGGCCAGTTCGTCGGCGATCCGCCCGGTGTCATCGTCGGAGCCGTCGTTGACGACAACGATCTCCGCGTCGGCAAATAAGGTCCGCAATTCCCGCAGCAGGTCACCGATGGCGCCGGCTTCGTTACGAGCGGGGATCACTATGCTGATGGTTTGGGCGTCCATGAGTTCAGTGCGTCGCAGGTTGTCGTGCGGCCTCTTGCAGCAGGCGGAGGTGTCCGCGGTTGGTGGCCAATTGCTTGTGGATGGTATGAAACGGGTCCAGCGCCTCGGCGGCGTCGAGTTCCCGTTCTGCCTCAGCGAGGCGATTCATGCTCATCAGGATCACAGCCAGATTGACGCGGAACTGTAGCGTCTTCGGACGGAGCTCGATGGCTTGATGCATCAACTCGATGGCGCGATCGGCAAAACGCAGATCGTGGTCAAGAAGTATTCGCGCATAACGTGTCAACAGGATGGCGTGCACCTTGCGAGGGTAGGCCGGGTTGGCGAGGGCCGTCTCGTACATGAACTCGAGCAAGGTGCCGGGTATCAGCGCGCCATTGATCGAACTGACGCTGGCGAGCGTGGAAAGGCCGAGCAGATGGTCGACATCGACCTGATCCCCGGAGAGCCGCGCGATGACCTCGTCGATCAGTCCGTCCGGCAGTGGACGATCTGTGCTGGCGTGCAGCAGGGCCAGTGACGAGAGACTGACGATGCTGGTGGGGAGCAGATCCGCCGCGCGTCGCAGGTGGGTGCTGGCCAGGTCGAAAAGTTGGTCCCGATTGAGCTCGGGCGCGATTTCCCGATCCACCACGGCGCGTGCGTAGAGGCCGCCGACCAGATTGTGCGCCCGCGGCGAGTTGGGATGGTTGGTCACTTCGTTGATGGCCTGATCCAGCGGGCTCGACCAGGCCAGGCTGCGCAGCAGGGTCAGACCTGCGAACAACGCGATCATCGTGATGCCGCCCGCCCGGCGCAGGCGCGCAGTGTCAGGATGCAGACGCGCGCTGAACAGGATCCAGGCGAGCAGCAGCAGGATGCTGAAGCTGGGCAGGTAATTCCGGTGATCCTGGGCGAGCAACAGCGCCAGCACGGTGGATTCGAGGGCGTGCCCAGCCAGGAAAAACAGGACTGCGAACGCCGGTATGGGCCAGCGCTTGTGGAAACGGAAGGCAAGCAGGACGGCAAGAAGCCAGGCGACTATGGCCGGCAGCGTGCTCCATGGCGTGAACGCCCCCTTCGATATCACGACGTCATCGTTGTAGACGCCCATGCCGTGCAGTCGCGGCAGCAGGATTTGTCCCACGTAGTGCCACAGAACACGGGGCTCGGTGAGAATCCGGTCGATAAAGCCGAACGGCTTGATGTTGTAACCGTCGAGAACGGAGCTGGGTTTGAACAGGAACCACAGCAGGCCGGCCATTGCCGGTAGCGCAACCGTCGCGATGAAGGTCCAGATCAGCCAGCGTTCGCGATATCCCCGGGCGTCTTGAAAGCGGAACACGACGAACTCGATGCTCCACGCCAACAGCGGCAGCAATATGCCGTTCTCCTTGGCCAGGTAGGCGAGCGGGGTCATGACGGCGATGCCGCTGATGCAGAGCAGGCCGCCGGAGCGTTGTCGCCCCGACAGCATGCGCAGTCGTCCATTGACGTAGAGCACCAGGCCGCCAAGCATGAACAGCGTCGACAGGCTCGCCATGCGCTGCACGACATAGAGGACGGGCGTGAGGTTGTACGGATGGAGCAGCCAGGCCGCCGCCAGGCCGACCGTGATCCACCGCCGGTCGTCGGTCGGAAGGGCATCCGGGGTCCGTCGGGCCAGGCCTTCGATCAAGCCTGTGGCGAGCAGGTAGATCAGGACGCCATTGATCAGGTGGATGGCAAGGTTGGTGGTCTTCAGCCACCAGGGATCGATGCCCGTGAAGGCGTGATTGATACCGAAAGTCAGCATCGAGATCGGTCGCGCGCGTTCTCCGTTGACGGCGGAGCCGGCGGCTTGGGCGAGCGAGATTGGGTCGAGCTGCGTGATCTTGAGCTGGGGGTTGTCGACGATGTTCGCGTGGTCGTCGAAGGCGAAACCGCCCGCCAGGCCGGGAATGTAGACGGCGATGGTCAGCAGGAATGCCACCAGCAGGACGATCCGGGCAATGCGGGCTGGACTCATGATGGGCGTGCTGGTGACGATGAATAGACGTAGGCGAAAACGAAAACGCCCCATCCGAAAACCGGATGGGGCGCCGTCTTCAGCCCAGGTCGCGGGGCGTTGGCCAACCGCCGACCTGATTCAGCTTTAGCGGCAGGTCGACGGGACGTACTTGGGGTCCAGGTCGGACGAGCACTCAAACTTGATGCCGGCGGTTTCGCCGGTGGCGGTGAGCGTGATCTTTTTGCCTACCGTTACGCCGCCGATATCCTTGAGCACGCCTTCCAGTATGCCGATTGCCGTGGTGGACCGGGTATAGGTGACCGAGCTCAGGACATCGGTGACCACACTGACGATGTCCGCAAACCCGCCGACGGTCGAGGTCGACGGCATTTTGCCCTGGGTGACGAAGTACTCGGACAGGGCAACTTTCGGGGAGGTCAGCAGAACGATGCCCTCGGTGACTTTCGAGCGGATGACGTAGTTCTGATACTGAGGCACGGCGACTGCGGCGAGGATGCCGATGATGGCCACCACGATCATCAGTTCGATCAGGGTAAAACCGGATTGGGTGCGTTTCATGGTGAATCTCCTATCCATCTTGATGGATTGAACGAACAAGTCCAGTGAAGCTGGGGAAATGATCGCGTGCACGTTGTGTTTTTGGCCGACATCGACGATCAGTATTTCGGGATATACGAATGGCCGCAAATTCCCGTACCAGACTGAAGCACCTTGTGTGCCATGGTCGTGATAAATGGCGTCAGATGGGCGTTTTCGCGCATTTCGCGGTATGCGTCGCAAGCTGACGAAATTGGGCACAGACCGGATGGGGCACCCCGAATGTGACCAAAATGGTCACATTGCCCGATATGGTCAGGTGTGACGAAGTGTAAATTTCATAACGTATTGGTTAAAAACAAAAAAGCGGGACCAGGGCGGCCCCGCTTTTTGGCGTTCCATGATGGCTTTTGCCTATTCCAGGCCGAGTTTCTTCAGGCGATAACGCAGCGCGCGAAAGGTGATGCCGAGTCGTTTTGCCGCCAGAGTCTTGTTGTAACGAGCTTCTTCCAGCGCCTTGGTGATGACCTGCTTTTCCATGTCGTCGAGGTATTGCGGAAGATCGTCCGGCACCGGTAAGTCTGCTCCGTCATCAAATTGGTCGTCCGCAAAGTCTTCCTCGTCGTCGCGCTGAATCTTGACGGGTACGGTCAATTGCAGGTCGTCGGCGCGGACGATGTTGTCCTCGCAGAGCGTCATCGCGCGTTCTAGGATGTTTTCCAGTTCGCGGATGTTGCCAGGGAAGCCGTAACGATCCAGCGCGTCGACCGCATCCGGTGCGAGCTTCGGTCGCAGGCTGGCCTCGCCGCCGGAAAGACGGTCGAGGAAGAACTCGGCCAGCAGAGGGATGTCCTCGCGACGCTCGCGCAGCGGCGGAACCGGCAGTTCGATGACGTTGATGCGGTAGTAGAGGTCCTGGCGGAAGTGGCCTTCCTCGACCTGTCTGGCGAGATTCTTGTGCGTGGCGCTGAGGATGCGGACGTCGACCGGCACCTCGCGGTTGCCGCCGACCGGACGTACCGCGCGTTCCTGGATGGCACGCAGCAGCTTGACCTGCATCGGCAGCGGCAGTTCGGCGACCTCGTCGAGGAACAGCGTACCGCCGCTGGCCGCGGTGAACAGGCCTTCCTTGTCGTAGGAGGCGCCGGTGAAGCTGCCCTTGCGGTGACCGAAGAACTCGCTCTCCATCAGATCGGACGGGATTGCGCCGCAGTTGACCGGAATGAACGGCCCGCTCACGCGCGGCCCGCTCTCATGGATCATCCGCGCGACCAGTTCCTTGCCGACGCCGGATTCGCCACTGATGTACACGGGGGCCTGGCTGCGGGCGAGCTTGGCGATGGTCGCGCGGGTCCGCTCCATCGCGGTCGAGGTGCCAATCAGGTTGGAGCGCGAGCGCTTGCCGCTGCTACCGCCACCGCTGCCGCCACCCTCTTTGGTGAGTTTCAGCGCGGTGTTGACCAGGTTGCGGAGCATGGTCAGGTTGACGGGCTTGGAGACGAAGTCGAAAGCGCCGGCCTTGAGCGCTTCGACGGCGAGTTCCATGTTGCCGTGCGCGGTGATCACCGCCACCGGCAGGTTTGGGTACTGTTCCTGTATGTATCGGACCAAGCTGATGCCGTCGCCGTCCGGCAGCTTCATGTCGGTCAGGCAGACATCGAAATGGCTGGAACTGAGCAGGCTCTTCGCTTCGGTGACGTTTTCGGCGGTCTTGCAGTCGATGTCCATCCGGCCAAGCGTCAGCTCGACCAGTTCGAGAATGTCCGGTTCGTCGTCGACTACCAGGGCGAGGGGGTTGCTCATGGTTACTCCGTCGCGGAATTGGTTTCAGCGAATGTGATGCGGAAGCAGCTGCCGACGGTTTCGCCGCGGCGATAATCCAGGCGCGCGCGGTTGCTCGCGCACATCTCACGCGCAATGTACAGGCCGAGGCCGGTGCCCTGCGAGTGCGTACTGTAGAACGGGTCGAACACTTGCTGCGCCTCGTTGTCGGGGATGCCTTTGCCGTAGTCGCAGATTTCGAGGTAGGGGCGATTGTCGCGCTCCGAGAAGCCCGCGCGGACGTCGAATTTGGGGTCTTCACCTTCCGGGGTGCCGTGGCGGATCGCGTTCTGGCACAGGTTGGTGATGATCTGGTTGAGCTGGGTGGGGTTGAACCGCACGATCATGTCGTCGCGTTCCAGGCTGAGGCCGAGGCGTTCCGGCGACATGCCCGAGCTGAACAGGAAGTCGGCGATGAATTCGTCCAGCCAGGGCTTCAGTTCCAGCGGTTCGGGGATGGTGTTGCTGCCGCGCGAGAGCTGGAGGATGTTCTCGATGATCTCGTTTACGCGCGCGGAATGGTTGTGAATGATCTCCAGCAGTCGGCGGTCCTGTTTGGTGAGATCGGGGGCTTCGTCGAGCAACTGCGCGGCATGGCTGATCGCCCCCAGCGGGTTGCGGATCTCGTGGGCGATGCCGCCGGTCAGTCGGCCCAGCGAGGCGAGGCGGATCTGGTGGGCCTGATCATTGAGCACCGAGGCGTCGTCGAGGAACACGAGCACCGCGCCGGTCAGACGCAGACCGAGGGCATTGAAACGCGGGATGACTTCGCCGGCGCCGGTGCGGATGGAGCGCGGTTCCACGACCTTGAGCTTGCGCCAGTCGACCAGTTGTTCGGCCAGTTCCTTGGACAGCGTGCCGAGATTCGCGGGCGGATCGTCCTTGCTCCAGTCGAGCATGCGCATGGCCGCGGAATTGGTCAGGCGGATGCCGTTGTCGCGATCGACCGCGATGACGCCGGACTGCATGTGCTGAATGATGTGCTCGTTGAGCTGCGCGAGGTTGGCCAGATCGACGCTCTGTTCCTCGGCGAGCTTCTCGCCCTCGCGGATTCGGCTCGATAGCACCAGCGAGAGCATCGCGGTGGCGAAAAAGGTGGCGCCCAGCAGACCGGCCTTGGTGAAGTCGGGCGGCGGTCCGTGCGGAAACACGAGGGAGGCGAACTGTTCGATCAGCACCGCGACCGTCGCGACCGCCGCGAAGAAGTTCGCCATGCGTCCGGCCATGAGGATGCCGCCGGCGGCGATTGCGACCACCAGCAACGTGCCGAGGCCGCTGGCGACGCCGCCACTGGCGTGCATGATGATCGTGATCGCGATGATATCGACCAGGACCTGCGCGTAGACCTGGGTTTCGAAGCCGGGCTTGCGGCGGTAATAGGCGACCAGCGAGATCAACGCGAAGATCAGGTACAGCACCACCGTCGGCCGGAACAGCAGTGGCATTTCCTCGCCGATGAAGACCTCCGAGAAGCCGGTGGCGGCGGCGAGCAGAAACAGGCTGGACAGTGTCAGCCGATAGAAATTGAAGACCCGGAGGGGGTTCCAGGTGAGCTCGTCGGGCTTGTCGGTTGCGACACTGCTTGTACGCGCGGACATGGTGGTCATGCTGAATCCGTGTACGGCGCTGGACCGGGTGGTCCGCTCCTCCGTGCGACTCCGTGGCTTGTTATGTGTGGCCGGTTGCCCGGCAACTTATTGCGGATCGCGTGGCGACGCGCGACCGGTCACCGTATTAAAGAGGCTAAGTTGCCGCCTTTCCACGTCGAATCGGGAGATTTCACAACGGAGCCTTCCGCCGGTGTGATCGCCCCTTGGCATGGATACGTGCTGGTACACTCGGTCGCCGCAATCGATCATATCCCAAGCTTTGGAGCGGGGTCATGCCGAAGTCCTTTTTTCTGTCAACGCCCATGAAGCCCGTTTACGCGGCTTGCCTGGGCAGCCTCGCATTGCTGTGGCTGGCGCCAGCCGGCGTGACCGCGAAGGACAACCCGCTGATCTACGAACCCGGCAAGGACGAGCAGTTTTACGAGAAGGGTGTGGAATACCAGGAAGCTGGGCCCTGGAAGGAGGCCAAGTCCGAATTGCCGCCGTACCCGGATGATGGCGACCTGATTGAATTGCCCGAAGTGTCGGCGCGTGATCGCTTCACCTACTTCATCGACAAAAAGCACCTGGTCGTGTCTGAAGACAAGGTCGTCCATTACACGATCGTCGCGGAATCGGAGACGGGCGCGCGCAACGTGTTCTTCGAAGGCATCCGGTGCGACCAGGGTATGTACAAGGTGTACGGCTTTGGCAGCTCCGACGGCAAGGTGTCCGCGATGCGCAACCCGTCCTGGAAATACATTGCGTCGCGGGCGCAGCGTTACCGCCGTGATCTGTACAGCTTCTTTGTCTGTGACAGCTATGGTTTCCCGCTCGCGAGCGAGCACGTGATCGAACGTTTGAAGACCGGGGAAGCCGTGGGCGGTTCGGGACGCGGCGGTTTGCTGGGCGGCGAGCGGGGAGGTTGGTGAGCCGATGGCCGCGAACGAATACGACGCGTCATCGATCGAGATCCTCAGCGGTCTCGACCCGGTCAAACGCCGACCGGGCATGTACACCGATACCACCCGCCCGAATCACCTTGCCCAGGAAGTCATCGACAACAGCGTCGACGAGGCGCTGGCAGGCCACGCAAAGCGTATCGACGTCACGCTGTTCAAGGACGGTTCGCTGGAGGTCCGCGACGACGGGCGCGGCATGCCGGTCGATCTGCATCCCGAGGAAGGCGTGCCCGGCGTCGAGGTCATCCTGACCAAGCTGCACGCCGGCGGTAAGTTTTCCAACAAGAACTACCAGTTCTCCGGCGGTTTGCACGGCGTCGGCGTGTCGGTGGTGAACGCGCTGTCCAAGCACCTGGAGGTTTGGGTGCGGCGCGACGGCCACGAATACAACATCGCCTTCAAGGATGGCCACAAGGTCTCCGATCTGGAGGAGGTGGGCACCGTCGGCAAGCGCAACACCGGCACCACGGTGCGGTTCTGGCCGAACGACGGCTATTTCGATTCGCCGAAGTTCTCGGTCTCAAGGCTGCGCCACGTGCTGCGCGCCAAGGCGGTGCTCTGCCCGGGCCTGCTGGTCACGCTCGGCGAGGAGGGCGGCGAGACGCAGGAATGGTGTTACCAGGGTGGCCTCGCCGATTACCTGTCGACCGAATTGGTCGATATTCCGACGCTGCCTGCGGAGCCGTTCACCGGTAGCATGCAGTCCGCGCACGAGGCCGCCGACTGGGCCGTCTGCTGGCTGCCCGAGGGTGGCGAGGCGGTCGGCGAGAGCTATGTGAACCTGATTCCGACCGCGCAGGGCGGCACCCACGTCAACGGCCTGCGTTCCGGCCTGACCGACGCGGTGCGCGAATTCTGCGACTTCCGCAATCTGGTCCCGCGCGGCATCAAGCTGGCCCCGGAGGACATCTGGGACAAGGTCGCCTTCGTGCTGTCGGTGAAGCTGGAGGACCCGCAGTTCTCCGGCCAGACCAAGGAGCGCCTGTCCTCGCGCGAATGCGCGCCGTTCGTGTCCGGCGTGGTCAAGGACGCCTTCAGCCTGTATCTGAATCAGCACACCGAGATCGGCGAGGCGCTGGCCGAACTGGTCATTGCCAATGCCCAGAAGCGCCAGCGCGCCGGCAAGAAGGTCGCGCGCAAGAAGGTCACCAGCGGCCCGGCGCTGCCCGGCAAGCTGGCCGACTGTTCCGGCCTCGATGTCACGCGCGGCGAGTTGTTCCTGGTCGAGGGCGATTCCGCCGGCGGTTCCGCCAAGCAGGCGCGCGACCGCGAATTCCAGGCGGTCATGCCCTTGCGCGGCAAGATCCTGAACACCTGGGAGGTCGACCCGACCGAGGTGCTGGCCTCCAAGGAAGTCCACGACATCTCGGTCGCCATCGGCGTCGATCCGGGTGCCGACGACATCTCCGGGCTGCGTTACGGCAAGGTCTGCATCCTCGCCGACGCGGATTCCGACGGTGCCCACATCGCCACCTTGTTATGTGCGCTGTTCCTGAAGCACTTTCGTCCGGTCGTGGCCGCCGGTCACGTGTTCGTGGCGATGCCGCCGCTGTACCGCATCGACGTCGGCAAGGAGGTCTATTACGCCCTCGACGACGCCGAGAAGCAGGGCGTGCTCGACCGCATCCACGCCGAGGGCAGGAAGGGCAAGGTCAACGTGCAGCGCTTCAAGGGCCTCGGCGAGATGAACCCGATGCAATTGCGCGAGACCACCATGGCGCGCGACACCCGCCGGCTGGTGCAACTCACCATCGATGCCGAGGATGACGCCGACCAGATCATGGACATGCTGCTCGCCAAGAAGCGCGCCGGCGATCGCAAGACCTGGCTGGAAGCCAAGGGCGATCTGGCGGAGGTCTGATGCATGTGCCGGGCGTCGCTTAGCCGCGAATTTCGCGAATCACCGCGAATGCGCGCAAATGAATGGCATGGCGTGACGTGATGCAGGATCTGCCGAACATTTTCGATGGCTGGGTCGGGTTTCTGACCTTCCAGGTTTTCGTCACCCCGGCGGTTCTGGTCGTTATCTACTACCTCGGTGCTCTGGCCGGGCCGTGGCTGACCGCGCGCCTGGTCGGCGTGATCCGCCGCGACGGCGCAGAGGCCCTTGCCAAGGCCGAAGCGCAACTCGAGCGCAACCCGGAATGGCTTTCCAATGAACATCGTCCGGCGGAACCCCTGCGGGTTCCTCCCTACGCCAGTGGCTGGCGTCTCTGGCTCATCGGCCTCGTGCTGCTTGTGCTGCTCGAATTGAGCTGGCGCATGTTGTTCGAGTTCCTGATCGCCTTCTTCGACATGCACGACGCGCTGATCGCGATCCGGAATCAGGGTTAGCCGCCGATGTGCAGGATTGTTCCGCGTGTAGGAGCGGCTTCCCTCTTCTTTCAGGCGCCGATCGCGGCTGAAGCCGCTCCTACGTTCACCCTATCCGTTTGCGAATATTTGCGGTGATTTGCGCAATTTGCGGCTAAAGAAGCTCCCTAAATGACAATCGATCTAGACGACATCGAGCGCCTGCCGCTCAAGGAATACACCGAGAAGGCGTACCTGGATTACTCCATGTACGTCATTTTGGATCGCGCCCTGCCGCACATCGGCGACGGGCTCAAGCCGGTCCAGCGCCGCATCGTCTACGCGATGAGCGAGCTGGGTCTGTCCTCGATCTCCAAGTACAAGAAGTCGGCGCGCACCGTCGGCGACGTGCTCGGCAAGTTCCACCCGCACGGCGACAGCGCCTGCTACGAAGCCATGGTGCTGATGGCGCAGTCGTTCAGTTATCGCTATCCGCTGATCGACGGCCAGGGCAACTGGGGCTCGCCGGACGACCCCAAGTCGTTCGCGGCGATGCGCTACACCGAAGCCAAGCTGACCCGATACGCGGAACTGTTGCTGTCCGAGCTGGGTCAGGGCACGGTCGACTGGCAGGCCAATTTCGACGGCACGCTGCAGGAGCCCGTGACCCTGCCGGCGCGGGTGCCCAACGTGCTGCTCAACGGCTCCACCGGCATCGCGGTCGGCATGGCCACCGACATCCCGCCGCACAACCTGCGCGAAGTCGTGAACGCCTGCGTGACCCTGCTCGACGATCCGGGTGCCGGCCTCGATGACCTCTGCGAGCACATCCGGGGCCCGGATTACCCGACCGACGCCGAGATCGTCACCCCCCGCGAGGACATCCTGAAGATGTACGCGACCGGCAACGGCAGCGTGCGCATGCGTGCCCGTTACGAGCGCGAGGACGCCGACATCGTCATCACCGCGCTGCCGCATCAGACCTCCGGCGCCAAGGTGCTGGAGCAGATCGCCGCGCAGATGCAGGCCAAGAAGCTGCCGCTGGTCGAGGACCTGCGCGACGAATCCGATCACGAGAACCCGACCCGTCTGGTCATCGTGCCGCGCAGCAACCGCGTCAATGCCGCCGCGTTGATGGATCATCTGTTCGCGACCACCGATCTGGAACGCAGCTACCGCGTCAACCTGAACATGATCGGGCTCGATGGTCGCCCGCGCGTGAAGCCGCTCTACGACATCCTGGTCGAGTGGCTGGAATACCGCACCGCGACCGTCCGCCGCCGCCTCGAATACCGTCTCGACAAGGTCGAGAAGCGCCTGCACATCCTCGAAGGCCTGCTGATCGCGTACCTGAACCTGGATGAGGTCATCCGCATCATCCGCACCGAGGACGAGCCCAAGCCGGTGCTGATGGAGACCTTCGGCATCACCGACATCCAGGCCGAGGCCATCCTCGAAACCAAGCTGCGCCATCTCGCCAAGCTCGAGGAGATGAAGATCCGTGGCGAGCAGGAAAAGCTCGAAGCCGAGCGCGATGAATTGCTCAAGATCCTCGGCTCCAACGCCAAACTGAAGCGCCTGGTGCGCAAGGAACTGCTGGAAGACGCTGAGAAATACGGTGACGAGCGGCGCTCGCCGCTGGTCGAGCGCGCCGCCGCGCAGGCCCTGGACGAGACCGCACTGATGCCCAGCGAACCGCTCACCGTGGTGCTCTCGCGGATGGGCTGGGTGCGCGCCGCCAAGGGGCACGACTTCGACGTCGAATCGCTGAGTTACAAGGCCGGCGACGGCTTCCTCGCCGCCGCCAGGGTGCGCAGCAACCAGCAGGTCGTATTCCTCGATTCGACCGGGCGCGCCTACACGCTGCCCGCCAACAGCTTCCCGTCCGCGCGTGGCCAAGGCGAGCCCTTGACCGGTCGCCTGAGCCCGCCATCGGGCGCCGAATTCGTCGCCGTGATCGGCGGCGACAACGACAGTGACTGGCTGCTCGCCAGCGATGCCGGTTACGGCTTCCTGACCAAGTTCGCCGAGATGACCGGCAAGCAGAAGGCCGGCAAGGCGGTGCTGAGTCTCCCTGATAACGCTCGCGTGCTGACGCCGATTCCGGTCGCCCAGCGCGACGGTGCCCGCGTTGTCGCGGTGTCCAGTCTCGGCCACCTGCTGGTGTTCCCGCTGGCCGAACTGCCCGAGCTGTCCAAGGGCAAGGGCAACAAGATCATCGGCATCCCGAACCCGAAGGCGAAGTCGCGGGAAGAGATCATGGTCGGTTTGGTTGCCGTGTCCGAAGGTGGTTCAGCCCGGGTGTTGTCCGGCAAGCGCCATCTCAACCTGAAGCCGTCCGATCTGGACCAGTACGCCGGTGAGCGCGCCCGCCGCGGCAATCTGTTGCCGCGCGGTTTCCGCAACGTGACCGGCCTCGAAATCGATCAGGAATCCTGACCGCTGCCCAAGGTAGCAGCGTTGGTTGTAGGCCGGTTTAAGGCGCATCGCGCCGTAGCCGGCTTGGTGCCTCGGTTTCATGCCTCAAGCCGGCAACGCTCGGCTTATGCCGGCCTTCATCCGGGTGCTGGGGTGCGTAGGGCGGAAGCCGCAGGCGTTCCGCGGAGCGGCGGCTGAATCCGGCGGAATGCCGTCGGCTTCCGCCCTACCGCCGGTCCAGGGCGCTACGGCAACATCATCCCGCGGATCGTGAAGTACAGCATCGCCGCCATCAGGCCGGAGACCGGCACGGTGATGACCCAGGCGGCGGCGATCTTGAGCAGCGCCGACCGTTTGACCAGTTCACCGCGATAGACCTTCTTCAGGTCCTTGCGCTCCTTCTTGGTCAGGTCGGCCTGCGTCGTGTGCTGCTTGAGCGCTTCCAGCATCACGCCTTTTTCCTGTAACGGGGCGAGCTTGAAGCGCTCCATGAATTCCTCGACGACCTTGCGGTCCTCGCCCTGGTGGTGCTCCTCGATGGTCTCCACCATGCGCGCGTAGTTGGCCTTCAGGTATTCCCGCAGGAAGCCGACGCCGAACACCGCGCCGACCGCGATGTGCGTGGAACTGACCGGCAGGCCGAGGTGCGAGGCGACGATGACCGTCAGCGCCGCCGCCAGCGCGATGCAGAAGGCGCGCATCTGGTCGAGTTCGGTGATCTCGGTGCCGACGGTGCGGATCAGCTTGGGGCCGTACAGCGCCAGACCGATGGAGATGCCGATCGCGCCGACCAGCATGATCCACAGCGGGATCGGTGCCTTCTTGGCGATGTCACCGTGCAGGATGGCTTCGTTGATCGCCGCCAGCGGCCCGATCGCGTTGGCCACGTCGTTGGCGCCGTGCGCGAAGCTGAGCAGCGCGGCCGCGAACACCAATGGCACGGTGAACAGCGCGTTCACGCCGCGCTTGCGGTTCTCCACGCTGATCGCCTTGCGACCGATCAGCCAGCGGGACAGCAGATAGACGCCGGCGGCGAGCAGCAGACCGATGCCGCTGGCGGTCAGGAAATCGGTCTTCCAGATCTGTTTCAGGCCCTTCATGACCAGATAGGTGCCGAAGGCCCAGGCCATCACCGCGATCAGGATCGGCACCATCTTCTTGGCCGCCGCGATCATGTCGGACTGATAGGTGATGGTGCGCTTGATCAGGTACAGGAAGGCCGCCGCGATCACGCCGCCGAGCACCGGCGAGATCACCCAGCTCGACGCGATCTGGCCCAGGGTCTCCCAGTTGGCGATGCCCCAGCCGCCCGCTGCGATGCCGGCGCCGAGTACGCCGCCGACGATGGAATGCGTGGTCGAAACCGGCGCGCCGATCGCGGTCGCCAAGTTCAGCCACAGCGCGCCGGCCAGCAGCGCGGCGGTCATCACCCAGATGAACACCTGTGTGTCGCCGATCGCGTCCGCGTTGATGATGCCGCCCTTGATCGTGCCGACCACGTCACCGCCGGCGATCAGCGCCCCGGAGGCCTCGAAGATGGCCGCGATCAGGATCGCGCCGGTCAGCGTCAGCGCGCGTGAACCGACCGCCGGGCCGACGTTGTTGGCGACGTCGTTGGCGCCGATGTTCATCGCCATGTAGCCGCCGATCATCGCCGCGATCACCAGCTGGAAGCTGACCTCGCGCCCACTGCTGGAGACGTACAGCACGATGCCGACGATGAAGAGCAGGGCGAAACCGAGGCGGAACATTTCCCCGCGACTGGCCCAGGTGGCGTGTTCGAGTTCCGCGATTTTGGCGAGATCTTTGGACATGCGGCATCCGCTCGGTGGTCAGAACGGCGCGCATTGTTTCATAAATGCTTCAGGTTTGTGACGAGGTGGGCGGCAACATGAACGGTGTTAGCCTTCTGCCGACCATGCCATCAAGCCCCCCGGAATCTTTCCCCATGTCATTGCCCGACGGCTTCGTCCACGCCCGTGAAACGGTGCCCGATCTGCACGAATCGATGGACTACGCCGGCCCGCACAACTTCACCGGTCGGCCCGTGCCGGGCTACGCGCGCGGCGTGGTCGTGCTGACCCGGGAAGCCGCCTCGGCGTTGGCGAAGGCGCAGAAGGCCGCGATCGAGCGCGGGTTGCGCTTCAAGGTGTTCGATGCCTATCGCCCGCAGCGCGCGGTCGACGAATTCCTGCGCTGGATCCATGCGCAGGACGATGCGCGGCTGAAGGCCCTGTATTACCCGCAGGTCGACAAGTCGGAGCTGTTCGCGGCGGGGTATCTGGCCGAGCGTTCCGCACACAGTCGCGGCTCCACGCTCGACCTGACCTTATGCGATGAGGGTGGTCGCGAGCTGGACATGGGCACCCGCTTCGATTTCTTCGGCCCGGAATCGTGGCCCGGGAGCGACGCCGTGACGGCAGAACAGAAGGCGAATCGGCGTCTGCTCGCCGACATCATGGTCGCCGCCGGCTTCCACGAACCGCACCCGCAGGAGTGGTGGCATTTCACTCTGCGCGACGAGCCGTATCCGGATACCTGGTTCGATTTTCCGGTGGTTTGATCGGGACGCCCGGAACGCTGGCTTCGACTCCGCTCAGCCAGCGGATGGTGAGCGCTGGCTGAGCGGAGCCGAAGCCGGCCTGGCCCACCTCTCCGGCGCGGCTAAGCAAGTAGTCCGTAGGATGGGCAAAGGACCGCAGGGACGTGCCCATCGCGATTGGTGAGTGAAACCCAAACGTTGGCGATGCCGGCAAGTCTTGCGATGGGCACGCTGGCGCTTTGCCCATCCTACGGTTGAGTCGCGCAGCCATATCCGCGCATCGCAAGCGCCGCCGGGCTTAGAAAACCCGCCCGGCCAGCTCGCGCAGCTTCCGCCAGAACGGCCCGCAGTCGGCGCGATCCCAATAGGCGTAGGCATTCGCGCCCAGCACCGAGCGCAGCCACGCGAACAGGCTCAGCTCCTTCCCGCGCACCGCGCCCTGCGAAGAAAACGCGAAATACAGATCGCCGCCGAAATCGATCCACGCGGCGGGCCGTGCCTGTTCGGGCCGCTCGCGGTTGAGCAGGAAGCCGAGCATGTCGACGCCGGCGGCGAGCGCGATCGAGAACTGCGCCCACGGCCGCGCGTTGATCTCGATGAGGTGGTAGTGGCCGGTCTCCGGGTCGTGCAGGATCTCCAGCTCCGCGATGCCGAAGTAATCGAGATCGGCCATCGCCGCCAGCGCCATGTCGCGCGCTGCGGGCGCCTCCAGCGTGCGCACGTAACTGCCGGCCGCGCAGTGGTGCGGCAGCGGGCGCAGCTTCTCGGCGGTGACCACGCGGGTCTCGCCGTCCGCGCGGCGGGCGACGCCGATCGAGAACTGGCGCAGACCCACGACAAGCAGGGATTCGGTCACGACCGGTCGCACCCCGGCCTTGCGGAAGCGTTCCAGCACGATGGCGAGATCCTCGTCGTTGTGCAGTTCCATCGCCTTCGGCACGTCGCGTCCGGTGCCGTGCTGGGTTTCTTCCGGGCGGATCAGGATCGGGTATGCCGGCGGCGGCGACACCCGGGTCAGCGCGTCGTCGACCTCATAGGTGGTCGGCGTCGGGATGTCCTGCGCGCGACACCACCAGCCGCAGGCAGCCTTGTCGAGGCAGATGTCGAGCACGTCGTTGCCGGGATGCAGGATCAGGCCGACGGAGGCATCGAGCGCGTCCCGGTGCCGGCCCAGGAAGCGCAGCATGCGGTCGCCGTCGCAGACCAGCGCGCTGCCCGCCAGATCGGGCAACGCCCGCAGTGCCGCGAGCAGGGCGTCGTCATCGAATTCATCGACCGTGACGTGCGCGGCCAATTTCGAAAGACAGGCGATCTGCTCGTCCGCGCACAACACCGTGACCGGCAGGCCCAGCCGATGCGCGGCGCGGATCAGCGCCAGCGCGGTCAGGCTGCCGCCGAGGATGACCAGCCGGTCGATGTCGGAAGGGATCATGTGTCAGCGCTCAGGATTCGGCAGGCAGCGCATCCCGGCGCACGATGTCGGCGAACGTTTCCCTGTCGCGGATCACGGAGACCTGGCCAGCGTCGATCATCACGGCAGCCGGGCGGGGGTTCGAGAACACCATCTCATTCGGCGTGAAGTACGCGCCGGCGTCCATGACGGCGAGCACGTCGCCGGCGGCCAGCGGCGGCAACGCCAGGTTGCGGTCGATGATGTCGCCGGGGTGGCAGAGCGGGCCGTAGACGTTGCATTTGCCGACCGCCGCGTCATTCATGCGACTGGCCGCGAAGATACGGTGCGACTCCCATTCCAGCGGCATCGACACGTTCTTGCCGCCATCCACGATCAGGTTGTCGACGCCGTCCGTGCTGGGCTTGCGCGTCAGCACCGACAGCAACAGCAACTGCGCGCTGCTGGTGATCGCGCGGCCCGGCTCGAACACCAGTTCCGGTGCGGTGGCCGCGTCCGGGTAATGCGCGCGCACCAGATCGACGATGGGCTTCGCGTAATCCGCCGGCGACGGGCAATCGCCCGGCAAGGCCTGCCGCGCCGGATGACCGAAGGCCATCAGGCGACCGTCCCAGGCATCGCGGGTGCGCACCGTCGGCACGCCGAAGCCGCCGCCGAAATCGAGCATGCGGATGGTGATGCCGAACTCGCGGCGCATGTCGTCGGCGAATTCCAGACATTCCCGGATCGCGCGCACGTAGGTCGGGATCGACTTGATGCCCGTGCCCAGATGGATATGGATGCCGGCGGCGCGCAGCATCGGTTGCGCGGCGATCTTCGCGAAGGCCTCGCGCGCCGCGCCGGACGCGATGTTCAGCCCGAACTGCGAGGACCAGCCGACCGAGGTCACCAGCCGCACGCCGACATCCTGAACACGCTTCACCCGCGCCGCGTGTTCGGCGGCCAGCTCGATCTCGTACAGGCTGTCGACATTGATGATGCGCACGCCGCTCTCGACCGCGAGCCGGATCCCGCCCGGCGCCTTGCCCGGCCCGTTGACGATGATGCGCTCGCCCGGCAGCCCCAGCCGCAGCGCCAGCCACAGCTCGAACTCGGAGATCACCTCCGCGTAACTGCCGGCCTCGTGCAGCGCCGCCAGCACGCCGGGCAGCGGATTGGTCTTGTAGGAGGTGGCCAGCTGGGTGCGCGGATAAAGCGCCTGGAACGCACCGAGGAACTCGCTGTAATTCCGCTGCAACCGTTGCTTGTCGACCACCTGCAGCGGCGTGCCGTGCCGCGCCGCCAGTTCGACCAGATCGACGCCTTGCAGCCCGAGGTGCCCGGCGGTGGTGGTCTCGCATCCCCACAGCGAGGCCGCCATGTCGCGCCATTCCGCAGGCAACGCGGCACGCCGCCGCGCATCCTCGGCGAGCACACGGCGCAGCAGCGCGCGTTTAATCAGTTGGCGGGCCAGGTTCAACATCCGGCTGAGTATATCGGGCGTGGGGTCGCGCGCCGGGCGGCGTCAGCCTTGTTTTCCATCGCTCGCCTGCAAATCGGCGCTGAACGCGGTCGCGGCGCGGGATGCGAGGTCAGCGTGTCAGACGGTTCGCGAGCGCGGCGAAGTCGGCGAGGGAGAGTTGTTCCGGGCGCAGGTTGGAGTCGAGGCCGAGGGCTTCGATGGCGTCGGCGGGGAGCTGGCCCTTGAGAATCTTGCGCAGGGTCTTGCGGCGCTGGGTGAAGGCCTTGGCGACCAGTTCGCGAAAGGTCTTCATGTCGTCGACCTGGACCGGCGGTTTTGCGTGCGGGATCAGTCGCACGATCGCGGAGTCGACCTTGGGCGGGGGATTGAAGGCGCCGGGGCCGACGTCGAACAGGTGTTCGGTCTGGCAGTAGTACTGGACCATGATGCTGAGGCGGCCGTAGTCCTTGCTGCCGCCCTGGCCGATGGGTTGCGCGCAGATGCGGTCGACGACTTCCTTCTGCAGCATGAAGTGCATGTCCTGCACGCGCGCGCTGGTTTCCAGCAGGTGGAAGATCAGCGGGGTGGAGATGTTGTAGGGCAGGTTGCCGACCAGGCGGAGCGGCTTGTCGTTCTCCACCAGTGAGCCGAAATCGAAACGGAGCGCGTCGGCCTCGGTGATCTCCAGGCGGCCCTTGCCTCCGCAGTCGCGTTGCAGCAGCGGGATCACGTCGCGATCGAGTTCGACGACGTGAAGCCGGCCGGCGCGTTCCAGCAGCGGACAGGTCAGCGCGCCCAGCCCCGGGCCGATCTCGACCAGGCGGTCTTCCGGCTGCGGCGCGATCGCGGCCAGCAGTCGGCTGATCACGTAGGGGTCGTGCAGGAAGTGTTGGCCGAAGCGTTTGCGGGCGCGGTGTTCGCTCACGGACGCGTACCCGGAATCATCGCCACCGCCTCGTCGATCGCGGCGAGCAGGCTGCCGACCTCGGCGCGACCGCTGCCGGCCAGGTCGAGCGCGGTGCCGTGGTCGACCGAGGTGCGCACGATCGGCAGGCCGAGGGTGATGTTGACGGCGTGGCCGAAGCCCATGTGCTTGAGCACCGGCAGGCCCTGGTCGTGGTACATGGCCAAGGTCGCGTCCGCGTTCTGCAGGTTGCGGGGCGTGTACAGCGTGTCCGCCGGCAACGGGCCGATCAGATTCAGGCAATCGCCGCGCAGTTTTTTCAGTACCGGGATGATGGTGTCGATCTCCTCGTGACCGAGGTGGCCGTCTTCGCCGGCGTGCGGATTGAGGCCGCAGACGAGGATGCGCGGAGCGGCGATGCCATAACGCGTGCGCAGGTCGTGGTCGAGGATGCGCAGCACGCGTTCGAGCAGCGGCGCGGTGATCGCGGCGGGCACGGCGTGCAGCGGCAGGTGCGTGGTCGCCAGCGCGACGCGCAGCCCGGGTGCGGCCAGCATCATCACCGGGTAGGCATCGGTCAGCTCGGCGAGAAACTCGGTGTGGCCGGTGAACGGCACGCCGGCGTCGTTGATCACGCCCTTGTGGACCGGGCCGGTGACCATGCCGCCGACGCTGCCGTCGAGACACAGGCGGACGGCCTCGCGCAGGGTGTCCAGCACGTAGGCGCCGTTGGCCGGATCGAGCTGGCCGGGGGTTTCAACGGCGGCCAGCGGCACGCGCCGGAACAGTAATTCTCCGGGGGCGGAGGTGTCGTCGTCCGGATCGAACTCGCGCAGTTTGAGCGGCTGGCCGAGTTGCTTGGCCCGGCGCTCCAGCAAGCCCGGGTCGGCGATCGCGATCAGCGTTGCCGGCAGTTCGCGCGTGGCGACCGCGACGGCCAGATCGGGGCCGATGCCGGCCGGTTCTCCCGGCGTGAAGGCGAGGCGGATCGCGCGGCCCTCAACGTTCGAGGCGGTATTCGATGTAGGCGTCGTCACGAAGCTGACGCAGCCACTGTTCGAGCTCTTCCTCGGTCTTGCGTTTGCGCAGGTGTTCGGCGGCCTTGTTGCGCATCATGTCCAGCGCGGCGTTGTGCTCGCGGCGCTCGATCGCCTGCGCGATATGCCAGCCAAATTCACTGCGGAACGGTTCGCTGATCTCGCCGTTGGCCAGCGAGAACAGGGTCTTCTCGAAGTTGGGCACCATTTCGCCGGGGCTGACCCAGCCGAGGTCGCCACCACGCGCGGCCGAGCTGGTGTCGTCGGAGTTGGAGCGGGCCAGGGTCTCGAAGTCCTCGCCGTTCAGGATGCGTTCGCGCAGGACGTCGAGGCGTCGCACGGCTTCCTGGTCGGTGATCACGGTGTTGGTCTTGATCAGGATATGCCGGCCGTGCACCTGCTCGACCATCAGGTTCTGCGTGCTGCGCGATTCGAACAGCTTGACGATGTGGTAGCCGGCCGGGCTGCGGAAGGCGTCACTGACCTCGCCGTCCTTGAGCCTGGCGACGTGCTCGGCCAGCACGACCGGTATCTCGGCGAGGGGGCGCCAGCCGAGGTCGCCGCCTTCAAGGGCCTGCTGCCCGGCCGAGTTCTCGATCGCGGCCTGCGCGAAATCGGCGCCGTTCTTCAGACTGGCTAGCAGGCTGTCGGCCTTGTCGCGGGCTTCGGCGACCTGCTCGGGGGAGGCCGGCGACGGCAGGCCGATCAGGATGTGGCCGACATGGTATTCGCGCAGCGTGTTGCCGGCGGCTTCCTGATTGTCGAGAAAGGCATCGACCTCCTGCGCGGTGATCGCCACCCGGTTGTTCACCTTGCGCTGCCGCAGGCGGCTGATGATCAACTGGTCGCGGATCTGATCGCGGAAGCTCGCGAAACTGAAGCCTTCCTTCTGCAGGGCGTTGCGGAATTCGGCGAGATTGAGGCCGTTCTCGCTGGCGATGTTGCGGACTGCGCGGTTGAGCGTGTCGTCATCGAGGCGGATGCCGCTGGATTCCGCGTCCTGCAATTGCAGGCGCGTCAGGATCACGCGGTCGAGCACCTGCTTGTGCAGTACCGCCGGCGGCGGGATCCTGGCGCCCTTCCGTTTCAGTTCCTCGATGACGGTGCGCAGGTGATCCTTGAGCTCGCTGGCCAGGATCACGTCGTCGTTGACCACGGCAACGATGAAATCGAGGCCTTCAAGTCCGGAATTGGGATCGTCACCGGGCAGGCGGGCCTGAGCGGTGAGGGTGAGCATCGCCAGGGTCGCGGCGAGCAGGAGTCTGATTGGCTTCATGGGCGATCGTCTGGGCGCTAGTAGTAGGCGCTGGAACCGAAGAATTCCTTGATGTTGTTGCCGAGGCCGGCAAGGCCCTTGAACTCGATCTGGAACTTGATGGCGGTGTCACTTTCCAGGGTGGGCGCGGTGCCCGCGCTGGCCGTGGTGTAGGTCTGGTAATTGGTCTCGGCGGCGAGACGCGCGACCCAGCAACAGGTTTCGTATTCGACGCCGAACAGATTGGTCACGTTGCTGGCCGTTATATGGTTGTATTCGTACCGGCCAATCACGTGCCAGCGTGGGGACAGGGACCATCCGAAGCCGAGCGTGGATTCGCGGGAGATGTCGCGGCGATACGAATAGTTGTAGGTGATGTAGTCCTCGGCGCTTTTCGCGTAGGAGATCTGCCAGTTGTGGTCCGGGGTCTTGTCGGCCTTGTGATCCCAACGGAGATTCGAGGTCGCGGACAGTCCGAACGGGAGACTGGCCGTCAGTTCGGTGACGAAGTCGGAGTTCGGCGTCCGCTCGGCGTCCGTCTTGGCGCCGATGGTGACTTCGCGGTCGCTGAGATAGAACAACTCGCCCATCGAGAACTTGATCAGGTCGGCGTAGTTCGCGTTCATGAGACGTTGGGTGACGCCAACGGCGATCTGGTTCGCATCGCCGTAGCGGTCGCTGCTGCTGAACCGGTTGTTCAGGAACAGGGTGGCGTAGCTCAGCCCGTTCAGGCCGGTGTCGAAAATGGGACGGGTCGACTGATCGATGTTCGGCGTGTAGGTGTAGCGGATGCGCGGTTCGACGGAGTGGATGTATTCATCGCCGTCGAACTCGAATTCCTTTTCGATGAACAGTTCGGAATCGAGCGCGAAACTGGGCACGGTCAGGTATTGATTGGGATCGGCCCCGTTCGCGCCCGCGTCGACCAGGTGCCACTGGGTATGGCCGATTTCGATCTCCGGCGTGATGTGGCCATAGCTGGCCCTGATCGGGTAGCGGATGACGGGCTTGAGATCGAGGCGTCCGGCTTCCTGACGGGCGGAGTTCTGGAAGTAGACGGCGCGCGAGGAGAAACCCATGTCCAGTCCGCGCTCGGCATCGAAATGGCTGGTCGTGGCGGTGATCTCCGGCACGCGGCGGTAGGGACGGCTCGCCTTGGCTGGGAGGCTGATCAGATAATCCTCATGCAGGCTGCCGACCACCTGCCAGTCGCCGGGATTCCAGTTGAGCCGGAGGTAGCGTGGCAGATTGGAGGTGTCCTCGCTGAACAGGGTGTTCCTGAAATCCTTCAGGTAATACGGATCGCTGACATGGCTGGCGTATATATCCATGCCCAGGTTATCGGCGAGCTGCGCGGTGTGCTGCCAGTGGAACAGGCCGCGATCCTTGCTGTAGATGTCGTCGTTCGGCAGGACATCGACCTCGATCAAGCCCTCGCTTTCCGGGTTCAGGTAACGGAACTCGGTGTCGACGCGCACACCGCGTTCGGACATCAGATACGGGGTGATGGTCGCGTCACGATGCGGGGCGATGTTCCAGTAATACGGCAGGGATATCTCGGTGCCGTTGATCTCGGAACTGCCGTAGGAGGGAGTCAGCAAGCCGGACTTTCTGCGGTCATCGATGGGGAAGGTTATCCACGGCGTGTAGGCCAGCGGGACACCGTGAAACTTGAGCCAGGCGTTGATGGCGGTGCCGACGCCGGTGCCACGGTCGAGTTCCACCGATGCACTGTCCAGATACCAGGTGTCGTCGCCGTGATTGCAGGTCGTGTAAGTGGTGGTCTGGCCCTGCATCAGGGTGCGTGATGCGACGTCCACATGTTCCGCCGTGCCGCGCGCGTGGCGTTCCGGCAGGAAGAAATTGCTGGGACCGAACTCGCCGGTGTCGTTGGCCATGACCAGGTAGCCCCAGTCGCTGTCCATTGCGAGGCCGGCTTCCCGATATCGCACGTTACCCTCGGCGTCGGCGCGTTCCTTGGTGGCGTCGTAATGAATGATGTCGCCTTGCAGCGTCTGATCGCCGCGACGCAGTTCCGCGTCACCGAACAGGGTGTAGTACTGCTGCCGTTTGCCCTGCACGTCATCCGCGATGGCGAAGGTCGGCAGGCCTTCGCGGTTGGGGGCGGCCTGGACCGGGATGCCCTGGGTCATGCTCGGATCGCTGTTGGCACCGCACAGCGCCCAGGCGCGGCGGTTGTCGATCGCGGGATAGGTTTCGACGGTCTCGTAGGCGATGTGCACCGGGGCGACGGTTTCCGGCTCCGCGAACGCTGCCTCCGGCCAATCGGCGGGGGCGTGGTCGCCGGTCGGTATCGCGGCGTCGTCGGTCCCGTCCACGAGGGTCTGCAAGCGGGCGAGGGCCTCGTTTTGCGGGATGCCCTGCACGGCTTCGCCGAGCTCAAGATTGGCGCGGGCCTCGCGCAGGGCCGCGATGTCGGCGTCGGAGAGCTGGCCGACGCGGCGGGCGAAGGCGTACTCGTCGGCCGCGGGGGCAACGCTTGCCGCGGCTTCGGGCCGTTCGGCCGCCGGCGCCTCGGCCTCGACGGGGGAGGGCTCCGCCGACTCGGTGACGGGCGGCGGAGTCGGTGCTTCCGGTTCGTCCGGCGGCGGCTCCTTGGGTTGCTTGGCGGGCAGGTCGATGACGCTGCGTTCGACGATGGCCAGGGTCGGGGCTTCCGTGCGCTGTGGCTCGGGCGCGGGTCGCGGTGCCGGCGCCACAGGCGTCTCGGCAACGACCTTAGGCTCGGCCACCGGCTCGATCACCGGCTCGGCGGCTGCCTCGGTCGGCGGCGTGAAAGTGGGTGCAGCGGGTGTGGCGACTAAGCTCGGAGCGGTCTGCTCCTCCGCCTGGCGTGCCTTGGCCATGGTGTCGGCGAGAGGCGATTGCGCGACAGGCGCCGGGCTGGTTGCCGGGGCGGAGGTGGCGATCTCGATCTGCGCGTCGGTCGGCTCGGGGTTGCCCGCCGCGCGTTGCGCCATGCGGACGGCATTTTCCGCGCTGGCCTTGTCGCCGGTCTGCGCACAGTTCCAGCCGCCGGTGAGCGGGTCGGTCTGGCAGGACCAGGCGGTCGGGCCGGCCTGAACCACGAAGCTGGTGGATGCACCGGCGGAGGCGAGGGTCGCGAGGATCAGCAGGCGGAGCTTGCGGCTTTGTCGGGGCACGGTATCGGATCGCGTCGGGGGGCGGAAAAATGTCCGTAACGATGTCACAGGCGCTGCGACCGTTCAATGTTGACGGCAAGGCGCCCCGGCGGCCTCCTGACGGGGCGGTGGGCTATAGTCGCGCCCATCCGGAATGACCATTGGGAGTGCGGTGTGGACGAACGTCTGGCGGGTATCAATCGCTGGCTGACCGAAGAGCTGGGTTTCGGGGAATTTCACATCGCGCCGGCCTCGGCGGATGCGAGTTTCCGGCGCTATTTCCGGGTGACGCGGGAGGGGCAGAGCCTGATCGTGATGGATGCGCCGCCGGACAAGGAGAACACCGGGCCGTTCCGCACCGTCGCGAAGGCGATGTTCGATATCGGCCTGAACGTTCCGGAGATCATCGAGGCGGACGTCGGCAATGGTTATCTGCTGTTGGGCGATCTCGGCACGCAGACGTACCTGCCGAACCTGAACACGCAGTCGGTCGATGGCCTGTACGGCGACGCGCTGAATGCCCTGATCACCCTGCAGGGCAAGATCGCCGCCGACGCGCCGTTCCTGCCGCCCTACGACCACAAGCTGCTGATGTTCGAGATGAGCCTGTTCAAGGACTGGTTCCTCGGTCGGCATCTCGGCGTCGAACTGGATGCCGCGCAGACCGATGCCTGGAATGCGGTCTGCGCGACGCTGGCCGCCAGCGCGCTGGAACAGCCGAAGGTCGCCGTGCATCGCGATTACCACTCGCGCAACCTGATGATCACCGCCGTCAACAACCCCGGCATCATCGATTTCCAGGACGCGGTCGCCGGCCCGATCACCTACGACCTCGTGTCGCTGCTGCGCGACTGCTACATCGCCTGGCCGCGCGCGCGGGTGGAAACATGGGCGCAGGGGTATCGGCGACGCGCCGTGGACGCCGGCCTTCTGCATGCGGAAACGGTCGATGCGGCAACCTGGCTGCGCTGGTTCGACCTGATGGGCGTGCAGCGCCACCTGAAGGCGATCGGCATCTTCGCCCGCCTCAACCACCGCGACGGCAAGCCCGGCTATCTGGGCGACATCCCGCGCACGCTGGGCTACGTCATCGACGTGTGTTCGCGTTACCCGCAACTGGCCGGGTTGGCCGCCATCGTCGAAACACTGGTCGTGCAGCGGGTCGTGCCCGAATTTGCCGGGGAGCGCGGCGGCTGATGAAGGCCATGATCCTCGCCGCCGGGCGCGGTGAACGCATGCGCCCGCTGACCGACGCCACGCCCAAGCCGCTGCTGAAGGTGGGTGGGCGCCGGCTGATCGAATATCACCTCGATGCGCTGGCCGCGGCGGGCGTCGGGGAGGTGGTCATCAACACCGCCCATCTCTTCGAGCAGATTCCCGCCGCGCTCGGCGATGGTCGTGCCTACGGGCTGCACATCGACTACACGGTCGAACCGGCGGGTGCGCTGGAGACCGGCGGCGGCATCCACAACGCGCTGCCGCTGCTGGGGCCGGGGCCGTTCCTGGTCGTCAACGGCGACATCTGGACGGACCTGCCGTTGGCGCCGCTGCTGCGGGCCCCGGCGGGACTTGCCCATCTGGTCATGATCGACAACCCGCCGCAGCACCCGCGCGGCGATTTCGCGCTGGACGCGAACGGCCTGCTGCACGCCAACGGTGACGAACGCCTGACCTACAGCGGGATCGGCGTGTACACGCCGGAATTCTTCGCCGGCTGCACGCCCGGCCGGTTCCCACTGGCGCCGCTGCTGCGCGATGCGATGGCGGTGGGCAAGGTCGGCGGTGAGCATTATCGGGGCGCCTGGCACGACATCGGCACCCCCGAGCGCCTCGCCGCGCTCGATCGGGAATTGCTCGGATAGGGCGGCGGCGATGGGTCAGGAAATCAGCTCGACCGAGTTCCGGCCCCATGATTTCCGGGTCTTCAACGAGCACCTCCGCAACGAGACCGAACTGCTGCAACGCTGGTGGGACGCGGGTCGCTTCCCCGACGCGCCGCATGTCAGCGGGCACGAGATCGAGGCCTGGCTGATCGACGAACAGGGGCGACCGGTGCCCCGCAATCGCGAGTTCCTCGAACACGCCGGTCTGCATGCCGAAGACCTGCTGGTCTACCCCGAACTGGCCCGTTTCAACATCGAGCTGAACAGCATTCCCCGGCGGCTGCGCGGCGACGTGCTGTCCGCGTCGTTCGCGGAACTGCGTGCCTCGTGGGCGGCGTGTGAACGCATCGCCGCCGAACTCGGCATGGGGGTGCTGATGATCGGCATCCTGCCGACCGCGCCCGAGGCCGAATTCAGTCTCGACAACATGTCCGGGATGCAGCGTTACCGGGCCTTGAACCAGCAGGTGCTGCGCATGCGCGGGGGGCGTCCGCTGGAACTCGACATCAACGGTCCGCAGCCGCTGCGCGCCTCGCACCGCGATGTGATGCTGGAAGCGGCGACCACCTCGCTGCAATTGCACCTCCAGGTCACGCCCGCCAAGGCCGCGCGTTATTACAACGTCGCGCAGATGGTGTCGGCGGCGACCGTCGCGGTCGGCGCGAACTCCCCTTGGCTGTTCGGGCATCGCCTGTGGGAGGAGACGCGGATCCCGTTGTTCGAGCAGTCCGTGGCCGTGCCCGGCAATCCGGACTGCGGTGATGCCGGTCTGTCGCGGGTCGGTTTCGGTAGCGGTTACGCGGAGGGCGATCTGCTCGGCTGTTTCCGGGAGAACGTCGAGTGTTTCCCGCCGCTATTGCCGATCGAGGTCGACAAGTACCCGGCGGCGCTCGGCCATCTGCGTCTGCACAACGGCACGATCTGGCGCTGGAACCGGCCACTGGTCGGGCTGGATGACGACGGCAGTCCGCACCTGCGCATCGAGCATCGGGTGATCGCCGCCGGCCCGAGCGTGATCGACACGATCGCCAACGCCGCCTTCTTCTACGGCCTCGCGACCGAACTGGCCGAAGCCATGGTCGAACCCGAGGCCGATCTGCCGTTTCATCTCGCCCGCGACAATTTCTACACCGCTGCGCGCTATGGCGTGGATGCGGACGTGGTCTGGTTCGATGGTGCGCGTGGCGATCTGCGTGGCTTGATCCTCGACCAGTTGCTGCCGCAAGCAGCGGCTGGCTTGGCGCGTCTCGACATCGATCGGGGTGATGCGGATCGCTTTCTCGGGGTGATCCGGGAGCGCGTGCGGAGCCGGCGTACCGGTGCCTGGTGGCAGCGGCACTGCGCCGAGGCATGTCGTCTGGATATGCCGGCGTTGGTGCGGACCTATCGCGACCACCAGCGGTCGGGGTTGCCGGTGCATGAGTGGGGGCTGCCCGGGGAGTGATTTGGCCGTTGGTCGGTGGTGGGGTTTGATGATGTTGCGGACATCATCGTTTGCGGAGGGAAGGCTTCCATGCGCCGCCATGGCCTCCTGAGACACGCCGTGAATCCATCCATGGAGGCTCCACGGCCGCATCCCTGCGGCCGAGGGTCTCAGGAGGCCCTGCCGGCCCCTGGAAGCCTGGGGAGGTGGGTGGAAATGAAGACGGGCCGCCGGCATTGAGCCGGCGGTCCGTCTTGTTGGTGGCGCTGTTGTAGGGTGCGCTCCGCGCACCGTAACCGACATCCGAACGATGGTTTCGGTGCGCGGAGCGCACCCTTGTATTGTGAAGACGTCAGGGGAGACCCTGATCGGAACACCAGACGCCGTGTGCACCCTCAGGCCCTGGAGCCAGGAGCGTAGATCCTGCGCTGGCGTTCCTTTTCTCTTGCAGGAAATCGAACAGCATCTTTGGCACCGAGCCTCTCGGTAGCCCGCATTGACAAGGTGGATTGGCAAGATGAACCCCGCATTGCTCGTTCTCGGTATCGATGTCTCCAAGGCCAAGCTGGATGTGGCCTTGCTCCTTCCCGATGGAAAATTTCGCACCAAGGTGTTCGCCAACACACCCAAAGGCATTACCGCGTTGGTGACTTGGCTGACGCCGCACCTGTCCCGGCCCTTGCACGTGTGCATGGAGGCCACCGGTACCTACTGGGAGGCGGTGGCCGAGGTGCTCGCCGATGCCGGCGGTGTAGTGAGTGTCGTCAACCCAGCTCAGATCAAGGCTTTTGGGGGCGCGGCGCTGGTACGTACCAAGACCGACGCGGTCGACGCGCGCCTGATTGCCCGCTTCTGTGCCACCCAGCACCCGGCCCCCTGGCAACCCGCGCCACTGAATGTCCGTGAACTGCGCTCCTTGGTGCGTCGTCGTCAGGCTCTGGTCGACATGCAGACCCAGGAGAGCAACCGCCTGGAGGTCGCCAAGGCCGGGGTCCGGGCCGATATCCAGGCGCATCTGGCTTACCTCGTCGATGCCATTGCCGCCGTCGAGGCCGCGATCCGGCAGAAGATCGACGATGACCCGGACTTGCGTGAACAGCGTGAACTGCTGGCCTCCATCCCCGGCATCGGGGAAAAGACCCGCCATGTTGCTGGCCCATTTCGGTGGACCGTTGCGCTTTACCCGTACCCGACAGGCGGCGGCTTACGCCGGCCTCGATCCCCGTCAACACCAGTCAGGCAGCAGTGTGCTGCGCCGCCCAAGGTTGTCCAAGGTGGGTCATGCGGAGCTGCGCGCCAGCTTGTACATGCCCGCCATGGTGGCCCTTTACCGAACCGACTGGGGCCGCGCTTTTCGGCAGCGTCTGGCGGCCAATGGCAAGCCCGCCATGGTCATCCTCGGCGCCATGATGCGAAAGCTCATCCATGTCGCCGTCGGTGTACTCAAGTCCCGTAAACCCTTCGATGCGTCCCTTCATGGGGCTTGCTTCGGATAACAGCATCTACGGGTTGCCACTGAAAAGCGCCGCGTCCGGCTCGATGCCGGGCGCGGCGCTTTAATTCCACCAACCTCTCCAGGCTTCGGGAGGTGGGGATGCCCTTCAGGGACCGTTGGCCGCATGGATGCGGCCGTCGAGCCTACATGGATGTATTCACGGCGTGTCCCGGAACGGCTACGCACCTCCCGAAGCCTTGCCTCTGAACCGGATGATGTCGCACACATCATCAAATCCATCCCCCGGCCAATCGCACAAAGCGCGCCACAAAAATAATTTCCCAGGAAACCCTTGAAAGAACGATCAGCGCCCCAACAAAGAGCGACCAATCGATCAAACCACCCGCTGGAGCCCGCCAACCATGGCCGATCAGGAAACCCCTGTCGAAGAAGAATTGAAAGCCGCCGACACCGAGTCGGTGGAAACTGAAGCGACCCCGTCCGACGACCCGGAACAGCTGCTGCTCGAACTGCAGGACGCCAAGGCCAAGGCCGATGAGCACTGGAACCAGTGCCTGCGCCTGCAAGCCGAGATGGACAACCTGCGCAAGCGCAACGAGCGCGACCTCGCCAACGCGCACAAGTTCGCGCTGGAGAAATTCGCGGAAGGTCTGCTGCCGGTCATCGACTCCCTGGAGATGGGTGTCTCCCACGGCAGGGAAGACGGCGCCGAGCTGGCCAAGCTGCTCGAAGGCACCGAGCTGACCCTGAAGCAGCTCAGCCAGGTCATGAACAAGTTCGGCGTCGAGGCCATCGACCCCGTCGGCCAGTCGTTCAACCCGGAATTCCACGAAGCCATGGTCATGCAGCCGGCCCCGGACGGCACCGCCAGCAACACCGTGCTGGTCGTGTTCCAGAAGGGCTACACGCTGAACGGGCGCCTGGTCCGCCCGGCCAAGGTCATCGTCGCCCAGTAAGCGGGCCGCACTTGAAATCCCGACGACTGCATCCACTTAAGCGGCAGTCGTTACTGAAACGAATCGAATTCACCACCGGAGATACAGAATCATGGGCAAGATCATCGGCATCGATCTGGGTACCACCAACTCCTGCGTTGCCGTCCTCGAAGGCGGCAAACCGAAGGTCATCGAGAACAGCGAGGGCGATCGCACCACGCCGTCGATCATCGCGTTCACCAAGGACGACGAGGTCCTGGTCGGCCAGTCCGCGAAGCGTCAGGCCGTCACCAATCCGGCCAACACCCTGTTCGCGGTCAAGCGCCTGATCGGTCGCCGCTTCGACGAGAAGGAAGTCCAGAAGGACATCGGCCTGGTGCCGTACAAGATCGTCAAGGCCGACAACGGCGATGCCTGGGTCGAGGCCCAGGGCAAGAAGATGGCGCCGCCGGAAATCTCCGCGCGCGTCCTGCAGAAGATGAAGAAGACCGCCGAGGATTACCTGGGCGAGCCGGTCACCGAGGCCGTCATCACCGTGCCCGCGTACTTCAACGACTCGCAGCGCCAGGCGACCAAGGACGCCGGCCGCATCGCGGGCCTTGAAGTGAAGCGCATCATCAACGAGCCGACTGCGGCCGCGCTGGCCTTCGGCATGGACAAGAAGGGCGGCGATCGCAAGATCGCGGTCTACGACCTCGGCGGCGGCACCTTCGACGTGTCCATCATCGAGATCGCCGAGATCGAGGGCGAGCACCAGTTCGAGGTGCTGTCCACCAACGGCGACACCTTCCTGGGTGGTGAAGACTTCGACAAGCGCCTGATCGACTACCTCGCCGAGGAGTTCAAGAAGGACACCGGCATGAACCTGATGGGCGATCCGCTGGCCATGCAGCGCCTCAAGGAAGCCGCCGAGAAGGCCAAGATCGAGTTGTCCTCCGGGCAGCACACCGAGGTCAACCTGCCGTACATCACCGCCGACGCCAGTGGCCCGAAGCACCTCAACGTGAAGGTCACCCGCGCCAAGCTCGAAGCTCTGGTCGATGACCTGATCACCCGCACCATGGAGCCCTGCCGCATCGCGCTGAAGGACGCCGGTCTGTCCACCTCCGAGATCGACGACGTGATCCTGGTCGGCGGTCAGTCCCGCATGCCCAAGGTGCAGGCGGCGGTGAAGGACTTCTTCGGCAAGGAGCCGCGCCGTGACGTCAACCCGGACGAGGCGGTCGCCGTCGGCGCCGCGATCCAGGGCGGCGTCCTGGGTGGCGAGGTCAAGGACGTGCTGCTGCTCGACGTCACCCCGCTGAGCCTCGGCATCGAGACCATGGGCGGCGTGATGACCAAGCTGATCGAGAAGAACACCACGATCCCGACCAAGGCCTCGCAGACCTTCTCGACCGCCGACGACAACCAGACCGCGGTCACCGTGCACGTGCTGCAGGGCGAGCGCGAGGTCGCCAGCGCCAACAAGTCGCTGGGCCGCTTCGACCTGTCCGACATCCCGCCGGCGCCGCGCGGCATGCCGCAGATCGAGGTCACCTTCGACATCGACGCCAACGGCATTCTCAACGTGTCCGCCAAGGACAAGGGCACCGGCAAGGAGCAGAAGATCGTCATCAAGGCGTCTTCCGGTCTGTCCGACGCGGAAGTCGACAAGATGGTCAAGGACGCCGAGGCGCATGCCGATGAGGACCGCAAGTTCCACGCGCTGGTCGGCGCCCGCAACACCGCCGACAACATGATTCATGCGACCCGCAAGACCATCAAGGATCTGGGCGAGGACAAGGTTTCGGCGTCCGAGAAGGAGGCCATCGAGGCCGCCATCAAGGACCTGGAAGGCGTCATGAAGTCCGACGACAAGGACGCCATCGAGGCCAAGACCAACGCCCTGACCGAACTGTCCGGCAAGCTGGCCGAAAAGCTCTACGCCCAGCAGGGCGGCGGTGACGCCGGTGGCCCCGGCGACATGGGTGGCGACCAGCCGACCGGCGGCAAGAAGGCCGACGACGATGTGGTCGACGCCGAGTTCGAAGAGGTCAAGGACAAGAAGTAAGTCCTGAAGTCGAAGGGGCGGGGTGGGTTACCATCCCGCCCCTTTCGTCGTTTTCCGACGGCAGATTTATGAGCGGCAGATGAGCGCAGGTGGATGCAGATTTGGTGCATTCGATAAGCCCTTCAGCTTTTATCCGCGTCCATCTGCGTTTATCTGCGGCTAATCAACAAAGCTGCTTGATTCGCGGCTAACCCAGCGATTCGTCGATATGTCCCAACGCGATTACTACGAAGTCCTCGGCGTGCAGCGCAACGCCAGCGAGGCCGATCTCAAGAAGGCCTATCGCCGGCTGGCGATGAAGTACCACCCGGACCGCAATCCGGATGACGAGGAGGCCGAGCACAAGTTCAAGGAGGCCAAGGAGGCCTACGAGGTGCTGTCCGACGCGCAGAAGCGCGCCGCCTACGACCAGTTCGGTCATGCCGGCGTGCAGGGCGGCATGGGCGGCGGCGGTGGCGCCGGCTTCTCCGACATCTTCGGCGACGTGTTCGGCGACATCTTCGGCGGCGGTCGCGGTCGCGGCGGTGGTGGCCCGCGCGTGCAGCGCGGCGCCGATCTGCGTTACACCCTGGACATGACCCTGGAGGACGCGGTCGCCGGCAAGGAGGTCGAGATCAAGGTCCCGACCATGGTCAACTGCCAGACCTGCGACGGCAGCGGCGCCAAGCCCGGCACCAAACCCAAGACCTGCACCACCTGCGGCGGCGTCGGCCAGGTGCGCATGCAGCAGGGCTTCTTCTCGATCCAGCAGACCTGCCCGGCCTGCCATGGCGCGGGGGTGGTCATCGAGGAGCCGTGCCCGGATTGCCACGGCGCCGGCAAGGTGCGCGAGACCAGGACGCTGTCGGTCAAGGTGCCGCCGGGTGTCGACACCGGCGACCGCATCCGTCTGGCGGGCGAGGGCGAAGCCGGCGAGCACGGCGGGCCGCCCGGCGATCTCTATGTGCAGATCCGCGTCAAGGACCATCCGATCTTTACCCGCGACGGCGCCAACATTTACTGCGAGGTTCCGATCAGCGTGGTCACCGCCGCGCTCGGCGGCGAGATGGAAGTGCCGACGCTCGGTGGCCGGGTCAAGCTGCGTATCCCCAAGGAGACGCAGACCGGCAAGCTGTTCCGGCTCGGCGGCAAGGGCGTCAAACCGGTGCGCGGTGGCGCGCAGGGCGATCTGCTCTGCCGCGTGATCGTCGAGACCCCGGTCAATCTGACCGACGAACAGACCGATCTGCTGCGCCAGCTCGGCGAGTCGATGAGCGAAAAGCACAGCCCGCAACACACTTCGTGGCTGGATGGCGTGAAGTCGTTCTTCGACAAGATGAAGTTCTGAGTTTTCGGCACACGAACCCCGGCTGCACCGTAGGATGGGCAAAGCGCAGCGTGCCCATCGTAAGACTCTGCGAAACCGCAACCGCCCGCTGTGTCCGCTTGCGCTTTGATGGGCACGTCCCTACGGTCCTTTGCCCATCCTACGAAGTGATCATTTTCTACCGTTTCACCGGACTCGAGATATGACCAGAATCGCCATCACCGGCGCCGCCGGGCGCATGGGCCGCAACCTGATCCAGGCCTGCCACGAGGCCGACGGCATGGAAGTCACCGCCGCCATCGAGCATCCGCACAGCACCCTGCTTGGCGCGGATGCGGGCGAACTGGCCGGTATCGGTCGGCTTGGCGTCGCCATCGTCGATGACCTGCTCAAGGTGGTCGATGACTTCGACGTGCTGATCGATTTCACCAGGCCCGACGCCACCGCCACCAATGTCGATATCTGCCGCGCGGCCGGTAAGCGCATCGTGATCGGCACCACCGGCCTTGGCGAGCATCAGAAGCAGCAGATCGTCGATACCGCGCGCGAGATCGCGATCGTGTTCGCGCCGAATTTCAGTGTTGGCGTCAACCTGACCTTCAAGCTGCTCGACATCGCCGCCCGCGTCATGGGCGACAACGTCGACATCGAGGTCATCGAGGCCCATCACCGCCACAAGGTCGATGCCCCCTCCGGAACCGCGCTGCGCATGGGCGAGGTGGTCGCCGCCGCCCTCGGTCGCGATCTGAAGGACTGCGCCGTCTACGGTCGCGAAGGCCAGACCGGCGAGCGCGACCGCAAGACCATCGGCTTCGAGACCATCCGCGCCGGCGACATCGTCGGCGAGCACACGGTGATGTTCGCCGACATCGGCGAGCGCGTGGAGATCACCCACAAGGCCAGCAGCCGCATGACCTTCGCCAACGGCGCCGCGCGCGCCGCCGGCTGGCTGATGGGCAAGCCGCATGGCCTGTTCGACATGCAGGACGTGCTCGGGCTGCGCTGACCGGCGTCCAGGTGCGGGAGCGGCTTCGATCGAAGGCAGTTCGCGGCTGAAGCCGCTCCTACAATCTGATCTCCCCAAGGGTTGCCTGCGCACACTTCCGTGTACCTGAACTCGTTCAACCATTTCCGCGCGCTCGCGATCGTGGTCATCGTCGCCGGCCACACCATCTGGACGGTCGACTGGCGCTTCGATTCGCTCACCCAGCGTTTTTTGATCGATCTGGTCAGCGGCGGCAGCACGCTGTTCGTGTTCATTTCCGGGTTTCTCTACCACCACATCTTTTACCGGCGCGGCACGCCTTACGCGCGCTTCCTGCGCGACAAGGCCCGTAACGTGCTGACGCCGTATCTGGTGCTCACGGTGCCGACCCTGGCGATCTATTACGCCTTGCCTGGCTGGGCGCCGCGCCTGGCGATCTTCGCGGACCCTGAAGGCGGCTTTTGGGGACGTTATCTGTGGCCGCTGCTGGCCGATCTCGCGACCGGGCGCGCCACCCACGCCTATTGGTACATCCCGTTCGTGATGGCGTTGTTCGTGCTGACACCCCTGTTCGACCGGGCGATCCGCGCATCGTCCGCGCTGCGCTGGGCGCTGTTCGGGATCGGCACGGTGGTCGCGATGCTGATCCATCGCCCGATCGAGAACCTGAATCTGCTGCACTCACTGGTCTATTTCGCGCCGGTCTATCTGTTCGGCATCCTCTGCTCCATCCATCACGACGCGATCCTGCGGCGCTTTGCCGGCTGGCGGGTTTACGGGTTGCTGGCGCTGGTCATTGCGTTCGCGCTCGGCCACGCGATCTGGCGCCCGGAGGTGCTGGGCAACTTCCACAAGCCGGCCTTCCAGTGGGGTGGAATCGACCTGATGCTGCCGCAGACCCTGCTGCTGAACGTTTTCTTCATGGTCTGGCTGGCGCGGTTCGAGAACCGCGACTGGCCGCTTGTGCATCGTCTCGCCAGCGCGAGTTTCTCGATCTATTTCCTGCACGCCCTGTTGCTGGTGTTCGCGTCGCCGCTGGTGCACGCGGCGCGGATCGGCTGGCCGGTGCTGGACTGGCTGTCGACCACCGCGATCACCGTCGCGGCCAGCTTCGCGATCGCGTGGTTCGTGCAGCGGACCTGGCCGACCGCGAGCCGTCGCCTGATCGGCTGGTAGCGGACCTCATCGCGCGAATGTTTCGTAGGAGCGGCTTCAGCCGCGATCGGCGCTCATCGCGGCCAGCAAACGCGGATCGCGGCTGAAGCCGCTCCTGCCCCGGATTTCTCACCGGGGGGCGATCACCCCTGCCCTGATGAGGAATGCGGGTGAATGCCTGCCTCGGTATTTGTTGGAGAAGATTTTTTTCTTTTGAGAACAGTGTCCTGCGGCGCAGCCGAGGATTAGAATGCGCGCCCTTTTCGGGTCCCATTCGGTTTCGCTCGCGTGAATCCCATCAGTGCATTGATCTCCCTGACCGTCGCCGCCCTGACCGTGGTGCTATGGGCGGTCGCCAATCAGCCGGTTCAGGAACCGGCGTGGCCGGAAAAGATTCAGGGCTTCGCGTTCCAGCCGATGGGCGAGACCGACGATCCGATCGCCAAGCGCTTCCCCAGCCTCGACAAGATCCGCTCGGACCTAGAACTGCTCGCCGGCAAGACCCACGCGGTGCGCACCTACAGCATGGAGGAGACGCTCACCGAGATTCCGCGTCTGGCGCGCGAGTTCGGCATCAACGTCGCGGTCGGCGCCTGGCTGGATGACCGCCTGGACAAGAACGAGGGCGAGATCGAGCGGGTGATCGCGGTCACCAACGCCAATCGCCGCAACGTGGTGCGCGTGGTGGTCGGCAACGAGGCGATCCTGCGCGGCAACCTCAAGCCGGCGCAGGTGATCCGTTACCTCGAACGGGTGCGCGCCCAGGTCAAGGTCCCGGTCAGCACCGCCGAGCCGTGGCACGTCTGGCTGGCGCACCCCGAGCTGGCGGCGCACGCCGATTACCTGATGGTGCACATGCTGCCCTACTGGGAAGGCGTCGATGTCGATATCGCGGTCGATTACATCGTCGCCCGCATGGAAGACCTGAAACGCGCCTTCCCCGGCAAGCCCATCGTGATCGGCGAGGTCGGCTGGCCGTCCGCCGGACGCACCCGCCACAGCGCAGTCGCGTCGATGGCTGCCGAGGCCTCGTTCCTGCGCCGCTTCCTGGCCCGCGCCGAGCAGGAGAAGTACGTCTACTACGTGATGGAGGCCTTCGATCAGCCCTGGAAGCGGCGCATCGAGGCCGGCGTCGGCGCCTACTGGGGCGTCTGGGACGCGCAACGCCAGCCCAAGTTCTCGTTCGATCAGCCGATCGAACGCATCCCCGAATGGCGCATCCTCGCCGGCGTCTCGGTGCTGGTCGCGCTGATCACCTTCGCGCTGCTGGTCATCGACAGCCACACGCTCGGCAAGCGCGGGCGCAGCTTTCTTGCCGTGGTCGCGTTCAGCGCCGCGACCGCCGGGGTGTGGACCGTCTATCAGTACGCCCACCAATACCTGACCGTGTGGACCGTGGTGGTCGGCGTGCTGCTGGTGCTGGGCATGATCGGCGTGATCGTGGTCATCCTGACCGAGGCCCACGAGTGGGCCGAGGCGCGCTGGGTGATCGCGCGTCGCCGCGCGTTCAAGCCGCACCATGTGCCGGACGACCAGTTGCCGATGGTCTCGGTGCATGTGCCCGCCTACAACGAACCGGCGGACATGATGATCGAGACGCTCAACGCCTTGAGCCGCCTCGATTACCCGCGTTTCGAGGTCGTGGTGATCGACAACAACACCCGCGACGAGGCGGTGTGGCGGCCGGTCGAGGCGCATTGCGCGAAGCTGAACGAAACCTTCCCCGGCCATTTGGGTGGGCGCTTCCGCTTCTTCCACGAGAATCCGCTCGCGGGCTTCAAGGCCGGCGCGCTGAACTTCGCCCTGCGCCAGACCGACCCGAGCGCCGAAATCGTCGCGGTGATCGACAGCGACTACCAGGTCGTGACCAACTGGCTGCGCGACCTGGTGCCGCAGTTCGCCAACGAACGCATCGCCGTCGTGCAGGCCCCGCAGGACTACCGCGACGCCGGCGAGAGCCTGTTCAAGGCCATGTGCCACGCCGAATATCGCGGCTTCTTCTACATCGGCATGGTCACCCGCAACGAGCGCAACGCGATCATCCAGCACGGCACCATGACCATGGTCCGCCGCAGCGTGCTGGAAGAGATCGGCTGGGGCGAATGGTGCATCACCGAGGACGCCGAGCTCGGCCTGCGCATCTTCGAGCGCGGCCTGGAGGCGACCTACATCCCGGTCAGCTACGGACAGGGCCTGATGCCGGACCGCTTCATCGACTTCAAGAAGCAGCGCTGGCGCTGGGCCTTCGGCGCGATGCAGATACTGCGTCACCACACGAAACAGTTGTTTGGCCGGCGCGACACCTCGCTGACCGCCGGACAGCGCTACCACTTCATCGCCGGCTGGCTGCCGTGGATCGCGGACGGCTTCAACCTGATCTTCAACATGGCCGCGATCGCCTGGTCGCTGGGCATGTTGTGGTTCCCGAACGAGGTCGACCCGCCGATGATGACCTTCGCCGCGCTGCCGCTGGTGCTGTTCGGCTTCAAGGGTTTCAAGCTGCTCTATCTGTACCGCACCGCGGTCAAGGCGAGCGTCGGCGGCACCCTGGCGGCGGCGCTCGCCGGGCTGGCCCTGTCGCACACCATCGCGCTCGCGGTGCTGGCCGGCTTCCGCTACCGCGACCAGCCCTTCTTGCGCACCCCGAAGATGCGTGCCGGCTATTCCGTCTGGCGGGCACTAAGCGCCGCGCGGGAAGAGGGCGCGATGTTCCTCGGCCTGTGGGCGGCGGCCTTCGCGCTGCTGTTCCACATCGGCACCGAGATGATCGACATGGCCGTGTGGATCGCCGTGCTGCTGATCCAGTCGCTGCCCTACGCCGCCAGCGTGGTGATGGCCGGCATCAGCGGCCTGCCGCCGCGCGCGACGCCGGGCCCGGCGCTGCCGGCCCCGCCCACCGCGTGATCTGCAAACCGGGTGCCTTGTAGCAGCGGCGTCCCGCCGCTCCCACGGGTGTTGCTTACTTCCTGTCCTTGAGCAGGTCCGCCAGCCCGGCGAAGGGGTTGTGCGTCGCCGCTGCCTGCTTTTCCTCGCGGACCGAGCCGCCATATTGCGCGTCGGTGTAGCGCGAGTGCTCGTTGTCGTGGCAGTAGAGGCACAGCAGCTCCCAATTGCTGCCGTCTTCCGGGTTGTTGTCGTGGTTGTGGTCGCGATGGTGGACGGTCAGTTCGCGCAGGTTGGCGTGGGTGAATTCGCGCCCGCAGCGGCCGCAGACCCACGGATACATCTTGAGCGCGCGTTCGCGGTAGCCGCGCTCGCGTTCCGCAGCGTCGCGGCGGGCCTTGAGGACGATCTGATCAAGCTTGTCCGAGGAACGATCCGAGGGCATGAGGGACCTGCAAAAGTGAGGGTTATGTTCGGGCACTAGGGTAGTGCATCGCGGGGTGCAAACCCTTGTCGCCATGCATTAGAATCCGCTGACATTTTTCGTACTCATTTCTACGAAACGGGAAGGGTGCCGCCCTGGCCCCTTCCCGTTTTGTGTGTCTGGAGGTCTGCTTCCCGTGCGCAAGCCCGCTGTTCTGGCCCTCGAAGACGGCTCCGTATTTCACGGCGAATCCATCGGTAGCGACGGCGAAACCGTCGGCGAGGTCGTGTTCAACACCTCGCTCACCGGCTATCAGGAGATCCTGACCGATCCCTCCTACCTGCGGCAGATCGTCACCCTCACCTACCCGCACATCGGCAACGTCGGCACGACGCCGGAGGACGAGGAGGCGCCGGGGGTGCAGGCCGCCGGTCTGGTCATCCGCGACCTGCCGATGATCGCCAGCAATTGGCGCAGCACGATGCCGCTGGATGAATACCTGCGTGCCAGCAACGTGGTCGCGATCGCGGATATCGATACCCGCCGCCTGACCCGTCTGCTACGCGAGAAGGGGGCACAGAACGGCTGCATCGTTGCCGGCGACGCCATCGATGTCGATGCGGCGATCGCCAAGGCGAAGGCCTTCCCCGGTCTGAAGGGCATGGACCTCGCGAAGGTCGTGTCCACGGACAAGGCGTACGAGTGGAAGCAGGGTTCCTGGACCCTGGAGAGCGGTCACCCGGCCGACATCGAGGACGCGCGTTTCCACGTCGTGGCCTACGACTTCGGCGTCAAGCGCAACATCCTGCGCATGCTGGTCGATCGCGGCTGCCGCCTGACCGTGGTGCCGGCGCAGACCCCGGCGGCCGAGGTGCTGGCGATGAATCCGGACGGCGTGTTCCTTTCCAACGGCCCCGGCGATCCGGAACCCTGCGATTACGCGATCGCGGCGATCCGGGAGATCGTGCCAACCAACATCCCGGTGTTCGGCATCTGCCTCGGCCACCAGCTCCTCGGCCTGGCCTCCGGTGCGAAGACCGTGAAGATGAAGTTCGGCCATCACGGCGCCAACCACCCGGTCCAGGATCTGGGCAGTCGTCGGGTCATGATCACCAGCCAGAACCACGGCTTCGCGGTCGATGAAGCGACGCTGCCGGCCAACCTGGTCGCCACGCACAAATCCCTTTTCGACGGCTCCCTGCAGGGCATCCATCGCACCGACCATCCGGCCTTCTCCTTTCAGGGGCATCCGGAGGCCAGTCCGGGTCCGCACGATGTCGCCCCGTTGTTTGACCGTTTCATCGAGATGATGAAAGTCCAGTCGTAATCGCATCCTTATAAACGCCATTGGCGCGGTTTTCCCCGGAAATTCCCGCGCCCGGGCGTCCTTGCGGCGAAGAGTTCCCATGCCCAAACGTACAGATATCCAGAGCATCCTGATCATCGGCGCCGGCCCGATCATCATCGGCCAGGCCTGCGAGTTCGATTACTCCGGCGCGCAGGCCTGCAAGGCGCTGCGCGAGGAGGGTTACCGGGTCATCCTGGTGAACTCGAACCCCGCGACGATCATGACCGACCCGAACACCGCCGACGCGGTGTACATCGAGCCGATCAACTGGCAGACGGTCGCGCGCGTGATCGAGAAGGAGCGCCCGGATGCGCTGCTGCCGACCATGGGCGGCCAGACCGCGCTGAACTGCGCGCTGGACCTGAACCGCGAGGGCGTGCTGGCGAAGTACAACGTCGAGCTGATCGGCGCCAAGGAAGACGCCATCGACATGGCCGAGGACCGCGAGCGCTTCCGCGAGGCGATGCACGAGATCGGCCTGGCGACCCCGCGTTCGGCGATCGCCCATACCCTCGGTCAGGCCATGGACGCGCAGGCGGACCTCGGCTTCCCGACCATCATCCGTCCGTCCTTCACGTTGGGCGGCACCGGCGGCGGCATCGCCTACAACATCGAGGAATTCCAGGAGATCGTGACCCGCGGTCTGGAGGCCTCGCCGACCAACGAAATCCTGCTCGAAGAGTCGGTGCTCGGCTGGAAGGAGTACGAGATGGAAGTCGTCCGCGACCATGCGGACAACTGCATCATCATCTGCTCGATCGAGAACTTCGATCCGATGGGCGTGCATACCGGCGACTCGATCACGGTCGCGCCGGCGCAGACCCTGACGGACAAGGAATACCAGATCATGCGCAACGCCTCGATCGCGGTGCTGCGCAAGATCGGCGTCGACACCGGCGGTTCCAACGTGCAGTTCGGCATCAATCCGGACGACGGTCGCATGGTCATCATCGAGATGAACCCGCGCGTGTCGCGTTCCTCGGCGCTGGCCTCGAAGGCGACCGGTTTTCCGATCGCCAAGGTCGCCGCCAAGCTGGCGGTCGGTTACACGCTGGATGAACTCGACAACGACATCACCGGCGGCGTGACCCCGGCCTCGTTCGAGCCCAGCATCGATTACGTGGTCACCAAGATTCCGCGTTTTGCGTTCGAGAAATTCCCCCAGGCCGATGCCCGTCTGACCACGCAGATGAAGTCCGTCGGCGAGGTCATGGCCATGGGCCGGACCCAGCAGGAGTCCTTCCAGAAGGCCATGCGCGGTCTGGAGACCGGCGTCGATGGCTTCGACGAGATCCTTGATCGCGTCAACGATCAGGACATCGTCTCGACGCTGCGCCGCGAACTGCGCGAGCCGGGTCCGCAGCGCCTGTGGTACGTCGGCGAGGCCTTCCGCGAGGGCTGGAGCGTCGATGAGGTGTTCGACAACACCAAGATCGATCGCTGGTTCCTGGTGCAGATCGAGGAGTTGATCCAGATCGAGAAGGGGCTGACCGGTCGCGATCTGGCTGCCATCGACGCCAACGAACTGTACGGTCTGAAGCGCAAGGGCTTCTCCGATCGCCGTCTGGCCAAGCTGCTCGGCGTGAAGGAAGACGCGGTGCGCGAGCGCCGTTATGCGCTGAACGTGCGCCCGGTGTTCAAGCGCGTCGATACCTGCGCGGCCGAGTTCGCGTCCAGTACTGCCTACATGTATTCCTGCTACGACGAGGAGTGCGAGGCGCAGCCGACCGATCGGGAAAAGATCATGGTCCTCGGTGGCGGCCCGAACCGCATCGGTCAGGGCATCGAGTTCGACTATTGCTGCGTGCACGCCGCGCTGGCGATGCGCGAGGACGGCTACGAGACCATCATGGTCAACTGCAATCCGGAGACCGTGTCGACCGATTACGACACCTCCGACCGTCTGTATTTCGAGCCGCTCACGCTGGAAGACGTGCTCGAGATCGTGCACAAGGAAAAGCCCAAGGGCGTGATCGTGCAGTACGGCGGACAGACCCCGCTGAAGCTGGCGCGCGCGCTGGAGAAGGCCGGAACGCCGATCATCGGCACCAGCCCGGACGCCATCGATGCCGCCGAGGATCGCGAGCGCTTCCAGAAGATGCTCGACGCCGAGAACCTGTTGCAGCCGCCGAACCGCACCGCCAGTGATGTTGAATCCGCCGCCAGCAAGGCCGCCGAGATCGGCTATCCGCTGGTGGTGCGCCCGTCTTACGTGCTCGGCGGACGCGGCATGGAGATCGTCTACGGCGAGGATGAACTGCGCCGCTATATGGTCGCTGCGGTGGATGTCTCCAATGACGCGCCGGTGCTGCTCGACCGCTTCCTGAACGACGCCATCGAGGTCGATGTCGACGCGATCTGTGACGGCGAGCACGTGCTGATCGGCGGCATCATGGAGCACATCGAGGAGGCCGGTGTGCACTCCGGCGACTCCGCCTGCTCGCTGCCGCCGTTCTCGCTGTCGCCGGAGACCGAGGACGCGCTGCGCGATCAGGTCGCGCGCATGGCCAAGGCGCTCAATGTGCGCGGCCTGATGAACACCCAGTTCGCGATCCAGCGTACCCCCGAGGGTGAAGACCGCATCTACGTGCTGGAAGTGAACCCGCGCGCCTCGCGCACCGTGCCGTTCGTATCCAAGGCCACCGGCATCCCGCTGGCCAAGGTCGCGGCGCGCGTGATGGCCGGCAAGAGTCTGAGCGAGCAGGGCGTCACCGAGGAGGTCCGCCCGGGTTACTACTCCGTCAAGGAGGCCGTGTTCCCGTTCATCAAGTTCCCCGGCGTCGATCCGATCCTCGGCCCCGAGATGAAGTCCACCGGCGAGGTCATGGGCGTCGGGCGCAGCTTCGGAGAGGCCTACGCGAAGGCTGTGCTGGGCAGTAACAGCAAGATTCCGACCGGCGGTCGCGCCTTCGTCAGCGTCAAGGAGAGCGATCGCGCCAAGCTTCCGGAACTCGCCAAGCTGCTGATCGAACAGGGCTTCACGCTGGTCGCGACGTCCGGTACCCAGCGAGCCCTGCACGCCGCCGGCATCGAGTGCGAATACATCAACAAGGTCGCCGAGGGTCGTCCGCACATTGGCGATCTGATCAAGAACCGTGAGCTCGATTTCATCGTCAACACCACCGAAGGCCGCCAGTCGATCGCGGATTCCTTCGAGATCCGTCGCCTTGCGCTGACCACGCAGATTGCCTACTCGACCACCATGGCGGGTGCGATGGCCATGGTGCGCGGCATGAAGCGCCTCGGTGAGAATGCCGTCAACCGACTCCAGGACCTGCATAAGGAGCTGTCCGCATGAGCAAGGTTCCGATGACCGCGAAGGGCGCCGAGCGCCTGCGTGAAGAATTGAAAGAGCTCAAGCAGGTCGAGCGCCCGAACGTGATCAAGGCGATTGCCGAGGCGCGCGAGCACGGCGATCTGAAGGAAAACGCCGAATACCACGCCGCGCGTGAGCGGCAGGGCTTCATCGAGGGCCGCATCCAGGACATCGAGGGCAAGCTCTCGCATGCCGAGATCATCGACGTCACCAAGATCGACGCCGGTGGCCGCGTGATCTTCGGCTGCACCGTCGATATCGCCGACGAGGACAGCGGTGACGAACTGACTTACCAGATCGTCGGCGAGGACGAGGCCGACATCAAAAAGGGCATGATCTCGGTGACCTCGCCGATCGCCCGTGCACTGATCGGTCGTTCCGAGGGTGATGTCGTCACCTTCCAGGCGCCGGGTGGCGAGAAGACCTTCGAGATTCTCGAAGTCCGGTACGAGTAATCGTGACGGCGAGCGTCGTTGTAGATGCTGTTATCCGAAGCAAGCCCCATGCAGGGACGCATCGAAGGGTTTGCGGGACTTGAGTACACCGACGGCGACATGGATGAGCTTTCGCATCATGGCGCCGAGGATGACCATGGCGGGCTTGCCATTGGCCGCCAGACGCTGCCGAAAAGCGCGGCCCCAGTCGGTTCGGTAAAGGGCCACCATGGCGGGCATGTACAAGCTGGCGCGCAGCTCCGCATGACCCACCTTGGACAACCTTGGGCGGCGCAGCACACTGCTGCCTGACTGGTGTTGACGGGGATCGAGGCCGGCGTAAGCCGCCGCCTGTCGGGTACGGGTAAAGCGCAACGGTCCACCGAAATGGGCCAGCAACATGGCCAGGGTCTTTTCCCCGATGCCGGGGATTGAGACCAGCAGCTCACGCTGTTCACGCAAGTCCGGGTCATCGTCGATCTTCTGCCGGATCGCGGCCTCGACGGCGGCAATGGCATCGACGAGGTAAGCCAGATGCGCCTGGATATCGGCCCGGACCCCGGCCTTGGCGACCTCCAGGCGGTTGCTCTCCTGGGTCTGCATGTCGACCAGAGCCTGACGACGACGCACCAAGGAGCGCAGTTCACGGACATTCAGTGGCGCGGGTTGCCAGGGGGCCGGGTGCTGGGTGGCACAGAAGCGGGCAATCAGGCGCGCGTCGACCGCGTCGGTCTTGGTACGTACCAGCGCCGCGCCCCCAAAAGCCTTGATCTGAGCTGGGTTGACGACACTCACTACCTGGCCGGCATCGGCGAGCACCTCGGCCACCGCCTCCCAGTAGGTACCGGTGGCCTCCATGCACACGTGCAAGGGCCTGGACAGGTGCGGCGTCAGCCAAGTCACCAACGCGGTAATGCCTTTGGGTGTGTTGGCGAACACCTTGGTGCGGAATTTTCCATCGGGAAGGAGCAAGGCCACATCCAGCTTGGCCTTGGAGACATCGATACCGAGAACGAGCAATGCGGGGTTCATCTTGCCAATCCACCTTGTCAATGCGGGCTACCGAGAGGCTCGGTGCCAAAGATGCTGTTCGATTTCCTGCAAGAGAAAAGGAACGCCAGCGCAGGATCTACGCTCCTGGCTCCAGGGCCTGAGGGTGCACACGGCGTCTGGTGTTCCGATCAGGGTCTCCCCTGACGTCTTCACAATACAAGGGTGCGCCACGCGCACCAGGCGGCGCTCGGTGTTTCCGGATGGTGCGCATGGCGCACCCTACGGTCATTCTCCGAAGTCACCGCCTGTTGGCTGGTGATCGCGCGATCCCCAATCTGCGGCGTAAAAGCCGGTTTTTACCAGTCTGTGGAAGCTCGACCAGGGCTAGTCGGCGACATGGTCCACGAGACCATGTTTGACCGGGTTCCAGTGCAGGTAGTCCATGTGGTGTCGGAAGTCCGCGTCGTCGCGGATGCGGTGTTCCCAGAAGCGGCGTTGCCACAGGCTGCCATCGTTTCGCTTGGTGCGGGCCACCTCGTAGGGTGCGCTCCGCGCACCGAAACCGACGCATGATTGCGTCGTCACACGCTTGATGTTCGCCCAGCGAATGGAGAAATCGTCGTCACCTTCAGGCAATGTCCAGATGCAGTGAAGGTGGTCAGGAAGCAATACCCAGGCGTCGATCGTGAACGGGTGATCCCGGCGGGTACGTTCGATCGCATGGCGTAATGCGTCCCGCACATCGGGCCGTGTAAGTACAGCGCGTCGGCGATGCGTGACCAGGGTGAAGAACCAGGTTCCACCTTCCGTGTGGTCTCGTCTGTAGTTCGACATTCCTTTGCTTCTTGGTGAGCATCCGGCTCTCGGTGTTGTTGTTGGCGCAGGTTTGGGTGCGCGGAGCGCACCCTACGCGGGGACGAGAACCACCGCCGCGAGGGGTGGGACGACGAGCGGGGCGGAGCAGGGCAGGTTCATCCACGGCGTCGGTTCGGCCATGACGGCGCCGTTGTTGCCGACGTTGCCGCCGCCGTAGGCTGCAGCATCGGTATTCAGCACTTCCTTCCATTCGCCGCCGAACGGCAGGCCGATGCGGTAGTCGTGGCGCGGGACCGGGGTGAAGTTGAGGATCACAACCACCCTCTGATCACCAGCCTTGCGCTGGTAACTGACGATCGACTGACTGGAGTCGTGGCAGTCGATCCACTCGAAGCCCTGGCCGTCGAATTCATGCGCGAACAGGGCGGGGTGTTCGCGATAGAGGTGGTTGAGGTCGCGCACCAGCGAGAACACCCCGCGATGCAGGCCGACGTCGAGTCGCCACCATTCGAGTTGGCTGTCGAAATCCCACTCCTTGCCCTGCGCGAACTCGCTGCCCATGAACAGCAGTTTCTTGCCGGGATAGGTCCACTGGTAGGCGTAGAGCAGGCGCAGGTTGGCGAACTGCTGCCAGGCGTCGCCGGGCATCTTGGTCAGCATCGAGCCCTTCAGATGCACGACCTCGTCGTGCGAGAACGGCAGCACGAAGTTCTCGGTGAACGCGTACATCATGCCGAAGGTCAGGCGGTCGTGATGGAAGCTGCGGTGCACCGGGTCGTGGCTCATGTAGGTGAGCGTGTCGTGCATCCAGCCCATGTTCCATTTCATCGAGAAGCCCAGGCCGCCGAGGTAATCCGGGCGGGTGACCTGCGGCCAGGCGGTGGATTCCTCGGCGATGACCAGCGCGCCGGGGTGCTCGCCGTGCACGACGCGGTTCATCTCGCGCAGGAAGTCGATGGCCTCCAGATTCTCGCGGCCGCCGTACTGGTTCGGCACCCAGTCGCCGGCTTCGCGGGAGTAGTCGAGGTAGAGCATCGAGGCGACCGCGTCGACGCGCAGGCCGTCGATGTGGAATTCGTCCATCCAGAAGAAGGCGCTGGAGACGAGGAAGTTGCGGACCTCGTTGCGCCCGTAATTGAAGATGTAGGTGCCCCAGTCGCGGTGCTCGCCCTTGCGCGGGTCCTCGTGTTCGTACAGCGCGGTGCCATCGAAGCGGGCCAGCGCGGTTTCATCCTTGGGGAAGTGGCCGGGCGCCCAGTCGAGGATCACGCCGATGCCATGCTGGTGGCAGTGATCGACGAACCAGCGGAAGTCGTCCGGTGAACCGAAACGGCTGGTGGCGGCGTAGTAGCCGGTGGTCTGGTAACCCCAGGAGGCGTCCAGCGGGTGCTCGGTGATCGGCAGCAGCTCGATGTGCGTGAAGCCTTCGTGGGCGACGTATTCGACCAGCTCCTCGGCAAGCTGCCGGTAGCCGATGAAGCTGCCATCCACATGCCGTTTCCAGGAGCCGAGGTGGACCTCGTAGATCGACATCGGCTGGTGTTGCCAGTCGCGTTCCGCGCGCTGCCGCAGCCAGTCGGCGTCGGTCCACTCGTGCGCCGGTGCATGCACGATGCAGGCGTTGTCGGGGCGGTACTGGCAGGCGCGCGCGTAGGGGTCGAGCTTGACCATCACGCGACCGCTGTCGCGGTGGCGGATCTCGAACTTGTACAGCGCGCCGGCGTCGAGCTGCGGGATGAACAGTTCCCATACGCCACTGCCGCCGCGCACGCGCATCGGATGCACGCGACCATCCCAGGCGTTGAAGTCGCCGACCACGCTGACGCGACCGGCGGCCGGCGCCCAGACCGCGAACAGCACGCCGTCGATCCCGTCGACACGGCGCGTGTTCGCGCCGAGGAAACGGTAGGCGTGGCGGTGATTGCCCTCGCCGAACAGGTGCAGGTCCAGGTCGCCGATCTGCGGCGGAAAGCAGTACGGGTCGTGACCGGTGTGCGTGAAGCCTTTCGAATCCACCCAGCGCAGGGCGTAGCGTTCGTCGATCGCGGCCGCGTCGAACTCCCCCTCGAACAGGTCGGTGCCCTCGACACGCGTCAGCGGCAGATCGCCGTCGGCGACGTATACCTCGCGGGCGTGGGGAATGAACGCGCGCACGGTGGCGCGATTGCCGCGCACGTGCCGTCCGAGCACATGGAACGGATCGTGATGGCGGGCCTCGATGATGGCTTGCGAGGCGTTGTCGACGACGGTCTTGGCCATGGGTGCTCCGCGGCGCTGGAACGCCCCGAAACAGGGCGCCGGATGGGCCCTGATGGGGCGCGAAAGCACGCGTTCAGGGCGTTGATGAGGAATGTCACGAGGCCGTGTGGGGACACTGTCCGGACACGAATCCGATGCTACCATGGCCCCGCCGACGCGCCTTCGCACGCACGCGTTTTCCTGTCATTTCGCAGTATTCTGATCCGGAGCTGTCTCCCCCATGATCGAGCCCAAGCCGACCCGTTTCGTCAGTCGACTGACCCGTGAAACCCTCGCCCTGATCCTCGCCGGCGGGCGCGGTTCGCGTCTGAAGGCACTGACCCAGTGGCGGGCCAAGCCGGGAGTCCCGTTCGGCGGCAAGTTCCGCATCATCGATTTTCCGCTGTCCAACTGCGTCAACTCCGGCATCCGCCGCATCGGCGTGCTGACCCAGTACAAGGCGCATTCGCTGATCCAGCACATCCAGCGCGGCTGGAGCTTCTTGCGCGGCGAGTTCGGCGAGTACGTCGAGCTGTTGCCGGCGCAGCAGCGCATCACCGAGGGCAACTGGTATGCGGGCACCGCCGACGCGGTCTACCAGAACCTCGACATCATCCGCGCGCACGATCCGGCCTACGTGCTGATCTTGGCCGGCGACCACGTCTACAAGATGGACTACGGCGCGATGGTCGCGCATCACGTCGAGTACGGCGCCGACATGACGGTCGGCTGCATCGAGGTGCCGCGCGAGCAGGCCAAGGCCTTCGGCGTCATGGGCATCAACCGCGACGGCCGCGTGACTTCCTTCCAGGAGAAGCCGTCCGACCCGGCTTCCGTACCGGGCAATCCGGATGTGTCGCTGGCCTCGATGGGCATCTATGTGTTCAACACGCGGTTCCTGTACGAGCAGCTCATCAAGGACGCCGATCAGTCCTCGTCCAGCCATGATTTCGGTCACGACATCATCCCCAGCATCATCCAGAACTACCGGGTGTTCGCGCATCGCTTCACCGATCCCGGCACCGGCCAGCAGGCCTACTGGCGCGACGTCGGTACCATCGACGCGTTCTGGTCGGCCAACCTGGAGCTGATCGGCATCACCCCCGAGCTGAACCTGTACGACGACGAGTGGCCGATCTGGACGTATCAGGAACAGCTGCCGCCGGCCAAGTTCATCTTTGACGACGACGACCGGCGCGGCATGGCGGTCGACTCGATGGTCTCCGGAGGCTGCATCATCTCCGGCGCCAAGGTCGAGCATTCGCTGTTGTTCTCCAACGTGAAGGTGCATTCCTTCAGTCACGTGAAGGATTCCGTCGTGCTGCCGGACGTCGAGATCGGCGAGCATTGCCGCATCCGCAACGCGGTGCTGGACAAGGGTTGTCGCATCCCCGACGGCACCGTGATCGGCGAGGATGCGCAGGCCGACGCGCAGCGTTTCCACGTCAGCGAGGGCGGGGTCGTGCTGGTCACGCCGGACATGCTGGGGCTGGAAATCCACCATGTCCGTTGAGTCGACGGCGAGCGCCACCGACACGGAGATTGCCCCGCCGCCATTGAAGGTGGTGCTGTGCTGGCACATGCACCAGCCGTATTACGGCGATCTGGCCGGCGGCGATTACGTGCTGCCGTGGACCTACCTGCACGCGATCAAGGATTACGTCGACATGGCCGCCCACCTGGAGGCCGTCGACGGTGCCCGCGCCGTGGTCAATTTCGCGCCGACCCTGCTGGAGCAACTGGTCGATTACGCGCGGCAGATCGAGACCTGGGAGCACACCGGCACCGGACTCCGCGATCCGCTGCTGCGTGCGCTCGCCGGCCCGGTCATGCCGACCGACCCGCTGACGCGCGCCAATCTGATCAAGGCTTCGCTGCGCGTGAACCGTGATCGCATCGTCAAGCGCTTCCCCGCCTATCAGCGCCTCGCCGCGATCGCCGACGATTTCTGCAAGAACCCCGATGACGTCATTTATCTGGACGACCAGTACCTGACCGACATCCTGTTCTGGTACCACCTGGGCTGGATCGGCGAGACCGTGCGCCAGAACGACGAGAAAGTGCGCGCCTGGCAGGAGCAGGGCCGCCGCTTCACCTTGTCCGACCGTCGCGCCCTGCTGCTGCTGATCGGCGAACTCGTGCGTGGCGTGATTCCGCGCTACCGGGCGCTGTATGAAGCCGGCAAGGTCGAGCTCTCGGTCACGCCGTACGCGCACCCGATCGGACCGTTGATGCTCGACTTCCGCAGTGGCCGCGAGGCCTGGCCGGAATGTTCCCTCCCGGAACTGGCGTCCTACAGTGACGGCGAGGAACGCTTCCGCTGGCACATCGAGCACGGTCTGGAGGTGTTCGAGGAACATTTCGGACACCGCCCGCCGGGTTGCTGGCCGGCGGAAGGCGGCATCAGCGATCCGGTCTGGAAGATCCTTGAAGAGCACGGCTTCAGGTGGGCCGCGACCGGCCAGGGCGTGCTTGGCAACACCCTCGCGCGGGCCGGGCGCCATGATCTGGATCGCGGCCATGCCTGGCTGCATCGCCCCTATCAGAGGGACGGCGGCACCATCCGCTGCTTCTTCCGCGACGATGGGCTCTCCGATCGCATCGGCTTCGAATACGCGACCTGGCATGCCGACGATTCGGTCGGCGACCTGATCCACCACCTGGAAAACATCCGCATCGCCAATCGCGAGCGGCCCTGCACGGTGGTGTCGATCATCCTCGATGGCGAGAACGCCTGGGAGTACTACCCGGACAACGGCTACTGGTTCCTGCGCGGCCTCTACGAAAAGCTCGCGGCCCATCCCGCCATCGAACTGACCACGTTCAACGACTGCGTGCATGCCGGCAGTGCCGATATCGCGCCGCCGCTGGTCGCGGGTTCCTGGGTGTATGGCACGTTCTCGACCTGGGTCGGGCATCGCGACAAGAACCGAGCCTGGGACATGCTCGGCGACGCCAAGGCGATCTACGACGCGGCGGACGCGGCCGGCAAGCTCGATGACCCCGAACTCCGCGCCCGCGCCGAACGCCAGCTCGCGATCTGCGAGGGTTCCGACTGGTTCTGGTGGTTCGGCGACGACAATCCCGGCAACACGGTCAGCGACTTCGAAGCCCTCTACCGTCGGCATCTCGCCAACCTGTACAGCCTGCTCGGCGCCGAGCCGCCCGAATACCTCAGCCACTCGTTCACCTTCGGGGGGCAGAGCGCGGTCGCGACCGGCGGTGTGATGCGACCGGGGCGCGACAAGAACGCCTGACCGGGGTCGTTCCCCGGCATGCCATCCCATACACTCCGATGGATGCTAACGCGGAGTGGGAGCGAGGTTCGGGCATGAAACGGGTCGGTATGTGGGTGACGCTGATCGCCCTCGTCTACGGGGTCCTCGAGGCCATCTCCGCCACCGGCTTGTATCTGGTCGGTCGCCTGCATGACTGGCATTACCAGCCGGTCGACGAACTGACCGATTTCCAGGCCGCCAGCATCGGGCGGCTGCTGGACGACACCAGCAAATACGTCATGCCAGACCCGGAACTGGGCTGGACGATCCGCCCGAACGGCGTCGCGCCGCTGTACCAGGCCAATTCCGCCGGCATGCGTCGCACCGGCGAGGTCGACGCGCTGCCGGCCCCGGGAGTGCATCGCATCGCCGCCTACGGCGATTCGTTCACGCATGGCGATCAGGTCGCCAACGCCGACACCTGGAGCGCCCGGGTGGAGGCGCTGGCACCGGAATTCGAACTGCTCAACTTCGGTGTCGGCGGTTACGGCGTCGACCAGGCCTACCTGCGCTACCAGCGCACACAGCGCGAATTTCCCGTCGAGCTGGTGCTGATCGGCTTCATGTCCGAGAACATCAAGCGCCATGTGAACCGCTACCGGCCCTTCTACGCGATCGGCACCGGCATGACCCTCGGCAAGCCGCGCTTCGTGGTGCGTGACGGCGAGCTGGAACTGTTGCCGAATCCGCTGCCGGGCGCGCAGGACCTGCGCGCGCTGCTGGCCGAGCCGCGGGCGGTGCTTCCGCGTATCGGCGAGAACGATCATTTCTTTGCCCACCGCTATCGCGCGAACGCGCTCGATTGGTCGCCGACCTACCGCCTGAGCCAGGTCATCGCCCATGAGATGGGCGCATCCAATCCGTCGCGCCGGTTGTTCGACGCGGCCGGCGATTATCGGACGGACAGTGAGGCGTTCCAGATCAGCGTCGCGCTGATCCGGGCGTTCGTTGCGCGCGTTCAGGCCGACGGCGCGCGACCATTGGTGCTGGTCTTCCCGAACCGGGGCGACGTCGAGCGTTTCCAGACATCGGGCAAACGCACGTACCAGGCCTTGCTGGAGGCGTTCGACGCCGCCGGTGTCGACTATGTCGATCTGCTGCCCGCACTGACGGCGGACCCGCTGGATGACGTCTTCAACATGCACTACACGCCGCTCGGCAACAGCCGGGTGGCGGAGTATCTGATCCCCGCGTTGCGCGCCCGCCTGACGCCGTGACGCGCGGATTGCGCGTCAGTCCAGGATCACGCGGAAGTATTCCTCGACCGTCGTCACGCCTTCCTTGACCAGGCGCAGGGTGTTGCCGTTGAACGGCACCATGCCGGCCTTGATCGCGGCGGTACTGATCTGCAGGCGGGAGGCACGCTCATCGATCAGATGACGGATGGTGTCGTCGGTGACGATCATCTCGTAACTGGCGACACGGCCCCGGTAGCCGGTCTTGTTGCAGGCGTCGCAGCCGGTGCCGTGGTAAAGCACGAGATCCTCGGGCACGCCAAGCTGCTGGCGGACGTTCGGGTCGATGTCCGCCGGTGTCTTGCACTCCGCGCAGATCACGCGCATCAGGCGCTGGGCGATGATCACGCGCACCGTGGCGCTGATCAGGAACGGTTCGACGCCCATCTCGATCAGGCGGGCGATCGCGCCGGCGGCGTCGTTGGTGTGCAGCGAGCTCAACACCAGGTGGCCGGTCAGCGCGCTTTCGAAGGCGACCTTGGCGGTTTCACGGTCGCGGATCTCGCCGACCATGATCACGTCCGGGTCGTGGCGCAGGATGTGCCGGACAGCGGTGGCGAAATCGAGATGCGCGGCCTTGTTGACCTGCACCTGCGCAATGCCGGGAATCTTGAATTCGACCGGGTCCTCGATGGTGATGATGCTGTTGTTGCCCTTCTTGAGCAGTTGCAGGCACGCGTACAGCGTCGTCGATTTGCCCGAGCCGGTCGGGCCGGTGACCAGGATCAGGCCACTGGTGCGGCCAAGCTGGTCGATCAGGCGTTTCTGGTCCACGGGCAGGAAGCCCAGCGCGCCGATCGATTTCAGGCCGATCGCGGAGTCGAGCAGGCGCATGACCACGCTCTCGCCGAAGATCGTCGGCATGGTCGAGATGCGCAGGTCGACGAAATGGTCGCCGTGGCTGAAGCGGGTCTGGCCATCCTGCGGGGCACGGCGTTCGGCGATGTTCATGCGACCGAGCACCTTGATGCGGCTGACCACCGCCGGCAGTAGCGCGATCGAGAACTTGCGGATCGCGACCAGCTGACCGTCGATGCGGTAGAGCAGTTCGGCCTCGTCACGCAACGGGCGGATGTGGATGTCTGAAGCCAGGCGGCGGACGGCGTCGCTGATGATGCCGTTGACCAGGCGCACGATCGGCTTTTCCTGCGCCAGGCGCTCGGCTTCCTCGATCGCGGTCGTCTGCTCGTCGCGCTCGGTTTCGTTCTCCCGTTCCGCCGGGCTGAACAGGTCCGAACTGGAAGCGTCCATCTCCGACGGGTAGAAGCGACGCAGCGCCTCGGTGATCTGTTGCCAGCGCGCGACCACCGTATCGACGCGGCGGTTGGTGATGAACTGGATGGTATCCACCGCCTCCAGGTCGAGCGGGTCTTCCAGGGCGACGATCAGGCGCTTGTCGCGGAACATGATCGGCAGGGCGCGATAGCGGCGCGCGAGGTCGACGGGCAGCAACGCGGCGGCGGCCGGGTCCGGCGGGATCTTGTCCAGATTGACGATCGGCAGGTTGAGGCGATGGGCCAGCGCGAGGTGGGTAAGCTCGGCGCTCGACGCGCCCAGCTCGTCGACGATATCGGCGAGCTTCATGCGTGGATCGCGGCGTTTGCGCTGCAAGGCCTCCTGCAACGTCGCCTTGTCGACGACGCCCTCGTTGAGCAGCATCTGGCCGACGTTCTCGTGCGAATGCAGCACCGCGCCCTGTGCGTTACGTACCCGCAGATACTCCTGCAGGTCGTCGGCGCTGCCGAGCGCGTTGTCGAACAATTCGGGGCGGTTGTCGAGACTGAGCTTCATGGCCTGGAGCGTAGGTGGCGGGCTACTAACTTATACGATACGCAGCAGAGTGGCGTGCCGGCCTGGATCAAGCAAGTCATGTTCGCGAGCAAGCCCGCGTTGCGGGGCCGCGCAGGCTGGTTCGGCGTGCCGGGTGCGTCTGGAGAATGCGCGCGACCTGCCCCTCAACGCGGGTCACGGATCGCTCAGAGCGTGTCCCAACTGCCCCGGCGCCGGCGACGTGGCCGCGGGATGCGCGGCAGGATCAGGCCCAGCACGATGCCGCCGAAGACGGTGCCGGCCCCGTACAGGAACCAGTTCTGCGCGGTCGCGTCCCGGAGCTGTGCGTTGTCCCGCTCCAGGCTGTCGATCCGGGATGCCTGTTCCTTCATCGTGCCCTGCAACAGACGGTTGCTACGCACGATCGCCAGCGTGTCGGCGGTGGCGGCCTTGAGTTCGTTGAGTTCCCGGTCGAGCTCGGTGTTGCGGGTGGTCAGCGAGTGGTTTTCGTCGAGCAGGCGCTGATTCTCGGCCTGCTGAGCGACCAGCTTTTTTTGCAGCGTGTCGCCGCCGCCACGCAATTCCGCGAGCTGCTTTTCGGCGATCTCCAGACGCTCGCGCGCACTGCGGTCATTGCTCAGGAAGCGCGACAGCACCCAGCCTTCCTGCCCGCGCGGCGTGGTCACCCGTGCCCAGCCGTCGGCCTCCTCCAATACCTTCACCTGGGTGCCGCTAGCGAGCATGCGGGTGATCTTGTACTGGGTGCCGTTGCCGGCGCGGAGCATGATCTCCAGTTCGTCGGTGACGTAACGCGTTTCGGCGAATGTCGGGAAACTAGCGGAAGCGAGCGCTAACGCGAGGGCGAGCGCGCCGTGTCGGGAGAAGAAGGCAGTCATGGGCGGGGCATCAATTTCACAAACCGCTAATGTACCACGCGGTCGCGCCCGGTCGGCCCACGTGCCGGGTTACGGCGGGGATCGCGGCAACGCGGTCCCCGCAACCGCTCGCTGTCGTCAGCGGATACGATCCAGCTTGCTGTCGAGATCTTCCTCGCGGTTGACGTCCTGCAACTGCTGGAGACCGCGCTTCAGATTGCCGAGATTCTGTCCGTCTTCGGTCGCCAGGGCCTTGAGTCCTGCGCTGCCGGCACTCGAGGAACTCCCGCTCGAGGTGGAGAACAGTGACGTCTCGGATTCGGGCTTTTTCGCCTTGACCGCAGGCACCACGTTGGCGTCGTGGGCGTAGGTCTTGGCTTCGACGGTCGCGCCCTTGGGCGGCGGGGTGGAGGTGATGTGCCATTCCCCACTCGCGTCCTGCCATTTGTAGACCGTCGTGGTCGCCGGCTTCTCGGGCTCGGCGACACTTGGGATCGCGATCTCGGGCATGGCCTGCTCAGCCTCGCCGAGCATGGCTTTGATCTGGTCCATCTTCGAGTAGACCACGTAGCCGATCACGGCGATCAGCAGGATGATCAGTTTTGTCAGCAGGCTTTGCATGTTCCGGGACTCCGTGTTTGCAGCCGGGCTCAAGCGACCGCGTATCGGCGAGGGGCGTACGATTCAACGCGGCTAACATTACCGATTATTCCCGTCGTGCTCCATGGTGTTCGATGACTTCTCGCGTCTCGTCTGAGGGCTTGCTTGTTGGGGCGCGCTTCCGCGCCTCGCCGAATCACAACGAGCGTCCGCCCGGTGAGCGCATCGATCTGCTGGTCGTGCACGGCATCAGCCTGCCGCCGGGCCGGTTCGGCGGTAATGCGATCGAGGCGCTGTTCACCAATAGCCTGGATGTGAACGCGCACCCGTCCTTCGGGGAACTGGCCGGTCTGCGGGTTTCCGCGCACCTGGTGATCCGCCGTAATGGCCAGGTGATCCAGTTCGTGCCGTTCACCGAGCGCGCCTGGCATGCCGGCGTCAGCGCGTTCGAGGGACGCGAGGGTTGCAATGATTTCTCCATCGGCATCGAACTCGAAGGCACGGACCACATCCCATACACCAAGGCGCAGTACCGGCGGCTGATCGGGGTCGCGCGGGCCTTGATGGTGGCCTATCCGGACATCACGCCGGCGCGCATCGTCGGCCACGAACACATCGCGCCGGGGCGCAAGACCGATCCCGGCCCGGCTTTCGATTGGGCCCGTTTCAAGGCAGGACTGAGCGACGACGCATGACAAACTTCGACGAATGGGTGCTCGGCAACGAGCCGGTGATCCGCCTGAGCGTGTTCTTCGGCCTGTTCACGGCCATCGCGCTGTGGGAGTGGGCTTCGCCCCGCCGCGTGCTGACCCGGTCGAAGAAGGATCGCTGGGCCAACAACATCGGTCTGCTGTTCACCGACATCCTGGTCGCGCGGCTGCTGTTTCCGGCAGCCGCCGTCGGCATGGCGGTGTTCGCGAACGAGCACGGCTGGGGGGTGCTGAACCTCCTTGACTGGCATCCGGTGCTCGAACTGGTGCTCGCGATCGTGGTGCTGGACTTCGCGATCTGGCTGCAACACGTGATGTTTCATGCGATCCCGGTGTTGTGGCGGCTGCACCGCGTGCACCACGCCGATCCGGATTACGACCTGACCACCGGCTCGCGCTTCCACCCGATCGAGATCGTGCTGTCGATGCTGATCAAGTTCGCCGTGATCGCGGTGCTCGGGCCGTCGGTGGTCGCGGTGGTGCTGTTCGAAGTCATCCTCAACGGCGCGGCGATGTTCAACCACGGCAACGTGCGCCTGCCGGTCGGGATCGACCGCTGGCTGCGCTGGATCATCGTCACGCCGGACATGCACCGCGTGCATCACTCGGTGCTCGACGACGAGACCAACAGCAACTTCGGCTTCAACCTGCCCTGGTGGGATCGTCTGTTCGGCACCTACAAGGCGCAGCCCGATGCCGGTCACACCGGCATGACCATCGGTATCGACCACTTCGATCAGCGTGAGCAGGTCACCACGCTGTGGGGCATGTTGAAGTTGCCGTTCCAGGGCCATGCCGGCGATTACACGGTCAACCGCCGCTCCTGGAAGAAACCCGGCGGATAACGGTGCTGTTGTAGGAGCGGCTTCAGCCGCGAACGGCGCCGCATGATTTCTGACCACTGATCGCGGCTGAAGCCGCTCCTACAGTTGTGCGGGCCAGCATAAGTGTCGCGTTGCCGGCTTGGTGCCTCTGACCGAAGCCTCAAGCCGGCTACGTCGCTGCGCTCCTTAAACCGGCCTACATCAAAGGCCGCTGGCTGAGCGGAGGCGAAGCCAGCCGTTCCGCCCGATCCTCCCGTTTTTAATATTCGTTTTTTCACATATATCCCGCACACTGCGGGACATGCCTGAACTGACACCTTCCGATCTCGCCTTCGCGGTTGCCGACCCGACCCGTCTGCGCCTGCTGATGCTGTTGCACGTCGCCCGGCGCGAACTCTGCGTCTGCGAACTGACTGCCTCGCTCGATCTCGACCAGCCGAAGATTTCCCGGCATCTCAAGGCATTGCGCGAGCGGGGGGTGCTCAGCACACGCCGTGACGGGCAGTGGATCCACTACCGGCTGGACCCGCAACTGCCGTTGTGGGCGATCGACGTGCTGCGCGGATTCGCCGATGGCACGACCGGCCAAACCCCCTATGTCGACGACGCGGCCCGCCTCGCGCACGCGGGCTGTGCGCCCTGACTTCATTCGTTCAAACGCATATCCGGAGACGCATCAGATGACGGTTCGCATCGCATTCAACGGCCTCGGCCGCATGGGCAAACTCGGCGTGCGCGCCGGCTGGGGCCGCGACGGTTACGAGATCGTGCATATCAACGAGATCAAGGGCGATGCCGCCTGCCATGCGCACCTGCTGGCCTTCGATTCGGTGCACGGGCGCTGGGATGTGGAGACCGAGGCGGATGGCGACAGCATCGTCATCGGCGGCCAGCGCGTCGGTTTCAGCGCCGAGGCCGACCCGGCCAGGGTCGACTGGGCGGGCATGGGCATCGATCTGGTCATCGATTGCACCGGCAAGTTCAAGACTGAGGCGGCGCTGGCGCCGTATTTCGCCAACGGCGTGAAGAAGGTACTGGTATCCGCGCCGGTGCCCGAGCCGGCGCTGAACATCGTTTACGGCGTGAATCACCATCTCTACGACCCGGCGCGGCACGACATCGTCACCGCCGCGTCCTGCACCACCAACTGCCTCGCGCCGGTCATCAAGGTGCTGCACGAGCAGGTCGGCATCGTCCACGCGACCATGACCACCATCCACAACATCACCAACACCCAGACCATCATCGACAAGGGCCACAAGGACCTGCGCCGCGCGCGCGCCTGCGGCAGTTCGCTGATCCCGACCACGACCGGCTCCGCGAAGGCGATCACCCAGATCTTCCCGGAGCTGACCGGCAAGCTGAACGGCCTCGCCGTGCGCGTGCCGCTGACCAACGCCTCGCTGACCGACATCGTCGCCGAGCTGCCGCGCGCGGTGACCGCCGAAGAGATCAATGCGCTGTTCCGCGAAGCGGCGGCGGGCGAGTTGAAAGACATCCTCGGTTACGAGGAGCGCCCGCTGGTCTCCATCGATTACGTCAACGACCCGCGTTCCGCCATCGTCGACGCCGCCTCGACGATGGTCATCGACGGCACACAGCTCAAGGTGCTGGCCTGGTACGACAACGAATGGGGCTACGTTAACCGCATGATGGACATCGCCCGGATGATGGCCGGCTACATGGCCGATTGACATTCAACTCACAAACCAGAGGCGCGTTTATGGATTGGAAAGTGCTGGCAACCGTATTCGCGACGGTCTTTCTCGCGGAGCTTGGCGACAAGACCCAATTGGCGACCGTGCTGTATGCCTCCGACCGAGAGGTCAGCAAATGGGTCGTCTTCATCGGCGCCTCGCTGGCGCTGGTGACCACCTCCGCCCTTGGCGTGCTTGCCGGCGATCTGATCTCTCGCCACGTCAGCGAGCAGATGCTGCGGGCGGTGGCCGGCCTCGGTTTCATCGCGGTCGGCGTCTGGACGCTTTGGCGTTGAGCGGAACGGATATCCCCACCCGAAAATTCCATGTCCCGTAGGAGCGGCTTCAGCCGCGATCGGCGTTTGATGTTGACGCGACGCCGATCGCGGCTGAAGCCGCTCCTACAACGCCCCACACGATCGAGCGAATGATGAACACCGGCCTCCGTCACTACCTGACGATCACCTTCGGCTACTGGGCCTTCACCATCACCGACGGCGCGATCCGCATGCTGGTGGTGCTGCATTTCCACGAACTGGGTTACCAGCCGCTGGAAATCGCGATGCTGTTCCTGTTCTACGAATTTTTCGGCGTGGTCACCAATCTGGTCGGCGGCTGGCTGGGCGCGCGCATCGGCCTGAATGCGACCATGCACATCGGCATGGGGCTACAGATCGTCGCGCTCGGCATGCTGGGCGTGGACGCGAGCTGGCTGACGGTGCCTTACGTGATGGCGGCGCAGGCGCTGTCCGGCATCGCCAAGGACCTCAACAAGATGTCCGCCAAGGCCAGCGTGAAGCTGATGGTCGCGGAAGGTTCGGACAGCACATTGTTCCGCTGGGTCGCGGTGCTGACCGGCTCCAAGAACAGCCTCAAGGGCGCCGGCTTCTTCACCGGCGCGGCGTTGCTCGCCTGGGTCGGCTTCGACGGCGCGGTGCTCGGCATGGCGGCCGTGCTCGCGGTGGTGCTGATCGTCACCTGGGTCTTGCTGCCCGGCGACCTCGGCAAGACGAAATCGAAACCGAAGTTCACCCAGATATTCGCCAAGGACCCGGCGGTGAACTGGCTGTCGGCGGCGCGCTTCTTCCTGTTCGGCGCGCGCGACGTGTGGTTCGTGGTCGGCCTGCCGGTGTTCCTCAGCGCGGTGCTCGGCTGGAGCTACATGCAGGTCGGCGGTTTCCTGGCCCTGTGGATCATCGGCTACGGCGTGATCCAGGCCAGCGCCCCGACACTGATCCGCCGCGGCAATCCCGACGGCGCCAGCGCGACCACGCTGGCCTTCGCATTGGCCGCATCCCCGGCGCTGATCGCGCTGGCCATCCATCGCGGACTCGATCCGACCTGGGTGCTGATCGTCGGACTCACCTTGTTCGGCATCCTGTTCGCGCTGAATTCCGCCGTGCATTCCTACTTGATCGTCGCCTGGTCGGACCGCGAGAAGGTCTCGATGAACGTCGGCTTCTACTACATGGCCAACGCCGGCGGCCGTCTGGCCGGAACGGTGTTGTCCGGCTGGGTCTATCAGCAGCACGGCCTGGTCGGCTGTCTGCTTTACTCCACCCTGTTCGTGGTTCTGGCGGCCACGCTGTCCTTGAAATTGCCCCGGACCGCGTGAAGAAGTTGTCCCGCCAGAAAAAGCGTATGGATATGGATACGGATGGCTATACGTATCCGTGTCGTATAAACCAGTGTTCGACATACAAGGAATTCACGGCGTGCCCTCCGAACTGACGTGGCGAAAAGCGATAGATAAGGTGTTGGGGGCATCGGCAGCGCCTCTTCATTACAACGAGATCACTGCACGAATCATCTCGGAGGGGCTTCGGAAGAATCTTGGCGCGACACCTGCTGCCACCGTTAATGCCCAAATATCTGCATCTATCAAGCATGACGGCGATGCGTCGCCATATATTCGGCTGTCAAAAGGCATCTTTGCCATGCGCGCCGGAGCATCCGCAGCTCCGGCAATGGCATCCAGGCTCACGCCAGACGTGGCGGAATCAGAAGAATCCGAAGAACAATATGAAATCATCACTTCATTCGGAATGTTCTGGCGCAAGGAAGCTGTTGAGTGGGCTGCCACCCCGAAGTTGCTTGGAATGCAGCAGATTGGCGCCACGCCCGTAGATTTTTTTAAACAGCTCGGAATTTATCTTCTGTACGACGGACGGGAGGTTATCTACGTGGGTCGAACAACTGATAGACCCCTGGGTAGGCGACTGTACGAACACACGATTGACCGATTGTCGGCCCGTTGGGATCGATTCTCTTGGTTCGGGTTGCTGCCCGTTTCTGATGCTGGGCAGATTGGTGCGCTGCCAGACAATTATGCGGCTGCGAAATTGATTCCCGCTTTGGAGGCTATTTTGATCGAGGCTCTGGAGCCTCGCCAGAACCGGAAACGCGGAGATGATTTGGCAGCGGTCGAGTACCTGCAAAAGGTTGACCCGGAAATCGAAAAGAAAAAGGTCAAGGCCACTCTGGATGCGGCTCTGAACAAGCTCTAAAAATATCGAACCCTCAATCGCTGCGCGGTTTCGCGTCGATTGAGCGATGGCGTTAACGGGACGGCTGGTCGGTGCTGGGTGCCGACAAACAAATGACCCGGAGGGACAGATGTCCGATTCGGAGGTGTTCCGCGCCAAGGTGCGCGCGATGTTGAAGCAGGGGGAGGGTTCGATCCCGTGGATGTATCTGGATACGGTGGGCAAGGTCACCGTTGGCGTCGGGAACATGTTGCCCAGCGCGGCTGCGGCACAGGCGCTGCCTTTCGAGGAGGCGGACGGCAGGGCGGCAAACGCGGGCGTGATCGCGGATGCGTTTCAGGATGTCTTGGCGCAACCGAAGGGGCGGGCGGCGGGCGCGTACGAGAGTGTCACGTCGATCCGCCTCAGCGAGCAGGGCATCAATGATCTGCTCGATCAGCGCATCGATGAATTCGAATCGGGTCTGCGCCAGCGGTTTCCCGGCTTCGACAGCTATCCCGATCCGGCCCGCATGGGCATCCTCGACATGGCCTTCAATCTCGGTCTGAACGGTTTGCAGACCAAGTTCCCGACCTTCGCCCGCTGCGCCAGCAACAAGGACTGGAACTGCTGCGCCAACCAGTGCCGCCGCACGGGCATCCAGGAATCGCGCAACGTCGAGACCAGCCAGCTGTTCCTGGCCGCGGCGCAGGGCGGATCGGGGCATGAGCCCGGGAATTTTTCCGGTGTTCCGCAAGGCCCTGAAACGCAAGGTGTAAGCGGCCTCCCGGAGGCGTCGCCGGGCCGCCGGGGCGATTGAGGCGCCGATTGCGTATCTGCTAAGGTTCGGGGCATCTCAAGGCCCACCACGCGAGTGCTCAGACCGACCATGACGCGGTACATATTCATCACCGGCGGTGTCGTGTCCTCTCTGGGCAAGGGCATCGCGGCGGCCTCTCTGGGCGCCATCCTCGAAGCGCGCGGGCTGAAGGTCTCGATGACCAAGCTCGATCCGTACATCAACGTCGATCCGGGCACGATGAGCCCCTTCCAGCACGGCGAGGTGTTCGTCACCGATGACGGCGCGGAGACCGATCTGGACCTTGGCCATTACGAGCGCTTCATCTCCACGCGGATGGGCAAGCGCAACAACTTCACCACCGGCCAGATCTATCACCGCGTGATCCGCAAGGAGCGCCGCGGGGAGTACCTTGGCGGCACCGTGCAGGTCATTCCGCACATCACCGACGAGATCAAGAAGTGCGTGCTGGCCAGCGCGGACCCGGATATTGACGTCGCGCTGATCGAGGTCGGCGGTACCGTCGGCGACATCGAATCGCTGCCGTTCCTGGAGGCGATCCGCCAGCTGCGCGTGGAACTCGGCCCGGAGCGGGCGTTGTTCCTGCACCTGACCCTGCTGCCGTACATCCCGACCGCCGGCGAGCTGAAGACCAAGCCGACCCAGCACTCGGTCGCGGAACTGCGTTCCATCGGTATCCAGGCGGACGTGCTGCTGTGCCGCGCGGATCGCGAGGTGCCGCCGGAGGAGCGTCGCAAGATCGCGCTGTTCACCAACGTCGAGCCGCGCGCGGTCATCTCCGCCGTGGACGCGCGCAGCATCTACCAGATTCCGTTGCTGCTGCATAAGGAAGGTCTGGACGCGATCGTCTGCGAGAAGCTGCGCATCGAGGCGCCGGAGGCCGATCTGTCGCAGTGGCAGGCCGTGGTCGAGGCGCAGTTCAATCCGGAGCGTGAGGTCACCGTCGCGATGGTCGGCAAGTACGTCGATCTGACCGAGGCCTACAAGTCGTTGAACGAGGCGCTGACCCACGCGGGCTTCAAGAACCACGCGAAGGTGCGCATCCACTACATCGACTCCGAAGACCTGGAAGGCGGCGACCTGAGCCCGCTGGAAGGCAAGGACGCGATCCTGGTGCCGGGCGGCTTCGGTTCGCGCGGCGTCGAGGGCAAGATCGCGGCGGTGCGTTATGCCCGCGAGAAGAAAATTCCGTATCTGGGTATCTGCCTCGGCATGCAGGTCGCCGTCATCGAGTACGCCCGCCACATGGCCGGTCTCGAAGGCGCGCACAGCACCGAGTTCGATCCGAAGACCAAATACCCGGTGATCGCGCTGATCACCGAATGGATGGCCGCCGACGGCACCGTCGAGCGCCGCAACGAGGATTCCGATCTCGGCGGCACCATGCGCCTCGGCGCGCAGGAATGCCGGCTGCTGCCCGGTTCGCTGGCTCAGGCGGCCTATGGCGAGAACGTCATCCGCGAGCGTCACCGCCACCGTTTCGAGTTCAACAACCGCTATCTCTACGACCTGGAGGCCGCCGGCCTCAAGATCGCCGGGCGTTCGATGGACGGCAATCTGGTCGAGGTGGTCGAGGTCCGCGATCACCCCTGGTTCCTCGGCTGCCAGTTCCATCCGGAATTCACCTCCACGCCGCGCGGCGGGCATCCGCTGTTCACCAGCTATATCGCGGCGGCCGTCGCGCAGCACGAAGCGAAACTGGCCGGCAAGTCCGCGCCCGCCGAGGAAGTCGCCTGATGAACCTGTGTGGCTTCGAGGTCGGCCTCGATAAACCGCTGTTCCTGATCGCCGGCCCCTGTTCCATCGAGGGTGATGAGCTCGCCATCGAGACCGCCGGGCGTCTGAAGGAGATCACCGACAAGCTCGGCATCCCCTTCATCTACAAGTCCTCCTTCGACAAGGCCAATCGCAGCTCGCACACCAGCAGGCGCGGCGTCGGTCTGGAGGCGGGTCTGAAGACCTTGCAGATGGTCAAGGACACCTTCGGCCTGCCGGTGCTGACCGACGTGCACGAGGACACCCCGCTGGCAGAAGTGGCGAGCGTCGTCGACGTGTTGCAGACGCCGGCCTTCCTGTGCCGCCAGACCAACTTCATCCAGGCTGTCGCCCGACAGGGCAAGCCGGTCAACATCAAGAAGGGTCAGTTCCTGGCGCCGTGGGACATGAAGAACGTGGTCGACAAGGCGCGCGCGGTCGGCAACGACCAGATCATGGCCTGCGAGCGCGGCGTCAGCTTCGGCTACAACAACCTCGTCTCCGACATGCGTGCGCTGGCGGTGATGCGGGACACCGAATGCCCGGTGGTGTTCGACGCCACCCACTCGGTGCAGTTGCCGGGCGGGCAGGGCAGCGTCTCCGGCGGGCAGCGCGAATTCGTGCCGGTGCTGGCGCGCGCGGCGGTCGCGGTCGGTATCTCCGGCCTGTTCATGGAGACGCACCCGAACCCGGACTGCGCCTGGAGCGACGGCCCGAATTCCTGGCCGCTGGCTCGCGTCGAAGAACTGCTGACCACACTCAAGATCATCGACGAGACCGTCAAGGGCGCCGGTTTCGCGGAAATGAATCTGTAGGAGCGGCTTCAGCCGCGATCGGCTGAGGTCGGCTCCCCGCAGGCAGATCGCGGCTGAAGCCGCGCCTGCGACCCTTCTCCCCTTACATCATTGAAGAGCACCTCCCATGAGCAAGATCGCTGACGTCAAAGCGCGCGAAATCCTCGACTCGCGCGGCAACCCCACTGTCCAGGCCGACGTGACGCTGGAGTCCGGCATCCGCGGTCGCGCCTCCGTGCCATCCGGCGCCTCCACCGGTTCGCGCGAGGCGATCGAACTGCGCGATGGCGAGGCCCGCTACGGCGGCAAGGGCGTGCGCAAGGCGGTCGCCAACGTGAACGGCGAGATCCGCGACGCCGTGATCGGCATGGACTCGATGGATCAGGCCGCCCTCGACGCGCGCATGATCGAACTCGACGGCACCGACAACAAATCCCGCCTCGGCGCCAATGCCACGCTGGCGGTGTCGATGGCCGCCGCGCGCGCCGCCGCGTCCAATTCCGGCAAGCCGCTGTATCAGCACTTCGCCACCCTGTCCGGAATGCAGTCCGAGTTCGTGCTGCCGGTGCCGATGATGAACATCATCAACGGTGGCGCGCACGCCGATAACGCGCTCGATTTTCAGGAGTACATGATCCTGCCGATCGGCGCGCCGAGCTTCTCCGAGGCGCTGCGTTACGGCGCCGAGACCTTCCACGCGCTCAAGTCGGTGCTGAAGAAGAAGGGCATGAACACCGCAGTCGGCGACGAGGGCGGCTTCGCCCCGGACATGCCGTCCAACCAGGCCGGCATCGAGGCCATCCTGGAAGCCATCGAGAAGGCCGGCTTCAAGGCCGGTGAGGACATCTACCTCGGCATGGATGTCGCCGCCTCCGAGTTCTACAAGGACGGCGCCTATCACCTCGCTTCCGAAGGCCGCGTGCTCAGCTCGGTGGAAATGGTCGACCTGCTCGAATCCATGGTGAACCAGTACCCGATCGTGACCATTGAGGACGGCCTTGCCGAGAACGATTGGGACGGTTGGGCGGTGCAGACCGAGCGCTTCGGCAAGCGCTGCCAGATCGTCGGCGACGACCTGTTCGTGACCAATCCGAAAATCTTTGCGGAAGGCATCGAGAAGGGCATCGGCAACTCGATCCTGATCAAGGTGAACCAGATCGGCACCCTGACCGAGACCCTGAAAGCCATCGACATGGCCCACAAGGCCGGTTACACGGCGGTCGTCTCGCACCGCTCCGGCGAGACCTCCGACACCACCATCGCCGACATTGCCGTTGGCACCACCGCGACGCAGATCAAGACCGGCTCGCTGTCGCGTTCCGATCGCGTCGAGAAGTACAACCGCCTGCTGCAGATCGAGGAACAACTCGGCGCCGCAGCGAAGTACGCGGGCCGCTCCGGCCTGTTCGTGCTCGGCGGCTGATCGCGTAGCGGCGAAGGATAGGGCGGGGCCATGCGCTGGGTGGTGGCCCTGCTCGTCATCCTGCTGCTGGTCATCCAGCAGCGGCTCTGGTTCGGCGATGGCGGCCTGCACGAGATCAAGGTGCGCGAGGCCGAGATCGCGGAACGCGAGGCGCACAACGCCAAACTGCGCGAGCGCAATGCCGCGTTGCAGGCCGATGTCGACAACCTCAAGGAAGGCCTGGATGCGATCGAGGAACGCGCCCGCGGCGAGCTGGGCATGATCCGCGAGGACGAGACCTTCTATCAGGTCATCGAACCGGCTGCGGTGAACGGGCAGTGAACAGCGATTTGCCGCAAAGACGCGAAGACGCAAAGACTTCTCGAGCGGGCCATGAGGCTGAGCCACGGCGACCGATGAGGATGACGATTCTTCCGCTTCCCGTTCACCAAGCCGTACTTTGCGTCTTCGCGTCTTTGCGGCAGAACGAAGGGCGTTTGTCGTGAACGTCGCAGGACGGGCAAAGGACCAGAGGGACATGCCCATCGTCAGCGGTGAGCATGGTCTGGGCGTTGCCGGCCTCTGGTTGCCTTGCGATGGGCACGCTTCGCTTTGCCCATCCTACGGGGACGGGTCGTAATGGCGGTGAAGCACTGGGCCGTGATTCCGGCGGCCGGCGTCGGCAAGCGGATGAAATCGGCGACACCCAAGCAGTATCTGCCGCTGGCCGGGAAGACCGTCATCGAGCACAGCCTCGCGGCCTTGTGTTCGCATCCCGCGATCGCCGGCGCCGTGGTCGCGGTCACCGAGACTGATCCGTACTGGCCGGAATTGAACGCCGGTTGTGATGGCAAGCCACTGTTGCGCGCGCCGGGTGGGGCGGAGCGCTGTCACTCGGTATTGAACGCACTGGATGTGCTGGCCGGGGTCGCCGACGAGGCGGACTGGGTGCTGGTGCACGATGCTGCACGGCCCTGCCTGCATCGCGACGATCTGGATCGCCTGATCGCCGCGGCGGGCGCGCATCCGGTCGGTGGCATCCTCGCCGTGCCGGTGCGCGACACGATGAAACGTGCGGACCAGCATGGCGACATCGCCCGCACGGAGGACCGTGTCGGCCTCTGGCATGCACTGACGCCGCAGATGTTCAGGCTTGGCGAACTGCGCACCGCACTGCGCGACGCGCTCGATCGCGGCGCCTTGGTCACCGACGACGCCAGCGCCCTGGAACTGGCCGGGCGCGCGCCGCTGCTGGTCGAGGGCGCGGCCTCGAACATCAAGATCACCCGCCCGGAAGATCTGGCGCTGGCGGAGTTCCATCTGACCCACCCGGCGGCATGAGCCGCGTTCAGGGGTTCCCGCCGGTCTCCGCGCCCGACGCCCGTATCCTGATCCTCGGGTCCATGCCCGGCGTCGCTTCACTGGCGGCGCAACGCTACTACGCCCATCCGCGCAACGCCTTCTGGCCGGTCATGGAGTCTCTGCTGGGGGTGACGGAAGCGCAGGATTACGACGGTCGCCTGCGCATGCTTCGGGATGCCCGCATCGCGCTATGGGACGTTTTGTACCGCTGTACCCGGCCGGGCAGTCTGGATTCCGCGATCGAGGCCGGGAGCATCGAGGTCAACGACTTCGCCGGCTTCTTCGCCGCGCATCCCGATATCGAACTGGTCGCCTGCAACGGCGCGACCGCCGAGCGGGAATACCGGCGGCGGGCGCTGCCGACGCTGGCTGCGCGTTGGGCGCAATGCCCGCTGGTCCGCCTGCCCTCGACCAGTCCGGCGATGGCGAGCCTGAGCCTCGCCGAGAAACAGGCCGTCTGGGCGGCCGCACTCCCGTTGTAACCACGACCCGTCGGAGCGGCTTACGCCGCGATCGGCCCCGGGCGAAGGCACTGCGCGGCTGGAGCCGATCCTGCGGTGGGGGGCATCGCGGAACCCCCCTTGAAGTTTTCGGCGCCGTTCCCATATCGCGGATCAGGCGGCGGTGGCCACGCGGCCACGCCCCGATCCCCGATATCAACGAGCTTTGGAGACAACACCATGAACATCGTCCGTCGCGATCCCTGGAGCCTGTTCGCGGAGATGCAGAATCAACTCGACCGCGCCCTCGCGCAGCAGTCTCAGAACGCCGACGCCGACAGCGTCGCCCACTGGCGTCCCGCCGTGGACATCGAGGAAACCGAGGACAGCTTCGTGCTGAAGGCGGATATCCCCGGCGTGTCCCCGGAGGACATCGAACTGACCATGGACAAGGGTGTGCTGGCCATCAAGGGCGAGCGCAAATCCGAGTCCACCGAGGAGAAGAACGGCTACACCCGCACCGAGCGCCGGTTCGGTCGCTTCGAGCGCCGCTTCAGCCTGCCGGACAGTGCCGACCCCGAGAACATCGAGGCGCGCGGCAAGGATGGCGTGCTGGCCATCGTGATCCCCAAGAAGCCGGTCGCGCAGGCCCGCAAGATCGAGGTCACCCGCCACTGATCGGGCGTTCAAGCCTCGGCTTCAACCAGGGCCCCGCCATGATGGCGGGGCCTTTTTTTGTGCCATCATCGCCCGCCATGCGCCCCTGGAATGAGCTCAGCGAAACCGAACAGGTCGAGCTCCGCGTCGCCTACGACGCGGACAATCAGAACCTGCCGAAGACCTGCGACATCAACGCCAAGAACCGTCGCTTCCGCGATTGGCTGGCGGAACGCGGCGTCGAATTCCCGTTCGACGACACACCCCGCGACGCTGCCCTGAACCCCGGCGAATCGCTCGCCGAGCGCTTCTCCCGCTGGACCTCGGGCTGACTCCTGCACGATCGGCGCCGAGCGGTGAGATTTTTCCGCCCCATCCTGTTCATCCAGGCCTTCGTGCTGCTGCTCAGCGCGGGCTTGATGCTGATATCGGCCGGACTGGCTTCCTGGCACACGGAAGTCGAATTGATCGATTTCATGACCGCCTCGCTGATCGCGTTCGTGGCCGCGCTGCCGGCGTTCTTCTTCGGCTTCAAGGGGCAGTTCACGCTGACCACCAAGCAGTTGTTCCTGGTCACCCCATTGAGTTGGGCGGTGATGTGCGTGGCCGGTGCCCTGCCGTTACACCTGGCTCTGCCGGGGCTCAGCTTCACGGATGCCATGTTCGAGTCGGTATCCGGCCTGACCACGACCGGCTCCACGGTGCTGACCGGGCTCGATCACATGCCGCGCTCGGTCCTGCTGTGGCGGGCCTTGCTGCAATGGGTCGGCGGCATCGGCATCGTCGTGCTCGGTATCGCGATCCTGCCCTTCCTGCAGGTCGGCGGCATGCGACTGTTCCGTACCGAATCCTCGGACTGGTCGGACAAGACCATGCCGCGCTCGCACGTGCTGATCCGTACCATCGGCTTCGTCTACTTCGGACTGACGGTGCTTGCCTTCCTTGCCTATCTGCTTACCGGCATGGGCTTGTTCGACGCGCTCACGCACGCGATGACCTCCGTGTCTACCGGCGGTTTTTCCAATTACGACGCCTCGATGGGGCACTTCAACGACATGCCGGGTGTGCTTTGGGTGAGCAGCCTGTTCATGGTGCTCAGTTCCTTGCCATTCCTGCTGTACACGCGCGCGATGCGCGGCGATTTCGGTGCCTTGTGGAACGATCAGCAGATACGCGGGTTCCTCAAGTTTCTGCTCGTCGTGATCGCGGTACTCAGCCTGGAGCGGGATTTTCTCGAACACGAGTCCTGGTTCGAGGCGGTCACGCAATCGACCTTCAACATCGTCTCCGTGGTCACCACCACCGGCTACGCGAGCGAGGACTACACGCTGTGGAGCGGCTTCGCGGCGACATTGTTTTTCTACCTGACGTTCGTCGGCGGCTGTTCCGGCTCGACCACGGGCGCGATGAAGATCTTCCGCTTCCAGATCGCGATGGTCGTGCTACGCCATCAGTTGCGCTGGATGCGCCATCCGCGGGGCGTGTTCGCGACCCGCTACAACGGCAAGATCGTGCCCGATGAGGTGGTGCGCTCGGTGGTCGGCTTCTCGTTCTATTTCTTCGCCACGGTCGCGATCATCGCCTTGGGATTGTCGCTGCTCGGCTACGACCTGTTGACCAGCCTGAGTGGCGCCGCCACGGCGGTCGCCAACGTCGGCCCCGGCGTCGGCGACATCATCGGTCCGGCCGGCAATTTCCAGAGCCTGTCCGACCCGGCGAAATGGCTGCTGATCATCGGTATGCTGCTCGGACGCCTTGAAATACTGACCGTGCTGATCGTGTTCACGCCGATGTTCTGGCAGCGCTGATCGTAGGGTGCGCCATGCGCACCAACCACCTGGTCGGCCAACAACCAACGGTGCGCATGGCGCACCCTGCAAATCGTTCCACATATGCCGATTCGCCAACTTCCGCCCCAATTGATCAACCAGATCGCCGCCGGCGAGGTGGTCGAGCGCCCGGCGTCGGTGGTCAAGGAACTGCTCGAAAATTCGCTCGACGCGGGTGCCCGGCGTATCGAGGTGGATATCGAGGGCGGCGGCATCCGCCGCATCCTGATCCGCGATGACGGCGGCGGCATCCCCGAAGACGAACTGGCGCTGGCGCTGGCCCGCCACGCGACCAGCAAGATCACCTCGCTGGCGGACCTGGAGGCGGTCGGCAGCCTCGGCTTCCGCGGTGAGGCGCTGCCCAGTATCGCGTCGGTGTCGCGTCTGACGCTGACTTCGCGAAGCGCGGATGCGGAACATGCGTTCGCGGTCAGCAGCGACGGCAGCGACCGCGTCGATGCGCCGAAGCCTGCCGCGCACCCGCAGGGCACTGCGGTCGACGTGCGCGACCTGTTCTACAACACGCCGGCGCGGCGCAAGTTCCTGCGCACCGAGCAGACCGAGTTCCGCCACCTCGAACAGGTGGTCAAACGCATCGCACTGTCTCGTTTCGATGTGGCCATGCAGATGCGCCACAACCAGCGCGCCAGCCTGCGTTTCGATGCGTCCGACACGCGCCAGGGCTGGGAGAAGCGGGTCGCCGAGGTCTGCGGTGCGCCGTTCATCGAGAACGCGGTTTTCGTCGATCAGCAGATCGGCGAGTTGCGCCTGTGGGGCTGGATCGCACGGCCGACCTTCTCGCGCAGCCAGGCCGACATGCAGTACTTCTACATCAACGGGCGCATGGCGCGGGACAAGCTGATCGGCCACGCGGTGCGGCAGGCCTATCAGGACGTGCTCTATCACGGGCGTCATCCGGCCTTCGTGTTGTATCTCGAACTCGATCCGACTCTGGTCGACGTGAATGCCCATCCGACCAAGCACGAGGTGCGTTTTCGCGATCAGCGTCGCGTGCACGATTTCCTGTTCAGCACGGTGCATCGCGCGCTGGCCGAGATCCGCCCCGGCGACGAGGACAGCGGCGCCGTGCCGGCCGATCACGGACTGGCGGGGCTGACCGCCATGGCGACGACTTCGTTGCCGCCGCCGACGACGCCGATGATGCCGCCGCCGACGCGATACGCGGTGCCGACGCAGGGGCGTATCTCGCTGCCGCTCCGCGAGCACATTGCCAATTACGAGCGCCTGCAGTCGCCGCGCCCTGAACCGGGCGCCACGCCGGTCGGAATGTCGACGGACGACAGCGATGCCGCGCCACCGCTGGGTTTCGCGCTCGCGCAACTGCATGGCGTGTTCGTGCTCGCGCAGAACGCGCAGGGTCTGGTGCTGGTCGACATGCACGCGGCCCACGAGCGCATCAGCTACGAACGTCTGAAGACCGCGCTGGACGGCGATGGCATCCGCTCCCAGCCGCTGCTGGTGCCGGTATCGGTGCCGGTCAGCGCGCGCGAGGCGGACGTCGCCGAGCAGCACGCCGAGGATTTCCAGCGGCTGGGCATGGAGATCGAACGCTCGGGTCCGGAGAGCCTCCGCGTGCGTTCGGTGCCGACGCTGCTGGCCCAGTCGGACCCGGCCGCGCTGGTCCGCGACGTGCTCGCCGATCTGATCGCCGAGGGTAGTTCCAGCCGTCTGCGCGAGTCCATCAACGAGGTGTTGTCGACCATGGCCTGTCACGGCTCGGTGCGCGCCAACCGCCGTTTGACCGTGCCGGAGATGAACGCCTTGCTGCGCGACATGGAACGCACCGAGCGTAGCGGCCAGTGCAATCACGGGCGTCCGACCTGGGTGCAGCTCGACATGGCGGAACTCGACCGGCTGTTCCTGCGAGGTCGTTGACCCGATGTCGTGGCAGTTCTCTGTAGGAGCGGCTTCAGCCGCGATCGACGTTGGTGTTGTCGCTGAACGCCGATCGCGGCTGAAGCCGCTCCTACATCGGCGGTGCGAAGGTTCCGGCGATGTCTGACGGGCGCATCGTCTGCCTGATGGGGCCGACTGCCGCAGGCAAGACCGATCTCGCCGTGGCCATGGTCGAGGCCTTCGGCATGGACATCGTCAGCGTCGATTCGGCGATGGTCTATCGCGGCATGGACATTGGCACCGCCAAGCCGGATACCGAGACCCTTGCGCGCGCGCCACATCGCCTGATCGACATCTGCGACCCGGCCGACGCCTACTCCGCGGGGCGCTTCCGCGATGACGCCCGCCGCGAGATCGCTGCGATTCAGGCCGCCGGACGCACGCCGTTGCTGGTCGGCGGCACGATGCTGTACTACCGCGCGCTGCTGGGCGGCATCGCGGCGTTGCCGCCATCCGACCCAGAGGTCCGCGAACCCTTGCTCGCGGAACTGGCCGAACTGGGCGCGCCGGCCTTGCACACGCGCCTGCTGGCGATCGACCCGGTCGCCGGCGCGCGCATCCATCCCAACGATCCGCAGCGCATCGTCCGCGCACTTGAAGTGCACTCGATCAGCGGTCGCACGCTGACCGACTTCCAGAACCAGACCCCGCCAGGCTGGGACGGCCCGGTGCTGAAAATCGCGGTGATGCCGGAGAGCCGGGAGGTGTTGCATGAACGCATCGCGCGGCGCTTCCACGCGATGCTCGACGCCGGACTGATCGAGGAGGTGGAGGCCCTCCATCGACGTGGCGACCTGAATCCGGAACTCCCGTCGATTCGCGCGGTCGGTTACCGGCAGGTATGGAGCTATCTGGCCGGCGAGATCAGCCACGACACCATGATCGAGCGCGGCATCATAGCCACCCGCCAGCTCGCCAAACGGCAATACACCTGGCTGCGCAGCGAGACCGATCTGCACGTATTGACCAAGGCCAATTTGGACCAGGTCCAAGGCTTGCTAAGTACCTAGCTGTGCTAGACTTCTGCCTCCTTATGCGTCCCGTCAAGCCTGTCGACGGGGCGTCAAATCCGGGGCTTCGGCGCCCCACATGAACACTTGCTTGGCAAACCGGCTGAGCCATCACCGATACAGAACAACAAGAGGGCGGGATAAATGGCCAAGGGGCAATCGTTGCAGGAACCGTTTCTGAACGCGCTGCGCAGGGAACGCATTCCGGTTTCCATCTTTCTGGTCAACGGCATCAAGCTGCAGGGCCAGATCGAATCGTTCGATCAGTTCGTCGTGCTGTTGAAGAACAGCGTCAGCCAGATGATCTACAAGCACGCGATCTCCACCGTCGTGCCGTCGCGTAATGTTCGCGTCAATCTGAATGACGAGGATGGCGGCGATGGTGACGGCGATGGCGACGCCGAATGATCCGGTGAACCCCATTTGAACAACGCAGTATTTCGCGGGGCCGTTCGGCCCCGCAGTCGTCTCTCCCCGTTGCATTTCCTGCCCATCACCACGCGGTAACCCCCCTTGTTCGAACGCCCCAAATCCGGCGAACGCGCGCTTCTCGTCCACATGGAGATGCGTGATGAAGACGTTCGCGAGGAACTCGCCGAGTTCCAGGCCCTGGCCGAGTCGGCCGGTGCGATCGTGGTCGGTTCGGTGATCGGCACGCGCCGGTTGATCGATCCGAAGACCTTCATCGGCGGTGGCAAGGTCGAGGAGGTCAAGGCAGCGGTGCAGGCGCTGGAAGCCGATGTCGTGCTGTTCAACCACACGCTGCGCCCGAGCCAGGAGCGCAACCTGGAGCGTCTGGTGGAACGCCGCGTGCTCGATCGCACCGGGCTGATCCTCGACATCTTCGCGCAGCGCGCCCGCTCCCATGAGGGCAAGTTGCAGGTCGAACTCGCGCAACTGCGTCATCTGTCCACACGTCTGGTGCGTGGCTGGACCCACCTGGAACGCCAGAAGGGCGGTATCGGCCTGCGCGGCCCGGGCGAGACCCAGCTCGAAACCGACCGCCGGCTGCTCGGCGAGCGTGTCAAACAGTTGCAGGCACGGCTTGAGCGGGTGCGGCAGCGCCGCCAGCAGGGCCGCCAGGCGCGCCGCAAGAACGAGGTGCCGACGGTGTCCGTGGTCGGTTACACCAACGCCGGCAAGTCCACGCTGTTCAATACGCTGACCGGCGCCACCGTCTATGCGGCGAACCAGCTGTTCGCGACCCTCGATCCGACCCTGCGCAAGCTTGATCTCGGCCATGGCGCCGAGGTGGTCATCGCCGACACGGTTGGTTTCATCCGCCATCTGCCGCACGATCTGGTCGATGCCTTCCACTCGACGCTGCAGGAGACGGTCGAGGCCGATCTGCTGCTGCACGTGATCGACGCCGCCGACCCGGAACGCAACGAACACATCGAACAGGTACAGGCCGTGCTGGCCGAGATCGGCGCCAGCGACGTGCCGCAGATCCGCGTGATGAACAAGCTCGATATCCTGCCGGTCGAGGAGGGCGGCGGTCCGCCGCGTGTCGAGCGCGACGAGAATGGCGATGTCCGCCGTGTGTGGGTATCGGCGATGCGAGGCGAAGGACTCGAGCTGCTCACCGACGCCGTCCGGGAGCACGTCGCCGGCCGCCTGGTGCGCGGCTGGCTGACCCTGCCGGCTTCGGCAGGCCGCGCCCGCGCGCAGCTGTTCGACATGCATGTGGTGGTCGACGAACGTGTCGATGAGCAGGGCGACATGGCCTTGCGGATCGAACTTCCGGTCGATCGTTTCGAGCGCCTCAAGAACGAGGGCAGGCTGCCGGGCGTCTGGGTGGCCGAGGTGGATATCGGGGTCACACCACAAGCCTGATTTTCGGCTGGGGATATTCGACTGCCAATCAGGGGGTTTCGGAACCTTTCCGATCGGTTTGACTTCTCACCCTGGCCGAACATGGGTGTCGGCGATCGCGCGGTCGAAATGGCGGCGGCGACTGGCTACAATTCGCGGCCTTTGGGTTCGTGTCTCCAGTGACGCGGAGCCGGCGCACCGCGCAAACACGTTTTATTACGGGAGACGCAAGATGGCCTGGAACGAACCGGGTGGTGGCAATAACGATCCCTGGGGTGGGGGTGGTCGCGGTGGCGATCAGGGCCCGCCAGACCTGGACGAGGTCCTGAAGAAGCTTCAGGACAAGCTCGGCGGGTTGTTCGGTGGTAACGGCGGCCAGCGTGGTGGCGGGAGCAGCGGCGGCAACGGCGCGACCCCGATCCGTGGTGGCAAGTCCGGTGGCGCCGGCTTTGGCCTGCTGCTGGGTATCGCGCTGATCCTGTGGGTCGCTTCCGGCATCTACATCATCGAGCCGGCGCAGCGCGGCGTGGTGCTGCGTTTCGGTCAGTACGCCGAGACCACGGCGGAAGGCCCGCACTGGCACATCCCGTATCCGATCGAGACCGTCGAGAAGGTCGATGTCGATCAGGTCCGCTCGGTGTCGCACAAGACCGCGATGCTGACCCAGGACGAGAACATCGTCGAAATCGACATGGCGGTGCAGTACCGCGTCAAGTCGGCCTCGGATTATCTCTTCCAGACCCGCAGCCCGGATGCGACCCTGAAGCAGGCGACCGAAAGCGCGGTGCGCGAGGTCATCGGCCAGAGCAAGATGGACTTCGTGCTCACCGAGGGGCGCACGGAGATCGTCGCGCGCACCGAGCAGTTGATCCAGGAACTGGTCGATCGATACCAGACCGGGCTCGACATCACCTCCGTGAACCTCCAGGACGCGCAGCCGCCGGAGCCTGTCCAGGCGGCGTTCAACGACGCGGTGAAGGCGCGTGAGGATGAGCAGCGCCTGAAGAACGAGGCCGAGGCCTACGCCAGCGAGATCATCCCGAAGGCACGCGGTGAAGCGGATCGCCGCCTGAAGTCCGCGGAGGCCTACAAGGCCGAGGTCATCGCCAACGCCGAGGGTGAGGCCGCGCGCTTCGAATCCCTGCTGACCGAGTACGCGAAGGCCCCGAAGGTCACCCGCGAGCGCCTGTATCTCGAGACCATCGAGCAGGTGCTGGGCAGCACCAGCAAGATCATGATCGATACCGACGGCGGCAACAGCCTGATGTATCTGCCGATCGACAAGCTGATCCAGCGCAGCGCGGTGGACGATTCCAACGAGGACACCGCGAACACGCCGGCAACCGGCCCGCGTTCGCTGATTCCGCCGCAGATCGATAATCGCGGCGTGCGTCCCAACGTCCGTCAGCGGGAGATTCGCTAATGACCCAGAACAAGAACCTGATGGTGATCGGGCTGGTCCTGCTGGGCCTGCTGATCTGGAGTTCCATGTTCATCGTCGATCAGCGTGAGCGGGCCATCCTGTTCCGCCTCGGCGAGATCGTGCACTCGGACTTTGCGCCCGGCCTGCATTTCAAGATCCCGGTGATCAACAACGTGCGCAAGTTCGACGGTCGCATCCTGACCATGGACTCGCAGCCCGAGCGTTACCTGACCAGCGAAAAGAAGAACGTGATCGTCGATTCCTTCGTCAAATGGCGGATCAAGGACGTCGCGACCTTCTACCGTTCCACTGGCGGTGACGAGCGGCTGGCCTCCACGCGTCTGTCGCAGATCATCAAGGACATGCTGCGCGCCGAGTTCGCCAAGCGCACCATCCAGGAGGTGGTCGCCGGCGATCGCACGCAGATCATGGATGTGCTCAGCAGCCAGGCCACCATGGCGGTGAGCGATCTCGGTATCGACGTGGTCGACGTGCGCATCAAGCGGATCGACCTGCCCACCGACGTGTCGGACTCGGTCTATCAGCGCATGCGCGCCGAGCGTGCCCGCGTCGCCAAGGACTTCCGCTCCCGCGGTGAGGAGCGCGCGATCCGCATCCGCGCCGAGGCCGATCGCGAACGCACCGTGTTGCTCGCCGAGGCCTATCGCGACGCTGAGCGCCTGCGCGGTGAGGGCGACGCCTCTGCGGCGGAGATCTACGCCAAGGCCTTCGAACGCGACGAGGAGTTCTACTCGCTCTATCGCAGTCTGCAAGCCTATCGGAGCAGCTTCACGGGGCCCGAGGACGTGCTGCTGTTGAAGCCGGACAGCGACTTCTTCCGCTACTTCAACAACTTGCAGGGCACGGAAACCGGTAACCCGTAACCGGCAGGCAGGACATGTCCGTCGCATGGTCCGATCTCTGGGCCGCGCTCGCGCTGATGCTGGTGTTGGAAGGGCTGATGCCCTTCCTGTCACCGGCGAAACTGCGCGAGACATTGCTCCGTGTCCTCGAACTGGATGATCGAACCCTGCGCACGATCGGCGTGATCAGTATCATCGCGGGTTTGCTGCTGCTTCACTGGGCCCGCTAAGGCACCCGAGACAGGCCTTCACCGAATGAAAGACCAACGCTGGATCCTGCCCGAGGGCATCGAAGAGGTTGCTCCGCCGCGCGCGCACGAGCTGGAAATGCTGCGTCGCGAGCTGGTCGATCTGTACGCGACCTGGGGTTACCGCCTGATCATGCCGCCGATGGTCGAGTACCTGGAGTCGCTGCTGGTCGGCAGCGCGTCCGATCTGAACCTCGACACCGTCAAGTTCGTCGATCAGGTCAGCGGTCGCATGATGGGCATCCGCGCCGACATGACGCCGCAGGCCGCGCGCATCGACGCGCATCATTTCCATACCGACGCCCCCGTGCGTCTGTGTTATCTCGGCACCGTGCTGCACGCCCGCCCCGATGCCTTCGGCGGCACGCGCAGCCCCCTGCAGGTCGGCTGCGAGCTGTACGGCCACGATGGCGCGGAGAGCGACGCGGAGATCATCGCGCTGGTGCTGGCGACCCTTCGTACCACCGGAATCGCCGATTTCTGGATCGATCTCGGCCACGTCGGCGTGTTCCGGGAACTGGCCAGTCATGCAGGCCTGGATCGACGTGCCGAGGAGACCCTGTTCGACATGCTCCAGCGCAAGGCGCGTCCGGAGATGGCCGAATACCTCGCGGGGCGCGTCAGTGCCCGCAATGCACAGATGTTGTTGGCCCTCGTCGAGTTGAATGGCGATGCGTCCGTGCTGGATGACGCCGCGACCGCGCTGGCCGATGCCGGTGACGGGGCCCTTGCCGCCTTGGCCGAACTGCGGGCGGTGGCCACCACGGTGATGCAGGACAACCCGGACGTGAACCTGCACTTCGATCTCGCCGAACTGCGCGGCTACCAGTACCAGACCGGCGTCGTCTACGCGGCGTTCGTGCCCGGCGTCGGCCGTGAGGTCGCGCGTGGCGGGCGCTACAACGAGATCGGCAGTGTGTTCGGACGGGCGCGCCCGGCGACCGGCTTCAGCGCCGATCTCAAGACCCTGCTGATCGCCGGCAGCCGCGCGGGGGCGGTCGAGAAGTCGACCATCTATGCGCCGGCGGATTCCGATCCCCAGTTGCGCCAGCGCATTGTCGAGCTGCGCGCGGCTGGTGAGCCTGTGCTGCGCGCGCTGCCCGGCCAGCATGGCGGAGCGCTCGAGATCGGCTGTACCCGGGAGCTCAAGCGCGGCGGCGATGGCTGGCAGGTCGTCCACGTGAGCTAGCCTTCCGGTAGGAGCGGCTTCAGCCGCGATCGGCGGCCGGAAGGTCGCGTGTGCCGATCGCGGCTGAAGCCGCTCCTACGAATACCAACAAACGGCGTCGCTGCAGGTGGCGCACCACACCAACCATCAAAAATCCGGACCGAACATGGGAAAGAACGTCGTCGTCATCGGCACCCAGTGGGGTGACGAAGGTAAGGGCAAAGTGGTCGACATGCTCACCGATCGCGCCAGCGCGGTGGTGCGTTTTCAGGGCGGCCACAACGCCGGTCACACGCTGGTCATCGACGGCAAGAAGACGGTTCTCCACCTGATTCCGTCCGGTGTGCTGCGTGCGGGCGTGCAGTGCCTGATCGGCAATGGCGTGGTGCTCGCCCCCGACGCGCTGATGGAAGAGATCCATATGCTCGAGAAGGCGGGCGTGCCGGTGCGCGAACGTCTGCGCATCTCCGAGGCGACCACCTTGATCCTGCCCTACCACGTTGCGCTGGATCAGGCGCGCGAAGCCGCGCGTGGCAAGAAGGCGATCGGCACCACCGGTCGCGGTATCGGCCCGGCTTACGAAGACAAGATCTCCCGTCGCGGCCTCAAGGTCGGCGACATGATGGACGACGAGCGTTTCGCCAGCCGTCTGAAGGAGGTCATGGAGTACCACAACTTCGCGCTGGAGCACCTCTACAAGGCCGAGCCCGTGAATTACGAGAAGGTGCTCGCGGAGGGGCTGGCCTTCGCCCGCGAAATCCGCCCGATGGTCGCCGATGTCACCGGCATCCTGCACGACCTGCGCGAGCACGGCGCCAACGTGATGTTCGAGGGCGCGCAGGGCACGCTGCTCGACATCGACCAGGGCACCTACCCCTACGTGACCTCGTCCAACACCACCGCCGGCGGCGCGGCCACCGGCACGGGTGTCGGCCCGGCGCATCTCGATTACATCCTCGGCATCACCAAGGCCTACACCACCCGTGTCGGCGCCGGCCCGTTCCCGACCGAACTGTTCGACGAGGCCGGCCAGCGTCTCGGCGAGCGCGGGCACGAGTTCGGCGCCACCACCGGTCGCCAGCGTCGCTGCGGCTGGTTCGACGCGGTCGCGGTGCGTCGCGCGATGCAGATCAACTCCGTCACCGGCATCTGCCTGACCAAGCTCGACGTCCTCGACGGCTTCGACTCCATCAAGATCTGCACCGGCTACGTCGACAAGCAGGGCAATCCGGTCACCGCGCCGCCGATCGGTGCCGACGCCTTCGAGGCCTGCTCGCCGGTCTACGAAGAGATGCCCGGCTGGGATGAATCCACGGTCGGCGCCAAGACCATGGACGAGTTGCCGGAAGCCGCACGCCGCTACATCGCGCGCCTGGAAGATCTGGTGAAGACGCCGATCGACATCATCTCCACCGGCCCCGACCGTGCCGAGACCATCGTGCGCCGCAATCCTTACGACGCGTAATTCGGTTTTCGCCGCAAAGACGCAAAGACGCAAAGGCGCCAAGATTAAAGGCCGGAACCTGGGTTCCGGCCTTTTTTGTGCCCTGATTTCCGTAGAAGCGGCTTTGATCCGATGCCGATCGCGGCTGAAGCCGCTCCTACGGATCAGCGCAACCCGCGCGACAGCGTTACTCGGCGAAGTCGAGTCGCTCCTGGATCTTCTCGATGCCCTTGGCCGCGCATTCCTCGTCCTTCTCGCCGCCTGGCGCGCCACTGACGCCGATCGCGCCGATGATGCTCCCCGCCGCCCGGATCGGCAGACCGCCGGCGAGCATCAGCACCCCGTCGATCTCGTTCATCTCATCCTTGATGTCCGCGCGATTCTTCACGAAATCGGCGGAACTCACGCCGGACATGATCACCGCGTTGGCCTTGTCCTCGGCGATGCGCATCGTGAAGCGCGCAGCCAGCGCGTCGCGCAACACGACCTGGGTGATCGCCGACTTGTCGACGACCACGGCCGACACCTGATAACCGGCCTCGCGGCAGGCATCGACCGCACCCTTTGCGGCATCCATCGCCAGTTCCAGGCTGGGGAAACGTTTGGTGATGACGTCCTCGGCGGATGCGGTCATCGGCAGCATCGCGGCGGCGGTGATCAGGGGGATAACCGAGCGAACAATATTTCGCATGACGAACTCCTAAGGAAGATGAGCAGGTCGGCCAGTCGACCGTTGTGTTGTTATGGGCGCGAAAAGCGTAGGCGATCCGCGCCGATTCGCAGGGTGCGCCATGCGCACCAGCAAACCGCTGAGACAAAGTCCAGGTGCGCATGGCGCGCCCTACGATGGACCACTCCGAACGGGCGAGGTTCGATGAGCTCGATGAGGAGCGCCTGGCCGTTCAACGGCCTGCTTCCTGCGCCCCACCTGGATGCCCTGTTCGACGGCGGCTGGATCACCTTCGAAGAGGATGGCTCGATCAAATTTTCCCCGCAGTTCCAGCCTCGGAGCGCGACCCCGCCTGGTTGGCATCCAGACATGAAGGCGTGCGGCATCAACGCCGCGCATCTTGCGTACCTGGAAGCTCACTGGTCGGGGGTATTCAGGAAATAACGCGACCGTGTCCTGCTGATTCACCGAGTGACATGCAACCAGTTGGACTGTTCTTGTATTTCAGCAGGTTAGCTCGGTGTCTTGCACACCGGCCTGCACCCGAGAAGCCGCGTTCCTGCACAAAAAAGCCCAGCAATGGCTGGGCAGGATTCCGCTGACTGATTGATATGAAGAACAAAAAATGGTGCCGGTGAGAGGAGTCGAACCTCCGACCTACTGATTACGAATCAGTTGCTCTACCAACTGAGCTACACCGGCGCGATCGAAACATGCCCGCGTGGAAGCGGGGCGCGGAGTATACCAACAACCGGATGCGGCAGAGGAAGCCGGGAAGCTCAGTCGCGTGGCTTGCGCACCCGCACGATCACGTCGACGCGATCGATTTCCATGCCTTCGGGCAGGGCCGGCAGGCCGTCCAGCGCGATGCTGTTCAGCGCGATGTCGGAAAGGGCGCCGTCTTCGACCTGATACAGGTGGTGATGCGGTTCGGTGTTGGAGTCGTAGAACACGCGGCTCGGGTCGACGATGACTTCGCGGACCAGCCCTTTCTCCGCAAACAGGGCAAGGGTGTTGTAGATGGTGGCCTTGGATACCGAACTGCGCTCGCGGTTGACCACGGCCAGCACCTGATCCGCCGACAGATGCTGCGGACGCGACAGCAGCGCGCGCGCGATCTCGACGCGCTGCGCTGTCGGCGAGATGCCGCAGGCGCGCAGTCGCGCGAGGATCGCGTCGGTGTCGGTGGGCCAATCGATGGTCGGGGCGTACATGCGCGGGATTATAGGCAAGTTGCCGCGTTGCCGACCGTTATCCCTTTATTGCAGCGAGGATTCGTCGAGCCTACGGATGGATCGCGTAAGGCGTCGGATCGAGGATCGGGGGGCGTCCGAGCATCAGATCGGCGACCAGCCGGGTCGATGCGGGGGCGAGCACGACGCCGTTGCGGAAGTGTCCGGCGTTCACGAACAGGCCGGGGAGTTTCGGGTGTTCGCCAATCACGGGGATGTTGTCGCTCTTGCCGGGACGCAGCCCGGCCCACTGATTTTCGATGTCGAATCGGGCCAGTCCGGGCAGCAGCGAGCGCGCGACCGCTTGCAGGTCGTTGCGCGCCTCGTCGGTGGTCGACTTGTCGAAGCCGGTGTGCTCCAGCGTGCTGCCGAAGACGATCCGCCCGTCGCGGCGCGGGATTGCGTAGCGGTCGTCGGCCAGCACCATCCTGGTCAGGAAGTCGGCGTTGCCGCGAAACAGGATCATCTGGCCACGCACCGGCTCGACCGGGATCGTGCTGCCCAGTCCCGCGAGCAGGCCCCCGGTCCATGCGCCCCCGGCGACGAGCACCTGGTCGGCGTGGATCTCGCCGTCCGTGGTTTCAACCCCGGCGCAGCGGCCAGCCCGGCTGATGAAACCGGTGACCTCGGTGTGTTCGCGAATGGAGACGGATTTCGCCTCCAGCACCGCGCGGACACTCTTGACCAGACGGGGATTGCGGGCCTGACCGACATCCGGCATCCACACGCCACCGCGATCAGGGCCCAGCCCCGGGACGATTCCGCGTGCCGTGGAGGCGTCCACGGAATCCATGCGGATGCTGAAGCGCCGCGCCCAGTCTTGCGCCGCGTCCACTTCATCGTCGGTCAGGATCAGTAAACCGCTGGGGCGGTATTCCGGGTCGAGCCCGCCGTCACGCAGCAGGGAGGCGAGCAGTTCCGGGTAACGCGGCTGGCCCCAGGATGCCAACGCGGTTACCGCGTCCGGGTAACGCCAGGGGTACAAAGGTGACAATATTCCGCCACCCGCCCAGGACGATTCGCGTCCGGTTGCTCCCCGCTCGACCAGCAGCACATGCCGACCCGCCGCGTGCAGTTGCAGCGCGGACAGCATGCCGATGATGCCGCCGCCGACCACGATGCTGTCGTATTGCTTCGGTTTTGACACTGGTTAACTAATATTTTCGGGTGGGCGCGCATAATCGCATGGAACCGTGCCCGCAATCAGTGGCGCGAAATTCGCTAGAGTTTTTCGTCAGTGCCCGCTCTCGCGGATTCGAAGGCCCTGTCCCGGAATGACAATGCAAGGCTTGGGAAAATGTTCAATACCGACCGATCGCGGCTTCACCCTGGTGGAGCTGATGGTGGTTGTCGGGCTGATCGCGCTGGTGATGACGCAGGGCATCCCGTGGCTGGAATCGACCACCTTGAACTCTCGCCGCGCGGCACAGATCAATGCCTTCGTTGCCGATCTCAATGCGGCGCGTGGACTGGCAGTTGCCGGCGATGACGTTACGTTCGGGGTTCATGGCA
>JACKNJ010000004.1 GCA_024234895.1 Gammaproteobacteria bacterium
GGCGCGTCGGCGTGGGCCTTCTTCAGTGCGCGGAAGAACGCATACGGTTCCAGCCAGGACTTGTTGGCGTCGACGAAGGACTTGAACTCCTTACGTTCGTTGTCGTTGGCACGCTTCGCGAACTCCCGCGCGGTCTGTGCCAGCACCGCGTCGCGGCCCGACTGCGCGGCCTGCACCACCTCGGCATCCACCCAACCCCACTTCGCCAGCAGGTCCAGGCAGATCATCGTCGAGTTGCCCGCGTACGACGACGGGGACTGGTACGGCGAGCCATCCGTCAAGGTCGGGCCCAGCGGCAGCATCTGCCAGACGGTGATGCCGGCCTCGGCCAGGAAATCCACGAAGCGGAAGGCATTGGCGCCGAACTCGCCGCTCTCGCGCGAACCCGGCAGGGAGGTGATGTGCAGCAGCACGCCGGCGCGGCGCTGGTGGAGGGGGTTATTCATCGCATCGCGCAAATGGAAGAGAGTGACCGGGATCGTACCGACCCCGGCGGCAAACGTCGCGTTCTACATGGCGGCGAACTCAAGCCATCAGGAATCGTTCCAGAATCGCCCGCACCCGCGCCATGCCGGTTTCCAGTTCGCGTTCGATGTCGGCCATGGTGATTTCCGCGTCGGAAATGCCCGCACCCCAGTTGGCGACCACGGACAGGCTGGCGTAGCAAAGCCCGGCCTCGCGGGCGAGGGCCGCTTCGGGCATGCCGGTCATGCCGACGATGTCGCAGCCGTCGTTGGCGAGGCGGCGAATCTCGGCGGCGGTTTCCAGACGCGGGCCCTGGGTGGCTGCATAGACCCCGCCATCGACCGCGTCGACGCCGGCGCGGGCGGCGGCGGTGAGCAGATCGGCGCGCAACTCGGCGCAGTAGGGCCAGCTGAAGTCGATGTGCACGACCTCGTCGAGGTCATCTTCGAAGAAGGTCATCGCGCGGCCGTAGGTGTAGTCGATGATCTGATCCGGGATCAGCACAGCGCTCGGCCCGGCGCGCTCGGTGATGCCACCGACCGCGGCGACCGCGATCACGCGCTCGACGCCGACGTCCTTGAGCGCCTGGATATTGGCGCGGTAGTTGACCTTGTGCGGGGGAATCCGATGGGGGTTGCCGTGCCGGGCCAGAAACACGACCTCGGTATCGCCAAGCCGCCCGAACACCAACGGCGCGGACGGCTCCCCCCAGCGCGTCGTGACGGCCTCCTCGCGCTCGATCGTCAGCCCGTCCAAGCGGGTCAAACCCGTCCCACCAATGATCCCGACCGCCATGCTCACCCCAACAATTTCAAACTTTGCGTCTTGGCGTCTTTGCGGCAAATGCCGCTCACATGCCCTTCACGGCGAAGATCCCCGGCGCGTTGCGCAGGTACTCCTTGTAGTCCATGCCGTAGCCGAACAGGTAGCGATCCGGCGCCTCGATGCCGATGAATTCGGCGAACGCGCCCGGTGCCTTGCGGTCATGGACCTTGTCGACCAGCACCGCCGCCAGCACCTCCTCGGCGCCCTGCGCGACGCAGTAGTCGCGGATCGCGGCCAGCGTCGGGCCCTCGTCGAGGATGTCATCGACGATCAGCACCACCCTACCCTCCAGCGACACGCTGGGCTCACGGAACCAGTGCAGCGTTCCACCGCTGGTCTCGCCGCGATAGCGGGTGGCGTGCAGGTAATCCAGCTCCAGCGGGAAATCCATGCGCACCAGCAGTTCGGACGTCACCATCAGCGCACCGTTCATCACGCACAGCACCAGCGGATTGCGTCCACCGATGCGCGCGGTGATCTCTGCCGCCATGCGGTCGACGGCCTCGCCGACCTGGGTGCGGTCGAACAGGCAATCGGCCTCAGCGCGCACCTGCGCGGCGTGTTCGGGGGTGATGGGCATGTGTGCTCCGCTCGATTCTGGGTAGGTCTCATTGTAGGAGCGAGCTTGCTCGCGAAGGTCGCGGCGAGACGGTCCGAGCCCGGTGACGCGTCCTTCGCGAGCAAGCTCGCTCCTACAGTGTGGCTGCGTTGGATTACACGGGAAGTTGGCCGGTCGGGTCGTCGTTGCCGAGGGCGGCAAGGCGCGTGACCGCATCGCGCCAATCGGCGTTCGCCCGCAATGTCGGCCACGTCGTCGGCTTGCGCATGTGCATCCGGGCGAGACGCATGTGGGACGCCGGATCGGATTCCCACTGCAATTCCTCCAGCGCCTCGACCACGCCCTCGGTGTGATTGCAGATCAGCGCCATGTCGGCGCCGACCTCGAGCACGCGACGGGCGCGGTCGGCATAGCCGCCAACACCCTCGGCACCGGCCATGCTCAGGTCGTCGCTGAACACGACGCCCTGGAAGCCGAGGCGCTTGCGCAGCACCTCGCGCACCCAGAATTCGGAGAAGCCCGCCGGTTGCGGATCGACCGCCGGGTATTCGACATGCGCCATCATCACCGCCGCCAGGCCGTAACGGATCATGCGCTCGAACACGAGCAGGTCCTCGGCCTCGATGTCGGCGAAACGGCGCGGGTCGACCGGCAGGATCAGGTGGGAGTCCTCGGGCACGCCGCCGTGACCGGGGAAGTGCTTGCCGGTCGCCTCCATGCCGGCGCGACGCATGCCGCGCATGTAGGCATGGCCGAGTTCGGCGGTGGCTTCCGGGTCACGATGAAAACCGCGATTGCCGATCACCTGACTGATGCCGCGATCCAGATCGAGCACCGGCGCGAAGCTGATGTCGATGCCGCAGGCGCGCACCTCGGAGGCCATGACCCAGCCGAAGTCTTCCGCAAGCGCCAACGCGCGGCGCGGATCGATGTCGTAGAGCCGGTGCACGCTGCCGGCCGCCGGCACCTGCGTGAAACCGGCGCGGAAGCGCTGCACCCGACCGCCCTCGTGATCGACCGCGATCAGCAGATGCGGCGTGCGTAGAGCGTGGATGTCCGCACAAAGCTGCGTGACCTGTTCGACCGACACGAAATTGCGCGTGAACAGGATCACGCCACCGACCAGCGGATGCAGCAGCATCTCGCGCTCGTCGGCATCGATGGCTGGACCGCGCAGGTCCATCATGATCGGGCCGAGGCTTTCGTGGCGGCTCATGGCGTATTCAGATTCTCAAAACGTAGGATGGGCAAAGCGGAGCGTGCCCATCGTAAGCGCTGACAGCAATATCAACGCCCAGGCCAACCCGACCTCGTGTGATGGGCACGTCGCTACGCTCCTTTGCCCATCCTAGGTGTGGCTTCGATCAGTCCGGACATCCAGGCGGTCGCGCAGGCGATCGCCGAGCAGGTTCACGGACAGCACCACGAGCATCAGCGCGATGCCGGGTGCCAGCACCAGATGCGGCGCCACCAGCATGTAGCGCGTGCCGTCGCGGATCATACTGCCCCAGGACGCCTCCGGGGGCTGCACGCCAAGGCCGAGGAACGAAAGCCCGGCCTCCGCGATCACGGTGCCGGCGATGCCGAACGTCGCCTCGACGATCAACGGCGCGGCGGACAGCGGCAGGAGATGCCGCAGCACGATGCGTGCCCTCCCCGCGCCCAGCGCGATCGCGGCCTGCACATGATCGCGATGCTTCAGCGACAGCACCTGCGCCCGCGCCAGACGCGCGTAACCGACCCAGCCCACCACGGCCAGCGCGATGATCACATTGTCGATGCCGGGGCCGAGAATCCCGGCCAGCGCGATCGCCAGCAGGATGCCCGGGAACGCCAGGAAAATGTCGACCACCCGCACCGTGATCAGATCCCACCAGCCACCGAGATAGCCCGCGACGGTGCCGATCAACGCGCCGATGCCGGCAGACAGGATCACCACCCAGAACGCCACCAGAAACGAGGTCCGCGCACCGACCGCCAACCGATCCCAGACCCCGCGCCCGAGATCGTCCGCGCCCAGCACCATGCCCTCCCCCGGCGCGGCGAGGATGTGCTGCAAATGAATCTGATCCGGCGTCAACGGCAACCACGGCCCGAACACGGCCAGCAGCGCCCAAAGCGCAAGCACACCGGCCGGAAGCCAGAACCTCATGCGCCGTCACCGAGACGAACGCGCGGATCGACCCACGCGTAGACGATGTCGGTCACGGTATTCACGACCACATAGGTGAGGCTGATCAGCAGCACGCTGGCCTGCACGATCGGGTAATCGCGGGACTGGATCGCGTCGATGGTCAGCATCCCGACGCCCGGCCATGAGAACACCGTCTCGGTGATGACCGCGCCGCCGAGCAGCGTGCCGAGTTGCAGGCCCAGCAGGGTGATCACCGGCAGCAGCGCGTTGCGCAAACCGTGCCCGACGATCACCTGAAGTGGTCGCAGACCCTTGGCACGCGCGGTGCGAATGAAGTCCTCGCCGAGCACCTCCAGCAGCGTCGAGCGGATCATGCGCGAGAGGATCGCCGCCATCGCCGTGCCCAGTGTCAGTGCCGGCAACACCAGTGAGCCGGGCGCGTCGCGACCGCTGACCGGGAACCAGCCCAGCCCAAGCGCAAACACCAGGATCAGGATCGGTCCCATCCAGAAATTCGGAATCGACACGCCGAGCAGCGCGAAACCGGTCGCACCGATGTCCCAGGGCGTGTCGCGCTTCACCGCCGCGATGATGCCGAGCGGCAAGGCAATCAGCAGCGCGATGGCGAGCGAAGCCAGCGCCAGCTCCACCGTCGCCGGGATGCGCTCCGCGAGCATGTCGACGACCGGTCGTTTGGAGTGCAGCGACGTGCCCAGATCGAGGTGCAGCAGGCCGTTCAGATAATGGCCGTACTGCACATGAATCGGCAGATCGAGCCCCAGCGCGACACGCAGCGCCTCACGATCCGCCGGCTGCGCGGACTCGCCCAGCATGACCTCGACCGGGTCACCGGGCACCAGATGAATCAACGCGAAGACCAGCGTCGAGACGCCGAGGACGACGACGAATGCGCTGAAAAGTCGGGACAACAAAAAGCCGGGCATGGCCCGGCATTCTAAGCCGCTATTCGGACAGTTTGCCGATCCGGGTGATATCGCGACTTCCGTGAATCACGGTAACGACAACCACCGCAGTATCGGTACGCCGATAGACCAGTCGGTAGTCCTGCACAAGCAGTTAACGAAGGTCATGCCTTGCACCTGCTTCGGGAACCAATCGGCCCATGTCGGGGAAATCCGCCAGCCGATCGACGCCGGCAATGATGCGATCGACGAAGCGACGCGCATTTACCGGTGAATCCTTGGCGATATACGCGCGTAGCGCTCTTAAATCAGATCGAGCCTGGTACGACCATTCAATCCGCATCACCCAGAAATTCTTCCTTGATCTGATCGTGCGGGACAACCTTTCCCGCCTCGATATCCGCGAGACCCGCCTCGATTTTCTGCTTCACGAACAACTCGTACATGATGTCGTCCCACGAAGCCTGATCCGACATGTGGTCGATCACCTCACGTGCGGCTTGTTTGGCAGTCTGCATCCCGGTCACCTGTTGCATGACGCTAATGACTGGAACTTAAGATTTCCCCGCTAATCCAGCAAGCTCCAGCCAAAAACCGCGGGGCGCTCAGCCCAGCGCGGCGGCGCACCAGGCCATCAGGCCAGCCGGGTAGATGCCCAGCGCGAGCACGGCCAGACCATTGGCGCCAAGCACCATCTGGGTGTCGAAACCGGCCTGGATCGGCGCTTCGTCCTCGGGCTTGTCGAAATACATCAGCTTGACGATGCGGATGTAGTAGAAGGCGCCGATGATCGAGAAGAACACCGCGACGGCGGCCAGCCAGACCATGTCGGCGGAGATCACCGCCTGCAAGACCGACAGCTTGGCGTAGAAGCCGACGGTCGGCGGCACGCCGGCCATCGAGAACATCAGCAGCAGCATCAGGAAGGCGAGCCACGGGTTGCGGTCGTTCAGCCCCTTCAGATCATCGAGCTTCTCGGCCTCGAAGCCGGCGCGGGACAGCACCACGAGCAGGCCGAAGCCGCCGGCGGAGGTCAGCGCGTAGGTGATCGCGTAGAACATCGCGCCGCTGTAACCGGCCTTGTTGGCGGCGAGGATGCCGAGCACGACGAAGCCCATGTGGGAGATCGTCGAATAGGCCAGCATGCGCTTGATGTTGGTCTGCGCGATGGCGATGACGTTGCCGACCGCCAGCGAGGCGATGGCGAGGATGATCAGCATCGGGGTCCAGTCGGCGTGCATGCCGCCCAGGCCCTCGACCAGCACGCGGATGACCATCGCGAAGGCGGCAATCTTGGGCGCGGCACCGATGTACAGGGTCACGGCGGTCGGCGCGCCGTTGTAGATGTCCGGCACCCACATGTGGAACGGCGCGTTGCCGAGCTTGAAGGCCAGACCGGCGACGATGAAGACGATGCCGAAGGCGAGGATCTTGTTGTCGGTCACACCATTCTCGGCGACGTAACGCCCGATCGCGGCGAGGTCCAGGGACCCGGTCGCGCCGTAGATCATCGAGATGCCGTAGAGCAGCATGCCGGAGGCGATCGCGCCGAGCACGAAGTACTTCATCGCGGCTTCCGATGCGACGCCGTTGTCGCGCTGGAACGCGACCATCGTGTACATGGACAGCGACAGCAGTTCGAGGCCGAGATACACCGTCAGCATGTTGTGCGCGGAGATCATGACCATCATGCCGAGCACGCCGAACAGGCCGAGCACGAAGTACTCGCCCTTGAGGATGCCGCGGTCACGCAGATAGTCGCGCGAGTACAGGAACACGCCGGCGGAAATCACGTACACCGCCATCTTCAGCACCATCGACATGGTGTCGGCGACGTAGGTGCCGCCGAGCAGGACCATGCGGTCGGTGTGGCCGATCATCTCCTGATGCTGCGTCCAGGTCAGGATGGCGGCCCCGAGCAGGGTCAGCTGGGTCAGGCGGAACGCGATCAGGCGGCGGCTGTCCGGCAGGTACGCATCCAGCACCAGAATGAAGCTCGCCATCGCGAGCACGAAGATCTCGGCGGCCAGCGGGGCAAATTCGACGACGTCAGGGGTCATAGACATTTCTCGTTGACCGTTACGGCAGCTTCGACACGCTGATGTGCTGAACCAGGTTTTCGACCGAGGCATGCATGACCTGGGTCAGCGGCGCGGGATACACGCCCAGGGCCAGCACCGCGATCGCGAGCAGCGCCATGATCAGGAATTCGCGACGGTTGAGGTCTTCAAGACCGGCGACGTTGATGTTGACCACCGGCCCGTAGATCACGCGCTTGACCATCCACAGCGTGTAGGCGGCGCCGAGAATCAGCGTGGTCGCGGCCAGGAAGGCGTACCAGAAATTGGCCTTGAACGCGGCCAGGATGACCATGAACTCGCCGACGAAGCCGGAGGTGCCGGGCAGGCCGGCGTTGGCCATCGCGAACAGCACAAAGAAGCCGGCGAACTTGGGCATGGTGTGCACGACACCGCCGTAGGCGCCGATCTCGCGGCTGTGCACGCGGTCGTACATCACGCCGACGCCGAGGAACATCGCGCCGGAAATGAAGCCGTGCGAGATCATCTGCACCATGCCGCCCTCGATGCCGAGGACCGCGCCGCTGGTGCCGCCGGTGTTCTCCAGGATCGTGAAGATAATGAAGAAGCCCAGGGTCACGAAGCCCATGTGCGCGATCGACGAATACGCGATCAGTTTCTTCATGTCGCTCTGCACCAGCGCGACGAAACCGATGTAGACGACCGCGATCAGCGACATGCCGATGATCAGCCAGTCGAGTTCCTTCGAACCGTCCGGCGCGATCGGCAGCGAGAAGCGCAGGAAGCCGTAACCACCGATCTTCAGCATGATCGCCGCCAGGATCACCGAACCGCCGGTCGGCGCCTCGACGTGAGCATCCGGCAACCAGGTATGCACCGGCCACATCGGCACCTTGACCGCGAAGGCCAGCAAGAAGGCGATGAAGATCAGGATCTGCGCGTTCAGGCTCAACTTCAGGGTGTGGAAGTCGAGGATCGCGAAGCTGTCGGACTGCCAGTACATGTAGATCAGCGCGACCAGCATGAACACGGAGCCGAGGAAGGTGTACAGGAAGAACTTGATGGTGGCGTAGACGCGGTTCGGGCCGCCCCAGATGCCGATGATCAGGAACATCGGGATCAGCATGCCTTCCCAGAACACGTAGAACAGCATCGCGTCCAGCGCCGCGAACACGCCGTTCATGAAGCCTTCCATGATCAGGAAGGCCGCCATGTACTGACCCGGCTTGTTCTGGATGACCTCCCAACCGGCGATCACCACCAGCACGACGGTGAACGTGGTCAGCAGGATCAGCGGCATCGACAGGCCGTCGACACCGAGGTGGTAGTTGATGTTGAAGGCCGGGATCCAGGCAGCCTTCTCCTGGAACTGCATCGCGGCGGTGCTGCTGTCGAAGCCGGTCCACAGCGGCAGGCTGATCAGGAAGGTCGCGATGGACACCACCAGCGCCAGCCGGCGGGCGGCGTTGTCGGCATTCGAGCCGAGCGCGAGGATCAGGAAGCCGCCGATGATCGGCAGCCAGATGACGAGGCTCAGAAGAGGAAGATCAGTAAACATTCTTAATTCCTACCGAACCACGATCCAGGTGAGCAGCACCAGCAGGCCGATGATCATCGCGAAGGCGTAGTGGTACAGGTAACCGGTCTGCATATGACGCACGACCGAGGAGAACCAGCCGACCAGACGCGCGCTGCCGTTGACCAGGGTGCCGTCGATCAGCTTCTGGTCACCGACCTTCCAGAGCACCTCGCCGATACCCCGGCTGCGGTCGCCGAAGACCATCTGGTTGAAATCGTCGAAGCCGTACTTGTTCTCGAGCATGCGGTGGATCGGCGCGAACATGGACTGCGCCTTGTCGGCGATATCCGGGCGCTTCATGTAGATGAACCAGGCCGTGCCGACACCCGCCACCGCCAGCCAGAACGGCAGCGTGAAGAAGCTGTGCGTGATCATGCCGAGCGCGCCGTGGAACGACTCGCCGACCATGGCCATCGCCGGATGCGCGTCCGTGAACAGGATGGCGTCGCCGAAGTAATCGCCGAACAGCACCGGACCGACGGTGAAGTAACCTATCAACACGGACGGGATCGCCAGCAGCATCAGCGGCACGGTAACGACCCACGGGGTCTCATGCAGATGATGCTTGGTGTGCTCGTCCATGCGCTCCTGGCCATGGAAGACCAGGAAGAACATGCGGAAGCTGTACAGCGCGGTGATGAAGACACCGGCGGTGACCGCGAAATAGGCCAGCGAGGAACCCGGGATGGTCGACTGCCCCACCGCCAGGATGATGCTGTCCTTGGAGAAGAAGCCGGAGAAGCCCGGGGTGCCGATCAGCGCGAGCGAGCCCAGCAACGAGGTCCAGTAGGTGATCGGCAGGTACTTCTTCAGACCGCCCATCTTGCGCATGTCCTGCTCGTGATGCATCGCAATGATCACGGAACCGGCGGCGAGGAACAGCAGCGCCTTGAAGAAGGCGTGGGTCATGAGGTGGAAGATCGCGGCGGAGTATGCCGACGCACCGAGCGCGACGGTCATGTAACCGAGCTGCGACAGCGTCGAGTACGCGACCACGCGCTTGATGTCGTGCTGCACCAGGCCGAGCAGGCCGGTGAAGAACGCGGTCATCGCACCGATGACGAGGATTACCGACAGCGCGGTGGTCGACAGTTCATAGATCGGCGACATGCGCGCGACCATGAAGATACCGGCGGTGACCATGGTCGCGGCGTGGATCAGCGCGGAGATCGGGGTCGGGCCTTCCATGGAATCGGGCAGCCACACGTGCAGCGGCATCTGCGCCGACTTACCCATGGCGCCGATGAACAGCAGGATGCCGATCACGCTCATCAGCGCCCAATCGGTGCCCTCGAAGATCTGGATGGTCACGTTGGCCAGTTCCGGGGCCTTCGCGAACACCTCGGAATAGTTCAGCGTGTCGAAATACATCAGCACCGCAGCGATGCCGAGCAGGAAGCCGAAGTCGCCGACGCGGTTGACCAGGAAGGCCTTCAGGTTGGCGTAGATCGCGGTCTCGCGGGTCGACCAGAAACCGATCAGCAGGTAGGACACGACACCGACCGCCTCCCAGCCGAAGAACAACTGCATGAAGTTGTTCGACATGACCAGCATCAGCATCGAGAACGTGAACAGCGAGATGTAGGAGAAGAAACGCTGGTAGCTGTGCTTGCCGGCCAGGGACTTCTCGTCCCAGTTGTGCTCGTCGTCGGCCATGTAGCCGATGGTGTAGATGTGCACCATCAGCGACACGAAGGTCACCACGGTCATCATCAGCACGGTGAGCTTGTCGACCAGGAAGCCGACCTCGAACTTCACGCCCTCGCTGACCAGCCACGTATAGATGGTCTGATCGAACTTCTGCGCACCGTCGAACACCAGCGCCTTGAACACACTGGCCGACAGGATGAAGGAGATCGCGACGCCGATGATCGTCACCCAATGGGCGCCGGCACGACCGACCTGCTTGCTGAACAGCCCGGCGATGACGGAGCCGACCAGTGGAGCCAGCACGATGGTCAGCAGCACATTCTCGGAAAGGGTCATGTCCATGTTCATCAACCCTTCATCGCGTCGAGGTCTTCGACGTTGATGGTGCTGCGGTTACGGAACAGGACCACCAGGATCGCGAGACCGATCGCGGCCTCGGCGGCAGCCACCGTGAGGATGAAGAACACGAAGATCTGCCCGGCGGTGTCGCCCAGATAATGCGAGAACGCAACGAAATTGGTGTTCACCGCGAGCAGCATCAGTTCGATGCTCATCAGCAGGATGATCACGTTCTTCCGGTTCAGGAAGATGCCCGCAACGCTGAGGCAGAACAGGATCGCGCTCAGGATCAGGTAATGTGACAAACCGACCATCGGTCCCCCTTGTGGACGGGTTCAGCCCGACCGTAATTCTTGGAGGTCGCGCACTCTGCCGCGACCCGCATGTTCGTTGAGCTGCTTACTTCTTCGGTTCCGCCGGCATCTTGACCAGGCGCACCCGGTCGGCGCGCTTGACCATGACCTGCTTGGCCGGATCCTGATGCTTGGTGCCCTCACGACGACGCAGGGTCAGCGTGATCGCGGCGATGATCGCGACCAGCAGGATCACCGCGGCGAGTTCGAACGGGTACACATAAACGGTGTACAGCACACCGCCGAGTTCCTCGGTGTTGCTGTAGTCGGCGGGCTTCGGCACGGGCGCGGGCGTATCGCCATAACGCGCCGTCAGCACCATGACCATCTCGATCACGATGATGCCGGCGACCGCGATGCCGACCGGCAGATAGCGGATGAAGCCCTCGCGCAGCGGCACCAGGTTGATGTCGAGCATCATGACCACGAACAGGAACAGCACCATGACCGCGCCGACGTAGACCAGCACCAGGGTGATGGCGAGGAACTCGGCCTCCAGCAGCAGCCAGATCGCGGCGGTGGTGAAGAAGGCCAGCACCAGATACAGCGCCGAGTGCACCGGGTTGTTCGAGGAGATCACGCGGATGCCGGCGAACACGGCGATACCGGCGAAGACATAGAAAACGAGGTCGGTGAATGCCATGGCCTGTTACCTGTACGGCGCATCGGCGGCCTTGGCCGCGGCGATGTCCGCCTCGTACTTGTCGCCGATGGCGAGCAGCTTGTCCTTGGTCATGATGTTCTCGCCCCGATTCTCGAAGTGGTACTCGAACACCGGCGTCTCGACGATCGCGTCGACCGGGCAGGCCTCTTCGCAGAAGCCGCAGTAGATGCACTTGAACAGATCGATGTCGTAGCGCGTGGTGCGACGCGAACCGTCGGCGCGCTGCGCGGACTCGATGGTGATGGCCAGCGCCGGGCAGACAGCCTCACAGAGCTTGCAGGCGATGCAGCGCTCTTCCCCGTTCGGATAGCGACGCTGCGCGTGCAGGCCCCGGAAGCGCGGCGACATCGGCGTCTTCTCTTCCGGGTACTGCACGGTGATCTTGGGGCTGAAGAAGCGGCGGCCGGTGACCGACATGCCCTTCAGCAGTTCCAGCAGGAACAGGCTTTTGACGTAACCGCCTACGGCTTTCAAGGTCATTTCGGGTTACCTCACGCGAACCAGGGGCCAAGCTTGACGTAAACGAATACGCCCTCGACTACCAGCCAGACAATGGTCAGCGGGATGAACACCTTCCAGCCCAGACGCATGATCTGGTCGTAGCGATAACGCGGGAAGGTGGCGCGGAACCACAGGAACAGCAGCAGGAAGAAGCTGATCTTGGCGAGCAGCCAGAAGACGCTCGGCTCACCGATGACCGGGATGCCCGGGAACGGGCTGTACCAGCCGCCCATGAACATGATCGAGGTCAGCGCCGCAATCAGGATCATGTTGGCGTACTCGGCCAGGAAGAAGACCGCGAAGGTCATGCCCGAGTACTCGACGTGGAAACCGGCGACGATCTCGGACTCGCCTTCCGCAACGTCGAACGGCGCGCGGTTGGTCTCGGCGACGCCGGAGATGAAGTAGATCAGGAACAGCGGGAACAGAGGCAACCAGTACCAATGCAGGAAGCCACCTTCCTGCGCCTGCACGATCTTCTCCAGGTTCAGCGAGCCGGCGGCCATCAGCACGCCGACCAGGGCGAAGCCCATCGCGATCTCGTAGGCGACGATCTGCGCGGCCGAGCGCAACGCGCCGAGGAAGGCGTACTTCGAGTTGGAGGCCCAGCCCGCGATGATGACGCCGTAGACACCGACCGAGGTCAGCGCCAGCACGTAGAGCAGACCGGCATCAAGGTTCGACAGGATCATGCCGTCGCCGAACGGGATCACGGCCCAGGCGGCCAGGGCCGGCATGATCGACAGCACTGGCGCGACCACGAACAGGAAGCGGTTGGCGCTGCTCGGGAGAATGATCTCCTTGAACATCAGCTTCACGGCGTCGGCGATCGGCTGCAGCCAGCCGCGCGGACCGACGCGGTTCGGGCCGATGCGCACCTGCATGTAGCCGATGATCTTGCGCTCGGCGAAGGTCAGATACGCGACGCCGAGCATCAGTGGCATCACGATGATCATGATCTTGGTCAGAATCTGCACGACCAGCGGCAGATCGGCATAGAAAGCCATCACGGGATCAAACATCGCTTACGCTCGCTCCAGTTCCGCCGGACCCATCGCCGCGCCGAGGCTGGCCGTGTCGGGCACACCGGTCGGCACCCACACACAGCCGCTGGCGATGCGGTCATCGATTTCCAGACGCAACACGACGCGCGCGTCACCCTGCTTCACCGCGATCATCGCAGCCTCGCCGAGACCCAGATCGTTGGCGTCCTTGCTGTTCAGGCGCGCGACCGTCTGACCGGCATCACCGGTGTGCTGCAAGGCGCCGGCACGGCGGACCTGCATGTCGACTGCATAGATCGGAGTCTCGCCGATGCGCCAGAACTTCGCCTTGGCCGCAGTACCGTTCGCGCCACCGGAGACCTTGTTCTCCGAGGTCAGATCGCAGGCGGCGTCGATGATCTCGTCGCGGACCTCTTCCGAACTCATCTGCTCGAAACCCTCGTACTCACCGAGATTGCCGAGCACGCGCAGGATCTTCCAGGCCGGACGGGCTTCGCCCTTCGGCGCGACCGCGCCGTTGAACGACTGCCAGCGGCCTTCGGCATTGACGAAGGTGCCCGAGGTCTCACCCCAGGCGGCGGCCGGCAGCAGCACGTGCGCCTGCTCTTTCAGTTCGTCGCTGGCATAGGCCGTGATCGCGACCACCGCTCCGGCAGCCGCGAGACTGCGGCGAGCGGCACCGGCATCGGCGCTGTCCAGACCCGGCTCGACGCCGATCAGCAAATAACCATTCAGGCCGTCGGTCAGCATCTGGCTCGCGTTCTTGCCAGCGGTCACGGAAGCACCCACCGGACCGCGATGCGGAACCGCACCAGACAGCCAGGCGCCGGCGGCATTCGCGCCTTCGGTCAGATAACCGAAGCTCGCACCGGTGGCGTCCGCAATCGCGCGACCCAGCGCGCGGACCTTGGACGCTTCCGCGTGATTCATGCCCAGCGCACCGACGATGACGGCGGCGTTCTCGGCATTCTGGAGGTCTTCGACAGCCCGCTTGGCTTCCGGACTGCCCTTGCCGCCGGCAGCGGCTTTCAGGCCTTCCAGCGCCTCGATCAGCGCATGACCACCGGCAACCGTGTTGCTCGCCAGCGGCATGTTGAAGTCGTACTCGACCGGGTTCACGCAGTGCACGGCGGCACCCTTGACGGCGGCCTTGCGCAGACGGTGCGCGGCGATCGGCTGTTCCTTGCGCAGGTTGGAACCAATCAGTAGCGCCGCGTTCAGGTTCTCGATGCCGGCGATCGGCAGACCCAGCGACGGATACACGTCCATGCCGGCGTCGTCGCTGAAATCACTCTGACGCAGACGGTGATCGATGTTGTTGCTGCCCATCGCGCGCATCAGCTTCTGCGCGAGCACCATCTCCTCGACGGTCGCGGACGGCGAAATCAGGCAACCCAGGTCATCGCCGCTGCCCTGCTCGACAACACCGCGCAAGGCCTGGGACGCGGCATGCAGCGCACTTTCCCATTCGGTCTCACGCCACTTGCCGTTCTCCTTGACCATCGGCTTGAGCAGACGCTCGTCGCTGTTCAAGGCCTCGTAGCTGAAGCGGTCGCGATCGGACAGCCAGACCTCATTGACGTCTTCATTCATGCGCGGAATCACACGCTGAATGTCTTTCGCCAGCGAGTGCATGGAAACGTTGGAACCAATGCAGTCGTGCGGCGCGACGCCGGCGTGCTGGGTCAGTTCCCAGACGCGGGCGCGGTAACGGAACGGCTTGGAGGTCAGCGCGCCGACCGGGCACACGTCGATGACGTTGCCGGACATCTCGGAATCGACGCTGCGCTCGATGTAGGTGCCGATGCGGGTGTTCTCACCGCGACCGGTGGCGCCGAGTTCCTTGTAGCCGCCGACCAGTTCCAGGGTGCGGATGCAGCGCGTGCAATGGATGCAGCGCGTCATCTCGGTGGCGATCAGCGGGCCGATGTTCTTGTCGGCGACTACGCGCTTGCGCTCGACGAAGCGGGACACGCCACGGCCGTAGCCCAACGCAACGTCCTGCAATTCGCATTCGCCGCCCTGATCGCAGATCGGGCAGTCCAGCGGGTGGTTGATCAGCAGGAACTCCATGACCGCCTTCTGGGCGTTCAGGGCGCGTTCCGACTGAGTGCGGACGATCATGCCGTCCATGACCGGGGTCGCGCAGGCCGGCAGCGGCTTGGGGGCGCGCTCGACATCGACCAGACACATGCGGCAGTTGGCCGCGATCGGCAGCTTTTCGTGGTAGCAGAAGCGCGGGATCGGAATCCCCTCGCGGTCGGCGACCTGGATCAGCATCTCGCCCTTGCGGGCCGCGCAGGACTTGCCGTTGATGAAGATGTTGACGGTGTCGCTCATGCCGGCACCTCCATCTGGGCATCGGTCAGCAGACCGTCCATCGGTTTTCCGTGGTCGATCAGATACTGGAATTCTTGGCGGTAGTGCTTGAGGAAGGACTGCACTGGCCAGGCGGCGGCATCGCCAAACGCGCAAATGGTGTGGCCTTCGATCTGCCCGGCGGCGGCTTCGAGCAGTTCGAGATCCTCCTGACGCCCCCTGCCTTCGCAGATGCGGTCGATGACGCGGTGCATCCAGCCGGTGCCCTCACGGCAGGGCGTGCACTGACCGCAGGATTCTTTCCAGTAGAAGCGCGCCAGGCGGCGCAGCGCATGCGGCATGGAGGTGGCGTCATCCATCACGATCATGCCGCCGGAGCCGAGGCCGGAACCGGCCTTGGACAGCGAGTCGTAATCGATGGTGCAGGCATTGATGGCTTCCGCCGGCATCACCGGCATGGACGAACCGCCAGGGATCACCGCCTTGAGCTTGCGCCCCTTCCAGACGCCGCCGGCCATCGCCAGCAGGTCGGTGAACGGGGTGCCGAGCGGGATCTCGAAGTTGCCCGGTTTCTCGACGTGACCGGACACCGAGATGATCTTCACGCCGCCGTTGTTCGGCTTGCCGAGGTTCAGGAACCACTCGCCGCCGTTGCGCATGATCGCCGGCACGGAGGCCAGGGTCTCGGTGTTGTTGATCGTGGTCGGCCGGCCGTAGAGCCCGAAGTTGGCCGGGAACGGCGGCTTGAAGCGCGGCTGGCCCTTCTTGCCTTCCAGCGATTCCAGCAGCGCGGTCTCTTCGCCGCAGATGTAGGCGCCGGCGCCGAGGTGCGCGTAGCAGTCGAAATCGACGCCCGAGCCCTGAATGTTCTTGCCGAGCAGGCCGGCCGCGTAGGCCTCCTGGATCGCGTGGTCGAAGCGATGAAACGGCTCGTGGTGGAACTCGCCGCGCAGGTAGTTGTAACCGGCGGTGGCGCCGATCGCGTAACCGGCGATGGCCATGCCTTCGATGATCGCGTGCGGGTTGTAGCGCAGGATGTCGCGGTCGTGGCAGGTGCCCGGCTCGGACTCGTCCGAGTTGCAGACGATGTACTTCTGCCCCGGCGCCGTGCGCGGCATGAAGGACCACTTGAGCCCGGTCGGAAAACCGGCGCCACCGCGACCACGCAGCACCGACGATTTGACGTTCTCGATGATCTCTTCCTGCGCGGTCTTCTCCGCGAGGATCTTCTTCCAGGCCTGGTAACCGCCTTCCTTGAGGTAGCTCTCAAGCGTCCAGGGCTCGTCGTACTTGAGCGTCGCGAAACAGAGTTGCTCGCCCATCGTTTACTCCAGCCCGTCCAGGATCGCGTCGACCTTCGCCAACGTCAGGTTCTCGTGATAGTGGCCGTCGACCGCCATCATCGGGCCGCCGACACAGGCCGCCAGGCATTCCTCTTCCGGAATCAGCGTGATGCGGCCGTCGGCGGTGGTCTCACCGATCTTGATGCCGAGGCGCTTCTCCATGTGCGCGAGGATCTTGTCCGCGCCGCGCAACATGCAGGAGATGTTCTTGCACAGCGAGATCTTGTGCCGACCGACCGGCTTGGTCTGCAACATCGAGTAGAAGGTCGCGACCTCGTAGACGGAGACCTTCGGCATGCCGAGGTACTCGGCGACCGCATCCATCATGTCCTCGCTCAGCCAGCCCTCGTGGGCTTCCTGGACGATGTTCAGCGCCGGGATCACCGCCGACTGCTTCTGCTCGGCCGGATACTTGGCGACCCAGTGGTCGATCTCGGCCCGCACCTCTTTGGTGAGGAGCTGCGGGTAACTGGTCGTGGAACTCAACGGTCAACCTCCCCGAAAACGAGGTCCTGGGTGCCGATCACGGAGACCACGTCAGCCAGCATGTGGCCGCGCACCATCTCGTCGAGAGCGGAAATGTGGACGAAGCCCGGCGCGCGGATCTTCACGCGATACGGCTTGTTGGCGCCGTCCGAGATCATGTAGATGCCGAACTCGCCCTTGGGATGCTCGACCGCGGCATAGGCCTCGCCCTGCGGCAGGCAGTAGCCTTCGGTGAACAGCTTGAAATGGTGGATCAGGGCTTCCATGTCGCCCTTCATGTCGGTGCGGCTCGGCGGCGCGACCTTGGAGCCTTCCGGCATGACCGGACCGGCGTTCACGCGCAGCCAGTCGACGCACTGTTTGATGATGCGATTGGACTGGCGCATCTCTTCCATGCGCACCAGGTAACGGTCGTAGCAGTCGCCGTTGACGCCGACCGGGATGTCGAAATCCATGCGGTCATAGACCTCGTAGGGCTGCTTCTTGCGCAGGTCCCAGGCGATGCCGGAGCCGCGGATCATCGGGCCGGTGAAGCCCAGCGCGACGGCGCGATCCGGATCGACCACACCGATATTGACGGTGCGCTGCTTCCAGATGCGGTTGTCGGTCAGCAGGGTCTCGTATTCATCGACGCAGGCCGGGAAGCGGGCGCAGAAGTCGTCGAGGAAGTCGAGCATCGAACCTTCGCGGTTCGCGTTCAGCTTCTTGACCTCGGCCTCCGAACGCCACTTCGACGCCTTGTACTTCGGCATCACGTCCGGCAGGTCGCGGTAGACGCCGCCCGGGCGGTAATAGGTCGCGTGCAGACGCGCGCCGGAGACCGCCTCGTAGCAGTCCATCAGGTCCTCACGCTCGCGGAAGGCGTACAGGAACATGGTCATCGCGCCGATATCCAGCGCGTGCGCCCCGATCCACAGCAGGTGGTTCAGGATGCGGGTGACCTCGTCGAACATCACGCGGATGTACTGCGCGCGCAGCGGCACCTCGACGCCGGCGAGCCTCTCGACCGCCATCACGTAGGCGTGCTCGTTGCACATCATGGAGACGTAATCGAGACGGTCCATGTAGCCGATCGACTGGTTGTACGGTTTGCTCTCGGCGAGTTTCTCGGTGCCGCGATGCAGCAGGCCGATGTGCGGATCGGCGCGCATGATGACCTCGCCTTCCATCTCCAGCACCAGGCGCAGCACACCGTGCGCAGCCGGATGCTGGGGACCGAAGTTCAGGGTCATGTTCTGGATTTCAGCCATTGGCATCGCCTCCGGTAGTGCCGTCGACGCCAACAGGAATGGCGCCGTAGCGGCTGTCGTGGCGGATCACGCGCGGCACCAGCACGCGCGGCTCGATCGACACCGGCTGATAGACGACGCGGCCCTTGGCCTCGTCGTACCGGACCTCGACGTGGCCGGTCAGCGGGAAATCCTTGCGGAACGGATGGCCGACGAAGCCGTAGTCGGTGAGGATGCGGCGCAGGTCCGGGTGCCCGTCGAAGAGGATGCCGAACAGGTCGAAGGCCTCGCGTTCGAACCAGTTGGCGGTCGGCCAGATATCGACCACGGAAGCGATCAGCGGGAAGGCGTCATCGGGCAGGAAGGCCTTGACGCGCATGCGCTCGTTACGGGTCACGGAGAGCAGGTGGTAGACGACCGCGAAACGGCGCTCATTCTTCGCGACCTTGCCGTCGACACCGGCCTCGCGACCACGGCTGAAGCCGGAACCGCTGACTGTTTCGGTTTCCCACTCGACCTGTCCGTAGGCAGCATAGTCAACGCCACACAGATCGATCATCTGCTTGAATTCGAAGCCATCCTCATCGCGCAGCGCGGTCATCACCTCGGTGACGGCGCCGGCCGGGATTTCCATCGTGGTCTCGCCCAGGGCTTCGACGATCGTCGGCGCATGCGCCGCGAAGCGTTCCTGCAGGCGAGCGGAGAGCGTGCTTTCAGACAAGTCGTTCTCCCCTTATCAGGCGGCGTTGGCCGGCGTGCGCGCAATCGTATTGGTGCGGCGGATCTTGTTCTGGAGCTGCAATATTCCGTACAGCAGCGCCTCGGCGGTCGGCGGACAGCCCGGGACGTAGATATCGACCGGGACCACGCGATCACAACCGCGCACCACCGCGTAGGAATAGTGGTAGTAGCCGCCGCCGTTCGCGCAGGAACCCATGGAGATCACCCAGCGCGGCTCGGCCATCTGGTCGTACACCTTGCGCAGGGCCGGGGCCATCTTGTTGGTCAACGTGCCGGCCACGATCATCACGTCGGACTGACGCGGGCTCGGGCGGAAGATGATGCCGAAGCGATCCAGGTCGTAGCGCGACGCGCCAGCCTGCATCATCTCGACCGCGCAGCAGGCCAGCCCGAAGGTCATCGGCCACAGCGAACCGGTACGCGCCCAGTTGATGAGCTTGTCGGCGGAAGTGGTGACCCACCCCTTCTCGAGGACGCCTTCTATTCCCATTCCAAGGCCCCCTTCTTCCACTCGTAGATGAAGCCGATCACGAGCACGCCGAGGAAGACAGCCATCGCGAGCAGGCCAAACAGGCCGATCTCGTCGAGCACCACCGACCACGGAAACAGGAAGGCGATCTCGAGATCGAAGATGATGAACAGGATCGCGACCAGGTAGTAGCGAACATCGAACTTGATGCGGGAGTCTTCGAAGGGCTCGAAGCCGCATTCGTACGCGGAGGTCTTCTCATCGTCCGGCTTGCGCGGCGCGAGAATGAAGCCGGCAAGCATCGGACCGACGCCGAAGCCAAGGCCGATCATCAGAAAGATCAGCACCGGCAGATAATTGTCCAGCATCAAAGCGTCTGGCATTGCGTTCGACTCCACCTGCGTTTTATCGACGCCGATGCAGGCGTCGAGTGCGGCCTTAGTGATACTGGTTATTAGCCGCAGCGCGAAAAGGTCACGCAGTCTAGGCGAGCGCGAAAGAGCGTGTCAAGCAACCCAAAAGAGAGATTTTTCTTGATTTTCAGGCACTTAACAAAATTGTCATGACATGGTCATAGGTGGTTTTTATGACTTCACGCCAACATTGCCAGACCCCGGAAATGCAAACGGCGGACAGGTAATGAAACCTGCCCGCCGTTTGGCTCTGGATGGTACCGACGGCCGGACTCGAACCGGCACGGCTTGCGCCACTACCCCCTCAAGATAGCGTGTCTACCAATTTCACCACGTCGGCAAAAACTTTTTATCAAGAACGTTGTTACTGAGCCGGAGCCGCAGGCACATCGGACGGCGGCGCCACGGGCACATCGAGCGGGCCAGCCGGCAGTTCAACCTGCTGCTCGATCGTCTCGACCGGCACGATCTGTTCGGTAACGCTGGTCGGCGCCTTGACGTTGCCGAACAGATAGGCCAGCGCCAGGCTGGTCACGAAAAACAGGGTCGCCAAGATCGCGGTGGTGCGGCTCAGGAAATTGCTGGAACCCTGCGCGCCGAACACGGTCGCGGACGCGCCGCTGCCGAAGGCTGCACCGGCGTCGGCACCCTTGCCGTGCTGCATCAGCACCAGCCCGATCAGGGCCAACGCGATCAGCACATGAAGACCAAGAACGATCTGGTGCATCGTCGATCAGCCCCCAGCGCGGCAAATGCCGAGGAAGTCGTCCGCGACCAGCGCGGCGCCACCGATCAGGCCACCGTCGATGTCCGGCTGCGCGATCAGCTCGGCGGCATTGCCGGGCTTCATGCTGCCGCCGTACAGGATCTGCACCTTCTCGGCAACGGCTGCATCCAGACCGGCAATCTTGGCGCGGATGAATGCATGCACCGCCTGCGCCTGTTCCGGGGACGCGGTCAGACCGGTACCGATGGCCCAGACCGGCTCGTAGGCGATCACGGCGTCATTCAGCGCGGCCACGCCTTCGAGCGCGATCACCGCGTCAAGCTGACGGGCGACCACTTCCTCGGTGACGTTGCCTTCCCGCTCCGCCAGCGACTCGCCGACACAGAGGATCGGGGTCATGCCATGGCGACGGGCGGCGGCAAATTTCCTGGCGGTGTCCTCGTCGGCCTCGCAGAACAGGCTGCGGCGCTCCGAGTGACCGACGATCACGTACTGACAGCCAAAGTCGTTCAGCATCGGGCCGGAAACTTCGCCGGTGTAGGCACCGGAATCCTCGGTCGCGATGTCCTGCGCGCCGAAACCGATATTGGATCCAGCGAGTTGGGCCTGCACGTCAGCCAGGTAAACGTAGGGAGCGCAAACCGCAACCTGGGCATTCACATCGCCCATGCCGGCCTTGATGCCATCCAGCAGACCTTTGATGCTTTCGCGGGAACCGTTCATCTTCCAGTTACCGGCTACGAGCACTTGACGCATAACAGACTCTCTATCGCTTGACGCTATTCGGGGCGGATTTCAAAGAGCGGCGCACTTTACCCGCGCCCCCCCCAAATATCAATTGGCCCGGATGTGCTTGCGCAGGCCATCCAGACGGGTCGCCACCACCGGCAATCGCGCCACCAGAAGCACGGCGAGGACCGCCCCATACAGCAGCGGTTCGCGCCAATCCGCCTTCACCGACCAGAGGAAGTGCAGCACCCCGAGCACGGCGATGGCATACACCGCCCGGTGCAATTGCCGCCAGCGTCCACCGAGACGACGGATCATCGCGTCGGTGGACGTGACCGCGAGCGGAATCAGCAACAGGAAGCCGGTGAATCCGACCGTGATGTAGGGACGCTTGACGATGTCCTTGACGATCTCGTCCCAGGCAAAGAGATGGTCCAGGACCAGCCAGGTCGTGAAATGCAGGCCTATGTAGAAGAAGGTGTAGAGACCCAACATCCGCCGCACGCGCAGCAGTTTCCCCCACCCGGTAAGACGCCGCAGCGGCGTGATCGCCAAGGTCAGCAGCAGGAGACGCAAGCCCCAGTCGCCGGTGCGGTGAGTGATGTCCTTGATCGGCTCCGCCGCCAGCCCCCCCGTCAGCGCGTCGATCACGATGCCTGCGAACGGCAGCAGCGCCAGCACGAATACCAGCGGTTTGAACCAACGACTGTTTAGGAATCGATCGATCACCTGGTCAACATCTCGTCTATTTGAAAGTGTGTTCGCCGGCCAATTAACCAAGGTGCAGACGTAATCAGGAGCCCGTGGATGTCCACTTCAGACTCCGCCCGGCGAGCGACAAAGGCCGGTTGACTAGGCGGAATCGACGTCTCACTCAGGCAATGGCCATCGCGCATTGAGACCGCCACATGGCGCGGAATCTCGCGGCTGCTACCATCCGGGCGGCATCCACTACGCAAGCCTGAACGTGTTCGTCAAACTGCTGCTGGCCGCCGCCCTGTTGGGCGCGATCTATTTCTTCCTGCGCTGGTTTTCCCGCACGCCGCCCGACAAGGTCGGGCAGGTCCTGCGGCGCGGCGGTTTCACGCTGTTCCTCATCGTCATCGTATTACTGGCCCTGACCGGTCGGCTGAACTGGATTTTCGCCCTGCTGGCCGCGCTGATCCCATGGGTTCAGCGCGCCTTCGGCCTGCTGCGACTGCTGCCCTTCATCCAGAAACTTTACCAACGGCTCCGCAGTGGCGGCGCCCAGGCGGAAGAATCGCCCGGTCAACGTCCGCCCCCCGCCACCGGCGGCGCCATGACCGAAGCCGAAGCCTACGAAGCCCTTGGCTTGAAATCGGGCGCAACCCGCGAAGAGGTCGTCGCCGCGCACCGCAGGCTGATGCAGAAGCTGCATCCTGATCGAGGCGGGAATGACTGGCTGGCCTCACGGATCAATCAGGCGCGGGACCTGCTGCTGAGCAGACTTGGCGGCTGACCGCCGCGCACCGCATAGATCGCGCCGACCGGCGCTGGCGGGAAATCTGACACTGCGCCCGCAACGGGCCGTCCGCAAATGGCGTCAATATTTCCGTCAGATGCCCTGATCCAACCGTGGCACCCGCCTTTGCCGCATGCCGGAATTTTTATAAAAAAGATAATTAATCAATAGCTTGCAAGCTATGGCACACGCTGTGCTCTGGTCCGTCTGACCCAACCGTTCACCGGACACGAGCAAATGGCCGAATCCGAAAAAATTCTCGAACAGGACGAACTCGACGCCCTGATGCAGTCCGTGCAGGCCACGGATGCGCCGAAACCCCGTCGTGGCAGCAGCATCGCGCGAGCCAGCGAGGACATCCGTTCCTACGACTTCGCCGCGCCCGGTCGCATCATTTCGACCTACATGCCGCAGCTTGAGCTGATCAACGAGCGCTTCTCGCGCACGTTCCGGCCCGCGCTGTTCAACCTGCTGCACCAATACGCCGATCTGTCCAAGGGCACCATCGACGTGTATTCGTTCGCCGACTACCTGAACCAGTTGAGCGCTCCGATGAGCATCAACATGGTCCGCATCCGCCCGCTGCGCGGCACCGCGATGGTCGTCATCGAACCCAACCTCATCTACACCATCGTCGACAGCTTCTTCGGCGGCAAAGGCCGTCCATCCACCACCAAGCGCCAGGACTTCACCCCGTCCGAGGTGCGCCTGACCCACATGCTGCTCGAAGCCGCGCTCGACGCGCTCAAGCAAGCATGGTCCTACATCCAGTCACTGGAATTCGAATTCCTGTACTCGGAGACCAACCCGCAGTTCGCCAGCATCATGGCGGAGGGCGACTCCGAGGTGATGGTGGTCTCCAAGTTCACCGTGCAGATGGGCGAACGCAGCGGCGAGATCCACATCAACATGCCGTATTCGATGCTCGAGCCGCTGCGCGCGCGCCTCTCCGCGTCGATCCAGAACAGCGACCAGGAACCGGACGTCCGCTTCAAGAACAGCCTGAAGAGCGGCATGCATGGCGTTCAGGTCGAAGTGCGCGCGGAACTCGAACCGGTCTCCATCACCCTGGAAGACCTGACCCACGTCCGCGTCGGCGACGTCATCCCCGTGGCCGACGTCAGCCACGCCACCCTCTACGTCGGCGATGTCCCCGTGCACGAAGGCCGCGCCGGCACTTACCGCGGCCACGCCGCCCTCCAGGTCGACGACTGCCTGCTTCCCAGCCTGAAACGCTGACGGCACCCCTATCCAGACCGCTATCGACTTAACCCGAGGCCAGACACCATGAGCGAATTCGACATTCCCACCACCGACAGCCCGAGCCTGGACGACCTGCCCACCACGCCGAGTCCCGCAGCACCGAAGGCCAGGGCTGAATTCAAATCCAACCCGAGCGCGCCGGACAGCGGCGACCTGCTCGGCGGCGCGATCGCCAGAAACAAGGGCAACGGCAAGGATCTGCACCAGGACATCCAGGAGGCCCACATCGAGGTCATCATGGACGTGCCGGTCACCCTGTCCCTGGAGATCGGTCGCACCCGCATCACCATCCGCGACCTGCTGCAGCTGAACCCCGGTTCCGTGGTCAAGCTGGAGCGCATGGCCGGTGAGCCCATGGACATCATGGTCAACGGCACCCTGGTCGCGAAGGGCGAAGTGGTCACCGTCGGCGAAAAGTTCGGCGTGCGTATCGCCGAAGTCGTCAGCCCGGAAGAGCGTATCCGGAGCCTGCGGTGAAGCATCCGCAACACCTCATCGCACGGGCTTCCGTGACGGCAGGCCTCGGCCTGCTCGCGTCCAGCGCCTGGGCGGCGGAGGCGGTCAACGGCGCCGCCAGTCTCGCCAAGGTGCTGATCGTGCTGATGCTCATCATCGGCCTGATCTTCGGCGCCGGCTGGTTTCTGCGCCGCTACGGCCTGCCCGGGCAGAACCGGCAGACCGGCATGCTGCAAACCCTCGACACCCTGCACCTCGGTGCGCGTGAGCGCATCGTGCTGCTCGGCGTCGGCGAGCAGCGCATCGTGATCGGCGTGAGCGGCACGCAGATGAACGCGCTGGGCCAGTTCCACGCCGACGATATCGGCGACATCCCGACGGTGACCGAGCCTGCGCCGGCGGCACCACCCGCCGCCGCAGAGCGCGTCAAATTTGCCGACGCCCTGCGCGCGAGCCTTACCAGGCAGTTGCCCGGCCTGAAGGGTTGACGGTCATGAAGCCCCTCACCCGCTCCGTCATTTACGCCCTCTCCGCCGCCGCAATGCTGTGGATCGCCGCCAGCAACGCCCACGCCGCCGCGGGCGACCTGACCATCGTCGAGATGCAGACCGGCGCCGATGGTGCCCAGACCTGGAGCCTGAAGATCCAGCTGCTGGTCATGATGACGCTGATGACGCTGCTGCCGTCGCTGCTGATCAGCATGACCGCGTTCACCCGCATCATCATCGTCATGGCCATCCTGCGGCAGGCGATGGGCACCATGAGCACGCCCTCCAACCAGATCCTGATCGGCCTGGCGCTGTTCATGACCTTCTTCGTGATGGCGCCGACCTTCGAGCGCATCCACACCGAAGGTCTGGAGCCCTACCTGAACGAGGAGATTCCGCTCGAATCCGCGATCGACAAGGCGCGCGCGCCGATCCAGGAATTCATGCTCGGCCAGACCCGCGAGAACGACCTCGCCATGTTCACCGGCCTGTCCGGTCGCGACGGCATCGAATCCCGCGAGGACGTGCCGTTCTCGGTGCTGCTGCCGGCCTTCATGACCAGCGAGATCAAGACCGCGTTCACGATGGGCTTCCTGCTGTTCATCCCCTTCCTGATCATCGACCTCGTCGTCGCCTCCGTGCTGATGAGCATGGGCATGATGATGCTGTCGCCGATGATGATCTCGACCCCGTTCAAGATCCTGTTGTTCGTGCTCGTCGACGGCTGGACGCTGCTGATGGGGACCCTCGCCGGGAGCTTCCTGACATGACCCCCGACGGCGCCATCAACGTGATGCAGGAAGCCCTGTGGATCACCGTGCTGCTGGCCGCCGTGCCGCTGCTCGCGGCGCTCGGTATCGGCCTGCTGGTGGCCGTGTTCCAGGCCGCCACCCAGATCAACGAAATGACGCTGAGCTTCGTTCCGAAGCTGCTCGTGATGGCGCTGGCGATGCTGTTCGCCGGCCATTGGATGCTCGGCCTGATCATCGATTACACCCAGCGTCTGATGACCAGCATCCCGAGCATGTTGGGATGAACTCCCTGTATCTGGCCCACATGCCCGTAGGAGCGGCTTCAGCCGCGATCGGCATCTGCGTGTTCGACCTACGCCCTTCGCGGCTGAAGCCGCTCCTACACACAGCAAACACCTGACTCGTCATGCCCTTCGACATCGACCAGTTCTCGGCCCTGATGGCGCAGTTCATGGTGCCGTTCCTGCGCATCGCCGCGCTGTTCAGCGTCGCGCCGGTGCTGGGCCACCGCAATCTGCCGACCAACGTCCGCATCGCGCTGGCCGCGCCGGTGGCGATCTTCGTCGGTGGCCTGCTGCCGCCGGTCGGCGACCTCGCCAGCTACGACCCGCTGTCGATCTCCGGCTTTCTGTTCATCGCCGGCCAGATCGTCATCGGCCTCGCCATCGGCTTCGCGTTCCGCATGGTGTTCTCCGCACTGGAGATCGGCGGGCAAGTCATCTCCATGCAGATGGGCCTCGGCTTCGCGGAGATGACCGACCCGGCCAGCGGCGCGCGCGTGCCGTCGCTGGGCCACATGTACAACATCCTCGGCACCCTCGTTTTCCTCGGTCTCGATGGCCACCTGATGCTGGTTCAGCTGCTGGTCGACAGCTTCGAACTGCTGCCGATCGGTCAGGGCACGATCGCCCCGATCGGCGCCCGTCAGCTCGCCGACTGGGGCGTGAAGATGTTCCAGGGCGCGGTCATGCTGGCGCTGCCCGCCATCGCCGCGCTGCTCGCGGTCAACCTCGCTGCCGGCGTCATGTCGCGCGCGGTGCCGCAGTTCAACATGATGATCGCCTTCCCGATGATCCTGCTGCTCGGTCTGATCATCCTCGCCGTCACCGTGCCGCAGTTCTTCGAACACTTCGAAGGCATGTTGACGGACATCCTGACCACGCTCGGCACCGCGCTCGGCGAGCCGGCCGCGCCCAGCCTCGGAATCGATCCCAATGGCTGAACAGGACAGCGGCCAGGAACGGACTCAGGAGGCCACCGAAAAACGCAAGGAACAAGCCCGCAAGGAAGGCCAGATCCCGCGCTCGCGGGAGCTGAACACCTTCGCGATGGTGCTTGCCTCCACGCTGGGTCTCGCCGGGCTCGGCCCGATGATGCTCGACGACATGCGCACGCTGATGACCGCGGCCTTCACCCCGGATCGCGCCGTGATCGCCTCGCCCAAGCTCGCCTTCGCCCATTTCGCCTCCGCCCTCGGCGACGCGCTGCTGACCATCGCCCCGCTGCTCGCGCTGCTGACCATCGTCGGTCTGGCCGCGCCCATGCTGCTCGGCGGCTTCAATTTCAGCAGCAAGGCGCTGGCGCCGAAGTTCGACCGCATCAACCCGCTGAAGGGCATCAAGCGCATCTTCTCGACCCACGGCCTGATCGAACTCGCCAAGGCGCTGCTCAAGTTCACGCTGATCGCCTCGGTGATCGGCCTCTGGCTGTGGGCGACGATGGATGATTTTCTGGCACTGGGCCGTATGCCCTACCCCGAAAGCCTCGCCGCGATCGGCGATCTGGTGCTCGAAACCCTGCTGATGGTGCTTGCGCCGCTGGCCGTGATCGCGCTGATGGACGCGCCGATGCAGGTCATGCAGCACGTCAAGAAACTGAAGATGACCCAGCAGGAGATCAAGGAGGAGTACAAGGAGGCCGAGGGCAGCCCCGAGATGAAGGGCCAGCGCCGCCAGATGCAGATGCAGATGGCGCGTCAGCGCACCGCCCAGCGCGTGCCGGAGGCCGATGTCGTGGTCACCAACCCGACCCATTTCGCGGTCGCGCTGAAGTACGACGAAGCCAACATGCACGCGCCCACGGTCGTCGCCAAGGGCACCGACCTGATGGCCGCCCACATCCGCACCCTGGCCACCCAGGCCGGGGTGCCAATAATTCCGGCACCGCCTTTGGCACGCGCCCTGCACTACAGCACTGAAATCGACGAAACCATCCCGGAAGGGCTGTTTCTCGCCGTCGCTCATGTGCTGAGTTACGTGTTCCAGCTGCGCCAGGCCCGGAAGAACCCCTGGTCGCGCCGCCGGCGTGTAGCAAAGTTTGACGGAGAGAACCTGCCGATCCCGCAGGACCTCCGCCATGACCCGTAATCCGCTTGCCAACCTAGACCTCAGCCAACTCAGCAACCCGCAGTTTCTGCTGGCTCGCTTCCAGCAGATCATCAGCTCCGGCCTCGGCGCCCCGCTGGTGCTGCTGCTGATGCTCGCCATGGTGGTGCTGCCGCTGCCGGCCTTCATGCTGGACGCGCTGTTCACCTTCAACATCGCGCTCGCGCTGGTGATCACGCTGGTCAGCGTCTACACCAAGCGCCCGCTCGATTTCGCCGCCTTCCCGACCATCCTGCTGCTGGTCACCCTGATGCGTCTGGCGCTGAACATCGCCTCCACGCGCGTGGTGCTGATCAACGGCCACGAGGGTGGCGCGGCCGCCGGCCACGTCATCGAGGCCTTCGGCGAATTCGTCATCGGCGGCAACTTCGCGGTCGGCCTGATCGTCTTCGCCATCCTCATGATCATCAACTTCGTGGTGGTCACGAAGGGCGCGACCCGCGTGTCGGAAGTCAGCGCCCGCTTCACCCTGGACGCGATGCCCGGCAAGCAGATGGCGATCGACGCCGACCTTAACGCCGGGGTGATCGACCAGGACCAGGCCCGCAAGCGCCGCGAGGAGATCATCCAGGAAGCCGACTTCTACGGCGCGATGGACGGTGCCTCCAAATTCGTACGTGGCGACGCCGTCGCTGCGCTGATGATCCTGTTCATCAACCTGATCGGCGGGTTCGCGATCGGCATGACCCAGCACGGCCTCGACGCCGGCCAGGCCGCCGAGACCTATGCCCTGCTGACCATCGGCGACGGTCTTGTCGCGCAGATCCCCGGCCTGCTGCTGGCCACCGCCTCCGGCATCATCGTCACCCGCGTGTCCTCCGAGCAGGACATGTCCGAGGCGATGGGCGCGCAACTGTTCCAGCACCCGAAGGCCCTGTTCATCACCGCCGGCATCGTCGGCGTCATGGGCCTGATCCCGGGCATGCCGAACATCGCCTTCCTGAGCCTCGCCGCGCTGCTGGCGTGGCTGGGCAAGCGCATCGTCGACAAGGCCAACGCCCCGGAAGCCCCGGTCGAGGAACCGGCGGAAATGGCCGCCGATCCGCGCGCCGCCGAGCCGAAGGAACTGGGCTGGGACGACGTCAAGCCGGTGGACCGCGTGTCGCTGGAAGTCGGCTTCAACCTGATCCCGATGGTCGACAGCAAGCGCGGCGGCGAACTCCAATCCCGCATCAAGGGCATCCGCAAGAAGCTCTCGCAGGATCTCGGCTTCCTGCTGCCGTCCGTGCACGTGCGGGACAACCTGCAACTGGCCGGCACCGGCTACCAGATCATGATCAAGGGCGTGCTCGCCGGTATCGGCACCGTGATGCCGGACCGCGAACTCGCCATCAACCCCGGCCAGGCGGTCGGCAACCTGCAGGGCACCAAGGTCAAGGACCCGGTGTTCAACATGGACGCGACCTGGATCACCCCGGATCAGCGCCAGCAGGCGCACGCCTTCGGCTACACCGTGGTCGACGCCAGTACGGTCATCGCCACCCATCTGAACGACATCCTCGCCAGGCACGGCCACGAACTGCTCGGCCACGAGGAAGTGCAGAAGCTGCTCGACCGCGCCGCCGAGTACATGCCGAAGCTGGTCGAGGATCTGGTCCCCGACATGCTCTCGCGCCGCACCCTGGTCAAGGTGCTGCAGAACCTGCTGATCGACGGTGTGCCGATCCGCGACCTGCGCACGATCCTCGAAGCCCTCGCCGAGCGCGCCGAGCCGGGCATCGACTCCGACACACTCACGGCCGCCGTCCGCACCGCGCTGCGCCGCACCATCGTCGAGTCCCTCGCCGGCGGCGCCGACGAACTCAGCGTCGCCACGCTCGATCCGTCCCTGGAACAGCTGCTGGGCAACTCCGTCGCCGCCGGCGGCGCCGAGATGCCGCTGGAGCCGGGCCTCGCCGAGCGCCTGCAAGCCGTGCTGCTGGAACTCAAGGCGAAGCGCGACATGGCCGGTGAAGCGGCGGTCCTGCTGGTTCCGCCGCCGCTCTGGAACTACTTGGCCCGATTCGTGCGAAGGGTTGTGCCAGGACTGAAAGTGATCTCCTTCGACGAGATTCCAGACGACCGCAACATCCGTATCGACAACATCGTGGGCTCGCAGCTGGTGAAGGCCGCCTGACCGCCGCCTGCACCCTGACCACGAACCCACGAAGACCGAACAAACCCGGGCTTCCGGAGAAAACCCATGAAAATCCGTCGCTTCAAAGGCAAGAACATCCGAGATGCCCTGCAGAAGGTGCGAGCCGAACTCGGCCCCGACGCGGTGATCCTGTCCAACAACGCCACCGCCGACGGCGTCGACATACTCGCCGCGTCCGACACGGACTGGCCCGATGCCGTCGTTAAAAATGACACCCTGGGCGTCAATTCCGACGACAACCTCGCCGATCTGCTGGACGCCGCTCCGCAGGCCGCCCCGTCCGCCGGCAACGCCGCCAACCCGTTCGCTGCCTACCAGGCCCAGGCCAACGCCGGTCGCAAGTCCGCCTCCCCGGAGCCGGACGCCCCGCGCGACCAGGCCACCCGCCTGCGTGAACGCGCCAATGAAATGTTCGGTCGGGGCTTCCAGGACCCGCACAACCGCGCGCCCAACGCCCCGAAGACGGGCGGCATCCCGCTGAACAGGGTCGCCAGTGCCGACCGCCCCGCCGGTGACGACGACGACCTGCGCCAGGAACTCCGCTCCCTGCGTTCGCTGGTCGAACGTCAGCTCGGTGGCCTGGCCTGGGGTGAACTCGGCCGCAACCAGCCGCACCGCGCCGAACTGCTGCAGAAGCTGCACGACTTCGGCCTGCGCCCGCAGGTCTGCGAGGCGCTCGCCGACAGCACCCACGGCGAGACCTTCAAGGACGCCTGGAAAGAGGCGATGGCCCACTTGATCCAGAAGCTGCCGACCGCGCGCACCAACGTGCTGGAACACGGCGGTGTGATCGGCCTGGTCGGCCCGACCGGTGTCGGCAAGACCACCACCGTGGCCAAGCTGGCCGGCCAGTTCACGCTGCGCCACGGCCCCGGCTCGGTCGCGCTGATCACCGCCGACGGCCACCGCATCGGCACCCAGGAACAGCTGCGCGCCTTCGGTCGCATCCTCGACATCCCGGTCGCCTACGCGGCCGATCACAACGAGCTGCGCGAGTACCTGAAGCGCTTCGCCAACTACAAGCTGGTGATCGTCGACAGCAGCGGCATCAGCCACCGCGATCCCCGTCTCGCCGCGCACATGGGCCTCTTCCACGACCTTGGCAGGGAGATCGAGACCTATCTGGTGATGGCCGCCAACACCCAGCCGAAGAGCCTGGAACAGGCCGCCAACGCCTTCGCCCGCTACGGCGTCGCCGGCGCGATCGTCACCAAGATCGACGAAGCCGACTCGCTCGGCGGCGTGATCGGCGCGCTGGCCCAGGCACAGATGCCGCTCGCCTTCACCACCAACGGTCAGGAAGTCCCGGACGACCTCGCGATCGGCAACCCGGTCGAACTGGTGCGCCACGGCATCACGCTGCTGCGCGAAACCCCGGAGCCGGAAGGCCACGAGCGCCACGGCCTCGCCTTCGGCCCGCTGGCCGCCGCGCGCTACGCCTGAGGCCCAGCCCTGAGCCAACCGTCAACGAATACAACGGAACACCAACAGGACCATCACCATGTCCAATCCATCCAGAACCGACGCCCTCCTCCACGGCGGCATCCCGGTCATCGCGGTCGCCAGCGGCAAGGGCGGCGTCGGCAAGACGAGCGTGTCGACCAACCTCGGCGCGGCGCTGGCCGCGCGCGGCCTGCGCACCATGCTGCTCGACGCCGACCTCGGCCTCGCCAACGTCGACGTCATGCTTGGCCTGAACGCCGGCAAGAACCTCGCCCACGTGGTGCGCGGCGAGGCCGATCTCAAGGACATCGTGCTGACTGGCCCGAGCGGCCTGATGATCGCGCCCGGCGCTTCCGGCGTTAAGCGCATGACCGAGCTGACCGCCGCCGAACACGCCGGCGTGATCGGCGCCTTCGAGGACCTCGCGGACGAGATCGACGTGATGATCGTCGACACCGGTGCTGGAATTTCTGACAACGTCATCGTGTACGCCCGCGCCGCCCAGGAAGTGGTTGTCGTGGTCGTTGACGAACCCGCCTCCATCACCGACGCCTACGCGCTGATCAAGGTCCTGCACCGCGATTACGACGTGAACAACTTCCGCATCCTCGCCAACCGCGTGCAGGACGCCGAACACGGCCAGCGGCTGTATACCCAGCTGCTCACCGTCATCGAGCGTTTTCTGTCGTTAACCCCTGAATACATGGGATTTGTTCCCGAGGACGCCTACCTGAAAAAGGCCATCCGCCAGCAGCGCCTGGTGGTCGACGCCTACCCGCTGAGCAAGTCCGCGCGAGCCTTCAAAGGCCTTGGCGAGGCCGTCACCAAGTGGCGTCGCCCGGTTGGCCCGAGCGGCTATCTGGAGTTCTTCGTGGAGCATCACGCCCGCGCCAGCAGCGGCGCGAGCGCCACCAACACCCCCGTCAAATCCTCGGCGACAAAACCTGGCATCGATGTTGCTCATACCCATATGTCGGCAGCGACCGTCAACTAATCCGACATCAGGGGACATCAACAATGAACGCAGTCAAGAACTATCTCGACGTGAAACAGGGCACGACCGAACAGCTGGTTCTGGGTCACCAGAAGCTGGTTCAGCAGATTGCTCATCACCTGCACGCCCGCCTGCCGGCCTCCGTTCAGGTCGATGACCTGATCCAGTCCGGCATGGAGGCGCTGCTCGAAGCGGCCGCCAACTACGATTCCGCCACCGGCGTGCCGTTCGAGGCCTATGCCCGCCTGCGCGTCCGCGGTTCCATGATCGACGAACTGCGCCGTGGCAACTGGGCTCCCCGCTCCATCCATGCCAAGTCCCGCGCCATCGCCGAAGCCGTCTCCCGCCTTCAGGCCGAAGGCGACGACGCCAACGACGACCGCCGCGTCGCCGAGGAAGCGGGCCTGAGCCTGAACGAGTATTACCGCGTGGTCAGCGACGCCACCTCCACGCAGGTCCTCTCGCTCGACGAAATGCCGTTCGAGAGCAAGGACAGCCTGCCGGACGACGACCTCGCCGAACCCAGCCAGGCCACCGAAAAGGAGCAACTGGTGCGGATGCTGGCCGGCCTGATTCCGCGTCTGCCGGAGCGCGAGCGCCTGGTCATCACCCTCTACTACCACGAGGAACTGAACCAGCGCGAAATCGCCGAGGTGCTCGGCGTCACCGAGTCCCGCGTCAGCCAGATCCACGGCCAGGCGCTGCTGAAGATGCGCGGCATGATGAAGGGCGACGAGATGCGCCATTCCCGCCAGGCCCGCCTGATTCACGCCGTCGCCCACGCCTGAGATCGGCAGGCCGACAGCCGACGATCACCGCCATGGTCAACATTTCCGACAACCTCTGGTTCTGGGTACTGGGCCTCAGCCTGGCACTCGGTCACCTGCTCGCGTTCAGCACCGGCTGGCGCTGGCAGCAATACCGCGCCGCGCGCGACGCCCGCCCCAGCGTCGCGCCCGAAGCACTGAAAGCCCAGATCGAGCAGATCGACGCCGCCCTGCACGGCATCGACACCTCACTTAACGTCGTCGACCGCAGCATGGCCCACTACCGCGACGCCGAAAAACTCGGTGCCCTGCGCCCCGAACAGCAACTCCACGATCAGGCCATCCGCATCGCCGAACACCTCGCCGAAATCGGCCTGACCAAGGATCAGATCGTGCGCACCACCGGCATCACCCCCGGTGAAGCCACCATGATCCACCGCCTGCACACCCCGGCCGCCTGAAACCCCATCACCCCGTTGCCATGCATTGGCCGGGGCGCGATCACAGCGCATCGATAACCCGGCGGTCTCGCAGGACGTCGAGATCCGATTCGCGCCAGTCGCGCCGGGCACCACTCATCTGGCACCACTCATCTGGCGCCACTCACCGGGCCCCCGTCACTGTCCGCGACTCGATATCAGGCGCCGTCCTTACCGGCCCGTTCCATTGCCGCCCGCTCGGCGCGCTCCACTTCCTCCGGTCGGTAGCGGAGTTCGATGAAGCGCCAGTGCGGGGCGTCAACGAACTCGACATCCACCGACCCCTCCGCCGCGCAGCGGGCCATCAGTTTGTCGAGGAACTCGATGGCCTCGGTATCGGGGATCGTCCCGGTCAACTGCTCCGACTTGCGCAGAAATTCCGCGTCATCGGCGGCGCTCACCACCCGGTAGCGCTCGGGGAAGCTGTTGTCTTTGCGGTCATGGGTGAACAGATATCTGGCCATCGGTTTGCGCCTCTCCAGTCAGTTTTCGGTGTCGGCGCCCAACCGTGACGGTGGCGCCGGTCGCGAGATCATCCGTGAAGCGGCGCGCGTAATCGGCGGCAATCGGAAAGGTTATCCACCCGCGCCCGCATCGCCTGCCGCATCCCGGTCCATGAACACCGCCGCACCCGGCGAACACACCCGCGCGATCGGCAATGGTTCACCGGCCCGCCAGCGCGACACGGCCTCCGCCTTGCCCGCACCGGTGACCTGGACCACGCGTTCGCGCGCCGCGAGCAGGGTCGACAGCCCCAGACTGACCCGTTCCGGCGGGGGTTTCGGGGACTCGCGCACACCGACGACGACGGCATCCGGGTCCAGGTCGTGGCCGGGGAACAGGCTCGCGGTGTGACCGTCCGGCCCCATGCCCAGATAAGCCATGTCCAGCGGCAGGAACGGCGCGATCATCCGCGCGTAGAGGCGGGCGCCGCCGTCCGGACCGAGTTCGGTCGGCATCGACAGGTGCGCGGCGGCGCGATTCGCGAGGCCCGCCCGCACCACGGCCACGTCGTTGCGCAGCGTGTTGCCCACCGGCACGCAGCGGTCATCGGCGTAGAGCAGCACCCATTTCGACAGGTCGATCGTCTGGTCGGCGGCGAGTCTGTCGTAGACCGCCTGCGGCGTGCCGCCGCCGGACAGGGCGATCACGAAGCGGCCCCGCGCGCGAATGGCGGCCCCGGCTTTCGCCAGCAGCTCGGCCAAAACCGCGTCGGCGACCTCGTCGGGGGTGTCGTGGATGTGCCAGTCGATCATTCGGCTTTGCTCCGGAAGTATGGCGTTGCCAGCATGGCGACCCGCAGCGGCTGATTCATTCGCGTTCGATGCCGTTCGCCGCGCCCGCCATATCCCGGCGGACACGCCGCGCCTGGAAGTCCACGCTCCCGCATGGGCAACGCGGGGCTGGCAGTCCTATTCGAACTCCATCGCCCGGAAGACCTTCTCCGCGTTCAAACGCGCGAGTTCCCGGTACGTATGCAGATATCTGTACTGCGACTGATCGATGCCATAGGCGGCCTGCAGGTCGCCGCCGTTTTCCAGGACCTTGGCGATCTCGCCACGCAGATAGCGCAGGTAGCCGACCGTATCGCGGGTCACGGTCGCCATGTCGGTGGGATCGCCATGACCGGGGATGACGACCTCGGGCTCATAGGATTCGAACACCGCCCAGGTCTCCAGCCAGGCGGCGGTATCGGTGTGCTCGAACACCGGCAGCATGCGCTGATGGAAGGCGACGTCGCCGGCGATCATGACCTTCTGCTTCGGCAGCCAGACGGAGATGTCGCCGGGGCTGTGCGCCGGTCCCATGCGGCGGATCTCGAAACGCGTGCCGCCCATCTCGATGATCTTCTCGTCGGTGAAGGTCTCGTCCGGCTTGGCCAGCACGGTGTTCATGGACTTGTCGCGCAGGCGGCCACGCATGTTGTCGATCACGGTCGCGCCGTGCTTCTCGATTTCATGCAGCGCATCGACGTGCGCGATGACCCGCGCGCCCTGCTTCTGCCAGTAGTCGGTGCCGAGCATGGCGTGGCCCTGACCGTTCTCGAGCACCACCCAGCGCACCGGCTGATCGGTGCGTTTGCGAATCTCGTTGTGCAGCGCCTCCGCGAGCAGGTAGTTGTCGCCCGCGTTCATGACCAGCACGCCTTCCCCGGTGATCACGAAGGACAGGTTGTTGTTGTGGCCGGAGTTCTCGTAGGTGCGCGGCTGGGTGGCGCCGATCGCGGACCAGACCCCCGGCACGACCTCGACCGGTGTGCTGTAGAGGAAGGAATCCGGGGCACGATCGAAGCTGTACACCGGCATGCCGGCATCGCGCCAGACGAAGAAGCCGTCCGGATAATTGCGGACATTGGTGTACCCCATCGCCTTCAGGGTCAGCGCCGCCAGCGGGCTGCGTTCGTTCCGGCCGCAGTAGACGACGATCGGCGTGTCCTTGTCCGGCACCGTCGTCGGCATGCGGAATTCCAGCCAGCCGCGCGGGATGTTGAACGTGTTCGGGCTGTCGATCATGCCGCCGAGCCGGGCCAGCTCGTCATGGCTGCGGACATCGATGACCACCGTCTCCGGCTGCTTGGCGAGCAGCGCCTGCAGATCGAACGTGGCGATGTCCGGAATCGTCCTTCCCGCCTCGGCAAGCAGCGTTTCGGCCGCAAGCGGGGGCGGATCGGCCAGCGGGGCCAGCGGTGCGAAGCCGATGATCGCCGTGCCGAGCAACGCCGATGCAATACCCGCACGAGCGGGCCGGACAGTGTGATTGCGTGATGTCATGTCGCGATTTCCTTGAGCGTTTTCGACCGGCCCCCGCCCGCCACAAATCTCCCGTCCGCCATGCACGGGGGGCCAAAGCCTAGTCCAGATGGCAGGCCACCAGGCGACCGTCGGCGAGACGCTTCGCCTCAGGATAGCTTTGCCGGCAGACCGCCATCGCCCGGGGGCAACGGGGATGAAAGTGACAACCGTCCGGCGGGGCGCTGGGCGATGGCATGTCGCCGTGCAGGCGGATGATCTCGCGGCCATCGTCCTCGATGCCGGGCACCGCCGACAGCAGGGCCTGCGTGTACGGATGCGCGGGGGCGTTCAGCACGATCTCCACCGGACCCTGCTCGACCACGCGACCCAGGTACATGACCACCACGTCATGCGCCAGATAGGACACCACGCCGATGTTGTGGGTGATGAACAGATAGGCGAGGTTCAGGTCGGCCTGGAGCTGACGCAGCAGATTCAGGATCTGCGCCTGCACGGACACGTCCAGCGCGCTGGTCGGCTCGTCGCAGACGATCAGGCCGGGCTTGAGCGCGAGGGCGCGGGCAATGCTGACGCGCTGGCGCTGGCCGCCGGAGAATTCGTGCGGATAGCGGCTGGCGGCGTCCTCGGGCAGGCCGACCTGGCGCAGCAGTTCCGCGACGCGGGCGTTCGTGTCGCCCTTCTCGCCCTGCACGACCAGGCCCTCGGCGACGATGTCGCCGACGCGCATGCGCGGGTTCATCGATGAATACGGGTCCTGGAAGATGATCTGGAAATCGCGGCGACGCCTGCGCAAGGCGCGTTCGCTCAGCCGGGTGAGTTCCTCGCCCCGGAATTCGACCGAGCCGGCGGTCGGGCGCAGCAGTTGCAGGATGGCCTTGGCGGCGGTGGTCTTGCCGCAGCCGGATTCGCCGACCACGGCGACGGTGCGACCGGCGGACAGGTCCAGGTCCAGGCCATCGACGGCGCGGACCTGCCCGACCGTGCGCTGCAACAAGCCCTTGCGGATCGGGAAGTGCACCTTGAGGTCGCGGACCTTCAGCAGCGGCTCGCTCGGCTTGACGACCCGCGCCTCGCGCCGGATGCCCGCGCGCTCGGCCTGCTCGGCGGCGCCCCAGTAGAGACAGCGCACGCCGTGGGCCGGCTCCGGTCGCGCGATCGGCACCGGCTCGGCGCGGCAGTCCTCCTGCACGAAATCGCAGCGATCGGCGAAGCGGCAGCCGCCGAATTCCTGGCGCAGCGATGGCACCGAACCGCGGATCACGGCCAGCGGCGCGTCGCGGTGCGCGCCGTCCGGGAGCGATTCGAACAGCTTGCGGCTGTACGGGTGCAGCGGGCGCTCGAAGAACCTTTCCCGGGTGGCGCGCTCGACGATCTGCCCGGCGTACATCACCGCGACCTCATCTGCCATCTGCGCGACCACGCCGAGATCGTGGGTGATCAGCAGGATCGCCATGCCGCGTTCCTGCTGGAGTCCGCGCAGCAGACCGAGCACCTCGGCCTGGATGGTGACATCCAGCGCCGTGGTCGGCTCGTCGGCGATCAGCAGGTCCGGCTCGCCGGCCAGGGCCATCGCGATCATCACGCGCTGCTTCATGCCGCCGGAAAGCTGGTGCGGGTACTCGTCGGCACGTCTGGCCGGATCGGGGATGCCGACCTGATCGAGCAGCTCGATGACGCGCGCCCGCGCCGCCGCGCCGCGCAGCGCGGTGTGGCGCACGACGCTCTCGCCGATCTGCTTGCCGATGGTCATGACCGGATTCAGCGAGGTCATCGGCTCCTGGAAGATCATGCCGATGCGTCCGCCGCGCAGCTTGCGCATCGCGGATTCGGGCAGGCGCAGCAGGTCCTCGTCATCCAGGATGATCGAGCCGGACACGATGCGCCCGGCCGGTTCCGGCACCAGTCGCATGATCGACAGCGCGGTCATGGACTTGCCGCAGCCGGATTCGCCGAGCAGCGCGAACGTCTCGCCCCGGCGGAGATTGAAATCGACGCCGTCGACGGCGCGCGCGGTCCTGTCGCCCCGTCCGAACCAGGTGTGCAGGTCGCGGACACGGAGCAGGACCGGGTCGGATTCAGGGGCGGGCGGGGTGAATTGGGCTTGGGCAGGCATGGCGGAAACCGAACCTGGAAAGGCGGAGATCATCGATGATGGAAACCGCCAACTTCACGTCGGCGGTGGGGATTCACTTGGCAGGAGCAGATTTCAGCCGCGATCGGCGGCGGGATTCTCGGATCGCCGATCGCGGCGGAAGCCGCTCCTGGGGACTAATAGAGCAGATACGGCTGGCGCGCCTCGCGCCACGCGGCTTCGTCGATATTGGCAACGGCATCGAGATCGGCGGGGGTCGCGTCCGGATCGTCAACCCACTCGCGCAGCAGCTCGCTGCCGTTGATGAGGTCGATCGCGAGGCGGTCGCGTTCGTACTCGTAGGGGAAATCGCGCCAGATCGGATAGTCCGGCTGCAACTGCCGCAGGGCCTTGAAGGCCAGCGACTGCACCCGCCACGGCTTGAACGCCGCATGATCATAGCCGGGTTGCTCGACGTGAATCTGCACCCCCGCGCAAAGTCTGCCGACGTGCTTGTGGAAGGTCGGTTCGAACCAGCATTCCCGCAGCGTGCACCCTGACAGCCAGTGCGGCGCGAGGTCGCGCATCGCCGCGATCAGGGCGCCGGCGTCGATGTCCGGAGCGCCGAACAGTTCCAGCGGGCGCGTGGTGCCCCGCCCTTCCGACAAGGTCGTGCCTTCGAGCATCACGGTGCCGGCATAGCAGCGGGCCATGGAGAGGTTGGGCGCGTTCGGGCTGGGATTGATCCAGGCGCGTTCACCCGACGGCCAGCCGTAGCCCGGTGCCGCGTCCGGCGCCCAGCCCCGCATCGCGATCACGCGGTAATCGACGTCCAGCTCCAGCGTGGCGATGAACCAGTGGCCGAGTTCGCCGAGGGTCAGGCCGTGGCGCATCGGCATCGGCCCGGCGCCGACGAAGCTCTCCCAGCCGCGCCGCAGCGTGAGCCCTTCGACCGGGCGACCGGCGGGGTTCGGGCGGTCCAGCACCCACACCGACTTGCCGTATTCGGCAGCGGCTTCGAGCACGTAGCGCAGCGTGGTGATGAAGGTGTAGATGCGGCAGCCCAAGTCCTGCATGTCGACCAGCAGCACGTCGAAGCTGTCCATCATCGCGGCGGTCGGGCGGCGCACCTCGCCGTACAGGCTGAACACCGGAATGCCATGAATCGGATCGTCGTAATCCGGCGACTCGACCATGTTGTCCTGCTTGTCGCCGCGCAGACCGTGCTGCGGGCCGAAGGCCGCGCTCAATTCGAGATCGGGGAGTTCGGCGAGTGCGTCAAGCGCATGCCGCAGGTCGGCGGTGACCGAGGCCGGATGCGCAAGCAGCGCGACGCGGCGCCCCCGCAGCGGCGCGCGCAGGGAAGGTTCGGCCAGCAGGCGATCGAGTCCGGTCAGCATCAACGGGTCAGTTCCAGGATGAAGGCATCGGCGCGATGGAAGTCGGGCCGCTCGCCGGTATGGGTCAGCGCCCAATAAGACAGGTTGCCGTCGTCCGCTTCAAGCACCGCCGTTAGGCCGATGCGCAGCCGCGAACCGGGCGGCAGCACCGCCGCGGCGAGGGTCACATCGAGAGTCAGGCGCGGATGGTCCACGCGGCAATCGACACCGGGATCGGTCATCGCCAGCGCCACCCCGCCCTCGCGATATGCCGCGAACCGGTAGGCGGCCCACTGCGAGGACGGCGAGAAGTTGAATTCCGCGTAGCCGGGGGCGTCCTCGCCCTGCACGAAGACCTCGAAACAGGTGTGTTGCCAGAGCCCGTTGACCGGCGAAGCCGACGGCGCCGCTTCGGGAATGATCAGCGGAACCGAATCCGAGCGCAGTGCGTAATGCAGCGCGAGCGCGCCGTCCGCGAGCAGACGGGCATCGGCAGTCAAGGTCATGTCCGGCGGGGTGGGCGCGAACGAACGGAGCGCAATCATGCCCCGGATAGTAACTTGCTCAACCGGCCAGCAGCGCCTGTCGACGTTGCGCCGGATCGAGTTCCCGCAACCACGCGTAGTAGCCCAGATTGGTTTGCACCGCCGCTGCGTCGAGGTCCTTGCCGGCCACCTCGGCGGCGCGATCCGCGCGCCCCGCCAGGCCCCAGGCCAGGGCCAGATTGCGGCGCTGTTTCGGACCGGCCAGACCGGCCTTCTCCAGGTCGTGCAACAGCACGGCGGCGTAGTGCGGGCGACCTTGCAGGATCATCGAGAACGCGAGGTTGTTGCGCAGTTGCACAGAATCCTTGTGCACGCGCAGACCGCGCCGGTAGATGCTCTCGGCGGCGGCGTGATCGCCCAGCCGGTCGTAGGCCGCGCCGGCCAGCGCATAGGTGCGCTCACCCGGATCGACGGTACCGGCGAGGCCGGCGGCGTGCACCCGTGGTGCCAGGGTTGTCAGGGCTTCCCGGGCGCGACCAACGCTGGTCAGGAAGGCCGCGAAACCGAGCACGACGCGCCCGTCTCTGGCGTCGACATCCCGCGCCGCGCGCCAAGTCAGTTCGGCCTCCAGCGGCTTGCCGACGCGGCGATAGCCTTCCGCGAGCCCGATCAGGGCATCCAGATCGCGGGGCGCGACCGCGACCACCCCGGCATGCGCAAGCACAGCGGCGGCCCAGTCCCCCGCCCGCTCGGCAACGTCAGCCTGTTCCCGCAACGCGGCGAGGCCTTGCACATCGACCGCCGGGGCGGATGCGAAGGCCGGTGCGACATCGCTCACCGGCGGGTCGGCGGCGACCGCATCGGGCAACGGCGCACGGGTCGCGCAGCCGCTCATCAGCAGCGCCGCGACCAGCACCGTCAGCGTCGCCCGACGCGGCATCATCACGGCCTCCGCAACAACGCCTGATAACGCGTCGGCGACGGCAGTTCGCGCAGCCACTGGTAGTAGGCCAGGTTGCGCTCGATCGCATCGCCCTGCAGATCGACCCGGGCAACCTCGCGGGCGCGCCGATCGTTGCCGGCCAGTCCATAGGCCAGGGCCAGATTCTGGCGATGGCGTGGCTGGCCGCCCTCGGTATCGATCAGGCCTTGCAGCACGTCGGCGGCGCGCGCGTACTCGCCCTGCAGGATCAGGCTGTAGGCAAGGTTGTTGCGCAACGAGACCGACTGCGGGGTACGCGCCAGACCCTGCGCATAGGCCTGCTCGGCATCGGCGTGGCGACGCAGCGTGTCGAGTGCCAGTCCCTTCAGATTCCATAGCCCGTCGTCGCCGAGCGGGTGCGTGCCGAGGTAGTTGTCCAGTTCGCTGACGGCGATCTCGGCGCGTCCGGTCCCGATCAGCAGACGTGCATAGGCCGCGAGCACCAGACCGCTGTCCGGATGCCGGTCGCGGGCCTCGCGCAGAGTGCGCTCCGCTTCCGCGTGGCGACCGAGGTCGGTGAGCGCGCGGCCCTTGCCGAGCAGCGCGCCGCGATGGGTCGGTGCCTTGGCGAGCGCGCGCTCGTAGATCGCCAGCGCCGTCTCGGGTTCGCCGCGCGCGGCCACGCCGTCGCCGAGGTCGACCATGCGACCGATCGAATCGACGGGTTCCGGGCTGGCGTCAGCCTGGTCCGGCCGGGTCGCGTTACAGCCGCCGAGCACGGCGAGCAACAGGACGACGGCCACCGGGTGAAGCTTCGTTTGCACAGGCATTTTCTTGTCCTTTCGTGATCGGGGGATGCCGGGGCCATGTCGGCATGCCCGAAGGCGCCGCGCGCCCTCAAAGGGGAAGACGCGGAGCCTGCGTGACAAGAATGAGTGAAAGCGTCGGGGCGATTCGTGAACGGGTTCACGAGTTATGGAATCTCTGATCGATTCAGGGACGGCTCAGAGGGCGTTTACAACACCTGTGGATCGGGGCTGTGGACAGGGGCCGTGAATCCGCGATCTGTAGGAGCGGCTTCAGCCGCGATGGGCGGCAACGATCATTCCGGGTGCCGATCGCGGCTGAAGCCGCTCCTACCTGTAGCACGGACTCCGAATCGCCTTTTGTAAACACCCTCTTGCAACGCTTGGTGGCGCGACGGCGGCTCAGAGATGGCTGGCGTTCTTGCGCATTTGCAGATGCGCCGCGAGCAGAGCCAGCAATTCGTTGATGCGGAACGGCTTGGGAACGTAAGCATCGAAGCCCGCCGCGAGCCCTTCCGAGACATCGCCCGGCATCGCGTTGGCGCTGACCGCGATCACCGGCACGGTCGCCGTGTCCGCGCGTTCCCGAAGGACACGCAGCACCTCGAAGCCGTCCATGTCGGGCAGGTTGATGTCGAGCAGGATCAGGTCGGGATGGTACGCATCCAGTGCCGCCAGACCTTCCTGCGGCGTGGCGAAGCTGTGCAGGATGTAATCGGTCTGGCTCTCGATGACGCTATCCATCAGCTCCCGGTTGGACGGGTTGTCCTCGATATAGAGCAGGCGCACGCGCCCATCGGTCAGCGGCGCCCGCGCGACGGGCGGGGCCGGATCCACCACCTCGATCGTCGGCTCCGCGCCGCTGGCGCGGGGCAGGCGCACCCAGAAACGGCTGCCTCGCGACGGCTCGCTGTCGAAATCGATCTCGCCGTCCATCAAGGTGACGATGCGCCGGCTGAACACGAGGCCGATGCCGCTCCCCTCGATCGTGCCGTCGGCCGCGCCCAGACGTTCGAACGGCTCGAACACGCGGCCCCGGCTCTCTTCCGGAATGCCTTTGCCGGTGTCGCTGACATCGATACGCACCCGCTCGCCGTCGACACTCGCCGACACCACCACCAGGCCGTCGGCATGGTTGTACTTGATGCCGTTGCTGATCAGGTTCAGCAGGACCTGCTTGAGCCGCGTATGGTCGGCGCGGACCCGCAGCGCCGGGTTGGCGTCCTGGATCTGCACCGTCACCCGGTAACGGTCCGCGATCGGCCTGGCCAGCTCGCGACATGCATCGAAGACGTCGCGCACACGCACATCCTCGATGCTCAGACGCAGCCGGCCAGACTCGACGTGGGCGAGATCCAGCACCTCGTTCACCAGGGTCAGAAGGTGGCGACCGGCGCGTTCCATATGGCGCAGGAATTCCACGCGCTCGGCTTCGTCGACACCGACCTGCAACAACTCGGTGAAGCCGATCAGCGCGTTCAACGGCGTGCGCAATTCGTGCGACATGCTGGACAGGAAACGGGATTTGGCGGCATTGGCCGCTTCCGCCTGCAACCTGGCGTCGATCAGTTCCCGTTCCAGAGCCTTGCGCGCGGTGATGTCGATGCTGGCGGTGCCGAATTCCTCGACGCGCTCGCCCCGCACCACGACCGGAAATGCCACCGTGCTGAAGCTCGACACGCGGCCGTCGGACGCAGCCTCGTCGTGATCCCAGGCGCACACCGTACCCGTCCGGACGTTGGCGCACTGCTCATCGCCCAACCAGACGGCGGCATGACCGAACAGCCCCTGGGCCCGCCAGTTCCGATACTGCTGGTTGCTCAGCAGTTCATCGCCCTCCGGGCCGTGCAGGGCCAGGCCGATGGGCAGGTTGTCGACGATGTTGCGCAGGCGCTGGTCACGCTGACCGAGGTTTTCCAGCATGGCGTTGAAAGCGCGCGCGAGCTGGCCGAATTCGTCGTCGCCGAGGTTGGTGACGCGGTGCTCGAGATGCCCCGCGGATTGCTGGCGGATCGCTTCGCGCATCTCATCCATGGGCCGCAGCACCAGGCGACGGACAAGCAGCCAGGTCAGGATCGCCATGATCAACAGACCGGCCAGGGTGATGCCGGCCGCCGCCCACAGCACCGTGCCGGCGCGTTCCTTGACAGTGGTCCAGTCGAAGCGCAGATAGACCGCGCCCTGGAAATAGGCCTGCGGCACCGCGATCACCGAGTCGGCCTCGAACGGCAGGGACGCGGGCGGAACCACGTCGGCACCGGCGGCGAAATCGACATGGGCGTACATGCGATTCAGGGGAATGCCTGCATAACCTTCCTCCATGGCGTCCTTCCAAAGCGGCTGGACCATGATCAGGTCGCCGTCGGCGTCGAACCAGTGACCGAACAACCCGGTACGAATGGCCTCGGACAAGGCCTTGAGCATGTGCGTGGTGACGGTATCGCCGGGGTTCTCGGCGTGCAGGCTGGACGCCCAGATCGTGAACGGGTTTTTGGTGGCCACCGAGATGCCGTGCACCGCCGCCGACTTGTTGGTGATGTCCTCCACCGCCACGCGGATGGCGTCGGCCTGCCGCGTCGCGTTGACGGCGTCATTGACCGTGGTGGCCAGCAGGTGCGCGCGCTCGACCAGATCCGCGCGCAACTGGGTCAGCGCGGCCTGCCGCACGCCCCACGCGGAAGCGACGGTCACCAGCACCTCGATGACCAGCAGTGCTATGACGAGTTTTGTTCTCAGCGACACGCAACACCCTTGATTCGACGACCCGACAAACCGGCACAGCGTACACGCTCGGGGACAAGTCCGTCGTGCGCCCGGGGCTTGCGCGGACCCGGCTCCTGGGCCAACTTTGCCGGGCCCGACAACACCCCGATGAAGGTCATCCGATGTCCCCTCGCCCTCGCGTTCCGTCCAGGCCGATCTCCGTGTTCGTCCGCGCCATGCTGACGTTGATCCTGCTGGCCGCCGGACCGGCATCCGGCCTCGCCGCCGAGACCGGCCGCCCCATCCGCATCGCGCTCAACGACCTGCCCGGCAAGGGCATGCTGCCGATCATGGTGGCGATCGAACACATGCGGGAACGCGGCCTCGACATCGAGGTGAGCTACCTGAACTCCGAGAACATCGTGTTGCAGGCGCTCGCCGCCGATCTCGCCGACATCGGCATGGGCACGCCATACAAGCCGATCCAGGATGGCAACCTGCCCGTGCGGATGTTCTTCCAGCTCAGCCGCCTCGCGTTCTTTCCGGTCGTCAACACGGAGTTCTACCAGGACTGGGCGGACCTGGACGGCATCGAGATGTACGCGCACGGTCCCGGCTCCGGCACGGAGGCGTTGCTGAACGTGCTGGCCGAACGCCACGGCATCCGCTACAGCAAGATGAACTACCTGCCCGGCTCCGGCACCCGCGCGCACGCCATGCTGTCCGGCCGCATCAAGGCCACGGTACTGGATGCCGAACGCAAACGCATGGTGCTCGCCCAGGCCCCCGAGCGCTTCAAGGTGCTGCCGATGGGCGACGTGCGCGCCACCGACGAGGCGCTGTTCGCCAGCGAGACCTACATCGCCACCCACCACGCGAAACTCGAAGCCCTGATCGCGACGCTGCTCGACGTGTGGGCGCGGATCAACGCGGACCCGGCCTGGCTGGCGGCGGAACGTGAGCGCCTCGGCCTGCTTGCGGACATGGATGCCGGGGAGATCGACAGGATCACTCCCTACATCGAGGAACTCGTCACCAGCGAGGTGTTCGCCGCCGATGGCGGCGTCAACGACGTGCCGGCGGACTTCGCCTTCTACACCGCATCCGGCACGCTGAAGGACGACGCCGCGAGCCTCAAGGAAGAGATGTTCTGGGACCTGGGGCCGCTGCGGCAGGTGCTGAAAGCCCGTCACTGAGCCCGTCGACCGGGCCCACGGGTCACCGCCTTCAATCGTCCTGCGGCGCGTGCTCGAAGCTGACCAGGGAATCGTCGGCCTGCACGCCGGGGAAGGCGCTGTGATCGCTGTGGCGCTTCGGGTCCCAGGCGCCGAGCAGGATGATCGACTTGCCGTGCGCGGTGATGAAGCCCCGATCCTCGAGTTCCTTGACCGCGCGGCTCGCCATCTCGCGCGAGCAACCGATCAGGCGGCCGATCTCCTGCCGGGAAATCTTCACCAGCGTGCCATCCGGGTGCGACATCGCCTCCGGCTGGCGGGCCAGGTCCATCAGGGCGTAGGCGATGCGGCTGGTGACGTCGATGAAGGCGGAACGGGCGATCTTGCGGTTGGCCTTGCGCAGGCGGGCGGACAACTGGCCTGCCAGTTCGAGCAGGATTTCGACGTCGTCGCGGACCACACGCAGAAAGGCGTCGTAACTGATCTGCGCGATCTCGCAGGCCTCGCGGGTGACCACCGACACGCTGCGCACATTGCTCTCGAACAGGCCGGTCTCGCCGAAGAAATCGCCGCGATGCAGGTATTCCAGAATCATCTCCTGGCCCTCCCGGTTGTCGAGCATCACGCTGACCGAGCCGGACAGGATGTAGCTCAGCGTGTCCTGATCGTGCCCATCGCGGATGACCACCGTCTTGCTGGCCACGCTGCGTACGTGGCAGTGATGCAGCAAGCGTTCGATGGCGGGACTGGCGCCCGGGGGTAACTTCATGGTCGGCCTTCATTTCCTGTTGAATCAGCCTGAAGCCTTGCAGATTCGCAAACCATTGCAACCGCGATTAAACAAACAATGTAAACAGGAATCCGCAAACGAACCGTCAACGAGACCACCAGAACATCAACGCCAAAACCAGCAACGCGAGCAAAAACAAGGTACGACCCAGGGACGCATTGCGCCGCCGATCCTCTTCGACACTTGCCCGGAACAGGACCAACTTCAGATCGTCGAGGTGATGGCAGTGAGGGCAGTGCTCGGCCTCGACCGGGTAACACAGATTACAGCGCGGGCAGCGCTGACTCCGTGTCCGCCAGCGCCATAAATCCCACAAGGAACGGATTCCTCTCACGCCCCTTCTCCCGGCATGACTAAGGCGAACCGCCGTGTTCAGTTCAGATTACAGCGCAGGTTATCGATCAGCCGCGCAGCGCCCAGGCGCGCGGCAACAAGGATGACCAGATTTTTATCCGACGGGCCGGGATCACCGAGATCGGCGGCCCGACGCACACTGACGTACTCGCAACGCAGGCCGGCCCCGTCCACCGCCCGGATCGTCCCGCACTCGACATCGTCGATCAGCACCCCGGCCCGCAATCTGTCTGCGGCGTCGACCAGACAGCCATGCAGAGCTGGTGCAATGGCGCGTTCATCCACACTCAGATAACCGTTGCGCGAGCTCATCGCGAGCCCGTCCGCTTCCCGCACCGTCGGCACACCGACGATGTCGATCGGGAAATTCAGGTCCGTCGTCAGCCGGCGGATGATCATGAGTTGCTGGAAGTCTTTCTCGCCGAACACGGCGACATCGGGCTGAACCAGATTGAACAGCTTGGCGACCACGGTAGCGACGCCCCGGAAATGGCCCGGACGAAAGGCGCCACAGAGGATGTTCGCCAGCTCCGGCGGCGGCTCCACGATGGTGGCGGACGCGACACCGCCCGGATAGATCGCCTCGGTCGGCGGCGCGAACAACAGATCGGCGCCGGCGCCTTGCAGTCCCTTCGCATCGGCATCCAGCGTGCGTGGATATTTGTCGAAATCCTCGCCCGCGCCGAACTGGGTCGGGTTCACGAACACGGACGCGACGATCCGCTCGCCATGTTCCCGCCCGACCTCCACCAGGCGCAGATGGCCCGCATGCAGATTGCCCATGGTCGGAACCAATACGACGCGCTCGCCCGCAGCACGCCAAGCGCGGACCTGTGAGCGTAATGCGGATATACCCTCGACAACTTTCATCAAGGTCTCTCAGTCATAGAGACTGTATCGACCACGCCATCGCGTGGAACTTCACCGCGCTGTCGGATGATCGAGTCGAGTCTCCCGTTAAGTTGATCGCAGGGATTCCTGCATGAAAGGTCACCCCTATTTTCGGCACGCTGATGAAATCGTAGGCTTCTCGCATCGCTTTATCTTTATTTTTGTTAGCCATAAAAAGATCTCGCCACCCATCTTTGCCACCGGCACCAAAAACCTCGGGGTAAATTATTTTTTGGCGACCCGATGCAGTTGGAAGGCTCCCTAGACCAATAAAAGGGCGTTTCCGAATCATCTCTTTTATTTTTCCCTTCGTTCCAGCAATTACCAAAATACAATCAGCATCTACTTGTTTGTCTTTTAAATAACCAGCCAAGACGCATAAACGCCATACATCGGACATGATATTGCGGGGAGTACAGTGGCCCGAGTCAGCCCATTTCACTTCAACTGCCACACGAATATCACCTCGATCATTCCCTGCGAGGTCGCACAGAGCGAAATCAATCTCTGGCTTCCTGTTAGTTGCATAGTCGGCTAGGACAGGATGATCCACACCACTCCAGACGCGAGCCGGCTTATCCGAGGGAAAAGAGCTCAGCACCTGCCCGATGACGAACTTCAGAGCGGCCTCATCGAACAATCCAGCGCGCAAACACAAATACTCATGGTGTAACCAGCATGATGCTGCCTCGGCCAATCTTCGCGCAGGCGCAATACTCACGTTTGTTTATCGGCTCCAAGCCGTACTAAAAACTAATCGAAGCAATGCTCAGGACCAGGAAACTGCCGCATCTTGACCGCCTGCACATAGGCGACGATCGCCTCCGGGATCGAGCCTGCGCCGGCCATGAAATCCTTCACGAAGCGTGGCGGCCTGCCGGGGGTGATGCCCAACACATCGTGCAGCACCAGCACCTGGCCATCGCAGCCGACGCCGGCACCGATGCCGATGACCGGGATGTCGACGGCCTTGCTGATGCGTTCGGCGAGAGCGGCGGGAACGCATTCGAGCAGCAGCATGTCGGCGCCGGCGTCTTCCAGCTCACGCGCTTCCAGCAGCATGTGTTCGGCGGCGTCGCGCTCGCGGCCCTGCACCAGATAGGCGCCGAGCTTGTGGATCGACTGCGGCTTGAGTCCAAGGTGCGCGCAGACCGGAATGCCCTGCCCGACCAGCGCCTCGACCACGCCCAGCTGGGCAACACCGCCTTCCAGCTTGACCATCTGCGCGCCCGCCTCCTGCATGAAACGCCCGGCGTTGATGACCGCCCGGGCTTCGTCGCGGAAGCTCAGGAACGGCATGTCGGCGAGCAGCAGCGCGTGATCGAGTCCGGCCGCGACCGCGCGACCGTGATAGACGATGTCGTCGACGCTGACCGGCAGGGTGGTGTCGTGGCCCTGGATGACCATGCCCAACGAGTCGCCGACCAGCACCACATCGACGCCCGCCGCGTCCGCGACGCGTGCGAAGCTGGCATCGTAGGCGGTCAGCATCGCGATCGGCTCGCCGGCCTGCTTCATCGCGCGCAGCGTGCGCACGGTGACCTTGCGGCGGGGCGCTTCGGGGTTCGCGTAACTCATCGGCTCAGCCCCAGGCCGCCGGCAGCGGGTTATAGAACTGGCGCCCGCCGCGCATGTTCAGGATCACGTCGAGCAGGTTCTGGTAATCGGTGTCGTCCTCCACCGGGTTGAAGCCGGATGCGTTCACGATCAGCAACGGGCTCTCCTCGTAGGCGTGGAAGAAGCGATTGTAGGCATCGCTCAATGCAGCCAGATATTCATCGCTGATGTTGCGCTCCATGCGCCGACCGCGCCGCGCGATGCGTTCCTGCAGCACGCCTACCGGCGCCTGGAGGTAGACCACCAGATCCGGGTGCTTCACATCGGAGACCATGTGCCGGTAGACCTGCTCGTAGAGCTCGAATTCCTTGTCGTCGAGCGTGACCTCCGCAAACAGGCGGTCCTTGGCGATGAGGAAATCGGAAACGATACGGGGGCGGAACAGATCGCCCTCGCGCAGCTGCTGCATCTGCATGGTGCGCTGCACGAGAAAGGAGAGCTGGGTGGCCAGCGCGTGCCGGCCAGGCTCCGCGTAGAAGCGGTCCAGGAATGGATTGTCCTCGGGACGTTCGAGCAGGGTCTCGCCGTCCAGACTCTCGGCCAGACGCCGCGCGAGCGAGGTCTTGCCAACCCCAATCGCCCCCTCGATGACCACATGCCGCAGCTTGTTCGTCACGTTCGCCCCGTCAGATCGTTTCATCCGGAGACAGCCGGCGCATCCCGTTCAACGGGCAACCGGTCGCCATTTCCCGGGCGCAAGCGTAGCCCGGAATGCACACTTCCGGGGCGATCTCGGCGAGCGGGTGCAACACGAACTCGCGCTCGGCGATGCCCGGGTGCGGCACCCGCAGACGCGCGCTGTCGATGACTTTGTCGCCGTACAGGAGCAGATCGAGATCGAGCGTGCGTGGGCCCCAGCGCTGACCGTCGCGGACGCGGTGATGAGCCTGTTCGATGGCTTGCAGCGCGTCCAGCAGGGCGGGCGCTTCGAGCGTCGTGCTCAGCATCGCGACGGCGTTGATGTAGGGCGGCTGGTCCTGCGGACCCATCGGCGCGCTGCGGTACAGGCTGGAACAGCGGAGATCGGCACAGCCGGGAATCAGCGCCAGTTCGTGACAGGCCCGACGGACCTGATCGAGTGGATCGTCGAGATTGCTGCCCAGGCCGATGAACGCCCGGACGGAATCACTCACCGCCGTCCGCCGGACCGTCGGCGGAATCGTTCCTGCGGCGTGGCCGCCGACGCCGACGGCGCTTGTCGCCATCCTCTTTCGGCACCGACATCTCGCGCTGCGCCTCGTCCATGCCGATGAAATCGGTCCACCAGGAACACAGCTCCGCCAGCGCCTCGCCGGCCTCGCCACGCAGCAACAGGAAATCGTAGGCCGCACGAAAACGCGGATGACTGACCAGACGCAGCGGACGCTTGCCGCTGCGCTGATCGAAACGCGATTGCAGATCCCATATCTCGCGCACCGGCTGGGTGAAGCGGCGCGGCACCGAGGTGATTTCCTGCTGCGCGCGGATCACCGCCTCGAAGGCCGCGAAACGGGCCTCGTACGGGTCCATGCCGTCCTCGATGCAGGCGGCGAGTTCCTCCTGATACGGCTCCCACAGCAGCGCCGCGTACAGGAAGAACGGCGTCACCGACTGGTCGCTGCGCACGCGCACGTCGGTGTTGTGCAGCGCCTTGGCGACGAAGGTGATCGGGAAACCGTCGTGTTCCTTGGTCAGGCTGTCCTCGGTCTGCGGGAACAGGTAACCGAACAGGCCGTAATGGCGCAGCAGCTCGTAGGTGCTCAGCGCGTGGCCGGCCAGGAACAGCTTCAGGACCTCGTCGTAGAGACGCGCGGGCGGGATGTCGTCGAGCAGGCGGCCGAGTTCGAACAGCTTGCTCTCGCTGGCATCGGCGATGCGGAAACCCAGCTTGGCCGCGAAACGGACCGCGCGCAGCATGCGCACCGGGTCCTCGCGGTAACGCTGTTCCGCATCGTCGCCGATCAGGTGCAGTTCGCCCCTACGCAGGTCGGCCATGCCGCCGGTGTAATCGACCACCGAGAAATCGGCGACGTTGTAGTACAGCGCGTTGACGGTGAAATCGCGCCGCCAGGCGTCGGATTCGAGATCGCCCCAGACGTTGTCGCGCAGGATGCGGCCCTTGTCCTCATCTACCCGGCCGGCGTCATCGGCATCATCGATAGCGTCATGCGGGGCGCGGAAGGTGGCGACCTCGATGACCTCGCGACCGTAGCGCACATGCGCCAGACGGAAGCGCCGACCGACCAGGATGCAGTTGCGGAACAGGTCCTTGACCTCCTCCGGGTGCGCGTTGGTGGCGACGTCGAAATCCTTCGGCTCGCGCCCGAGCAGCAGGTCGCGCACGCCACCGCCGACGAGATAAGCCTCGAACCCGGCGTCCTTCAGGCGGTACAGGGTCTTTAACGCGGCTTCGCTGATGTTCGCGCGCGAGATGTTGTGTTCCGCGCGGGGGATGATCGTGGGACTGGAAATGGCGAGGGTCCGGAAAGCGAAGTAAGGGTTGAAATTCCTGGTTTGCCCAGCACTCGAAAACGGCACTTGAGTGGCTTCCGAGCGTGCGTATAATACGCGCCTCTTCGCGACGGGGACACCCGACAGGGCGGCCTCAGACGAAGAATGCTGTACATCGCGCTCCCTTCGTCTAGTGGTTAGGACGCTGGCCTCTCACGTCGGTAACAGGGGTTCGAATCCCCTAGGGAGCGCCACTAGATTCTGACGTTGAAGCCCCGGTCCCTGGATCGGGGCTTTTTCGTTTCTGGCATTGGCGGAGCGCCGTGCGCGGGTGGCCCTGTATCGGGGTTTGCCAAGGTGGTCGACATCAGCAACCTCGATGGCGCGGCTTCGGGAGATGCCTCAACCCCGTCATGACACCCCACGACGACATCCGTGCCGACCCAACGGCAGGCGCCTGGACCAGCGTGATCGCCCGGCGTGTCGCCATTGCCCGAACCCGCTCAAGCACCCGCCTCAGGCCGTATCAACAAGCGATGCGCCGTGCCAACAAAAAAGCCCCCGGATCGCTCCGGGGGCTTTCGGGTAACGCGGCCAGCTCGAGGCTTACTCGCCTTCGGCGATCGCCTTCATGGACAGGCGGATACGGCCCTGCTTGTCGATCTCGAGGACCTTGACGCGGACCACGTCGCCCTCGGACAGCTTGTCGCTGACCGCGGCCACGCGCTCGTCGGAGATCTGCGAGATGTGCACCAGACCGTCACGGCCCGGCAGGATGGTCACGAAGGCGCCGAAGTCCATGATCTTGGCGACCTTGCCTTCGTAGATCGTGCCCACCTCGACCTCGGCGACGATGTCCTCAATGCGCTTGCGGGCGGCATCGGAAGCGGACTTGTCGGCGGAGGCGATCTTCACGGTGCCGTCGTCGGAAAGGTCGATGGCCGCACCGGTCTCCTCGGTGATCGAACGGATGGTCGCGCCACCCTTGCCGATGACGTCGCGGATCTTTTCCGGGTTGATCTTGAAGGTGGTGATGCGCGGCGCGTATTCGGACATCTGGGTACGCGGCGCGGAGATCGCCTTGGCCATCTCGCCCAGGATGTGCAGGCGGCCGTCTTTGGCCTGGGCCAGTGCGGTCTCCATGATCTCCTTGGTGATGCCGTCGATCTTGATGTCCATCTGCAGCGCGTTGACGCCGTTGGCGGTGCCCGCGACCTTGAAGTCCATGTCGCCGAGGTGATCCTCGTCGCCCATGATGTCGGTCAGCACAGCGTAGTTGTCGCCTTCCTTGATCAGGCCCATCGCGACACCCGCGACCGGGGCCTTGGTCGGCACGCCGGCGTCCATCAGCGACAGCGAGGTGCCGCACACGGAAGCCATCGAGGAGGAGCCGTTGGATTCGGTGATCTCGGAGACCACGCGCACCGCATACGGGAACTCTTCCTGGCTCGGCAGCACCGCCAGCACGCCGCGCTTGGCGAGGCGCCCGTGGCCGATCTCGCGACGCTTGGGGCTGCCGACGCGACCGGTCTCGCCGACGCAGTAGGGCGGGAAGTTGTAGTGCAGCATGAAGCTGTCCTTACGCTCGCCTTCCAGCGCGTCGATGATCTGCGCGTCGCGGGTGGTGCCCAGCGTGGTCACGACCAGCGCCTGGGTCTCGCCACGGGTGAACAGCGCGGAACCGTGGGTACGCGGCAGCACGCCGGTACGGATGGTGATCGGACGCACGGTCCTGGTGTCGCGACCGTCGATGCGGGCGGCGCCGGACAGGATGCGACCGCGCACGGTCTTCTTCTCCAGCTTCTCGACCGCGCCGACCACGGTGGCGGCGTCCCACTGCGCGGCGTCACCGCCAGCCAGCTGCGCGGCGACGTTGGCGCGGATCTCGTTCAGACGCGCGTAGCGGTCCATCTTGTCGGCGATCTGGTAGGCGGCGATGACGTCGTCCTTGCAGGCGGCGGCAACGGCGTTGGCCAGCGCCTCGTCGGCAGCCGGGGCCTGCCAGGCGATCATCGGCTTGTTGACCTCGGCGGCCATCTCGCGGATGGCGGCGATGGCGACCTTGGCCTGCTCGTGACCGAACATGACCGCGCCCAGCATCACGTCTTCCGGCAGTTCCTTGGCTTCGGACTCGACCATCAGCACGGCCTGCTCGGTCCCGGAGACGACCAGATCGAGCTGCGAATCGGCCATCTGGCTGCGGGTCGGGTTCAGCACGTACTGACCGTTGATGTAACCGACACGGGCGGCACCGACCGGGCCGTTGAACGGCAGACCGGCGATCGACATCGCGGCGGAGACACCCAGCATGGTCGGGATCTCGGTGTCGATTTCCTTGTTCAGGGACATCACCGTGGCGATGACCTGGACCTCGTTGGTGAAGCCCTTCGGGAACAGCGGCCGCACCGGGCGATCGCACAGGCGCGCGATCAGGATCTCGTTCTCGCTCGGGCGCCCCTCGCGGCGGAAGAAGCCGCCCGGGATCTTGCCGGCGGCGTAGGTCTTCTCCTGGTAATCGATGGTCAGCGGGAAGAAGTCGCGGCCCGGGTCCGCGCTCTTCGACGCCACCACGGTGACCAGCACCACGGTATCGGCCATGTTCACGATGACCGCGCCGTCGGCTTGGCGGGCGATTTCCCCGGTTTCCAGGCTTACGGCGTGTTCGCCGAACTGAAAGGTTTTCTTGATGGCAGCCACTTAAGGGTCCCTTTTTTGGTCGAGCGAATGGGGCGAGGTGAGCGAGGCGTCGCTTAACGACGCAGGCCGAGCTTGGCGATCAGGTCCTGATAACGGCCCTGATCCTTGCCCTTGAGGTAGTCGAGCAGCTTGCGGCGCTGGTTGACCATGCGCAGCAGACCACGGCGGGAATGGTGGTCCTTCTTGTGATCGGCGAAGTGGCCGGTCAGATCGTTGATGCGGGCGGTCAGCAGCGCGACCTGCACCTCCGGGGAACCGGTGTCGCCGGTACCACGGGCGTTGTCGGCAACGATCTGGGCTTTCTGTTCAGTGGAAATCGCCATGATTTGAGACTCCGATAAGTAAGGAGTGGACAAAACCGAACCCGCTCTTTGGCGTACAGGCCCGGCGCAAAGCCGCGCATTGTACGCCCGGCCCATAGGGCTAACAAGCATCGTGGCGAGTGCCACACCATCGTCGGGAAAACCGGAAGCGAACACCCCGCAGGGGCGGGTTCAGCCGCGATCGACCGTTCTCGGAGCCCCAAACCCGATCGCGGCTGAAGCCGTTCCTACAATGATGTCTCGCGCAGAAGCTCGACGAACGCCTCGGCCACCGGGTTTTGCAGGTTCGAGCGGGTACGCGCGATCCACAACGTGCGCAGGATGCGCAATCCGGCAATCCGGATATGCACGAGTTCGCCGTCGACCAACGACTCGGCGACCACGAAGCGCGGCATGAAGCTGACATGCTTGCCGTGTTCCAGCATCTCGACGATGGTCTGGGTTGCACCGACCTCCATGGCGACGTTCAGCGGCGGCGCGTTGATATCACCCAAGGCCTTCTCCAGGGTCACGCGCACCGAGGCCTTCGGTTCGCGCAGCACGTACCGGAGCCTAGCGGCGTCGGTGATGGTGACCGGCTCATCGATACCGGCGAGCGGGTGCGAACGCCCGCAGACCAGCAGCAACTCATCCTCCAGCCACTTCTGCACGAGGATGTCGGGGTGATCCGGCTCGTGTTCCAGCAGCGCCAGACCGACCAGGCCAGTCGCCAACTGCGTCTGCAAATCGCGCGAATAGCCGACGCTGCTCTCCAGGCGGTACTCCGGGTGGGCCTCGGCGAAGCGCAGCAGCAGGTTCGGAAGCAGGTGCTCACCGATGGTCTGTGACGCCGCCAGGCGCAGACTGTTGCGGCCTTCGCGCAGATATTCCAGATCACGCACCAGCAAGGCTTGATGGTCGAGCACGAGGCGGGCAAAGGCATAGACCCGCTCGCCAGCGCGACTCAGCGTCAGACGCCGTCCGTCGCGATGCATCAGCGGCACCCCATAGCGGGCATCGAGCGCGCGCAGACGTTTGGTCACGGCCGGTTGCCCAACGCACATTTCACGTGCCGCCGGCGCCACGCCGCCGAGTTCGACGACCGCCTTCAAGGTCGCCAGCTCGACCAGGTCGGGGAGATCTTTGTATTCCATCAGGGAATATTACCAACAAATAATTCAATTGCGTGACAACCTGGAAAATCCGAGTATGCGGCGCTTTTGGGCCTTGACCACGCCTTTACCTTCCATCCGGCACCCGCCGAGGACATGCCAAATGAGCACTTCGTCGACCGAATCGACCACCCCCCCGAACCCGCTGCGCAAGCAGATCATCGCCGCCGTGATCTTCGGCCTGGCCGGTCTCTGGCTGGCCAGCATCGTGCCCAGCATCGAGATCGCCTGGGTCGTCGCCATCCTGCTGCTGACCATCTACCTGTTCGTGTTCGAGGTGGTCGGCGTCGACGTGGCGGCCGCCTCCGTGATGGTGCTCCTCGGTCTGACCTCCCTGGCCGCGCCGCTCATGGGCCTGGACGCCGGTCTGGTCGATTCCAAGCACCTGTTCAACGGCTTCTCGTCGAACGCGGTCATGTCGATCATCGCCGTCATGATCATCGGCGCCGGCCTCGACAAGACCGGCCTGATGAGCCATGTCGCCAGCTTCATCCTGAAGATCGGCGGCACCACCGAGGCGCGCATCATCCCGATCATCTCCTCGACGGTCGGCTTCATCTCCTCGTTCATGCAGAACGTCGGTGCGGCGGCGCTGTTCCTGCCGGTGGTCTCGCGCATCTCGGCGCGTTCCGGCCTGCCGATGTCGCGCCTGCTGATGCCGATGGGCTTCTGCGCGATCCTCGGCGGCACCGTGACCATGGTCGGTTCCTCGCCGCTGATCCTGCTCAACGACCTGATCCTGACCTCCAACAAGGCCCTGCCCGCCGAACAGCAGATGGAGACCTGGTCGCTGTTCTCGGTGACCCCGATCGGCCTGGCCCTGGTCGCCACCGGCATCATCTATTTCGTGCTTGCCGGCCGTTTCGTGCTGCCCGCCAACCAGAGCGGCAGCGGCGGCACCGCGACCAGCTCCATGGAGTACTTCCAGCAGACCTACGGCCTGCAGATGTGCATGCGCGAGATGATCGTGCCCAAGGGCAGCGACATCAGCGGCCAGCCGCTCTACGACGTCGAACACAACAACAAGGTGCGCGTGGTCGCGATGCTGCGTGGCTCCGACGACCTGCGCATCGGCGCGGACAGCCTGGCCCGCGACGTGCCCTTTGAGGCCGGCAGCCGTGTCGGCATCGTCGGCACCCCGACCCACTGCGCCGCCTTCGCCGACAAGTACGGCCTCAAGGCCCTGAAGGACTTCGACGCCTTCTCCGACGCCCTCTCCCCGACCAAGGCCGGTATCGCCGAGCTGGTCATCCCGCCGGGCTCCACGCTGATCGGCAAGAGCGCGCGCGACGTCTGGATGCGCAAGACCTACGGCATCTCCCTGCTGGCGCTGCACCGTCAGGGCGAGACCACCGGCGAGGGCGAAGGCGTGCGCGACATGCCGTTCAAGGCCGGCGATACCCTGATCGTGCACACCCCGTGGACCGTGCTGTCCCGCCTCGAGACCGACAAGGACTTCGTGGTCGTGACCACCGAGTACCCGCACGAGGAACTGCGTCCGAACAAGGTCGCGCCGGCGCTGATCTTCTTCGGCATCGCCCTGACCATGGTGCTGTTCACCGATCTGCGCCTGTCCGTCGCGCTGCTCACCGGCGCGCTCGGCATGGTCCTGTCCGGCGTGCTCAAGATCGAGGAGGCCTACCGGGCTGTGTCCTGGAAGACCGTCTTCCTGCTCGCCTCGCTGATCCCGCTCGGCCTCGCCGTGGAAACCACCGGCACCGCCAAGTGGATCGCCGAGCAGGTGCTGGGGGTGGTCGGCGGCGCCCCGATCTGGGTCATCCAGTTGGCGGTGGCGATGCTTGCCACCTTCTTCACCCTGGTCATGTCCAACGTCGGCGCCACCGTGCTGCTCGTGCCGCTGGCGGTGAACATCGCCATCGGCGTCGGTGCCAACCCGGCGGTGTTCGCGCTGACCGTGGCGATCGCGACCTCCAACTCCTTCCTGATCCCGACCCACCAGGTCAACGCCCTGATCATGGGCCCGGCCGGCTACCGCGTGCCGGACTTCATGAAGGCCGGCGGCATCATGACCGTGCTGTTCCTGACGGTGATGATGATCATGATGAATTTGGTCTTCTGATCAAACAGTTACGGTCGATATGCAACATGGGGCGCGCCCTCTTCGGGCGCGCCCCATGCTTCACCTGCTGACCTGCGACCCTCCTTTCTCTTTCATAGCGGGCAATCCTCACCATGAAACCGATTCATTCCCTCTTCGCGATGCTGGCGCTGATGCTCGCGCCGACGCTCGCCCTGGCCATGGGCGCGGAGCCGCTGGACCTGACCGGTGCCGGCGTCGGCATCTTCGCGCTGGTCGTCTTCGCCCTCGCCTACCTGCTGGTCATGGCCGAGGAATTCACCCACCTGCGCAAGTCCAAGCCGGTCATCATCGCCGCTGGCCTGATCTGGGCCGCTATCGCCTGGACCTACCACGCCCAGCCGGACCCGACCCTGCCGGAGCACGCCTTCCGCCATAACCTGCTCGAATACGCCGAGTTGATGCTGTTCCTGCTGGTGGCGATGACGTACATCAACTCGATGGAAGAGCGTCGCGTGTTCGACGCACTGCGCGCCTGGTTGATCCGCGCCGGCCTGGGCTTCCGCGCCCTGTTCTGGGTCACCGGCACCCTCGCCTTCTTCATCTCCCCGGTGGCCGACAACCTCACCACCGCGCTGCTGATGTGCGCCGTCGTGCTCGCGGTCGGCGGCGACAACGCCCGCTTCGTGACCCTGGCCTGCATCAACATCGTGGTCGGCGCCAACGCCGGCGGCGCCTTCAGCCCGTTTGGCGACATCACCACGCTGATGGTCTGGCAGAAGGGCATGGTCGAGTTCTGGGGCTTCTTCGCGCTGTTCATCCCGTCGGTCGTGAATTTCGTCGTGCCGGCCCTGCTCATGCACTTCGCCGTACCCAACGAGCGTCCGACCGCCTCCGGCGAGGCCGTCGCCATCGCGCGCGGCGGTCGCCGCATCATCGCGCTGTTCCTGATCACCATCGCCACTGCGGTGTCCTTCCACAACTTCCTGCACATGCCGCCGGTGCTCGGCATGCTGACCGGCCTGGGCTATCTGCAACTGTTCGGCTTCTACCTCAAGAAAACCTGCAAGCGCGCCCATGAAACCGACGCGCAAGGCGAGGAAGAAGATCGCATCGGCGACGTCGCCGCGTTCGACGTGTTCCGCCCGATCGCCCGCGCCGAGTGGGATACCCTGCTGTTCTTCTACGGCGTCGTTGCCTGCGTCGGTGGCCTCGGCTTCCTGGGGTACCTGAACCTGGCATCGCAGGTCATGTACACCGAATGGGGCGCCACCAACGCCAACATCGCGATCGGCCTGCTGTCCGCGATCGTCGACAACATCCCGGTCATGTTCGCGGTGCTGACCATGAACCCGGACATGTCCACCGGCCAGTGGCTGCTGGTCACGCTGACCGCCGGCGTCGGCGGCTCGCTGCTGTCGATCGGCTCCGCTGCCGGTGTGGCACTGATGGGCCAGGCGCGTGGCAAGTACACCTTCTTCGGCCACCTGAAATGGACGCCGGCGATCGCCGCCGGCTATGTCGCCAGCATCTACGCGCATATCTGGATCAACGGTCTTTGAGCCCGCAGAGCTGACACGTTCCATCTGTGGGTCGGCCTTCAGGCCGACAAGCCCGGCAAATGAACAGGGGCTCCCAAACGGGAGCCCCTTTTTTTGGTTCTGCGCAGATGAGCGGGAATGCCTCGACTCGCCGCGTCAGAAACTGCCTCTGACGCAGTGACGCGGGGCGCGCAGAGCACGCAGGGGTTTAGCGGGTAGCACGCACTCACCGGCGACCGAACCAAGGTCTGATGTAGGAGCGGGCTTGCCCGCGAATGGACGCGCCGCGCCGATCCAACAGGGTTGCCCACATCCGTTCGCGGGCAAGCCCGCTCCTACACCGGCCCGAGATCGGATCGCGCACATTTCCAAGAATCTCTGCGCTCTCTGCGAACGCCGCGCCTCTGCGTTGAACGCGGTTGACGTTGGTGCAGCGCCTTCCCGCCAAAGCGCGATGACCCTTTTTTTGGTTCTTCGCTCCCGGGCGGAATGACATTTCAACCGACACCAATAGTGTCGAACCCCGGGCGCTGCGCACGGGTCCTGCATCAATTCCACCCTGTCCCCCAAACAAAACGGGGCCCCGATGGGGCCCCGTTGTGTTTGGCGGAGAGGGAGGGATTCGAACCCTCGTTGGGTGATTAACCCAAACACGATTTCGAGTCGTGCGCTTTCAACCGCTCAGCCACCTCTCCAGGGTTGTCGCGAGCGGACAAGGGCGGCGATTGTACACGCCTGCCGGGACCTGCCCAAGGCTGTTGGCATACGGTTTCCACAGACCTGCGACGGGCGGCGAAAGGCCCCCGACGGTTTAAACTCCGCGCCCATGATCCGGCGCCCCGGCCACCGTCTGCCTGCCCGTTTGCACCGCGCTGCGCGGTGGTTCCTGCTATTGCTCGGCGCGCTGCTGCTGACTGGCTGCGATGACGACTCGACCCTGCTCGAACGCATCCGGGAACGGGGCGAACTGATCGTCGCCACGCGAGTCAGCGAAACCACCTGGTACCCCACCGCGAACGGTCCAACGGGCATCGAGCACGATCTGGCGCAAGTCTTCGCGGATCGCCTCGGCGTGGAGGTGCGTTTCGTCGTGCCGGACCGTTTCACCGACATCCTCGCGATGGTCCAGCAGGGCGAGGTCGATATCGCCGCCGCCGGCATCACCGTGACGGAACGTCGCAAGCGGCGGGTCGCTTTCGGGCCTGCCTACCAGGACGTGCGCGCCCAGGTCGTCTATCGACGCGGGGAAAAGCGCCCGCGCAGTGTCGCCGACCTCGCCGACGGCGACCTGGAGATCGTCGCCGGACGCAGTCACGAAGCGCTGCTCCATGACCACCGCCGACGTGAATATCCCAAGCTCGAATACGTCGCCAACACCGATGACACGATCGAAACCCTGCTCGAGTGGGTGGCGATCGGCTTCATCGACTACACCATCGCCGACTCGGTCCAGCTCGAACTCACCCGCCGCCGCCACCCCGAACTGCAAGCGGCGTTCGATCTGTCCGGCAAGGAACGCCGTGCCTGGGCCCTGTCGAAGAGCGAGGATGACAGCCTGCGCGACGAGGTCGACGCCTTCTTCGCGGACATCAATCGGGACGGCACCCTGAACTCATTGCTGGACCGCTACTACGGCCACACCGACAACTTCACCTACGTCGAGATCCGCGACTTCCGCCGCGCGGTGGATGAACGCCTGCCCCGCTACCTCGGCGCCTTCCGATACGCGGCCGCCGCCACCGGGTTCGACTGGCGCCTGCTGGCCGCGATCGGTTACCAGGAATCGCGCTGGCAGGCCGATGCCGTGTCCCCGACCGGGGTAGCCGGTCTGATGATGCTGACCCATGCAGCCGCCCGGCAGGTCGACATCGCCAATCGTGACGACCCGTTCGAGAGCATCGCCGGTGGCGCCCGCTACCTGACGCTGGTGCGCGACAAGATCCCGCAACGCGTTCCCGAACCGGACCGCGTCTGGCTGGCGCTGGCCGGCTACAACGTCGGCTTCGGCCACCTGGAGGATGCCCGCATCCTTACCCAGCGCGCCGGCGCCAACCCGGACCGCTGGGCGGACGTGAAACGGCATCTGCCGCTGCTGGCCGAGGAAAAATGGTACGCAAGGACCCGCCACGGCAAAGCCCGCGGCGCGGAGCCGGTCCGCTATGTGGAATCGGTGCGGGGCTGGATGGACATGCTGTACGACCAGTTCCCCGACGCCATCGCCCCGGCTTCCGAAATCCCGGCCATCGCCCTGCCGCCGGCGTTGTGAGGTCGGTTCAGGCGGCCTGGACGACCGCGTCCGCAGCCTCCTGCCGGGTGTAGAAGCGCTCGCCGCGCACGAAACCGGCAACCACGGATTCGACCATCCGCAGCGCCCGCCCGCAGCGATCGCGCTGCATGACGAGATGTTCCGGCAGGCCATCGAGCATGTGGATCGGCGCGACCTTGCCGTCGCGGGTGCGCGACAGGAACACCTCGCCACTGTCCTCGTCGCGGAACGCGGGCAGGAAACCCAGGCCCCGGTTCCTCTGACTGACGCCGCCCGTGCCACGGAAGCGGCGGTTCTGTTCCTGCAGGCTGTCGGTGCGGGTCACGGTGTCCATGGCTGCCTCCTCGATGGTGTCAGGCTCAGGACGGTCGTTCGGTCTTTGCCATGCTTTTGAGCATCAGCTGTGCCACGGATGCAGGAATCACCATTCCCTGCGCGCGATTGCCGCGTTTCCGGCGCTTACCTAAGCTCAGGGCACCCCCTCACTGTCCCTTTCAGGTAACGAAACGTGGTCGCCATGTCCGAAATGCGTCAATTCACGCTGCACCTCGAACAGATCGAGGACTTCGAATTCAAGGTCCGTTTCGACTGGCCCGAGGTCGACGATCTGCTGCTCGATGAACCCGCCCCGCTCGGCAACCAGGCCGGGCCCAACGCCGCGCGCCTGATCGCCGCCGGTGTCGCCAACTGCCTCAGCGCCAGCCTGCTCTATTGCCTGCAGAAGAGCCGCAACGCGCCCGGCGGGGTCAGCGCGGCGGTGACCGGCAGCATCGGGCGCAACGAAAAGGGCCGCCTGCGTCTGGTCGGCATCGACGTCGATCTGACCTTGAGCGGGATTCCCGAAGACCGCTCGCGGCTGGAACGCTGCTTCACGCTGTTCGAGGATTTCTGCGTGGTCACGCAGGCGGTGCGCGACGGCGTGCCGATCGGCGTGCGCGTGCTGGATGAGGACGGTACCGTCCTGCACACCGAGACCGGCGAGGCCTGAGTTTCACCGCAGGAGCGGCTTCAGCCGCGATCCACGTCCCCGCTGACTGAGCGGAGTCGAAGCCAGCCAAGCCAATCGCGGCTGAAGCCGCTCCTACATTTGCGGTTTACGCAGCCGCTGCACCAGGCGCGCCGCGATCTCCTCGATCGACATCGCGGTCACATCCAGCACCGGCACCGCAAAACGGCGGAACAGGGCATCGCTGAACGCGATCTCCCGCTGGCATTGCTCCAGCGACGCATAGCGGCTGTCCGGTCGCCGCTCCGAGCGGATGCGCTGCAACTGCGCGGGTTCGATACGTAAACCGAACAGCTTGTCGCGATATGGCCGCAACGCCTGCGGCAGTTCCTCACCCGCGTTGTCACGTTCGAAATCGTCGTCGGTCAGCGGATAGTTGGCCGCGCGCACGCCGTATTGCAGGCCGAGGTACAGGCAGGTCGGCGTCTTGCCGCTGCGCGACACGCCGACCAGGATCAGGTCCGACTCGCCGTAATGTCTGGTGACCGCGCCGTCGTCGTTATCGACCGCGAAATGCACCGCGTGCATGCGGTTCTGATAGCTGCCCGGGTCGCCGATGCCGTGATGCTTGCCGAGGCGCGGCGCGGAATGGATGCCCAAGGCCTGCTCCAGCGGTGTCGTGTAGGTCTCGAAGAAATCGAAGCTCGGCACCCCCGATCCGCTCAGCACCGCGCGCAGCTCGCCATCGACGAGACTGCTGAACACCAGCGGCGGCGGTTCCTCGGTGGCGATCCGCCCGACCAGCTCCCGGACCTTTGCGATGTCGTCGACGAACGGCACCAGATGGGTCTGGAACTCGAAGTCCGGGAACTGGCTCAACAGCGCCCGCCCGATCGCCTCGACGGTCAGGCCGGTGTGGTCGGAAACGAAATAGACCTTGCGTTTCACGGCCTCACCTGTAGGCCGGCATAAGCGAAGCGTTGCCGGCTTGATGCTTCCGATCGAAGCCTCAAGCCGGCTACGTCGCTCTGCTCCTTAAACCGGCCTGCATCCCTAAGCATCGACCTTCGCCAACCGCTGCCAGGTCGCAACCACGGTATCCGGGTTCAGCGAGATGCTGCCGATACCCTGCGCCAGCAACCATTCCGCGAAATCGGGAAAATCGGACGGCCCCTGACCGCAGATGCCGATGTACTTGCCGCGCTCGCGACAGGCCTTGATGGCCATCCCGATCAGCGCCTTGACCGCACCGTTGCGCTCATCGAACTGGTGCGCGACCAGCGCCGAATCGCGATCCAGCCCAAGGGTCAGCTGGGTCAGGTCGTTGGAGCCGATCGAGAAGCCGTCGAAATGGTCCAGGAACTCGTCCGCCAGCAGCGCGTTCGACGGTATCTCGCACATCATGATCACGCGCAGTCCGTGCTCGCCGCGCTTCAAGCCATTGGCCTCCAGCACCTCGATCACGCCCCGCGCGCCCTCCACGGTGCGCACGAACGGGATCATGACCTCCACCTCGGTGAAGCCCATCTCCTCGCGCACGCGGCGGATCGCGCGGCATTCGAGTTCGAAGCACGGGCGGAATTCGTCGGACAGATACCGGCCCGCGCCGCGGAAACCGATCATCGGGTTCTCCTCGTCCGGTTCGAAGTGCGCGCCGCCGATCAGATTCGCGTACTCGTTCGACTTGAAATCGGACATCCGCACGATCACCGGCTTGCCCCGGAAACCGGCCGCGATGGTGGCGATGCCCTCGACCAGCTTGTCGACGTAGAACGCCACCGGATCGGCGTAACCGGCGATGCGCAGATCGATCTCGCTGCGCAGTTCCCAATCCAGCCGCTCGTATTCGAGCAGCGCGCGCGGGTGGATGCCGATCGCGTTGTTGATGATGAATTCCAGCCGCGCCAGACCGACGCCCTGATTCGGGATGCGCGAAAACTGGAAGGCGCGGCCCGGATTGCCGACGTTCATCATGACCTTGGTCGGCAGCGGCGGCAGATCGACCACATCGCCGCGCTGCACGCTGTACCGCAACTGGCCGGCGTAGACGTAACCGGTGTCGCCCTGCGCGCAGGACACCGTGACCATCGCGCCATCCTTGAGCTTCGCCGTGGCGTCGCCGCAGCCGACCACCGCCGGGATACCGAGCTCACGCGCGATGATCGCGGCGTGACAGGTGCGCCCGCCGCGATTGGTGACGATCGCCGCCGCGCGCTTCATGACCGGCTCCCAATCGGGATCGGTCATGTCCGTGATCAGCACGTCGCCCGGCTCCACGCGCGCCATCTCGGACGCATGTTCGATGACCTTGGCGACACCGCTGCCGATGCGCTGGCCGATCGCGCGGCCCTCGGCCAGCACGTCGCCGCACTCGTCCAGATTGAAACGCTCGACGGTGGCGCTGTCCGCGCGGCTCTCGACCGTCTCCGGGCGCGCCTGCAGGATGTACAGGCGCCCATCGTCGCCATCCAGGCCCCACTCGATGTCCATCGGGCGACCGTAATGGTTCTCGATGGTCACGCCCATGCGCGCCAGCTCCTCGACCTGCGCGTCACTGAGCGAGAAGCGGTTGCGGTCGGCGGCGTCGACCTCGACGGTCTCGACGCTGGCGCCCTCCGCCGCCGCGTAAATCATCTTGATCGCCTTGCCGCCCAGTTCGCGTTTCAGCACGGCGGGCCGACCGGCGGCCAGGTTCGGCTTGTCGACCACGAACTCGTCCGGATTCACCTCGCCCTGCACGACCGTCTCGCCGAGACCGTAGGCGCAGGTGATGAAGACCACGTCACGGAAGCCGGATTCGGTATCCAGCGTGAACATCACCCCCGACGCGCCGATGTCCGACCGCACCATGCGCTGAATGCCGGCGGACAGGGCCACATCGTGATGCGCGAAGCCCTGATGCACGCGGTAGGCGATCGCGCGGTCGTTGTAGAGCGAGGCGAACACGCGCTTGACCGAGGTGAGCACCGCCTCGATCCCCCGCACGTTGAGATACGTCTCCTGCTGGCCGGCGAAGGACGCGTCCGGCAGGTCCTCGGCCGTCGCCGAGGAACGCACCGCCACCGCCGGTTCCGTTCCCATCGCGGCATACGCCGCAATGATCGCCTCGTTCAGACCGGCGGGCAGTTCCGCCTCTTCGACCGCGCCACGGATGCGCGCGCCGGTCGCGGCCAGCGCGGCGACATCCTCGATGTCCAGCGCCCGCAATTCGGCATCGATCCGCGCGGTCAGCCCGTTGTGATCCAGGAAGGCTCGGAACGCATCCGCCGTGGTCGCGAAACCGCCCGGCACGCTGACACCGAGCCCGGCCAGATTGGCGATCATCTCGCCCAATGACGCGTTCTTGCCGCCGACGCGGGCAACGTCGGCCATGCCCAGGTGTTCCAGTCCGATCACCCATTCCATCGCGCGGCGCCTCCCGGCCTATTGCGTGTTGAGGAAGCTGATGACAGCCGCCATCGCGCCCGCCGCGAACACCTCCAGGCGCACACCGACCCGCTCCGGCGAGGAATACGCGACGATGCCGTGAATCTCGTGCATCAGGTCATCATCCGCCGGGTCCGGCAGCAACAGGATGAGATGGTCGCCCAACGGTGGCTGCTCGCCATCCAGATCGACGGCCATGCCGTTGCTGCTGAGGTCGATCACCCGCACCCGCCGGAACGAATCGGAATCGCTCCCGACCGATATCCAGACCGTCAGATCGACCTTGCGCCGTTCCTGCCGGCGCCGCTCGCCATCGTTGCTCATCGCACGCCCCCAAACCCCTCGATCGATTCGTTCGAGCCAGTGTAGTCAGCGATACGGGGGAACGGCCCGGATCAAGGCTTGCGGGCGATGAACTGCACCACCGCGCCGCGCCCCCAATGCCCCGCCCCCTCGATCACGTCCCGCTCGGTCTCGACCGCATGCAGCACCTCAAGACCGGGCAACTCGGCCCGGAGATCCGCCAAACGCATCATCAGATCGGCCACCGGCGGCCCACCGGTAGCGAAATTCAGTTGCTCGGGGTGATAGGCCTCCAGCAGCAGCACCCCGCCCGGCTTCAAGGCCGCGACCACCCGGGCATGCACATCGCGCCGCAACGGCGGCGGCAGATGGCAGAAGATCGACACCACCGCGTCCCAGCGCCCCGCGCCGAGATCGAATTCCGCGAGATCGGCATGCACCGTGGTCAACGACACGCCGCGCGATTCCGCCAACGCCCGCGTCTTGCCCAACCCCACCATCGACGCATCCACCGACGTTACCCGGAACCCCTGCCCCGCCAGCCAGACCCCGTTGCGACCCTCGCCATCGGCCAGACACAGCACGTCGCCGACGGGAAGCTGCCCGACCGCCTCGCGCAGGAAATCGTTCGGCTCGGTGCCGTAGACATACTCCGCCGATGCATAACGTTCATCCCACATATTCCACCTCGTTTCCGACCGGGCCCACATTCTATGGCTGGCTTCGGCTCCGCTCAGCCAGCGGCCCTCACGTTGGCTGAGCGGAGTCGAAGCCAATCGCCCAACGTACCGAAATCAACCCTGCGTTGAACCTCGACAACGATTAGACTGTCCAACCACCACTTGGGGGCGACATGGCTTCGACGTGGGTCGCGAAACCTGAGGTGCATGCCGAGGCGCAGAGGACCTCGTAAATCCAGCTGCAAACAACATAGTTGCCAACGACGACAACTACGCCCTGGCCGCTTAAGGCAGCCAGCCTCTGACCGGAGCCGCGCTCACGCGTCCGGAGTCCCGCAAGGGACACTCAGGGGTCACCTCTCGTGAGATCGTGGGGACGTTCGCCTGGGGCGAAACCACTAAATCCTTACCGGGATCGCCCGTCACACGCCCTGCCCATCGGGTGGTGCCGGGTTAAAGACAATAGATCGGGATAAGCATGTAGAACCAACGGCAGAGGGCTTGCGGACGGGGGTTCAATTCCCCCCGCCTCCACCAAAACCGACCCCGGTTTCATACCGGGGTTTTTTTTTGGCATTTCGCCGACGAATCCGGCTGAAGCGCCGGGTCACCGACGGGCATCGCGCAATCGGTCCGGTGCCGACGATGAGGCATCGGCGCACGATCTCACCCATTGTTTTTCACCCGTGGCCAGCGGCCTTTGTCGGGTCGTGCCATCGACAATCTCCGCCTTATCGGGAACTGGCACCGCGCCAGTGGCGGGGTCCACGGGACACCACCTGTATTCCAGGATCTGAAGGAGCGTGGCGCGCCGTGGGCGGGCACCGCCAGATCCGACTTGCATGAAATTTGGCGGATACGAACGTTTTCCCCAACAGTTTGACCACCATCTGACACAACACTTCACGCATCCAGCAGCATTTTGTTGTTGTTCAATTACTTGTATCAGACTCCACCGCTCAACAATCAAAACAAAACACACTACAACAGCCGTGTTAAGGCCTTTATTTTTTGTCGATATGACGTTTAATGATGCCGCCAGCCCACACGGGTGAACGGTCATCTACGCGCAATCCGCGCCCGACCCCATCCCATCCAGACCAAGCCAACAGCAGAGACCCGATTCCATGGAATATGCAGTCAAGAGCGGCAGCCCCGAGAAACAGCGCACCCCCTGCGTGGTGGTTGCCGTATTCGATTCCCGGCGCATGTCGGATGCCGCCAAGGCCATGGACGACGCGAGCGAGGGTGCGATCTCGGCGGTGCTGCGCCGTGGTGACATGGATGGACGCAGCGGTCAGACGTTACTGCTCGGCCAGTTGGCGAACACCTTCGCGGACCGCGTGCTGCTGGTCGGCTGCGGCAAGGAGCGCGACTTCAACGAGGCCACCTACGCCAGCGCCATCGCCACCGCGACCCAGCAGTTGAACAACACCGGCGCGATCGAGGCCGTGCTGTATTTCCCCGAACTGAACGTCAAGGGCCGCGACACCGCCTGGAAGGTGCGCGCCGCCGTCGAGGCGGTCGAGGACACGCTCTACCGCTTCGAGGCGACCAAGAGCAGCGAGGAGGAAAGCCCGCGGCGTCCGCTCAAGCGCATGGTGATCGCGGTCACCCGCCGCAAGGAGCTGACCGAATCCGAACTGGCGATGGAGGAAGGCATCGCGATCTCCGCCGGCAAGACCCTGACCCGCAACCTCGGCAACCTGCCGGGCAACATCTGCACGCCGAGCTACCTCGCCGATCAGGCCATCAAGATGGCCACGGGCAGTGACCTGCTGTCCTGCGAGGTGCTCGAAGAAGCCGACATGGAGAAGCTCGGCATGGGCTCGCTGCTATCGGTCGCCAAGGGCAGCCGCCAGCCGGCCAAGCTGATCGTCATGGAATACCGGGGCGGCGCGCAGGACGAAAAGCCCATCGTGCTGGTCGGCAAGGGCGTCACCTTCGACTCCGGCGGCATCTCCATCAAGCCCGGCGCGGCCATGGACGAGATGAAGTTCGACATGTGCGGCGCGGCCAGCGTGTTCGGCGTGATGCAGGCGCTGCTGCAACTGCGGCTGGCGATCAACCTGGTCGGCATCATCCCGACCACCGAGAACCTGCCGGACGGAGCGGCCAGCAAGCCCGGCGACGTGGTCACCGCAATGAACGGCACCACCATCGAGATCCTCAACACCGACGCCGAAGGCCGCCTGATCCTGTGCGACGCGCTGACCTACGCGGAACGCTTCGAGCCGGACTGCATCATCGACATCGCGACCCTCACCGGCGCCTGCGTGATCGCGCTCGGCAAGCAGGCGCATGGCCTGTTCAGCAACACCTCCGCGCTCGCCAACGAACTCCTCGCCGCCGGTCGCTACACCATGGACCGTGCCTGGGAGATGCCGCTGTGGCCGGAATACGAGGAGCAGTTGAAGAGCAACTTCGCGGACGTCGCCAACATCGGCGGCCGCGAGGCCGGCGCGGTCACCGCCGCCTGCTTCCTGTCGAAGTTCACCCGCAAGCAGCGCTGGGCGCACCTGGACATCGCCGGCACGGCCTGGAACAGCGGCGCCAACAAGGGCGCGACCGGGCGCCCGGTCTCGCTGCTGACCCAGTTCGTGCTGGATCGTTGCGTGGAGTAACGCCAAGCCCAGTGCGGCGGAACGCCTTCGGCTTCCGCCCTACCAGGCCCGGATGCAGGCCGGCATAAGCGTAGCGTTGCCGGCTTGGGACCACTCATCGAAGCCTCAAGCCGGCTACGTCGCTACGCTCCTTGAACCGGCCTACATCCGACGCCGCCACCAACAAGAAGGGCGGCCCGCTCAATGCGGGCCGCCCTTCTTTCATTCCACTCTCCTCCCGGCTTCCTGATGGGTATTGCCTCCCAGGACCCTCGGCCGCAGGACGCGGCCGTGGAGCGCCCATGGATGGGTTCACAGCGTGTCCTGGGAGGCAATACCCATCAGGAAGCCTTACCACCACTGATGTTGCCCCCAACATCACCCAACAATCCGCGCACCAGCACGGATTGCTATGATCTCCCCCATGTCTCAGGTGACCTTCTACATCCTCGCGCAGGACTCGGTGACGCACCGCCACCGCTTCGCCTGCCGACTGGCCGAAAAGGCCTACGAGCAGGGCAAGAAGGTCTACGTGGTCGCCGCCGACGCGCGCGAGGCCGCTCTCCTCGACGACCTGCTGTGGACCTGGAACGACGGCGCCTTCCTGCCGCACCTGCCGGCCCGCGACGCGACCGACGACACCCCGATCCACGTCGGTTCCCCGCAGGATCGACCGATTCCCGCCGATGTCCTGCTGACCCTGGCGCCGATCACCCCTGCGTACTTCCCGGAATACGAACGCGTCGCTGAAATCATCGACCAGGAACCGACCCGCCTGCAGGAAGGCCGGGCACGTTTCCGCGCCTATCGCGACGCCGGCATCGAGCCGGAAACCCACCAGCTCAAGTAGGGGCAGACGACGGCGGTGCCCTTGAACTCCGCCGCGACAGTCCTATTTTTCGCGCATCTGTACGACTCGAACCCGGATTGGACGCCAACCCGATGAGCAAGCACCTCTCCCGTTTCCAGGCCGCCGGCATCCACCTCGCCATCAGCGCGATGGTCGCGCTCGCCTTCCTCGCGCTGGTGTTCTACGTCTGGTATCCGCAGCCCTACTTCGACATCGGCGGCGGCGGTCACCTGCTGATCGTGCTGATCGCGGTCGACGTGACCATCGGCCCGCTGCTGACGCTGATCGTCTTCAAGGCGGGCAAACCCGGCCTGAAACGCGACCTTGCCATCATCGCGGCCCTGCAGATCACCGCCTTGATCCTTGGTGCGGGTGTGATCACCAACGCCCGCCCCATCTACGTGGTCTGGTCGAGCGACCGTTTCGTGGTCATCAGCCCCACCGACATCACCGACGCGGCCTGGCAACGGGCGAGCGCGAGCCGCTATCCGGGGCCCACCTGGACGGGGCCGGAGCTGGTCTCCGTGCCGATGCCCGCCGACCCGCAGGAGCGCAACAAGCTGATGTTCGAGGTGCTCTCCGGCAACACCGACCTGCCGCTGGAACCGCGCCTGTACGTCCCCTACGCCGAGGATGCCGAGAGTGTCCGCGCACGCCTCCGCGATCTGGCCGAGTTCGGCGCATCGCCGCCCGCGGCACTCGCCGAGGCATTGGCGGGGCAGCGTCTCGAACCGGCGGAGGTCGGCTGGGTGCCACTGGTCGGCCGGACCCGTTCAGCGGTGATGCTGATCGGGCGCAACGACATGCTCCCGCGCGTGCTGGTCGACGTCGATCCCTGGGAATACGTGCACAAGGCGCCGAAGAAAGCGCAGAAACCGTGAGTCAACCGCTCGGCGGCGACACCACGCAGGACGCCATCGGATGGCGGCGGGTGATCGCGCCGCTGAACAGGAACACATCCAGCAGGTTCTCGTACGCGGCGGCTGCAATGGCCACTTCCGGCGTCCAGCACCCCAGACCCTGATAGGCCGCAATGGTCGTGGCCAGCACGACCGGGTCGATGTTCGGGAAGAAACCGGCCTCGATCCGGGCGATCTCCGCCGCCGGTGCGTTCACGGCCATCTCCCGACCCTTGCGGTAGGCACGCATGAACGCCCGCGCCTTGTCCGTGGTCAGCCAGTCGCGCGTCGCGCACAGGCTGCTGAACGCGACCGGGCCGACCGCGTCGCCGACCGCCGCGACCGGGTAAGCCACGCCATCGCGCCCCATCTGCTGCGGCAACGGACCCTGCTGATGCACGAAATCCCCCTGCCCGGCCCGGAACGCCCGGTCGATCGCATCGACATCGCCGGCATCGATGACGCGTAGCTGGTCCAGCCCGATGCCCTGTTTGTGCAGGCCGTAACGCAGCATCGCCAGCGGCTGGAAGAAATGATCGACGAGGACCTCGCGCCCGATCAGATCGCGCCACTGGAAGGCCGGCGTCGGCGTGCGCGCGGCGATAAAGAAGCCATCACGCTCATTGATCTGCGCGAAGTGCACGACGTCGCATTCCCTGCCCGCCTCCAGATCGGCAAAGCTGGTCGCGACCGCCGACTGCGCCAGATCGAACTCCCCGGCACGCAGGGCATCCGGCACCGACATGCCGGGGCTCGCAGGCTGATAGGCGGGTTGCAGACCCTCCTCTTCCAGGAAGCCGCCGGCGATGGTCAGCAGCAACGGCGAGTAGAACGCCGAGTGGCGCAGCGCGGTCATACGAATCGGTTCCACGGCGTGATGCTCCCCAAAAGGTCTCGTTGGAGGCCGATTCTAGCCGCCGCCTGCCCGGCATCCGCCGACCAGAAACTGCCCGGATATCGCTATATAAGGAATTTCTGCGATACGGCCCGCGTTCTGGTTTAGCCTGTCCGCCCTCATCCAACCGAAGGAACCTGCCGATGTCGACCCATACCGAACTCTCCGCGCTCAACGATCAGCTCAAGACCCTGACGGCAAGCGTGCTGGCCAGCGAACAGCGCATGCAGCGCATGGAACGCCGCAACCGCTTCGTTTTCTCCGGCATGCTCGGCGCCCTCGGCCTGAGCGTCTATCTCGGCGTCAGCGGCCTCGGCGTATCCCCGGCGCTGGCCGAGAACGCGGTCGAACGTGACATCCACGCGGTCGAGCAGGACGCGAAGGCCGATGTCGCCAAGGCCCGCGCCGACTTCAACGCGCTGATGGAGAACATGCGCCACGATCTGACTGCCGCCGAGAAGGCCGGCGCCAATGCTGAAGCCAATGCCGGCAAGCTGATCGCCGTGCTGCTGCACGACATCAAGGCCACCCTGGAAGCCGTTCCCGCCATGGCCAGCAACATGGAAACCATGTCGCGCGACATGACGGTGATGACCGCCAACGTCGCGCAGATGAACGGCAAGTTGACCGTCATGACCGGCAGCATCAATTCCACCATGGGCCGCATGGGCCGCATGATGCCGTGGTGGTAAGCAGCAACCCCGCGCCCTGATTTCGGCTCCGCTCATTCAGCGCCCCGTTGGCTGAGCGGAGTCGAAGCCAACCCTTCAGCGTCTTACCGCTTCCGCCTCAAGAGCACCGCCAGACCAGCGTGCGGTTGTTGATCGGCATCTCGATGTCGTCGACCAGGACCATGCCCACGGCCCCGGCGAGCCGGTTCAGATCGTCGTAATCGCGCACACCCGATTGCGGGTCGCGCTCCTTGAGCCACAGATCGAAGCGCGCGTTGCTCTCCGAGGTCGCCTTGCCGCCGTAATGGAACGGCCCGTACAGCGCGAACACCGCGCCCGGTGCCAGCACCCGAGCCAGGCCCGCGAACATGGCCTCGACCATCGGCCAGGCCATGATGTGCACCGTGTTGGCCGAGTAGGCCGCGTCGAAACCGGCTGCCGGCCAGACGCTGTCGACCACGTCCAGCTCGATCGGCGGCGCGACGTTGGGCAACCCCGCCTCATCCAGCCATGCCCGGATGCCGGCGTGGTTCTCGGCGCGATCGGAAGTCTGCCAGCGCAGATGCGGCAGACCGGCACCGAAGTGCACCGCGTGCTGCCCGGTGCCACTGCCGATCTCCAATACGTGCCGGCGATCCGCGAACAGCTCGCGCAACACCGCCAGGATGGGTTCCTTGTTGATCTCGCAGGATTCGGCGAAGGGTTTGCTCATGTCGACTCCGTGGCCTTGAAGGGAAGACGCCCGGTCAGGTCGGCCTGATATTCCGCGACCAGACGCCGCTCATGGGCGAGGAAGCGGCGCACCGCGCGATCGAAACCGGGATCGGCGAGCCAGTGCGCCGACCAGGTGCTGGTGGGCTGGAAACCGCGCTGAATCTTGTGCTCGCCCTGCGCGCCCGGCTCGAACGCGGTCAGGCCATGTTCGATCGCGTACTCGATGCCCTGGTAGTAGCACGCCTCGAAATGCAGGCTGTGGAACTCCTCTTCGCAGCCCCAGTGGCGGCCATAGAGCACCTTGTCGCCGCGATACATCAGCGAGCCGGCGACGGTCCGTCCATCGTGTTCGGCGAAGACCAGCAGCATGCGCTCGCGCAGCTTCGCGCCCACTTCCCGGAAAAAGCTCTCGCTGAAGGTCGGGATGCCGCTCTTGCGATCGAAGGTGGATTCGTAGAAACGCTGCCATGTGCGCCAGCCGTCAGCGTCGACCTCATGGCCGGCGAGGCGTTTCAGCACGATGCCCTGCTCGGCGACGCGACGCCGTTCACGACGCAATTTCTTGCGCTTTTCGCTGCTGAACCCGGCCAGGTAATCGTCGAAATCCCGATAGGCACCCTGCTCCCCGAAGCGGTTGAACCAGTGGAATTGCGTGCCCAGACGCCAATCCAGGCCGGCCCGCCACATCGCACCGATGTCGCCCTCATGCGGGAACAGCCAGTGAATCGACGACATCCCACGCCCGCTGGCGAACTCGATGGCCGCCTCGATCAACAGCCGGCGTACCTGGTCGGCATCCGCCAACTCCGGCCTCACCAACAGCCGAGGCCCGGTGGCCGGTGTGTACGGAATGCCGACCACCAGCTTCGGGTAGTAACGCCCCCCGGCACGCGCGTAGGCGTCGGCCCACGACCAGTCGAACACGAACTCGCCGTAGGAATTGTCCTTCTCGTACATCGGCATCGCGCCGACCAGCGTGCCACCGGCATCCCGGACGCTCACGAAGCGGGGCAGCCAACCGTAACGGTCGCCGACCGCGCCGTGGCGTTCCAGCGCGCTCAGGAAGGCATGATCGAGAAACGGATCGGCATCCGGCACCAGCGCGTTCCATGCGTCGGCGGCGAGCGCCTCGACCGTATCGAGGACATCGACTCGATAACCCCGGGTTGACGACGACATCAACGACAAAGATTGTTACGCCCTTGACAAATCAGTAGCATCCCTCGGCAATTTGCCGCCGGCGCGCCACGGCTCACGAGCCGTCGCCCCGATAATCCGGTCCCCCAGAGCGACCGCCTGAGAACCTCGCAAGGACCGTGCGCGGGCTCGGTGAGAACCAAGCGAACGTAATGCCGGCTGTCATTTTCGATCTCGATACCGCTCTGATTGCCGCGCCGCCGGTTCCGTCGATGTTCTTCGACTTCATGGAACGTCGGCACATGGTGCGTGCCCGACATCGCTGGCAGCAGCGGCTGTTCTTCCTGCGTTATCTGGCCCGTTACCGTTCCGAGATCAGCCATTACAACCTGGCCTGGCTCGGCGGCATGCGGCGCGCGGACGTGGATGTGTTCGCGGAAGGCTTCGTCAAGCGCAAGCTGGTCGACATGATCCGTCCGGCCATGTGGGACCGCATCGACGCCCACCGCGCGCAGGGCGACACGCTGATCCTGATCGGCCAATCGCCGCAGTTCATGCTCGAACCACTGGGCCGGGAAATAAGGATCGAATGGCTGCGCGGCACCGTCTGCGCGTACCTCGGCAACCTTTACCTGGACAAGCCGCCGACGCGCCTGATGCGCGGCGAGGAAAAAGCCACGGTGGTGGGCAAACTGCTCGCCGATCTCGGCGCCGACCCGCAAGAGACCATCGCCTACCTGCGTGACGAATCGGATCTGCCGCTGATGAATCTCGTCGGCAACCCGATTCTCGTTTCGCCGAAACGCGCGATGCTCAAGCTCGCCCGCCAGCGCGACTGGCGCGTGCTCGACGGCGGCTGACGCGCGCGGGACCCGGGCGCGAAGGCAGGAAGCTCGACCTGCCTCGGCCAGCGTATTCCTCATCCTAATGAGCCCTGAGCGTCAGGCTGAGACGGCTCTCCCCGTCTTCCCGCCGGACCGTCACGACCAGCGTATCGCCGGGCATGCGTTCGAACAGCGCGACACGCACGTCACCGGTGGCATTCACGACCTGCCCGTCGATCGCCGTCAGCAGATCGTCCTTGCGCATACCCGCCGCCGCCGCGCCACTGTCCGGCACGACCTCGGCGACACGCACGCCACGCTCTGAATCCTCCATCAGGATGCCCATCTTGCCCGACGGCGGCAGGCTGGCCGGCGGCGGCAACAGCATCCAGTCCGCGCCGCGCGGGCCGACGTCGTCGTGACCACCAAGCAGCACCACCGCGTCGGCCAGTTCACGCCGACGCTGCACGCGATCCGGAATGCCGTGCCGGTGGATGACGTGGCCGGCACCGACCAGCACGACCAGCTGCCGCTGCGGATGCGCGGCGAGATAGTTAACGGCGCTCTCGGCCATGGTCTCGTCCCAGCTCAGCTGGGCCTCGACAAAATGCTCGAAATCGCGCTGCCGATCACCCGGATGCTGGCTGAAGATGTCGCGCAAGCGTTCGCGATAAGCCTCCGTGGCTGGCGCGTAGTCCTGCGGCAGTTGGGCACGCTCGGCAGCATCGAGACCGGCAAGACCCACCTCGCCGACCCGGCGGGTGAGTTCGACCTCGGCGTTCAGCGCGACCAGCGGGATGCCGTGCTCCCGCGCGTAATCCAGTATCGGACGATACAGGCGGTAATCGAAGCGCCAGCGCTGGTAGTACTCGCTGCGCCGCAGCATCTCCGGCGTATCGATCTCGCCGGCGATGAAGGCATCGAGGACCGGCTGGAACCGCCGCTGGAACTGCTCCAGCCCGATCGCCACGGGGACGCCCCGCTCGTGCAGACCGCGCACGATCGCGAGTTGCAGCAGGTGCTGTTCGTAGCGGTCGTGCTGTTCACCGAGATAGACGATGCGGCGATCGGCGATCCGCCCGACCAGTCCGCTCACGTCGGTGGCGGTGCCGAGATCGATGGCCGGCGTGGCCGCCAGTTCGGCATCGGTCGGCAGCACGGCAACCTCACCGTGACCGGGCAAGGCATGGGCGCGACCATGAACGTGACCCTCCCCCGCCGGGTGCGCGGCCTGATCGTCCTTCACCTCGCAGCCGGCCAGCACCAGTAACCCCAACAGACCCAGCGTGACCCATGCGAGCCGGCGCGGATGGACCACGTCTCTAACCAGGGTGGGCGATTTTTGCCAGACTGCGGTCATGTCCAAACACCTCAGCACTTTCGTTGTTCTCGCTCTCGCGTGGTCCGGTCCGGACGCCCTCGCGGACAGCGTCGTTCAACACCGCCTGCAAGTCGAGTTGCACCCGGAAACGGGCACGATCCAGGTCATCGACCGCCTGCAAGCCCCGGCGGATTCCTCAAATCAGACGATCGAGTTTGCCGTCAGTTCGCGCCTGCAACCCATGGAACTGGAGGGGATGGATTGCGCACGACCGACACCGATCGAAACGCCGGCGAACGCACAGCGCCATTACGTGGTGCCAGCCGGGGACGATCGCGCGGTCACCCTCTGTTTCCGCGGCACGATTCACCAGGACGCCCACCTGGAGGGCGATGCCCTCCGCGCCGGCCTCGGCGGCGGCGACGCGCAACTCGACATGTCCGGCGCCTATCTCGGACCGGGCGCGGGATGGTATCCGCGGGTCATCGATAACGACTTCGAAGTCTTCGCCCTCGATATCGCCCTGCCGCCGGCCTGGCACGCGGTCAGTCAGGGCGCGGGCCACTCCCGCGACGAACAGGGCCACGCCCGGTGGCAGGAGGACCATCCGCAACGCGGCATCCATCTGGTCGCCGGCCCCTGGCACATCTGGCGGGACGGTCGCGCCGAGGTCTACCTGCGCGACGCCGAGCCGGATACCGCGCAACGTTATCTGACCGCGACGCACGACTATCTGCGCCTCTATGAGGGCCTGATCGGCCCGTATCCCTATGCCAAGTTCGCGCTGGTCGAGAACACCTTCCAGAGCGGCTGGGGCATGCCTTCGTTCACGCTGCTCGGCGGACGCGTGCTGCGCCTGCCGTTCATCCTGCACACCTCCTATCCGCACGAGATTCTGCACAACTGGTGGGGCAACGGCGTCTACGTCGATTACGCGCAGGGCAACTGGAGCGAGGGGCTGACCACCTATCTCGCCGATCACGCGCTGGCCGAACGCAATGGCGACGGCCAACGCAAACGCCGCGACGCCTTGACCGCCTACGCGCGCTACGACGGCGAGGGGCTAGCCTTGAGCGAATTCGTCGGTCGTCACGATCGCGGCTCGCAGGCAGTCGGTTACGGCAAGGCCTTCATGTTCTTCCACATGCTGCGCCGCCGGCTCGGTGACCAGACCTTCGTCGCCGGCCTGCGCCGCTTCTACGCCGACAACCGCTTCCGCACAGCCGGCTATCGGGAACTGCGCGCCGCCTTCGAGGCCGAATCCGGCGAGCGTCTCGGGCGCTTCTTCCAGTCCTGGGTAGTCCGTCCGGACGCACCCGCATTGGCAATCGACGCCATCGACATCCGTACCGAGGGCGATGCCTTCGTGATCCGTGGCACCTTGCGCCAGACCCAGGCCGGCGAGCCCTTCCCGCTGCGCGTGCCGATAGCGGTGATGACCGACGCGGGGACCCACGAATTCAGCGTCGACTCCGTCGACCGCGAAACCGCGATCGAACTGCGCGTCGACGCCACCCCCAACCTGCTCGCGGTCGATCCGCGCAACGACCTGTTCCGATTGCTCGACGCGGGCGAAATCCCGCCCGCGCTCGGCGACGCGATGCACGCGGACCGCATCGCGCTGGTGCTGCCGCGCGAAGCGGAACCTGCCGTGCGCGCCGCCTGGCTGCGCTTCGCCAAGACCTGGGCGCAGTCCAGCACGGGTGTACGCATCGTCTGGGACAACGACTTCATCCAGCCGGAAGCCGGCGAGGCCGCCTGGTATCTCGGACGGGACAACCGCCATCGCTGCGAACTCGAAAACCTCCTCGAAGCCGACGGGCTGCAACTGCCGGACCAGCAGAGAGGCGACAGCATCGCGGTCGCCGTGCCGCCGGCGGCGGATGATCCCGTCAGCGCCTCGCCACGCGCCTGGCTGTTCACGGATAATCCCCAGGCATTGCCGGGTCTGGCGCGCAAGCTTCCGCACTATGGTCGCTACGGCTGGCTGCGCTTCGCGGGGGACGAGCCGACCAACGTCGACAAGGGTGACTGGCCGGTCACGCACTCGCCCTTGCGGCATGTCTTCCGTGCGGGCGCCGGATTACCAATCACCCCGCTGCCGCCGCTCCTGCCAACCGGCCCGTAACCGCAACCCAATCCGCCGATCAATAACCGCACGATGACCGCCCCCGCCGATCTCCTCACCGCGCTGCGCACGGTCCTGGAACCGCACCAGCTGCTGCACCGGGACGAGGAACTGATCCCCTACGAATGCGACGGTCTGTCCGCGTATCGCGAGAAGCCGATGCTGGTCGCGCTGCCGGAACGGGTCGAGCAGGTGCAGGCGGTTTTGCGCCTCTGCAAGCAGCATCAAACGCCGGTGGTCGCGCGCGGCGCCGGCACCGGCCTGTCCGGCGGCGCGCTGCCGAACAGCAAGGGGTTGCTGCTGTCGCTGGCGCGCTTCAACCGCATCCTCGACATCGACCCGCTCGCCCGCACCGCCCGCGTGCAGCCGGGCGTGCGCAACCTCGCCATCTCCGAAGCGGCCGCGCCGCACGGCCTTTACTACGCGCCGGACCCCTCCTCGCAGATCGCCTGCACCATCGGCGGCAACGTTGCCGAGAACTCCGGCGGCGTGCATTGCCTGAAATACGGTCTGACCGTGCACAACGTGCTCGGCGTAAAGCTGCTGACCATCGACGGCGAGCTGCTGGAACTGGGCGGCACGGCGCTGGATTCCGCCGGCTACGACCTGCTGGCGCTGATCACCGGCTCCGAGGGCATGCTCGGCGTGATCGTCGAAGTCACCGTCAAACTGCTGCCCAAGCCGCGGGTCACCAAGGTACTGCTGGCTGCGTTCGATGATGTCGAGGCCGCCGGCAAGGCGGTCAGCGACATCATCGCCGAGGGCGTGATCCCGGGCGGACTGGAGATGATGGACAACCCGTCGATCCGCGCCGCCGAGGACTTCGTGCACGCCGGTTATCCGACCGATGCCGCTGCCATCCTGCTCTGCGAGCTGGACGGCACCGACGCGGAGGTCGAGGCGCAGATGCACACCGTGAACGCGGTGCTGAAGGTCTGCGGCGCCACCGACGTGCGCCTCGCTGCCGACGACGCCGAGCGCCTGAAATTCTGGTCCGGACGCAAGAACGCCTTCCCGGCGGTCGGCCGCATCTCGCCCGATTACTACTGCATGGACGGCACCATCCCGCGCCACGCCCTGCCCCGGGTGCTGCGCGGCATCACCGACCTGTCCGAGCAATACGGCCTGCCGGTCGCCAACGTGTTTCACGCCGGCGACGGCAACATGCACCCTCTGATCCTGTACGACGCCAACATCCCAGGTGAGCTGGAACGCACCGAGGAGCTGGGCGGGAAAATTCTCGAACTCTGCGTCGAGGTCGGCGGCACGATCACCGGCGAGCACGGCGTCGGCATCGAGAAGATCGATCAGATGTGCGTGCAGTTCCAGAGTGCCGAGCTCGCCCAGTTCCACGCCGTCAAGGCGGCCTTCGACCCGGAAGGCCTGCTCAATCCCGGCAAGGCCGTGCCGACACTGCACCGCTGCGCCGAATTCGGCGCCATGCACGTCCATCACGGCCACCTGCCGCACCCCGAACTGGAGCGCTTCTGATGACGCTCGCCGAACAATTCGCGGCGCGCATCGCCGACGCGCATGGCGACGCGCGCAAGCTCCGCATCGAGGGTGGCGGCAGCAAGCGCTGGCTCGGCCACGCCGTCGATGGCGAGACCCTCAGCACGCGTGAGCTCAGCGGCATCGTCGCCTACGAACCCAGCGAGCTGGTGGTCACCGCCTGCGCGGGCACGCCGCTGACCGAGCTCCAGCAGGTGCTCGACGATCGCGGCCAGATGCTGCCCTTCGAACCGCCGCTGTTCGGCGATGGTGCGACGCTCGGCGGCGTCCTGGCCTGCGGCCTGTCCGGCCCCCGCCGCCCTTACGCCGGTGCCGCCCGCGATCTGGTGCTCGGCACGCGCATCGTCAATGGCAAGGGCGAGTTGCTGCGCTTCGGCGGCCAGGTCATGAAGAACGTGGCCGGCTACGACGTCTCGCGCCTGATGGTCGGCGCGCAGGGCACGCTCGGCGTGATCGTGGAGGCGTCGATCAAGGTGCTGCCGAAGCCGGAGATCGAGCGCACGGTGATGCTGGACATGAGCGCAGCCCAGGCCATCGAGACCATGAACCGCCTCGCCGGTCAGCCGCTGCCGCTGTCGGCGGCCATGCACGATGGCGACCTGCTCTATCTGCGCCTGTCGGGCTATGAGAGCGGCGTCGCCAGCGCGATGCATACCATCGGTGGCGAGGAGTTCGCGGAGTCCGATGGCCTCTGGCTCGCCGTGCGCGAGCACCTGCACCCGTTCTTCGACAGTCTGGACGACGACACCACGCTGTGGCGGCTGTCCGTGCCGGCGACGACACCGCCACTGGACTTGCCCGGCAGCACCCTGATCGACTGGGGCGGTGCGCAGCGCTGGTTCGCCGCCGACCTGCCGGCCGCCACGGTCCGCGACGCGGTCGCCGCCGTCGGTGGCCACGCCACCCTGTATCGACCCGGCCCCCTGCCAGCCGACACGCCGGTCTTCCACCCGCTGAGCCCGGCCATCGCTCGCCTGCACGCCGAACTGCGCAAGGCCTTCGATCCCGCCGGCATCCTCAATCCGGGTCGCCTCGGAGACGCCTGATGAGCCTCCCTCCGCTGCTCGATCCGGAATGGCTGGCCGACCACCTCGACGCCCCGGACACCTTGATCATCGACGTCGGTCGCGCCAGCACCTACACGCAACTGCACGTCCCCGGCGCGCTGCATCTCGAATACACCAACCTCGTCTCCGGTGAACAACCCGCCGTCGGCGAGCGGCCCGATCGGCTGCGCCTGTCACTCGCCCTCTGCGGTCTGGGCCTGACGCCGGACACCAACGTCATCGCCTACGACGACGAGGGCGGGGCCAACGCCGCGCGCCTGCTCTGGCTGCTCGACAACATCGGGCACCCCGGCTCGCTGTCCCTGCTCGACGGCGGCCTGCATGCCTGGGCCAACGACGATTTCCCGCTCGAAACACAGCCGCGTGTCGGCCAGCCGACCCGCTGCGACATCGTCTACACGGAGCGTGGCTATGCCGATCTCGCCTACGTGAGCGCGCACCTCGACGACCCGGACGTCGCCCTGCTCGATGCCCGCTCGGAAGCCGAGTTCCACGGCACCACGCGGTATTCCGCGCGCGGCGGCCACATCCCCGGCGCGGTCCACTACGAGTGGAGCCAGGCCCTGGACGGCGACCGCAACGTCCGCACCCGCGACCTGGACACGCTCCGCGCCGAACTCGCCGCGCTCGGCATCACCCCGGACAAGGAAATCATCACCTACTGTCAGACCCACCACCGCTCCTCGCACAGCTACTGGCTGCTGCGCGCGCTCGGCTTCCGGCGCGTGCGCGGATACGCCGGCTCCTGGGCGGAATGGGGCAATCGGGATGACTGCCCGATCGCGTAGCGCACCGATCAGCTCTCCCGCATGGAGCGCCGCACCGCGTCCAGCAGCGGCGAAAGCAGGTAATCCATCATCGTGCCCTCGCCGGTGGCGATCATCGCCTCGGCGGGCATGCCGGCACGCAGTTCGATGCCGTCCGGCGTGGCGTCGAGTTCGATGCGTACCGGGTAGTAGCTCTCGCCGGTATGCGGATCGCTGACCGCATCGGCGGACACGAATACCAGTCGGCCTTGCAGGTTCGGGGTCTGGCGCAGGTTGTAGCTGGTCAGACGGACTTCCGCTTCGAGGCCGACGCGGATCTCGTCGATGTCCTGACGACGCAGGCGCGCCTCGACGATCGGAGCCTCGTCGCTGGGCACGACATCGAGCAGCGTCTCGCCCGGCTGGACGACCTGGCCGATGGTGTTGACGACCACGTTGGCGAGCACGCCGTCGACCGGCGCGCGGATCTCCAGACGCGCGAGCTTGTCGGCCTGCGAGCGCAACTGCTCGCGCAGTTCGGCGATGCGGCCATCGGCCTCGCCGAGCGCGTCGCCGACCTCCTCCAGGCGGCGATTGCGCAGGTCCATGGCCTGCAAACGGGTCTCCGCGATTTTCTGACGGGCCTTGGCGATGCGCGCGACGTAATCGCCGAAATCACCGCGCCGCCTGGCCAGTTCGCCCTGTTTGGAGAGCGTCTCGGCCTGCTTGGCCATGCCCTGCTTGACCAGCTTGTCGATGTTGTCGATCTCGCGTTGCAGCAGGCGCGCCTGTTCGGAGGCGGCGTCACGCTGCGCCTCCAGGCCCTTGATCTCCTCCTCCAGGGCCGCGACGCGCTGCGCCATGACCTCCATCTGACCAGCCAGCGTCGTGCGCCGCTGCTCGAACAGCGCGTCCTGGGTGACGAGGAGTTCGGCGACGCGTTCCTGCTCGACGCGTTCGGCGAGTTCGAGCGGGAACACCAGCTCATTGTCGGCGTCGCGTTCGGCGCGCAGCCGCGCCTGTTCGGCCAGCGCGGCATCGAGTTGAGCGCGGGTGGCGGCGAGCTGGCTTTCGAGCTGGGTGGACTCCAGGCGGTAGAGCAACTGCCCGGCATACACCGCATCGCCCTCGCGATGTTCGATCGCACCGATGATGCCGCCGTCGAGATGCTGCACCTTGCGGTTCTTGCCGGACATCGCAACCTGGCCGTCGGCGATCGCGGCACTCTTCAGCGGGGCGAGCCCGGCCCAGGCGCCGAAGCCGAGCAGAAAGACGATGACTACGGCGAGGCCGAAGCGTTGCGGGCCGCGGGTGTCGGTGTAGGTGCTGACGTCGTTCATGAGGGGTGTCCGTTCAGGCGTGTCGGAGGGTGACGGGGAACAACTGGCGCAGCACCTGCTCACGTTCGCCGATGCGTTCGACGCGACCGTCATGCATCGCGATGACTCGATCGACGTGCGCGATCAGGGCCGGCTTGTGGGCGACGATGACGGTGGTGACGCCGCGCGATTGCAGCGCGTGCAGGGTTTCGATCAGGCGCTGCTCGCCGTTGCCGTCGAGCGCGGCGTTCGGCTCGTCGAGGACGACCAGGCGGGGTTCGCCGAACAAGGCCCGGGCAAGGCCGATACGTTGCCGCTGGCCACCAGAGAGTTGCACGCCGCCCGGTCCGATCAGCGTCTCATAGCCCTGCGGCAGGCGCAGGATCATGTCGTGCACGCCGGCACGACGGGCGGCGTGCAGCACGCTCTCGGCGACGCTCGGATCGTCGGCATCGGCGAGGCGCGCGATGTTGTCCTTGACCGTGGCCGGGAACAGCTCGATCTGCTGGGGCAGCCAGCCGATGCGCGGGCCGAGTTCGGCCAGATTGGCGGCATTCAATTCGGCCTGATCGAGGCGCACCGCGCCGGCCGTGGCCGGCAGCGCGCCCGCCAGCAGCGCGGCCAGCGTGGATTTGCCGGCACCGCTGGGACCGATGATGGCCAGCGACTCGCCGGCATTCAGATCAAAACTGACACCCTTGATGATCGGCGAGCCTCCGTTGCCGGGGGCGAACACCAGCCGATCGGCCTGCAAGGCGCCGAGCGGCGTCGGCAGCGGCATGCGCCGACCCGGTTCCGGGTGCGCTTCGAGCAGCGCATTCAGGCGTCGCCAGGCGTCGCGGGTCTCGCCGAAGTGACGCCACTGGCCGATGGCGGCCTCGATCGGCTGCAAGCCCCGGGCGAGCAGAATGGAACCGGCGATCATCACGCCGGCCGTGATTTCATGACTCATGACCAGCCAGGCACCGACGCCGAGCGCCATGACTTGCAGGAACTGGCGCACCACCCTGGTGCCCGGCGCGATCCAGGCGGCGCGGTCAACCGCCCGGGCCTGTTCGCCGAGCGCGGCGTCCGCCTGACGACGCCAACGCCGGAGGACATTGCCGAGCATGCCGAGCGCGGACATCAGACCGGCTTCGCGCACCGCCTGATCGGCGAACCGCTGGGCGATCAGGCTTTCGCGGGTGGCGTGGTTCAGCGCCTTGGTGGTCAGCCATTCGCCGATCATGGCGAGCGCGATCAGCACAACGGCGCCAAGCGTCGCGACACCACCCAGAAGGGGGTGCAGCATGAAGATCAGGAACAGATACAAAGGCACCCAGGGGGTGTCGAACAGGGTCAGCGCGCCGTTGGCGACGAACTGGCGCAGCACGGTCAGATCGCGCAGCGCATCGGCGTCGCGACCGCCGCGGCCATTTGCCTGACAGATGCTGGCGGCGAGGATGCGCTCACCGAGCGCACGATCCAGGCCGACACCCAGACGTTGCATCACCCTGCCACGGCTGAAATCCAGCAGACCCATCGTGATCAGCGCAAGCGCGGTGATGAGGGTCAGCATGACCAGCGTCTCGATGCTGCGCGCGGCGAGCACGCGGTCGTAGAGCTGGAGCATGTACAGCGGCACCGCGATGGCGAGCAGATTGACCGTCAGGCTGAAGCCGGCGGCGGCGATCAGCGCGCCGCGACGGTCATGGAAGATATGAATCAGGGGAGACATTGCGAACTCCGGAGGTTGGCCCCGCGCCGATACTGGCCTGATCGGAACGGGGCCGGCTGGGGAAGGAGTTACCAGATGAAGTCCGCGGTGGAGATGTCGCTGGCGGCAATGCCGAGCAGCTTCATGTGGGTGCCGGAGGTGTCGTGCAGTTCGGTGTTGCCGGCGCCGTCGTCATACCAGGAGAAGCCCGCGTGGGAGCTCGCGGTGTAACCGAAGGCGGACACGTCGATCAGGTCGATGCCGTCCTCGAAATCGGTGACCTGGTCGTGGCCGTAGGACGGGCCAAACACGAACACGTCGGCGCCGGTGCCGCCGGTCAGGACATCGTGACCTTCCCCGCCGTCGACGATGTCGTTGCCGGTGCCGCCATCGAGGATGTCATCGCCCTCGCCACCCGCCAAGGTGTCGTTGCCGGCACCGCCGTAGAGGGTGTCGTGGCCGTAACCGCCGTCCATGGTGTCGTCGTCCTGATAGCCGTACATCTCGTCATGGCCATCGCCGCCGTTCATGACGTCGTCGCCGGCACCGCCGTACATGGTGTCGTCGCCTTCGCCGCCGTCCATGGTGTCGACGCCGAAGCCGCCGTGCATCTCGTCGTCGCCGGCGCCGCCTTCCATGGTGTCGTCATCCTCGTTGCCGAACATGACGTCGTGGCCGTCGCCGCCGTACATCTCGTCCTGGCCTTCGCCACCGAACAGGGTGTCGTCGCCGTTGCCGCCACGGACGGTGTCATTACCGCCGTCACCGTAGATGGTGTCATTGCCGTCGCCGCCGTTGAGACGGTCGTCGCCGTCCTCGCCGTGGATCTCGTCGTCGCCGCTGCTGCCGAAGACCAGGTCGTCGCCGGCACGGGCCCAGACGACGTCGTTACCGGCGGTGCCGAAGATGGTGTTGTTGGCGCTGTTGCCGAAGAAGGTTGCCATGTCGATCTCCTCATGTGATTGGATGGTAGGCATCCAGGAGATAACAAGGCGCGTGCCAATACGGAAAAATCAACTGTAAGTAATTGATTTTAAATAAGACATTCTGAAATAAGCAGGGGATTTGTCAGCGAGACAGAAAGAAAACGAAATTTACACAATTAACAGCAGCTCATTGTTTTTTTTGTAAAAAAATTTCAAAGCATTGTAAGTCGACATTGTTTACATGTAGACATACTTTACATTTTTTCCAACAGCGCCACGATCGCATTCTGCTGACCGGAATTGAGTCGTCGGAACTCCCGCAACAGGCGTTGTTGCAGGTCCGGGAGATAGTCACCCTCGCGCACTGAATCCGCCACCGGCATCCGCTTCTCGCCCCGCCCGGTCGCCAGCCAGTCGAATCCCACATCGAAATAGCGCGCGAGGCGGGACAGATTCTCCATGCTCGGCGCGGCGACATTGCGCTCCCAATGGCCGCATGCGCCACGGGTCACACCCATGGCATCCGCCAGCTGATACTGGGAAATACCCAGGTCGGCGCGGCACTCGGCGATGCGGGATCCAATGCTCATGAACACCAACGATAGAGTTGCTATCCTGGCGGCTTAAGGCTAATTTCGAGCTCTGCTGGATATTTTCCCTATCTCTTCACATGCATTTCCCTGCCGGCCCGGCATTGCACACCAGATACGATGAATACGTGAGCCGAGTTTACGTATTAGTAAGCCAACAGCGAAGGACGATGAAACGCATGGATGGAATCTGGTTTTACATCGGCATCGTGGCCGGAACCGCGATCGGACTCGTGCTGGGCGCCTTGCTGGCCGGCTCGAAAGCGACACGCGGCCAGCAGCAGGACGCATCTCTCAAGCCTTTCAAGGAGGAAACCTCATGAGCCGATTGAATCTGAGCCGCCGCCCCGGTCAGACCATCCGGATCGGGGAACACGGGGAGATCGAAGTCACCGTGGTGCGCGTGCGCGGTCAGGCGGTCGATCTGGTGATCGCGGCGGATGCCTCGATACCCATACATCGCCAGGAGATATTCCTTGCCCGCGAGGGACTGGCGAATGGCAAGTCCGAGGACACGGAAAAGCCCCGACCGCACATCGCCTATCGGCGGCGCGCGCGCCAACCCCAGCCCTGATCCATTCAGAGATCCCTCAGCCAAATCGACCGGGTTCCTCCTCCGGTCGCCAATCCCGCGCGAACTGCTGAGCAACCCGACCGCTGCGGCCACCCCGCTGGCGGGCCCAGCGCAGGGCGGCGATCCGTGTCGGTTCATCACTGGTATCCGGCCCGTTCGGCGCGAACGCGCGCAACCAGTGATCGACCACGGCCAGATACTGGTCCTGATCGAAGGGCCGGAACGACAACCACAAACCGAAGCGCTCGGATAACGAGACCTTTTCCTCGGTGGCGTCGCTGGCATGCAGTTCCCCATCGACCACCGTGGCCTCGTGATTCTCGGCCATGAACTCCGGCAGCAGATGACGCCGGTTGGAACTGGCATAGATCAGCACGTTGTCCGGAGCCGCCGCGAGCGAGCCGTCCAGCGCCGCCTTGAGCGCCTTGTAGCTGGCGTCGTCGGCCTCGAAGCTCAGGTCGTCGCAATACACGATGAAACGTTCCGGACGCCCGACCACGAGTTCCACGATGGCCGGCAGGTCCACCAGCTCACGCGCCTCGACCTCGATCATGCGCAAGCCGTCGGCATGCAACTCATGCAGCATGGCCTTGATCAACGAGGATTTGCCGGTACCGCGCGCACCCCACAGCAAGGCGTTATTGGCCGACTCCCCTCTCAGGAAGCGGGTGGTGTTGCGCAGCAGCGCGAGCTTCTGTGCATCGACAGCGAGAAGATCGGCGGCCCGCGGCAGCTGAGGTCTGGTCACCGGCGCCAACACGCCGCCACCGCCGGGACGGCGACGCCAGCGCCAGGCGATGTGTGCCGTCCAGTCCGGTGGACCGGCCACTGGCGGCGCCAGACGTTCCAGCGCGTCGGCGATGCGACCAAGCAGTTCGCCATACGCGGAGTCATCCTCTCGATCCATTACCCGGCCCTCGTTCGAACACCCACGCAATGTAAGGCAAGCACAACGAAAAAGGCCCCGCCGGCGATTGCCGACGAGGCCTTTTCGCGAGCGGACGGCAGGCCGCCCGCTCGTTTCAACACATCAACCGGAGGTCGATCAGCTGCCCGCCCTCGGGGTCACGGCAGCCTGATAAGAGGACTTCATGGCCTCCATCCGGGCCTCCATCGCGGCGCGCTGCTGGTCCGCCATTTCCTGCATGTACTTGGCGGCGGCTTCACGCTGCTCTTCCAGCTGCTTCATCAGGCCCTTGGCACGGGCCTCGATGGCGGCACGGGTGTCGGCGTTGGACAGATCACCCAGCATCGCAACGGTCGGCAGCTTCGGCAGGGAAGCTTCGGCGGCGGCGCGCAGCGCCTCGGCCTGGGCCTTCGCCTTCTCGAACTGCTCCTTCATCATGGCCTGGATCTGTTCACGATCCATGTCCTTGATCTGGCTGAAGTCCGGGGCTTCGATCGCACCCATGACGACCGGCGCCTTCGGCATCGGCGGCATCATCGCCTCGATCGCCTTGCGGGCGGCCTCGGCGCGAGCCTTGGCGGCCTCGAACTGCTCTTCCATCGCCGCACGCACCTGCTCACGATCCATGTTGGAGAAGTCGATCGGCTTCGGGGCTTCGAAACCCGGCACGCTCGGCATGGCGGGAGTCATCGCAACCATCGCCTTGCGCATGGCCTCGGCACGGGCCTTGGCGGCCTCGAACTGCTTCTGCATCGCGGCCTTGGCTTCCTCGGCGTTCATGCCGGAGAAATCGATCGCTTCCGGAGCTTCGAAACCAGCCGGGACCGGCATCTTCGGCATGGAAGCCTTGATGGCAGCCATCTGCTTCTCGGCCTGCGCCTTGGCGGCCTCGAACTTCTCCTGCATCAGGGCCTTGATCTGCTCGCGGTCCATGTCCTTCATCGCGGCGAAATCCGGGGCAGCCGGCATGTCGATCATGCCCGGCAGCTTCGGCATGTAGGCTTCCATGGCCTTGCGGGCGGCTTCGGCACGCGCCTTGGCGGCGGCCATCTGCTCATCCATCAGCACCTTGATCTGCTCACGGTCCATGGACTTCATGGCGGTGAAATCCGGCGCCTTCGGGGCTTCCGGCATCCACACGCCCATCGCCTTGCGGGCGGCTTCGGCGCGGGCTTCCGCCTTGGCGACCTGCGCGTCGAACCAGGTCTTCATGGTCTCCTGATCCATCGCGGCCGGCTGCTCGAACTTCGGCAGGTCGGCCAGCCACGGGGTCATGACCTTCAGCTGCGCATGCTGACGATCGACCAGCTCGGCAAACTGCACCATCGCCTTCTCACGCGCTGCCGCGAACGCCGCCTTGGCCTCCTCGATGTTGCTCACCTTCTCGGCAACGACCGGAGCCGGCATGCCGTACGCCTCACGCACGGTCTTCATCTGCGCTTCAATGGATGCCTTCTGCTCTTCCATGCGGGCCTTGGCGGCTTCCATGGAGGCCTTGATGGCAGCCTGCTGCTCGACGAAGTACGGGTTGGCATTCAGAGCCTGGGTCGGCTCGGCGGTCTCGGTGGCGGCAACGGCGGTCATCGCGGTGGCGGCCATCATGGCGGCGACCAGCGTCTTGCGGGAGAAAGTGCGCATGGTGGTGGTACTCCGGAAGATTCTGAATTGAAGGCGGATGTGGTGAACAACCAGGAACGGCGCGCACTGTAATAGAAATTTGATATATAAGCAATAACTAATTATATGAAAGTCGAGCCAATTGCCATTTATGACAGACGCATCCAGGCCCTGACCGCCCGCAGCATGAACGCGCCCAAGGCACACCACTCCACCCGGATCACCCGGCACGTCATACCCGGGGAGACCAATCAACGGCCCCAATCGGTGCGCCGATGAAGGCCCGAAAACGAAAAAACCCCATGCTGCGAAGCAGCATGGGGTTTCTGATATGGCGCGCCCGGAAGGATTCGAACCTCCGACCTTTCGGTTCGTAGCCGAATGCTCTATCCAGCTGAGCTACGGGCGCGTGTCTCGAAAGAGCGCGGCATTCTGCCGATGGGTATGAGCACTGTCAAGAGCCTGTCCAAGTCGCCAGCGCAACATCGCGCAGCCAGCCCGGAACACCCCGTACAACAACGAAAATGGGGCCCGCGAAGGGGCCCCATTGTGTTTGGCGGAGAGGGAGGGATTCGAACCCTCGATGGGAGATAAAGCCCATACTCCCTTAGCAGGGGAGCGCCTTCGGCCTCTCGGCCACCTCTCCAGTACAGCGTCCTCCGCAGCGACCAACCGATTGCTCGGTAGCGGCCCCGCAGAAGGCCCGTAAGGATACTTACCCCCCCGGAACGCGTAAACCCCCTGAGGCAGGGCAGAGCCGGCCACGCAAAAGAAAAAGCGCAGCCGGTTCAACCGGACTGCGCTCTTGATTCTGTGCCCGTCGGGATGACCCAATCGGCGACAACATCGAGTGGATTCAGATGGATCCAGGACCTCCGCCCTGATCTCCTTCACCGCCCTGTTCCTGCTTGATTCGTTCGTAAATCTCTTCGCGATGGACCGCGACGTCCTTCGGCGCGTTGATACCGATACGCACCTGGTTCCCCTTGACGCCGAGTACGGTCACGCTGACCTCTTCGCCAATCATCAGGGTCTCGCCTACACGGCGGGTCAAAATCAACATCTCCTAGCTCCTTGTTAAAACGCGGCTTGCGTTACCGGCAGCGATGTCGCAACCGCAGAATCCCGGGGATACGTCCCGAGTGCGTCAGCATTGTAAACCAGCACTACGTAAACGTAAGCCACGCAAACAATATGCCAGGAGATTTTCCTATTCGACGCTGGCCTCTTTCGCCAGGCCGAATTTGTCGTGCAGGGTGCGCACGGCGAGTTCCAGATATTTCTCATCGACCACCACCGAAATCTTGATCTCGGAAGTGCCGATCATCTGGATATTGATGTTTTCAGCGGCCAACGCACTGAACATCGTGCTCGCGATGCCCGCGTGGGAGCGCATGCCCACGCCAACCAGCGAGACCTTGACGATCTTGTCGTCACCCTTGACTTCGCGCGCGCCGAGGCCACTGGCCGTGGTCTTCAGGATACCCAGGGCCTTCTTGAAATCGCCGCGATTGACCGTGAACGTGAAATCGGTCGTCGCATCTTGCGCGACGTTTTGCACAATCATATCGACTTCGATATTCGCTTCGGAGATCGCCCCCAGAATGCGCGCGGCCACGCCGGGCTGATCCGGCACCCCCGTGACGGTGAGCTTCGCCTCGTTCTGGTTGAAGGCGATGCCGGAAATCAGGGCTTGTTCCATTTGCGCATCCTCGTAGGTGATCAGCGTGCCGGGGCCGTCTTCGAAGCTGGACAGCACCCGCAGGGGGACGTTGTATTTGCCGGCAAACTCGACCGAGCGGATCTGCAGCACCTTGGAACCAAGGCTCGCCATTTCGAGCATTTCCTCGAAGGTGATGCGGTCCAGGCGGCGCGCCTTGGGTTCGACGCGCGGATCGGTGGTGTAGACGCCGTCGACGTCGGTGTAGATCTGGCACTCATCGGCCTTCAGCGCGGCGGCCAGCGCGGCGGCGGTGGTATCGGAGCCACCCCGCCCGAGCGTGGTGATGTTGCCGAACTCATCCACGCCCTGGAAACCGGCAACGACCACGACACGACCGTCTTCCAGATCGCCGAGCACGCGATCGCCGTCGATCTCGGTGATGCGCGCCTTGTTGTGGGCGCTGTCGGTCTTGATGTGGACCTGCTGGCCGGTATAGGACACCGCCGGGCAATCGATGTCGTTCAGCGCCATGGCCAGCAGTGCGATGGTGACCTGCTCGCCGGTGGCGAGCAGCACATCCAGTTCGCGCGGCACGCTGTTCGCGGCGACCGCATCGGCCAGCGAAATCAGGCGATTGGTCTCGCCGCTCATCGCGGAGACGACGACGACGACCCGATTCCCCTCATCGCGGCAACGCTTCACGCGCCGCGCGACGTTCTGGATACGGTCCGGTGAGCCGACGGACGTGCCGCCGTACTTCTGAACGATGAATGCCATATGGCTTGAGTCCCGGGAGAAAAAAGCGCGCGATTAAAGCGCAAACATCGGAAATGCGGAAGAGGCGCCTCAGCCGAGCTGTGCCTGCACCCAGGCGGCCACGCCAGCCAGCGCGCCGTCGAGATTGCTCGGGTCGGTACCACCGGCCATGGCCATGTCGGGACGCCCACCGCCCTTGCCGCCCACCTGGGTGGCGACGGAGTTGACCAGATCACCGGCCTTGATGCGGTCGGTCGCGTCCTTGCTCACGCCAGCGGCCAGGCTGACCTTGCCATCGGCGACCGCGGCCAGCACCACGGCCGCAGTACCCAGCTTGTTCTTGAGCTGATCGACCGTGTCGCGCAGCGACTTCGGATCGACCCCCTCCAGCCTGGCGGCCAGCACCTTGATGCCGGCGATGTCGATCGCCTGGGAGACCAGGTCGCTGCCCGCGCTGCTGGCCAGCTTGGCCTTCAGCGCATCGAGTTCCTTCTCCAGCTTGCGGGCGCGCTCGATCAGCTGGCCGACCTTGCCTTCGACATCATCGCGACCTGCCTTGAGCAAGCCGGCCATGCGGTCCAGACGCTCCTCATTGGCCTCGACGTGATCGACCGCGTTCCGGCCGGTCACGGCCTCGACACGGCGCACGCCGGCGGCGACGCCGCTCTCGCCGAGAATCTTGAACAGGCCAATGTCGCCGGCGCGATCGACGTGGCAGCCGCCGCACAGCTCGGTCGAAAAATCGCCGATCGAGATCACGCGGACCTCGTCGCCATACTTCTCGCCGAACAGCGCCATCGCGCCGGCGGCGATCGCATCATCCTTGGCCATGTGGCGCTCGGTGGACGCGGCGTTGGCGCGAATCTCGGCATTGACCAGACGTTCGACCTCGCGGATCTGCTCCGCAGTCATCGGCTCGAAATGGGCGAAGTCGAAACGCAGGCGATCCGGATCGACCAGCGAGCCCTTCTGCTGCACATGATCGCCGAGCACCTTGCGCAGCGCGGCATGCATCAGGTGTGTCGCGGAGTGATTCAGCACCACGGCCTGGCGACGCGCGGCATCAACCATGCCCCGCACCTTGTCGCCGACGCGCAGTTCACCGGTGGCGATCCTGACGACGTGCGCGGTCGCGCCGCCCTTCTTGCGGGTGTCGGTGACCATGGCGCGGCCGTCTTCGCCGACGATCTCGCCGGTGTCACCGACCTGGCCGCCGGATTCCGCGTAGAACGGCGTCACGTCCAGCACCAGCAGGCCTTCGTCGCCCTCCTCCAGCGCATCGACCGGTTCACCGCCACGGAACAGTCCGGTCACGGTCGCGGCCTCATCGAGCCGGGTGTAGCCGGTGAACTCGGTGGCGGCGTCGATCTTGATATCGGCATCGCCGGCGACCGCGAACTGGCTGGCGGCGCGCGCTCGCTGGCGCTGCTCGGCCATGCTGGTGTTGAAGCCATCTTCGTCGATGAACAGGCCGCGCTCGCGCGCGATGTCGGCGGTCAGGTCGGCCGGAAAGCCGTAGGTGTCGTAGAGACGGAACACCACGTCGCCCGGAATGACCTTGCCATCGAGCGCCGCCAGCGCGCCGTCGAGGATCTTCATGCCCTGGTCGAGCGTCTCGGCGAAGCGTTCCTCTTCCTTGCGCAGCACCCGCTCGACGTTGCCCTGGGCCTTGACCAGCTCCGGATAGGCGGCGCCCATGGTCTCGACCAGCGCCGCGACCACCTTGTGGAAGAACGGCTGCGACTGGCCGAGCTTGTAGCCGTGCCGGATCGCGCGACGGATGATGCGGCGCAGCACGTAGCCCCGACCTTCATTGGACGGCAGCACACCGTCGACGATCAGGAAGGCGCAGGAACGGATGTGGTCGGCGATGACCTTCAGCGAGCTGCTGCCACGATCGGTCGCGCCGGTCGCCCTCTGGGCGGCGTCGATCAGCGTCTGGAACAGGTCGATATCGTAGTTGTTGTGCACGCCCTGCATGACGGCGGCGAGGCGCTCCAGGCCCATGCCGGTGTCCACGGACGGCTTCGGCAGATCGGTCATGGTGCCGTCGGCGGCACGATCGAACTGCATGAAGACCAGATTCCAGATCTCGATGTAGCGATCGCCGTCCTCTTCCGGACTGCCTGGGGGCCCACCCCAGATGTGCTCGCCGTGGTCGTAGAAGATCTCGGTGCACGGGCCACACGGACCGGTGTCGCCCATCGACCAGAAATTGTCGGACTTGTACTTCACCCCGCCCTTGTCGCCGATACGCGACAGGCGGCCCGGATCCACGCCGATATCCTTCAGCCAGATGTCGGCGGCCTCGTCGTCGTCGATGTAGACCGTGACCCACAGCTTCCCGGCCGGCAGCCCCATGCGCACGGTCAGGAATTCCCACGCAAAGCGGATCGCGTCGTGCTTGAAGTAGTCGCCGAAGCTGAAGTTGCCGAGCATCTCGAAGAAGGTGTGATGGCGCGCGGTGTAGCCGACGTTCTCGAGATCGTTGTGCTTGCCGCCGGCGCGCACGCAGCGCTGCGACGAAGTCGCACGGTGGATGGCGCGGCTCTCCTTGCCGGTGAACACATCCTTGAACTGCACCATGCCCGCATTGGTGAACAGCAGGGTCGGATCGTTGCCGGGCACCAGCGAGGAACTGGGCACGATCTCGTGACCGTGTTCGTGGAAGTAATCCAGGAACTGCTGGCGGATGTCGGCGCTGGTGAGGCTCATGAGTTCGAACTCATCGGAAAGTGAAATTTGACGGAATCACCCGGCCACGACTTCGCGCACGATGTCGCCCGGAAAACCCCGGTATTCGAGAAACTGTCGCTGCCTGGCGGCGGCGCGGAAATCTTCCGGCTGACCCGCGCCGAAGCGCTTGGCGCGGACCTGGGTCGCGCGCTCGAACCAATCGACCTCCAGCGCGTTCAGCGCCGACGCGATCAGCCCATCCGCGACACCGCGTTCGCGGAGTTCGGCGCGCAGGCGATGAGGCCCGTACCCTCGTTCGCAGCGCTGCCGGGCGTAACTCTCGGCGTAGCGTATGTCGCTTTGCAGGCCTTGGTCGGCCAGTTCGTCGAGGGCCGTCTCGACCAGGCCGGAGGAAACCCCCCTTCCAGCGAGCTTGACACCGAGCTCACGGCGCGAATGTTCGCGGCGCGCGAGCAGGCGGATGGCCGCATCGCGAACCTCCGCGAGCGTCGGCCCGTCGGCGGCGTCAGTCAGCCTTCAAACTCCTCGGCGACGCCTTCATCGGCTTCATCAGAGCTCGACTTCGCACCGGCGACCAGCAACTTGGCACGCAACGCGGCCTCGATCTGCGCGGCGGTATCCGGATTGTCCTTCAGCCACTGGCGGACATTGTCCTTGCCCTGGCCGATGCGATCGCCGTTATAGCTGTACCAGGCGCCGGCCTTGTCGACCAGGCCGTTCTCGACGCCCAGATCGATCAGCTCGCCCTCGCGCGAGGTGCCCTCGCCGTAGAGGATTTCGAACTCGGTCTGCTTGAACGGCGGCGCGACCTTGTTCTTCACGACCTTGACGCGGGTCTGGTTGCCGATGACCTCGTCGCCCTTCTTGATCGCGCCGATGCGGCGGATGTCCATGCGCACCGAGGCATAGAACTTCAGCGCGTTGCCGCCGGTGGTGGTCTCCGGGTTACCGAACATCACGCCGATCTTCATGCGGATCTGGTTGATGAAGATGACCAGGGTGTTGGAACGCTTGATGTTCGCGGTCAGCTTGCGCAGCGCCTGCGACATCAGGCGCGCCTGCAGGCCGACGTGCGAATCGCCCATCTCGCCCTCGATTTCCGCCTTCGGGGTCAGCGCGGCGACCGAGTCGACGACGACCACATCGACGGCGCTGGAGCGGACCAGCATGTCGGCGATCTCCAGGGCCTGCTCGCCGGTGTCCGGCTGGGAGACCAGCAGGTCGTCGACGTTGACACCGAGCTTGCCGGCGTAGATCGGGTCGAGCGCATGTTCGGCGTCGACGAAGGCACAGGTGCCGCCCTTCTTCTGCGCCTGCGCGATCACCTGCAGGGTCAGCGTCGTCTTGCCCGAAGACTCCGGCCCGTAGATCTCGACCACGCGCCCCTTGGGCAGACCGCCGATGCCAAGCGCGATGTCCAGGCCCAGCGAGCCGGTCGAAATGGCCTCGATGTCGCGGGACGCGGCATGGTCGCCCATGCGCATCACGGCACCCTTGCCGAACTGCTTTTCGATCTGGCTGAGCGCGGCCGCGAGGGCTTTTTTCTTGTGGTCGTCCATAGCTCTGGTCACCTGTCTGCGATGGCGGTCGTCAAGCGCGCGATTATTTCACACCGCCCCGGACACGAATAGCGGAACGACCCTCTCGCTGGGTGCGGATTCGCTCAGGCGGGCCAGCGCTCGATCACCTCGTAGCGGACTCCGTCGCGGGTCGACACCGATTCGCACAACACGAAACCCGCGTAAGTCCACTCGATCGGATCGAGCCGGAATGCCTGCGGCGCATGTGACTGCTTGCGCGCCACGGTGATATGCGGCGCGAATTCGTCATGATCTCGCCGCCAGCCCAGCGGGCCGAGTTCCGCCCACAACGCGCTTTCGAGATCAAGCAGCGCCGATGGCGCCCGCGATGGCGCCATCCAGGCCACGCGCGGTTTTTTCCACCAGCCGACGCGATCCAGCGTAATGGTTCCCGGTCCGGCTTCGATTCGTCCGGCTGCGGCGCACAGTTCGGCGATGCGCCAGTCCGGCATCAGCCCCAGATAGGCCAGAGTCAGATGCAGGTTGCCGGCGCGGACCGGGCGCGCATCGCTCTCCACCAGCCATGCGCGGGCGGCGCGGACCAGACGTTCCCGCACCGCATCGTCCGGCCACAACGCGAAAAACAGGCGCCGCTCAGTCATCTCCGAGCAACGCGAGCAGACCCTCGAGCGCGATCATCACGGCCTGGCGGCGCACCATGCCGCGATCACCGAACAGGCGCACGCCGCGCGCCGTCACGCCATCCGGCCCGGCCCACGCGAACCAGACCGTGCCGACCGGCTTGTCGGGGCTGCCGCCGGTCGGACCGGCGATGCCGCTGATCGCGACACCCACGTCGGCGCGGCTGCGGGCGATTGCGCCCCCGACCATCGCGCGCACCACCGCCTCGCTGACCGCGCCATGCGTCGCAATCAAGTCCTCGGGCACGCCCAGCATGTCCTGCTTGGACTGGTTGCTGTACGTCACGAAACCGCGCTCGAACCAACGAGAACTGCCGGACGCCGCCGTGCAGGACTGCGCCAGCCAGCCGCCGGTGCAGGATTCCGCCACCACGAGCATGCTGTTTCGAGCCTCCAGCCTGAAGGCCAGACGCTTTACCGCGCCCATCATCGGGTCATCCACGCCTTTGCCTCTCCCAGCTTGTCTTCGCAACGCACCACTCAGGGACGCGCTGGACTCGCATCGCCCATTCGCGGTGCGCACCAAACCGCTTGCCGACACTCAATTCTCGTCGCAGACCACGGTTTGACAATCACTTCCGCCCGCCAGCTACGATTCTGGCACAGCGAATGCGTCCGTCCGCGCTGCCCCCAACCCCGCCAACCGAGTGCCCCATGACCCCCGAACAGAAAGCCCTCGTCCGAGATTCCTGGGCCAGGATCCTGCCGATCCAGGAAACCGCCGCCAAGCTGTTCTACGACCGCCTCTTCGAGGCTTATCCGGAGGTGAAGCCCTACTTCAAGGGCGACATGACCGGCCAGGGCCGGAAGCTGATGGCCATGCTCAATACGGCCGTCAACGGTCTCGACAACCTCGCACCGCTGATAAAACCCTTGCAACAGAGCGGCGCCCGGCATGCCGGATATGGCGTGAAGGACGAGGACTACGACAAGGTGGCGGACGCCTTCCTGTGGACGCTGGAACAGGGCCTCGGTGACGCGTGCAGCGATGACGTCCGCGACGCCTGGATCGCCGCTTTCACCATCGTGGCGGACACCATGAAGGCCGGCGCGTCGGAACCCGTCTGAATCCGGTCGACCACGAGCGGTTTGCGGCGCGATCCCCGCGCGCTTCGTCCTACGCCTTGGGCAGGCGGGCCAGCACGGCCCCGAGTTCCGCCGGCAGTTCGGCGACGAACTCCCTGTAGGTACCGTCCGGCATCGGCGCGCGCAGACGATGGGCGTGCAGGAACAGGCGCTTGAGGCCGAGGTCACGCAACCGACCATTGCAGGCCTCGTCACCGTACTTGGGATCGCCGGCCACCGGCAGTTTCTCGAACTGCGCGTGCACGCGGATCTGGTGGGTGCGCCCCGTCTCCAGGCGCACATCGACGAGCGTGGCGTCCCGGAACGTCGTCAACGGCGTGAACACGCTGCTGGATGGCTTGCCCTCCGGGCTCACCCGCACCATGCGCTCCCCGTTCGGCAACACGAACTTGTGCAACGGCGCCTCGACGCGGCGCGCCCCGCCCCGCCAGACCCCGCAGAGCAGCGCCTGATAGTGCTTTTCCACCTGTTCGCCGCGCAGCGCATCGTGCAGATGGCGCAACATCGAGCGCTTCTTGGCGACCATCAGCAGGCCGCTGGTGTCGCGGTCCAGCCGATGCACCAGTTCCAGGAAATGCGTCTCCGGCCGCGCGGTGCGCAGCGCCTCGATCACGCCATGATCGACTCCGCTGCCGCCGTGCACGGCGATGCCGGAGGGCTTGTCCAGCACGATCAGCGCGTCATCCTCGAAGATCACCGCGTCGGTGATGCGCCGCACCAGGCCCTGCGCCGGCTCGTGCGGATCGCGTTCCGCGACCCGCACCGGCGGCACCCGCACCGTATCGTCGATGACGAGCCGCTGCTCCGCCTTGGCCCGCTTGCCGTTGATCCGCACCTCGCCCTTGCGCAGCAGCCGGTAGATACGGCTGCGCGGCACGCCTTTCAGCAACGTCAGCAGGAAATTGTCGATGCGCTGGCCGTCCTGATCCTCGCCGATGCGCACATGGCGCACACCCGCGCCACCGGCAGCCTGTTCGGGTAGTTCACGTTCGTCGCCCACGGCGCACTCCAAGCCTGCCAAAAATCTCAATGAAGCCAGTCAGTTACAGACCACTTGCGAACGCCGGAAAAGTTTGCTGGGCATAGACTTGGCTGATATAGTCCATCGCGCTTGTCAACCGGCGCGACCGGCGGATTCTACCGCCCGCGCCGGACAAGCCGACAGAACGTTACCCCGGAACTTTGCGAGACGTTGTCCGGTGGCGCGTGTTGCGAGTCGTCGCGATCGTCATTCCAGCCGGCAATATCCGGCGGATCGCCACGCCAGCGTCGCGAATCGCCACGCTCGACACCCTGCCTGACTCGCCCCGCAAACGACCACAAATCGGACGGCGTTGCCGTTCGGTGGACCGCCCCACGGCGGTCAACGACGACATCGACCGGCGGACGGGAAACCCCAACCAAATCAAACCCGCCACCGGTCATAAAAAAATCACAGGCTTCGCCCGGCTTGAAACGCCGGCGGAAAGCACGAGAGAGATTGCAGCGCCGTGGCGATCGGCTGCCGTTACCGGCCCGCCGCCATGGTCCACCAGACGAGATACCGCGGCCCATCCGGCCCAACCCGCACCCGATCGACTTCGGGTGTATGTCTGCACGGCGTCCGACCGACGTCTCCAGACGACGCCGGAAATCCCGTTCTCGCAGCGTGACGGCAGACGCCGTGGCCCGTTCCGGCCCGCCCCGGCTGGTGTCGAACCGGACCAACCTGGCCCGGCGTGGTCCGCAATCCCTCCCGTCCGACCGCCCGACACCACGGGCCCGCGAAGCGGAGAAACGGACAAACAATGAAACGCATGCTTATCAACGCGACGCATCAGGAAGAGTTGCGCGTCGCCATCGTCGACGGTCAGAAACTCTACGATCTCGACATCGAAACCCCGTCCCGCGAACAGAAGAAGGCCAATATCTACAAGGGCCGGATTACCCGCATCGAGCCCAGCCTGGAAGCCGCTTTCGTCGACTACGGCGCCGACCGCCACGGCTTCCTGCCGTTCAAGGAAGTCTCCCGCAGCTACTTTCGCCCCTCCGCGCTGGAAGCCAACAAGCGCCCGACCATCAAGGAAGCGCTGAAGGAAGGCCAGGAGATCGTCGTCCAGGTCGAGAAGGAGGAACGCGGCAACAAGGGCGCCGCGCTCACTACCTTCATCAGCCTTGCCGGGCGCTATCTGGTGCTGATGCCGAACAACCCGCGCGCCGGCGGCGTCTCGCGCCGCATCGAGGGCGATGACCGCACCGAACTGCGCGAGGCCATGGCCGAACTGGAGATCCCCGACGGCATGGGCGTGATCGTGCGCACCGCCGGCGTCGGTCGCTCCGCCGAGGAGTTGCAGTGGGACCTGAACTACCTGACCACGCTGTGGAGCGCGATCAGCGAGGCCTCCGAGAGCAATGCAGCACCGTTGCTGATCTACCAGGAAAGCAACGTCATCATCCGCGCGCTGCGCGACTACCTGCGCAACGACATCGGCGAGATCCTGGTCGACAACCCTGAGGTCCATCAGCAGGGTGTCGAGTTCATCCAGCAGGTCATGCCGCAGTACCTCAGCAAGCTGAAGCTGTACAAGGACACCACCCCCTTGTTCAGCCGCTTCCAGATCGAGACCCAGATCGAGTCGGCCTTCCAGCGCGAGGTGCGCCTGCCCTCCGGCGGTGCCATCGTGATCGACCCGACCGAGGCGCTGGTGTCGATCGACATCAACTCGGCGCGCGCCACCAAGGGCGGCGACATCGAGGAAACGGCACTCAACACCAACCTCGAAGCCGCCGATGAGATCGCCCGCCAGCTGCGTCTGCGCGACATGGGCGGTCTGGTCGTCATCGACTTCATCGACATGACCTCGAACAAGTCGCAGCGCAAGGTCGAGGATCGGCTGCGCGACGCGCTGAAACTCGACCGCGCGCGTGTCCAGGTGGGTCGCATCTCGCGTTTCGGCCTGCTGGAGATGTCCCGCCAGCGCCTGCGGCCCTCGCTGGGCGAGAGCGCCAACGTGATCTGCCCGCGCTGTCACGGTCAGGGCACCATCCGCGGCATCGAATCACTGGCCCTCGCGGTGCTGCGCATCATCGAGGAAGAGGCGATGAAGGACCACACCGCCCGCGTGGTCGCGCAACTGCCGGTCGAGGTCGCCTCCTACCTGCTCAACGAAAAGCGCGATGGCATCGCCGCCATCCACCATCGCCAGAACGTCGAGATCACCCTGGTGCCGAATCCGCACCTGGAAACGCCGCATTACGAAATCACCCGCATGCGCGCGGACGACGAGAACCAGGGCACGATCAGCTATCGCCTGATCGCCGAACCGGAAGCGCCGCCGTTGCCGCATGCCCGCGCCGAGGCCGCCGCCGCCCACGCCGACGTACCGGCCGTGCGCAGCGTCGCCCCGCAGGGCCCCGCCCCGATGCCGGTCGAACGCGACCATGCCGTCGACTCGACCGAGATCAAGCCGATCAGCAAGGAACCCGAGGGCGGTTTCATCCGCCGCTGGCTCGGTGCCCTGCTGGGCAACGGTCGCAAGAAGGAAGACGAACTCCAGGCAGTGAGCATTCCCGAGAGCGAACCCACGGAACGCAATCGCGACGGCGCCGGCAAGCGCCGATCCGAGGGTCGTGGCCGGGATCGCGGCGAAGCCCGCGAAAACAACAACCGCAACGGTCGCAACCGCCGGGGCGAAGGCAAGGCCAAGTCCGCCAAGGGCGATGCCCCGCGCAGGGAAGATGCGCCGCCCAAGGAGGAGAAACCGACCAGGGCACCGAAACCCCGCAAGGAAGTAACCGAGGAGATCGTCGAAGAAGTCGTCGATACCGCGGTCGTCGGTGCCGCCATGCCGGCCAACGACACCCCAGCCAATGACGCCGACGGCGAGCAGGCGCCGCGCCGCTCCCGCCGAGGTCGTCGTGGCGGTCGTCGCCGTCGTGGCAACCGCACGGGTGACGCGGATGCGAACACGAGCACCCAGAACGAAGATGCATCGGACGACACGAATGCCGCCGATGACGACACCGTATCCGAATCGGTCGCGATGACCGCTGCGGGAGTCGGGCTTGCGGTCAGCGACACGGTCGCATCGGAAGCAGTCAGCAAGTCCACGGAACCGGTTGCCGAACTCACCACCGAGGCCACCGAGGTCGCCGGGGATGCAGGCGGCGATGCTCCGGAAACGCAGGACACGGCAACCGGCGGAAACGGTCGCAGCCGGCGGGGCCGCCGCGGTGGCCGTCGCCGCAACGGCAAGGCACGCGCCGAGGCGAGTGCGGAAGCCGACAACACCGATAACGACGACGCATCCGCCGAGGAGTCCACGGACGAAGCGCCGATTCCGGTCACCAGCGACGAGGACGCCCCCATCGTTGCCGAAGGCGAAGCCGCCGTGAGCGCCGAGCCGATCGCCGATGCCGGCATCGCCGAGGAAGTCGCCAAGGCTGATGAGCCCGAAATCGAAGCCGAAGCTGAGGCCGCTGCTGAACCGGTGGCCCAGGAACCGGCCAGCCAGGTGACGACCGACGCCGAAGCGCCGATCGAAGCCGAAGCCGCGACGCCGGAAGTGGCCGAAGCCGAGAAGTCCCCGGTCGAAGTCGAGACCGTCGACCCGGTCGCCGCTGACCAGCATGCCGCCGGGGAGAAGGCGCCAGAGCTGGCGACCGCGGATGAAGCCACCGCTGTGGTCGAGACCGAAGAACGACCGCAAACCCGCTGATGCCCGACGCCGTGCTCGCGTTCCTGCGAGCACGGCGTTCGGTCGGTCAGGATTCGTAGTGCAGGGACTCCGACGAGGACAGTCGCGCCGCCATCCGCGCGGGATAGATCGCCGCCAGCATGGATAGCAGCGGCACCGCCACCAGCGTCGTGATCACGACCTTGGCGGACACCGCGTACTCGAGCGCGAACAGCGTGAATCCGTCGAGGAATTCGACGCTGATCGCACCCAGCACCAGCCCCAGAAAGACCGCCAGGATGGCGCTGACCAGGCCGGTGATCAGGCCCTCCATCAGCAACAGCCCGCCCACCTGACGGTTGTCCATGCCGACCACCTTGTACAGCGCGAACTCGCGGGCCCGGCTGCGCAGTTGCACCAGCATCGAATTGACCACCCCGACGACGGCCAGCAACACCGTCATGACCAGGATGTAATCGAAGATCAGAAAATCCCGGTCGATCTCGTAGATCTGCGCGTAGGTCAGTCCGACCGAGTGATGGCTCGGGCGGTAATAGGGCAACAGCGGCGCCGCCTGGCGGTTGCTCAGCGTCAGCCGTGAATCGTCGATGCTGCGCGCGACCCCGAGCCATCCGATGTAGCGTTCGGGGCTGTCCTGGAACAGCGGGTTGCCATCGCTGAACAGCGCATAGCTGCGCACCGTGATGTACTGACCGAACTGCGGGAAATACCCCCAGCGATCGCCGATCTCGACGACCTGGAAACGGTGCTCCACGCCTTTCGCGGTGATCCGGATCACGTCCCCCACCCGCAAACGGAAGCGTTCCGCCAGGGTGTGGCTCAGGATCACCTGTCCCGGCCCGAACGGCGGCAACCCCTTCAGCCCGCGCAGCAGATTGAAATCGTGACTGTCGATCAGCCGATAAGGCAGCAGGGACTCGACACGCGGCGACATGCGCAGAAAGGCAACGCCGACCTCGAGCATGTCCGCCACGTCGCGATCCTCGAAGTTGCCCTTGGCGCGCGGTGCGTACTCGAAATACTGCGCCGGCAATAGTGCCGCCTCCGCCCAGCGTTTCACTTCGTCCTTCAAGGACTCGGTGATGCCGTGCAGCGCGACCAGCAGACTGAACACCAGCACCAGACCGCTGATGCTGAACACATAGCGATTGCTCGACAGGCGCATGCGCCGCCCGGTCAGGCGGCTGACCAACGGCCACACTGGTCGGAGCAGCCGCTCGGTGGCGCCGATCACGGCATGCAGGAGCGGACGCGTCCACCACAGCAGCACGACCGCGAACAGACCGGCGAACAGGCTCTCGAAGAGAAAGAAGCCGACCACGGACAACCAGCCCTGCAGGAAAGGCCGAAGCAGCAGATACGCGGCCAGCAGCAGGGTCGGCAACAGCCAGATCAGCCCGCCGCGCACGCGCAACGCCTCCGCGACATCACGGTCGCCCTGCTCGGTCACGAATCGCGGCTGCAACACGCTGCCGATGCCGAAACGGCGCAATCCGTTGAGCGGCCCGATGGTACCCACCAACGCGATCAGCACACCCAGCGCGGTGAAGATCGCGAGTTCACCGACCGGCACGTCGAACGCGCCGACCACGCTGCGCCCGGTCGTGGTCACCCGCCAGGCGAGCAGCAGCTTGCCGCTGAACACGGCGGCGAGCGCGCCGAGCAGGCTCCCCACCAGCCCCATCAGGCCGGCCTCCAGCAGCACCCCGACCATCAAGGTGCGACGCGATTCCCCCACGGTCAGCAACAGCGCGAACTCCCGCATCCGCGCGGCCACGCCGTAGCGCATCGTGTAGAACACGATCACCGCGCCGATCGCGAACGCGAACAGCGAAGTCATCCGCACCGCGATGCGCATGGCCTGGTAATCCTCCTCGCCGATGCGCTCGCTGGTGGAGATGCCGGTCGGGACCTCATCCTCCGCCTTGGCCTGACGGGGCACCGCGATCAGGCCGCGTGTGGCCGAAGCATCCGGATCGCGGCGCTCGAACTCGACCCGCTCAATCTGCGGCAGCCCGGTCACCTGCAAGCCCTCGTTACTGCGGTCCTCGCGTTCCTGCCCGCCCGCCGCCTGGCTCGTTTTCACCTCGGAACGCGCGGTGTTGTGATCCACCACCAGAATCGCGCCGATCACGGTCATGCCGATGGCCACGCCCAGCGCCGTGACCAGCGAGATGATCTTGTGGAAACGCAGGCTGCGCAGGGCCAGGAACCAGGCCAGGCGGAAGTTGATCGCACCGGCTTCCGGACCAGTACCAGGACCGGCACCCCGACCGTTGATTTGACCCGATCGGGCGTCGACATCGCTCATGGGGACTCCAGCTCCTCTTCGTAGCGGGAGAGCTCCTCCAGCACCCAGTCGAGCTCCGCGGCCAACTGCTCGACGTGGATGTCCACCTGGCTCAGATCCCCGGCGCGCGCATCGACCAGTCCTTCCTCGCAGGCCGCCGCCAGCCGCCTGGCACCGATCAGGGCGGCAGTCCCCTTGAGGCTGTGCAAGGCCTGCCGTAACGAACCCGGATCGGCAACGGTGTTGCGCACCACCCGCAAGCGCTCGGGCGCCTCGCTGCGGAAGCCGGCCAGCAGTTCCCGGAAGAAGGTTGGATCGTTCTCCGACTGCAATGCGCGCATGCGCCGCAATACGTCCACATCAACGACGGGTTCACGATCGCGCTGCGGGGTCTCGGCCTCGCCAGACGCCCTGGCGGCCTGGACACTCCGCGAACTGAACCAGTGCGTGATCATCGACGCCATGCTGTCGAGGGTGATCGGTTTGGGCAGATAGTCGTCAAAGCCTGCTTCCAGATAGCGCTCGCGGTCGCCGATGCCGGAATTGGCCGTCATCGCGACGACCACGCGCGCCTCCCGGGCGTTGCTCCGATCCAGCTTGCGGATGCGTCCCAGGGTTTCGGTGCCATCCATGCCGGGCATCTCGGAATCCATCAGCACCAGATCAAAGTCTTTATCCGCGATGCGCTTGAGCGCTTCATGGCCGCCGTGGACCGGGGTCGCTTCGCAACCCAGCTGTTCCAGCATGCCCCGCGCGACCCTCAGATTCAGCTCGTTGTCGTCGACGACCAGCACGCGCAGGCCGGCGAAATCGACCTCCGCGTTTTCCCCGGCGAGCGCGGCAACGTCGGCAACGCCGAGAGCCAGCGCCAGGCGTTCATGCAGCTGCTCCAGCACGACCGGCTTGTGAACCACCGCGACGCCGTCGCCGTCAGCGGCTGTTTCCGCGCCCGGCAACTCGCCGATCGCCCGCAGCACGCGCCATTCGTCGCTGGCCGCACACAGCAACAACACGGGGATGTGGCGCAGACGGTGATCCGAGCGCAGCACCCGCGCAAAGTCGAACCCCGCCTCGACCGGCAACGCGGTGTCGATCAGGGCCACATCGATGACCCCGTGCTCATCGCCGCCATCCTCGGCGCGCGCCTGCCGCAGCAGCGTCAGCGCCGCCGGGCCATCGGAACTGACCCGGTACTCGACACCGAGCACACCCAGTGACTGCCCCATTCCCTCCGCCAGGCAGTTGCGATCGGTCAGCACCAGCGCGCGGCGACCGCGCAGCGGAGACGCATCCCCCCGCGCAGCATCCTCGACGACATCACAGACGAAGGTGAACCAGAATTCACTGCCACCGCGCGCGCGCGGATCGACATCGATATGGCCACCCATCAGCTCCACCAGTCGACGACTGATCGCCAGCCCAAGACCGGTGCCGCCATAGCGTCGGGTCGTCGAACTGTCGGCCTGGCTGAACTGCTCGAACAACTGCTCCTTTCTGGCCGGGTCGATACCGATTCCGGTGTCGAGGACCGTTATGCGATAGACCGCGCGGCCCCGATTCGGGCCGGAGTCGATGACCTCCCCGGCACGTTCGACCTGCACCGAAACGAAGCCCCGCTCGGTGAACTTGACCGCGTTGCCGACCAGATTCACCAACACCTGGCGCAGGTGCGCGGGGTCGCCGCGCAGCAACACCGGCAGGTCGTGCGGCACCACCGAGCACAACTCGATGCCTTTGGCGGCCGCCTGCTCGGAAAACATGATCAGGGTGTGCTCGATCCATTCCCGCAGGTCGAACTCGATCAATTCGAGCTGCAACTTGCCGGCCTCGATCTTGGACAGGTCGAGGATGTCGTTGAGCAGGGCCAGCAGCGCCTCTCCGGAATGGCGGACACTGCTCAGGTATTCACGCTGACGACTGTCCAGATTGGTCTTGGAGAGCAACTCGGCGAAACCGATCACGCTGTTCAGGGGCGTGCGGATCTCGTGGCTCATGGTCGACAGGAATTCCGATTTCTGCCGGCTCACTCGCACCGCCTCATCCCGCGTCTGGACCTCCCGCCGCACCAGCCAGAACATCGCCAGGGTCACCGCGAGGAACCCGAGGAACACCCCAAGGTTCAAGGTGACCACCCGGCGATATTCGGCGGCATACAGCTCCGGCTCCGGGACCGCGTACAGCTCCCACTGGGTATCCGGAAGAACTCTCCGCGAGGTGACTCGCTGAATCTCCTCGGGGGCCAGCTCGATATCCCGTCGCAACTGATCCCGCGAACCCGAGGCGGCCACCTCGATCAGGCCCGGCGCCGTCGAAAGGGTCAGGAAAAGCTGCGTGCGCGGTGGCGCGCTGCCCTCCAGTATTCGCGCCAGGGTGTCCGTGCGGAAACTCACGAACAGGGCGCCGGATTCGACGCCACCGCCATTGGCGTTGGCGTTGGCGTTGGCGTTGAACGACCAAAGCGCCATGACATCGAAGTGATGGCCGTCGGCGGCCGGATGAATGCGCAAGCCGCCAAATTCCCGTTGGGCGAGAAATTCCCGGATATTGAGCTTGCAGAGGTCGCCGACCTCCGCACCGATGTCATACACCAGCGGCACCCCTTTCAAATCCGTCACGTTGATGGAAATGAAGTCCGGGAAATGCACGGCGACCTTGGTGCGCAGCGAGTCGTACAGATCGGGCGAGTCCGGATCGTTGGCCAGTTGCCCGATCAGGGCATTCTGTTCCCGCGCGAAGATGCCGACCGCACGACGCAACTCCTTGATATAGAGACCGATCTCGGCCGCCGCGTTCGAGGTCGCCGATCGGGCCAGTTCGGTCTGCGCCGCAACGAAACTCCGATAGGTGCTGATCCCGCTCCAGATGATCAGTGCGCCGACCATCAGCAGGATCACGATCACGAGCAGGACATGGCGGTCGACAAGGCCCCGCTGCCGTGTGGCTATGATCGCGTCACCCCATCTCGTTTCGACGGTCATCCGATGCTCGCCATGCTCGTTATCCCGACCGACCGCCCCGGTGATCTGACCGGGGTCACGGTCGGCTGAGTCAGCGCCGACGCGCCAGCGTCGGCAGGTCACCAGTCAGGCCCATGGCCCGGCGGGTCACCATTTCCTTGAGTAAAACCGTCGAATTCGTTAATGACAAGCCAAATCGGCGCAAACCACCGAGCCCCGGCAGCGAGCTGCCGAACAGCCGCTTGAGCCCATCCATGGCGGCCATCATGGTCATGACCTCACCTTTCCGCCAGCGCGCATGACGGCGCAGCGTGCGCAGGCCGCCAATGTCACGTTTTCGTGAGGCGGCGTCGCTGAGCACGTCGGCAAGTACGGCGACGTCCATGAACCCCAGGTTGGCGCCCTGACCGGCCAGCGGGTGGATGTTGTGGGCGGCATCGCCGACCAGCACCAGACCCGGTCGGACATATTCCTCGGCATTCATCAGGCGCAACGGAAAATCGGCCCGTGGCCCGACCTCGACCACCTCGCCGAGACGATATTCGAACGCCGCCGCCAGCTCCCGCGCGAACTCCGATTCCGGCAACGCGCGCAGGCGCGCGGCCTCGTCCGGCGCGGTCGACCAGACGATCGAGCAACGGCCATCGGACAACGGCAGAAACGCCAGCGGCCCGGTCGGCAGGAAGCGCTGCCAGGCAGTCGCCTGATGCGACCCGGCGGTGCGCACCGCGCAGACCAGGCCGTGCTGATCGTAATTCCAGCCCTGCGTACCGATCCCGGCCATCTCCCGTACCCGCGAGCGCGCCCCGTCGGCGGCCACGACCAGGCGCGTCCGGATCACCCGGCAATCCTCCAGTTCCACGCGCGCCCCCCCGTCACTGTCGCCACCCGTCCATTCGACGTGGGCAACGGCGGCTTGCGCGAGCAGATCGACGCGCTCGAACGCGGCCAGACGCTCCAGCAGGGCCAGCTGCACGACCCGGTTCTCGATGATGTAGCCGAGATCGTCCTCGCCGACATCGGCGGCGTCGAAGTCGATGCGCGCGTCGCCGCCCGCATCCCAGACGGTCATGTGCCGATAGGGACTGATGCGGCGTTTGACCATGCCTGGCCAGGCGCCGACCGAGGTGAACAGGTTCTGCGAGGCACGGGTGATCGCGGATACGCGCAGCTCCGGTGGATCGTCCGGATCGATCTCGACCGGCGGGCGGGGCTCCAGCACGGCGACACTGAGCTTGCCGTCCTGACCGAGCGCGCAGGCCAGGGCGGCGCCGACCATGCCGCCGCCGACGATGCAGACGTCGTATTCGAGCACGCTCATCGCGGACTCCGCAGGGTCGGCACGCGCGCCGCCAGACCCATCGCGTGCCGCGCCAGCAGCCGACGCGGCGCGGGCAACAGATCGATCGCCAGCATCGCCGCGTCCCGCGCGTGCGAGATCAGCGGCAGGGCATTCGAGAACAGCTTGGCCAGCGTGTCGGTGGCGCGGATGATGGCGTCATGATCGCCACCGCGGCGGGCCGCGTAGTCGGCGAGCAGCCCGGCGTTGCCGGGATCGGCGACGTCGGCGCCGCGCAGCAGCGCGGCCAGTGTCGCCACGTCGCGCAGACCGAGATTGAAACCCTGGCCGCCGATCGGGTGCAGCGTGTGCGCGGCGTTGCCGATCAGCACGGTGCGCGTGGCGGTCTGGGACTGCGCTCGCGTCATGACCAGCGGATAGGCGCTGCGCTTGCCGACCCGGCGCAGTTTGCCGAGGCGATAGCCGAAGCGCGCCTGCACCCTGGACAGAAATTCATCGTCGTTGAGCGCGAGGTGTTCCTCGGCATCCGGCGTGTGCACCGTGTAGACCAGCGACATGCGGCCCTCGGTCATCGGCAGCAGCGCGAGCGGGCCAGTCTCGGTGAAACGTTCGTAGGCGACGTTGCCGTGCGGCTGGGCCGGGGTCAGATTGGCGATCAGCGCGGTATGACCGTAATCGTGCTCATCAGCGCCGATACCGGACAGTTCCCGCACCGCCGAACGCACGCCGTCTGCGGCGACCAGCAGGCGCGCACGGATCGTCCGACGGCCTTCACCGGTAATCAGACCGACATCGATCCCGTCCTCGTCGGCGAGCACGGAAACCACGGTCGCCGGGCGCAGGATTTCCAGGCCGGCAATGGCCGGCAGACGCGGTAACAGGGCCTGTCCGATCGCCCGCGCCGGCGTCACGTAACCCATCGCCGCCACGCCCTCCTCCGCCGCATGCAGGTGCGTGAAGCCGAAGCGGCCACGATCAGACACATGGATGTGCTCGATCGGCGTCGCCTGCGCATCGAGCGCGCCCCACACCCCAAGCTGGTCGAAGATCCGGCGCGAGCCGTGCGCCAGCGCCAGCACGCGTTCGTCGTAGCCGGGCGGCGCGTCGTGGTCGCTCGGCGAGGCCTCGACCATCGCGATGCGATAGCCGGCGCCATCGAGCGCGCAGGCCAGGCTGGCCCCGGCCATGCCGGCGCCGACGATCACGATGTCGTAGTCGAAGCGGCTCACGATCGCGCGTCAGGCGGCCTTGCCAGCCGCCATCCAGGCCTCGATGTCGGCGACGGATTTCGGCGCGCCCTCGGTCAGCACGGTATGCCCGGTCTTGGTGACCAGCACGTCGTCCTCGATGCGGATGCCGATGTTCCAGTAACGCTTGCGGACGCCCTTGCTCCTGGCCGGGATGTACAGGCCGGGTTCGACAGTGAGCACCATGCCGGGTTCGAGCTGCCGCCATTGCTCGCCGACCTTGTAGTCGCCGACGTCGTGCACGTCCATGCCCAGCCAGTGGCCGGTGCGGTGCATGTAGAAACGCCGGTAGGTCTGCGCCTCGATCAGTTCATCGAGATCGCCCTTTAGGATGCCGAGCTCGATCATGCCGGCGGTCAGCACTCGCACGGCGGCGGCGTGCGGGGCATTCCAGTCGTTGCCGGGCCGCACCTGTTCGATCGCGGCGGCCTGCGCGGCCAGTACGACCTCATAGACCTCTTTCTGGGCGGGACTGAAGCGGCCATTGACCGGGAAGGTGCGGGTGATGTCGGCGGCGTAGTGGTCATATTCGCCACCGGCGTCGATCAGGACCAGCTCGCCGTCGGCCATCTGCGCCGAATTGGCCGTGTAATGCAGCACGCAGGCGTTTTTGCCGGCACCGACGATGGTGGTGTAGGCCGGCTGCATCTCGTTGCGGCGGAATTCGTGCAGGTATTCGGCCTCGAGCTCATATTCGTGCATGCCCGACCGGCAGGCCTGCATCGCACGCTTGTGGGCCGCCACCGAGACCTCGGCGGCGCGCTGCATGCGTTTGATCTCCTCGCGGCTCTTGTACAGGCGCATGTCGTGCAGGTGGTGTTCGAGCGCGATGAATTCGCCCGGCGTGCGCGCGCCGCCGCGGGCATGCTGACGGATGTGGTTGAGCCAGCCGAGCACGCGGCCATCGAAATCGGGATCGCAGCCCATCGTGTAGAACACGCGGTCGCTGTGTTCGAGCAAGCCGGGCAGCACGTCGTCGATGTCGCCGATCGGGAAGGCGTCATCGGCGCCGAAGTGCTCGATTGCACCGTCCTGCCCGGCGCGGCGTCCGGTCCAGACCTCGATGGTCTGGTCGCGTTCCTGACTGAACAGGATGTACTCGCCGTGCTCCCGACCGGGCGCCAGCACCGCGACGGCTTCCGCTTCGGCGAATCCCGTCAGGTAGTAGAAATCGCTGTCCTGGCGATACGGATACTCGGCATCGCGATTGCGGAACTTGATCGGTGCCGCCGGCAGGATCGCCAGCGCGCCCTTGCCCATCATGCGCATCAACTGCTTGCGGCGCTGCGCGAATTCCTTCTGATCGACGACCCGCAACTCATTCATGACTAATGCACCGTTTCGCTGGCATCGACCGCGTCGCGAAGCGGACGCAGGTCCTCATGGAGGGACAACACACCCACCTTCACGTATTCGACAATCTCGGCATAGGCCGCTTCGTCGGCGTCCTCGTCATCGTCGGTATCGACATCGACGCGACCGATTGCGGTCAGGTCGTTGATCAATTCCGTGGCATCCGTCGACAACGCCGGGGAATCCGCGATTCCACGCAGACCCAGGCCGAACAGATAGCCCTGGCACCAGGTCGAGAGCGCCTCCACACGCGCGGCGATGGACTGATCATCCTCGGGCAACAGCAGCTCGAATTCGAATGCGTCGCCAGCCAGATCGCGTTGCGTGTCGCCGAACATGCCGGCCAGCAACTGGCTCTCCTCGCGATCGAGGCCGGTGGCCGCGTCGACACTCCCGAACAACGCGCCCAACCAGGCCTCCGGCTCGGTTTCACCGCCGCTGACCAGCGCGGTCAGCAGGCCATGGGCCTCGGCGGGCGACAGGGTGATCAACTGACGATCGAACAAGGCCTGCAACTGGGGATAATCGGATGCGTTCATCCGGCGAATGCTACCATCGCCCGCCCTCGCCGACGCAGCCCGAAACAGTGGGCCATGCGGCGCAAAACCCTGCGCAAAGCGCGCACTCGTTCATTGACCCGCGCGAAAGCCCGCAACTATATTGCCCCCATGAGTGAACAAGACGCGATCGCCCGCGCCGAGGCCAGCCTCGCCGCCATCCAGCAGAAGCTGGAGCGTGTGCTCGACCAGTACCAGCGACTGGCCCAGGCACACCACGATCTGCGCGCGCGTCACGAAGAACTGATGCACGAACGCGCCGACCTGGTCTCGCACAACGAGCAGGCCCGGCACCGCGTGGAAGCCATGCTTTCCCGCCTCAAGGACATGGAGCCGCGGGCATGACGCGCAGTGGCAACACGGTCAAGGTGCGCATCCTGGAGAAGGACTACCAGATCGCCTGCCCGCCGGACGAACGCGACGCGGTGTTGTCCGCCGCCAACCGCCTGGACGACCGCATGCGCGAACTGCGCGACAGCCGCGCCGTCCTCGGTCTGGAAAAGATTGCGGTGATGGCCGCACTGAGCCTGACCAACGAATTGCTGCAACAGGAAAACCGCGCCAACGCCCTGGCCAAGGCCGTACAGACGCGCGCGGATGGCCTGAATGCATTGCTTGACGAGGTCCTGCGGGACTCCTGAGGAAAGCGCCGGCGAGGATTCGCCCGTACAAGTCGAAACAATCTGGACCCGACCGACAAGAACCGATTCCTGATTTTCAGCACGGCCACCACGCCGCCCCCGGGCAGGCACTGGGCCGTGACACCAGTCAAGGCGGATTCTGCGGTGTTCGTTAGTGACCCTTATACCCCTTGAGCCTTAGATCCTTAGCTCGGGGCAGAGGTCTCGGGCGCCATGTGCATGACCGCGCCGGGCATTGCCCTCCAAGCGGTAAGCCTACGGCTCCGTTCCGAAACCCCACTTGAACCGTCCGGTTCAAGGGCTGAGGTAGCACGACGGCACACGCGGATTCCGCCCCCTCCCCTTCTGATCGTCCCGCTTGACCACCGACCCGACCCTTCTGCGACGCACGCTGCGGGCCAGACGCGCCGAACTCGATCCGGCGACGTTGCGCGCGCACGGTCGCGCGGCCAGCGCTCTGGTCCGGCGAAGCGGCTGGTACCGCAAGGCTCACCGGATCGCGCTCTATCTGCCGGTTGGCGGGGAACTCGATCTCCACGACCTGATCGAGTCGGGCTGGAGCGATCGCAAGCAACTCTATCTGCCGGTGCTTGCCCCGTTCGGCGCCAATCGCCTCTGGTTCGCGCCCTACACGCCGGACACCCGGCTTGCGCCAAACCGCTTCGGCATCCTCGAACCGGACGTGCATCCAAAGGCGTGGCACCACCCCAGACAACTCGATCTGGTGCTGACACCGCTGGTCGGCTTCGACCTCGCCGGTCGCCGCCTCGGCATGGGTGGGGGTTATTACGACCGCAGCTTCGCGTTCCGGCGCGGTGCATCGCGCGGTCATCCCCGCCTCCTCGGTGCCGCCCATTCCGTGCAACAGGTCGAGGCCTTGGCGCCGCAGCCCTGGGACGTTCCGCTGGACGGTGTCGTTACCGAATTCGCCTTTCATATCTTCCCGCACAGGAACCGCCCATGAACTACTGGCTCATGAAATCCGAACCCGATGTGTTCGGCCTCGAACACCTCAAGAACCGGCCCAAGCAGACTGAACATTGGGACGGTGTGCGTAACTATCAGGCGCGCAACATGCTGCGCGACCAGATGAAACTCGGGGATCAGGCGTTCTTCTATCACTCCAACTGCGACGAGCCCGGCATCGTCGGCATCATCGAGGTGGTTCGGGAGGGTTATCCGGATTTCACCGCGTTTGATCCGGAAGCGAAGTATCACGACCCGAAGAGCGATCCGGACAATCCCCGCTGGTACATGGTGGACGTGAAATACGTCCGCGATCTGGCCCGCAACATCACGCTCAAGGAGTTGAAGGAGATGCCGGAACTGGAGGACATGCCACTGGTCCGCAAGGGCAACCGGCTGTCGATCATGCCGGTCGACAAGGAGCACTGGGATCTGATCGTCGGGCTCGAATAGCCGGCACCCCGGCGCGCAGCCAAGAAAAAGGCCGCGGAGGTTTCCCTCCGCGGCCTTTTTGGTTTCCGGCACCAGGGTGCCGGTCGGCATCACGCCTTGTTGACGAACACGAACTTCGGCTTCAGCCACGCCACCAGCAACGGCAGGATGGTCAGCGCCAGGATCACGTCGACCAGCAACGCCTCGGAGATGTAGACACCGAGCGCCCAGGTGTTGGCGAGCTCGGTGTTGAGCAGCGGGATGAAGCTGCCCAGCAACACCACCATGGAGATGATGATCGCGGAACCGGTGGAGTTCAGCGTGTTCTCCAGAGCCTGTCGCCAGTCGCCGACCGCCATCATTTCCTCGCGCAGTCGGGAGAACATGTAGATGCCGTAGTCGACACCCAGGCCCATCGAGATACTCAGCGCCACCTGGGTATGGAAGGCCAGGTTGCCCGACCAGTTCTGCACCGAGGTGTAGTAACCGCCCAGGCCGTACTGGGTGAACAGGGTGACGAACAGCATGATCATCAGGATCACCGGCACCGCCACCGAGCGGAACATCAGCATCGAGATCAGGAAGATCGCGCCCGCCGTGGTCAACGGCGATTTCAGCCACTCGGACATCGCGACCTCACGGGTCGCCTCGGTGGCGCCGAGGAAGCCACCGACGGCCGGGTCGGTCACGGACGGATCGCCGGACACCGAGAAGACCTCCGTGTGATCGCCACGAACCAAGGTCACGACATCGCCGTTGCGCATGCCGACCTTCATCTTCGCGAAGCCCGGATCGTTGGCGTGATCACGCAGGTATTGCTGGATATCGCGCACCAGGACGTGGGTCTTGACCGGGTCCATGGTGTTGACGAAGCCCATCACGATGCCTTCGTTCCAGGTGTTGATGTCGACGAAGGAGTCGAGGTCACCCGCGCTGGTATTGGCCTGCAACAGACCGTTGTACAACTGCACGGTCTGATCCGGGTCCGGCACGAATTCCGGATCGCCCGGGTCCTCATAAAACGCCCAGTGCTCCGGATCCTTCATGTGTTCCACGGTCGGGATGTGGAAGAGTCGGTAATCGGAGTCCTCACCCGCCGGCGATGACAGCAGCATGTTGACCAGCTTGACGAACTGGACGTACGAGCCGGTGAAGCCGATGTACGGATGCGCGCGCATCCAGTCCTCGAACTTCTCGATGTCGTACAGCACCTCGGCATCGTTGAAGATGCCCTGGATCGGGTCTTCGTCCGGGTCGAAGCATTCGTAGCTCAGACGCTCGCCGTTCTTGTAGTCACTCGGGCCACACTGCGGCTTGTTCTCGACGATGCCGCGCACCGGGATATTCACCGAGATGACGCCCGGCATGATCCGGCCCAGTCCTTCCAGGTCCTGGATCGTGATCGAATGCTCCTTGAATGCCGCGCGCGAATAGTTAATGCCCTTCTCGACACCCGGCATGATGTCGAACTCGGTATTGGCACCCGAGGCGACGTTCTGTACGCCTTCGATGATCTTCGTGTAATGAACCGAGACACCGATCGCGATGAGCAGCAGCGCGATCGGGACGATCTTGGCCGGGCCCATGACCACACCGGTCAGGAAATGGCCCACCTTGTTTTCCCAATGGTGCCCGGAATCCTCCTGAACCACTTTCTGCGGGAAGGTCACGAACAACAGCGGGATCAGGGTCGTCGTGGTCAGCAGCAAGGTCATCATGCCGAACACGCCGAAATAGGCGTAATCCTTGTAAAACGAGATATCAACCAATGCCAGGGTCGCGAAACCGACCATGTCGGTGACGATGGACAAGGTCGCCGGGACGATGGTGGCCGAGATCGCGACCTCCGCCGCCTCCTTGTGGTTGTCCGGTCGTTTCTGGGACTCCTGCAGGAAACGCCGCGTGATCTGGACCGAGTGGCCGATACCGATCGCCAGCAGCAACATCGGCGTCAGGACCATCATCGTGGTCAGCTTGAACTCGGTGTAGCCCATCAGGCCCAGGGTCATCACGATCGTGGCGCCCACGCCCAGCAGCGGGAACGTCGCGCCGCGCCATGAACGGAACTCAAACCACAGGACCAGGACGACGATCGCGATGGAGATGGTGAACAGCCACCACTTGTTCACCAGATCGAGCAGCATGTAGGCGAGGAAGTACGGTTCACCGGCGGTCATGAACTCGACCCGATCGCCGTACTCGGCCTCGAACTCGTCCACGATCTGGCGCACTTCCCGCACCCAGGACAGGTACTCCGGCTTCACCTCGTCGGTGTAGTCACCGATGATGAAAGTCGCCTTGGTGGTGCAACCCTCGTGCGCCAGGAAGTCGCATTTCTTGCCGTTCTCGTCCTCGAAGTGCAGCAGCATCGGCCCCATGGCGGGGTTGCTCTCCAGACCGCGCCGCAGGTAATCGAGTTGTTCCTGCGCCCGTTGCGGATCCGTGGTGTCGATTCCCTCGACCGGGATCAGGCGCTTGAACTGGAGATCACCGCTCTCCGTGACGCCCATGTATTTGATCTTCTGGGACGCCAGATCGATGAAGTTCTCCGGCGACGCGTGCGGCAATTCCACGACACGGTTGTGCAGCGCCTGGACCATGTTGATGTACCAGGGCTGATAGATGTCGCCTTCCTTGACGCGCATGCCCCAGACCATCAGGTTGCCCATGCCGAACTTGTGCTCGCCATACAGGTTGGTGGCGACGTAGCGGTTGGTCGGCGGCAGCAGGGTATCCGGATCGTTGCGGATATCGAGCTTGGGTACCTGCGTCGCGGCGATGACCGTGCCGATCAGCACCAATAACAGGATCGGTATGCGAATGCGCAGCACGAAGCGCGCATACGCGTGCGTCCAGCCTTGTTCGGTTTGTTGTTTGTTGCTCATGGACTGGCCCCCGGTTGGGCAATTGATACTTGTCGCGCGGAAACAAAAACGCCGCCGGGTAGTTTCGCGATCAGCGAGCTACCCGACGGCGCATTTCTGGTTATTAACCGACGCGCATCAGAAGATGTACTTCACACCGATCTGGAAGTTCGAGGACTTGTCGAACTGACCAAACATGGTGTTCTCGTCACCCCAGTAGTGATTCCACTCCGCGGTTCCAACGAGGTTGTCGCTGAAGCTGTACTCGACATCCATGCGGTTCCAGTAACCATCACCGCTACGACCGTCTTCCCAGATCGTGATGTTGTTGAAGCGACCGAGCTGGGCCTCACCGAACGGCTTGGAGAAGAACAGAGACACGAAGTTCTGGTTTTCCTCGGCCTGCTGCATGCCGTTGGTCAGATGCAGGGTCGCCGGGTTGGCGGTGTACTTGGAGCAGTTAAACGTCGAACCGGACTCGGTCGTGCAGGTGCGGTTCTGATCGACGTAATCCAGGTTGCGGAACTGAATGAACTGACCGCTCACCAACAGGTTGGTCAGCACGGTCACGTCCACGCCGATGACGTACTTGAAGAAATCCGCTTCCTCGCTTTGCAAACCGTGCTCGAGATCGCCGATGCCCAGAGCGCGACGATCAACGACCGGCACATGGGCATTCTTGTCGTACAGGAACTCGCCACGCAGCACGATGGGAAGATCGCCGGCATCGAAGGCGTAATCGAACGCGCCGCCAAGACTGTGCATGCGATGAACGGTCTCGGTGAAGCGCATTACTACTCCGTTGGTAGAATGCGTTGCGTCACCAGTGGCACCGGTGGTGGGGTTCACCGCCCCGTAGTACTGACCCGCCGAGTTTTTCAACAATACGGTCTCACCCAAGGCCGGGTTGAAGGTTGTCGCGATGTTGTCAACCGAGACGACGTTGCCCGTCACGAAACCAGCGCCCGGACGCTGACGAATTTCCGTAGTCAGCTTTTCGCCGGTAGTCCGATCACGCCAGTCGATCTGCACTGAGGGGTTGGAATCATAGTGGTAGAAGTAGTTGGCCGAGAAATTCAGCCCATTATCAAGACTCGTTTTGAAGCGACCGCCAAAGTTCGGTCGATCTTCATCCGGGTAGTCACGAACGTACTCGGACGTTGCCCCAGCGAAGGTATTGAAGGTCGCGAAGGTCGCGTTCGGCATGTATTCGAACGTGGTGTTTGCGGACCCGACATTCCAGCTGGCAGATGCTCCAGTGGCCGTATCGGTAGCGGAATGGGTATCGACCAAATTGGTCACGTTATTGTTGGCGCCCACACCTGCTACACCACCTAGAGCGGCGCTTTGTCCGTTCTGCGCGATCGTGTCCAGACAACGCGACGAAGTTGTTGCACCAGCGCCAACACCATAACCACCGCATGCACCTGCGAAACCAGCTGCTGCACCCGTATTGTTCGAGAACCCATCAACTGATGCATGACCGAAGGCAGTAAGACGAGCAGGATTGAGCCCACCCTGGAACGCCAGTTGATTGAACGTCCCTGACACACCTGCCAAGGCGGGAACGATGTTATAGAAACCATTCACCTTGCCGGTGATGGAATCGACACCCTTCATGATGAAGGGATGACCGGCATCGCCTGATTCATGCAGACCGGGAATCTTGTTCTCCTCGTGCTCGGAAAGAATGAGCTGCATGGAGCCACGATCGCCGACGGGAATATCGACGTTCGCCATCCAGACCGGAAGACGCGAGTCTTCCATGGTGTTCTGCACGAACTCACGGAAATCAGTCGGGTTGATGATATCGAGCAGCTTGATACCGTCCGCAGTACCCCAGACGACCTGCTGCTTACCGAGACGGATATAGGTGTCGCCGACGCTGGTGTCGATGTACAACTCACGCAGCGGGTCCTGCTGGGTGTAGGCCTTGGGTGAGCGATAGCCGTTGGGATTGGCATCCAGGTCACCCATCAGATTGATGTCTGCGTGCAGCGAGCTGTCTTCGAAGATATCGCCGTTGATGAACATGCGGGCGCTGACTTCGGACTTGAAGACGTCGCCGCCGCTATGACCCGCCGTCGTGTCGTTCACCGACTTGCGCGCACCGATGAACTCGCCGCTCTCGGTGGTGGCAGCGACCTCGGTTTTGACGTAGCCGTTGAATTCCCATTCGGCCTGCGCCGGCGCCACGAAGACGACCGGCGTGGCCAGCGCCGCCAGAACGGCATTGCGAAGTTTTCTGTTGTTCATGCCTCAAATCCCCTCAAAGAAATTATTGTTCGCCGAAACTTAGCGCTTGATCTGGCGCAGGGTGCGCTCGGACCAGAGCGATTCGGACTTGTCGGTGTTCCACTTGATGACGTCGCGCGGAATGACCGCCCAGGTTTCGTGGTTGGTATCCAGCGTCTTGCCGTACCAGGAGACCCAGTACTGGGCACGCGGGTCGTCCAGCCCCATGGAACCCCAGGCACGGTCGATGTATTTGATCTTCTTGCCGTCCTTGAAGTACTCGGTGCGGTAATCCGCGAAGGTCTTGGTGTCGACGTAGCTGACCCGATAGTCGTACCACCAGCTCGGGAACTTGGTGGTGCTCTTCAACAAGTAGACCTGTTTGCCCTTGGCATCGCAGAACTGCCCCGGCAGGTTGCCCATGTACTTGTTGCGCTGAGCCTCCGGCACATCCATCACATGCAGGCAGTCGTTGAAGGTCTCGGTGCCGGTGACTTCGTGGGTCTCGTGCTCGGGCTTACGCAGGGTGACGTCGCCGAAGGTGAAATCCGAACCGCCCCAGGCATCATCGTGCGCCGGCTCGGCGAAACGACGAATCTTGCGCAGTGCCGGCAACCAGATGGCGTATTCCTGGCTCTTGCCGGCCTCGGAGAAGTCGGTGATCAGCATGCCGGTGCCGCGCAACTTGCCCGACTGGAAGATCGCGAGGTCCTTCGACCAGACCGGGTCACCGACCGGGTAGTCGTTGTTCAGAAACCGCTCCAGCGTGATGGTGGTCGGTTCACTACCGGCGGCGCGGTTGATCAGCACCGTGATCGAGTCACCCACCTCCTCGATCGAGAAGTTCTTCACGGCGAAGAAGTGATTGACGAAATAAACCTGATTGGCGAGTTCCTCGCCGGTCGGCGTACCGCTCGGCATCGGCAGGTCTTTCGGAACCGCGGCGTTGGTGACGCCGAAGCCGGTGGCGCCAACGGTGAGCACAGCAGCCGCGAGAGCCGCCTTCAGCGAACGGTGCATCATGAGTCACTCCCTCTTCCTGATAATGTTTTCAAGCCGACCGGTATCAAAAATGACACCAACCGATCTCGGATGTTGTACAGGGACGACACATTAGTGTCACTCGCGACAAAGCACAAGCCAACTCATTGATTTTGAAAGAAAACGTATAAGTAAATTCATATATTCCAAATTAGAAGACAGCGAAGTCCCTGAACGACAACAAAAAAGGCCGGACAGCATCGCTGTCGGCCTTTTAGATACCGCCTGTTCCGGAGAGGGAATCAGATATACAGGCAGATGTCCGAATCGCCTGCGAATTCGAAGAACGACGCCGCGCCCGCGAACTCCAGATCGTCGATGAAGTCGCTGTGGTCCATGTCGAACAACTCGACCGTCATCTGACAGGCCACCATCTTGACCTCGGCCTCGATGCACAGTTCGCGCAGCTCATCGAGCCCGGCGACGCCCTTGGCGGCCATCTTCTTCTTCATCATCGCGGTCATCATGCCTTCCATGCCGGGGAGGGCCTGGAGGATGACCGGGAACCACTTGTCCATGCCGGCCGGCATCGGCATGCCCGGGTTACCCAGGGAGCTGACCTTCAGGTTCAGGTCCTTCTTGACCAGCTGAAGACCGTAGAACGTGAAGAAGATCTGGGATTCATAACCCAGCGCGGCGGCCGTCGACGCGAGAATGAACGGCGGATACGCCCAGTCGAGCGTGCCCTTGGTGGCGATGATCGCGAGTTTCTTTTCGTCCATAGGGATTACCCCCTCAGGTATCGCTCAACGAGCGGATTGGAACTAAAAAAAACCCGGTGGGAGCATCGCTCCCCACCGGGGTTTTGGTCTGATGGGTGCTCAGGCCTTCTTGATAAGGAAGGTGTACTTGCCGCCTTCTTCACCGGATTCGATCAGATCATTGCCGGTCTGCTTGGCGAACGCCTCCATATCCTTGATGGAACCCGGATCGGTCGCGACGACACGCAGCACCTGACCAGATTCCATCTTCTGGAGCGCCTTCTTGGTGCGCAGGATCGGCAGCGGGCAGTTCAGACCGGAGGCGTCGAGTTCTTGATCAAAAGCCATTTGGAGGACTCCTAAATGAGTGGAATGGAATTTGGTGATATTCGAATGAGCTGAACGCTTATAGGGGAATGCCATATAAAACGCAAGCGAACACCCCATCGGTTATAGGCAGCAAACGACCCGCCTATCCAAACGCGAAGGGTCCGCTCACAACGGGATGGCGGCACCGATTTCGTAGTGGCGGTAGCCTTCCGGAATCACGAATACATCGGCGGGCATGTCGTCGACCGGACGGAAGTCCAGCAACTGGCGTCGATAGCCGGTCTCATCCCATTCGAGGATGGGAAATCCACGCTCCAGGAAGGTCTGTCGTGCATACACCAGGCGCGCGAGCAGACAGGCGGTGATCGATTCCGGCGGGAAGTTGCCGAGCGTCTGCATCTGCTGGCCACCGAGCGTCTTGTTCAGTTCCGTCATGGCCGCTCGCACATCAGGAACCAGACCCTCCGCCACCACCGCGCTGAAGCAGGTTTCGCCGTTGAAATGCTGACGATAGGCCGCAACGGGTTTGCCGCCGACCAGCGGCGCATCGGGCTCCGCCGAATAGTCCTCCTCCGGGTTGACCGGGATCGGCGGCTCGGCGAGAACCTCGTGGCGCGGGATATCGAGCACCGACTTGCTGTCATGCGTAACGCTGTAAACCATGCCATCCGCGCGGCGCATCAGCAGGAAGCCATCGGCATCCGGACCATCATCGATACGCAGAAACGCCTCGTTGACGAGCATGCGCACCTGATACGGCTCGATGCCGCGTTCCTGTTCGAGAAACGTGAGTTGCATCGTCTCCGCCCCGAGCGGTGCTCCATAAGAGACCGCCAACAGCATGCCGTACCCGGCAATCCGCAAATTCATCCGCCCAACTCCTCCAATAAGGTGATTTCATCCGCGTCGAAGCCGGCCGCCCGACGCGCCTCCATACGGAAGGGGCCCTTTATCCGGCCCTTCATGTATTTCTCGATCAAGGCCTTGAACGTGGCGACCGGCTCGAGCCCGCCAAGTTCGCAGGCGTACCGGAACCAGCGGCTACCGGCCGCCACATGAGCGACCTCTTCCCGCTCGATCAGTTCCAGGACCTCCGCACTCGCGTGATCCCCGATGCCGCGCAACTTGCGCACGATGCCGGGCACCACGTCCAGGCTGCGCGCCTCCAGCACGCGCGGCACCAGCGCCATGCGGGCAACCACGTCATCGGCGGTGTTCAGCGCCATCTCCCAGAGACCGTTGTGCGCGCTGAAATCGCCGTATTCGTGGCCGTATTCCCGCAAGCGCTCGCGCAACAGCAGGAAATGCCGGGCCTCATCGGCCGCCACGCCGACCCAATCGTCGTAGTACGCGGTCGGCAGCCCGCGGAAGCGGAACACCGCATCCCAGCCGAGATTCACGGCATTGAACTCGATATGGGCAAGCGCGTGCAGCAGGACCGCTCGTTCCCGATCGTTCGCGTAGCCGCGCCGCGCGACCTGACCGGGCGGCACCAGTTCGGGCCGGGCGGGACGCCCCGGCTCGACCAGGGCTTCGACCGGCGGCGAGGCATCCAGCGTCAACGCGCCATCCCGCCACGCGGCGGCGATCCGAGCCGTAAACACGCATTTCTCGTCCGGGTCGGCGATCCGCAGGCACCGCAAGGCGAGCGCATGCAGGTTGCGTTCCTCCCCCAACTCCACGGAGGTCATGTGCATCTCCCGCCCGGTCCCTTGATGGCGATGACCATATCCATGACGTTGGTCCCGGTCGGTCCGGTATTGATCAGGTCCCCGCTGGCGGCGAGAAAGGAGCCCGCGTCCGCCGCCTGCAACGCCGCGTCGACGGACAAGCCCTCGACTTCACCGCGGGCCACGCTCCCGCCGTCGACCAGCGCGCCCGCGTCGAAACCCGGCCCATCGGTACCGTCGGTACCCGCGGCCAGCACGATCAGGTCATCGCGCCCGGCGATCCGGCGCGCGAGGGCCAAAGCCAGCTGCTGATTACGCCCCCCTCGACCGGGGTTCTCCGGCAAACGCACGGTGGCCTCGCCGCCCCAGACATGCACCCCGTCCGGCGCGTTCGCCAGATGCGCAGCAATGCGCTCGGCGGTTGCGAGGACATCGCCATCCAGGGTGCCGACCAATGGATGAGCCACAACATTCCTCGCGGTCGCCGACGCGAGCGCGGCGGCACAGGCATCGGCATTGGTCGCGATCAGGTGATGCGGCGGAGGCGGCGCATTCGTGCCACGCGCTGCGGGCAGGCGCTCGGCCAGCCATTCCGGCAGCTCCGGCAGGTCGACCGTGTGGACGCCCGGCCACAACGGCCCCGAACCAATCATGGCGGGGTCGTCGCCGGGCACGTCGGAAATCAGCAAGACCTCCACGCGCCGCCCCCCGAGAAGTTCGGCGACACCGCCACCCTTCAGGCGGGACCACCGCTTGCGCAGACGATTCATGTCGCCGATCTCCCACCCGTTGGCGAGCAGAAAGCCGGTCGCCCGCGCGATGTCGCGCTGGCTCATGCCACCGACCGGCGCCTCGATCAGGCTGGATGCGCCGCCCGAAAGGAGCACCAGAACCTCGGCGGCGGCGGGCAGGCCCGCGATGTAATCGATCAGCGCGGAACCGGCGGCGAAACTGTCCGCGTCGGGCACCGGATGCCCCGCGCTCAGGCATTGCACGCGGGAATCCGCAGCCAGCGCCGGATCGTCATGGCCGTGCTTGGTGACCATGAAGGCGCTTTGCACGCCTTCGCCGAGCACATCGATCGCCCCCTGCAACATGGCCGCCGCGGCCTTGCCGACGGCGATCACATGCACGGGCGCGGCCGGTGGATGATCGCGCAACCACGCCGCCGTGCGCGCCCGCCCATCCACCGCGCGCAACGCCGCGTCGTACAGCTCCAGCAACAGCGCGCGCGACATCTCAGCTCTTGGCACCGCTGCCGTTCTTCTCGGCGAGTCGATTGGCATCCTCGAGCGACATGACGTTCGGCATGCGTTCACTGATGCGGCGTGGCGCTTCGAGACCGCGACGCATGTCGTAGATCACGGAATAGGCAAGCACCCGCCGCAAGTACTCGCGGGTCTCGTTGAAGGGAATCAGCTCCACCCACAGATCGGCCGGCATCGGCTTGCCGGATTCCGGTAACCACTTGCGCACGCGGTGCGGGCCGGCGTTGTAAGCGGCGGTCGCCAGCACCGGATTCTTGGCCAGGTCATCGAACACCGAGCGCAGGTAATAGGTGCCGAGTCGCACGTTCAATTCGGGCTCGGTAAGGTCGTGATGACTGCGGAGATCCGCCTTGATCTCCTTGGCCACCAGCTTGGCGGTCGCCGGCATCAACTGCATCAGCCCGGTGGCTCCGGCGTGCGAGCGGACATCCGGCGAGAACGCGCTCTCCTGCCGACACACCGCGTAGACCCACGAACGATCCAGATCGCGCATGTCCGCATAACGGTGAATCTGTTCGGAGAATGCCAACGGAAAACGCAGATTCAGATCGTCGAAATGGCCACCGCGCGCGACGGTCAGGATCGCGCGGTCGTGCCAGCCCCATTCCTGGGCGAACTTGGCGACGGCCCGCAGCTCCTCGGGATTCAGGGTCCGGTCGAGCAGATACCATTCACGGCGCGCATCCAGGCGCTTTTCCAGCGCATACAGTTCCCGCGCCCGCTGCACGCCGGGGCTCTTTTCCAGGTACTGGCGCATGGACTCGCTGATCTCCAGCACCTGCTCCTCGAATTCGTACGGGGAGCCAACGCGATCGGCCGCCAGAAAGCCGTAGTAGCTGCGATGCAGACTGACGCCGGCGAAATACTTGTTCGCCTCGTGGCTGCGGCCGAGTTCTTCCAGCACGCGACCCCGCCAGTAACGCCAGGTCTGATCCTCGCGGAGGTCCTCGGGCATCCGGTTCAGCCAGTAGAGCGCGCGATCCCACTCGCCATTGACCATGGCAACGCGCACCGCCCAGCCGAGCGCGGTTTCGTCGGACTCGTTGATCGGCAGGAACGCAAACCATCGCAGCGCCTCCATGTCGCGATCCAGGGCCAGGTAGACACCGATCGTGCGCGCGAGCTCCGCGCGATGCTCGGCGCCATAAAGACCGCTCTTCTCGAACGGCTCCCAGGCCTTGATGGCCTTTTGAACGTCCTGTTTCGCCAGGCGTTCGAGCACGCTGATCACGATGCGCCGCGCCAGCGGATCGTCCCGTCTGAGTTCCGCGATCTGACCGAGCTGCGTCGGCGCGCGCCACGCCTTCACCCAGACATCGACCCAGTTCTGATCCGCTGCCGGCAGCTCGCGCTTCAGGAAATTCGCCAGCTGCCAGTTGCCCTTGTCCATGGCCAGATGGATACGCGCCCAGGTCTGCTCCGGGGTCTGACGACCGGCCTCCTTCCACACCTTGAAGACCGGATCGCAGGCCTTGGGGCGGGACTTGCCGTACAGCCAGATCGGCTCGACCTTGTCGAGCGCGACCTCGCGATCACCGGTGTGATACAGGGCCATGATCGACCGGCACTGCCGCGTCACGGAATTATCCGGGCTGTCGAACTCCCGGTAGTCCCGCCACTTCCCGCGTTGCGCGAGGACGTCCAGATACTTGTCGCGCAGACGCTCCGCCAGCGGCGAGTTGGGCCAGCGGTCAAGGAACTCGCGAATCGCCGAAGCGGGCGCGCTCGATATCGACCCGGCCAGCTCGTCGTAGATCAGATAAGGGAACAGCGGGTAATCCGCGAGCTGCGCCTTCAGCCGCTCGTACTCCTTCATGTCGCGTCTTTTGAAGGCGCGCTCGGCCGCACTGAACTGGCTGCGTTGCAGGGCCATGGACTGATCGTAGGTTTCCGCGCGCGGCGCGGTGCCGGCCAGCGCGGACAGCAGCACAAACAACATGACCGGCGCCGAAGCACCGCACAGGGCACGACAGGAGAAAGCGATCGGGATCATTGCAGTTCGGACGATTGAGTCGGCATGGCGGAACGCACCTGCGCGGGACTCTGGGAGGGAGCTATCAGCGTAGGGCCGCAGGCGGGTGCAATTCAATGCAGATCGTATGTCAGTTGCGTGCCGCGCACGGGTTGGTGAACCCGCACCGACCATTTGCGAGCCGCTCCTGGCAAAACCCGAATGCGCCGCGACCGGGCAATCGTCTATCCTGAGTCGGGCAGTATCGAGGGGCCCATCCCCCTGCCGGAGCATGCAACCCCATTTAACGAGGAAATCGAGAATGAAACAGAACGTTGGCGGTATCGACAAAATCCTGCGCATCGTCGTCGGCGCGGCCCTGGTGGTCTGGGCCGCGTTCCTGGCAGGCCCGACCTGGGCCTGGATCGGCATCGTGCCGCTGGCGACCGGCATCGTCGGTTTCTGCCCGGTCTACCTGCCGCTGAAGCTCAGCACCAAGTAAGCAATCGAAGCAGGTCGTCGAAAGCCGGCGCGGGAGTGATCCCGCGCCGGCTTTTTCATGTCCGGGCTTCAGGAACCCCGGCCATCCGCATCGCGCGGCAAGCCCATCGCCATCCGCACCAGCCGGACCACCAGCAGGATCGGCAGACTGGCGTGCATGAACAGATCGAAGATATCGAGCGGGCGCGACAGTGTGCCATCCATGAGCATGCCGATCTTCTCGACCAGGTGAGGCTGGGGCACGAAGGGCGCAAGACCCAACAGGACAGCGCCGACCAGCAACATCGGCAACGGCATGCGATCGATGAAATTCACGGCAACATCCCCGTGCGGTTTGTATGGGTGGCGCCCTGATTCGGGCGATGCGCTAGGGCCTGACTATACTCAAATTCCGCCTTCCACCGGACCGTTCACCATGCGCCTCCGGCTTCATCACACGCTGATTTCCAGCCTGCTGACCATCGCCATTCTGTTGCCGGCACCCGGCCGTGCAGACACCACCGGCGCCACCGTGGATGACGAGGCGCGACTTGATCCCGGCGGCACCGGCGCCGAGGTCATCGACACGGCATACGCGCCGCCGAAGGCCGTCTTCGATTTCTATTTCGACGATCCGCGCCACATCGACTCCGCGCTGCACTGGCTGCGCTCGCTGATGAACCCGCTCAGCGCGGAGCCCTACGGGTTAACACCCGAGCAGATGGAAATCAAGGTCGTCATTCACGGCACCGAGATCGTCGCGCTCGCGCACAAGAACTACGCGAAGTACCGGGACGCGGTCGAACGCATGCGCTACTACGCCGGGTTCGGCGTCGAGTTCAAGGTCTGCGGCATCGCCGCGCACGACTATGGCTACACCCCCGAGGACTTCTACGACTTCGTGCAGGTGGTGCCGTCCGCGATCACCGAACTCGCGCACTGGCAGATGCAGGGCTTCGGTCTGATCACGCCGACCATGATGGACAAGCGCTATTCGATCGAGGAGATCCGCTGATCCCACCCGGCGACGAGACTCACTCCGGGATTTGACTGCCGTCGTCGCCGAAGCCCGCCAGCAGCGGCCCCAGCCGAGCCCGATCGCGGCGGATGCGCTCCGCCTGTCGACCCAGCATGTAGGCGACCACCATCTCGCGTTCGGTATCGGACAGATGGACCATCTCCGCCCCGACGTTCAGGACATCGGCGCCACAATCGGCTCCATCGCTCTTGCAGGTCCGCACGATCCGCGCGAACGCATGCACGCTCACCTTGGTTTCCGGCAGATCGAATTCGACCTCGACCCAGGCCCCGACCGGCAATTCATCGTGCGCCGTGAAGGCCACACCGGAGGCACTCAGGTTGATGCTCTGCACGGTCTTGTGCAGATCCTGCCTGCTCCCCTCGAAAATCTGCTCGGACAGGATTCCCAAGCGTTTCTCCACGGTCTGGAGATAGCGCGCCATGACTGCGTCAATCTGGCGCAACTGGTTCAGCGCCATCGTCGCTTCCACGCGCAGGGCCGCCAGACGGGCGGTAGGACCCGCGTCGCGTGACGTGTTCGGCGGCTGTTCACCGCGTTCGAGCATGGCCAGTGTCTCGCCGCTGACCCGTCGGTACGCGAACGGTATTTCGTGATTCAACCGGTAATAGCCGCGCCGGGGCGAACGCGGATCGGACTCGGTGCTACTGGGGTTGGCGCTCATGGTGGTTCTCCAGAATTCGATGGCTCGGCTCAGGACGGTTCGTCCGCCGCGTCCGCTGCGGTCTCGTCGGTATTGGCATCTTCGGTCGACGTCTCGTCCGTACCGGGCGGCACGTCGTCGTAATCGAGCACGACCTCGATGCGGCGGTTCGCGGCGCGGTGATCCGGCGAATCGTTCGGAAACAACGGTTTGGTATCGGCATGTCCGCGGATCTCGAAGCGACCACTGTCCAGCCGCCGGTTCTCCAGCAGCCGGGTGGCGACCGATGCCGCGCGTGCGGCCGACAATTCCCAGTTGGAATGGAAGCGGCCACCGCTGATCGGGACATTGTCGGTATGGCCATCGACATGGACAGCCGCATCGCTGTCCACCAGCACCTCGGCGACCTTGTCCAGGACCTGCAGGAAGCCGGGCAGCAGATCGGACGACCCGGACGGGAAGGCCTGCACCTGATCGATGCGCACGGCGATCTTGCCGCCGCCATCCTCGATCGTGACGACGCCCGATGACAGCTCCTTGGCCAGCGCCTCGTGCAGCGCCTCCATGTCGGCCGACATCGGGGACTGGCCCGGGCGACGTTCACCCGTGGAATCCTTGCTGCTGGCCGCCGAATCCATCTCGAAGGTCTTGTCGGCCTGATCGTTCAGGGTGCCCGGCACGCGCGAGGACATGTCCTGACCGAAGGCGTCGCGCATCGAGCCGGCGACGTCGCGGAACTTGACCACGTCCATCTGCGCGAACGACAGCAGCAGCACGAAGAAGCACATCAGCAGCGACATCAGGTCCGCGAAGGTCATGACCCAGGCGGGCAACCCGGGTGGGGGACATTTCTTGCCGGCCATCGCCTTATTCCTTCTCGGCGGCCTTGGCAGCCTTGGCGTAAGGCGACAGGAACGTCTTCAGCAGTTCCTCGGTGACCATCGGATTCAGACCTTCCTGAATCGCCGCGATGCCCTCCAGGATCAGAATCTTGTTCGCGTATTCCTCTTCCGCGCGGATCGACAGTTTCTCCGCCACCGGCAACATGAAGGCGTTGGCGATCACCGCCCCGTACAGGGTGGTGAGCAGGGCCACGGCCATGGCCGGGCCGATGCTGCCCGGATCGGACATGTTCGAGAGCATCTGCACCAGACCGATCAGCGTGCCGATCATGCCCATGGCCGGAGCGACGTCGCCGCCGGCCTTGAAGATCTTCGCGCCGCGCGCGTACCACTCGATGGTCTGATCGATGTCGGAGGTCAGGATGCGGCGCACCAGGTCGGCCTGATGGCCATCGACGACCAGCCGCACGCCCTTGGCCAGAAAGGGATTGGCGACTTCGTGCTGTTCCAGCGCGAGCAGGCCCTGCTTGCGGGCGATGCCCGACATCTCCACGGCGTCCGCGATCAGCGCGCTCGGATCGTCGATCTTGACCAGGAACACCTTGGTGCCGTGCTTGAAGGACAGCATCACGTGCTTGAACGGGAACTGGATCAGCGTCGCCATCAAGGTGCCGCCGATGACGATGCCCAGACTCGGCGCGTTGACGAACAGCATGATGCCGCCGCCATCGCCCAGCACGATCGATAGCAGCAGTACCGCGATGATGCCCACAAAGCCAATCAGTGTTGCGAAGTCCACGATCGTTTACCTGATTAAAGTGATTGCCTTTACAAACCCGCGCGAAGCCCCCATCGATGGGGTCCCTGAACAACGGCCACGCGGGGCCTTCATGCGCCCCACTGGCCGTCCGCGTCGGACTTGACATGCACCGCCAGCTTGTCCAGCACGTGGTCCAGAACCTTGTTCGAGCACTCCGCGTCGTGGATTTCGCCCACCAGCTGGCGGGTATCCTCGTCGCGCGCCGCCATCGCCGGCACCGCGATGCTCGCGAGGCCACCGATGACGATCGCCCCGAAGGCAACGGACACCGCGCCGAGCACGGCCTGCGGGTTGTCGGCATCCATCAGGACCACGCTGCAACCACCGAGGCCAAGAACCAGGGAGATCAGCGCGATCACACGTTGTTTGCCGACCGCACCCTTGCGCAGCTCATCTTTCTTGCGCCGCAATTGGGTGCGCGTTTCCTCGATCTTTTCATCGGCCTCGCTGCGGTAAGCCTTAACGCTTTCTGCGAACTCGCGGAAACGCTCCTTCGCCCGTTTGTTGAGCGCATGCACATCCAGAAACCCGGACGACCTGGCACCCTCCTGCATGAAGCGCAGGTGATCGGCCATCTCTTCATGCAATGCCGCCGCGTTGCCGTTGGCGACACAGGGTTTGTCCAGCATCGCGATCAGTTCACCGCCGACTTCCAGCAACGGCTGGCGTGCCTCGTTGAGCGCCTCGACGCCCTCCGCGAGATACTCCAGCAGCGCCCCGCGCAGTTCGCTGAACGTCTGATCCGCAAGTGCCTTCAACACATAGCGGCGGTCTTCAGCGATCACCTTGGTGAGCTCACGTAAGGCACTGTTGGGACGCTCGGCGAGCATTTCGTACTGCGCGAGCTGATAACGCGCCTCGGTGAAATCCGGCATCAGCGAGACCGCCCTGCCAGCCAGCTTCGAGGCCTTGTCGGGCGCGCCGAGATAGAAGCTGGTCAGCGCCTCGTGCAACAACGCATAGGCCGCGAAATACAGATGCTTGTCCTGCAACTGGCGCGCGGCCCGCAGGTAGTACTGCTGTGCGCTGGCCGGCTGGCCGAGACGGAACAGACGCAGGTTCCCCTGCGTGATCAGGAAGGTGAAGTCCGTCCGCTTGGCCTGCCCCTCGACCTGCTGATAGGTCTCGCGTGCCTTGTCCAGCTTGCCGTCGCGGTAGAACTGGTCGGCCCGCGACATGTGACTGGACAGCGTCGCTTCGCCGACCAGATCGTTCTTGCGCGACTTGCGCGCGAACAGTTTGGATTTCTCCACCTCCCAGATCGCCTCGGCGTCGGCCCAGCTGAACGCCGGCCCGAAACCGAGCATGCCCAGCGAGACGTCCTCTTCACCAATCTCGTTCGCATCGATGCCCGAGCGGCCACGCTGGTGGCTGACGACGGCCTCGCTGGCCCGCGCGAGCAGTCCCTGCAGGCGTGTGCGGGCCAGGCTGGTCAGATTGCGGACCAGAGCCCGGGAATGCTCTTCGACCCCGACCAGCGACGGCGCGGACGGAAACAGGACCAGTGGCGGCAGAAAGACAGGGATATCGTCTTCCCCGATCGCATCTGGCAATGGATCGTCGATCGGCGGAACTGCGGTGTCGGTATCGACACGATCTTCAAGAAGGGCTTCTGTCGGTGGGCTTGTGGTGTTCATTGACGGATTCCAGGACGGTTTTTCCGGTCCACTGCAACCGACATGCCATGCACCGCAACTACATGAACAAAAAGAAATTACCGCCAGATCCACATGATCATGTGGAATTTTCTGACGCATCACCCGAAGATGCTTGCATGAATGACCGCCGCCATGGCGGCGACCAAACGGATTGGTTATGTTTCCGCCAGCCCGGATGCGTCTTCCAAGACGTTTCTGAAACGGCCCCAGACACCTTCGCGACCACGAGTTCCATGATCCGTCGAGACAAACCCCTCGTCCTCATCGCCGACGACGACATCGTCATCCGCGAGATCCTTCAGGAAACCCTGTTCGGCGCCGGCTACGCCGTTGAAACAGCGTCCGACGGCGACACCGCCGTTGCGTTGTTCGACCGGGTGAACCCGGACATCGTCCTGCTCGACGTGGTCATGCCGGGGCGCGATGGCTTCGCGGTCTGCGATTACATCCGCCAGCGCCCGCATGGCGAGCATGTACCGATCCTGATGATCACCGCGCGCAACAGCCTGGCGACCATCCACGAGGCCTTCCGGGTCGGTGCCACCGATGTGGTACCCAAACCGATCAACTGGACCGCGCTGCTGCACCGCCTGCACTTCGTGCTGCGCACCAGCCAGGCCGCGCGCGAGGCCAAGCTCACCGCCGCCCGCCACAACGCGCTGATGCGCGCCGCGCCGGACCTGATCCTGCGGCTGTCGTTCGATGGCACCGTGCTCGATGCCAGCACGCCGATGAGCGAGGAAAACGACAGGGACCCCGGCCAGCTGATCGGGCGCCCGATCTCCAGCCTGCTGCCGGAACCGATCGCCGAGACCCTGCAGGCACACATCCGCCGCGCCGTGGAAACCGGCAACGACCAGTCGTTCAGCTATGAGAGCGCGATCGCCGGCAATATCCATCATTACGAGATGCGCCTGCACACCAGCCCGGACAATGAAGTCATCGCGATCATGCGGGACATCAGCGAACGACTGTCCGCCCAGGCTGAGCTGAACCGCCTCACCTACTCCGACGACCTCACCGGCCTGGTCAACCGCTCGGTCGGCCTGGTGCAGCTCAAGCAGGCCCTGGAAGCCAGCAAGCGCAAGGAACTCCAGACCGCAGTGATGTGCCTGAACGTGGACTTCTTTCAGCGCGTCAACGAGCGCCACGGCCACCGCGTCGGCGACGCAGTGCTGACCGAACTCGCGCGCCGCATCCGCCAGGTCCTGCGCCGCAGCGACATCCTTGCGCGCCTGATGGACGGTGGCGAGGTCAGCGGCGAGGACTGGATGGGTGGCGACGAGTTCCTGATGGTGTTGCCCGAGGTCAAGGACGCCAGCAAGGACGCCTCCGGGTGCAGCGCGCGCCTGCACAGTTCCCTGCAGGAACCGATCCTGGTCGACGACAAGACCGTCACGATCACCGCGAGCATCGGCATCGCCTGCTTCCCGGACGACGCCGACGATGCCGAGCGACTGGTCGAACAGGCGATACAGGCCATGAAGCTGGCGAAGCGCCGGGGCCGCAACCAGGACTGTTTCTACGGTGACGACAGCGACGTGATCGCCCTGGCGTCGCCAGCATCGGTCGCGCCCGTCGGGCCCAGGCCGATCTGCTTCCGCCCGCTGGTATCGGGCAGGGATGGCTTCATCACCGGACATCTCGCACACCCCTGCGAGGAACCGGGTCGCCCGGTCGATCCATGCCAGAAGCACATCGACTCCACGACCGAATTCTTCAGTGCATTCGCGGCCATCTCCCGTCTGACCGCGCACAGCACGGCGGAATTTCATTTCTCCCTGGAACTGCCCAACGATCTGTTCGACGCCCCAGACCTGCTGACGCAGCTGGACAACGCGCTGGCGCGCCTCGATCGTGAGCGGGTGGGCCTGGGCATCGGTATCAGCGAATCGATCGCCATGACCAACGTCGAGCACACCCGCAAGTTATTCAGCGCCTTCGCGGAACGTGGACTTCGCACCGGTCTGTGCGCCTACGGCGGCAATTCGTTGCGCAGCCTCACCGACCTGAACATGAGCCATCTGGAGCTCTCCAACGCCCTCAGCCAGGTCGCTGACGAGCAGACCGAACGTCTGGTCGGCACGGTGATTCACCTCGCCCATCACCTGGGTCTGGTGGTCATGTCCGGCCATATCGAAAGCGCGGAGAACCGCGCCAAGCTCATCGAACTGGGTTGCGATTACATCCAGGACACGAGCAGCGGGCCGGATATACGCCCCGAAATCCCGGCCTGAGGCCCGTCTGAGGCTGGCGTCAATCGCCGACGCGTTCAAGGGCTAGAAAGCGACCCTGGTCGGACACCTGGAGCTCGAAACGCCCATGCACGCCGTCACGGCGCGCGTGCTGGCGCAGGCGGCTGGCGGGAAACTGGATGCGCTGCCCCTGCGTGCTCACCACGCTGACCACCGAGGCATTACCCCGGTAATACTCCAGCAGGCGCGGCGCGCTGATGGACAGGCGGAACTGGTAGCGGTTCATGCCTCATCCGCCAGCCAGCGGCTGGCGATATCTCAGAAAACGGCCAGATCGTTGCCGCTGGAATAGCCGCTCCCGACGCCCCCGTTGAACCGGCGGTCGAATCCCTGGGCACGACCGTTCATGCCGTACAGACGGGTTTCCTGTCCGCCGCGCAAGGTGCCGATCAGGTCACGGATGTGGCGATCGGATTCGGCGATCACGGCCCCGTTCACGCCGTTGAGTTTGCTTATCGTGCGAAAGCCATCGCCCAAACCCTTCCAGAGGGCGGCGGCGTCGATGTTGCTGTTGACGCGACCGGCCGCGTGATACGCGCGCCAGGCCTTCAGCCATTGCTGCATGCCGGCATTGCCGGCCGGCAGTCCGGCCTCCGCGAGCAGGCGCTCCCAACCGGATCGGGCCTGCTCGAGTGCGTTCATCTGGGCCAGTTTGTCGTTGGCGAGATTACCCAGCGCTTCGCTGTCGGCGCGCGCCAGGGCCTGATATTCATCTCGCAGCACCTGGGCCATGCGGGCGGCGGCGGTCCACGCGGACTGCAACACCGCGATCATCGGTTCAGCTTGAAAGTTCATGGACGGATGACTCCCGGAATAGGGCGACCGGAACGGTCATCATCGTGACGCCCGCTCACCCGCCGTTCAGCTTGCTCTCGAACTCGACCATGCCGCGCGCGACCTGCTCGGGATCGACCTGATAGGTCCCCTCCGCGATCGCGGCCTTCAGCGCGGCCACACGTCCCGTATCGACCGGGGTATTGCCCGCGCCCGGGGTCGACTGCGAAGCCGCCCTGGAAATCTGCGTGGATGAACCAGCGTGACCGGCCTCGGCAGCCCGGTTGGCACCCGGCTCCCTGGCCGCTTCCGCCGGCTTTGATGTGTGCACGGGCGGCGGCAAAGGCCGCGCGACTGTATTGATAGTCATAGTGGTTTCTCCCAAGTTCGAGACAACAATCGGCTCTCGACGTGGAAGCTTTAGCATTTTTCGACCCGCGATTCATCGATTCGATGTTGCGGGTTATCCCGACACCCCTCCGGATCATCCCAAGGATCGGCTCGCGATTCCCGCCCCGCCTGCACGGCGGCGACAAGGAATTCCTGACACCACTCACAACGCCACCTCGACAACACCCGCATCGATAACCACGCCCTCCACCTCCTTCTTGGAGCGCAGGTTGCGGACCACGATGCGGTCGCCCTTGGCGCCATCGGCACGCGCCTCGCCCTGCGAACTGACCTGGAGGCCGCCGGTCGCGATCAGGATGCTGACGCGGTCGCCGCGATGCACCAGCGTGCGCTTGCGCAACTGCGACGGCTTCAGCGCGATACCGGGCTTGATGCCGCTCGACACCTGCATGCCCACCACCTCGGCGGGCTCGGTGTAATAGCCGCTGGTCAGGGAACCGATGTCGACGGCAGCGAGTTCGATGTCATCGGCGCCGACCAGCTCGCCCTTGCGCAGATAGTCGCGAGCGGTCACCACCGGCACATACACCTTCATGTCGACGGACACGTAGACGGTCCAATGGCTCGGGCCTTCACAACGGAGACCGACGGTGGCGCGCCCGGGAAAGCTGGAACCGGACGGCTGGAAAGCCTCGATGCCTTGCGTGCATTCGGCGAGCCGGAGACGTCGATCCAGGCTGGAGGCCTTCACCTCGATGCGTTCGGCGTCGAAATCGACCGCCCGATCGTGGGCGAAGCCCTCGGCGAGCTCGTACAGCACGTCGAGGTTCTGGCGCGGCGCGTCGTCGGCGTCATCGGCGGTGTCGTCGGCGGCGTGGGCCACCGCGTACGACATCGCCAGCAGAGGGATGACAAACAGCAGCAATAGGGATCGTCGGTTCATGTCTTGTCTTTCCGTTGCTGGCGACATCGCCGGGGTGGATCGGACGGTCGACCTGCGGGGAGAAACCGGATGGCCGACGACATGAGCCTCTACAAAGGGCGTGCCAGAATGCCTGTCAAATTCCCGAACACGCCCAGAAAGGCGCGGTCAACAACATGAAATAACAGGGCTTTTTTCAAAACACCCAAGGACGGGACCGGGCATCCCTGAGCCCTGGCCGGGCCGCCCGCCCCCTTCTGCCGGATTTTCCGACACCCGCCGAAACCTCACTCCGCGGCGAGCACACCCTGCCGCCGGAACACGCCCAGCAGACGATCGAGATTGCGTTCCGCCTGCCGACGCACCGATTGCGCATCGGTCCCCGGCGGCAGCAGACCGGCCAGCCCCCCACCCTCGCCGAGATCGGTGACCAGGGCATCGAGAAGACCTTCACGCGTCAGGCCTCCGTCCAGTCGGGCCACCAACCAGCGCGAGAACGCATCCAGCCCGATATTGCGGTGATGCGCGGCCGGCACGTGGCCGTCGCCAAGCGCGGCGCATTGCCGGGCGACCGGTTCGACCCGGTACACATCCTGATCGACCTGTTCGGCCCAGGCCGCCGGTCGTGCGCCCACCACCGCGGTCGCGTACAGGCTGAACAGTTCGCTCAGCAGTTCCGTCTCGGCGTCCGCGAACGACGCGCCGCCCTGCCCGCGCACCAGATTGCGGGCCTGCGCGAACAGCTCGGCATGATCGACCGCCCCCGGATAATGCTCGGCGAGCAAGGCCAGCGCCGCCTTGGTCAGCGGATGTTCGACCGCATGCGTGTCGCCATTCGGCATGGTGAAGCTCTGCGCCTTGGCCCGGCGCAGATCGAGCTTGCGCGGCGGCTTGATGTCCGCGAACCAGGCGAAACCCCGCAGCCGGTCGAGATCGGGCTCACGGCGCGGATGCGCCGCCGCGCGACACAGCAGGCTCTGGTGGAAGTTGCGGTTGACCAGGAAATCCATCTGCTGCCAGCGCTCCAGCGGGTCGCCGATCGGTGCCAGCAGGCGCTCGACGTGCTCGCCGAGAAAGGCCGGAAACTGCATGGCCAGCTCGATATCGCAGACGTAATCGAGCCCATGGCCGGCCGCGCCCTGCACGAAATCGCGGAACAGCATCGGCTCGTTGAAGCTTTCCAGGTATTCGTGGAACAGGTAGCTCGGATGCGCGGTACGGATGCGCTCGATCTCATAGCGCAGGTAATGCGCGTTGGTCGCGTCGATGTCGGTCAGCGCGGCTTCGAGGAAATCCAGATACTGCTGCGCGGTCGCCAGTCGCGCCGCCGGCGCGGAGACATCGCGGACATGGTCCAGCAGCATGTCGCGCAGCATCCCGCGCATGCGCCAGCCGGGCAGGCTGTTGTAGCTGACGTAGAGGATGCCGTTTTCGGAGAGCAGTTCCGCCGCCAGCGACAGGATGCGCTCGCGCACCACCGGCGGCGTCCACGACCACACGCCATGCGCAACGATGTAGTCGAAACGTTCCCCCTCGTCGCGCATTGCCAGCAGATCACCCTGGCGGACCTCGCAGTTGCCGAGGCCCAGTTCCCGCACCCGGGCCGCGCCATCGCGGGCCTGCTCGGCGGACAGTTCGATGCCGAGAAAGCGGCTGCCCGGCAGACGCGCCGCAAGAGGGATCAGGTTGCCGCCATTCGCGCAGCCCAGTTCCAGCATCCGGCAGCGGGCCGGATCGACCGCGTTGACACCATGCAGCCGCGCCAGGCAGGCCAGATGGCCGGGGTGGGTATCCGCGAACGGGGTCGATTCGTAGGGAATCTCGTCGTAGCTGTCGCCCAGCGATCGTTGTTCGTCAGCCAAGACCATTCTCCCGGGTACGGAACCAGCCGGTCACGCTCATGCGCTCGCGCCGGGCCGGCATGACTTCGTGCAGAAAGCGGGCGCTGAGGAAGAGCACCAGGCGCCCCGCCAGCGGCTCAACCTCTTCGTAATGATCCGGATTCGCGGCGTCGGTGTAGATACGCAGCTGGCCACCGTCCGCCGGCCCCCAATCCTCGTTCAGATACAGCACCGCGCTGAGCGTGCGCGTGCCGATGCCGAGAAACTGGTCCAGATGCTTGCGGTAGAAGGTGCCCGGCGGATACATCGCGAGATGGGCCTCGAAGTCGAACAGGCCGAGGAACAGCGCCCGGTTGACCTCGCCGCGCAAGGTTTCCATGCGACCGAGATAGTGGGCCTCGGCATTGGAGACCGAATCCGGGTCGAGCCAGCGCACATGATCGGTACGCACCTCGGTACGCAGCTGGCGCTGCTCGCCGCGACCGACACCGGCCTGGCGGAATTCCTCGTTCCCCCAACGCTCGAGCAGCGAGGCACGCAGTTCGCCGACACGGATCGGCGCGAGGAAGTCGTCCACCACGCACCAGCCACGTTCGGCGAGCAGATCGATGAAATCGATCTCCCCTGCCGCGATGTCGGGCGCCACATTGGCGGAGCTGGCTGGGGCCGGAACGGCGATATCGACGGTCATGAGTGCATGATGCCCAAGGAAACGGAACGGTCGGTGCTTTTAATGCGCCGGACTCCCTCCGGAAAACAAAAATTATTATTGCCGACGATCACGATCAAGGATCGATCGCCCGGCTTCGCCGAGCCCCCTTCAATTGACGCTAATACGTGCCTTGCGTATCGTGCGACGCCTTATCGGACGCAGGTTCCGCGACCCGCGCCGCGCCAGCGCCGCCCCCCTTTCCACCCGCTTCAAGACATCGTCCCGGAGTTACCCTTGATCGACGATTTCCCGCGTATCAAACGCCTGCCCCCCTATGTGTTTGCCGTCGTCAACAAACTCAAGGACAAGGCGCGCGCGGCGGGCGAGGACATCATCGATCTGGGCATGGGCAACCCGGACCAGCCCGCCCCGCAGCACATCATCGACAAGCTGACCGAGGCCGCGCAGCGCAAGGACGTGCACCGCTATTCCAAGTCGGTCGGCATCCCGCGCCTGCGCCGCGCAATCTGCCAGTGGTACAAGACCCGCTTCGACGTCGATCTGGACCCGGAAACCGAGGCCATCATGACCATCGGTTCCAAGGAAGGCCTGGCGCACCTGTCGCTGGCCGTCTGCGGCCCGGGCGACACCGTGCTGGTGCCGAATCCGGCCTATCCGATCCACCCCTACGGCTTCATCATCGCCGGTGCCGACGTGCGCCACGTGCCGGTCACCGAGACCACCGAGCAGTTCCTCGAGGAACTGCAGAAGGCGATCCGCGATTCCTGGCCGAAGCCCAAGTTCCTGGTGCTCAATTTCCCCGGCAACCCGACCACGCAGTGCGTCGAACTCGACTTCTTCGAGAAGATCGTCGAGGTCTGCCGCGAGCACCAGATCTGGATCATCCACGACATCGCCTACGCCGAGATCGTCTTCGACGGCTACAAGGCGCCGTCGATCCTGCAGGTTCCGGGCGCCAAGGACATCGCCGTTGAGTTCTACTCGATGTCGAAGACCTACAACATGCCCGGCTGGCGCGTCGGCTTCATGGTCGGCAACCCGACCCTGGTCGGCGCCCTGGCGCGCATCAAGTCCTACCTCGACTACGGCATGTTCACGCCCATCCAGGTCGCCGCGATCCACGCCCTGGAATCCGATCAGCAGTGCGTCGAGGACATCCGCCAGATGTACCAGAATCGCCGCGACGTGCTCGTCTCCGGCCTCAACAACGCCGGCTGGGACATCGCCCCGCCGAAGGCGACCATGTTCGTCTGGGCAAAGATCCCCGAGCAGTACCGCCACCTCGGCTCGCTGGAGTTCTCCAAGAAGGTACTCGAGGACGCCAAGGTCGCGGTCTCGCCAGGCATCGGCTTCGGCTCCTACGGCGACGACCACGTGCGCATCTCGCTGATCGAGAACGAACACCGCAGCCGTCAGGCCGTGGACGGCATCCGCCGCATGTTCCGCAAGGACTCGGCAGTCTGAACCGACTCCCATTTTCCGCCGCGCCCGGCGCGGTCGAACCGCAATACTTCAGGAAGCAGATATGAACCCGGTCAACGTAGGCCTCCTCGGACTCGGTACCGTCGGCGGTGGCACCGCCCTGGTGCTGTCGCGCAACGCCGATGAAATCTCCCGTCGCGCCGGTCGCGGCATCCAGGTCACGCATGCCGCCGGGCTCGGCATCGACCCGGCCAACCCGCCGGCGGGCACCGCCAACGCCAGGCTGACCGCCGATGCCTGGGAAGTCGTCAACGACCCCAACGTCGACATCGTCGTCGAGCTGATCGGCGGCTATTCGCCGGCGCGCGAATTGGTGCTCAAGGCCATCGAGAACGGCAAGCACGTGGTCACCGCCAACAAGGCGCTGATCGCCCGCCACGGCAACGAGATCTTCGCCGCCGCGCAGGCCAAGGGCGTCATGGTCGCCTTCGAGGCGGCCGTCGCCGGCGGCATCCCGATCATCAAGGCGCTGCGTGAAGGCCTGGCCGCGAACCGCATCCAGTGGATCGCCGGCATCATCAACGGCACCGGCAACTTCATCCTCACCGAGATGCGCGACAAGGGTCGCGAGTTCAGTGACGTGCTCGCCGAGGCCCAGGCCCTGGGCTACGCCGAGGCCGACCCGACCTTCGACGTCGAAGGCATCGACGCCGCCCACAAGCTGACCATCCTCGCCTCGCTGGCCTTCGGCATCGAACTCCAGTTCGAGGCCTGCTTCACCGAAGGCATCAGCAAGATCACCCGCGAGGATGTCGCCTACGCCGAGGAACTCGGCTACCGCATCAAGCACCTCGGCGTGACCCGCCGCACCGCGACCGGCATCGAACTGCGCGTGCATCCGACGCTGATCCCGCACCGTCGCCTGATCGCCAACGTCGACGGCGTCATGAACGCGGTCCTGGTCAAGGGCGACGCCGTCGGTCCGACGCTTTACTACGGCGCCGGCGCGGGCGCCGAGCCGACCGCCTCCTCGGTGGTCGCCGACATCATCGACGTGACCCGCACCCTGACCACCGACCCGACCAACCGCGTGCCGCACCTCGCCTTCCAGCCGAACGCGATGAGCCACGACCTGCCGGTGCTGCCGATGAGCGAGGTCGAGACCGCCTACTACCTGCGCATGGCCGCCGCCGACAAGCCGGGCGTGCTCGCCGACATCACCCGCATCCTCGGCGACGCGCAGATCTCCATCGAAGCCTTCATCCAGAAGGAGTCCCCGGACGGCGTCACCTGCGTGCCGCTGGTGCTGCTGACCCACAAGGTCCGCGAGGCGCAGATGGACGCCGCGATCGCCAAGATCGAGGCCCTGGACAGCATCGAAGGCCACATCACCCGCATGCGCGTCGAATACCTCGACGCCTGACTGCGCTGGCGTAGGGTGCGCTTCGTGCACCGAAACCATCCTCAAACCCCGGCACGGTGCGCGGAGCGCACCCTACGGTTGGATCGCCACGGTATTTGGCACAACCGACCTACGAATCGTCACCGAACGACGATCCAATACCGTTCACGATGACCATCGCGATCAACGCCTACGAACTCCCGGAACGCCACGAGGGTGTGCTGCTCGATGCCTTCGGCGTGCTGGTCAACCGCGCCGGCGTGCTGCCGGGCGCGGCGGACTTCATCCGCCACCTGAACGCGCGCGACACGCCCTACGCGATCCTCACCAACGCCGCGAGCCGCTCCAAATCAGCGCTGGGCGCGCACTTCCGCAGCCTCGGACTGGCCATCGCCGACGACCGCGTGATCAGTTCCGGCAGCCTCGCGCCGACGCACTTCCGCGAGCACGATCTCGACGCCCGACCGACCTTCGTGCTCGGCCCGCCGAGTTCGCACGCCTTCGCCCTGGAAGGCGGCGGGCGGCTCGTCAAACCCGCCGAGGCCGAGGTCATCATGATCACCGACCAGTCCGGCTTCCCGTTTCTGGACACCCTCGACGCGGTGCTGAACCGCATCATCCAGCGTCACGAAGCTGGCAAGACCATGCACCTGCTTTGCTGCAACCCGGACTTGATCTACCCCACCACCGACCGCGAATTCGGATTCACCGCCGGCACCATCGCCGGGATGCTGGAACGCGCGCTGGACGAGCGTTACGGCGAAGCCGCGCCCCGCTTCCATTACCTCGGCAAGCCCTACGCACCGATCTTCGCCGCCGGTCGCGCGCTATGCGGTAGCGATGACCTGGTCATGGTCGGCGATCAACTCAGCACCGACATACGCGGCGCAAACAGGGCAGGCCTGGATTCCGCGCTGATTCGCGACCGCGTGGGTGACGCCAAGATTGCCGATGACTGGACAGGCGCCATAGCCACCCCCAGCTATCTGCTCGACGACCTGTTGCCGGCCTGAGCGCTCAGCCGCGTTTCAGCCGCAGCGCGTTGCCGACGACCAGCAGCGACGACAATGACATGCCGATCGCGGCACCCCACGGCGGGATGTAGCCGAGCGCGGCGGCGGGCACGGCCAGGAAGTTGTAGCTGGCTGCCCAGATCAGGTTCTGCCGCACCGTCCGGCGCGTGCGCAGCGCGAGCCGCCGAGCCGCCGGGATCGCCGCCAGGTCATCGCCGAGGATCAGGAAGTCGGAATGCGCCTGCGCGACCTCGGTGGCCTCGCTGAACGACAGCGAAGCATCCGCCGCCGCCAGGGTCGGCGCATCGTTGATGCCGTCGCCGACCATGACCACGCGTTTGCCTTCGGCCTGTCGCGCCTGGATCCAGGCCAGTTTCCGGGCCGAGCTCATGCCGCCGTGGGCGTCGTCGATGCCAATTTCGGCAGCGATCCGACCGACATTGGTCGGGTGATCGCCGCTGAGCACGGCGAATTCGTGGATGCCGGCGGCGCGCAGGCCGGCCAGCAGTTGGGTCGCGCCGGGGCGCAGTTCGTCGTCGAGCGAGAACAGGCCGTCCAGCACGCCGTCGTGGCCGATGGCGATGACCAGGCCACTGCGTTCACGCAGTTCGGCGATGCGCGCTTCCTGCGCTGCGTCGGACCGGGTGCAGACGAAGTCGACGGCACCGACGCGCCAGGTGATGCCATCAATCTCACCCTCAACACCACGACCCGGGACGTGCTTCACCATAGGAGCGGCGTCAGCCGCGATCGGCTTCCGACCGACGCCGTTCGCGGCTGAAGCCGCTCCTGCTATGAGGGCGCGGGCGACGGGATGGTGGGGGTTGGCCTGTTCGAGTTGGGCGGCAATGGCGAGCAGATCGGCCTCGCCGGCGTCACCGAAACCGATGGTTTCCTTGAGCGCCGGGGTACCGCGCGTCAGCGTGCCGGTCTTGTCGAACACGATCAGGTCACCCTGCGCGAAGGCTTCGATCGCGGCCATCTTCAACGGCAGGACGCCGGCCTTGGCAAAGCGGCCCGCGCCGATGGCGATGGCGACCGGCGTGGCCAGCGCCAACGCGCAGGGGCAGGTCACGATCAGCACCGCGACGGTGTTATGCAGCGCCTCCCACGGGCCAGCCAGCCAGGTCCAGGCACTGGCGGTGATCGCGGCAATCGTCAGCACGGCACCGACGAACCAGGTGGCGGCGCGATCGGCCAGTACCGCATAGGCCGGGCGGGCCTTCATGCCCTGTTCGAGCAGATCGCGCAGCATGTTGGCGGTGGAGGTCTCGGTCGGTCGCAGCACCTCCATGACCACGCGCTGCTCGCGGTTGCCGGAACCGGCGATCAGCTCATCGCCGGGGCGCTTCTGCACCGGCAACGATTCGCCGGTCAGCAGCGATTCGTCAAAGGCACTCTCCCCTTCCAGCAACCGGCCATCGACCGGTACGTTCTCGCCGGCGTGCACCGCGACCCGGTCGCCGGGCTGGATCTCGAACAGGGTGACCTCGGTCTCGCTGCCGTCGGCGGCCAGCTTGCGCGCGGTGTCCGGCACCACCCGCGCCAGCCGGTCGAGCGCATCGGCGGCGCTGATGCGCCCGCGCATCTCCACGTAGCGCGCGATCAGCAGGAAGAAGATGAACATCGCGATCGAGTCGTAATAGACCTCGGCGGTCTTCTGTACCGTCGCGACCACGCTGCCGACCAGCGCGGTGAGGATGCCGAGCACGATGGGCACATCCATGCCGAGACGGCGGCTCTTCAGATCCCGCCAGGCACCCACGAAGAAGTCCTGCGCCGGATAGACCAGCAGCGCGATGACCGCGAACAGGCTGGTCCAGCGGCCGATGATCTGCCACAGCTCCAGACCTTCCGGCGTGTTCGCGAACATGGCCGGGAACAGGTAGGTGGCGAGCGCGAACTCCATCACCGGCATGCCGATCAGGCCGGCGAAGATCAGGCGTTCGGCACTGCGGCGTTTCTGATCCTTGAGCAACTGCTCACGGTGCGAGGCGTCGTAGGGATAGGCGACGTAGCCGATCGCGGCGATCGCCTCGAGGATGTCGGACAGACGGATGCGGCTCGTGTCCCAGGTCACCCGCGCGCGCTGGCTGGCGTAGTCGATGTCGACATCGACCACGCCGTCGAGGCTGCGCAGATGCTGCTCGTTCAGCCACAGGCAGGCGGCGCAGCGGATGTCCTCGAGGATCAGGCTGGCGGAACGGTGATTGCCGCCCGCGTTGCGCACGAAGCTGCGCTGGATGTCCGGGTTGTCGTACAGGCGTGCCTTGCGCAGCACCTCGGGAACCTGATCGCGCTCCGCCCGCCGCGCCTTGCTGTCGCGGTGGCGGTAGTAGTCGGTCAGCCCCTGGTCGACGATGGTCTTGCAGACGGCGTAACAGCCGTGGCAGCAGAACTGGCGGTCCTCGCCGAACACCTCCAGGCGCTCGTGGGTGCCGCCAAGCCGCTCAGCGGGTACCGGCAGCCCGCAGTGGAAACAGGCCTCTGGCTGTTTGCTCACGGTGAGGAGATCGTCAGGATGCGGTGGCCTTCATGATGAAGCGGGCCACCGTGAACACCACGGCGATCGCGATCAGCAACGCCCAGGTGCCCTTGTAGCCACGGGAATTTTTGATGATGCGCTCCTGATCTTCCGGACTGAGCGCGTCGTTCGAATTGGTATCGGCCACCGTAACCCCCTTTCAAGATGGTGCCAGCCATCCGCCCGATTCTCGGGGTCGTCAACCGGGTTTGACAAGCCTGCTGGCAAACCGTCCCGCATCGACATCAAAACGCCCGTCTCCGCAGGTCGGTCGGGACGCGCGGCCCGCCGATGTGCGCTACAGTCCTCCGCCAGACGCATCCCATCGACCCCGCAGAATTCGCAGCACATCTCCGACCATGGCAGACCTCGACATCTCCCCGGAAATTCTCGGACAGCTGATCCCGCTGTCCGCGCTGAACAGCGGCAACCTCAAGAGCCTGCTGGCAAAGGCAATCATGCTCAAACCCCGCAAGGGGGAAGTGGTGTTCAGCCCCGGCAGCGATGACGGTCGCGCGTTGTTCCTGCTGGCCGGCAAGCTGACTCTCTCCAGCAAGGGGAGGAACGATCGGGTTATCGAGGCCGGAACGCCGGAAGCCGATCACCCGATCGACCCCGATCTGCCCCACCAATGGCAGGCGCGCGCGGCAACCGATTGCGAGATTCTCAGCGTCGACGCCAAGACCATGGACATCATGCTGACCTGGGACCAGGAGGCGGGTTCCTACGAAGTGGTCGAGGTCGATGACGAATTCTCGGACGACCACGACTGGATGATGCGCATGCTCTCCAATCAGGCGTTCTTCGAGGTTCCGCCGGCCAACATCCACGCCGTGTTCACCCGCATGGAACCGGTCAAGGTCCGCGCCGGCGAAGTGGTCATCCGCCAGGGGCAGCCCGGCGATTACTTCTACGCGATCCAGGAAGGCCGCTGCAGCGTGGTGCGCGAAACCCCGCGCGATCCGAACGGCATCAAGCTCGCCGAACTCGGCCCCGGCGACAGCTTCGGCGAGGAGGCGCTGCTCTCCGATGCGCCCCGCAACGCCACCGTGACCATGCTCGCCGACGGCGAACTGATGCGTCTGGCGAAGGCGGATTTCGATTCGCTGCTGAAAGCCCCGGCGATGGAATCCCTGACCCTCGACGAGGCGCGCTCCAGGATCGCCGCCGGCGCACGCTGGCTGGATGTACGCCTGCCGGGCGAATTCGCCAAGGCGCGCATCAAGGGCGCGGTCAACATTCCTCTGTTCTTCCTGCGCAAGAAGGCCGCCGCGCTCGATCCGGGCGTGCCGTACGTCGTCTACTGCGACAGTGGCAGACGTTCGACGGCCGGCGCCTATCTGCTCAAGGAGCGCGGTTTCGAGGCTTACGTGCTGACCGGTGGCCTCGCCGCCGCGACAGGGCGCGCGGCAGGCTGATCCGCCTTGGGCTAGAGGCCGACCAGTTCCGCGTGCAGGCCGCTCGCTCGCACCGAGTTCAGCAGGCTGGCGGCGGAGATCACCGCCGGGTCGTAATCGACCACCATCAGATGCGGCGTCCGGATCGGCACACATGCACTGATGACACCCCGTGAACCGGCGAACTGCCGTTCGATGCTGTGAATCCGTTCAGACGGCAGGGTCTCATCGATGTGAATCAGGCAATCGGCGGGCAAGGTCTTCATCGGACAACCTCCTCTTCGCGGATTCGACACCACCAAGGTAGCAGCGAATCCGTGCCGCAGCCCGGAACTGACGCTGAACTCAGCGGGTTTGCCGCAACACCACCGTCCCCTCCTGCCGATGCTCGATGTCGAGCTGACCGAGGAAGGACATACCCAGCAGCGTGATTTCGGGAAAATCCCCGTCGTTGACCACGGCGTCGACGCCCTCGACGGCGATCCCGCCGACACGCACGTTGCGCAGCTTGATCCTGTAGCCGGTGGTTCGGCCATTGGCGGTGGACAACACGACCGGCTCCCCTTGAAGCCGGTACTGCAAGCCCAGATGACGCGCGACCTTGCGGTTCATCGACACGAACGTCGCGCCGGTATCGAGCATCATGTCCACGGACTGCCCGTTGATCTGGCCCGGCACCAGATACATGCCGCCCGGATTCCGCGACAGGGTGACCTGTTCGGTGCTGCGCGAGGGTTCAAATCCCATCGAGATGTGATCACCGAGCGGTGCCGTTCTCAACTCCCCGCCAATCCGGAAGGTGGCCGAATCGGCGTTCGCGGCCATCAGGGTGACGCCTTCCGGGCTGGTCTGACCGACCTTCAGCACGCGTTGCGTGCCGTCGATGCGCAACACCGCCGCCTCAGCGAACAGGCCCAGCACCGTCACCTCGGCGGCGCACACCGGACGCATGAACAGTGCACAAAGCATCAGCACCGGCATGACCCGGATCATGGCCACGCCCCCACGCCGCAGGTCAGGGTGCGCTTTCCAAACATTTCGTTGCATGCCTAAGATTATCGGTCACTCGCGCCAGGGATAAGAACCATGAAACCGGTCCGGATCTTCCGCCACATCGAATGCGAGGGCCCCGGCTATCTCGCCGAGTTCCTCGACCACCGCAAGATCCCGTGGGAACTGGTCGCGATCGATCGGGGCGAGAGCGTACCGGCGGACATCGACGAGGTCTCCGGGCTCGTGTTCATGGGCGGCCCGATGAGCGTGAACGACGATCTGCCCTGGGTCCACGCCGAGCAGGAGCTGATCCGCAAGGCCGCCGCCGCGCACATGCCGGTGCTCGGGCACTGCCTCGGCGGACAGATGATCGCCAAAGCGCTCGGCGCGACCATCGGCCCGAACAACGTCAAGGAAATCGGCTGGCACGAGGTGGTTCGCATCGACAGCCCGGCCTCCCAGGACTGGCTGGCGCCGCTGCCGCGCCGCTTCGACGCCTTCCACTGGCACGGCGAAACCTTCTCGCTGCCGCCCGGCGCCTGGCCGCTGCTGCGCAGCGAACATTGCTGCAACCAGGGTTTCGTCGTCGACAACATGCTCGGCCTGCAATTCCACGTCGAGATGACCGCCGACATGGTGCGCGAATGGGCCGGCCTGTACGCGGCTGAAATCAGCGAGCCGTCCGGCAGCGTCCAGAGCGCCGCGCAGATGATCGACAATCTGGACAATCACGCCGCCGCGCTGAACGAGGTGGCGAAGAAACTCTACGAGCGCTGGCTGCAACCCATCGTGAACCCGGACAAGCACCCGCGCTGAGTACCACCCGCGCAGTTCTACTTGAACAACACCCGCGCGGGATCGAGGATCTCGACCGGACCGTTGGCCGGATAGTGGTTGCGATTGCCGGTCACGAGGGGATAACCGCCGTCCGCCGCGCAACAGTAGTACGGCGTATCGCCCGCCGCCGGCAGAGTCAGGCCGTACCGCCCGCTCAGGTCCACCTTCTCGCCGGTCTCCTTAAGGAAATCCAGCAGCTTGTCGGCGCGCGAGGCATCCAGGCCGAAGGCGTCGTAACCCAGCGTGATCGCGTAGTCATTCATGATCTCGTCGCACCAGGCGACGCTGACCCGCTCGGCGAGAATCCCGTCCAGCAGACGACCGGACGAACTGTTCGGTCGCGCCAGACCCTCGATCAGCACATTCGCGTCCAAGACCACGCGCACGCTCATGCGCCGATCTCCGCCAGGCGCGCCGCCCGGATGTGATCGTTGATGTCCACCAGGGTCAGCTCACTGGCGCCGTTCTCCACCATCTGTGCCCGCAGCGTTTTCACCGCCAGCTCCGCACGCGCGCGGCGGAAGGCATGGATTTCCTCCTTCACGAAGGCCTCGTCGGTCTCGGTGATCAACACGAAGGGTTTGCCGTTGCGGGTCAGGACGAGGGCACCGTCTTCGGCGACCTTGTCCCACATCTGGCCCATCTGGGCGCGGAAGTCGGCGAGTGTGACGTATTCCATGCAGTCTCTTGGAGCGAGCTAAGGAGGCAGCGACTTTAGCACCCGTGTTCACGGCATTCCCGTCGGAAGCACTGCCGTGGAATGACGCCCAAAAAAGGAAAAGCCCGGTCGGGGTTCCCCGCCGGGCTTTTCGTCACTCGCCGCCGGGCGTCCTCAGGACTTCCGGCGCTGGGCCGCGATGCGCATGCGCAGCGCGTTCAGCTTGATGAAGCCGGCCGCGTCGCGCTGATCGTAGGCACCGGCATCGTCCTCGAAGGTCGCGATGGCCTCGCTGAACAGATTGTCGGTGGTGGAATCGCGACCGACCACGATCACGTTGCCCTTGTAGAGCTTCAGACGCACGACGCCATTGACGGTGACCTGGCTGGCATCGATCGCCGCCTGCATCATGCGGCGCTCCGGGCTGAACCAGTAGCCGTTGTAGATCAGGCTGGCGTAGCGCGGCATCAGTTCGTCCTTCAGGTGTGCCGCCTCGCGATCGAGCGTGATGGATTCGATCGCGCGGTGCGCCTTCAGCATGATGGTGCCGCCGGGGGTTTCGTAGGCGCCGCGCGACTTCATGCCGACGTAGCGGTTCTCGACGATGTCGGTGCGACCGATACCGTTCTCGCCGCCGATGCGGTTCAGTTCCGCCAGCAGCGTCGCCGGGCTCATGCGTTCGCCGTTCAGCGCGACCGGGTCGCCCTTCTCGTAGCTGATCTGGATGTAGGTCGGCTGGTCCGGCGCCGCCTCCGGGGACTTGGTCCAGCGGTACATGTCCTCCTCCGGCTCGGACCACGGATCTTCCAGCACCCCGCCTTCGTAGGAGATGTGCAGCAGGTTGGCGTCCATCGAGTACGGCGACTTCTTCCCCTTCTTGGCGAAATCGACCGGGATGCCGGCGGCCTCGGCGTAGGCCAGCAGCTTCTCGCGGGAGGTCAGATCCCACTCGCGCCACGGCGCGATGACCTGGATGTTCGGGTTCAGCGCGTAGGCACCGAGTTCGAAGCGGACCTGATCGTTGCCCTTGCCGGTGGCGCCGTGGGCGACCGCGACGGCGCCGGTCTCGGCGGCGATTTCGACCAGGCGCTTGGCGATCAGCGGGCGCGCGATCGAGGTGCCGAGCAGGTACTCACCCTCGTAGATCGCGTTGGCGCGGAACATCGGGAACACGTAGTCGCGGACGAACTCCTCCTTGAGGTCTTCGATGTAGATCTCCTTGACGCCGTAGTCCATCGCCTTCCTGCGCGCCGGCTCCAGCTCCTCGCCCTGACCGACATCGGCGGTGAAGGTGACGACCTCGCACTCGTACTTGTCCTCCAGCCACTTGAGAATGACCGACGTATCCAGACCACCGGAATAGGCGAGGACGACCTTCTGACCCTTCATTGCACAACCCTCAATAAATCGGAGATCACCCGGGACGGGCGCGAAAAACCGGCATTATCCGCCGTTGCCGGGTCGGTTGGAACCATGCCGGAAGGCTTCGCTACACTCGCGTCACCCCCATTCCTGCTGCGGAGTCCCCATGGACGATTTCATCGGTCGGTTCGAGAACAACATCAGCGCCGCCACCTGTCAGGGCCTGATCAAACTGTTCGAGGAAGCGCATCAGAAAAAACTCACCCACGCCGGCAAGACCGGCAAGGTCCACGACCCGAAGCGCAAGGACTCGACCGACCTCAGTTCCACGCAGATCACCGCCCCGCTACAGAAAAAGTACGGCGAGGTCATCCAGGACTTCTTCGCATCCCTGGTCCGTGCGCGGCATGAGTATCAGGAGCGTTACCCGCTGTTGAAGCCGCCCAGGACCTACCCGCTCGGCGTGTTCGAATTCAACATCCAGCGCTACTACGCCGGCGGGCAGGCCTATCACGCCTGGCATTACGAAAACCCGTACCCGCAGGTCGTCGACCGCGTGCTGACCTGGATGACCTACCTCAACGACGTCGAGGAAGGCGGCGAGACCGAATTCGAACACCAGCAGGTCAAGACGCGCCCCAAGGAAGGCCTGACCCTGATCTGGCCCGCCGGCTTCACCCACTCCCACCGCGGCCTGCCCGCGCAGAAGGGCACCAAGTACATCATCACCGGCTGGTTCCGCTTCGCGCCGGAACACATGCTCAAAGGCTGAACAGGTCCACCACCCACGCGTCGCCGACGGGTCGCTCAAGCAATCCGACCGACGAACTCCTCCCGGGATAGTGCGTACTTGTCGAGCAGGCGGGTGAAGGTGCGTCGCTCCTTGCCTGCCCGGCGCGCGGCTTCCGAGATGTTGCCGTTGGTCAGTTCCAACACGCGGCGCAGATAGTCGCGCTCGAAGTTCTCCACCGCGCGGGACTTCTCATCCTGAAAATTGCCGAGCCGCGCACTGAATGCATGGCCACCGCCGAGGTTGACCGGATCACCGAGTACCGACGGCACGCAGATGCTCGGCCCCTTGCTCATCACGTGGCTGCGATGCAGGTGGTTCTCCAGCTCACGCACATTGCCCGGCCAGCCGTAATCGTTCATCCAGCGAAGCGTAAGCGGATGCAGGCACTTGCCGGGTTCGTGGTAGCGACTCGCGAGTTGTTCGAGAAAATGCTCCGCAAGCAATTCCACGTCGCCATGACGATCGCGCAGCGGCGGCACGTGGAGATCGACCACGTTGAGGCGGTAGTACAAGTCCTCGCGGAAGTGGCCCCGATCGACCCAATCGCGCAGATCGCGATTGGTCGCGCAGACCACGCGCACGTCGGCATGGAACAGTCGCTCGCTACCGACCGGACGGTATTCGCGATCCTGGAGAAAACGCAGCAATGCCCCCTGGGCGCGTTCGGACAGGCTATCCACCTCATCCAGAAACAACGTGCCGCCATCCGCCTGCGCGACCAGACCACGACGAGCCTGGCGGGCATCGGTAAACGCACCACGCTCATGCCCGAACAGTTCCGCGAGCAGCAGATCATCACTCAGCGCGGCGCAGTTGACCGGCACGAAGGAGCGATCCTGACGCGGACCGCAGTAATGCACCGCGCGCGCGACCAGCTCCTTGCCCGTACCGGTCTCCCCCGATATCGCCACCGGCGCGGTGTACGCGGCAGCGTTGGGAATCTGCCTGCGCAACGCGCGAATCGCCTCGGAGTTCCCGATGATGTTGCGTTCCAGCAAATCAACGAGCAGCGGATCGCCACCGTCGCTGAAGATCGCGTCCACGCAACGCGCCAGCAGCGCATCCTCGAACGGGGCGACCAGCACCTGCCGACAATGCTGCAACAGGCTTTCGCAGTTCAGCACCTCGGCATCCAGCGTGATCAGCAGATCGATATCCTCGATCCGGGGCCCGGCGACATGATCAAGATCGACCCGGGTGGCTTCGCCGATGACCACGATGCGGAGCGTACCCGGGCTCAAGCCGATGGCCTGTAACAGCTCATGGCAACGCTGCTCGATGGCCTTCGAACGCGCGTTGCAGCCCAGTCCTACGACTCCTGGGCCCGCATCCTTCCACAATGACGACGCCATGGGATTCCTCCGACGACAACGCAGCCGTGCTCTTGCACGGTGCGGAATTGGTGTTTTCCTGCCGCCCCATTTCGCCCGCAATCAGAGACTTGGCTTGGGGTCTTCAAATGCTATCGACGCCGCCACTCCCCACGCACGGGTTTGCGAAACGACAGGCTTGATCATAGTCGGCTGTCGGAAAAAGCAAGTTCCCCGCCCCCGTGGCCGTCAATTCGGGGCGCCACGCCCCCATGCCAGGGCGCCGTTGCCCTAACCGCCCAAACCCGTCTCAACCCACGTCAACACTCGTGCGCAGGCTTCTCGACGTTTTTTCTGCCGGGGCGTCGACACCTCACCCCATCCATCATGGAAAAATAGATTTTTATTTCAAAAACAATGTGTTGTGGAGTTTTATTGAAGCTGGCACGCCACTTGACAACATAAATCACGAAACCGCCGCCCATGCGGCAACGACCAAGCGGTTCCGCCTGGACAACCGCCCAACCCCACCCATGGAGAACCTCACCGTGGCGCAGAACATCACCAGCAAAGCCCCGAAACAGGTCACCGAAACCGCCGCCGCCATCGAACGCTATCTGAGTTCGCGCCCGCAGGCCGCAGAGACCGTCGAGGGTATCGCCCGCTGGTGGTTACGTCGGCAGCGTTTCGAGGATTCCGTGGAAATGGTGCAACGCGCGCTGGATCTGCTGGTGCGGCGCGGCGTGGTGGAGCAACTGTCCCTGTCCGGGGGGCAACCGATGTACCGGAAGGCGCCCGGAGAGTCGTCAGGTGAAATTCGGGCCTTGATGTAACGCACGCCGACGCAACGGCATTGATGAACAGAGGAGTGGCACAGCCATGGGTGAGAGCATTCAACAGGCGCTGACGAGGGTTCGTCCTCCGCGCGTCAAGATCACTTACGACGTCGAAACCGGCGGGGCTCTGGAAAAGCTGGAGTTGCCGTTCATCGTCGGAATCTTCGCGGACCTCACCGGAGACCGGGATCCCGAGGTGGAACCCACCCCGGTGAAGGCACGCAAGCTCGTCGACATCGATCGCGACAATTTTGACGACGTGCTCGAATCCTGCGCCCCCAGGGCAAAGATCTCCGACGTGCCCAACGTGCTGCCCGGCAAGACCGGCAACCTGTCCGGGGCGATCCAGTTCCACAGATTCGACGACTTCGAACCGATGTCCGTGATCCGTGCGGTCCCGGACCTCGCCGACATTTACGCCGAGCGCGGTCGCATCCGGGCCTTTCAGGCGAAATCGGAAGCCTCGGATTCCCTGGCGAAGATCGCCGATGCCGCCGTCAGTTTCGAACCGAAACTGAAGGACGACGGCACCCCGGACGGCACCGTCGGCGACGAAATTCGCAAGGCGCTGGTCGCCGCCTTCCCCGCCGACAAACCTGAAAGCTGGGGTGATGCCGCCGACGCCGACACCGTCAAGGACATCCTCGACGGCATGCTGCGCGGCGACGACCGGGCCGACGCCGCCAAACTCAAGGCCGCCAAGGAAATGATCGGCCAGTTCGTCAAGGACGTGCTCACCGACATCAGCGCGACCAACAAGCTGGTCGCGGGCAAGCTCATGGATCAGCGCGTCTGCCAGATCGACCGCGCCATCGGTCGTCAGCTCGACCTGATCCTGCACAGCAAGGGCTTCCAGACCATGGAAGGTACCTGGCGCGGCATGCATTACCTGGTCTTCAACACCGAGACCAGCAAGACCTTGAAGCTGCGGGTGATGAACATCACCAAGCAGGAACTGCTCAAGGAAATGGAGAAGGCCCCGGAATTCGACCAGAGCCACATCTTCAAGCTGATCTACGAAGCCGAATACGGCACCTACGGCGGCAATCCCTACAGCCTGCTGGTCGGCGACTACGAATTCGGACGCGACGGTCCCGATCAGGCCCTGCTGATCAAGATGTCGCAGGTCGCCGCCGCAGCGCACGCGCCGTTCATCGCCGCCGCCTACGCCCAACTGTTCGACCTCGCCTCCTTCGAAGACCTGTCCCGCCCGCGCGATCTGACCAAGATCTTCGAGAGCATCGAACTAGCCGAATGGACCGCCTTCCGCGAAAGCGAAGACTCCCGCTACGTGACCCTGGCCATGCCGCGCGTGCTCCTGCGCACGCCCTACGGCGAGAAGACCAATCCGGTCGATGGCGTCGCCTACGAGGAAGACGTGGACCTCTATCCGGACCCGGACCCGAACGCCCCGGCGGTCGATCTGTTCGCCAACGACAAAACCGAGTGCGCCTGGGACGACAAACAGCGTGCCGCCGAACTCGCCAAACGCACCCCGCGCGGCAAGGACGGCCGCAAGTTCCTGTGGGGCAACCCGGCCTACGTCCTCGCCGAACGCATCACCCATGCCTTCTCTTTGTATTCCTGGACGGCGGCCATCCGTGGCGTCAAGGGCGGCGGTCTGGTCGAAGGCCTGCCGGTCTACACCTACCGCACGGCGGAAGGCGACGTGACCATGACCTGCCCGACCCAGGTGACCATCACCGACCGTCGCGAGAAAGAACTCAACGACCTCGGCTTCATGGCCATCTGTCACTGCAAGGGCACCAACAAGGCGGCGTTCTTCGGCGGCCAGACCACCAACTCGCCGAAGAAATACTTCAGTGCCTCGGCCAACGCCAACGCCAAGTTGAGCTCGATGCTGCCCTACATGCTCGCCGCGTCGCGCTTCGCGCATTACCTGAAGGTGTTGATGCGCGAACGCATCGGCTCGTTCATGACCCGCGCCAACGTCGAGACCTTCCTCAACGACTGGATCGCCAACTACGTGCTGCTGGACGACAACGCCCCGCAGGAGGTCAAGGCGGCCTACCCGCTGCGCGCCGCGCAGGTCAACGTCACCGACGATCCGGCCAACCCCGGTTCCTACAAGGCCACGGTGTTCCTCAAGCCGCATTTCCAGCTTGAAGAGCTCTCCACCTCGATCCGTCTGGTCGCCGACCTGCCGGGTGGCGGTTGATCCGCCCACGACCACCACAAACAACGAATCACCTTAGGAGAACACCATGGATCTCATTCTTCTGGAACCGGGCGACGACGCCGTCTTCGGCGGCGAAGCCAACGACTGGGCGACCGGCGGCACCCTGATCGACAACGCCTGGCGTGACGAAATCCTCAAGCACAAGCAGAGCATCGAGCTGGTCTCGATCCATCAGGGCTTGAAGCAGCAGGTCACCACCGACGTCAGCAACTCCGCGCGGACCTCGGGTCGCCCCGTGATCACCGAGTTCACCTGCGTCAAATACGTCGATAAGACCTCGGTCGCGATGTACGACTACTGCCTGCGTGCGCAGCCGCTGGGCAAAGGTGCCGATCAGCCCACCAAGATCTACATCATGCGCAACTCGGGCGACGCGACGGCCAACATCATGACCTTCTCGCTGCGCGACGCGATCATCTCGGAGATCCAGTTCCAGTCGCATCCCGACGACATGCCCACGGAACAGTTCAAGATCAACTTCACCGAGATCCTCTGGGAATTCACGGTGCAGACGGCCGACACCTCGCGCACCTCGGGCAAGCACGCCGCCGGTTGGTCGGTGGCCCGCAACCGCCCGATCGGTGCCTTCACCGGCGCGAGCGAGTAAGCGGCCTGCCCGGTCGGTATCGCCATCATGACCAACGGACGCCGCTATCTGTTCGAACGTCTCGCGGGCATCGAAGCCGACGGCTTCGATCCTCGCGAGGCGGTGGCGCGACAGGTGCAACGCATGGTCGACACCCTGCCGATGGAAGATCCCGACGAAGCCCTTGCCGAAGGCGCGCACCTGCTCAACTTCGGTCTGCCACCGGTGGTCGATCTGGGGTTTTGCAGCCCGGCTGAACGAGAACTCTACGCCGATCATCTGCGCAATCTGCTCCGTCAGTTCGAACCCCGTCTGGCCAATCCGAAAGTGTCCTTCAGCGGCGCCTTGAGCGGTCAGCAGCCCATCGGCATCGACATCACCGCCCGCCTCGACGCCGGCACGGAAGACGAGATCATCCGCTTTCACGTCGATGCCGCCGGCCTGACCGTTCGCTCGACCGGGGTGTGACCCATGTCCTCCATGACCGGTCTCCGTTCGTACTTCCAACGCGAACTGCGCGGACTGCGCGACGACGCCACCCGTTTCGCCGCCGACCATCCCGGCATCGCACGCGAACTCGGCCTGGCCCGGGGTCAGTCGCGCGATCCCCAGGTCGAACTGCTGATGCAGAGCTTCGCCTACCTGACCGGGCGCCTGAATTTCCGCCTCGATGAAGATCGCGGCCTGATCCCCAACCTGCTTCTGGGCCTGCTCTACCCGCATCTCCAGGCACCGATCCCGCCGATGGCGGTGGCACGGATCGACGTCAAGCCCGACGGCGCGAATTTCGTCGAAGGCTGGACGCTGAAACGCGACCGGCAGATCTACGCGACCGCGACCGTCCCCGGTGGCGCCGAAGTCAATTGCCGCCTGCGCACCGTCTACGACACCCCGCTGCTGCCCTTGCGGGTGAATTCGGTGGATCTGGCCCCGGCCAACGAATTCGGCCTGCTCGCACAACAGGGCGGAACGCGGGAGCGTCCGGCGCAAAGCGTGCTGCGCGTGGAAGTGGTCCGCGAAGGCGACGAGGACATCAAGAACCTCAACCTCTCCAGCCTGCGTTTCCACATTCATGGCGACGACCGCAACGCCTACGCGCTCTACGAACTGCTGGCCCAGCATTGCACCGGCGTTGCCGTCCGCGCCGGCAAGGACAGCCCGGCGCGCCTGCTCGGTGCCGACGCGATCCGCTGGCTCGGATTCGATGCCGACGAAGTCGCCTTGCCGGCCTCGCCGCAGACCCATCCCGGCTTCCGCCTGATCCAGGAATACTTCGCGTTCCGCGAGAAATTCCTGTTCTTCGAAGTCAGTGGCCTCGACGCCCGCGACACCGAAGGCCGCCTGCAGTTGCTGTTCCTGATCGACAAGGCCAGCAGCGCCGATATCGTGGTGCGCCGCGACGCGCTGATGCTCAACTGCGTGCCGCTGATCAATCTCTATCCGCAGCGCATCGAGCCCTTGCGCCTGGATCAGCGCGAATACGAATACCGGCTGGTCGGCGATGCCTCACGCCATCGCTTCTGCGAGATCCACACCGTGCAGGAACTCGCCGCCCTGCAACCGGACGGCAGCGAGCGCGAACTCGCGCCCTACTTCGCCGCCGCGCGCTACGACCAGCTGGTCGCGCACGATTATTTCTACCTGCCGCGCCGCACCTTGAGCCCGCTCCCATCGGTACCGGGCACCGAGCTGTATCTGTCCTTCCTGGATCTCAAGCTCTGTCTGGGAAAGCCGCCGGGGGATGCCATCGTCGGGCGCGCGCTGTGTACCAACCGGCGCCTCGCCGAACACCTCGGCCCCAGCGATGCACTGGAACTGGAAGGCGCCGGCCCGGTTAACGGCATCCGCCTGCTCGGCAAACCCAGTCCACACCGCTCCCCGCACGTCCTGGGCAACGAACCCTGGGCACTGCTCGCGCAACTCTCCCCCAACTTTCTGTCGCTGTCCGATCACGTCGATTCGCTGGGCGCGCTCAAACGGATGCTCAACCTGCACTGCGATACGGATGTGCCGGCCAACACCCGCGAGATCGACGCCCTCCAATCCCTGCATTGCCACCCCACGGTGAAGCGCCTGGGCGGTGCCGGTGCCTGGCGCGGGCTTACCCGTGGCCTCGGCCTGAAGCTCACCGTCAACGACAAGGCCTTCGATGCGGGCAGCGCGCTGCTGCTCGGCGAAGTGCTGCATCGATTCTTCGCCCTGTTCGCCGCCATCAACAGCTTCACGACGCTGTCGCTCGAAGGCAACAACCAAGGAGTCACCAAACAATGGCCGCCCACGGTTGGCGATCGCATCGTGCTCTAGGCACGCAGTTGCTCGAGGATTTTGCCGGCTTCGATTACTACCAGCTGGTACGTCTGAGCCGACACCTTCTGGCGCGCGGCGATGTTTCCGCGCCCGAGGCCGACATCGACGCGCGTATCGACGTGCGCGCCGATCTCTCCGCGGCCTTCGGGGCCTTCGAAGTCAGCGCGCTCGAACGTAACGCCGTTCGCGACACCGTCACCCTGCGGTCTCCCAATTTCTGCGTGGCGGGCAGCGCCTCGCCCCTGCCCGCCCCCTTCGTCGAATGGCTGCGCGATCTGGTCCGCGATGGCCAACACGCGATGGCCGATTTCTTCGACCTGTTCAACCGCCGCATCCATATGTGGCGCTGGCGGATCAAATCCCGCCTGCACCCGGGACTGCACAACACGCATCCGGACGACAGCGACTTCGCCGACTATCTCGGCGCGATCATCGGCCTTTCCGACCCGGAACTGGTCCGTCAACTCCCGCTGCCCAGACGGGCCCTGCTGGGCCTCGCCGGTCTGCTCGCCGACGGCCGGCGCAGCGCCGCCGCCGTGACCCAGTCGTTGAGCGTGCTGCTCGGTGCCCGGGTCGAGATTGAACCCCTGGTGGGACGTTGGCTGACCATCGACGCCGACCAGCGCAACGGTCTTGGCCGGGTCAATTCACGCCTGGGCGAAGACATCGTGCTCGGGCGCCGCTGGTTCGATCCGCAAGCCGCCATCGAACTGCGCGTCGCCGCACTCCCTTACAAGCTGGTCTGCGACCTGCTGCCCGGCGGCGATCGCCACCAGGTGCTGCGTGACCTGCTGCGCCTGCTCACCGAGCGACGCGTGGACGTCTGGATGGTGCTGACCGTTGTCAGTGACGATGCCCCGCGAATCCGCCTGAGCCGCACCCCGAAGGCGTGCGCGCCGCGCCTCGGCTACACCGCCGTCGCCGGTGAACGCTTCGCCCCCGGCGAAACCCGGGATATCCGCTTCCTGGTACCTGCCTTCGATTGCGACGGAGGGAAGCAATGAACGCGCCGGTGACCACGCTGCCCGCCATCGGCGCGACCCGCATCGCCCCGGGTGATCACGAAGGGCTGATCCAGCATGTGGCGATCTTCCTCGCCGACGGTCGAATCCTCTCGGACGAGACGTTCAAGCTGCATTCCTTCCAGGGGCAGGAACAGATCAGCGGCCCATTCGAGCTGCAACTGGAACTGCATGCGAATACGGACGCCAAAGGCAATGTCGCGTTCGCCTTCGAGGACATCCTCACCCGCCCGGTCACGGTCGGCCTGAACCTGCCCGGGGCCGGACCGAACGATTTCGCGCGCGCCATCAAGGGCGGCAGCGAGGCGCACCTGGCGTTGTGGAACGGCATCGCCAGCGACTTCGCGATGGGCGTACCCGGGGTGTATCACCTGACCGTGCGGCCGGCGCTGTGGAAGCTGAGCCTGACCAATCGCTACGAGATTCACCGCCAGCGCAACATCCGCGATGCCATCGAGACCACATTGGGGGCCCACGGCATCGTGCCGGCAACCGCCAACGGCACCCGCAACAGCGTCTCGTTGAGCGCGATTTCCGGTGCCGACAACCCGGCGGTCACCCGCGTCCAGGACTGGCTTCAGGCCGGGGAAAGCGACCTGGATTTCATTCAGCGGCTGCTCGGCAAGGCGCACATCTATTTCTATTTCGAGCACCACGCGACCCATCACCGGGTGATCTTCGCCAACCGGCCCGCCTATCCGCCGGCACTGGCCGATGGCCGCAAACTCCGCTACGCCCAGACCGGCACCGATACGCTCGGGCTCGAGCAGGACGATCTGGTGCTCGATTACCGGTATGCGCAGACCATGACATCGACCAGCGTCACCGGCACCCTGGCGCGGCAGCACGCCGCCTGGGAAGAGGACACGGTCGCCCAGTTCGACACCTACCGGGCGCAATCCTCGGCGCAACCCGGCGACCTGCCGTTCCACCGGTTTCAGGTCTACCAGTACGGCGGCAGCGACGGCGAGGTCCGTTGGGACACCGAAACCTGCGACCACACCCGCAACACCTCGGCCACCTCGATGCAGGGCAGCAGTACCTGCCCGCTGATGCATCCGGGATTCACCATCACCCTGGACGAAGCCGGCGCGCCCGCCGTCAACCCCGGGCAGATCCGCCCCACCCTGGGCGATCGCAGCTTCGTGCTCAACTCCGTCAAGCATCAGGCCGATCTGGGCGGGACCTACCGCAATCAGTTTCAGGCCACCGAGTCCTACGGACAGGTCGCCGCCTTCTCGGTACACGATACCCAGCAGGGCTGGGTCCTGGCGCAGGTGGTGAAACACGACAACGGCGAATACCCGAAGGACTGGCGTTACTACCAGCGCAGCGCCTTCGACCCGGAAACCGACAAGCTCCGCGACAGCACGTCCAGCCCGGCCATGCTGCGCCCCAAGGGCGTCTATGTCCGCTTCGCGACCGCCGGAGCGGACTCCGCCCCGGTCTGGATCAAGCTCGCCCAGCACATGCTGACCGCACCCGAACTGGGGGTCACGGTACTGGTCTCGCGCGCCAACGATTTCAGCGAACTGCCTGAAATCCAGAGCATCGTGCAGAACAACGGCCACAAAACCGTGACCCCTTCCGGCTGGACCGCCAACACCTCGGTCGGCTGCAACTACCAGACCAGTTACGGCGACAACCGCTCGGTGCGCTTCGGCCTCAACTCGCCCGGCAACCTGCCGCCGGCCAAGACCTGGGTCGACGACAAATACAACCAGGGCAATTCGGACGTTGCCGGCTGGTTCGGCGGCGTGCATTTCCGCGACGTGTCCTGGTCGAAGGGCAACAGCTCCAGTTACTCGACCGCCGAGGACGGCCGCGACGACGTGCTGTCCGAGTCGTGGAGCATCGGCTCCACCTACAGCCAGCATCACGGCCACGAGAGCAAGAGCATCTCCGACATCGATTACAGCTGGAGCGACTCGACCATCGGCGCCTCCGACAGCTACACGCACACCAAGGGGCGCAGCTATTCCTGGAGCCGGATCGGCGAGCAGGAAAGCGACAGCACCATCGACGGCCTGAGCAAGAACACCTCGAAGATCGGCGGCAACAGCATCACCGACCACACCACGGTGGGCACCTCCGACAGCACCCAGATGCAGATCGGCACCAGCACCCAGAAGGCCACCTTCAAGGCCGACAACAACAGCACCACGCTGATCGAGGGCAAGACCGTCAGCCATCACACCGTGAAGGGCACCAGCGACTCGACCATGCACCAGCACGGCACCTCGACCGCCAACCAGACCTTCTACGCCGACAACAACAGCACCACCCACATCAAGGGCAGCACCACCAGTCACCACACGGTGGACAACAACTCGACCTCGACCCAGACCATCAGCGGCACCTCGACCAATCACAGCAAGATCGGCATCTCGGTCGGCACCTCGCTGACCGGCATCCAGACGCACAGCAGCGCCACCGGCATCACCAACAGCAACAGCGCCACCGGCCTGGCCAACAGCAACAGCGCGACCGGCGCCAGCGTCAACCTGGCCGCCACCGGCGCCTCGCTGAACCTGCACGCCACCGGGGCCTCCATCGATATCGGCGTGACCGGCTTCCAGAGCCGCATCACCGGCCTCAGCTCCATCTTCGACATCACCGTGATCGGCGGCGGCCTCGACGTGAAGGAGACCGTCGGCAAGATCGAGACCGAAGCCTCCGGCCTGTCCGCGAACATCGTCTCCATCCTCAAGGCGATCATCTGATGGCCGTGCGCAACGTCAAACCCATGACCCTCAGCCTGATGAGCAAGGCCTACACGCGGGCCGACCAGCATCGGCTGGTGGTGGTCGCGCTCGGCTATTTCGAACTCGGCAAGCCGGTCACCCGCTTCCTCAACGAGCACGAGGCCGCGCCGCGCCTGTTCAAGGCCCTGCCCAAGGGCGAGGGGCTGGACGCGCTCTACCCGAAGGCGCGCGGCGAACTGCTGCTGGTCGCCGAGGCGCACGCCGCCGCCGGCCAGCCGGTCGAATCCATGCCGGTGCGCGTGCAGCTCGCCGACATCGACAAGACCCTGAAGGTGATCGGCAACCGCGAGGTCCGCCACGGCCTGCTCGGTACCCGGATCACCGACCCCGAACCGTTCACGGTCATGCCGCTGGACTGGCGCCGCGCCTACGGCGGTCCCGCGCACGCCTGCAACGCCGCCGGCGTCGGCTACAGCGGCAAGCGCCGCCTGGATGCCTTGCCCAACATCGAATACCCACGCCACCCGATCCGCCACGGCAACCAGAAACACGCCCCCGCCGGCTTCGGCCCGCGCAGCACGCTGTGCCCCGACCGCCAGAAGCTGATGGGCACCTTCGACAAACGCTGGCGCACCCAGCATGCCCCGCATCTGCCCGCCGATTTCGACCCTGCCGCCTTCAACGCCGCGCCCGGCGACCAGCACATCAAGGGCTGGTTCAAGGGCGGCGAAGCCTATCGCCTCGAAGGCCTGCATCCGGACAAGGCGATTCTCGAAGGCCGCCTGCCCGCCTTCCGCCCGCGCGTGCTGGCTATGCGCAAAGGCCAGACCAGCGCCGACGCCGGCGAGGTCGACATGCATTTCGACACCGTCTGGCTGTTGCCCCACCTTGATCTCGGCGTGGCCATCTATCGCGGCGAGACCGACTGCGCGGACGTCGACGCCGAGGACATCGAAGCCCTCTGCGCCGCCTACGAGGACAGCGCCGCCACGCCGCGACCGGCCGACCATTACCGTGCCGCGCTGGCCGAGCGCATCGACCCCAAGACCCGCCACCTGCATGTCTTCAACGACGCCCCGTTGAGCCCGGAGCAAAGCCCGGAGGCGATTGCCGCCCGCCGCGCCCGCCTGGCGGAGGCCGAGGCCGGGCAGCTGGCCGAACAGCAGGCACTGCTGGATGAGCTCGACGCCGAGTTCTGGGCCGAGCACCCCGAGCTGAGCAAACCGGTGGATCATCAGCCGCCCCAGGCCCAACCCTCGCCGCTCGGCTTCGTCAATGCCGAGGCCGTGCTCAACGGCGATATCGACCTCGGCGACGTCATGGCCAAGGCGAAAGCCAAGCTCGATGAGGTCGACAGACAGGGCAAGGCCAAGCTCGCCGAACTCGAACAGCGCTGCGAGAACGGCGATCTTGCCGGCCTTGCCCAACGGGCGGGGGAAACACCGCCCGCCAGCCTCGCCGAGCAGAAGCAGGCCGCCGCCGCGCGCGCCGCGCTGGATGCCCCCACCCCGCTGGCCGGCGCGATCGCAGCCGCCCGCGCCAGCGGCCAGGTCGACGCGGCGCAGATCCAGCAAATGATCGAGGCCGACGCCCAACTGCTCGCACAGCAACGCAAGCTCAAGGGCCTGAACCCGAAGCCGGACAGTGAAACGGTCAGTCCCGAGATCGCCGCCTACCTGCGCGAGCTGGTCGAACTGTGGCTGGCGCAGGGCGAGCCGCTGGCCGGCCGCGACCTGCGCGGCGTCGATCTCTCGCACATGGACCTGAGCGGCCAGGACCTGTCCGGCTGCAATCTGGACAGCGCCGACCTGCGCCATGCCCACCTGCGCAACGCCAACTGCCAGGGCACCTGCTTCACCGGCGCGCAGCTCGCCAGAGCCGACCTCGGCGGCGCCGATCTCAGCGGCGCCAGTCTCAACCGCGTCCAGGCCGAGGCCGTCGTGCTGCGTGGCGCGACCCTCGACCGCGTGACCAGCGCGGAAGCGGATCTGCGCGGCGCGGACCTGCGCGGCGTCCATGCCGTCACCCTGATCCTGACCGACCCGGACCTACGCGGCGCGCGCTGGGACGAGGCCGAACTCGACAAATCCACGCTACTCAACATGAAGGCCGCCGACAGCCACTGGCGCGGGGTGAAGCTCAGCGAAAGCATCGTGTTCGGCGCCCAGCTCGGCGGCGCGCACCTCGATGGCGCCCGCTTCCGCAAGGTCGTCATGAGCGGCGCCGCGGCCCCGGACAGCCATTGGCGCGGCGCCTATTTCGAAAAGACCCTGCTCAACATCGCCAGGCTCGGCGGCGCCGACTTCCGCGACATCCTCGGCAACATGAGCTGCTGGCGGGACAGCGATCTGCACGCCTCCGACTGGCGGGGCGCCAGCCTGCATCGCTGCGACCTCGGCGAGGCACGCCTGCTCGGCGCCGACCTGCGTAACGCCTCCTTCGCGCACAGCGTGTTGCTGCGCAGCGATCTGTCCGCCGCCGATGCGCGCGGCGGCGACTTCTTCCAGACCCTGCTGCGCGCCGCCAAGCTCATCGGCACCGACCTGCGCGACGCCAATCTGGTGCGCGCGATCGACGCCGAGGCCGACTACACCGACGCCCGCTTCGACGGCGCCGTCCGCACCACGCGGGGGGAAGCCGCATGAGCACGGTGACGCTGACCCCCATCGACATGGCCGAGCTGCACAAGGCCCTGCGTCGCAAGCTGCCGGTCCACCGCCGCGACCTGTCCGCGCTCGATCTCTCCGGCATCGATTTCGGCGGCGCGATGCTGGTCGAATGCCGCCTGCGCGGCGCCCGGCTCCACCAGGCCAGCTTCGGCAAGACCATCGTGCAGGGCTGCGACCTGCTTGGCATGGACCTGAGCGACTGCCAACTCGACGGCGCGAACTTCGCGCAATGCGACCTGCGCGACTGCAACTTCGGCCCCGCCGCCGTCGACGAGCTGACCCTCGCCGACTGCGACCTGCGCGGCGCGCACTTCCGCGACAAAGCGATCAGCAAATCCCATCTGGTCAAGAACCGCTTCGCCGGCACCGATTTCAACGGCACGAAGTGGCTGAAGGTCGTCGCCCTGGAGAGCGACTTCACCGACACCCGGCTGGCCGGCGCCGAGCTGCGCACCGCCGTCTTCCACGGCACCGACTTCCGCAGCGCCGATCTGCGTGGTCTGACCCTGCACGAATGCATCCTGGTCAAATGCGATCTCAGCGGCCACGACCTCAGCGGTCGCACGCTGTCCCGCACCACCTTCATGCATTGCGACCTGTCCGCCAGCAAGCTCGCGGACGCGACGCTGACGCAGGGCACCTTCATCGGCACGCGCCTCCACGGCACCGATCTGCGCGGGGCGCGCATCGACCAGAGCATGTTCTATCAGGCCGATTTCGATGCCGCCGACCTGCGCGGCGCCGACGCCAGCGTCAGCGTGTTCCAGAAGGCCACGTTCAAGGACACCACCCTGCAGGGCGCGAAGCTGGCCATGAGCCAGTGGCAGCACAGCACGCATGACGGCAGCGACTTCCGCGACTGCGACATGCCGCACGCCGACCTCTCGCACATCCAGGGTGAGGATTGTCGCTTCGCCGGCGCGACCCTGAGCCGCGCCCGCCTGCACAAGGTTCAGCTCAACCGGGGCGCCCTGCATGGCGCCGACACCACCAACGCCGAGGGCGACAACAAGAAGCTCGCCCAGGCCGAACAACGTTCCCTGCAAACCGAGGCCCGACTATGAGCGCCGCGCTAAAGACAAACGACCATAGGGTGCGCTCCGCGCACCGCATCGACCGCCCGGACGCGCTGCATGCGCGCGATGGTGCGCGGAGCGCACCCTACGGGGGCCTCGCCAACCGCAACCATCAGGTTCTCGGCAGCCACGCCGTGGTCACCGCGATCGAAAGCGATGCCTGCGTTCTCGACGACGGCCGCCGGGTCAGGCTGGCGGCGTCCTGCCTGCTGCAACCCCGGGTCGGCGACCGGGTGCTGGTGACCGATTCGCCCGCGCTGGTCCTCGCCGTGCTCGAACGCACCGAGTCGGCGGAAGCCACGCTCAGCGTCCCGGGCGCCTCCCGGCTGCGCGTCACGCAGGCGCGCATCGCGCTGGAGGCCACCGAGGAACTGGCGCTGCGCTCACTCAAGGATGCCGAGCTGACCGCCGCCACCGGCACGCTCAGCGTGCAGGCCCGCAACCTGTTCACCACCGTGATCGAGACCCTGGCGGAACGCGCCGCCGACCACCTCGCCAAGTTTGGCAACTACGCGCTGGACGCCTCCGGGCTGCTGCGCATGCGCGCCCGCCAGGGCATCGTCACCGCGGACAAGGAACTCCGCCTCGACGCCGATCAGATGCATTTGGGATAAGACCATGCCCGGACCCGTCAACAACTCGCTCGCCACCCAGATCGAACCCGCCGAGCCGGTGATCACTTACGTTGGCGTGCCGATCGTGACCGTCAACGTCGCGACCTCGGTCACCCATGTACCGGTCAACCTGCAAGTCTTCACCGGCCCCGGCATGGCGCAGGACATGCTGACCATCGGCACCGTCAGCGTCGGCGACCAGATGGGGCTGGGCGCCGGTTCCGGCGTCAACTCGATGCTGGACATGCCGATCGCCTGCAACCCGCAGTGCTGCATGGGCCCCGCGCCGCTGACCAGCTACGTGCAACCGCATCTGCAGGATCTGACCAACGGTGCCGGCATGACCGCGATCCCCGGCCAATTCAGCGTGATGTCCGCGATATGAACACCCGGACCCTGCTCATCCTGCTCACCGTGCTGACGCTGACCGGCTGCTCCAGCCTCGGCAACGCCTTCAAGACGGTCGGCAACTTCGTGACCGGTGCCGGCGAGGTCCGCACCAGCCTCGACCAGATCACCGTGGTCGCGAAACCCAATGCCAACGGCACCAGCGCGACCGCCGTCGACGTGGTGTTCATCTACGACGAAAAGGTCCCCGACCTCCTCCCCAAGGATGCCGCCGACTGGTTCGCCCAGCGTGACGAGCTGAACGCCAACCTGTGGAAATACCTGGATATCGCCTCGGTGGAGGTACCGCCCGCCTACATCATCGATGTGGTCAGTCTGCCCAAGCGGTATTCAACCGCGATCAAGGTCGTCGCCTACGCAAACTACCTGAACAAGAAGGGCCGCAAGGTCATCGACCTGACCACCTTCAAGCACGCCCAGCTCACCCTCGAAGCCAAGACCGTGGCCTTCGCGGAAAGCACGGAGGGGAAATCGTGACCGTCTCTATCCCCCCGGTGGCCATCCCCCATCCCACCCGGACCGAGGTCTCGCCATGAGCACCGACAACCGCGACTACCTGCCGGAACCGCTGCAATGGACCGAGGGCATGCTGCTCTCGCCCCAACATTTTCAGCAGAACGACATCTACTGGGGCCAGCAACTCGCCTTGCACACGCGCTGGACCCGCCCATACGGCTGGGGCCTGTGGCACCTGGAACTGGATGAGGGCGAACTGCAAAAGGGTGAAATCATCGTCCGCCGTCTCGAAGGCCTGCTGCCGGACGGACTGGCGGTGCAGTACCCCGCCGCTCGGGGCGACAACAGCCTCCAGCCGCTTTCCATTGCCGACCATCCCCGACTCGCCAACATGGACGGGCGGGTGCGCATCCACCTCGCCATCGCGAAACGCATGCGCGGCGCCGCCAGCGACCACAGCGATCTGCGTCGCTACCAGGGCGTGCCGGGCGACACCGTGCTGGACGAGAACACCGGCGGCAACGAGATGAACATCGATCGCCTGCGCGCCTGCCTCACCCTGCTCCCGGAAGACAAACTCACCGGCGGGCATGCGCACATGCCGCTGCTGGAGATCAAACGCCGGGGCAAAGGCTTCGTGCTTTCGGCCTATCACCCCCCGTTGCTGCGCATCGGTGCCGGCGATTTCCTCGACCCGGAAAATGCCATCCTCAACCGGGTACGCAGACAATTGCGTCAGGTGATCGAACGCGCGAGCGGCCAGGCGGGGGACGCCGAGGGGCGGCGCATGATGGGCGCCCTGACCTCCGCCATGCCCCCGCTCGACGTGATGGCGCAATCCGGCGAAGTGCATCCGTTCGACCTGTATCTGGCCCTGGCCGGACTGCTCGGTCAGGTCGCCCAGATCGCGTCATCGCCGCTGTACGCGCTGAACATCGCCGAGTACGACCACAACGAGTTGCAACGCGGCTTCGCGGAGATGCTCGACATCATCGACAGCCAGTTGCAGACCGTGCGTGTCGGGCACCAGACCGCGGCGTTCCGCAAGGTTGAAACCGGAATCTTCGAGATCCCGCTGGCGCATGACTGGAACCTCGACGATCTGTACGTGGAACTGCGCGGACGCGACCGCGCCAGCCTGGAATTCTGGATGCGCGACGCCCACGTCGGCGATACCCGCATGCATCCTCAACTGAGCCGCCGACGCCTGCCGGGGGCCGGACGACAGATCGCCCGCGACGATCTGAGCCGTCGCCTGCCCGTCTCCGACAACGGTGTGCTGTTCGGTCTCGCCAACGCCTTTCAGCACGACGACGAAGGCACCCCGCAGGCCCTGATCCGCGCCGACGGCACCCTGCGCGTCAGTGGTCCGCGCGACAAGACGCCGGATGAAATCGTGCTCTATTACCGGCAGGGCGGCGGCGCGGGCACCCAGGGTGGAGGCCATGCGCACTGAGCGCCTGATGTCGACCTGCTTCGCCGAGTTCTACGAAGAACTCGCGCGCATCAAGCAGGCCGTCGCCGGAGGACGACTCGCGTCCTATCTGGGCGGCAAGAATTCGGGTCCGGACCTGGCCGCGAGCACGGGTGCGCGCCTGCTCGCCCTGCTTGCCGCCCAGGAACAGCGTATCGACAGCTCCGCCAATCACATGGAGCGCAAGGCCTACGGACTGGCGCGCTACTTCATGGCCGCGCTGGCGGACGAGATCCTGGCCGTCAATCTGCCGTGGGAAGGCGCCGATTACTGGAACGACCATCTGATCGAACGCGCCCTGTTCCAGCGTGCGGTCGCCGGGCGCGACTTCTATCTGCTCGCGGACCGGGTATTGCACTCACGCGGCCACAATCCCGTCATGGAGGATCTGGCGGCCGTGGCCCTGATGAGCATGCAGCTCGGCTTCCAGGGGCAATACCGTGGCCCGGCGGGCGCCGAGGCACGCGAACGCTACCGCAAGAAGCTGCTGCACTTCATCGGTGTCGGCAGCGACGTCAACCAGGCCGGAGGCGCCTCCAAACCGCTGTTCCCGTCCAGTTACGACGGTCTGATCTCGGAAACCACGGACAACCGCCTGGCGCCGTTCTCGCGCTGGTATCTGATCGGTGCCGGGGTGCTGTTCGTCTATCTGATCCTGTCCACGGGTGTCTGGGTCCATAACATCCGCGATCTGACCTCCGTCCTGCCCTACCAAGGCGTCTTCGAGCTGTTCACGCCGAAATGAACATGGACGCCGCCCTCGCCTTCCTGGCGCGGATCACCCGCCAGGCAATCGAGTTCCTCGATGCGCATGCCATCTGGTTCGTCATCGGCGCGCTGCTCCTGCTGGCGCTGTTTGGGTTCGTCTGGCTGCGTCGGAACCAATCACACTGGTCGCAGCGCGGGCCGAAGCGGATCGGAGACTGGTCGTTGAATCTGGTCCGTGGCCTGCGCTATCTCTCGACCCGTCGTGAATGGCGCTATCAAACACCCTGGGTGTTGATGAGCGGCGATGCGGACGCGGGCAAGAGCAGTGTCACGCAATCGATCCGGCAGGGACGGCGGAGCGCACTGTTGCTGCGGGAGGCCAATCTGGCCGTCGCGGACTCCGAATGGGGCTTCTTCGACGGTGGCGTGGTCATCGACATCAAGGCGCTGGACGATCCGGATCCGGAAAAGGTCCGCACGCACTGGCACAGGGTACTTGCCGACATCGATGCGCAGCGACCGGAACGACCGCTCGATGCGATCGTCCTGACGCTGTCCGCGAACACACTGCTCAACCCCGAATCCGGTGGCCTGCAGGCCCTGGCGGAACGCAGCTACCAGCACCTGTTCGCCCTCCAGAAGCGCCTCAGCTTTACCTTCCCGGTCTACATCCTGGTCACCCATTGCGATGCGGTCCCCGGGTTTTCGGCATTCTGGCAGGCACAACCGGAAGCGCGCCGCCGGGAGATGTTCGGCTGGTCAAACCCGTTCTCGCTGAACCACCGCTTCGACCCGGACTGGGTCGATGAATCCTTCAAGCAGCTCCGCGAGGACCTGCATACCGCGCAACTCGATGCCGCCGCGCACGCGGAGATCGCCGACCCGGACACCTTCTTCCTGTTTCCGCAACGTTTCGAGGCCTTGCGCGCACCCTTACGCACGGTGCTCGAACAGGTCTTCCGCCCGGCCGCCTATCACGAGGATTTTCTGGTACGTGGCCTGTACTTCGCGGGGCGGATCGAGACCACCGAGATCGATCCCGAAACGCCGATCGACGATGTCGCCTTCGTCGACGACCTGTTCAACCAGCGCGTATTCCGGGAGCGCAATCTCGCCCGCCCCACGGTCACCGGACTGCTGTCCCGCAACACCCTGATCCGCAGGCTCCAGATCGGCATGATCGCGACCGCCGCCGCCTTGTTGATCGTGCTCACCGTGAACGCGCTGCGCCTGGGCAATCAGGTCGATGCCGCGATCTCCGGCTTCAACGCCATCCAGAGCGCCAATCAGGCCGTCGAAACAGAAGCTGGCAGCTGCGATCGGGGTCAGGTCGACGTGATCTACGGCCTGCTGACCAACCTCGCGCAGATGGACATGGACTGGGGCTATCTGTTCATCCCCGCGTCGTGGCTGGACGACGGGATCGCCAACGGTGCGGCCCAACACATCGCCGATCGCGTCCTCAAGGAAATCGTGTTCCCCAGTGTGCGGTGCCGTCTCGAGATCCGCGCCCAGGAACTGGTGACCGCCGATCTGCGCCAGATTCCCGATCACCACGACCCTGCCGCCGAAGTGGCGGCCGCCCGCACTCAAGCCGAGGAATACCTCAAAGCGGTGCTCGACCTGGAAAACGCCCAACGCACCTACCTGTACATCACCACCGGCAGTTCCGGCGATTCCATCGCCTTGCAGACCGAGATGCTGCGGCGCTTCAACACCCTGGCCGAATATGCCTACGGCAAGCCGCTTCCGGAAATCGTGCAGCGGCGCCGGGGCCAGCAGATGCGTGCACTCGGGTTGATGACGGTCACCGACATGCCGACCTTGCCGAAGAATTTCCGCACCCGGGTCACGGAGCGCCTGGATGAAACCCTGAATCAGGCGCGCGCGGTGATTGCCAGCCGTGTCGGCGAGGGCCAGACCCTGGCCCAGGCCATCGATTCCGACGACCTGAGCGTCGATCTGAACCGCCTCGCGAACTGGCTGGAGTTCGCGCACCGCGACTGGCTGAGTTCCGATGGCGATCGCAATCCCTGCGCGCAAGCGGTAACGGCGATGCGACCGGGCATCGAGGACCTGATCGGCAACCACGGCTATTCACCCGTGCTGCTGGCGAGTCTGGATCGGTTCGGACGAAACGTCCCCGGGGATCCCGCGTCCAGGGGATGCTTCCTCGATTCACTGGATACCATCGAAGCGACCAGTTTCGCGCCCTACGGATCGGTCACCCAGCGAGCCACCCGCACCGGCAAGGACGGCACGCCCTTCGTCATCCGGGAACTGGCCCCCTGGGTCGCGGACGAACTGGCCGGACTCCAGGCGGTCCGCGATCAACGCTTCATGACCGTCGCGGGCGGGTCGGTGTTTGCCTGCGCCGCGCCGCTGCGCGGTTGGGAGGGCGCGCGTCTTGCCGAAGCGGCGGGCTACGCCCACGACTACCAATCCTTCCGGGAAGAACACCGGTTGGCGCCACCGCAGGCGGTCGATGCCGCCAAGAAGCCCTTGTACGACCGCCTCGCCCGGCGTCATCTCAAAGGCGTCCTCGATGGACTGGCCCACCGCGCGCAGCAACCGCTGACCCTGGCCGATACGGCCTCGTCGATGTGGCTCTCGCCGCTGTCCACCGGCGATGAACGTCTCGGCAGTCGTTCCCGCGCGTTCGCCCTCGCCGCCCCCCAACTCCAGCAGGTTCTGGTGTTGTATGCCCAGTTCGGGATGGATGGGCAGAGCATCGCGGCCTGCGCGCGCGGGTTTGCGAACGGCGAACTCGACGCCGCCAACCGGCTCGCCGAGGCCAGCGGACTGTACGAGCCCGACACCGATACCGCCGCGCTGGACCCGCAGAATGGGGCGCACCGCAACTACTTCAATCTCGGCACCGCCGCCGACACCAAGGAATATCTCCAGCAGCAGTTGCAGCGTGCCCAGGTGCTCGCCGGTTATGCGGAACCGTTCGTGCGCTTTTTGCAGAACACCGATCAACCGACCGTCGCCAGCCCGGAGAGCCGTCAGGGCCTGACCTTCTGGCTGGCGACGATCAACGAGATCGACCGCTTCGTGCAGGGCAAGGACCCCAAGAGCCAGGTGGCCCAACTGAATGATTTCATTCAGAAAGACCTGCGCGAGATGAGCCAGAGCAACTGCGCGGACACGCTCATGAAGCCGGTCGGTGCCGACGACGATCCGACCCAGGGTCAAGGTCTGTTCGGAGACCGGCGCAGCGGCCTGAGCGCCCAATCCGCCGACTATTGCACCTCCGGCAACAAGGTCCTGGCGCGCGGCGACTATCGGGCCCTGGCAAAACGCTTCAACTCCGAGCTGGCCGGCCTGTACCCGTTCGGTCCGGCGCGCAATGGCGACGCGCCGCTGGCGGCCGTGAAACGTTTCTTCCTCGATTACGCCGGGCAGCGCGAGAGCCTGCGCAAGAAGGTCGAGTCCGCCGGGAATACCCAGCGCTGGCAGAAAGTTTCGGAATTCCTTGATCAGCTCGACGCCGCCGCGGACTTCCTCAACGCCTCGCTGGCCGCTGGCGTGAAGAGCCAACCTCTGGGCCTGGAGGTCGGCTTCCGCTACCTGCCTGCGGACGCCAATCCCGCGCAGGGTGGCAGCTCGCAGCTGATTGCCTGGGAATTCGAGTCCGGCGACAACATCGCCAGCTATCCGAACGGCCAGACAGCCCTGAACTGGCAATTCGGCCAGCCGGTCACCCTGACCCTGCAATGGGCAGGTCTGTCCGCCTACCGTCCGCAGGGCGATGACACCCAGAGTCATCTCGAAGTCGATGACCGTACCGCCCGCTTCAGCGCCAAGGGCGCCTGGGCCCTGTTGCGTCTGATCGACGCGCATCGCGACACCACCCCCGGCGTTGCCGATCCGCTCAACGACACCCGCGTGATCACCGCGTTCGATATCCCGCTCAAGCTCCAGCAGCCACCCGGCACCGACAAGAACAAGAACGCCAAGTTGCGACTGGCGCTCGATCTGGTCGCCAGCGGACCGGATGGCAAACCCGGTGCGCCGCTCGATCTGCCGGCGCAATTCCCCAACAAAGCCCCCTACGTCTGGTGAGGTACATGCCATGAACGCCACCGCCCTCGCTGTATCGCCGAGTTATGACGACGACTTCGATGACGCTTTCGACGATGACATCGATGCCCGGGAGGACCGCACGTCCGGCGCGCCCAGCGACGCCGACCTGGGCCTTGCCGATGCCTACTTTCATGCCGCCTATGGGATTGCCCTCGGTGATCTGCTGGCGCCGATTGCCGATGAACGAAATCCGACCGGCGAGGACATGAAGGGCAGCAGCCTGTATCGCCGCATTCAGGAGGCCCGCCGCGCCGATGACCCGAATCTGCCGCTCGGGCCCTGGGAACACGAACTCAAGCGGGCCGACTGGCCCCTGGTCGGCAAACTCGGCGTGCAGACCCTGCGCCGGCGCAGCAAGGATCTGCAGGTCGCGGCCTGGGTGTTGGAGGCCGGCCTCCATCAACACGGCCTGGTCGCCCTCGCGCCGGGGCTGACCCTGATGCATGTGCTTTGCGTGCAGTTCTGGGACGGCCTGCATCCGGGCATGACCGACGGCGATACCGAATACCGAACCAATCTGTTCCGCTGGGTGGACAGCAAGTTTCCCAACATCCTGGCCGTACTGCCGCTGACCAACGCGCGCCTGGAGCAGGGTGAATTGACCCTGGGAGACTGGCGCCGCGCCAATCTGCCCAATGCCAAGGGCCGCCACGAGCCCAAGAAACAGGAAGCGTTTCTCGCCGCCCTGGCCGCGACGCCGACCGAACACCTTGCCGACCTCGATGCACAGATCCGGGCCGCGCGCGCGGCCATTCATTCCCTGGACGCCAGCCTGGATGCGCTGGTCGGCAACGATTCACCAGGATTCGCCGGCCTCAACGGTCTGCTCGACGAGATCGAAGCCTTGATCCGCATGGAACTGGATCAGCGCGGCGATGTGTTCACCGACGGCCTGGACCCGACGATGGGCGATGACGCCATCGAAGACGACAACCAGGCCGCCCAAGCCGAGCCGCCCTCCCCGGGCCATGCCGCGCCCTCGTCCGGCAACCGCCGGCAGGAGGCCTACGCCATGCTCGCCCAGGCCGCCGATTTCCTGATGCAGACCGATCCGCACAGCCCGGTGCCCTATCTGGTCCGCCAGGCCATCGCCTGGGGTCGCATGGATACCCGTGCGCTGTACCAGGAGCTTTTCCTCGAAAAGGGCGGGCAGATCAATGTGTTTCATCTGCTTGGGCTGAACCCTGGCGAGAACGCCAAGGCATGACGACCGAACACAACAGGGCGGCTCGAGACCAATGAGCGGCGGCAAGCGCAAAGCGGTCGACGACGTCGCGCCCGACCCAAAACGCCCCCGGTACCAGCGCCCGGCAGGCCCACTCACGCCGATGACCCTGCCTGGGTCGATGCGTGGTCGGTTTGCGGTCGCGCCTGCCGCGATCGAGCAGCCTGTCCTGCGAATGCAACCGCGCGCGGCGGCAGCGCGAGCCTTCCCGGACACCTTCGCCGACATGGCGCGCGCGCGGACGACCGAGTTGGCGGCGGCCACGCCGCGCCTTGCAACGCGCACCCAGGAAGTGACGCATTTCCCTCGCTTTTCCGGCAACGCCGAGGCGGTCGCCGCCTTGGGTGGGACACATCTGGGGGGTCTTGGTGGTGGCTACCAGGGCGGCATGTATCCCGGTGGGGCCGGCATGACCCGCGACTCCCTGCCCACTCACATCGATCTGAGCCGACATCGCCCATCGCAGATGCTGTCGCAACTCAGTGAAGTCATGATGCATGGCGCACGCAATGCCGGACTGGCTCATGACCCGGTCGAAATCCAGTTCGGCTACGGCTTGAACGAGCACGGCGAGCTCAATGTGTTTGCCAGTGCCAACAATCCGGATACCCAGCAATGGCTGGAGACCGCGATGTCAGCCCCAGCCGGCACGCATCTGCATGCGGCCGCCACCGCCGCCGGCCCCGCACCCCTGCCAGCCGGAGCCAGCGCGGCGCAGCGGGCGGCGAACCTGGGCGCCGCCTCGGAAACCGCCGAGTTGCGCAACATCGGCGCCAAGCTCCTGTTCCATGACGAGCAGCAGGAACGTCGCCGCGCTGCCGTTGTCGGCGCCCCCGATGAGGCTCAGGTCCACCACGACCTGGCGTTGGCGAGTGCCATCCGCGACAAGTTCCTGTCTCGCGACATCACCATCGTCAAGAACCCGTCCGGGATGTCGGGTCGGCACGCGGAACAAAACATCGGAGTCGCTCTGCATCAGGGCGGCTATCGCGTCGGTGACATCCAGGGCACCAAGATCCGCTGTCATTCCTGCCGCGCCGAGCTCGGTTCTAATCTCACCGATGAACACGACATGCACGTATCAGGGAAGGTCTACGGCAGCCAGGCCTCGACCGCGCATCTGGCGGCAAGCTTCCAGCACATTGCGGCGGGACACGAACAGATCGCCACGCCGCTGCCGATCCGACCACGCGCCAACAGTATTGCGAGCCTGCCGGCACTGCCTGCCATCGCGGTGAGCGCGTCAGCCAGCGCCGCTTCAGCGCCAAAGGGAGGGGAACACTGAAATGAGTGCCGTTCTGAACTCGCGGTTCAGCCCGCCGCAGGGATGGCATGCCCTGCTCGCGCATTGGGAAACCTCATCCTGCATTGGGCCGGAGCAGCGCATCGATCTGATGACCGCCCTGCGCCAGCAACTCGACCTGGACCCGGGCGTGCTGCATTCGCCCGAGGCCAGCGATCTGCGCGCGCGAATCCAGTGGCTCAGTCTGGCCATCGACGATCTCGCCCTGGCCATTGTCATTGGGGAGCGACGGATCGCACGTAACGAAGCCGATCTGAACGATGCCATCGACATCGCCATCGCCCTGTGGCGTCACGGCCACCACGGCGATGCGTTTGCGCTTTGCCGACGCCTGCTGTTGCTGAACCCGCACGCCGAACGTGCCTTGTCGGTGCTCCAGGACATCCTTGCCTGGGACCGCATCGTGTGGCCGCTCCCCATGCCGGCTGCCGCCTGGTGCGACGGCACGCTTACCCTGGAGCCACTCGGACACCACCATATCGACGACTTCGCCCACGCCTATATCGACCCGACCATCGCGGAACGCTGTTGCCTGCCGCATTTCGACAGCAACCGCGAATGGGATGACTGGCTCGATCGGAGCAACGGGTTCAACGACCAGATGACCTTCGGCGTCTGGCATGCCGACTGGGGATTCATCGGCTCGGTCAGCATGGTCATGGTCGGCGACATCGGCTTCTTCTACTACTGGATCGCACGCGCGTTCCAGGGCCAGGGCTTCGGCCCGCAAGCGGCGGCGCTGTTGTTCGACCTGGCGGAACAGGCCTGGGGCATGCGTTGCTGTTACGCCAAGGTGTTCACGGACAACACCGCCTCGATCCGCGCACTCAGCAAGCTCGGCTTCACCCCCACCGGCATTGCGATCCGCAGCGATCAGCGCGACGAGTGGCTTTACCGCTGGTCACCCGCACCGGATCGCCCCACCCCCGCGGAGCTCAGTGCCGAGGCGCACCGCCTGTTCGAGCGCATGGGGAGCACGACGCGGGTGTTGAGTTTGATCGTGCCAAGCCGACCCACCACGCATACGGCGACATACGTTGCCCGTCCCGGCGACGACCCCAATGCCATCCGCAGGAAGGACCAGCCATGAGCGACGCACCCAAGGGCGGCACCTCGCACCATTTCCCGTCGTTACAGACGATTTCAGACGCCCGCGCGAGCTCGAACTCCAGCTCCAGCGGGCTCTCTTCGTTATCCGGGGCGCCACCGATGCGGGCCACGAAGCCGACGCCACCCCCGCCGTCGAACGCCCTGAATTCCCCATCCGGGGCACCGTCGAGCAGCCCCAGGACACGTCGGATTCTGGACCAGCCGGGAATCCTCATGCCGCCGCATGCGCCCTTGCCGCCCCACGAGATCGGCATGACCCCCAAGGAGGCGACGGCACTGCGCACGTTCGCCGTGCGCAAGGGCGTCGATGTTTACGTTCGGGACGGCGGCCCTACCCGCCTAGCCCACGTCGGCGCGAGCGGCACACGCCCGAAGCCCGCCGGGCTGTACAACAAGACCGACAAGACCGGCGGCCATCTAGGGCTGGTGGTCACCGGTCCGGGCAATGCCCTCGACGACCATTCCGGTCGAGCCTTCGACGATCCCGGCTCGGTGGTGCGCGACAAGCATGGCAATTCCGTGCATGGCGACATCGACCTGCAACGCATGGATCGCGGCGGACAAAAACTCCCCGCGATCAAGTACATCCAGGACCTCAACGCACACCTGCGCACGTTCAGCGAGACGGCCCGACCGCGTGGCCCGGAGGAGACGTATACCGCGCTGCGCGTCCGCACCAGCGACAAGGTGCAGCACGGCGCCCACGACGAGTGGGAAGAGCGCAACAGCATGACCTACAACGGCGGACGCAACGCCGGCCCGCTGCCCGGCGTGACCAAGTTCAGCGGCAATCCCAGGCAGCGTGATGAGCACTATTCGACCACTGCCGAGTACCGCCAGGAACTACGCAGAAAAGGCGCGGAATCGACCTATTCGGCCACCGCGTACGCGAAAGGTGCGCAACGCGACACCGCCGTCCAGAACCCGCACGGCAACCCGGTGACCATCAGCAAAGCGCCGATGTTCCCGAAGATCGGACGCTGACAGCTAACGAACTGAACGTAAAAGGAATATCGCCATGTCGATGTTGATACGCGGTCGCGGTTTCATCATGCACCCGGTGACTCAGGAAGCCGTTTCTGTTTCGCGCAAGGCCTTGATGGATAAAGTCGCGCCGAAGCAATACGTGAAGGTGGACGACGTCACCGAGCGCATGCGCAGCGCCAAGGCGCAATCGCCCACGCTGGAACAACTCGACACCGGTCTGTTGTCTGCCATGAAGCAGCGGGTGCAGACCACAGTGCAGAGTGCCGTGCAGACCTACCAACGCGCCTTTCCCTTCGGCCACCTTGCGCCAGAGCACTCCGCCGAGAACATTGCCCGGGTGAAGCTGGCGAACAGCTTCAAGCCGCTGACCATGGAATATCACCCCGGCATCGCCCCGCACTACGACCCGAAGGCCAACAAGGTCTCGGTCATGATGCCGGGCGATGCCAGCGCGCTCGGTCATGAGATGCAGCACGCCCATGACCATTTATCCCGTTTTCTGGACCTCGACGACGACCACCACAAGCTCCATTCCGAGGTACGTGCGTTCCATGCGCAGGGCCAGATATCCCGGGAACTGACCGGCGGCGACCCGAAAAACTGGGAAGGACGCAGCGCCTTGCAGATGGCTCGTTCCTACGAAGGCAAGACCGCGAAAGGCTATCGGGGGACGCTGGAAAGCTCCCTGGATGCCGTTCTTCAATGGCAGAAGAAAGCCAAATATTGATCAATCCGGGCAAAGGAGAATATTGAAATGAACCCGATCAGACACCGCCACGCCTATCTGCACTCCACTCTCGCCGGGGAGACAGAACACGTCGTCGCCGCTGCGACGGAGTTGCGCGCTCACAAGAACAAGCAAGGGGTGCAAGCCGGACATCTGTTCGTCGACAGCGCACAGGCCAAGAACACCACCAAAACCATCCTGTTCGAGGAAATGGGCAAATTGCGCGCCGGAAAAACCTGGAATCAGTTCACCCAGGACGCGAGGGCCTTTGCGAAGTACCAGAACCTCAAGCATGCCGCCGCGAATCTCGTGGACTTGAGCGACCAGAACGCCAACATCCAGTTTCGCGGTCCACAGGACAAGCTGTACGTAAAAGGACACGGCAGCGCGACGAACAGTGAATCGATCAGCACCATCGCACGCACAAACGCCCCATTCGGTCAACGCTCGGTCAAGGAGTCGCTCACCATTCGTCATCAGATACGCGACGTGGCGAGCGGCGTCATGAACGTCGGCGAAAAACTCGGCCAGGACCACCTGGATGTCCGCCTGACCTCATGCGGCAGCGGCGGCGGGCTGACGTTCGATCCGCAAGGCATCCGGCCCAGCCCGGGCGGAAGCGCGGCAGGCCGCCTAAAGCACGAACTCAGTCACCGCGACGCGAACGTGACCTACGACGTGCATGGCTATCAGGGATCGAGCAATTCGACCAATCCGGTCCGGTTCGCGAACAATCAGCGGCATTTCCAAACCACCGTCAAATTTCACGACCTGGATCATCTCAATCCGCAGCAGATCCCACTTCAGCCGTTCGTGGACAAGTTCGGCGCAAATCCGGATATCGGCATCGCCACGCGCAAGGTCCCGATACTTCAGGGCATATCCGATGCCCCGCAGAACCCGGGCATGCAGGAGAAAATCGATCGACTCAATACCCTGCGGGGTCCCAACCCGGACAACACCATCCGACGCACCCTTTATAAACCCACGGACCAAGGCATTTCCGTCACCACCCGCCGCAGTCAGGCGCGCGTCCGGTTCTAGGCAGGAAGCGAGGTCGATATGTCGCCGGTCCGCTCCCTGCCGACGCCGCGCGGAGATGGTTCAGCGGTCATTTTCGGCCTCGATTGCGCGGGGGTGACAATCCCCCGTTCAAGGCGGCGCGGGTTTGCTCATCGGCCTGATGCGAGAGGATGGTCTGCGTCCGCGTCGTCACAGGCTGATCGATATTCGCGGGAGCCTGTCCGCGCGGTGATGGGCGATAGCCCTGGTAAGCGGCGACGGCACCGACGCGACGGCGTTCTGCCTCCTCATCAAGCACGTCGTCCGGGTGCGCGAGTACCAGTTCCATGCCCGCACCGTCAGCACGCCTGACCAGGTGGTAAGTGTGCTCGCCGATCTTCACGACCTTGGGAATCGGATCTTCGTCAACCATGGCGCGCAGTATGGGCGAGATCGAACGTTTCATGAGGCCACATCCGACCTTGGCCCACCCCGATGAGTGACGGACGCAGCCCTTTCGGGGCACCTTCCGGCAGCAGGAAAACGTCTCGCTCCACGTTCGAAAACAGCGGGAGTTCGATCGATGCAATGCAAGCCGTGGAGGAGTCAAGGAAAAAGCCGCGTAGAACCTATTCTCAACCTGGCGGCCAGCCCTCGGTGGTTTCGCTCAGCCCGTCATCCGAGTCCTCGTCCCGCTTTCTATCGCGGATTCGGCAGCGCGACCGATCCGCCTCGCGATCTTCCGGATTCGTCTCCCTGGGTGAACAACGTCGTTCACCATCCCCCCCACCGGAATTCATGGATCTGGGATCATTTTCCCCGTCTTCATCGTCTTCATCGTCTTCATCGTCTTCATCGTCTTCATCGTCTTCATCGTCTTCATCGTCTTCATCGTCTTCCTCGTCCTCGTATTCGTCATTTTCCTCGCCATCGCTGGGCCAGCGATCACGCACCGTGAGCCGCCTTCAAGGCACATCGTCATCGCCGGATTCCCATTCTTTCTCCGTCCCCAAGATCACGCTGAACACCAATCGGACCTATGCGCTGGACGATCTGATTGACGACGACGCCCCGGTCAGTGGGCAGGGCGCGCATTGGCACGAGTTCTCGACGATCCGCTTCGACTCCAAGGCGCAAGCGCGGAAATATCGAGAGGCAACCGGGCTGGACACCAAAACCAATGTCCGTCAGGACTGGGGACAAGGCACCTCCGGCAGGTTGTACCGCTCGCGACGTGGATCGATCAGCGGTTCGGTGACCGACCCCAAAGATGGCAGCGTCTCGATGTTCCGGTTTTCATCCTTCGCCACGTCCAAGGCACTCCGACAGGGCGGTGACAGTGATGATTTCGTCGACAGCTACACCCAGGCCATGCAAAAAATGGCCACGCGGGCAAAAAAATCGAACAACTCCAACGACAGCATCAACGCCGTCGCCTCGGATATCGGCAAGGTCGCGTTCGCGGACGGCGAGTTTCAATTGACCCGCGCCACCCACGCGTCAGGCTTCTCGGGGAAGGGGTTGGGGAAAATGAGCAAATCGGACAAGGAGTCCGTGTTTCACCACAGCATCGAGACCGCTGAAGCTCTGGGTAACACACCCACTCCGGCGCAGACCTATCATTCCGAACCGATGGCCCTTGCACTTCATGAGCAGGAACGCGGCAGCAGACTGCGCGACGAACCCGACCTGATCGCGATGGTGACCAGCATTCCCAACCAGGTGTGCCGCAACTGTGGCAACACCTTCATCAAGGCGATGGGCGAAAACAGCTTCGTGTCCGGGATGCCTGGATTGCCATTCGGGGGACAGAAACCCGGCATCGAATCCAATCCGCAACTGGGCAGGGGCACGACCAGCAAGACCCCACCGGCCAGCGAGTTGCGCACGATGGCGAGAAACCTCCGCGAGATCGAGCAGATTCACGCCTATCACGGCAGCAACGGGCAACCGTCGACCCGCTCCTCTTCAAGTTCGTCGTCCACTTCCTCCTCAAGCGCCTCCTCCAGCTCATCGTCATCATCCTCATCACGAGGACGCAATGGCTGAATCAGACCCCCACATTCGGCGCTGCCATGCACTCACCCTGGGCTGGGGAGACTGACGGTCATGGCGCGCATCTATCAGACGCGCGACATGGGCATGGCGGATATCCGCGCGGCCCTGGTCGATCGCCCCGGCGAGGCCGATCTGTGTGTCTTGCGGGTGGCTTCCTGGGGCTTCGCGAACGGCGACGCGCGTTGGTATATCTGCCGAAACCGTCAGGACGCGCAGGTCTGCGTCTGGTTCGGCAGTCGCGGCATGGCGGAGGTGAAGATCTGTTTCGTGTCCGATCACACCCAGGCCGGGTGGAACACGGCACATCGTCTGCGTGGACGCTTCGGACGCTGACCGTCCCGGTTCCGATCGCCTTCGCCCGGAACGGCGCGGATCACTTCTTCGCGGGCGGCGGCGGAATCAACACGATTTCGGGATTGGCCGCGCCCTGAAGCGTGTCGTTCAGGATGGATCGATCCCGCTCTACGGCAACCTCATCGTCGTACTCACCGGCAATCAGCAGTTGCCACACCGCGCCGCTGTTGTCCTGCACCGCGATGAACCGCACCGAATACCCCAGCCTCGCGACCTCCATGGCAAGCCCCTCGCCGCCCTGCGTACTGGTGAACAGCCCGAGACCAAGACCGAGTTTTTCACCCTTGGCGAGACTCAACGGGCGTTGCACCTGGGCATAGGGGATCGGCGGGGCCGCATCCTCTTCGGCTTTTGCAGCGGGTGTCTTCGTCGACGCGGTCGCAGACGAATTGCCGGTTACCCGGTCGATCTGACCCTGGACCGCATTGCGCCAACTGTCCGGCGCGAACATACCGCCCGCGAAGACCCCGGCCACCAGGGCCGCAGTGATGAGCTTGTTCATGAAGCGCAGTTTACCGGGTCGGCTGAAACCGTCTCAGCCTATACGATTGGCGGCATTGCCCGGCTGGAGAACGCCGCACCATGACGTACCGCCCCGACAAACTGTTCCTTAGCTTCGCGTTGTTCCTGTGCGTCTGGCCACTGTCCGTAGCGGCGATCGATTCGGAACCCCGGACGGTTCATGCCGAGATCGTCGTCGAGGGCCTGTCCCATCCCTGGTCGGTCGCCTTTCTGCCCGATGGCCGCACCCTGATCAGCGAGCGCAGCGGCCAGTTGCGGGTTGTCGACCCCAACGGGACGCTCCTGGCCGAGCCGGTGTCCGGACTGCCCGTCATCCGACAACATGGCCAGGGCGGCCTGCTGGATGTGGTGCTGCATCCGGACTTCGCAAACAACGGCTGGGTGTACGTCTCGTACGCGGAGGCCGGCCCCGATGGGTATGGCACCGCAGTCGGGCGCGGTCGCCTCAACGGGATGCAGTTGGACAGCTTCGAGGTGCTGTTCCGTCTGCAACCCAGGACCCGTTCCGCCCACCACTTCGGTTCGCGTCTGGTCTTCGATCGCGACGGCTATCTGTTCATCACGCTCGGTGACCGGGGCGACATGGACCGCGCCCAGGACCTTGGCGATCACGCCGGTTCGCTGATCCGCCTGCACGACGACGGTCGCGTGCCGATCGACAACCCGTTCGTGAACACCCCGGGCGCGCGCCCTGAGATCTACAGCTACGGCCACCGCAACATGCAGGGCGCGACCCTGAACCCGTTCACCGGCGAGCTCTGGACGCACGAACACGGTCCCCAGGGCGGCGACGAGATCAACATTCCGAAAGCGGGTGTGAACCACGGCTGGCCGGTCATCACCTACGGCGTGAACTACGGGTTCGGCACGCCGATCGGCGAAGGCACGCACAAGGCAGGCATGGCGCAGCCGTTGTACTACTGGGTGCCGTCGATCGCGCCGTCCGGCATGACTTTCTACGACGGCGATGTCCATCCCGGCTGGCGCGGCAACCTGTTCGTCGGTTCGCTGAAGTTCCAGCTACTGGTTCGTCTCGAGATCGAGGACAGTCGCGTCGTCCACGAGGAGCGCATGTTCGAACAGGAATTCGGTCGCATCCGCGATGTCCGCCAAGGGCCGGACGGCCATCTCTACCTGCTCACCGACGCCGACGACGGCAAGCTGATCCGCCTGTTGCCCCGTTGACGCTCAGGACAGCCGATAACGCCCTTCGACAAAGGCATTCAGCAGGCGCGTCGCGCGCGATGCGCCGAGCTCGGTCATCGGCGCCTTGTGGGTGAAAAACACCGCCAGCCCGTCGATCTCCGCCATCTGCTTGCGGGTGGCGCCGAAAAAGCCCATCTGCCACTCCTCGAAGGCGCGTTCCTCGATCGGTTCCTCGATGATCTTCACGATCGGGTCGTGATCGCGATCGCGGGCGATTTTTTCGTACAGCGCATGCACCGTGTCCGCCTCGCCTTCCAGCACCTGGAAAAAGCTTCCGTCGACGTGCAGCAACATGCCGGTCACGCCGAGGCGGTGGTTGTTCGCACGCGCCTTGCCGAGCAGAGCGATCAGATCGTCGTCGCTGAACGGGCGGGTCGCCTGGCTGGCGTAAATCATATGGATCAGTTCACTCATACGGGGTTACCGTCGCGAAGTTGGGTATCCGGCTTATCGGCCGATCTCCGCGATTCCCGAGTGAATCTCGCCATGCCCTCCTCCCCCCAAACACCACCAGTTCACGCCATGGGCCGTTACCGACCACCCGCACCGAAGCAATCGCCGTACATCACCGCCGCCGGTTTCGCGGCCTTGCAGGCGGAAAGCAAGGCCCTGTGGACGCGGCGCGCGGAGGTGACCAAGGCGGTGACCGCTGCGGCCGCCGAGGGGGATCGCTCCGAGAACGCGGAGTACATCTACCGCAAGAAGGAACTGCGCGAGATCGACCGCCGCATCCGCTACCTGCAGGTGCGCCTGCCGAAGCTGCATGTGGTCGCGGAAATGCCCGACGATCCCGACAAGGTGCGTTTCGGCGCCTGGGTCACGCTGGAAGACGAGGACGGCAACGAGGTCACTCATCGCATCGTCGGCGCGGACGAGTTCGATCCCACCAAGCGCTGGATCAGCATCGACTCACCGGTCGCACGCGCCCTGCTCGGCCATGGTCTGGACGACGAGATCACCGTCACCACGCCGACCGGCAGCCATCGCTACTGGATCACCGACATCCGCTACCAGTGAGCGGGCGCCTGATCTTCGTCTACAACGCCGACAGCGGGCGCCTGCACGCCTGGCTGGACATCGGCCACAAACTGCTGCGCCCGGATACCTATCACTGCGATCTGTGCCGCATCACCCACGGCGTGTTCAAGGAACATCGGGCCTGGAAGGCATTCCGGGAACGCAGCGATATCCCGCTGGAATTCCTGCACCGCGATGAATTCGAGGCGCGTTATCCGCTCGACCGGTTCGACTACCCGGTGGTGTTGCGGGAAAACGCGGATGGCGAACGCGTGGTCGTCCTGTCACAGACCGACCTGCGGGGCATCGATGATGTCGCGGACCTGATCCGCGCGTTGCCGGGCAGCTAGTGTGGCTCGCACCACTTTCTCCAGTCCGTAGGGCGGAAGCCGAAGGCGTTCCGCCAGACGACGGTCGGCGCGCCCAACCACGTTTGGAAAGACTCATTGTTCGGCGTCAATCCGAACGACAGCCGGCGGAACGCCTGCGGCTTCCGCCCTACGCTCTGTCACCCGCCCGACAGCCTGATCCGGTCACGTAGCCGGGCAGGGTGTGGTGAGCGCGGCGAATCGCACCGCATAAACAACTATTTCGCGGCTTCCTTGTAGGTCTGCCAGGACACCCGCACCTGGCGCTCCTCGTCGGACACCCAGGCCTCGCCGTCCTGGATCAGCACCGACAGTTCCATGCCGCGTTGCGCGAGCGCGGCCAGCGCCTCGCCGACACCATCATCGAAGCACCGCACCGACAGGTTGTGGAAGCGTTGCAGGGCATCGCCGTGCTGCTTCCACCAGACCGTCGAGGGGCGTTCGTGGTAGCCGTAGACCACCACCTCGTGCGCCCGGCCACAGGCGCGGCGGATGCGTTTCTCGTCCGGCTGGCCGAGTTCGATCCACAGCACGATCTCGTGGCCGAGATTGCGCATCCACAGGTCCGGCTCGTCGTCGCTGCTGAGTCCGCGCGTGAACTGGAGCGCCTCGTCGGCGTGCAGCGCAAAGGCCATCACCCGCGCCATCATCCGCACGTCGTTCTCGGAGGGGTGCTGGGCGATGGTCAGGTCGTGGGTCGCGTAGTAGCCGCGATCCATGTCCGAGATCTGCAAGCGGCATTTGTAGATCGTCGCCGAGAGAGCCATGTCAGGGATTCCCCGCCAGCACCCGATCGATCAGCGCCTTGTGATCGCCGAGGAAGAAATCGGCCAGCGCGCGCGCCTTCACGCGCCCGTCCGGGCCGATCAGGAAGGTCGCGCGGCGCACCCCGAAACCGAGCGGCCCGCTGACGCCGAAGGCCTTGATCGCGACCTTGTCGACATCGGCCAGCAGCGGGAACGGCAGGCCGTGCTCCGCCGCGAAACGCCGATGGCTCGCCTCGTCCTGCGGGCTGATGCCGATCAGCTGCACCGCGGAGGCATCCAGTTCCGGCCACACGTCGCGGAAGGCGCAGGCCTCGCGGGTGCACACCGGGGTGAAATCGGCCGGGTAGAAATAGACCACCAGACCGCGCTCGCCGATGTGGTCACGCAGGTCCACGGCATCGCCGTTCTGGTCCCGCAGACTGACCTCGGGCATGCGGTCGCCAACCTGAAGCATGGGTCCGCCCTCAACCGTTGATGACGCCGCTCGGCACATGGCCGGCGGGGACGTGTTCGATGGCGCTTTCGCAATGCCCGAACTGGTCGTCGAAAAAGATGTCGGCGCCGAAGGCCTTGAGGAAATCGCCCTTGGCGAGCCCCCCGAGGAAGACCGCCTCGTCGATGCGGATGCCCCAATGGCGCAGGGTCAGGATCACCCGCTTGTGCGCGGGCGCCGAACGCGCGGTGACCAGCGCCGTGCGGATCGGCGAGGCATCCGCCGGGTATTCCGCCTGGATACGTTGCAAGGCGCTCAGGAAGGTGTGGAACGGCCCGACCTCGAGCGGTCTGTCGGCGGCTTCCTGCTCGCTGCGGCTGAACGCGTCCAGACCCTGTTCCTGGTAGACCCGCTCGGCCTCGTCCGAAAACAGCACCGCGTCGCCGTCGAAGGCGATGCGCAACTGGCCGGGATCGCCATCCGCCCCGCTCGCGGCCTTGCGCGGAAAGACCGTCGCCGCCGCGATGCCGGCGGCCAGCGCGTTGCGCACGTCGTCGGGATGACTGGACAGGAACAGATGCGCGCCGAACGAGGTGGCGTAGCGATATGGCCGGTTGCCGCCAGTGAACGCGGCGCGGGTGATGCCGAGCCCGTAATGCTGGATCGAGTTGAACACCCGCAGGCCGGTATCGGCGCTGTTGCGGGACAGCAGAATCACCTCAACCCTTGGGTGCCGCGGCCGATCCTTGTTCAGTGCCAGCAATTTCTCGACCAGCGCGAACGCGCCGCCTTTGGCGAGCACGTCGTTTTCGTGCTTTATCTGATATTCGTAATAGGCATCCAGCCCCTGCTCCTCGAACACCCTGTTGCTCTCGTCGAGATCGAACAGCGCGCGCGAGGAGATGGCCACCACCAGCTTGTCGTCGAATGTTTTCGGCATGCGGCTTGTATAACTGATTGCGAACGTACTGACCATGGACACAATCGTGGTGACCGACATCAACGTCACAAATCACGGATACTGCTTGACTGGAAGGCGACAACGCACCCATCCCACTTCGGAATCCACCATGCGCATCGAGACCTACCATCACGACACCGCCCAGGGCTGGTCACAGCCTTTCGACACCAGCCTGGATGGCCCCCGGACCCTGGTGCTGGTGTTCGGCGACAGCACCCTGCTCGATGACGCCACCCCGCTCGATGCGCTGACCGCCGCCTATCCGCACTCACTCGTGATGGGTTGCTCGACCGCCGGCGAGATTCTCGACACCCGCATCAATGACCAGAGCCTCGCGGTCGCCGTGACCCGCTTCGAGCGCACCGACCTGCGCATGGCCAGCGCGATCCTCGCCGACATGACCGACGGCGACGCCGTCTCCGAACAGGCCGGCGCCCAGCTCGCGGCGCAGCTCGCCGGTGACGGTCTGCGCGCGGTGTTCGTGCTCTCCGATGGCCTTGCCGTCAACGGCAGCGAACTGGTCCGCGGCATCAACGCGGGCCTGTCGGAAGACGTGGTCGTGACCGGTGGACTGGCCGGCGACGGCGCGCGTTTCAACCGCACCTGGGTCATCAGTGGCAACCGTCCGCTTCCCGGCCACGTCACCGCGCTCGGCCTGTACGGCGACCACATCCGTGTCGGTCACGGCTCCAAGGGCGGCTGGGACATCTTCGGCCCGGAACGCAAGGTCACGCGGTCCCGCGCGAACGTGCTCTACGAACTCGACGGTCGGCCCGCGCTGGACCTCTACAAGGAATACCTGGGCGAACTCGCCGACGGGCTGCCCGCCACCGGTCTGCGCTTCCCGCTGGCGCTGCGCGAGAACCGCGACGCCGAGAAGCAACTGGTGCGCACGATCCTCGCGATCGACGAGGACGCGAAATCGATGACCTTTGCCGGCGACATCCCGGAAGGCTGGATGGCGCAGCTGATGCGCGCCAATTTCGACCAGCTCGTCGAGGGCGCGGAAAACGCCGCGCTGATGACCGCGAACCGGGGCGACGACACCCCGCCCGCCGGCGAACCGATGCTGGCGGTCGCGATCTCCTGCGTCGGTCGCCGCATGGTGCTCGGTGAGGAATCGGAGGAAGAGGTCGAGGCCACGCAGTCGATCTTCCCGCCCGGCACCCGGCAGATCGGGTTCTATTCGTATGGCGAACTTTCGCCCTACGCGACCGGCTCCTGCGATCTGCACAACCAGACCATGACCCTGACGACCTTCCACGAGATCGCCTGAGACCACGCCCGATCTGACCCGCCGCATGGACCTGCATTCCACCCTCGCCCGCCAGCTGCGCCGCCTGCGGCTCGACCCCGACCATCCGCCGGCAGACGCTGAGCAGTGGCGTACCTTCCTGCAACGCGTCGGCGCCGCCTATGCGGATGGACGCCAGGACGTCTACCTGCTGCAACGCTCGCTGGAGGTTTCGTCGCGGGAGATGCAGGCGCTGTACGCGAAGCTCGAAGCCAGTGCGGAGAGCCGCGTGGCCGCCGAGCGCGATCACCTCGGCGCGATCATCAACGCCTTCTCCGATGGCTTCTGCCACCTCGATCTGGACGGTCGGGTGGTCACCATCAACCCCGCCGCCGAACAGATCCTGGGGGCCGACACGATCGGACAACCCCTGCTGCCAAGCATCGAATTCCACGAGCAAGGCGAGATGCTCGCCGCCGGACAGCTGCTGGCCCGTTTGCGCGGCAACGAGATCCTGCGCGACGACAACGCCCGCCTGGTCCACGCGAACGGTGTCGCGATGCCGGTCGCGGTGCTGCTGTTTCCGATCACGCAGGGCGGCGAGGTCACCGGCATCGGCATGACCCTGCGCGACATCCGCGCGCGGCTGGAGCGGGAGCGCCGCCTGCGCCGCCTGCGCATGGCCGTCGATGCCAGCGCGGACGCCATCTTCATCACCGATCCCACCGCCCATATCGAATACGCCAACGTCGCGTTCACGCGCATCACCGGCTGGCCGGTCGATGAGGTGCATGGCAAAAGCCCCAACATCCTGCGCAGCGGCTACACACCGTCGACCGTCTATCAGGAAATGTGGGCCACGCTGCACAGCGGTCGGCAGTGGAGCGGTCGGCTGCGCAACCGCCGCCGACACACCGCCGAGGACCCGGACGGCCGGCTGTACTGGGCGCAGACCACGATCACGCCGTACACCGACGACAAGGGTGGCCTGCTCGGTTACATCGCCGTGCAGCGCGACGTCAGCGACGAGGTCGCCAACGAACGCCAGCGCGAGATGGAAGCCGGCGCCACGCGCCTGCGCGCCGAGGTCGCCGCGCTGCTACAGACCGGGCAGACGATGGACGAACGCCTGCGCCAGGTCCTGACCCGCATCGCGATCGCCGTCGATGGCAGGCAGGCGCCGGTCAACGGCGTGATCCGGCTCATCGCCGCCAACGGCGAGCACCACGACATGCGGGTCGGCGACACCGATCGCCTGCCCGCCGATTGGGATCGTGACCTCGGCGCGCCGCTGGAGGCGCCGGTGCGCATCGTCGAGTCCTCCCGTTGCCTGGCCAGCGCCTACGGTGGCCACGAGCACGGCGTGATCCGCCTCGCGATCAATCACGCGCACACCCGCATGGGCGAACTCACGATATTCACCGAATCGGTGCCGCAGGAAGACCCGATCCTGATCGAGAACTACCAGCTCATCGGCGAGATGCTGGGTCTCGCCGTCGCCGAGGACCGCACCCGCGCGGCCGCCGAGGATGCCCGCCGCGCGGCCATCGAGGCGGCCGAGGCCAAGTCCAAGTTCCTGGCCAACATGAGCCACGAGATCCGCACCCCGATGAACGGCGTGCTCGGCATGCTCGACATCCTCGAACAGACCTCGCTGACCGCGAAGCAGCGCGAGTATGTTCAGGTCGCGCACGGCTCCGCCGAGAGCCTGCTGACCGTCATCAACGACATCCTCGACTTCTCCAAGATCGAGGCCGGCAAGATGCAGATCGAGTGCATCCCGTTCGACGTGCGCACCGCGACCGAGGATGTCGCCACGCTGTTCAGCGCGCCCGCGCAGCAGAAGCGGATCGAACTGGCCTGCTTCGTCGCGCCCGACGTGCCCGGCGCGGTCGAGGGCGACCCGACCCGCCTGCGCCAGGTACTGACCAACATCCTCGGCAACGCGATCAAGTTCACCACCGACGGCGAGGTCGTGGTGCGCGCAAACGCGGTGCCCGATCTGCCGGGGCACCTGCGCTTCGAGGTCCGGGATACCGGCATCGGCATGACCGCGGAAACCATCACCGGATTGTTCCAGCCCTTCTCGCAGGCGGATGGCAGCACCACGCGCAAGTTCGGCGGGACCGGCCTCGGGCTCGCCATCTCCAAGCAGCTGGTCGAACTGATGGGTGGCCGGATGGGCGTGGACAGCCGCCTCGGCGAGGGCTCCCGCTTCTGGTTCGAATTGCCGATGCAGACCGTGCCGACAGCCGGTGGCGCCGCCGAGGCAGCCACCGACCTCAGCGAATTGCGCGTACTGATCGTCGACGACAGCGAGACCAACCGCGAGATCCTGTCGCACTACCTCGCGTCGTGGAACGTCGGTTTCGACACCGCCAACGACGCCTTCGAAGCCCTGGATCGAATGCGCGCGGCAGTCGCCGCGTCACGGCCCTACCAGGTCGTGCTGCTGGACATGCAGATGCCGAATCTGGACGGCGGTTCGCTGGCCGAATACGTGAAGGCGGACCCGGCGCTGCGGGACGCCGACCTGGTGGTGGTGAGCTCCACCGGGCTCGACAGCAAGGAACTGCGCGACATCGGTGTGCGCTACGCGATCACCAAACCGGTACGTCAATCGCTGATCCGGGACATCCTGCTCGAACTGAGCGGCCGGCGGCGACGCAAACCCGACAGCGCGACGACCCAGACCGATCTGCCGCGCCTGCACGGCCATGTCCTGCTGGCGGAGGACAACCTGGTCAACCAGCAGGTCGCCAGGGGCATGATGGACAAGCTTGGCGTCCGCGTGACCGTCGCCAATGACGGCGCCCAGGCGCTCGCGATGCTCGCCGGGGCCGATTTCGATCTGATCCTGATGGACTGTCAGATGCCGGTCATGGACGGTTTCGAGGCGACCCGGGCGTTACGCGACCGCGAACCCGACGGCGCTCGCCTGCCGGTCATCGCGATGACCGCCAACGCGATGACCGGCGACCGCGAAGCCTGCATCGCGGCAGGCATGGACGACTATTTGTCCAAGCCGGTTAAACTGCACGACCTGCACGACATGCTCGCCCGCTGGCTGCACAGACCCGCCGCGGACGACACGGTCGAATCCAGACCACCGGAACGAACGCCCATGAGCAGCCATTCCCCGATCGACATGGAAACCGTGAACACCCTGCGCTCGATCATGGAGGACAGCTTCCCGGTCCTGATCGACGCCTACCTGTCGGAGACACCGAAGCTGCTCGAGAACATCGACACGTCCATCGCCAATGGCGATCCCGCCGGACTGCGGCTGGCCGCGCACTCACTGAAATCGAGCAGCGCGAACATGGGTGCGATGGCGCTGTCGGAAACCGCGCGGGACCTCGAGCATCTCGGCCGCGACGGCCACCTTGAAGGCATCGGCGATCTGGCCGTGACCGCCCGCGCGCAGTACGAGCAGGTCAAGGCGGCGCTGCTGGCCCTCTGAGTCCGACAGGCGGCTCAGCCCAGACTCAGCCCAAACTCAGCCCAGAGCCGCCCCGAAGCGCGCTCGCAACAGCGCCTTCACCCTCGCCAGCGTGCGGCCCAGTTCTTCCACCCAGGCCGCGTCCGGCTGTGGCGGTGTGGCGGTACAGGCTTTCACCAGCGGACTGATCCCGAAGCTCTCGGCGGCCTGCTTCAGCCTGTCGATCTCGGCCTGCCGCATCGCCGGGTCGGCGAGGTGCTCGCCGATACGGCCGATGCGACGCGCGGCCTCATCCAGGAACACCTTCAACACCCGCCCGGCGCCGGCCTCGCCCAATCGCCCGATCAAGGCCGCCAGCGCGTCGGCATCGATTGCCGCCCCGCCGCCATCGTCAGGTCGCAGCCAGCGCGCCACCGCCGCCAGCAGATCTTCGCGGCGGATCGGCTTGGCGACGACTTCCGCCATGCCCGCCTCGCCGCAGGCGCGGAGGTCGTCCGGAAAGACATTCGCGGTGACCGCGATGACCGGAACCTGGCCCCGCCGACCGGACAACCGGCGAATCTCGCGGGTCGCGCTGAGACCGTCCATCACCGGCATCTGCAAGTCCATCAGGATCAGATTCCAGTCCTCGTCGCGCGCGCGCGCCACGGCCTCGGCACCGTTCTCGGCGGTCTCGACCGCATAGCCCGCCTTCGCCAGCATCGCCTGGGCAACCATGCGATTGGCCGGGCTGTCCTCGACCAGCAGGAGACGCGCACCCTCCGGCGCGACGTTGCCCTCGCGCCGCCCATGCAACTCGGTCGACATCCGCTGGCGCTGCAATGCCTCGACCAGCCAATGCGCCATGCTCTTCTGGCGCACCGGCTTGACCAGGAACGCATCGAAGCCCTTGGCATGCAGATCGAGCGGCGCTCCCCGGTCGCGGTCACCGACCATCGACACCAGGGTCAGCGTGGAAAAATCCTTGATCGCGCGGATGCGATTGGCCAGCTCGGTGCCATCCAGGTCGGGCAGATTCAGGTCGAGGATCGCGAGGTCGTAGGGCTTTTCGATCCGCACCGCCTCCTGCAGCACCCGCACGGCCCGGGTGCCGTCCTCGACGGTATCGACATCCACATTCCAGGCGTGCAGCTGCTCGCGGATCGCGGCCAGACTGCTGCGGTTGTCATCGACCAGCAGGCAACGCGCGCCCTCGAGACGAACCCGCCGCGCCTGCCAGGCATCGGGCTCGGCGCCCGCATCCGGCAGCGCGAGCTCGAACTGAAAACGAGTGCCATCGCCCTGACGGCTGTCGAACCCCAGTTCACCGCCGAGCAGATCGACCAGCCGGCGCGCGAGCGGCAGACCGACATCGCTCTGACCTCCGGCCACGAGATCGCTGCCGGCCAGGTCGGCCGCCCACTGGGTCCGCGCCACGTCGTCGAGTCCATCACCGGAATCGCTGAGTTCGAAGACGATCGCATCCACGCCCCCGCCATGGCGCAGGCTGATCACGGCACCACCGGCATGCGTGTGGGTGACCGCGCGGCGCAGCAGCAGGTTCAGTATCTGTTCGATCCGCTCGGCGTCGCCCTCGACACGGGCGGGCACGGCCGGATCGATGAAGCTCGCCAGTTCGATGCCCTGCTGGCGCGCCAGCGGCGCCCAGCGTTCGATCACCTTGTCGACCATCAGGGTGGGATCGAACACCACCTTCACCGGCGACACGCGACCGGCCAGCAGCTCGCTGTAGTCGAACAGATCTCGCACTGTGCCCCACAGGTCCTGCGCGGAACTGCGGGCGTTGGCGAGCAACTGCTGCTGCCCTCCGTCCAGGGGGCTGTCCGCCAGCAGGCCGAGCGCACTGAGCATCGTGTTCAGCGAGGGTCGCATCTCCTCGTTGAGCGCGCCGACCAGCGAGCGCCCGGAATCGTCGACCGCCGCAGCGCGCAAGGCGCGGGAACCCGGCTCGGCGTCGATCAGCTCAAGCAGCTCGCGCGACACCGGGTCGGTCAGCCGGGGCATCGGGGTATCCGGCGCTTTGGCGCGTTGGCGCAGGTAGGCCAGCAGCGCGCGATTCTGGGCGTGGCGATGATCGGCCTGCGCCCGCCATGCCGGCCAAACCAGAGCCACGCTCGCGAGCAGCAGCGCGACCGGCAGCAGCGCGGACGAATAGGGGATTCCGTGGCCGAACGCGAGCGCCACCACCAGGGCGCCGGCGACGATCTGGAGCGTCAGAGAAAGCAGGAACCAACGACCGCGCAACTGCAAAACGTATGTCCGGGAGGCGTGTGTACACCCTTGATGCAAGCTGCGCACCAGTCGCCCGACATGGCAGCTCGTTCGCGGATCGACCGGGCCGTCACGGCGACCAGCGATGCATCGGCCAATGAACGCGAACGGGAAAATTGACGGGGCGACCAGGACTGCTCGAGGGTCCGCCTGGGCACGGCTCGTTATCCAGGCAACCTCATGGCTGGCGCGTGCTGGCCGGCCAGTAAACGTCCCGCTGCACGCGCTTGCGGCGCAACGTCTTGCTGGCGGACACGTCGGCTGATCGCTGTCCGCTGGCGCTCATTCGCGGACCAGCGTCACTGTCACCGTCGCCACCAAAGCGCAAGAAATCGGACGCGTGCGGCATGGGGTCCGAACCGACCGGGACCGACGACCAGCCGGTATCGCCAGCCAGGCGATCTGTTTCGGAATTGCGAGGAGGTTTGCTTTCTGCGACGCGGGAGCTGACCCATCCCCGGACGCAAGGCCATCGGGGTCAGGCCGCCCGGCAGGTTACACTCGCGCCCCTCTCCCGCCTCACCAGGGCCCCGCATGACACTCCGCACCGACGCCCTCGTCGTCTACAAGCGCCGCCCCGCGCGGATCACCGGCGTCGCCGACAAGATCGAGATCATCACCGCGGATGGCCAGAGCAAGCGTGTGCGCGACAAGGACGTCACCCTGCTGCATCCGGGTCCGGTGCGCACGCTGCCGGGCGACGACGTCGCCGATATCGGGGACGACACCCTTGCCGAGACCTGGGAACTGCTGGATGGCGAGGTCACCACACTGACCGAGCTCGCCGAGCTGCTTTGCGGCGACACCTCGGCAGAGTCCCTGTGGCAGGCGTGGCGCGTGCGCGACGACGGCCTGTGGTTCGAAGGCGATGGCGACACGGTTCTCCCCCGCGCCCGCGAGAGCATCGACAGCGATCGGAGCGAACGCGACCGCAAGGCCAACGAAGCCGCCGCCTGGGACGGCCTGATCGCCCGCCTGCGCGCCGGCCGGATGCAGGATGAAGACCGCAAACCGCTGGCCGAGGTCGAGCGCGTCGCGCTGGAGGCGCAGCCCGGCAGCCGCATCCTCAAGGCACTGGAGCTGCCCGAGACGCCCGAATCCGCGCACAAGCTGCTGCTGCGCCTGGCTTACTGGCCGGAGTCAATGAACCCCTGGCCCCAGCGCTTCGGCCTGACGCTCGGCGAACCCCGGCACGCCGTGCCCGACCTGCCGGACGAGGAGCGCCTCGACCTGACCCATCTCGATTCCTGGGCGATCGACGACGCCGGCAACCAGGACCCGGACGACGCGATCGCCGTCGATGGCGACATGCTCTGGGTGCATGTCGCCGACGTCGCCGCGCTGGTCACGCCGGACAGCGAACTCGATCTGGCCGCGCGCGAACGCGGCGCCAATCTTTACCTTCCTGAAACCACCTGGCCGATGCTCCCGCAAGCGATCACCGACCGCCTCGGACTCGGCCTCGCCGAGGTCTCGCCGGCGCTGTCCTTCGGCATGCGCGTGCTCGACAACGGCGACATCGAGGACATCCGCATCGCGCCGAGTTGGGTCAGGGTCAAACGCATCAGCTACGAGGACGCCGACACCGCCCTCGACGAACCGCCCTTCGCGGCGATCAACGCCGTCACCCAGCGCGGCTACGACAAGCGCATGACCAACAGCGCGGCCACGATCCGCCTGCCGGAGGTGCGCGTGCGGGTGACCGACGGCGTGGTCGATATCCGCCCGCTGCCGTCGCTGCGGTCCCGCGCGATGGTCACCAACGCGATGCTGCTCGCCGGTGAGGCGGCCGCGCGTTACGCCGACGCCAACGTGATCCCCTTCCCCTACTCCACGCAGGCGCCGCCCGACAGCATCGAGACCCCCGAGACGCCCGCGCAGATGTGGGCCTATCGCAAGAAGTTCAAACGCACGCAGATGCAGACCAGTCCGGAACTGCATTCCGGGCTCGGCCTGCCCATGTATTCCCAGGCCACCAGCCCGTTGCGCCGCTATCTCGATCTGGTCGTCCACCAGCAGCTGCGCGCGCATCTGCGTGGCGCGCCGCTGATCGACCACGAGGGCATGGTCGAACGCATCGGGCGCGCGGACGTGCTGACCGGCGCGGTGCGCAAGGCCGAGCGCCAGTCGAACCGCCACTGGACCCTCGTCTGGTTGCAGCAGCACCCGGACTGGCGGGGCGAGGCGGTGGTCGTCGACCGCCGCGACCGGCGCGGCACGCTACTGATCCCGGAACTGGCGCTGGATACGGTGATGTCCCTGCCGCCACAGCTCACCCCGGATGAGACATTGACCTTGCGTTACAAGGGTGCCAATTTCCCGGACCTGAGCGCGTCTTTCGCCATCGATAACGAATAACGACAACACACCGCACATCGCTGGATACCGGAATGAATCAGACAGCCACCTCGAACCGTCGCAGTGACCAGGCCATCAACGAACTGTTGATGGAACGCCAGGAGCTGCTCGCCGATTTCTGCATCCTCGCCGGCCTCGAGCCTTACACCGGCAACCAGCCCGCGCTGAGCAAGCTGCGCCGCTTCATGCAGATCCTGGTCGACTACATCGCGCTCGGCCATTTCGAGGTCTACCAGTACGTCGCCGAGGGCCGTGAACGCCGCGGGCATGTTCTGGAGGTCGGCAACCAGGTCTATCCGCGACTGGTCGAAGCCACCGATGAGTGCGTCGCCTTCAATGACAAGTACGACGGCGTAGACGACCCCGAAGACCTGATGAACCTGGACGAGGATCTGTCCAGACTGGGTGAGACCCTCGCCACCCGCATCGAACTCGAAGACAAGCTGATCGGCGCACTCCGCCGCTAACCCCCGTTATCCGGCGATGCTGTACGGTCAGGATCGCGACGCCTACCGCCGCGTCTTCGTGCAGGCCTGGCGCAAGGCGCAGGCCGGGGAGCCCCTGAGCGACATGGAGGCGATGCTCGCCGACCTGATCGCGCTGCACCCGGAATACCACGCGATCCTCACCGCCGAGGACGCAGCCGTCGGCGCCGAATTCCCGCCCGAACTGGGCGAGTCCAACCCGTTCATGCACCTCAGCCTGCATCTGGCCCTGCGCGAGCAACGCAAGACCGACCGGCCGCCCGGCTTCCGCTATCTCTACGATGCCGTCTGCACTTACATGGATGACGTGCACGACGCCGAACACGCCATGTCCGAATGCCTCGCCGAGATCATGTGGCAGGCGCAGCGCGACGGCGCGATGCCGGACGAAAAGGCCTACTTCGCCTGTCTGCGCAAACTCGCGCACATCCAGCCCGGCTTCGGGGACGACCTTTGAACTCCCGATTTCTTGAAATCGAACTCGACACCCAGCCCGGCATCGGGCTGTTCGACATCACCCCGCGACTGCGCGAGAAGCTGACCGAATCTGGCCTGCGGAACGGCTTCGTGAACGTGATCTCGCGCCACACCACGACCGCGCTGACCATCAACGAATACGAATCCCGTCTGCTCGATGACGTGCGCCAGTTCCTGACCCGGCTCGCGCCACCCGGCGCGCCCTATCTGCATGACGACATCCACCTGCGCGACTGCCCGCAGGACGAACCGAAGAACGCGCATTCACACCTGAGCGCGATGCTGCTGGGCAGTTCGGAGAGCATCCCGGTGGTCGACGGGGAACTGATGCTCGGCACCTGGCAGAGCGTGATCCTGATCGAACTCGACGGCCCCCGCGCCCGCCGCGTCGGCGTGCAGATCATCGGTGAGTCGTAGGGCGGAAGCCGAACGCGTTGCGCCAGACGACATCAGAACCCCTCACCGCCGATCGGCGGAACCCCTACGGATCTTTCTTCTCCGGCTTCGGCGGCGCGTCGTCGTCATCCATCAGGATGCGATGCGCCGGGCCTTCCAGATCGTCGAACTGCCCCGATTTCACCGACCACATGAAGACGCCGATGATGACCACCACCAGCATCACCGCGATCGGGATCAGCAGGTAGAGGATCTCCACCGCCGACGGCCTCTCAGCCCTCGGGCCGCATGTGCGGGAACAGCAGCACGTCGCGGATCGACGGGGAATCGGTGAACAGCATGACCAGACGGTCGATGCCGATGCCCTCGCCGGCGGTCGGCGGCAGACCGTGTTCCAGCGCGCGCACGTAGTCGGCGTCGAAGTGCATGGCCTCGTCGTCGCCGGCATCCTTCTCCTCGACCTGCTTGCGGAAACGCTCGGCCTGATCCTCGGCATCATTCAGCTCGGAGAAGCCGTTGGCGATCTCGCGACCGCCGATGAAGAACTCGAAGCGGTCGGTGACGGTCGGGTCCTGGTCGTTGCGACGCGCCAGCGGCGACACCTCGGTCGGATAGGCGGTGATGAAGGTCGGATTTTTCAGGAGGTGCTCGACGGTCTCCTCGAAGATCTCGATCTGCACCTTGCCGAGTCCATAGGTCGGCTTCACTTCGAGGCCGAGGCGACGCGCGATCGCGGTCGCGGAGGTCAGGTCCTCGAGCTCGGCGGCGGCGATGTCCGGGTTGTAATGCAGGATCGCCTCCTTCACCGACATCCGCGCGAATGGCGAGCCGAAGTCGTACTCGTCGCCCTGGTAGGTGATCGTGGTGCTGCCGACGATATCGGTGGCGATGCCGCGCAGCAGGGCCTCGGTCAGGTCCATCAGGTGATGGTGGTCGACGTAGGCCTCGTAGAACTCGATCATCGTGAACTCGGGGTTGTGGCGCGTGCTCAAGCCCTCGTTACGGAAGTTGCGGTTGATCTCGAAGACCTTCTCGAAGCCGCCGACCACCAGCCGCTTCAGGAACAGCTCCGGCGCGATGCGCAGGAACAGCTTCATGTCGAGCGCGTTGTGGTGGGTCTCGAACGGCCGCGCGGTGGCGCCACCCGGGATGACATGCATCATCGGCGTCTCGACTTCGAGGTAGCCGCGCTCGACCAGGAAATTGCGGATGTAGCTGATGATCGCGGAGCGGCGCTTGAAGGTGTCGCGCACATCCGTATTCATGATCAGGTCGACGTAGCGCTGACGGTAACGCTGCTCCTGATCGGTCATGCCGTGCCACTTCTCCGGCAGCGGGCGCAGCGACTTGGTCAGCAGCTTCAGGCAGTCGACCTTGACCGACAGCTCGCCGGTCTTGGTGATGAACAGCGTGCCCTCGGCACCGAGGATGTCGCCGACATCGAGTCCCTTGAAGGCGGCATATTCCGCCTCGCCGATCGTGTCGCGCTGCACGAACAGCTGGATCCAGTCGGACATGTCCTGCAAACGCACGAAGCTGGCCTTGCCCATGATGCGCTTGGCCATCATGCGACCGGCGACGGCGACACGGACCGAGTTCGCCTCCATCTCCTCGGCGGTCTTGTCGCCGTAATGCGCGCGCAGTTCCGCGGCCAGATGCTCGCGGCGGAAGTCATTGGGGAACGCCGAACCGTTGGCGGCCTCGGCCTGGGCACGGATCGCGGTCAGCTTTTCGCGGCGCTGGGCGACCAGCTTGTTTTCGTCGAGTTGTTCGGACATGGCAGGTGGTTCTGTTCAACGTGGGAGCGGCTTCAACCGCGAACGGCGCCCAGACACGGATCAAGGCCGATCGCGGCTAAAGCCGCTCCTACACGCGGGAAATGGCGCCGGAGTATACCGGACGCGCGTCAGAGCATGTCGTCAAAGCCCGCCTTGACGTACCACTCCTTCGCCTTCGCCAGGTCGACATCGAGCCCGGCGGTGCCCTGGTGATACATCATCGCCAGCGTGGTCATGGAACCGATCAGGCCCTCGCCCGCCGCCTTCGTGAACCACTCGATCGCCTTGTCGGCGCTCTGCGGCACGCAGTCGCCTTCCATGTACATGAAGCCGATGCCATGCATCGCCAGCGGTTCGCCGGCCTCGGCGGCGCCCAGCATGTAGCGGGCGGCGAGTTGCTCGTCCTTGACCATGCCCAGACCGTTCTGCGCCATGATCGCCATGCGGTACATCGCGCCCGGATGCCCTTCTTCCGCGAACGGCTTGAGCATCGGGATGGCGGTGTTGAAGTGTTTGGATTCGAACGCGGCAATGCCGCTGTTCAGGTTCATGTCACGGTCGTCCATCGCGGACCTCTCGTCTCGGCTTTGTTCGGATGGGGCGCGAGTCTAACCGTTTGACGCACTGAACCCTTTGCCGCAAAGGCGCGAAGTCGCCAAGGGTTTCCGGAATCGCAGGAGCGGCTGGACCAATCGCCCTTAACAAGCCTTAAACCGGCCTACAAACAGGGGTTCGATCAACGTTCCGGTGCCCTGAACTCGCTAAAATGCGCGCCACTTTTCTTATCGAACATCCGGGTCACGACCATGCCTGCCATCGAAATCACCGCCGACACGCCGCCGCACCTGCGCTTCCGTTCCTACATCCAGCGCACCGCGACCGGCCCGCACCTGTCCAAGGATCTGTCCTTCGAAGAGGCCCGCGACGGCACCCGCCAGATCATCGAGCGGCAGGTACCGGACGTGCAGGCGGCGATCTTCTTCATCGCGCTGCGCATGAAGCGCGAGACCGATGCCGAGAACCGTGGCGTGTTGCAGGCCATCCGTGACGTCTCCATTACGGCGACCGCCGACGTCGACGAACTGATCGACATCGCCGATCCCTACGATGGCTACAACCGCAGCCTGCCGGCCGCGCCGTTCCTGCCGGCCGTGCTCGCCGCCGCCGGCCTGCCGGCGGTGTCGCACGGTCTGGAGAGCGTCGGTCCGAAATGGGGCATCACCCACCGCAAGGTGCTGCGCGCCGCCGGCGTGCCGGTCGACCTGACTCCGTCCGAGGCCGCCGCGCGCGTTGCCGATCCGGCCATCGGCTGGGCCTACGTCGACCAGGCTCTTTACTGCAAACCGCTGCACGATCTGGTGCCGCTGCGCCAGCTCATCATCAAGCGTCCAACCCTGACCACCACCGAGAACATGGTCGGCCCGATCCGCGCCAAGGGTAAGAACCACCTGCTGATCGGCTACGTGCACAAGGCCTATCCGGAGGTCTACGCCTCGCTGGCGCGCCAGTCCGATTTCGACACCGCGATCATCGTGCGCGGCATCGAGGGCGGCGTGATCCCGTCGCTGCGCCAGCCGGCGACGGTCTGGTCCTACCACGACAAGGGCGAGGAAAGCGCGGTCGACATGCAGCCGCAGGACATCGGCATCGAAGCCGAACTGCGCGCCGTGCCGCTGCCGGAAAACCTGCCACCCGCCGCCGAGGCCGGTGACGACATCGCCACCGAGTTCGACGTCGAGGCTGCCGCGAAGGCCGCCGCCGACGCCGGCCTGGCCGCGCTGCGCGGCGAGAAGGGCATGACCTACGACAGCCTGGTCTACGCCGGCGCCACCGCGCTCTGGCAGACCGGCAAGGCCGCCAGCCTGCAAGCCGGCGCCGAGATCATCCGCAAGGTCCTCGACAGCGGCGCCGCCTTCAGCCGCATGAAATAGCTCACGTCGTAACAGCTTTCGACGCAGAGGCGCGGAGATCGCAGAGAGTGCTGAGTGGGTGAGGCCGCAACGTGGGTGCTCAGATCAACCCGTCGCGTACCCCGGGGCGCGGATCGCTCGTGGGACAGCCGTCATTGCTTCCGTCGACGCAACGCCTTTGAACCCTTCGGGCGTTCCCTCAATAAATCTCTGCGTCCTCTGCGATCTCCGCGCCTCTGCGTCGAATGCTGTTCAACCAGCCCTTGACGCACACGCCCAGGGTCGGTTTGATTCGCGGCCCCGCTTCACTCTCCCCCGCTCGAGATTCCCATGGCCCAGTACATCTACACGATGAACCGCGTCGGCAAGGTCGTGCCGCCGAAACGCGAGATCCTCAAAGACATCTCCCTGTCCTTCTTCCCCGGCGCCAAGATCGGCGTGCTCGGCCTCAACGGCTCGGGCAAATCCACGCTGCTCAAGATCATGGCCGGCATCGACACCGAGATCAGCGGCGAGGCGCGCCCGGCCAAGGGCATCAAGGTCGGCTACCTGCAGCAGGAGCCGCAGCTCGATCCGAACAAGGACGTGCGCGGCAACGTCGAGGAAGCCCTCGGCGAACTGAAGGAAGCCCAGGATGCGCTGGAGGCCGTCTACGCCGCCTACGCCGAGCCGGACGCGGATTTCGACGCGCTGGCCGCCGAGCAGGCCCGTCTGGAGAACATCATCCAGGCCGCCGACGCGCACAACATCGAGCGCAAGCTGGAGATCGCCGCCGACGCGCTGCGCCTGCCGGCCTGGGACGCCGACGTGACCACGCTGTCCGGTGGTGAGCGCCGCCGCGTCGCGCTCTGCAAGCTGCTGCTGTCCGCGCCCGACATGCTGCTGCTCGACGAACCGACCAACCACTTGGACGCCGAATCCATCGCCTGGCTGGAGCGCTTCCTGCACGAGTACACCGGCACCGTGGTCGCGGTCACCCACGACCGTTACTTCCTCGACAACGTCGCCGGCTGGATCCTCGAACTCGACCGCGGCTACGGCCATCCCTACGAGGGCAACTACTCCACCTGGCTGGACCAGAAGGAGAAGCGCCTCGCCCAGGAAGCCCGCGAACAGGCCGCGCACAAGCGCAGCATGAAGTCGGAACTGGAGTGGGTGCGCAGCAACGCCAAGGGCCGCCACGCCAAATCCAAGGCGCGCATGACCCGCTTCGAGGAACTCGCCTCCCGCGAATTCCAGGAGCGCGCGGAAACCAACGAGATCTACATCCCGGTCGGCGAACGCCTGGGCGACAAGGTCATCGAGGTCGAGAACGTCTCCAAGTCCTTCGGCGACCGCCTGCTGATCGACAACCTCAGCTTCAAGCTGCCGCCGGGCGGCATCGTCGGCGTGATCGGTCCGAACGGCGCCGGCAAGTCCACGCTATTCAAGCTGCTCACCGGCCAGGAAAAACCCGACTCCGGCACCGTCACGGTCGGCCAGACGGTGCAGCTCAGCTACGTCGACCAGTCACGCGATCACCTCGACGGCAACAAGAACGTCTGGGAGGAGATTTCCGACGGCCAGGACATCATCAAGGTCGGTCGCTGGGAGACCGTCTCGCGCGGCTACGTCGGGCGCTTCAACTTCAAGGGCACCGACCAGCAGAAGTTCGTCAAGGACCTCTCCGGCGGTGAACGCAACCGCGTGCACCTGGCCAAGCTGCTCAAGTCCGGCGGCAACGTGCTGCTGCTCGACGAACCCACCAACGACCTCGACGTCGAGACCCTGCGCGCGCTCGAAGAAGCCCTGCTCGCCTTCCCCGGCTGCGCGGTGGTCATCTCCCACGACCGCTGGTTCCTGGATCGCATCGCGACCCACATCCTCGCCTTCGAGGGCGATTCCCACGTCGAATGGTTCGAAGGCAACTTCGCCGACTACGAGGAAGACCGCAAACGCCGCTTCGGCGAGGACGCCGACCAGCCGCACCGCATCAAGTACAAGCCGATCACGCGGTAGATATCTGCGCGACGAGGGCCGGTCATCCTTGGCAACGGGGTCGTCTCCAATCGGAACGGCCCCGTTGTCATTTGCGGATTTCCAATCCCGGAGAGCGCGCTTTCAACAGTTGTAGCGACAGGCGTTCATACCGATGTAACGCGCATACGCCTCGCCTTTCTCGACCCAGTTGCGTACCTGCCTGGTCTTGGCCTCAGCGGCCATTGGTGCATCGATCTCGCAGTAGGCGCCGTAGCGGTGGCGGGGATCGTTGCGATCCAGGGCCAGCAGTTCACCCCCATCGACGAACAGCGTGCGCGGCGGCGGTGGGCCGAACGGGCCGGCGAAGTTTTCCGCGCCGTGCTGGTCAATCAGCCGCCGTGCCTGCGACGTGAAACCGGCTTCGGTCAGCGGATGGGTGCGGTAATAGTTGCCGAGCAGATCCTCGGCTTCCGCCAGACTTTCCGCGCGCAAGGCCGTCGCGTCGGCCTGTCCGCCGGCCTGGATCACCGCGTTGGCCGCGTCGGCGGGACCGATCGCGAGCATCTGATCGTCGACGATCAGGACCCGGCGGCCGTCGACGACGGCCTGCCAGTCGGCATCGGAGAGGGCTTCGAGCAAGGTGTGGAATCGATCTGGCGTCATGGGAATTTCTTATCGGTCGGCCGTTGAACGGGCGCGCTGGAAACATCACCGTGCCAAGTGACGGATAATCCCGCCACCCGGATTCGAGAGCGCAGCATGAAAAGTTACCAGTTCCCCTACCTCGCCACTCCCATCGGCCTGTTGCTGTTGATGATCGCCACCTGGGGTGGGCGCACCGGTGACGGGGGCGCGACCGCGCTGCCGTTGCTGACCCTGCTGATGGTCTGCGAGTTCGGCGCCATCGTCACCGCGATCGCCACCTGGCTGGGTTTCCAGCACATCCGCACGCACGGTTTCAAACCGCTGTACGCAGCGCTCACCGGCATGTGCGCGGTGCTCGCGGTGCGTCTCGCCATGCTCGGATTCGGTTACTGGCCGTCGACCTGACGGTCGCCTACAGCCCCATCATCGCGCGCATCTTCGCGGTGGTCGGGTTCAGGACCACGCCGCGCTCGGTGACGATCGCGTCGACCAGTTCCGCCGGGGTCACGTCGAACACCGGATTCCAGGCGCCGGCGCCCTCGGCGGCGATGCGCTTGCCGCCCAGGCTCAGCAGCTCATCGGCCGCGCGCGTCTCGATGGGAATGTCCGCGCCGGTCGCCGTGGCCATGTCCACGGTCGAACTGGGCGCGACCACCATGAACTTCACACCGTGATAGCGCGCGGCGACCGCCGCGTGATAGGTGCCGATCTTGTTGGCGACATCGCCATTCGCGGCGATGCGATCGGAACCGACGATGACCCAGCTGACACCGCCGTTCTTCATGCGCCACGCACCGGCACCGTCGGCGAGCAGGTCGACCGGAATGCCGTCCTTGACCAGTTCCCACGCGGTCAGCCGCGCGCCCTGCAACCACGGGCGGGTCTCATCCGCGAACACCTTCCTGATGCGACCCGCCGCATAGGCGCTACGGATCACGCCCAGCGCGGTGCCGTAACCGCCGGTCGCCAGCGAACCGGTGTTGCAGTGGGTGATGACCGCCTCGGAGGGATCGATCAGCGCCGCGCCCAACTCGCCCATGGTCCGGTTGGCGGCGATATCTTCGTCATGAATCACCTGCGCCTCGGCAAGCAGGCGCGCCTCGGGATCGCCGCCGTCCATGCCGGCCATCACGCCGCGCATGCGGTCGATCGCCCAGAACAGATTCACCGCCGTGGGCCGGGACCGGGCCAGCGTTTGCAGATCGTCCTCGATCACCGATTTCCAGCCGGCACCGGCCTTGGCGAAGGCCTCGCGCGCGGCCATCACGATGCCGAAGGCGGCCGTCACGCCGATCGCCGGCGCGCCGCGCACGACCATGTCGCGGATCGCATCCGCAGTCGCGCGGGCATCGTTCAGTTCGACCCATTCTTCGCTGGCCGGCAGGATACGCTGGTCGAGCAGATACAGGCGGTCATCGCGCCACTCGATGGCGCGCACGGTGTCAAAGCGGTTAGTCACTTTTCGTCATCCCGGTCTTGTAGGAGCGGCTTCAGCCGCGATCGGAGCAGGGGAAATTCCAGACGCCGATCGCGGCTGAAGCCGCTCCTACGACACCCGAAGAATCCCCGCATGCACAACAGGCTCGTAGTGTCGCACGGCGGCGTTACACTCCGCGGCCATGAACACGATCGACACTCTGATTCATGCCGACTGGGTCATTCCGGTCGAACCCGACTGCACCGCCCTGCCCGGCCACAGCGTCGCCGTCCGCGACGGGCGCATCGTCGCCATCCTCCCCCGCGACCGGGCGCAAGCCGAATACGAGGCGAAGAACACCGTCGACCTGCCCGGCCAGGTGCTGATCCCCGGCCTGATCAACGCGCACACGCACATCGCGATGACGCTGATGCGCGGCATCGCCGACGACCTGCCGCTGATGACCTGGCTCACCGAGCACATCTGGCCGGCCGAGCAGGCGCACATGAGCGATGCCTTCGTCCGCGACGGCACCCGTCTCGGCGTCGCCGAGATGCTGAAATCCGGGACCACCTGCTTCAACGACATGTATTTCTTCCCGGAAGTGGTCGCGCGGGAAGCCGCCGCCGCCGGTATCCGCGCCGTGGTCGGCCTGATCATGGTCGACTTCCCGACCCCGTGGGCCGCCGATCCCGCCGAGTACCTGCGCAAGGGCATCGCGCTGCACGACGCCTGGCGCGGCAACGCGCTGATCCGCACCGCGTTCGCGCCGCACGCGCCCTACACCGTCTCCGACGATCCGCTGCGCAAGGTGCTGACCTACGCCTCGGAACTCGACATCCCCATCCACATGCACGTGCACGAGACCGCCGGCGAGATCCACCAGGCCGTCGAAGCCACGACCCAGCGGCCCTTGCAACGACTCGACGACCTCGGCCTGCTCGGCCCGCAGATGGTCGCCGTGCACATGACGCAGTTGCTGGACGAGGAGATCGAACGCTTCGCCGAGACCGGCGGCCACGTCGTCCACTGCCCGCAGTCGAACATGAAGCTGGCCAGCGGCGCCTGTCCGGTGCAGAAGCTGCTCGACCACGGCATCAATGTCGCGCTCGGCACCGACGGCGCGGCCAGCAACAACAACCTGAACATGTGGAGCGAGATGCGCGCCGCCGCGCTGCTCGGCAAGCTGGTCGCCAACAGCGCCGCCGCCGTCGACGCCGCCGCCGTGCTCACCATGGCCACGCTGGGCGGCGCCAGGGCGCTGGCCCTGGATGCCGACATTGGCTCCCTCACGCCCGGCAAGGCCGCCGATATCGTCGCCGTCGACCTCGGCGGCGTCGCGACGCAACCCGTCTACGACCCGCTGTCCACGCTGATCTACGCCGCCGGTCGCGAGCACGTCACCCAGGTCTGGATCAACGGTCGCCGTGTGCTGCGCGACGGCACTCTCACCACCGTGGATATCGACGACGCGTTGAACCAGGCGCAGGTCTGGCGCCAAAAACTCTCCTGACCCGGAACACAGCCCCACTGCAGGAGCGAGCTTGCTCGCGAACGCCGCGCCATCACCGCCCGACGTGATCGCCACATCCTTCGCGAGCAAGCTCGCTCCTACAATCAAATCCACATCAACGCTGGGAGCAGGATCGCGGCATGGGCAAAGCGAAGCGTGCCCATCGCAAGTCCCGCCAGAGACATCCACCGTCGGCGTAATTTCCCACCGTTTTCGATGGGCACGTCCCGCTGGTCCTTTGCCCATCCTACGGACTCAGCTGACCGTAGGAGCGGCTTCAGCCGCGATTGGCGCCCGACGCATCCCCAATGCCCATCGCGGCTGAAGCCGCTCCTACAGAAACACCACGACACGACGCCGTACAATACGGCGCCGCGCTGACCGAACACCCGAGATATCCACCATGACCACCGCCGCCCACGATTCCTCGAACGTCGACAACGCCGAAATCGCCAAATTCGAGGCCCTCGCCTCGCGCTGGTGGGACCCGAACAGCGAATTCAAGCCGCTGCACGACATCAATCCGCTGCGCCGCGACTACATCGACCGGAAGTGCGGCGGCCTCGCCGGCAAGCGCGTCCTCGATGTTGGCTGCGGCGGCGGCATCCTCGCCGAATCCATGGCCGCCAGGGGCGCCGACGTGACCGGCATCGACATGGGCGGCGCCCCGTTGCAGGTCGCCAGGCTGCACCTGCTCGAATCCGATCTCGAGGTCGAATACCTGCAAAGCACCGCCGAGGAGTACGCCGCCGATCACGAAGGCGAATTCGACGTCGTCACCTGCCTGGAAATGCTCGAGCACGTCCCCGACCCAAGCTCGGTCATCGCCGCCTGCCGACGCATGGTCAAACCCGACGGCCATGTGTTCTTCAGCACCATCAACCGCAACCCCAAGTCCTACCTGTTCGCGATCATCGGCGCGGAATACGTGCTCAACCTGCTGCCCAAGGGCACGCACGACTACCGCAAGTTCATCCGCCCGTCCGAACTCGCCGACTGGGCCCGCGCCGCCGGCCTCGAATTCCAGGACATGACCGGCATGCAGTACAACCCGTTCACCAGGCGCTACCGCCTCGGCAAGGACGACATGCAGGTCAACTACCTGGTGCACGCGACGCCGGAAGCCTGATGCCGATGTCCGACACCGATATCGCCGGCGTCCTGTTCGACCTCGACGGCACCCTGCTCGACACCGCCCAGGATCTCGGCTTCGCGCTCAACACGGTGCTGCGTGAACAGTCCCGCGATGCGTTACCGCACGCCCTGATACGCACCGCCGTCTCGCACGGCGCCGCGGCGCTGATCCGGCTCGGCTTCCCGGACCTCGACGACGCCACCCGCGAACCGCTGCGCCAGCGCCTGCTGGCGATCTACGCCGACAACATCAGCACCCACACCCGCCCATTCCCCGGTGTGGACACGCTGATCGACGCACTCGACGCGCGCGCGATCCCCTGGGGCATCGTCACCAACAAGCCTGCGCGTTTCACCGATCCGCTGCTGCGCGACCTCGGCCTCGACCGCCGCGCGCGCTGCGCCATCAGCGGCGATACCACCGCGCACCCGAAGCCCCATCCTCTGCCCATGCTCACCGCCGCCGGCCATCTCGGCGTCGAGGCCCGTGATTGCCTGTACATCGGCGATGCCGAACGCGATGTGCAGGCCGCCCGCAACGCCGGCATGCCCTGCGTGATCGCCGGTTTCGGGTACTTCGGCGAGGACGACGACCCGCAGGCCTGGCAGGCCGACGCCATCCTGCCAACCCCGGCAGCGCTGCTGGAATGGGTCACGGCACGTCTGGTACTGGTAGCCCCATGCGCCTGAATCTCGACTCGCCCGGCCAGGGCAACAGCATCACCGCCTACGACGACCGCGCGGTCACCATCAATGGTCGCCGCATCGGACATCACGTCATCGTCTCGGCCCGCCGCCTGGACGCGTGGCAGGTCGACACCGTCGCCAGCCTCACCCTCGAACACCTCGAAACCGCCTTCGAGGACGGTGTCGAAGTCGTCCTGCTCGGCACCGGCGCGCGCCAGTGCTTCCCGGACACCGCGCTGATGGTCGCCGCCATCCGTCGCGGCATCGGCCTGGAGATCATGGACACGCCGGCCGCCTGCCGGACCTATAACGTCCTCTCGGCGGAAGGCCGCAATGTCGTCGCCGCGCTGTTCATCGGGGTATGAGCCGCGTATTCGGCATTTCTATTGCGCTTGGTCAAAATCTCCCCTGTCGCCTCCGCCTATCTTGTGGCCGGATAAAACAGACACATCGCGACACCAACGGAGACCGGAGTCATGACCACTTTCGACGAACTCAACACCCAGAACCACGAGATCCTGGAACTCTCCCGAGTCCTCAACTACCTGATCTCTGATCGTCTGATCTGCGACACCTGCACCGCCAAGGACGTGTTCTTCAACTACATGGAGAGCGTCCGCAAGCACCTGGAGCAGGAAGACAAGGAAATCTACCGCCCGCTGCTGACCAAGGGCGACAAGGAAGCCCGACTGGTCGCCGACCGCTTCATGTCCGGCTCCCACGAGATCAAGCGCATGGTCGATGCCCACATGAAGCGCTGGACCCGCCCGGGCCAACGCGAACTCAAGATCGCCGACCACGACGGCTTCATCAACGAGACCCAGGAGCTCACCCGTCTGATGGAAGACCGCATCGTCGACGAGGCCGAAAAGCTCTACCCCACCATCCGCCGGGTCAACGGCAACTCGGTGCACGCGCACTGACCGCCACGCGCGACCCCCTGTCACGAAAGCCCCGCTTGTCGGGGCTTTTTCGTTGCAAGCCAACAGGGACCGGAAGCCGTCAACGGCGGCAGGCGCGGGCGCCCTTCTGAACCGTCCCGAATGGCCGGGCAAGCGGATTCGATGATGTCCGCGTCAAGAAAAGCCCAACCCCCCGGTCAGGGAAACTGCGACGGGATATCGGCCCGCAGACCGACGCACAACCAGTTCAGCGCCCCTGCAAAGCGGCCCCAAGCAACTTGGCGGTGATGTCCACCACCGGGATCACGCTCTCGTAGGACATCCGCGTCGGCCCGAGCACGCCGAGCACGCCGACCACCTCGCCCTCGACGCGATACGGCGCCGTCACCAGGCTGCAACCGTCGAGCACGTTCAGCCCGGCCTCCTGGCCGATGAAGATCTGCACACCCCGCCCCTTCAGGCTGAAATCGAGCAGGTTGAGGATGTCCTGCTTGCGCTGGAAGGCCTCGAACAGGCCCCGCAGGCGGTCCATGTCGGCCATGTCCTGGATGTGCATCAGGCGGGTCTCGCCGGTCAGCACGAAGTCGTCGCGCGGCTCGCCCGGTTCGAGCGCCTGCTCGGCCATGCTGATCGCGTTGAGCATCATCTCGTTCATCGATTTCTGCGCGGCGCGCAGCTCGCGCAGCATCGCCACGCGGACCTCGGCCAGATCGCGACCGGCAAAGTGCTGATTGATGTAGTTGGCGGCGCTCTCCAGCTCCGAACGCGTGTACGGACGCGGCGTCTGGATGACGCGGTTCTCCACGTCGCGTTCGTTGATGACCAGGATCGCGAGCACCTGGGTCTCGGTCAGCGGCAGGAATTCGATCTGGCGCAGGCTGGCGTAGCTGCGATGCGGCACCGTGACCAGGCCGGCCAGGCTGGTGACCTCGCTGAGCAGGCTCGACGCGGTCCGCACCAGTGCCGAGACGCCCTCCTTGCGCAGACTCTTCTGCAGGCCGGCGATGGTGTCCTCGCCGACCGGGCGGACCTGCACGAGGCTGTCGACGAACATCCGGTAGCCGCGATCGGTCGGCACCCGCCCGGCGGACGTGTGCGGCGAGGCCAGCAGGCCCATCTCCTCCAGATCGGCGAGCGCGTTGCGCACCGTCGCCGGACTGAGTTCCAGACCGGAGGTCTTCGCGAGCGTGCGCGACCCGACCGGCTGTCCATCGCGGATGTAGAGCTCGATGAGGGTCTTGAGCAGGCGCTGTTCGCGCTCTTTCAGGGCTGGCGTCTGTTCGTTCATGAGGACTGCCTGTGGTGTTGCGCGGCAAGTTTCGGGATGCGTCCGGAGCCTGTCAAACCGTCCCTTCGGCGGGCACCGGCAATGCTTGGCCCCCTCGGGACCATCTGCTACTTTCGGCGCTCACCTTGGCGCCCGCCTTGCACATATAAGGACACCCGCGCGTGTTTCCCACCATAGGTCTGATCGGAAAGTTCGGCGCGCCCGAGGTGGGCGGAGACATCCGCGCCCTCGCCGGCTCCTTGAGCGCGCAGGGGCGACGCGTGCTGATCGACGCCGATACCGCCGCGGCGCTATCCCTGTCCGAATGGGCGGCGGTGCCGCGCGAAACCCTCGGTCGCGATTGCGATCTGGTCATCGTGGTCGGCGGCGACGGCACCATGCTCGCGGCGGCCCGTTCGCTGTACCGTTTCGAGGTGCCGATCCTCGGCATCAATCTCGGTCGCCTCGGCTTCCTGGTCGATGTCTCGCCGGATCACATCAACGAATGCCTGGCCGGCATCCTGGCGGGGCAATACAGCCGCGAACAGCGTTTCCTGCTGCGCTCGCGGATCGTGCGCGGCGACGAGGTGATCCATGACGACGTGGCGCTGAACGACGTCGTGATCCACAAGTGGCGCATGGCGCGCATGATCGAGTTCCAGACACACATCAACGGGCAGTACGTGAACACGCACCGCGCGGATGGGCTGATCGTGTCCACCCCGACCGGCTCGACCGCCTACGCCCTGTCCGGCGGCGGGCCGCTGCTGACGCCCAATCTGAACGCCTTCGCAATGGTGCCGATCTGCCCGCACACGCTCAGCGACCGCCCGATCGTGGTGTCGGCGGACAGCCGCATCGACGTGCGCATCACCAACACCGATCCCGGCGACGTGCGCGTGACCATGGATGGCCAGATCGACCACGTCCTCGGCGACGACCGCGAGCACATCCTGATCCGTCGCGAGGACACCCCGCTGACGCTGATCCATCCCGCCGATCACGACCACTTCAAGATCCTGCGCGCCAAGCTGCACTGGGGCAGCCAGCCGGCCTGAGACACCATCCCGAGCCGGGCGGCGAGGCGCAAGGCGAGCTCCACTAACGAGCGCCCTGAACGCCTCTCAGGTTCGATGATGGCGCCCGCCCCGGATGCTTTCACCCCCGACCGCGTTTCAATCCCAGACCAGCGACGGCTCGTCGAGCGCGGAGAGTTGCTCCTTGAGCTCGAGGATGTGGTCGTCCCAGTAGCGCGCGGTGTTGAACCAGGGAAAGGCCAGCGGGAAGGCCGGATCATCCCAGCGACGGGCGAGCCAGGCGGCGTAATGCATCATGCGCAGCGCGCGCAGGGCCTCGATCAGATGCAGTTCGCGCGGGTCGAATTCGCGGAATTCGGTGTAGCCGATCAGCAGATCCATCAGCCGCGCGTTGCGGTAGTGGCGATCGCCGGACAGGAACATCCACAGATCCTGGATCGCCGGGCCGGTGCGGCAGTCGTCGAGATCGACGAAGTGCGGCGCGTCGTCGCGCCAGAGGATGTTGCCGGGGTGCGCGTCGCCGTGCAGGCGCAGGGTCTCGATATCCGCGGCGGTCGCGTACTTCTCGCGAATCGCGTCCAGCAGCTCGCTGCTGATCGCGCGGTAGCTGGCCTTGATCTCACGCGGCAGCCAGCCGTTTTCGAGCAGATAGGTCGCGGATTCGACGCCGAAGTTGTCGATGTTCAGCGCGGGTCGATGCACGAACGGGCGCGCCGCGCCGACCATGTGGATGCGCCCGAAGAAGCGCCCGAGCTGTTCCAGATGGTTGACGTCGTCGAGCTCGGGCGGGCGCCCGCCGCGACGCGGAAACACCGCGAACCGATAGCCGGCGTGTTCGAACAGGGTCTTGCCGTCGAACACCAGCGGCGCGACCACCGGGATCTCCGCCTCGGCGAGTTCGAAGCTGAACGCGTGCTCCTCGTGGATCTGCGCGTCGCTCCAGCGCCCCGGACGATAGAACTTGGCGATGAGCGGCTCGGCGTCCTCCATGCCGACCTGGTAGACGCGATTCTCATAGGAATTCAGCGCCAGCAGGCGGCCATCGCTGTAGCTGCCGAGGGTCTCGACGGCGGCCAGGACGGTATCGGGATCGAGGCCCGCGTAATCGTGGCCGGCGTAATCGTGGCCGGCGTAATCGTGGCCCGCGTAATCGTGGCCCGCGTCATCGTGGCCCGCGTCATCGTGGCTGGAGCCGCTCATTCCCCCTCGCCGTCCCGCTCCAGATCGAGGGAGACGGAATTGATGCAGTAGCGCAGCCCGGTCTTGTCGCGCGGGCCGTCGCTGAACACATGCCCGAGGTGCGAACCGCAGGCCCCGCACATGACTTCGGTGCGGATCATGCCGTGACTGCTGTCACGTTCGGAGATCACCGCGTCCGGGCTGACCGGTTGCCAGAAGCTCGGCCAACCGCTGCCGGAGTCGTACTTGCTGTCCGAGCGGAACAGCGGATTGCCGCAGGCCGCGCAGCGATAGAGGCCGGCATCCTTCGCGTCGTGATAGACGCCGGTGAACGGCGGCTCGGTGCCCTTCTGACGCAGCACACGGAACTGCTCGTCGCTCAGCGCCGCGCGCCATTCCGCGTCGCTCTTATCGATCTTGTCGACCATCTCGCACCTCTTCGGGTAGGTCGGTGCAACGCCAGCGGCGTGTCATCCGACAAGGGGGAACAGGGTACATCGGTGAACCGCCCGAGGTTTGAATGAGGCGAGTTGAGTAAAGTTCAGCCCGCTTCGGCGACCGGGTCGCAGACCGCCGGGCCGGATACGGCAAGGGGATATTCGAAGACGCCAGCGGTGACGCGGTCCCGGATTGGCCCCGGATTGGCGCAAGACTGGCCCCGGACTGGTCCCGAACTCACCGTGGATACACGTGCAAATCCTTAACGGATTGATAAACCGATGTTTATTTGGCGGAGAGGGTGGGATTCGAACCCACGGAAGGTTGCCCTTCAACGGTTTTCAAGACCGCCGCTTTCGGCCGCTCAGCCACCTCTCCAAAGTGGGTGGGATGATCCCACAGGCCCGGTTCAGCCGCCAATGTCAGGGAAGGGACACAGGCCGGCGAGCGGGCATGCTCCGCAGCGCGGTCTGGTGCGGCAGTAGTCCTTGCCGAGGTAGACGATCTGCGCGTGGTATTCGTTGAACAGGGCGACGTCGTGCCCGAGCGCGGCTTCGATGCCGAGACGCAGCTGGTCGTAATCCTCGTCGCCGCCGATCCAGCCGAAGCGGCTGAACAGGCGGCGGGTGTAGGCGTCGATCACGAACACGGGGCGGTCGTAGGCGTAAAGCACGATGTCGTCGGCGGTCTCCCGCCCCACGCCGTTGACGCTGAGCAGACCGTCGCGCAGGCGCGGCGTCGGCCAGTCGAGCAGGGCGTCGTGACCGCCCTGGGCGTGCAGCCAGTCGAGCAGGTTGCGCAGGCGGCGTTGCTTGACGTTGAAGTAGCCGGCCGGGCGGATCATCTCGGCGAGTGCATCCGGCGCGGTGGCGCGCATCGCGGCGAGTTCCATCACGTCGGCGGCACGCAGGCTGGCGATGGCCTTTTCGACGTTGGTCCAGGCGGTGTTCTGGGTCAGCACGGCGCCGACCATGATCTCGAAACGCCCGTCGCCCGGCCACCAGTGCAGCGGGCCGAAATGCGCAAGCAGTTGCTCGAAGACGGCGATCAGGGCATCCCTTTCGAGTCGCACGAGTCAGTCCGGGTTGAAGGGGATCGGCAGGTCCGCCGGGACATCGGCGGGCACGTCCGCCGGCATTCCGATGGGCAGATCGCGGGGCGGCGGGTTCGCTGCGCCGGTTTGCGTGCTGGCGCGCCGCGCGAAAGCGTCGCGCAGGAATGGGCCGACCTGCGCCTGCCATTCACCCGGCGCGTGGTCGTAGGCATCGACGTGGCCGGCGCCGGCGATCCTCCAGAGCTGTTTCGGGCCGGCGGCGGCGGCGAACAGTTCCTGGGTCTCGTGCCAGGGAATCAGTTCATCGCGATCGCCCGCCATCAGCAGCACCGGGGTCTTGATGTTGCCGAGGTGCCCACCCGGATTGGCCCGATAGCGGTTGAGCTTGGCGCCGAACGCGAGTGGCCCGGCGACCAGCGGCGTCAAGACGCCCGCCCATTCGCCATGGTTCGCGACGAGGCGATGTTCGATCGCGCTTTCGAAGTCCCGGTACAGCGATTCCAGCACCAGCGCATCGACCTCCGCATGCGCATACACCGCGGCCGCCGCACCCTTGGAACGCCCGACGATGGCGATCGGCTTGTCGCCAAGCCGCCTGCGCAGTTCGAACAGGGCGGCGTCGACATCCTGCACCTCGTACATCCCCATGCCCCGTCGCGCCGCGTCGCTCTCGCCCTCCCCGCGCAGATCAGGGATCAGCACCGCGTAGCCCTCGCCAAGCAGGAATCGACCGCGCGCGAGCATCGCGCCCCGGTTGCAGCCCCGGCAATGCAGCAGCAACACGCCCGCCAGTGGTTCGCCCGCTGGTGGCAGATACCAGGCGCGCAGGTTGACCGCGTCGGTCGTGCTCAGGGTGATGGTTTCGCCCGGCAGGTCGTCGGGCAGGGCCCGCACGGGCGTCGGATTCGGTGCGAACACCCAGCCCGCGAGCAGCCAGCCGGCGATCGCGGGCAGGAAGGACAGCGCCAGCGCGGCAAACAGCAGACGTTTGAGACGGGGACTGATGTCCAAAGGCTCAACCGCGATCGAGCGACCACAACCAGGCGGCGCCGCGCACGCCGCTGGCATCGCCGTGTTTCGGCCTGACCAGGCGCGTATCGACGCGATCGGAGAACACGTAACGCCCCCATAGCTGCGGGACGCGCTCGTACAGCATCGCGGTGTTGGACATGCCGCCGCCGAGCACGATGACCTCCGGGTCGACGACGTTGATCACCGTCGCCAGGCCCCGCGCGAGGCGATCGGCATAGCGTTCCAGGCTGCGCCGCACGCCGGTATCGCCCTGCTCCGCGCGATTGACCAGCGTGCGCGCGTCGGACTGCTCGGCGGTGTGGACCTGATGATCCCGCGCGAAACCCGGCCCGGACAGCCAGGTTTCGATGCAGCCGTGCTTGCCGCAGTAACACGCCGGCCCGGGCAGTTCGTCCTCGGCCGGCCACGGCAGCGGGTTGTGGCCCCACTCGCCGGCGATCGCGTTGGGGCCGCTGAGCAGACGACCGTTGATGACCAGGCCGCCGCCGACACCGGTGCCGAGAATCACCCCGAACACGCTGCCGGCCCCGGCGGCGGCGCCGTCGGTGGCTTCGGAAAGCGCAAAGCAGTCCGCGTCGTTGGCGATGCGGACCGCGCGATCGAGGCGCGCTTCCAGGTCCTCGCGCAGCGGCTTGCCGTTCAGCCAGGTGGAGTTGGAATTCTTGATGCCGCCCGTCTTCGCGGACACCGCGCCCGGTGCGCCGACGCCGATGGTGCCGCGTTCACCAAGGCGATCCTCGGCCTCGTGCACCAGCGCCGTGACGGCCGCAAGGGTGTTGCCGTAGTCGTCGCGAGGGCTGTTCACGCGGCGGCGGAAGCGTTCCTCACCTTGATCACCGAGCGCGATCAGCTCGATCTTGGTGCCGCCGAGGTCGATGCCGATACGCATCAGAACAGGAGCCCGTAGGGGCGCTCGATCTCGTCGCGCAGTTCGCCGATGCCGAAGTTGCGCACCTTGCGGATGAACTCGCGCCCGTCGAAGAACACCAGCACGGTCGGGATGCTGAACACGCGATGCTGGCCGGCGATGGCGCGTTGCGCGTCGCAGTCGACATAGGCCATCGGCAGATTCGGATAGCTCGCGCCGATCATGTCCTCAATCTTCGGGCGCATGACCTTGCAGACATTGCATTCCGGGCCGCTGAAATAGATCAGCGCGCCGGGGTTGTCGTTGAGGATCGCCTCCAGACGATCCTCGGAATCGATGTCGATCATCGCGGCCATCAGCGACCTCCGTGTGGTTGTCGTTATCTCGGGGAAATCAGGCGGCAAGCCGCGCGAGCATGAACAGCGACAGCAGCGCGACGACCAGGACCTGCACCCGGTCCAGCAGGCTGATCGCGAAGTGCAGGCTGTCGTCGGCGGGGCCGATCACGATCACCGCCCGGTCATTCTCGTCGCCTTCCCCGCCTTCGGATTCGGCAACCGCGTCGTCGTGCGGATCGATACCCAACGCCGCGCAACCGGTGCACAGGCACAGGCCGGCGTCGTCATCCCGCTGCGCGCATTTGAACGGCGCGACCGACCACGCCGCGAGCACCTCGTCGAAGCGCCCGACCAGCGCGTAGGCACCAGCCAGGATGCGCGCCGGCAGCCAGGCGGCCCAGGCATGCAGCGTGCGCGCGCCCTCGCGGAAACCGCTGGCCTCGCTGTCCTCGCGCCAGACCGCGATCACGCGGTAGACGATCGCGCCGACCGGCCCGATCAGCAGGAACCAGAATAGCGGCGCGATCAGGCGGTCGTTGGCGCGCATGACCGCCGCGCGGGCGACCGCACGTGGCCACAGTTCAGCACGCGGCGGCGGCTCGGCGTCGACCATCGCGCGCACGCCGCGGCTGGCATCGGCCTCGTCGCCGGCGGACAAGGCGACGTCGATCGACGTCATGGTGGCCACCTGATTGACCGGGCCGAGGCTGTACATCAGCACCAGCACGCCGAACGCGAGGTCGAACAGGCCGAACAGCCAGCCGTCGATCATGTCCGCGATCATCCACACCAGCAGCGCCGGCAGGACCACCAGAACGATCGCGCCGACGAGCCCGTCGAGGGCACCACCGCGCGCGATCAACACCCGCTTGAGCCAATCGAAATTGGCGACCAGACGCGCCGGCTGGCGCCAGTCGGGATCGAGCTGGGCGAAACGCTCCACGGCCAGGGCGATGATCGCGGCGAGCATGTGCATGAAACGGAACCTGCGGGGGAATTGGGATGGCGGGGATTGTACAGACGCCGCATTGCGATCTGCCTCCCAAAAGAGCGCGCCCCCGCTCAGGGAATCTCATGATTTATTCATGGCCATTCAGCTGAAGCCGGAATTCGCGGCTTCCTGCGTTGCAAGGCTTGCGAATAGAGGGCAATTCGCGGCGTTTCGCGCCTTGAAACCCACGCAACCGCCGTCCGGCTGAACCGTCCCTGAACAAATCGGCGATTCCTTGGCAGCAGCGTCAACCTCGATCGGCGTCCGGAACAGCACACAAGGTCGCTCCGACGACGGCCATTTCCCGCAGGCAAAAAAAAGCCCCGCTCCGCGACAAGGCGGAACGGGGCTGTTTGGTCGCCAGGGTTGCGAGCGATCAGAGATCGCCGTTCACACCCGCGTCGACGATCGAGTAGATCGAGTCACGCACGGTTTCGGCCAGCGGGATCAGGTTGTCCGGCAGGTCGACGGCGTTGAGCATCATGTCCATGTTCATGGTCACGATCATGCCCTTGCCGTCGGCGCCTTCGATCAGCGCGATGCGGCACGGCAGGAAGCCAGCGAAGATCGGGTCGAACTCGACCATTTCCTTGGCGATCAGCGCGTCGCAGAAGGCCAGGATGTCCATGCGGCGGGCCGTCTTGCCCATCGCCTCGACCTGCTTGGACAGCGGCAGTTCGGCGACCAGCTTGAAGTTCAGGTTGTTGGCGCGCAGCTTCATGGAGTCGATCGCGTCATCCATGGAGACACCATCCGCGAGCGGATAGATCTGCATGCTCTGGTGAACCATGCCGCGCATCATTTCCGGGGTCATGTGCAGGCCGACACCGGCCTTCGGGCCTTCAGCGGCCTGCGCGGAGATCGTGAACGCGAGCAGGAACAGGGAGATAAGAAGCTTCTTGATCATTGGAAATGCCTTCTTGTTTGGTGGTCTGGGAGATTGAGTGAGTTGTTGGCCCGAACGTAAAAGTAGACGCCGGCGATGGATTTGAAAGCACCGTGAGGGTGGCGCGCATCGCAATCCCGCGTCTTAGTTTGCATCGCGGAGCAGGCCGGCAAGGATGTCGGAAACCTCGTCCGGATGCGACCAGAACGGCGCGTGGCCGGCATTTTCGAGCACGTTGACGCGGGCTTTCGGAGCCAGACTCTGCAACGCCCGTGCCGCTTCGCCGGGAATCAGGGTGTCGCGTCCCCCGAACACCGCCGCGATCGGTACCGCGATGCGGTCGAGATCCCCGCGCAGATCGGACTCCAGCAGCAGCGTCAGGCCGTCCTGGCGGGCGGCAGGCGCGGCGGATGGCCGCGACGACAGCGCAGTCCGCAGCGCGCGCAGGGTCGCCGTGGCATTGGCGGCGCCGCGCACCTGCAAGCTGAGAAAGCGCGACAGGGTCCGGTCGGCGTCCTCGGCGAGGGCGTCGGCAAAAGCCGCCAACTGGGCTGGCTCGACCGCATCCGGCCAGTCGGCACGCACCACGAAACTCGGCGTGCTCGCGATCAGACCCAGCGCGGTCACCCGCTCCGGTGCCAGACGCGCGACCGCCTGCGCGATCAGGCCGCCCAGCGACCAGCCGATCCAGGCCGCGCGTTCGGGTGCGTGACGCAGCAGCACTTCCGCCCAGGCATTGATATCCGCCGGCGGCTCGCTGCCCGTGCTGAGTCCGTGACCGGGCAGATCGGGCACATGCACGCGGTGGTTTCGCGCCAGCACATCGATCAGCCCACCCCAGAGCCCGCCGTGCATCGCCCAGCCGTGCACCAGCACCACATCGGGCGCGCCTTCCGGCCCGACGCGATCGACATGCAGATCGCTCATGCGAGTTCGCGCTTGGCGCGCTCCCACAGCGCGTCCAGGGTGGCGAGGTCGCTGGCCGACATATCGACGCCCGCCTCGGCGGCGAAGTCTTCGACACGACGGAAGCGGGTCTCAAAGCGGCCACTGGCGTCGCGCAGCGCGGCTTCGGGATCGAGACCGTAGTGGCGGGCGAGGTTCACGCAGGCGAACAGCACGTCGCCGAATTCCTCGTGGCGCCGCTGCGCATCGCTCTCGGCGTCGAGTTCGCTCAGTTCCTCGTCGATCTTGGCGCGCACGTCGGCGACGTCGGTCCAGTCGAAACCGACGCGGGCGGCACGCTTCTGCAACTTGGCGGCGCGGGTCAGCGCCGGCAACGCATGGATCACGCCGTCCAGCGCGCTGGGTCGTTCAGCGGCGCCCTTGCTGGCGCGCTCTTCTGCTTTCAACGCCTCCCAGGCGACGGTCTGCGCGTCGGCATCAGCGACTTTCGCGTCACCGAAGACATGCGGATGACGGCGGACCAGCTTGTCGACCACCGCCTCCACCACGTCGCCGAAGTCGAAGTGCCCGTCCTCCTCGCCGAGGCGGGCGTAGAACACGACCTGGAACAGCAGGTCGCCGAGTTCGTCGCGCAGTTCCGCCATGTCGCCGCGCGCGATCGCGTCGGCGACCTCGTAGGCCTCCTCCAGCGTGTGCGGGACGATCGTCCGGTAGCTCTGTTCCTGGTCCCACGGACAGCCACCGTCCGGGTCGCGCAGACGCCGCATGACCTCCAGCAATTGGCCGATGTCGCGCCCCGCCGGCGTGCTCACAGCAGCCGCACCGCTTCCTGACCGTCGAGCTTGAGCAGCTTGTCAGCGACCATCAGCGCGTCGGTGGCGAATACGTCCGGATCGTTCCAGTCGTCCTTGGCGCCGACCGGCCTCGCCTCGAATTCCGTGTAGGCGTACATGCCGAAGCCGCCTTCCGGCAGCGCCTCGCAGCTCAGGAACAGCAGCGGTTTGGCGGCACCCATCGGCACCGCCGCGAACAGGTAGTGATAGGTCCGGTCGTCGCCGGATTCGATATCGCCGAGCAGCGAGAACTCGATGTCGCTGACGCTGTAACGGCGCTTGGGCATCGCGGTGCGGATGCGGGGCAGGCTCATGGCGAACTCCGGGAGCTGGAAAATGTCACCGTAGGAGCGGCTTCAGCCGCGAAGTGCCCTGGATCAGGGCCGATCGCGGCTGAAGCCGCTCCTACGACGGGTTCGGGATCATAACAATCCGGACCTTCCGCCAAACCCGGCTGACCGCTGTGGCAAACTCGTCGGCCAACCCGATTCGTAAAGGATTCCGCCCGATGCGCCCGATCGCTCCGCTCCTGGCCAGCCTGTTCTTCGCCGCGACCGCAATGGCCGACGGCCCGCAACACGGTCTGGCGATGCATGGCGACCTGAAATACCCGGCGGACTTCAGCCACTTCGAATACACCAACCCGGACGCGCCCAAGGGCGGTGAAGTGCGGCTCTCGGACATCGGCACCTTCGACAGCCTGAACCCGTTCATCCTCAAGGGCACGGCGCCGTCCGGCATCGCCATGCTGTTCGATACGCTCACCGTGCAGTCCGACGACGAGGCCTTCTCCGAATACGGCCTGATCGCGGAGAGCATCGAGGTGCCGGAGGACCGCTCCTGGGTCGCCTATCGCATCCGCCCGGAGGCGCGCTTCGCCGACGGCAGCCCGGTCACCGCTGACGATGTGATCTTCAGCCTGGAGAAGCTCCAGACCGAGGGCCACCCGTTCTACCGCAGCTATTACAAGAACGTCGCCAAGGCCGAGAAGCTCGGGGACCTGCACGTGAAATTCACCTTCAGCGGCGGCGAGAACCGCGAACTGCCGCTGATCACCGGCCAGTTGCCGGTGCTGTCCAAGGCCTGGTGGAGCGGGCGCGAATTCGGCAAGACCACGCTCGAACCGCCGCTCGGCAACGGCCCGTATGCGATCGCGAGCGTCGATCCCGGTCGCTCGATCACCTACCAGCGCCGCGACGACTACTGGGGCCGCGATCTGCCGGTCAACAAGGGCCGCTACAACTTCGACCGCATGCGCTACGACTACTTCCGCGACGCGACCGTCGAACTGGAGGCATTCAAGGGCGGCGATGTCGACTTCCGCAGCGAGAACGTGGCCAAGGTCTGGGCGACCGGTTACGACTTCCCGGCGCTGCGCGACGGCAAGGTGCGGAAGGTCGAAATCCCCAACGAACGCCCGAGCGGCATGCAGGGCTTCGTGTTCAACACCCGCCGTGACCTGTTCGCCGACCCGCGCGTGCGCGAAGCACTGGGCCTGCTGTTCGATTTCGAATGGACCAACGAGAACCTGTTCCACGGTGCCTACACCCGCACGAAGAGCTATTTCGCCAATTCCGAGCTGGCCTCGCGCGGCCTGCCGGAAGGCGGCGAGCTGGCCGAACTGGAACCGTTCCGCGATCAGCTCCCGGAGCGCGTGTTCACCACCGCCTACGAGCCGCCGGTCAGCGATGGCAGCGGTCGCATCCGCACGCAGCAGCGCGACGCGCTCCGCCTGCTGGAATCCGCCGGCTGGACGATCAAGGACCGCAAGCTGGTCAACGCAGGTGCCGGCGCCCCGTTCGAATTCGAGATCCTGCTGGTGTCACCGACGTTCGAGCGCATCGTGCTGCCGTACACGCGCAACCTGGAACGCATCGGCATCACCGCGAAGGTGCGCACCGTCGACCAGACGCAGTACCAGCAGCGGATCGACGATTTCGACTTCGACATGGTCATCTCGACCTTCGGCCAGTCGCTGTCGCCGGGCAACGAACAGCGCGATTTCTGGGGCAGCAAGGTCGCCAACACCAACGGCAGCCGCAACCTGGCCGGCGTCAACGACCCCGTCGTCGATGCGCTGGTCGACCGCATCATCGCCGCACCCGACCGGCAATCGCTGATCGACCGCACCCGTGCGCTGGACCGCGTGCTGCTGTGGAATTTCTACGTGATCCCGCAGTGGCACAACCGCGTGTTCCGGGTGGCCTACTGGGACAAGTTCGGTCGCCCCGAGGTGACGCCGAAGTACGCGCTGGGCTTCGATGCGTGGTGGGTGAAGCCCTGAGACCCCCCCTTTTGTCGGAGCGGGCAAGCCCGCCACGACAACAGACCGCCGCCACACAGGGCTACCTGCAAACCGTAGGAGCGGCTTCAGCCGCGATCAGCTCAGATCGAAAGCACTTCGCGGCTAAAGCCGCTCCTACAACAGCAAGCCGCCCCCACGACAACGCTCCGCCCCACCGTAGGAGCGGCTTCAGCCGCGATCGGCTCCGATCGATGGCACATTGCGGCCAAAGCCGCTCATGAACCCCGCCAACCGATACGTTTCGGTCAGTCCTTCTTCTTGTCCTTCAAGGCCTTGCGGATCGCCTTGGTGACCGCCTCCAGCACCGCGACGCGGGCGTAGTGCTTGTCGTTGCCGGGGATCACCACCCACGGCGCGCGGTGCGTGCTGGTGCGGTTGATCATGTCGTTGACCGCGTGGGTGTACTCCTCCCACTTGTCGCGGTTTCGCCAGTCCTCATCGGTGATCTTGTGCTGCTTGTGCGGGGTCTCCTCGCGTTCCTTGAAGCGCCGCAACTGCTCTTCCTTGCTGATGTGCAGCCAGAACTTGACGACGATGATGCCGGCGTCGGAAAGCTGCTGTTCGAACTCGTTGATCTCGTAGTAGGAGCGGCTCCACTGCGCCTCGGTGGCGAAACCCTCGACGCGCTCGACCAGCACGCGGCCATACCAGGAGCGGTCGTAGATGGTCATGCGCCCGGCGCGCGGGATGTGCCGCCAGAAGCGCCACAGGTAGTGGTGCGCGCGTTCCTCGTCGGTCGGCGCGGCGACCTGGATCGTGCGGTACAGGCGTGAATCGACCGCGTTGGTGATGCGGCGAATCGCGCCGCCCTTGCCACCGGCATCCGAGCCTTCGAACACCAGCACCACGGAACGCTTGGCCTTGTAGGCCGCCCAGGCCAGGTCGCCGAGCTCGTCCTGCAACGCCTGCAGACGACGCGTGTAGTCCTCGTCGCTGATGGTCACGCCAAGATCGAGTTCGTCGAGCAGCGTGCGCCTGGCGTCCGGCAGATCGGGCAGGCTGGGGCTGCGTGCGGTGTGCGTGCTGGTGCCGTCGACCGGGTTGTCGAGGCGTGCCTTGATGGCGTCCAGCAGGGTCTTGCCGACCGCGAGATCGCGGTAGCGGGTGTCCGAGGCCTCGACCAGATACCACGGCGCGATGCCGGTATCGGTCTCGCTGACCACGTGTTCGGCGAGCCGCTCGAAGCGCTCGTAGTGTTCAGAAAATTTGGATTTCTCCGGCATCATCGACCAGCGGCTGCGGTCGTCGCGGGAGAGCTTCTTGAAGCGCGCCTTCTGATCCTTCTCGGACATGTGGAACCAGAATTTCACGATCAACGCGCCGTCCATCGACAGCATGCGTTCGAATTCCTCGATGCGGCGCAGTTCGACTTCCAGGTCGCGATCGCTGCACTTGCCGTGCATGTGGCGTTCGAGCGGGTCCTGGTACCAGCCGCCGAACAGCACGCTGATCTGGCCGCGTGGCGGCATCGCATTCCAGAAACGCCAGTAGCGCGGGCGTTCGCGGTCCTCGTCGCTCTCGTCCCAGAACGCCCAAGTCTGCATGCCGCGGGTGTCCAGCCACTCGTTCAGCCGGTCGACCACTTCACCCTTGCCGGCCGCCTCTATGCCCGCGACGAGGACGATGACCGGGGTGCCGCTGTCGGCCAGACGCCGCTGGATATCGAGCAGTTCGGTGCGCAGCTCCGGGATCTGATCCTTGAAATCCTGCTTGCGAACCTTGCGCCCGACCTTGGTGGCTTCGAACATGAACTGACCCTCGATTACGTCGACATGAAAGCGTCGAGGTTACGCCCGTAGCGAATCCCCCCAAAGCCGAATCGACGGCGATATTGACGCACCTCAGCCTATCCGCCGATCGGCGCACTTGCACCTGTCCGAGGTGGCTTCCATGCTTGCCGGCCGCCCCCCGTGACCCTGCTTCGATGTCGTCGATGAACCCAGCCATCCTGCCCGCCGGACCCCGCGTGTCGCCGTCTGCCGACCGCAAGCCGGGGCCGCGACTGCGGGCATGGGTGCTGGTATCGGTCGGACTGCATGTCATCGCGATGGCTGGCTGGCACTGGTGGCCACACAGCGGGACGGACGCGGCGATGGCGACCGCGCCGACCCTGGCGGTGCGACTCACGAAACCTGCGCCAGCGCCCGCAGCGGTTGCCGAAGCACTCCCTGAAACACCGCCAGAAACACCGCCAGAAGCGTCGCCGGAACCCGTCGCCGCGATCACTCCGGAGTCCGTGCCCGAGCCTGCGCCCGCGCTGACGCCGAATCCGCAGCCAAAGCCGAAGCCGGTTCAGGCAAAAAAGCCGCCGGCCAAACCCGCCGCGCAGCCCGCTCCACCTGCGGTCGCGGCGTCACCGCCCGCGCCCACGCGGACCACCACGCCGACCACGTCCCCGACGTCGCCGACCAGGACCACACAGTCCCGCGATCAGGCCGGCGCGGAGCTGGCCCAAGCGGATCTGGCCCGGCTGCTGCGGCATGCGATCGAGGATCAAAAGCGCTATCCGTTCAGCGCGCGCCGCCGTGGCCAGCAGGGCACCGCCACGGTCGGCTTCACGCTGACGCCGGACGGGCGCATCGAGGGGCTGACCTTGGACGCGGCATCGGGCCACACCGCACTGGACCAGGCGGCGCTCGCCGCCGTCGAAGGCATCGCCCCGTTCCAGCCCGCCGGTCGCTACCTGGACGCGCCGGCAGAGTTCCGGCTGGATATCGCCTTCCGTCTCAGCCAGCAGTGACTTCGGCGAGCCAGAGACGGAAACGCAGGCCCCAGCTGGTCGTGTAGCCGCGCTCGATGAAGCGGATCTCGCCGGTCCGGTCGAGCACGAAGCTGGTCGGCACGCCGGTCACGCCGAAACGATCCGCAAGCTCGCCCTTGCGGTCGTTGATGACCGCGAACTTCAGCTTGTTGTCGTCCAGATAGCCCTGCACCGTCAGGTCGTCGCCGGACTGCATCGCCACCGTGATCAGGGCGTGGTCCTCGCCGACCGCGTCGATCGCGTCCTGTTCGGCGCGGCAGATCGGGCACCACGAGGCCCAGAAGTGGATCACCGCCGGCTTGCCACGAAACTGCTCGACGTTGAATTCCGCGCCGCTCAGCGTTACCGCCTGCAACGGCGGCACCGGGCCGCGCGCGGCGTTGCGGGTGTTCCACCAGTTGACCGCGAACAGGATCGCGATCACCAGGATCACCTCAGGCAGCCAGCGCCGCCAGAGGGGACGGGGGTCGTATTTCATGGGTAAGGATGGGCTTGGGGGAGTGCGTGGATTGTGCCGTGTTTCCACTGCCCGATTAAGCGCAAAGGACGCCAAGGAAATGGTTGATTGCTCAACGCGCCCACACACGAATCATCTTGGCGTCTTCGCGCCCTTGCGCTTAACGACGCGCCGATCACGCCCCTTCGTCGGCGACGGGTTCATCCTCGGCCTCCGCTTCGGCGGACGGCAGGCCGAAATCGAGCTGCGCGGTCAACGCGTCCAGGTCACGCAGTTCCGCCAGTGACGGCAGTTCGTCGAGCGCCTTCAGATTGAAGTAGTCGAGGAACTGCCGGGTGGTCGCGTACATGGCCGGGCGACCGGGCACGTCGCGATGACCGACGACACGCACCCAGTCGCGCTCGAGCAAGGTCTTGATGATGCTGGAGCTGACCGTCACGCCGCGCACGTCCTCGATCTCGCCGCGCGTGATCGGCTGGCGGTAGGCGATCAGCGCCAGGGTTTCGAGCAGCGCGCGCGAGTAGCGCGAGGGCTTCTCCTCCCACAGGCGCGCGACCCAGTTGCCCATGCGCTCGCGCACCTGGATGCGCCAGCCGCTGGCGACCTCCCTGATCTCGATGCCCCGCTCCGCGTAGTCCTCGCCGAGATCGTGCAGGGCCTTGTGCACGTCCTGCTTGGATGGCCGTCTGCCCTCCTCGAACAGTTCGATCATCTGCTCGACCTTGAGCGGCCCGCCGGCGGCCAGCAGGGCGGCCTCGACGATGAACTTGAGCGGCGGGGTTTCCACTAACCGGCTGCCTTGACGTGGATCGGCGCGAACGGCTCGTTCTGGACCAGATCAATGAGGGTTTCCTTGAGCAGTTCGAGCACCGCCAGGAAGGTCACGACCGCGCCGGGACGCCCCTCCGCCGGATCGAACAGGGTCTCGAACGGCGTGAAATTGCCGGGCCGCAGCAGCGACAACACCTGTGACATGCGTTCGCGCACGGACAGCGGCTCGCGCTCGACCTGGTGGGAGCTGAACATGTCGGCGCGCGACATCACGTCGCGGAAGGCGAGCAGCAGCTCCTGCAGATCGACCTGCGGTTGCAGCCTGAGCACCTTGCGCTCGGCGAGTTCGGTACCGACCAGATGGATGTCGCGGCCGACGCGCGGCAGGTCGTCGATGTCGGCGGCGGCCTTCTTGAAGCGTTCGTATTCCTGCAACCGACGCACCAGCTCGGCGCGCGGATCCTCTTCCTCGCCCTCCTCGCTGGGCGGACGCGGCAGCAGCATGCGCGACTTGATCTCGGCCAGCACGGCGGCCATCAGCAGGTATTCGCCGGCCAGTTCCAGACGCAGGTCCTTCATCAGTTCGATGTAGGACATGTACTGCCGGGTGATGTCCGCGATCGGGATGTCGAGGATGTCGAGGTTCTGGCGCTTGATCAGGTAGAGGAGCAGGTCGAGCGGGCCTTCGAAGGCCTCCAGGAACACCTCCAGCGCATCCGGCGGGATGTAGAGATCCTGGGGAATCTGGGTGACCGGCGCCCCCTGCACGATCGCGAACGGCATCTCCGCCTGCCGGGGATGCTCCTCATGCGGGTTCATGTGCACGACGTCCGGATGCAGCTCCGGGGTGGTCTCGGCCGCGTCGGTGGTGGTGGCCTGGCGCTGGGCTTCGCTCATCGGCGTGCCTCGTTATCGTGGCGATACGCGAACTTAGCTTGAAGCTGGTGCGGCATCAACGCGTCAACGAAATGACGCCACGGTCAGCGGTGCGCCCCACAGCTTCGCGACCAGGGGGCGGACCGCGTCGATGTCGCCGGTCGTGAAGCAGCGGATCGTGCCCACCGCCGGGCCAGCCGCCAGCAGTCCCGCCTGACCGAGGCGGCGCTTGAGCTCCCGCGCGACCGCCTCGCCGGTATCGATGATGGTCACGCCGAGGCCGGCGATCCCGGTCAGGGCATCGCGCAGGAACGGGAAATGCGTGCAGCCGAGGACCAGCACGTCGGCGTTGGCGTGCAGGACCGGCATCAGCGAGTGGCGCAGCTTTTCGCGGGCGGCGGGCGAATGCCAGTCGCCGCTCTCGACCAGTTCCACCCAGCCGGGACAGGGTTGGGCGATCACCCGCGCGGCCCCGGCATGCTTGTGCATCAGGTTCTGGAAGCGGGTGCTGGACAGCGTACCGGCGGTGGCCAGCACGCCGATGGTGCCGGTCTGCGTGCAACTCGCCGCCGGCTTCACCCCCGGCTCCATGCCGATCACCGGCAGATCGAACCGCGCGCGCAGGGCATCGATGCCGAACGCGGTGGCGGTGTTGCAGGCGACCACCAGGGCCTTCGCGCCCTGCTCGATCAGGCGTCCGCCGATCTCGTCGACCCGTTCGCGAACCAGCTCCGGCGGCTTGCCGCCGTAGGGCAGATAGGCGCTGTCGGCGACGTAGACGAGATCTTCGTTGGGGAGCAAGGCCCGCACGTGGCGCAGCACGGACAGACCGCCGAGGCCGGAATCGAAGACCCCGATGGGGCCGTCACTCCTTGGCACGCGTGGCCTCGTGGTAGATGGCATCGAGCCGAACCAGCGCGTTCGTGCGGGCGGTCTCGTCACTGACCGGCAGACCCGCGATCAGCGCGCGGGCCTCCTGGTAGAGGACGGGCAGCGCGGTCGGATTCTCGATGACCGGCACCGGCGCGGTGCCGTCGAGCGGGCGGACGTTGGCGGAACGGGCGATCGCACGCGTGGAGCCATCGCGCTCGCGGGTCGCGATCATCGGCGAGGACTTGGTATAGACTTCGCCCTCGAACTCGAAGCGTTCACGCAGACCGAGATGCAGAAACTTCATGGTTGCCGCCGGGACAATTTCCAGAGCCGACAATTTTAGTGCAGTGCGACACCCTTGGCCGCGAACTGGCTGGCGTCGACTCCGCTCAGCCAGCGGGACGCGATCACTGGCTGAGCGGGGTCGAAGCCAGCCCCGGCCGATGCCTCACTCGCCGAGGAACATCCGCTTCGGCGCGACGCGCCCATCGTCGAGGATCTCGCCGACACCGATGAATTCGTCGTCGTTCTCGTAGATGCGGACCATGCCGCTGGTCGGCGCCTTCGGCACCAGCACCGGTTGCCCCTGGCGGACGTAGAACGCGGAATCTGGGGTCAGACGCACCTCGGGCCAGTCACGGACCGCGGCATCCAGTGGCAGCAGCAGGGCATCCAGCGACTTGAGGTCCCCGTCGGCGGCGGCGAGCACGGCCTCCAGTTCCTCGAAGGTGCGCATGTCCGCACCGTCGAAGGGCCCCACGCCGCTGCGGCGAAGGGCGATGACGTGCGCGCCGCAACCCAGCACCTCGCCGAGGTCCTCGACCAGGGTGCGTACGTAGGTGCCTTTCGAGCAGCGCACGTTGAGCTCCATCTCGTCCCCGGCCAGTTCGATCAGCGTGAGTTCATGGATGGTGACCTTGCGCGGCTCGCGTTCGACCTCAACGCCCTTGCGGGCCAGTTTGTAGAGGCGTTCACCCTCGTGCTTGAGCGCGGAATACATCGGCGGGATCTGTTCGATCTCGCCCCGGAACGGGTCCATCGCCGCGTTCAGCTTGTCAGCATCGAGCGGCGGCACCGGGCGGGTCTCGATGACCTCGCCCTCGGCGTCGGCGGTCTCGGTGCGCTCACCGAGCTTGCAGCGCACCACGTAACGCTTGTCCGAGTCGAGCAGGAATGCCGACATCCGCGTGGCGTGACCGAAGCACAACGGCAGCAGGCCGGTGGCGAGCGGGTCGAGGCTGCCGGTGTGGCCAGCCTTGGCCGCCTTGAACAAACGTTTGACCTTCTGCAGCGCCTCGTTCGAGCTCATGCCGATCGGCTTGTCGAACAACAGCACGCCATTGACCTGGCGGCCACGGAAACGGTGGCGTCGGCTCATGCAAATATCTCTGGCAATAGGGTCGAAAGGAAATGTGGGAGCGGGCTTGCCCGCGAATGGCCACCAGGCAGGGTTCCGGCGTCCCGTGACGACAGCACCCGCGCGGCTATCGCACCCTAGTCGTCTTCGTGGCGATCGGAGGCAATGGCCTGATCGATCAGGCGATCCATGCGGGCGCCCTCCTCGACCGACTCGTCGTAGTGGAAGTGCAGTTCCGGAATCATGCGGACACTCAGACGCCTGCCGATCTCGCGGCGCAGGAAACCGGCGGACGAACGCAGCGCCTTGATGCTCTCCTGGCGTTTGCCGTCGAGCATCTCGGTGACGAACACCTTGGCGTGCGACAGGTCGCGACTGATCTCGACCGCGGTCACCGTGACCAGGCCGAGACGCGGGTCTTTCAGTTCGTCGCGGATCAGCTCGGCGAGCTCACGCTGGAGCTGCTCGCCGAGCCGTTCGGTGCGGGAAAATTCCTTCGGCATCGCAATCGCCCCTTACAGGGTGCGCTGGACCTCGACCCGCTCGAAGCATTCGATCTGGTCGCCCGCCTTGACGTCGTTGTAGTTCTTCACGCCGATACCGCATTCGGTGCCGGCGCGGACCTCGTTGACGTCATCCTTGAAGCGGCGCAGCGAATCGAGTTCGCCCTGGAAGATGACCACGTTGTTGCGCAGCACGCGGATCGGGTTGCTGCGCTTGACCACGCCGTCGACGATCAGACAGCCGGCGATGGCGCCGAGCTTGGAGGAACGGAACACGTCGCGGACCTCGGCCAGACCGATGAATTCCTCGCGGACCTCGGAACCCAGCATGCCGGTCATCGCGTCGCGCACGTCATTGATGACATCGTAGATGACGCTGTAGTAGCGCACGTCCAGACCGGATTCCTGGATCAGGCGGCGCGACGAGGCATCGGCACGCACGTTGAACGCGAACAGCACGGCCTCGGAGGCCAACGCCAGGTTGACGTCGGATTCGCTGATGCCGCCCACCGCACCGGCCACGACCTTGACGCGCACGTCGTCGGTGGAGAGCTTTTCGAGCGAGTCGCGCAGCGCCTCGACCGAGCCCTGCACGTCGGCCTTGATCATGATGTTGAAGGTCTTGATCTCTTCCTCGCCCATGCGCTCGAACATGTTTTCGAGCTTGGAGGCCTGCTGCGCGGCCAGCTTGATGTCGCGGAACTTGCCCTCGCGGAACAGCGCGATTTCGCGCGCCTTGCGCTCATCGGGCACGACCAGCATATCCTCGCCCGCGCCCGGCGTGCCGGACAGGCCGAGGATCTCGACCGGGATCGACGGGCCCGCCTTGTCCGTGGGCTTGCCGGTCTCGTCGAACATGGCGCGCACGCGGCCGTATTCCTTGCCGGCCAGGACGATGTCGCCCTTCTTCAGCTCGCCTTCCTGGATCAGTACGGAGGCGACCGGACCGCGGCCCTTGTCGAGGCGCGATTCGATGACCACACCCTTCGCCGGCCCCTTGGCGATGGCCTTGAGCTCGAGCACCTCGGCCTGGATGGACAGCGCGTCCAGCAGGCTGTCGATGCCCTCGCCGGTCTTCGCCGAGACCTTGACGAACTGCGTGTCGCCACCCCACTCCTCGGGCAGCACGTTCTTCTGCGCGAGCTCGCTGGTGACCCGCTCCGGGTCGGCGGAGGATTTGTCGATCTTGTTGATCGCGACCACGATCGGCACGCCGGCTGCGCGGGCGTGCTGGATCGCTTCCTCGGTCTGCGGCATCACGCCGTCATCGGCGGCAACCACGAGCACGACGATGTCGGTGGCCTTGGCGCCACGGGCACGCATCGCGGTGAACGCGGCGTGGCCCGGGGTGTCGAGGAAGGAGACGACGCCGCGACTGGTTTCGACGTGATAGGCACCGATGTGCTGGGTGATGCCACCCGCCTCGCCAGCGGTGACGCGGGTCTTGCGGATGTAGTCGAGCAGCGAGGTCTTGCCGTGGTCGACGTGGCCCATGATGGTCACCACCGGCGGACGCGGCTCCGGCTCACCGATCGTCTCGCGATCGAGCAGGGTGTCCTCGAGTTCGGTGGCGGACAGCAATTTCGGGGTATGACCCATCTCCTCGACCACCAGGGTCGCGGTGTCCTGATCGAGCACCTGGTTGATGGTCGCCATCGCGCCCATTCCCATCAGGGTCCTAATCACTTCGGTGGCCTTGACGGCCATTTTCGCGGCCAGTTCGGCGACCGTGATGGTCTCGGGGATCGCGACCTCACGCACCACCGGCGCGGTCGGCGCCTGGAACGCGTGTTTGGTCTCGCCCACGGTGACGTTGCGCTGGCGTGCCTTGCCGCCCTTCTTGGGACGACGACCGCTCTTGCCCGGCGCGACGTGCAGACGCTCGTCGTTGCCTTCGCGCTCGTCGCGACGGCCCACACCGGCACCACCGCCGCCACCCTTCTTGACCGGACGCTTGTCAGCGACCGGTTTGGCCGCCTCGGTGCGCTTGACCGGCTCGTTGCGCTTGGCCTCGACGGCGGCCAGATCCGCCTGCCGACGCGCCTCTTCGATCGCGGCGATGCGGGCAGCCTCTTCCTCGGCCTTCTGGCGGGCGGCTTCCTCTTCGGCCTTCCGGCGCTCAGCCTCCTCGGTCGCGCGCTTGGCCTCGTCGGCCTCACGACGCTTCGCCTCCTCGGCCTCGGCGAGCTTGCGCGCCTCGTCCTCGGCGGCGCGCTGCGCTTCGAGTTCCTCGCGCTGCTTGTCCTCGACGACGCTGCGCTTGATGTACGTCTTCTTCTTGCGGACTTCGACGTTGACGGTCTTGGCGCGCCCGGCGCCGCCACCGACCTTCAAGGTCTCGACGGACTTGCGCTTCAGCGTGACCTTCTTCGGTTCGCCGACGCCCAGCTTGTCGGAACGCCCGTGGGATTCGCGCAGGAAGGTCAGCAGTCTGATCTTCTCGTCGCCGCTGATCGTGTCATCCGCGCCTTTCGCGCTCAGCCCGGCCTCGACCAATTGCCCGAGCAGTTTGTCGACCGGAATGCCGACCGTCTCGGCGAGCTGTTTAACCGTTGTATCTGCCATGGCTGTTCCCCTTTGCGTGGCGCCAGTGTGTGCCGTGTGTGCCGTGTACGAAGCGAACCAGACGCTGTCGGTTACTCGGCATCCTCGAACCACGGCGCGCGCGCGGTCATGATCAGCTGTGCTGCACGTGCTTCATCCATGCCCTCGATGTCCAGCAGGTCATCGGTGGCCTGCTCGGCGAGGTCTTCCATGCTGACCACGCCACGGCTGGCCAGCACATAGGCCAGTTCGCGGGTCATGCCGTCCATGTTGAGCAGGTCATCGGCGGGCTCGGAGCTCAGCTCTTCCTCGGCGGCGATGGCCTTGGTGAGCAGCGCGTCGCGGGCACGGTTGCGCAGCTCCTCGACGATCTCCTCGTCGAATTCCTCGATGCCGAGCAGTTCCTCGGTCGGCACGTAGGCAACTTCTTCCAGCGTCGTGAAGCCTTCCTGAACCAGGATGGCCGCGACCTCTTCGTCGACATCCAGCTGATCCATGAACAGCTGCTGGAGTTTCTGGCCTTCGGCCTCGGACTTGGCTTCGGCGTCGGCCTCGGACATGACGTTCAGTTCCCAGCCGGTCAGCTGGCTGGCGAGACGCACATTCTGGCCACCGCGACCGATGGCCTGGGAGAGCTTGTCCTCGGCGACCGCGATGTCCATGGACTGGGTCTCCTCGTCCATGACGATGGACTGGACCTCGGCCGGCGACATCGCGTTGATCACGAACTGGGCGGGGTTCTCATCCCAGGGAATGATGTCGACGCGTTCGCCGGACAGCTCGTTGGAGACGGCCTGCACGCGCGAACCGCGCATGCCGACGCAGGCACCCACCGGATCGATGCGCGGGTCGTTGGACTTGACCGCGATCTTGGCGCGCGAGCCCGGGTCGCGGGCTGCGGCGAGGATCTCGATGAGGCCGTGGCTGACCTCGGGCACCTCGATCTTGAACAGCTCCATGATCAGGCGCGGCGCGGTGCGACTGACGAACAGCTGCGGGCCACGCACGTCTTCATTGATCTCGTAGAGCAGGCCGCGGATACGGTCGCCGCTGCGGATCGATTCGCGCGGGATGGTCTTATCGCGCGGGATCATCGCCTCGGCGTTGCTGCCCAGGTCGATGTAGATGTTGCCGCGCTCGACGCGCTTGACGATGCCGGTGACCAGCTCGTTCTCGCGGCCCTCGTAGGCCTCGACCACGCGCTTGCGCTCGGCCTCGCGCACCTTCTGCACGATGACCTGCTTGGCGGTCTGGGCGGCGATGCGACCACCGAAGGAGACGTTCTCCATCGGTTCTTCGATCCAGTCGCCGAGTTCGTGCTTGGGATTCTGCGCCTTGGCGTCCTCGACGCGGATCATGTGGTCGGCGATGAACTCCTCGAGTTCCTCGTCGTTCTCGTCGACGACCTGCCAGCGGCGGAAGGTCTCGTGATCACCGGTCTTGCGGTCGATCGCGACGCGCACCTCGATGTCACCCAGGCTGCGCTTCTTGGCAGCGGTGGCGAGGGCCGCTTCGATGGCCTCGAAGATGATCTCTTTCTCGACGCCCTTCTCGTTGGAGACAGCCTCGACGACCAAAAGAATCTCTTTATTGTTCACTTCCCACTTCCCCCGATTTACTCGTCGCTGTCCGCGCCACCCGACAGGGCGGCATCGAAATCAGGAACCAGCCTGGCCTTGGTAATTGCCGTGAACGGAATCTCGAATTCGGCGCCGTCGACCTCGACGACCACCTTCGTTTCCTGCACGCGCTTCAACTCGCCCCGGAACTTGCGGCGACCGTCGATGGCCACGCTGGTGGTCACACGCACGGTCTCGCCGACGTACGGCGGATACTGTTCCGGCTTGAACAACGGACGGTCCATCCCCGGCGATGAAACCTCCAGGGTGTACTTGCCCGGCACCACATCCTCGACATCCAGAACGCCGCTGACCTGATGGCTGACACGCTCGCAATCATCGATCATCACCCCGCCGGGTTTATCGATGTACAGGCGCAGCAATCCGCCATGCACGTGGGGCCGGTACTCGATGCCGAGCAACTCGCAGCCCATCGCGCGTACCGACGGCTCCAGCAGCTGGTCAAGATCGATCGCCAACACCGAACTCCGATGTCCTGGCCCATCCGGGTCGCCCCGAACAGGCAAAAAAAAACGGGCTCTCGGCCCGTACCCCCTTGCCTTCCGCAATGCCGGGGCAAGGAATGAAAAAGCCCCGACACGCGGGGCTCTTTCTATGAATAGTGGTAGCGGGGGTAGGATTTGAACCTACGACCTTCGGGTTATGAGCCCGACGAGCTGCCAGACTGCTCCACCCCGCATCCGATGAGCGGGGCGGACTATACGTAGCCGCCCCACCCTTTGCAACCTAAGTTGCAACCGAACGAACAGTGTTCGGTGACAAAGTCCCTTACATCATTCCCGCCTGCATCGGGTCCTGTTCCGGAGCGACAATCGCGCCGCCATTCCGGGCCCAATCCATGATCCCGCCACGCAGGTTGTAAACGTTCTGGAAGCCCCGCGCCTGAAAGAAGGCGGTGGCCTGACCGGAACGCGCACCCGTCCGGCAATAGAAGATCACCGGCTTGTCACGTTCGATGCTATCCATCTGGTACGGCAGGTGGTTGAGCGGCAAAAACTCACCCTGCGGAATGATTCCGCGCGCAACTTCCATTGGCGTGCGCACGTCTATAAGGCGAAATGCCTTGCCTTCATCAGACCACTGGGAGAGTGTCGCCGCGTCGATTTCGTTGATTCCGAACACGGTCGATACCTCGGCATACGATAAGAAATTGCCGATATTCTTATACAAAACATTTATGAAGTCAATCCGTACACAGTCCGGTCGATGAGCATTCCACGCCTAAAATACCGCCCATGAAGCCCTCCCGAAGACCCTGCAAATGTTCCTGTAATCGGTCGCGAATCGGCGTCTCCCGAGGCGCGTTGCAGAGACTCACGCGGATTGGTGTGCTGGTCGCAAGCATGTGTGCTCCGGTCCTGTCGGCACAGGACTCGCCGCTGATTCTGCATCCCATCGATCTGCCCGATATCGGCGACCCGGCTGGCGCCCTGCTTACGCCCACGGACGAACGCAACCTCGGTCGATCGCTCTTTCTGTCGCTTCGGGAATCGGGCGATCTGCTCGACGACACGCTGGTCAATGCATATATCCAGGGCCTCGGTGACCGCCTGCTCGCCAGCGCCGACAGCCTCGGTCAGCGCTATTACTTCTTCGTGGTCAACGAGGGCAGCATCAACGCCTTCGCCGCGCCCGGTGGTTACATCGGCATATTCACCGGCCTCATAGAATTTGCTGATACCGAAGACGAACTCGCCGCGGTCATGGCACACGAAATCGCGCACGTCACGCAGCGACACATGGCGCGCACCTTCGAAGCGGCCGAGCAGTTCTCGGTACCACTTGCGGTCGCGATCCTGAGTGCCGTCCTGCTCGCGCGTGGTGCGAATTCGCAGGTCGCCGACGCCGCCCTGTTCGGCGGCCTCGCCGGCAGCGTGCAGCAAAAGATCAACTTCACCCGCGCCAATGAACAGGAAGCGGACCGGATAGGCATCGGCATTCTCGGCAGCGCCGGCTTCGACCCTCATTACATGGGTGGCTTCTTCGCGCGCCTGGAACGCGAGAGTCGCTACTACGGCGAACAGGCCCCGGAATTTCTGCGCACCCACCCGGTCAACAGCAACCGCGTCGCCGACGCGTTGGGGCGCGCCGAGGCCTGGGGAAAGCCGAAAAACCCGGACCCGCAGGTATTCGAGCTGATGCGCATGCGTGTGCAGGTGCTCGGCTCGAAGGATGGACGCGCCCTGCTCGCCCGCCTGCGCGACCAGAAGGGGGCCCTTGCACCGGAGCGCCGCGTCGCGATCCGCTACGGCGAGGCCCTGCTGCTCAATCAGCTGGCCCAATACGAGGAGGCGGCACGCATACTCGAATCCCTGCTCGCCGACGATGCGCTGCGCGTGCCGTATTACCTCGCCCGCGCGGAATCGTTGCTCGCCCTCGGACGCGCCGACCAGGCCCTCGCATCGCTGCGCCAGGGGATGAGCCTCTATCCGGGCGACCACACGCTCACCCTGGCACTGGCCCGCGCCAGCCTCTCCGCCAACGATGCCGAGGGCGCCTATCGCCTGCTCCAGGCCCATAACCGCGAAGGCAATGCCGATGTGGACACATGGACGCTGCTCGCGGCAGCGGCGGCCAAGAGTGGGCATCAGGTGGCCGCACACGAGGCCCAGGCGGAGAAATACCTGCTCGAAGATAATCGCGAGCTGGCGATCCAGCAGCTCAAACAGGCGCAACGCGCGGCCAGCGACGACTACTACGCGCGCTCCCGTATCGCCACGCGCCTGCGCGAACTGGAGACGGCCGAGGAAGACGACAAGAAATCGCGCCCCTGAAAACGCGAAAGCCCGCCATGACGGCGGGCTTCCAGGGTGATGGTGGGCCGTGTGCGACTCGAACGCACGACCACCTGATTAAAAGTCAGATGCTCTACCGACTGAGCTAACGGCCCGAAAAACGCGCGATGATACCCAAGTTCAACGGTCTTCGCGATAACGAGTGGGATCGGCAATCCCGGCATCAGTAAAACCCTGCGCGCGCAGGCGGCAGGAATCGCAACGTCCGCAGGCGCGGCCCTGGTCATCGGCCGCGTAACAGGAGACCGTCAGCGCGTAGTCGACGCCCAACGCGGTGCCCGCGCGGATGATGTCCGCCTTGCTCATCTCGATCAGGGGTGCGTGGATACGCAATCCACCCTGCTCGACGCCGACCTTGGTGGCGAGATTGGCGAGTTTCTCGAAGGCGTCGATGAAGGCTGGCCGGCAATCGGGGTAGCCCGAGTAATCCACCGCATTGACGCCGACGAAGATGTCGCGCGCATCCAGCACTTCTGCCCAACCCAGGGCGAGCGACAGGAACACCGTGTTGCGGGCCGGCACGTAGGTCACGGGAATGCCGTCACTGGGTGTCTCGGGCACCGCGATGCTGGAGTCCGTCAGGGCTGAACCACCAATCGCACGCAGATCGAGTTCAATGACCTTGTGCTCGAACGCGCCGAGCGCCGCCGCGACCCGCGCCGCCGCCCGCAGTTCGGCGCTGTGCCGCTGTCCGTAGGCCAGACTCAGGGCGTAGGGCCGATATCCGGCAGCCCGGGCCTGGGCGAGCACGGTGGCCGAATCCAAGCCACCGGACAGCAACACGACGGCGCGTTTGTCGTCGACGCGATCGATCATCGCCCGCGCTCTTCGCCCCATAGGTACTTGTGCAGCTGGATCTGGAAGCGCACCGGCAACCGGTCGGCCAAAACCCATTCCGCGAGACGTGCCGGCGCTAGGCGACCGTGCACCGGCGATACCAGGATTTCGCACTTTCCGGACAGCGCATGTTCTTTCAGACAAGCGCGCATCCAGTCGTAGTCCTCGCGATCGCTCACCACGAACTTGATCTGGTCACGCTCACCGATGTGTTCGAGATTGCGGTAGAGGTTGCGCGCGACCTCCCCGGAGCCGGGCGTCTTCAGGTCCATGACCTTGACCACCCGGCGATCCACCGCGGCCACGTCCAATGCTCCGGAGGTTTCCAGCGAAACCTCGTGACCGGCATCGCACAGGGCGGTGAGCAACGGCAGACAGGCCTTCTGGGCAAGGGGCTCACCGCCGGTCACGGTGACGTGGTGGGTCGTGAACGCGGCCACCTCACCGAGCACCTCATCCATATCCATCCAGCGTCCGTCGCGGAATGCATATTCGGTATCGCAATAGACACAACGCAGCGGGCAACCGGTCAGACGCACGAACACGGTTGGCAAGCCGACCGTGCGCGACTCCCCCTGCAGGGAGTGAAATATCTCGGTGATCCGCAGCCGCCGCGCGGCGTCGTCACCGGCGGGCGACTTTTCCGCCATCGGGATCAACCACCCTCGCGCTTGATCAACTGCAGACGATTGCCTGCCAGCCGAGCGGCCGTGGTGTCCGGAAAGCGCTTCTCGACGTCTTCCAGCACCTTGCGAGCCGCTTTTTTGTCGCCCTTTTCGTAATGCACGAAGCCGACCTTGAGCAGCGCATTGGGCAGCTTGCTGCTGTCCGGGAACCGCTCGGTCAGTTTTCCGAATTCGGCGAGCGCGAAATCAAAGTCGCGGGTCTGGTAACCGATCTCACCGAGCCAGTACTGCGACTCTTCCGCGTAATCGCCCTGCGGGTACTGCTCGAGGTATGCCTGGAACCCGGCCTTGGCCTGGGCGTGACGACCGTCCGTGAGCAACTTGAAGGCCGACTCGTAGACCCGCTGCTCGGCCAGCGGATCGACATTGACCGGCGCGTTCCCGGTTGGCGGCTGAGCCGCCGGTGCCGCCGCCGCGGGTGCGGCAACCGGTCCGGCGGCCTCGAGCTTGTGCAGGCGCCCGTCGACGTCCAGATACAGCTCGCGCTGGCGTTTACGCACGCCTTCCAGCTGGTGGTTGGCCTCTTCAAGCTGACCGCGCAGTTGCTGAACCTCACGCTGGAGCCGCGTGACACGGTCCAGCATCTCGTTCAGCACCTGGCTTTCCAGCAGCCGTTCCAGACGACTGACGCGATCGTCGAGATCGCCCGGCGCGGCATGGACCGCGGGCAGCGGCAACGCCGCTGCCAACGCGATCGCGACCCAGACCGGACGCAAACGATTCCGGACGCTCATCAATGGCCCTTGTACTTCAGCTCGGCGCGGCGGTTCAGCTTCCACGAGCCTTCGTCATGGCCAACCGAGACCGGACGTTCCTCGCCGTAGCTGACGACCTCGACCTGGTCGAAGGAAGCGCCCTGGAACAGCACCAGACGACGCACGGCCTGACCGCGGCGCTCGCCCAGAGCAACGTTGTATTCGCGGGTGCCACGCTCGTCGGCATGACCCTCGATGACGACGCTCGCGCTGGGATTGCGGGCCAGGTATTCGGCATGCGCATTCAAGGTCGGGCGGTATTCCGGCAGCACCTCGTCGCTGTCGAACTCGAAATAGATGACCCGCACGGACAGCGGGCTGTCGGGGTTATCCAGCGCATCGCCGGAGAACCTACCCGCACCACCTGCTCCGGCAGTGGCCGCGCCGCCGCCGGCCGCGCCTGCACCACCCGCGCCCTCGACGACTTCACCGCCGTCACCGCTGCCTCGCGTCGCATCGTCACCACAACCTGCCAGCGAGACTGCAAACACGCCAATCAACAGCAACTTCACAATCTGGTTCATGGAATCGTTCCTCTTATATGACGATGGGCCACGGGTGGATCGAAATGTAACGCCTTGTCCTGAATGACGTCAGGGGCCGAGGGGCGACCACGCCGGTTCGCGCACGTCACCTTCCTGCAATACCAGACGCTGCCGCACTGAGCCGTCGACGGACACCGCCGCAAGTACGTCGCGCTGACCGTACTTGCTCGCGTAAATGATCATCGCGCCATTGGGGGCGAAACTCGGTGACTCATCCAGCGTGCCGTCGGTCAACACGCGGGTCAGGTCGTTTTCCAGATTCTTGACGGCGATACGGTACTTGCCGCCATCGCCGTTGACCATCGCCAGCTTCTTGCCATCCGGCGAAAAGCTCGCGCGGGCGTTGTAGTCGCCCTCGAAGGTCACACGTTGCGCCGGCCCGCCGTTCATCGCCACCCGATAAATCTGCGGGCGACCGCTGCGATCGGAAGTGAACACCAGACTCTGCCCGTCCGGCGCCCACACCGCCTCGGTGTCGATGCCCGCGTTGTTGGTGAGCCGGGTCAGTGCGCCGGTCTGCACATCGAGGACGTAGATTTCCGGGTCACCGTCCTTGGACAGCGTCATCGCCAATCTCCGGGCATCCGGCGACCAGGAGGGCGCACCGTTGATACCCTTGTGCGACGCAACCTTGCGACGCTGTCCGCTGACCACTTCCTGAATCCAGATCGACGGACGCCCGCCCTCGAAGGAAACGTAAGCCAGGCGATTGCCGTCCGGCGACCAGGACGGCGACATCAGCGGCTGATCGGACTGCAACACGACCTTCGGGTTGTAGCCGTCGGCGTCGGCGACCACGAGCTTGTGCTCGTTACGGTTGTTCTTGCCGGAAGTGATGTAGGCGATACGGGTGTTGAACGCGCCGCGCAAACCAGTCAGCTCCTCGAAGATCAGGTCACTGATGTGATGCGCGACGCCGCGCAGTTCGTCTGTCTTGGCGGGAAAACTGAAACCCAGCAACTGCTCGCCGGAAAACACGTCGAACAACTGGAACTGCACGATGTACTTGCCCGGGCCATCCGGCTGCAACTTGCCGATGACGATGTGATCGGCGCCGATCAGACGCCAGTCGCGAAAGTTGATCTGCGCGGATTCGGTCGGCCGGGAAACCAGATCGGCGTCGGCCAGCGGCTTGAACATGCCGCTGCGGGTCAGGTCGCTGGAGATGATCCAGGCGATGTCCTGTGGCGGCTTGTCCGGTTGTGGCCAGCCGAACGGCACCACCGCGATCGGGCGGGCGCTGGCGGTGTACTCGGAGATCTCGATGGTCAGCACCGCGTTCGCGGTGTGGGACAACAAACCCAGGAACAGCCCCAGAATCGGGGTGAAGAAGGTAAACCAGGCGCGTCGCGGCATGTGTTTGATGCTCTGTCGTCGGGGAGTCAGCGGGCTCAATTCTTGGGTTTGAACACGAATTGGAGCTGACGTTCAAATAATTCCGGATCGGGTGCCGCCGGCAGCGGCGACGCCTTGCGCACGGCCTGTTCGACGGAACGCTGGAAAACGCTGTCGCCATTGCACTCGCTGACACGCACGTCCACCACCTCGCCACCCGGGATCTGGCTGACCAGCACGCTGCATTGCAGATCCTGGCCGCGCTTGCCGGGGTTGGTCCACACCCGCTCGACCTTGTCGCGGATCGCGGCGATGTATTGCAGGCGCAGGCTGTCCATCTGGCGCTCGCGGGCGCTCTTCAGTCGTTGGCGTTCGGCGGCCATTTCGTCTTCGAGCGCGAGTTCAAGCTGTTTGCGCTGCTCGGCCTCCTGGCGCTTGCGCTCCTCCACCTCGCGCTTTTGCTTGAGCTCGGCGACGCGCGCAGCCTCGGCGGCGCGTTCCTTCTCCAGGCGCTCCTTGTCGGCCTTGGCCTTGGCCAGACGCTCGGCTTCGGCCTTCTTCTCGGCCTCGATCGCCGCCAGTTCCTTGGCCCGCGCGACACGCTCCGCCTCAAGCTTTTCGAGTTCCTCGCGACGGCGCTCCTCGGCAGCCTGGGCAGCCTTGAGGCGTTCCGCCTTCTCGGCCTGCTCGGCCTTCAGCGCCGCCAGCTTCTCGGTCTCGGTGACCTGGTTCTTCTTCAACTCCGCCAGGCGCTGCGTCTCGGTCTCCTGAGTCTTTTTCAACTCGGCGATACGCTCCGCCTCGGCTTCCTTCTGCGCCTGCAATTCCTGTTGCTGGCGCTTGAGGTCGGCAAGTTTTTTGACCTCCACCTGCTTGGCGGCTTCGGCGGCCTTGGCCTCGGCCTCACGTTCGGCGGCGAGTTCGGCGACACGCTTTGCCTCGGCCTGGCGCTTGGCTTCCGCCTGCTTGGCCTCCTGTTCGCTCTGCTTGCGCAGTTCGGCGAGGCGCTTGTCCTCGGCCGCACGCTGTTCCTCCAGGCGCTCGGTCTCCGCCCGCATCGCGGCGAGCTGTTCCTCGGACTCGCGCTTGGCCTCTTCCTTGGCGACGTCCTGCTGCTTGATGCGCTCGATCTCGGCCATCACGTCCCGCTCGGAGACTGCCTGGGCCTTGATCGGCTCGACCTTGGGCGCATCGGCACGCGGCGTGTAGACGGAGCCCTCGAAGCTGATGATCAGCAACAACACCGCGAGCACGTGTACCAGCAGGGAGTACACGAAGGAGCGGAAATTGAGGAACAGATGACGAAACATGAGCGCTTCCGGATCAACTCTTGCCGTCGGTGGTGGCGAGCGGTTCCTGCGTCATCAGGCCGACGCTGGGCGCGCCAGCGGCCTGCAGCAGCGTCATGACGCGGACCACATGGCCGTAGTCGACGCTCTGATCGCCGCGCACCAGCACCGGAATGTCGGGCCGGTGACGCAGGATCGCGGCCACCTTGACCTGCAGGGCGCGCATCTCGATCGGCGCATCCGGCGTCTCGCCGAGATTCAGATAGTAATTGCCGTTGATGTCGACACTGACCACGATGGGCTCCTGCTCGGTGCGCGGGAGCTGTTCGGCGGTAGCCTGCGGCAGGTCAACCTCGACACCCTGATTGAGCAGCGGCGCGGTGACCATGAAGATCACCAGCAGCACGAGCATCACGTCGATGTACGGCACGACGTTGATCTCGGCCATCGCGCGGCGGCGTTCGGAACGCGCCATCGCTCAGTCCTCGTCCTTGCCGTGGTGGTCGATCTGCTCGGGCACATCATCGTGGTCGTCATGGCCGTGACCATGATCGTGATCACGGTGACGCAGGTGGGCCTGGCGCTGGAGGATGCTCGAGAACTCCTCGACGAAGGTGTCGTAGCGGTTGACCAGACGATCGACATCGTCGGTGTAACGGTTGTAGGCGATGACCGCCGGGATCGCCGCGAACAGGCCCATCGCGGTCGCGACCAGCGCCTCGGCGATGCCGGGCGCGACCACCGACAGGGTCGCGTTCTGCATCGCGCCGATCGCGCGGAAGGCACTCATGATGCCCCAGACGGTGCCGAACAGGCCGACGTAGGGGCTGGTCGAACCGACCGTGGCGAGGAAGTTCAGGTTGGTTTCGAGGTAATCGGTCTCGCGGGCCAGGGCGACACGCATCGCACGCTGCGAACCGGCGACCACCGACATCGGCTCGACGCCGCTCTGCTTGCGCAGCCGGGCGAACTCCTTGAAGCCGGCCTCGAACAGGCTCTCCATGCCGCTGCGGCTGCGGCGCCGTTCGGCGATCTGCGTGTACATCGCGACCAGATCGGAACCGGACCAGAAACGCAGCTCGAAATCATCGGCGGAGACCCGCGCCAGTTTCAGCAGGCGGCGCTTGCGGAAGATCATCGCCCAGGACGCCACCGACGCCATCAGCAGGGCCAGCATGACCAGCTGCACCACCGGGCTGGCTTCGAGCATCAATTGCAGAATGGAAAGGTCCGCTTGCATCGCGCTTACCGTCCGTCGTTTGTGATGAGCCCCTGAATCATCGTCAGCATGGGCTCGGGAATGGGTTTGGGGCGGAACGTATCCGCGTCCAGGCAGACCACGCGAATCTCGCCGCGCGTCAGGATTTCGTCGCCACGGCGCACGCTCTGCTCGAAGGTCAGGGCGGTGCGCCGGTATTCCTTGACCGCCGCGGTCGCGATCAATTCATCGTTGAACCGCGCCGGTCGGTGATATTCGATTGCGCAGCGATGCACGGCAAACAGCACGCCATGCCCGTCACGCAACTGATCCTGCTCGAAGCCCAGATCGCGCAGCCATTCGGTACGCGCGCGCTCCATGAACTTCAGGTAGTTGGCGTAGTAGACCACGCCGCCGCTATCGGTGTCCTCGTAGTAGACCCGGACCGGCCATTCGAAGGTCAACATGCGTCAACACACCGACAGCGAATCTGACGGCGCAGTCTAGCAGGAATATTAGCAATCATCGATATTTAGGCCACAAACCGCTCATGGGCCGTCGCCGGAGAACAGGTCCGGCACGCGCTCGACAGCATCCGTCCGCCCCGGCGTCTTCAGGCCGAAGTGCTGATAGGCAAGGTGTGTCGCGACCCGGCCACGCGGCGTGCGCATCAGATAGCCCTGCTGGATCAGGTACGGCTCGATGACATCCTCGATGGTCCCCCGCTCCTCACCAATCGCGGCGGCGACGTTATCGAGCCCGACCGGACCGCCGTCGAATTTCTTGATGATCGCGTTCAGCAGGCGATGGTCCATGCCATCCAGACCCTGCATGTCGACCTTGAGCATGTTCAGGGCCTTGTCGGCGACCTCGGCACTCACCCGCCCATCGCTCTTCACCTGCGCGTAATCGCGCACCCGGCGCAGCAAGCGGTTGGCGATACGCGGCGTGCCGCGCGAGCGACGCGCGATCTCGTGCGCGCCCTCGGCATCGATATCCACGCCGAGGATGCCGGCGGCGCGGCGCACGATGTGGGTCAGGTCCGCGACGCTGTAGAACTCCAGGCGCTGCACGATGCCGAAGCGATCGCGCAGCGGCGAGGTCAGCAGGCCCGCGCGGGTGGTCGCACCGACCAGCGTGAACGGCGGCAGATCGAGCTTGATCGAACGCGCCGCCGGTCCCTCGCCGATCATGATGTCGAGCTGGAAATCCTCCATCGCCGGATACAGCACCTCTTCCACGACCGGGCTTAAGCGATGAATCTCGTCGACGAACAGCACGTCGTGCGGTTCCAGGTTGGTCAGCAGCGCGGCCAGGTCACCGGCCTTCTCCAGCACCGGACCGGAGGTCTGCCGCAACTGCACGCCCATCTCGTTGGCGATGATGTGCGACAGCGTGGTCTTGCCGAGGCCGGGCGGGCCGAAGATCAGTACATGGTCGAGCGCGTCGCCGCGCGCACGGGCGGCGGCGATGAAGATATCCATCTGCTCGCGCACCGCCGGCTGCCCGACGTAGTCGACCAGTCGCGACGGGCGGATGGCGCGATCGACGACCTCGTCCTCGCCGCGCGGAGTGGCTCCGATCAGTCGCTCTTCCACGGCTATTTCACCGTCGCCTTCAGCGCCAGACGGATCAGTTCCTCACTGCCCATGCCATCCTCGGCGACCGACTTGACCATGCGGCTGGCGTCGGCGGGTTTGTAACCCAGCGCCTGCAAGGCACTAACCGCGTCGCCGACGGCATCGGCGGGCGCATCGGCCACCGGCTTGCGCATGCCGATCGCGGCCTTGCCGACGTTGAAATCGCCGAGCCGATCGCGGAGCTCGACCACCAGTCGCTCGGCGGTCTTCTTGCCGATGCCCGGCAAGCGCGTGAGCAAGCTCACGTCACCGCGCTGCACGGCAGCGACGAACTCGTCCGGCCCCACACCGGAGAGAATGCCGAGCGCCAGCTTGGCGCCGATGCCATTCACCTTGATCAGCGTACGGAACAGGCCTCGCTCCGTGTCGCTGCCGAAGCCGTACAGCGTGTGCGCGTCCTCGCGCACCGCGAGGTGGGTGAACAACCGCACCTCCTGCCCCAGCGGCGGCAACTGGAAGAAGGTCGACATCGGCGCGTCGACCTCGTAGCCGACGCCATTGACGTCAATCAGGAGAGAGGGAGGTTGTTTGGCAACAAGCTGGCCGCGGAGAAAGCCGATCATCTGGTCTTCTTATCTGTCGCCGATGAAGCCGAAGGGGACGCCGTGCGCACCATGATAGTCAGCGGAAGCGCCCACGCCGGAAACCCTTCATGACCACGCCTGCCTGCGCGCCGATCTGATTCGCGGTGGCACTGGCATGGGCATGACACAAGGCGATGGCGAGCGCGTCGGAGGCATCCTCGGCGGCGACTTCCGGCAGTTTCAGCAGCATGCGCACCATCTGTTGCACCTGCGCCTTGTCGGCGCCGCCCTTGCCGACCACGGCTTGCTTGACCTGGGTCGGGGTGTATTCGCTGATCGGCAGCTGGGCCATCACGCCGGCGCAGATCGCCGCGCCCCGCGCCTGACCGAGCTTCAAGGCCGAGTTGGCGTTGCGGTGCATGAACACCTGCTCGATCGCCATCTGGTCCGGGCGATATTCCTCGATGATCGCGGTCAGCGATTCGAAGATCGTCTTCAGCCGCGGCGGCAGATGCTCGCCCTCGGTGAAGATGCTGCCGCAATCGACGAAGCGTTCCTCGCGACCCTCGACATCGACCAGCCCGTATCCGGTGATACGGGAGCCGGGATCGACGCCGAGGATGCGTGGCATCAGAGACTCGCCATCACTTCGTCGGAGACATCGGCGTTGTGATAGACGTTCTGGACGTCGTCGAGGTCTTCGAGCATGTCGATCATCTTCAGCAGCTTCGGCGCTGCCTCGGCATCGACCTCGGAACGGGTCGCCGGGTACTGGGTGATCTCGGCCTCGATGAAGGCCAGGCCAGCCGCGACCATCGCATTCTTGACGTCCTCGAAGGCGTCCGGGCTGGTCAGCACCTCGGCCGAGCCATCGTCGTAGGTCAGCACGTCATCGGCGCCGGCCTCCAGGGCCGCTTCCATGATCGCGTCCTCGTCGACCTCGGCGAAGCTGATCACCCCGCGCGGCGTGAACATGTAGGACACGGAGCCATCGGTACCGAGATTGCCGCCGGCCTTGCTGAACGCGTGGCGCACCTCACCGACGGTGCGGTTCCGGTTGTCGGTCAGGCAGTCGACCATCACCGCCACGCCCCCCGGCCCGTATCCCTCGTAGCGAACCTCTTCGTAGTTGTCGCCATCCATCGCGCCGCTGCCGCGCTTCACGGCGCGGTCGACCGTATCGCGCGTCATGTTGGCGCCGAGCGCCTTGTCGATGGCCAGACGCAGACGCGGATTCGCCGACGGGTCACCGCCCTGCTTGGCGGCAACGGTGATCTCGCGGATCAGCTTGGTGAAGATCTTGCCGCGCTTCGCATCCTGGGCGTTCTTGCGGTGCTGGATATTGGCCCATTTACTGTGACCTGCCATGGGTGCCTCTTGACCTACAACGTGTTGAATGGGTGGGAGTAATGGCGCGCGATTCTATCAGGCGCGAAAACACGCGCCCAAAAGAAAACGGCGGTCCACGCTTGCGCGCGGACCGCCGTTCTCGTGCGGGCTTGCAGTCGGCTTAGTTGCCGGAAGCCGCCGGGGCCGCAGGCGCGACCGGAGCCGCATAGCCGTACGGGGCATAGCCGTAGCCGTAGCCCGGATAGCCACCCCAGCCGCCGGGGAAACCACCCCAGCCGCCAGGGAAACCACCCCAACCACCGGGGTAACCACCACCCCAGCTGTTCCACGGACCGCCGCCGTACCACGGACCACCGCCCCACGGACCACCATAGTAACCGTCGTCACCCCACCAGGCCTGCGCCGGAGCAACAGCACCGGCCATCGCGCCAGCGACAGCAACGGCAGCCACGATCTTGGTCAACTTCTTCATGCGTTTCCTCCTAACGGAAAGGTTCTAATGACGGGAACCACCTGCCTTCAGGCGTATCCAGATTAACCACCGTCAACGCCGGAAAGAAGCGATACATTAGTCCAATTTGACCGATGTCAGGAACCGCTCGTTGGCCCCGATCATTGCCGGTCGATGTCACTCCCGATGACGGCTGCGACGGCGGTTCTTGAACTCCGCGACGCCCTGCACGACCTCCCCAAACGGCAATGCCGCCAGCTCGCCATGAACGGCCAGTCCTCGCTCCAGCAGGTCGTTCACGTCCCCCACGTCGCCATCGCGGCCCAGCATCGCGCGTTGCAGACCACGCAGGCCGCCGCACTGCAACTTCATCTCCTTGCCATGCGCCATCGCACCCGCCACCGCCGTCACGCCGATCGCAAAGCGCGCGTTCTCCCGCAGCAGGCGCAGGAACACCTCGCAACGGTCGTGCGCCGCCGGCGACGTGCAGGCCACCCCCTCGCGTTCCGCCAGACAGAAACGATGCGCACGAGAGCACGCACAGGTCCGCGTCAGAATCGCCTTCTGGAACACGCAGGGCAGATCGTTGATCTCCCGATAGGTCTGGCGATACTCGGTTTCGTCCACGACTCACTCCCCGGCGGTACTGTCCGGCTCGATCTGGCTGGGATGCACGAGCGGCAGATACGGCCGACCGACCCGACTGCGCACGAAACCGCGCACCACCAGCGTCTTACCCAATAACCCGCTCAAGGCGGGGAAACCACTCACGGCCTCGCGGGGGATTCGTGCCTCGAAACCGCCGCGATCACGGAGAATCTCGTCCTTGCCGTCCCGGCTCATCGTCGTCACCTGCATGCGCACCCGCCGGAACAGGTTGCCGGCATCGACCAGCGCGGATGGCTCGATCACCTGATACTCGGGCATCGCCCACAGGCCCTGCTGACCGTCACGTGCCGGGGCCTCGGCGAGCATGTAAGCGTCCGCGTATTTCACGTTGGGTGGATACGGCAGCGCGAACACCAGCCCCTCCTTCAACATCACCGCCGCTACGTCGCCCACGCCCGGGTCGAAAAGATGGCCGAGCAGGCGACCGTATCGATCCACCGGCTCCACGGCGCGCTCGAACTGCAATGGCCGCTTGTCGCCGACCAGTTCTGCCAACCGACTCCTGGCATCCTGCCCACCACTCTGACCGGCCTTGCCCGCCACCGCCACCTCGGGCGCGTTGATGCCGACCAGGCGCACGCGGTGACCATTCGCCAGCAGCACCGTATCGCCGTCGACCACCCGTGAAACGACCACCGTCTCCCGCCGGGAATCGACGGACGCCGGCTTTCGTTCCTCGGTACGAAACAGCAAGGTCGCGTCACCGACCGGACGACTGCCGTAATGCACGCCACCGTGCTCATCCCGCCAGCGATAGACCTCGCCGGCAATGACGACCGACGCGCACAACAGCGCGAGCACAAGCAGAAGAACGGACCACCGGTTCATGGCAATGGATGGGAGCAAAACCGCCCGCGTCCCGCAAGCACCGCGAACTACTCGCGACGAACACGGTCCCGACAACATCCGCTACCTTGGAAGCCCAGCCTGGACCGAAGAAGAACCACATCCCATGACCACCACCACCTTCCGCGCCCTCCGTGTCGAACAGGACGAAACCGGTCGCATCGCCGCCCACCTCCGCGACATGCCACGGGATTCACTGCCCGCCGGCGACCTCCTGATCCGCGTCCGCTATTCGTCCGTGAACTACAAGGACGCACTCGCCGCGACCGGCAAGGGGCGCATCATGCGCGGCCTGCCGATGACCGGCGGAATTGATCTCGTCGGAGAAGTGATTGAATCGCGAAATGACAACCTCGCCTCCGGCCAGACCGTTCTCATCACCGGAAACGGGCTCGGCGAACGACACGATGGCGGTTACGCGGAACTCGCGCAGGTGCCGGCCGACTGGGTTCTGCCCCTGCCCGCCGGTCTGGACGCCCAAGCCTGCATGACCCTGGGCACGGCCGGTTTCACCGCCGGGCTTTCCCTGTTGCGCATGGAGGCGATGGGACAGACACCCGCGCACGGCCCGATCGCCGTGACCGGCGCCAGCGGCGGCGTCGGCAGCGCCAGCATCGCGCTGTTCTCGGCAGCGGGTTATGAGGTGCACGCAATCACCGGCAAGCCCGATGAGAACGATCGCCTGCGGGCGCTCGGCGCCAGCGAGATACTGCTCCGCGATGAACTCGACCTGGGGTCGCGCCCGCTCGAGTCCGCACGTTGGGGTGGCGCAGTCGACAGCGCCGGCGGCGCGTTGCTGGCCGGGCTCACCCGCGCCATCCGCCCCTGGGGAAATATCGCCGCCTGCGGCCTGGTCGGCGGCACGGATCTCAACACCACGGTGATGCCTTTCATCCTGCGCGGCGTGAACCTGCTGGGGATCTCCTCGCCCGACTGCCCCCGTCCGTTACGCGAAGCTGTCTGGTCCAGGCTGGCCGCGCACTTCAACGCCGAACGGCTGGCCCTGCTCAGTGCCGGCGAGGTGACCCTCGATGAACTGCCGGGGGTTTTCGATCGACTGATCGCTGGTCAGGCGCGCGGTCGCTTCATCGTCCGCATCGACTGATCCGGCCACCCCATGAACTGGCGCCGCTGGCTGGGTCTCACCCAGCCCGAACCCCCATCATCCGCCGCCTGGCACACGCTCACTGCGGGGATGCCGCTGCTCCAGGGCCTGCGGAACGAGGAATCCGAACGGCTGCGTCAGCTGGTCGGCGATTTCGTCGCCGACAAGCAGTTTCACGGCGCGGACGGCATCGAGATCGACGATCGCATGCGCCTGCTGATCGCCGCGCAGGCCTGCCTGCCCATCCTCAATCTCGGCCTGAACTGGTATCGGGGCTGGCACAGCATCATCGTCTACCCGGACAGTTTCCGCGTGCCCTATCGGGAGACGGATCAGGCCGGCGTCGTCCACGAGGGCGAACACATCCACGACGGCGAAGCGTGGCTCGATGGCCCCGTCGTGTTGTCCTGGCCGGATGTGGTCACCAGCGCGGCGGGTGAATACGACGAAAACCTCGTGATCCACGAGTTCGCGCACAAACTCGATCAACGCGATGGTGCCGCCAACGGCATGCCGCCGCTGCCGCGCGGCATGAGCCGCGCAACCTGGAGCCGCGACTTCGGCGCCGCGTTCGACGATCTCAATGCCCGCCTCGATGAGGGGCGCGATGCCCTGCTCGGCGACTACGAAGCCAGCGCGCCGGCAGAGTTTTTCGCCGCCGTCTGCGAACTCTTCTTCGTGCGGCCCGATCTGGTCCATGAAGACTGGCCCGCCGTATATGCCCAGTTGCGCACCTTCTTCCGGCAGGACCCGCTCGGACGATTCTCGATCCGCTAAGGCCGGTCCGATCACCCGATCGCGAACAACACCTTGCGCACCGCTGGCGCACCCGCCCGCCGGAACGCCTCGTCGAACCGTTCCAGCGGAAACACCGAATCGATCAACGGTTCGGTCTCCACCCTACCCGCCGACAGCCACTCCATGGCCCGATCGAAAGGTCCGCAACGCGACCCCAACAGCCTGATTTCCTTGATCACGACGCGCGTCAGATCGAGGTCGGACACGGCGTCATAGGTACTCTTCAACACCACCGTTCCGCGCGCGCGCACCCAATCGAGAGCGCAATCCAGGCCATTTGCCGTTCCACTCGTTTCCACGATCAAATCAAGATCAGCAATGTCCGAACCCAACCCCGCCTTGAACCCCAATTCACGCGGCAACGCCAACGAAGCCTCCGATCGACCAATCACCAACACATCCGCCCCTGCACCGCGCAACACCTGGGCGACGAGCATCCCCAAGCGGCCGGGGCCGATCACCGCCGCGCGCTTGCCGGCGACGCGATCGAATACTTCAACCTGATCCAGAACCCGCAAAGCCGCCGCCAGCGGCTCCACGAACACGGCCTGGCGATCGCTCAAACCATCGGGAACGCGATACAGATTCGCGATCGGCAAGGTCAGATATTCCGCGAACGCGCCGTCGTGCCCGCGAATTCCCAGCACCCGGCGCCCCTGGCAATGGTCCGGGCCGTGATCCCGGCATTCATCGCAGGCGCCGCAACCGATGTTGATCGAACCGACCACCCGCTGCCCGATCCAGGTCTCATCGACAGCGCCGACCACCTCGCCGACGAACTCGTGGCCCGGCACGCCCGCGAAGCCGGCGTACCCATTCAGCATCGCCAGATCGGTTCCGCAGATGCCCGCCATGCGCACACGAATCAGTGCATCGCCGACGCCAGGCTCCGGCACGCGCAGGTCGTCCCAGCGCATCAGCCCCGTCGCGCCCAGCACGAGACCGCGCATCCGCTCAGGCACCGAGCCCCCGGCTCAGATCGGCTTGCAGATCGGCCACATCCTCCAGACCGACGGACACCCGGATCAGCCCCTCGGCGATGCCCGCGTCCGCCTTCTGCTCCGGGGTCAAACGCCCGTGCGTGGTGGTCGCCGGATGCGTGATCGTCGTCTTCGCATCGCCCAGATTGGCGGTGATCGACATCATCCGCGTGTTGTCGATGACCCGCCACGCGGCCTCGCGCCCGCCTTCCACCTCGAACGCCAGCACGCCGCCGAAGCCACCCGACAACTGACGCTTCGCCAATTCATGCTGCGGATGCGACTCCAGACCGGGGTAATACACCCGCGCGACACCCGGCTGCGTCTCCAGCCAACGCGCCATCGCCAACGCGGATTCGCAATGCGCGCGCATGCGCAACTTCAGCGTCTCCAGTCCCTTCAGGAATATCCACGCATTGAACGGCGACATGCTCGGCCCGGCGGTGCGCACCACGCCGAACACATCCTTGCCAACCTTTTCCGCATCGCCGATCACCGCGCCGCCGAGCGCACGGCCCTGACCGTCGATGTATTTGGTCGCCGAATGAATGACGATGTCCGCGCCCAGTTCCAGCGGTCGCTGCATCACCGGCGTCGCATACACGTTATCCACCGCCAGCAATGCGCCGTGGGCATGCGCGATCTCGGCCAGTGCCGCGATATCGCCGATCTCGCCCAGCGGATTGGACGGCGTTTCCAGAAAGAACAGGCGCGTATTCGGTCGGACCGCCGCCGCCCAGGCCGCCGTATCCGACAACGACACGAAGGTCGTCTCGACGCCGAACCTGGCCATGTAATTGGTGAAGAACACCGTCGTGGTGCCGAAGATCGCCCGCGACGAAACGATGTGATCCCCCGCCTTCAACAAACCCAGACAGGTCGCCAGGATCGCCGCCATGCCGGACGCCGTCGCCACGCAGGCCTGACCGCCCTCCAGCGCCGCCAAGCGCTGCTCAAAGGTGCGCACGGTCGGATTCGTGAAGCGCGAGTAAATGTTGCCGGGCTCGGTGCCGCCGAAGCGTGCTGCCGCTTCCGCCGCCGAACGGAACACATAACTCGACGTCGGGAAGATCGCCTCGCTGTGCTCACCCTCGTTGGTCCGCTGCTGCCCCGCCCGCACCGCGCGCGTCGCGAAGCCCCACTCCTCGTCAAACGTCATCATCAAACCTCGTCGGGATCACACCCCGGACACAAAAAAACCCGCCCCAGCGACAGCGCTAAAGCAGGTCTCGACCTTCTTTAGCGGCATTTATTAAGCGCCCGCAATCGGGATCAAATCGGCGCTGAGCCGCATAGTGGGGAAGCGTTCAGAGCGTGTCAAACAAACCCCGCCTCGGCGAACGCCACGCGCACACCACGATGACCGTCATCGCCATGCGACCGGGTGGGCTGAGCAACTCCGTCGCGCAGGCCGCACGCCGAACTCCCGCTCCGGATCAAGCCGGAGCCAGACCATCGTCTGACAAAACCGGCTTTCCCCACGTCAGTCGATCGTCCTCCACGCGCGCCGGATAGCAAAGCTGTCGAGCAACCAGTATTTTGCGAGCCTGTGAGCCGCATAACATCGTGGTCCGATATAGTTCCCCGCCATGCTGACCCACCTGAACATCCGCGACTTCGCGATCATCGACGCGCTGGAACTGGACCTCGCCGCCGGCATGACCGCGATGACCGGCGAGACCGGCGCGGGCAAGTCGATCCTGGTCGACGCGCTCGGTTTCCTGCTCGGCGATCGCGCCGACAGCGGGTTCGTGCGCCAGGGTTCGGACAAGACCGAACTTGCCGCCAGCTTTGCGCTGCACGATGCGCCGCTGGCGCGCGCCTGGCTCGCGGAACAGGAACTGGAGGTCGAGGACGAACTGGTGCTGCGCCGCGTGATCCGCGCCGATGGCGGTTCCAAGGCCTGGATCAACGGCAGCCCCGCGCCGCTGCAACTGCTGCGCGAACTTGGCGAGCACCTGCTCGACATCCACGGTCAGCATGAACACCAGTCGTTGCTCAAGAAGGGTGCGCAGCGCGAGCTGCTCGACGCCTACGCCGGACTGGCCGGACAGGTCCAGGAAGTCGGTGGCCATCATCGCGCCTGGCGCGATGCCGACCGTCGTCTGAGCAGCTTGCGTAACGCCGCCGACGACCGCGACGCCCGCCTCGACCTGCTGCGTTTCCAGGTCCGCGAACTCGACGATCTCGATCTCGGCGCGGACGAGTGGACCCAGCTCAACGAGGAACACGCGACCCTGGCCAACGCGGGCCGCCTGCTCCAGGGCGCCGGCAAGGCGCTGACCCTGCTCTACGACGCCGATGAGGGTTCGGTGCATGACGTGCTGAGCCTGGCCAACCACGAGATCAGCGAACTGGCCGACATCGACGCACGCCTGTCGCCGACGCTGGAACTGCTCGACGGCGCGCTCATCCAGGCCCGCGAGGCCGCTGACGCGCTGCGCCGCTACGCCGATGCGGTCGATCTCGATCCCGCACGGCTGCAATGGGTCGAGGAACGCATCGCCGATTGCGTGCGTCTGGCCCGCAAGCATCACGTCGACGCGTCCGAACTGCCCGCCCAGCGCGACCGCCTGCGCATCGAACTGGACGAACTCGACCGGGGCGGGGAAACCCTCGAAGCCCTGGAAGCCGAAGTCGCCGCCCTCGCCGGCAACTACCTGAACGCCGCCCGCGCGCTCGGTGCTGCGCGCGGCAAAGCCGGCAAGCAGCTGGGCGCCAAGGTCAGCGCGGCGATGCACGAACTCGGCATGCCCAACGGCGTGTTCCAGGTCGAGGTCATCGCCGACGAGAGCCACTTCGCGGCGCACGGGCTCGACGAGGTCGAGTTCCTGGTCTCGGCAAACGCGGGCCAGAGTCCCCGGTCGCTGGCCAAGGTCGCGTCTGGCGGTGAACTGTCCCGCATATCCCTGGCCATCCAGGTCATCACCGCGCGTGCCGGCGGGGTGCCGTCGATGGTCTTCGACGAGGTCGACAGCGGCGTCGGCGGCGGCATCGCCGAGGTGGTCGGTCGCGAATTGCGGGAACTGGGCGGCCAGCGTCAGGTGTTGTGCGTCACGCATCTGCCGCAGGTCGCGGCGCAGGCCCACCACCACTTGCAGGTCGCCAAGATGACCCGCGACGGGGTCACGCAATCCGGGATCGAGGTGCTGGACGAGCAGGCGCGGGTCGATGAGATCGCCCGCATGCTCGGTGGCATCGAGATCACCGAACAGGCCCTGGCTCACGCCCGCGAGATGATCGAGCGCGCCGCCGCCAGCTGACGGCAAAACGGTTCCCTGCCTGGAACCCGCCCAACGAGACCGGCGGCAAAGGGCGTGGACCTGCCGCGAAGGGCACAAACCCGCCCGCGAGCAGCCCGCCGCGGACCCCACCGGAAACCGGCGCCAGTCCGCTCGCCACCGCGCGGGCATCGAAGATATGGCCGTCGGTGAAATGGAACGGGATCGACATCACGGTGCCGGCATGGCCAATGCAAGGCAATCCAGGGCGATGCGCCGGAATTTGTTGTTGTTTGTTCCGCTTGCGCGCCGTTGCCGGCCCCGCGGTTACACGTCCCGAACCGCCGCTATCCGCCCGTGCCCCCATGCTGGCCATAGGCTGATCGGCGGGACCGGCACCGTCAGCGCCGTGCCCGACCGGATACCGCCGAGGGCTTATCAGCCCTTGCCGCGCTTGCAGTTGGCCCGGGTGCACTCGCCGTAGATGGTCAGCGCATGGTCGCTGATCCGGAAGCCAAGCTGCTCCGAGATCGCCTTCTGGCGTGCCTCGATGGTGGCGTCGGTGAACTCCTCGACGTGACCGCACTGGGTGCAGACGATGTGATCGTGATGCCCGCCACGATTGAGCTCGAACACCGAATGACCGCCCTCGAAATGATGGCGGATGACGAGGCCCGCGCCCTCGAACTGGGTCAGCACGCGGTAGACCGTCGCCAGGCCGATGTCGTCACCGGCCTCGAGCAGCAGCTTGTAGACATCCTCCGCGCTGACGTGCCGTTGATCGGCGTCTTCGAGGATCTGCAGGATCTTCATGCGCGGCAACGTGACCTTGAGGCCGACGTCGCGAAGTTCTTGTTGTTCTGCCATATGCGGCCCTCTCGCGGCTACGCTGCACGGTCGGAGACGGTCGCGCCTTTCGGATCAATCAGGCTAAGATGCCCGCTTCCCACGCAACACGGCCCCAAAATCGTGCGCAAGCCTCTCACCACCTACTTCGGCATTGCAACCCTGACCGTGTCCGGCCTTCTGCTGGGCGGATGTTCCAATCAGAGCGTGCTTCCCGACTGGGAGCAGGTGGAAGGCTGGCTGCCGGGCTGGACGCCGCGCGTGTTCAAGATCGACGTACCGCAGGGCAACATCGTCACCCAGGAAATGGTGAACCAGCTCAAGCCCGGCATGAACAAGCGCCAGGTGCTGTTCGTGATGGGCACGCCGATGCTCACCGACACCTTCCACCCGGAACGCTGGGATTACCTCTACCGCATCAAGCCGGGCGGCAAACCGGCCGAACAGTTCCGCGTGACCCTGTATTTCCAGGATGAGGTGCTGGCCGGTTTTGACGGCGACCTGCGTCCGATGTCGACAACCGAGATGGCCGCGTTCCAGCCCGAACAGCGTCAGCGCAGCGTGGTGGTGCCACTCCAGGAGGCCGAGGACCCCAGCCTGTTCAAACGCGCGCTTTCCTCGGTCGGACTCGCCGACAAGTAACGAGGCGGTCGAAAAAAGGGTTTAGACCTGCTGCGAAGGCCCAACCCTTTTCCGACAGCCTCAACGCCGCTCAATCACCGTCTTCGTTCTTGCGCCCCATCACCTTGCCTTCCTTGGCGAGGCGGCGGCGCACCTCTTTCGGATCGGCGATCAGCGGACGATAGATCTCCACGCGATCCCCATCGTGTAGTTCGGTATCCAGCGTCTTGGCCTTGCCGAAGATGCCGACGTCGGCGGTATCCGGATCGATGCCGTCGAAGTGCTCCAGCACGCCGGACGCAATCACCGCCTCCTTGATGGTCGCGCCCTCGCGCAGCGTCACCTCGAAGATGCGCTGTTCCTCGGGAGTCGCATAGGCCACCTCGACCATGATCGGGTTCATGGGCATGGTTCAGTCCGCCTTGCCGTAGACCTGCGCGGCGCGTTCGACGAATGCATCCACGAGGGTGTTGACCGCCTGATGGAAGATCGGCCCGAAGGCCATCGCCACCAGGCGGTTGGAGAATTCGAAATCCATGTCCAGCCAGACCTTGCAGGCGTCGTCCCGCAACGCCTCGAAGCGCCAGTAGCCGCGCAGATGCCTGAACGGCCCATCGAGCAGATTCATCTCGATGATCTTGCCGTGCTGCATGCGGTTGAGCGTCGTGAAACGCTTGCTGACCGCGCCCTTCGCAATCTCGATGAACGCCTTGACCGCTTCCGGATCGGACCGGTCGATGAAGCCGGAACTGCGACACCAGGGCAGGAACTGCGGATAGCTGTCGATGTCCGCGACCAGGGCGTACATGCGTTCCGCGCTGTAGGGCAGCAACGCGCTGCGATTCACGACGGTCATCAGAACCTGACCACGCCGACCAGATTCAGGAACACGATGCCGACCGCGACCGGGGTCACGTAACGCACCACCACATACCAGGCCTTGAACAGCATCCCTTCACCCATTTTCAGTTCATCGACCACCGAGGTCTTCTTCATCATCCAGCCGGCGAAGATCGCCATCGCCAGCCCGCCCAGCGGCAGCATGATGTTGGAGGTGAGGATATCGAGGATGTCGAAGATGCCGCTGCCCTTGGTCTCGCCCGCGAAGTCGAACTCGAAGGCCCAGCGGTTGAACGACAGGATGGTCACGATGCCAAGCAGCCAGGTGATCATGCCCACCAACGTGGCCGCGCGGACGCGGTTCATGTCGCGGTTCTCGACCAGCCAGGCGACCGCCGGTTCGATCAGCGAGATCGCCGAGGTCCAGGCGGCGAACACCAGCAACACGAAGAACAGCGTGCCGAACAGCACGCCACCCGGCATGTGACCGAAGGCCAGCGGCAGGGTCTGGAAGATCAGGCCGGGGCCGGAAGCGGGTTCCAGGCCGTTGGCGAACACGATCGGGAAGATCGCCATCCCCGCGATCAGCGCGACCAGGGTGTCGAGCAGCGCGATGACCACCGAGGTCTTGGCGATCGACGTGTTCCGGCTCAGGTAGGAGCCGTACACCATGATCGCGCCCATGCCGAGGCTGAGGGTGAAGAAGGCGTGGCCCATCGCGGTCAGCACCGCCGCTGTGCTCAGCTTGCTGAAATCGACGGAAAACATGAAGTCGAGTCCCTGCTCGAAGTACCCGGTGTTCATCGAGAAGCCGAGCAACACCAGCAGCAGCACGAACAGGCCAGGCATCAGGAAGCGCACCGCCGCCTCCAGGCCGGAGCGCACGCCCCGCGCGACGACCATCGTCGTCATGACCATGAAGATGGTGTGCCAGCCGAGTTGCGCCTCGGGGTTGCCGACCAGATCGCCGAACATCGCGCCGATGCCGTCGGCGGTCACACCCGTGAACACGCCGCTGGCGGCCCGGAATACATAGGCCACGGCCCAGCCGGCGATGACGCTGTAATAGGAAAGGATCAGGAAGCCGGCGACCACACCCGCCCAGCCGAGCAACACCCAGAGTTTGGGGATGCCCTCCTCGGCAGCCAGCATGCGCATGGTGTTGATCGGGCTGCGCCGCCCGCGACGACCGATCAGGATCTCCGACATCATCACCGGAATGCCGATCAGCGCGATGCAGAGCAGGTACACCAGCACGAAGGCACCACCGCCGTTCTCACCGGTGATGTACGGGAATTTCCAGATATTGCCGAGACCGACCGCGGAACCGGTCGCGGCCAGGATGAAGGCCAGTCGCGAGGACCACTGGCCATGGATCGATTTGCGGGATTCTTCGGTCATGTCGGCTCGCCGTCGCGGATCACCGGAAGGTGGCACCCACGGCACATGCGGTGAGGATGGAGCTTGGCGTCGGATTGTGGTCGAATTGCCGGCCCTCCTCAACCGCGCCCAAACCCACCGCAAGTTCCCCATGGCGAAGCAAAAAGGCAAGAAATCCACGGCCTCCGGTGGCGCCCAGATCGCGGTCAACCGCAAGGCGCGGCACGAGTACGCCATCGAGGAAAGCATCGAGGCCGGCCTCGTCCTGGAAGGCTGGGAGGTCAAGAGCCTGCGCGCCGGCAAGGGGCAGATCACCGAGTCCTACGTGATGCTCAAGAATGGCGAGGCCTGGCTGTTCGGTTCGCAGATCAGCCCGCTGCTGTCCGCCTCCACGCACGTCAAGCCGGACCCGACCCGCACCCGCAAGCTGTTGCTGCACAGCCACGAACTCTCGCGCCTGATCGGCGCCGTCGAACGCAAGGGCTATGCGCTGATCGCGCTGTCGCTGTACTGGAAGCACGGTCGCGTAAAACTCGAGATCGGCCTCGGCAAGGGCAAGAAGATGCACGACAAGCGTGCCACCGAGAAAGACCGCGACTGGGCGCGGCAGAAAGAACGGGTCATGAAGACCGGCTGAGTCAACGCAGCGTCAGTACCGTCTGCTCACCGCCGCGCCGCACCCGCACCCGTAACTGTTCGCCGGCACGCGTGGTCGCCTTCACCAGATCGGCGAGGCTGTCGATGCCCTGACGCTCGATCGTGTCCAGCACATCGCCCTCCCGCAGACCGGAGCGGAACGCGCGACTGCCCGTTTCGACCGCGACCAGCTCGACCTGCTTGCCGCCGCGAAACCCGCGTCGTTCGATTTCGACCTCGCCGAAGCGCGCCCCGTCCAGCAACTTGTTCAGCCGCTCGCCATCGATGCTCAGCAACTGCGGTTCGCGCATCCGCACCCGCACATTCAACGGGTTGCCGTGCCGCACCAGGCCGAGTTCGAGCGAATCGCCAACGCGGACCAGACCGATCTGATTGCGCAGATCGTTGGCATCACGGACCGGCTGACCGTTGATTTCCAGCACCAGATCGCCGGCCTGCAAACCGGCCCGTTCCGCCGCCGAGCGCGGCGAGACGCGGGTCACCACCGCGCCGCCACCCGGTGCGACCCGATACGCGGTGGCGAGCTCGCGGGTCAGATCCTGCAACTGCGCGCCCAGTTCGCCCCGGCGCACCTCGCCGTGCTCGACGATCTGCTCGACCACCGCGCGCACCAGCTTGATCGGGATCGCGAAGCTGACCCCGCTGGCATTGCCGCCGGGCGCGAGGATCGCGGTGTTGATGCCGACCAGTTCACCGCGCAGATTGACCAGCGCGCCGCCGGAGTTGCCGGGGTTGACCGAGGCGTCGGTCTGGATGAAATCCTCGACGCTGTCGTAACCGAGCCCGGACCGCCCGAGCCCGCTGACGATGCCCGAGGTGACGGTGTGCTCCAGGCCGAAGGCGTTGCCGATCGCGACCACGAAATCGCCGACGCGCAATTTGTCCGAGTCGAACATCGGCAGACCGCTGAGCTGCTCGGCCGGAATCTGGATCACCGCCAGATCGGTCGCCGGGTCGGTGCCGATCAGCGTACCTTCCTGCTTGCGTCCGTCGGCCAGGATGACCTGGATCGCACGCGCGCCATCAATCACATGGCGGTTGGTGACCACATGGCCGACGCTCGCGTCGATGATCACGCCGGAGCCGAGGTTCTCGGTCTCGCTGGGCAGCTGGAAGGCGCGCGCATCCGCCGGCGGCGGCACCTCGGCGGCGGCGACGGCGCGGATGTTGACCACCGCCGGCACCGCCTTCTCGACCATCGGCGCGAGGCTCGGCAAGGGCTCACCATCGACCAGCGGTGGCAGGGCCGCATGCGCGCCGTGTCCACCCACCAGCGTCACAAGCGCGATGGCCAGCAGCAGGCGGCGAAACGGCGAAGCGCAGCGGGTTGATATGGGGGTCATGCCGCCTAGGATACCGTGCGTTGGCGATACAATCCGCCCATGTTGTCGGCACTGACCTCCGGGCTCGTCATCGTTATCGCGGCGCTGCTGTGGAGCGCCGGTTCGCGCTGGCGCGCGGGCCGTCGAATTGCGGCGGGCCGACGTGCCGCGTTGGGGGTTGCCGGGCTGCCGATCCTGTTCGGCAGCACGCTGGTAGTCAGCAATCTCTACACCTATCAGGCGCTGACCCGCGAAACGCCGGTCGCGGAGATCGCCTTCACGCGCGTTGCGGATCACCGCTACATGGCCTCGCTCCGGACGCCGGATGGCCGGATTCGTGACTACGAACTGCGGGGCGACGAATGGCAGCTCGATGCGCGCATGATCAAATGGCAAGGCATCGGCGCCCTGCTCGGGCTTGACCCGCTCTATCGCCTCGATCGCCTCGGCGGGCGCTTCAGCGAGATCGAAACCGCGCGCGCCGCCCCACCCAGCCTGCACGACCTGAGTGATGAACCGGGGCTCGACGTCTGGCGGCTCGCCCGCGACTGCCCGATCGGCCTCATCGACGCGGCCTACGGAAGCGGCGTGTTCCTGCCGATGGCGCACCGATTCCGCTACCAGGTGAACATGACCGCCAGCGGCCTGGTCGCGCGACGCCTGCCCCCGGCAACAAAGGAGCGGGGCGCTTTCTCCGAGAGCCCGATCTGACCCTGACGGTGGTCGTGAAGTCCCTCAATATCGATCTATCCCGTTGATTTATTTCATATTGGAAAACAACCCCCACACGCCCAAGCAGAATTCATGTTGGCATAAATAAGTATTTGCTAATAGAATTGACGAACTTTCCGCACCCCGACGACCATGACCGTGTCCTCCGCCCTGCCCAGTTCGCTGCAACCGAGTACGACCGCATGGATGGCGCAGCCCGCGCTGCAAGCCGCCGTGCGCGAAATCCAGTCGGTCGGGCTGCCGGCCTGCCTGCTGGATCCACGCTATCGCATCCTCGCGGTGAATGACGCCTACAGCGCGTTGTACGGCGATGCCGCCGAACTGACCAACCAGGCGTGCTTCCGCGTGTCGCACGGTTATCAGGTGCCTTGCGATCAGGCTGGCGAAAGCTGCCCGCTGGATCGGGTTCAGCGCTACGGCCATTCCGCGCGCGTACTCCATGTGCACAAGACCAAGTCCGGCGACGAGCATGTCTTCGTCGAGGCCCGCCCGATCCGCGCGGACGGCCACATCATCGCCTTCGTCGAGACCCATCGGCAGATACCGGTCGGAGCGCGCGCCAACGCCGACGTCCCGCTGATCGGCCAGGCGCCAAGCTTCACGCGCATGATGGAACAGATCCTGCGGGTCGCCGCCAGCGACGCCCCGGTGCTGCTGATGGGCGAATCCGGCACCGGCAAGCATTTGGTCGCGCGCGCCCTGCATGCATCCGCGGAATGCGATGGCGAATTCATCACCGTGGAATGTTCCGGCCTCGCCGACGGCGTGTTCGAGAATCGTCTGTTCGGCTACGAGAAGGGGGCCTTCCAGGGCGCGGACCACCGTCAGATCGGCCAGATCGAGTCCGCAGCCGGCGGCACCCTGTTCCTTGATGAGGTCGGCGACATCCCGCTGCCCCAGCAGGCCAAGCTGCTGAACCTGCTGGAAACCGGCACCTACCACCGCATCGGCAGCATGGACGATCGCCGCGCCGCGTTCCGCCTCGTCTGCGCGACGCATCGCGATCTCGGCGCCATGGTCGCGCGCGGCGAGTTCCGCCAGGACCTCTACTACCGCATCAACACCTTCCCGATCGAGGTGCCGGCGCTGCGTCATCGCCGCCAGGACATCCCGATGCTTACCGAGTACCTGCTCGACAACCTGTGGCGGGAAGCCCGACCGCGACCGGTGCTCGACGACGCCACACAGCAGGTGCTGACCGGCTACGAATGGCCGGGCAACATCCGCCAGCTGCGCAACGTGCTGCAACGCGCCTTGTTGCTGACCGACGGCGCACAGATCCAGCTCGAAGCCCTGCCCGAAATCTCCGGCGAGGATCAGAACCCGAACGTCGAACTCGGTCGCATCGTCACCCTGGACGAACATGAACAGCTCTACCTGCTCCAGGTCGCCGCGCGTTTCACCGGCGAGAAGCGCGAGCTCGCCAAACTGCTCGGCGTCAGCGAACGCACCCTCTACCGCAAGCTCGAACAGGCCAGAAAGGCGTTCGAGGAACGCAAGAAGGCGTAAGGTTTCCGGCCTTTCCCGGTCGGTATAATCAGGCGCCTCACGTCATTCAGAGCCCGCGCATGATTCTCAACGTCGTCATCGATGGCCAGCGCCATCAGGTCCAGGTCCCCGATCACCTCGTCGCCGAGGCCGGCAGCTTCTTCGACAGGATGGATGCCGACATGGACCAGGGCTATCAGATGAGCCGCACCTGGGTGCCCAACCCGACCCGCATCAACCGCTGCCAGATCGTCGCCAACAAGCTCCTCACGGCGATGGAGACGGACGATCCCCGGATGCAGCAGATGATGGGCGCCTACCTGCTCAACCGCGCGCCGGAGATCGATTACATCGACATCGATATCGCCGGCGAGATGATGGAGACGCAAGTCGTCATGAAGGCCGGCGCGGGCGATGTGGTCGACCTCAATCGGTGAGGTTGGTGTTATTGATGATGTTGTGAACATCATCTGGGTTGGTGGTAAGGCTTCGGGAGGTGCGTATGTCCTTCCGGGACACGCCGTAAATCCTTTTCCGCTGCGCTTCCTGCTGCGCGGAAAAGTCCAGGGCAGGCATCCTGCCTGCCCGTTCGCCGCTGCACGCTTTCGCGACTCACCCCTGTAGGCTCGAAGGCCGCATCCATGCGGCCAACGGTCCCTGAACGGCATCCCCACCTCCCGAAGCCTGGAGAGTTTTGGGGAATGGAAGCGCCGCACCCGGCATTGAGCCGGTCGCGGCGCTTTTCGTTGGCGGTCCGCAATGCCATCCGTAGGGTGCGGGGCTTTTCGGTGGTGGCATAAACGTAGATACGGTTATCCGAATCAAGCCCCATGAAGGGCGGGATTGAAGGGCTGACCGGACTTGAGGACACCGAAGGCGACATGGATGAGTTTGCGCATCATGGCGCCGAGGATGACCATCGGGGGTTTGCCGTTGGCGGCCAGGCGATCGCGGAACTGGCGGCCCCAGGCGGTGCGATGGAGCGCCACCATGGCCGGCATGTAGACACCGCGACGCAGTTCGGCATGACCGACCTTGGAGAGCCGGGGTCGGCCCCGCACGCTGGTCCCCGACTCGTGCTGGCGGGGGTCCAGACCGGCATAGGCCGCCGCCTGCCGAGCCTGGGCGAAGCGCGGTGGCCCGCCGAAATGCGCGAGCATCAGGGCGACGGTCTTGTCGCCCAGGCCGGGGACGGAATCGAGCAGGTCGCGTTGCGAACGCAGATCGGGGTCGTCGTCGATGGTGTCGAGGATGGCCGCCTCCACGGCGGTGATCGCTGCGGTCAGATAATCCAGGTGGGCCTGGATATCGGCGCGCACGCGGGCGCGGGCGACCGGCAGGCGGTTTTCCTCCTGGACGCGCATCGCCACCAGGGCATCGCGCCGCCGCACCAGGGCGCGCAACTCGCGCACCGCGAGCGGTGGGGCCAGCCAGGGCAAGGGTCGCTGGGCGGCACAGAACCGGGCGATGAGCCGGGCATCGACCGCGTCGCTCTTGGTGCGCACCAGCTCGGCGGCGCCGAAGGCCTTGATCTGGGCCGGGTTCACAACACTGACCCGAAACCCGGCCTCCACCAGCCCTTCGGCCAAGGCCTCCCAATAGGTGCCCGTGGCCTCCATGCAGGCGTGCACGTCCCCAGCCTGATGGTGGACCAGCCACGCCGCCAGCGCGGCGACGCCCTCCGGGGTGTTGGTGAACACCTTGGTGCGGTACTTGCCGTTGGACAGAAGCAGCGCCACGTCGAATTTGAGCTTGGCGACATCGATGCCGAGGGACAGAGTCTTCATATGAGGTTCTCGCGCAATCCACCTTGTGAATACGGGCTCGCGAACAAAGTCGGGCCAAAGATACGGTTCGATTTCTCGCAAGAGAGGGGTGGGAAGGTCGGCGCGTCATCTACGCAACGGGCTTGTTGGCCTAAGGGCGGATACGGCGTCCGGCCTTCCCGTCGAGGATCAATCCGACGCCTTCACAATACAAGGGCGGATACCCGAAGGGGTTCCGCCATATCGAGAGCAGATTCGGCGGAACCCCTTCGGGTATCCGCCCTACGGTCAGCAGAGCACCAAGCAAGAAGGGCCGCCGGCTCAATGCCGGCGGCCCGTCTTCATTTCCCACCACCTCTCCAGGCTTCCAGGGGTCGGCAAGACCTCCTGGGACCCTCGGCCGCAGGACGCGGCCGTGGAGCGTACAAGGATGTATTCACAGCGTGTCCCAGGAGGTCTTGGCGGCCCCTGGAAGCCTTGCCACCCAGCCAGATGATGTCGACAACATCATCACAACCCTCTCAATCGACCTCTCCCCAGAGGTCATGCTCATCCGCGTCGGTGATCTCGACGTTCACGAAATCACCCGGGGCCAGATCGACCTCGCCGTTGAGATAGACGAGCCCGTCGATCTCCGGCGCATCGCCGACGGTGCGCGCGATCGCACCCTCCTCGTCGACCTCGTCGACCAGCACCTGCTGGTAGGAGCCGACCTTCTCGCGCAGACGCTCGGCGCTGATCTCGGCCTGCACGGCCATGAACCGCTCCAGCCGTTCGTTCTGCAATTCCTCGGGAACATGATCCGCCAGGGCATTGGCCGCCGCGCCATCGACCGGCGAATAGGTGAACGCGCCAACGCGATCGAGGCGCGCCTCCCGCAGCCAGTCCAGCAGCATTTCGAAATCGTCCTCGGTCTCGCCGGGAAAGCCGACGATGAAGGTGCTGCGCAGGGTCAGATCGGGCACCGCTTCGCGCCAGGCATGGATGCGCGCCAGCGTGTTCTCCGCGTGCGCGGGCCGCTTCATGGCCTTGAGGATGCGCGGGCTCGCGTGCTGGAACGGCACGTCCAGATACGGCAGCACGACGCCGTTCGCCATCAACGGCAGCAGATCGTCGACGCTGGGATACGGATACACGTAATGGAGGCGCACCCAGGCCCCCAATGAGCCGAGGTTCTCGGCCAGTTCATATAGCCGCGTCTTGATCGGCCGCCCGTTCCAGAAATCGGTGCGGTACTTCATGTCGACGCCGTAGGCGCTGGTGTCCTGCGAGATCACCAGCAATTCCCGCACGCCGGCCTCGACCAGGCGTTCGGCCTCGTGCAGCACCTCGCCGACCGGACGACTGACCAGATCGCCGCGCATCGACGGGATGATGCAGAAGCTGCAACGGTGATTGCAGCCCTCGGAAATCTTCAGATACGCGAAGTGGCGCGGCGTCAGTTTGAGGCCGCCGGGCGGCAGCAGGTCGAGATAAGGATCGTGTCGCGGCGGCAGATGCGCATGCACCGCGTTGACGACCTGCTCGTAGGCCGCCGGTCCGCTGACATCCAATACCTGCGGGTGATGCGCGCGGATCTCGTCGGGGCGCGCGCCAAGGCAGCCGGTCACGATGACCTTGCCGTTCTCGGCCAGGGCCTCGCCGATCGCATCCAGCGATTCCTCGACGGCGGCGTCGATGAACCCGCAGGTGTTGACGACCACGATATCGGCCCCGTCATAACTGCCAACGATGTCGTAACCTTCGGAGCGCAGCCGTGACAGGATGCGTTCGGAATCCACCGTCGCCTTGGGGCAACCCAGGCTCACGAAGCCGACTTTCGGCGAATCATTCAGGGAAGAGGACATGACCAGGAAACAGGAAATCAGGGAGGCCCGGAACTATACCGGGACTTGGCAGGGAGGCGTCGGCCAATGATTTTCGCAACTAGCAAAAACGTAAGGCCGCAGTCAAAATCGCGGGCCATGAAAATCCTTCTCATCGATGACAGTCCGACCACCCGGCGCGTGCAGGCAATCACCATGCGCGGCCTCGGTCATGTCGTCATCGAGGCGGACAGTGGCGAAGGGGCCTTGCAAGCCCTCGACACCCTGATTCCGGATGCCATCTTTCTGGACATCGAGATGCCCGGCATGAACGGATACGAAACCGCCACCGAGATCCGCGGGCTGGACGAGCCGGTCCGCTCGGTCCCGATCGTATTCCTGAGTTCCAATGCCGAGCTCGAAGCCGTCCGCCGCGCGATTGCCTGCGGGGCCGACGATTACCTGATCAAACCGATCGATGAGTTCCGCCTGCTGGCCAAGCTCGCCGGCCTGGAGCGCCATGTCGCGCTGCGCAGCCAGTTGTCCGCGACGCAGCGTGAACTGAAGACGCTGCGCGCCTCCAGCCACGACAAGGCCAACATCGACCCGGCCACCGGCGGCCTGAACAAGGACGCGTTCCTCGAGCAGATCGATCACATCTGGCAGGACGCGCTCCGCATCGCGCAACCGGTCACGGTGCTGATGATCGATGTCGATCATCTGCAGGACTACAACGACGCCCTCGGCCACGATGCCGGCGATGCCGCGCTGCGCGCCATCGCCGATGTCATCCGCAACGAGGCCAAGCGCCCCGGCGATGCGGTCGGGCGCAGCGAAAACGCCAACTTCGGCGTGGTGCTGCCGGCCATCAACGTCAACGGCGCGGTCGACGTCGCCGAACGCATCCGGGCTGGCGTCTCCAGCCTGGGTTTCCCGCACCCGGCGTCCCCGGTCAGTTCCCATCTGACCGTTTCCGTCGGCATCGCGGTCATGGTCCCGGAGAGCGCCAACGGGGGCCGCCGGCTGGTGGAAGAAGCCAATCGCGCGCTGTTCGACGCCAAGGACGCCGGTCGCAACTGCGCCCTGCTCAACCCGATGTCGCTGATGCGCTGAGCGCCCGTGAGTAACGACGCCGTGCCCTTCTGGCGTCGCAAGACGCTCACCGAGATGACCCGTGGCGAGTGGGAATCCCTCTGCGACGGCTGCGCCAAATGCTGCCTGTTCAAGCTCGAAGACGAAGACACCGGCGAGATTCATCAGACCAACGTCTGCTGCCAGTTGCTCGACCTCGACACCTGCCGCTGCACCCGCTACGGCGAACGCAGCAAGCTGGTGCCGAGCTGCGTGACCCTGGAACCGCATCACCTCGACGAATTCGACTGGCTCCCCACCACCTGCGCCTACCGCCTGCTGCACGAAGGCGAGGACCTGCCCGACTGGCATCCGCTGGTCAGCGGCGACCCGCACAGCGTGGTCGAGTCAGGCCACTCGATCGGCAAGCGCTGCATCCCCGAGAACGAAGTCGACGACCTGCAGGATCACCTCGTCGCCTGGGAGTAAGGCCAGACGCAGGGCGGAACCCGAAGGGATTCCGCCCTACATCGCGATCACGAGACCGATTGGTAATACAGGTTCTGCGGGTGACGCGCGTCGGCGAAGAAATACCAGCGCTCGGCGAGCAGGCCGAGGTACTGAACCACAAACGCCGCCGCCGGCAGATACGGCGACTCCAGCCAGTAGCTGGCCGCGAGCAGCAGGATCGGCAGCGTGAACACGGTCACCATGAACACCACCAGCACCTTGTGCAGGAAGGGCGGCGACTGGTGATGCATGTACTCACGGGTGTTGAACGAGCCACCCATCGCCCCCTGCGCCTTCTGCTGGATGTGCGTGTGGCGGATGCCGATCGCGGTCTGCAAGGTCGACTTGTGCTTGATGCGGCGGTTGCGGATCAACGAGGCCGAACGGGTGACCAGCGCCGCCAGCGTGATGATGACCGCCCAGGTGCCGTAGAAGCCGACCAGACCGTTGCCGATCCAGGCCGAGAACGCCGCCGCGAAGGTGAAGCCGGAGGCGATGCCGAGCAGCCCGTAGTTGATGACGGTCAGCGCGGAGTGCCACTCCTGCAGGAAGCGGATGCTCGCGTAGATCATGCCGGTGGCGATATACAGCGCGAACACCGCCAGCATCGCCAGCACGCCGACGATCAGCGAGGCGTCGACCGGCAGCGCGTCGCGGATCACGAAGAACGGCGTGGTCCATTCCATCCAGTGAATCAGCCCGTACAGCGCGATCAGCACGAGCGCCGCCGGCAGCACGATGACCTCCCGCGACAGCCAGGAGGTACGCCACATCGCCGCCGAGCGCCAGGCGCGCTCCGGATGGCCGAGGTGGAAGAAGGAGGCGAGCAGCCCAAGACCGAGGAACAGCACCGCGAGGTCGCTGCCAAGCCCATAGAAGTAGCGGTCATCCTGCTGCGGCAGCAGGTTGGCGAGCGCGTAGAGCTGGCCGGTGAACAGCGCCAGGAACAGGCCCTGGCCAGCGCCGATCAGCGTGGTCAGGAAGATGACGGAGAAGGCGGGATGCATGGTTTCGTATCTCGGTTCTTTGCCGCCCCGATCTGGCTTCGACTCCGCTCAGCCAGCGATGCCGCTGACCGCTGGCTGAGCGGAGTCGAAGCCAGCCCCGGAACGAGGCAAGTTCAGGCGCTTACCAGGAAGTCGTGTCGTCCAGGGTCGGCCGATCCGCCGGCGGCCTGGCCGGCACGCCTTCCTTCTTGAGCGGATTGTCGGCGCGGACCAGTTCGTCCTCGTGGATACGGATCTCGGTCTTGCGACGCGGCAGGTAGTGATTGGCCGGCTTGGTGCCCCATTCCGGCATCAGCTGATAACCGCCGTTGTCGCGGATCTGGCGCGAGACTTCCGATTCGGAATCGTGCACGTCGCCGAACAGGCGCGCATTGGTCGGGCAGGCCATCACGCAGGCCGGCAGGCGCTCGGACTCGGGCAGCGCCTCGTCGTAGATGCGGTCGACGCACAAGGTGCACTTCTTCATGACCTTCTGCTTCTCATCGAGCTCGCGCGCGCCGTAGGGGCAGGCCCAGGAGCAATACTTGCAGCCGATGCACTTGTCGTAATCGACCAGCACGATGCCGTCTTCGGCGCGCTTGTACGACGCACCCGTCGGGCACACCGGCACGCAGGGCGGTTCCTCGCAGTGCAGGCAGGACTTGGGGAAGTGCACCGTCTGCGTATTGGGGAACTGGCCGACCTCGAAGGTCTGCACGCGGTTGAAGAAGGTGCCGGTCGGGTCGGCGCCGTAGGGGTCGAAATCGGTCATCGGACCCGCCCAGCCGGAGGTGTTCCACTCCTTGCAGGAGGTCACGCAGGCGTGGCAGCCGACGCAGACGTTGAGATCGATGACGAGTGCTAACTGAGTCATTGTCAGGCTCTCTTTTCGCCGCAAAGACGCAAAGTCGCAAAGATCTCTTTTCTCTTTGCAATCTTTGCGTCTTCGCATCTTTGCGGCGCGCTGTTGCCGCGGCTGTAAGTGTTCATTTGCCCAGGATTCCGGCCATGAAGGCCTGCCACTTGCGGCGCGCGGGCGACATGCCGGGCGCGGGCTTGAGCGGCGCGAACTGCGGGAAGGACTGTTTGGGTTCGTCCGGCTGCGCCTTGTAGATGCGCACACGCACGTCGTACCAGCCAGCCTGGCCGGTCACCGGGTCGGAATTGGACACCTTGCAGCCGCAGTCGTCTTCCGGCAGCTCCTCGGTGATCACGTGGTTGAGCAGGAAGCCCTTCTGCGATTCGTTGGCGTCCGGGGACAGACCCCAGGCGCCGGCGGCCTTGCCGATCGCGTTCCAGGTCCAAACCGTGCCGGGCTCGACGGCTTCCGTGTAGCGCGCCATGCAGCGCACCTTGCCCCACTGCGATTCCACCCACACCCAGTCGCCGTCCGCGAAGGCGTTGGCCTTGCCGATGCTCGGGTGCACGAAGATGTAGTTGTGGGCGTGGATCTGGCGCAGCCAGGCGTTCTGCGAATCCCAGGAGTGGTACATCGCCATCGGGCGCTGAGTCAGCGCGTTCAACGGGTACTGCTTGCCGTCGATGAACTTGTTCTCGAGCGGCTCGGCGTAGAACGGCAGCGGATCGAACCAGGTCTCGACGCGCTCGCGCAGGCGATCCGGCGGCTGGCGGCCCTCGGTCCGGCCCTGCGCCGCGAGGCGGAACTTCTGCAAGACCTCGGAATAGAGGTGCACGTTGATCGGCTCGATGTAGCGCGTCAGGCCGTTCTGGTTGGCCCAGGTCAGATAGCCTTTGTTCCAGTTGCGCATGTACTGGTAGGACTTCGGCAGCTCGTGATGGAAGACGGCGTTGTTCTGCGCGTACATCTCCCACTGGCGCGGGTTCGGCTCGCCAATCATCTCCTTGTCGCCCTTCTTGCCGCGCCAGCCAGCGAGGAAGCCGATGCCGGAACCCGGCGCGGTCTCGTAGTTGACGATGAAGTCGGGGTAGTCCTTGAACTTGCGGCTGCCGTCCTGATTGGTGAAGGCATCCAGTTGCAGGCGCGTGCCGAGCTCGATCAGCACCTCCTGGAACGGCTTGGAGTCCCCCTTCGGCGGCACCACCGGGATACGCACCGAGTCGACCGGGCCGTCGAACTCGGAAATCGGCCGGTCGAGCATGGACATCGCGTCGTGGCGTTCCAGATAGCTGGTATCCGGCAGCACCAGATCGGCGAAGGCGACGGTCTCGGAGTGATACGCGTCGGCGACCACCAGGAACGGAATCCGGTAATTCCCCTCCTCGTCCTTGTCGGTGAGCATCTTGCGCACCCCGGTGGTGTTCATCGACGAGTTCCACGCCATGTTGGCCATGAACAGCAGCAGCGTGTCGAGCTTGTACGGGTCGCCGCGCCAGGCATTGGTGATCGCGTTGTGCATCAGGCCGTGCACCGCGAGCGGGTATTCCCAGGAGAAGGCCTTGTCGATGCGCACCGGCTCGCCGGACTCGTCAACGAACAGGTCGGCCGGATCGGCCGGCCAGCCCAGCGGCATGCCGTCCAGCGGCTTGCCCGGCTGCACGCTGTCCGGTCCCTTCGGCGGCTTCGCGCAGGGCGGGATCGGGCGCGGGAACGGTGGCTTGTGGCGGAAGCCACCCGGCACGTCAATGGTGCCGAGCAGGGTCATCAGGATGCCCATCGCGCGGATGGTCTGGAAACCGTTGGAATGCGCCGCGAGGCCGCGCATCGCATGGAACGCGACCGGTGAACCGACCACGGTCTGGTGATCCTTGCCCCAGACGTCGGTCCAGGCGATCGGCAGCTCGATCTTCTGGTCGCGGGCGACCACGCCCATCTCGTAGGCCAGGCGCTTGATGCGCTCCGCCGCGATGCCTGTGATCTCTGCCGCCCACTCCGGGGTGTAGCCCTCGACGCGCTCGGCCAGCAACTGGAACGCGGTCTTGACCGGCGTGCCGTCGGTGCAGGTATAGGCGCCGAGCAGGTGCGGATCGGCGCCCTCGGCGCGGTTGTGCACCGGCTGCTTGGTGTGGCGATCCCACCAGTACTTGTTCTGCGCGTCGAAGCAGCCTTCCTCGATGTTCATGTCGCGATCGCGCATGAACATGCCGTAGTTCGGCGAGTTCTCGTCGAGATTAACCAGCTCCGGCGCGTTGGTGTAATTGACCAGGAAGTCGCGGTCGAACAGGCCGGTCTTGATCAGCACATGGATCAGCGCCAGGAACAGCGCGCCGTCGGTGCCCGGCTTGATCGGCACCCACTCATCCGCGATCGCCGAATAGCCGGTGCGCACCGGGTTGATGGAGATGAACTTGCCGCCGTTACGCTTGAACTTCGACAGCGCCATCTTCATCGGATTGGAGTGATGGTCCTCGGCGGTGCCGATCATCACGAACAGCTTGGCGCGGTCCAGGTCCGGCCCGCCGAACTCCCAGAACGACCCGCCGATGGTGTAGATCAGGCCGGCCGCCATGTTGACCGAGCAGAAACCGCCGTGGGCCGCGTAGTTCGGGGTGCCGAACTGCTTCGCGAACAGACCGGTCAGCGCCTGCATCTGGTCGCGCCCGGTGAACAGGCCGAACTTCTTCGGGTCGGTCGCGCGGATCCTGCCGAGGCGGTCCTCAAGGATGTCGAAGGCCTCGTCCCAGGAAATCTCCTCGAACTCACCGGTACCGCGCTCGGCATTCGCCTTGCGACGCAGCGGCTTGGTCAGCCGCGCCGGCGAGTACTGCTTCATGATCCCCGAGGCGCCCTTGGCGCAGATCACGCCCTTGTTCAGCGGGTGATCCGGATTGCCCTGGATGTAGCGCACCTCGCCATCCCGCAAGGTCACGCGGATGCCGCAACGGCAGGCGCACATGTAGCAGGTGGTGTTCTTGACTTCGACGTGTCCGGCGTCGCGATCTGAGCGCGTCGTGGGGTCTTGCATGTGAGCAACCTGTCGGCGTCTCCGCAAAGCGGAAGGACGCGGATTCATATTTCAGAAAATCCGTGGATTCTAATGTTTGCAGTCCCCGACAAGCCAGTCACCCATAAGAGGTATTAATGACCACCACCCAACCCCGACCGCCCCAACCCCACCCTGAACGCAGCTCCATCGTAGGAGCGGCTTCAGCCGCGATCGGCGCCCGGAACACATTGAACGCCGATCGCGGCTGACGCCTCCGCAGGATGGGCAAAGCGCAGCGTGCCCATCACGGGCCTCGCCGAATCTCACGAACGCGCAGGATTGCCCGGACACAGCGTGATGGGCACGTCCCTTCGGTCCTTTGCCCATCCTACGGGCTGCCGACCGCTGGCTGAGCGGAGTCGAAGCCAGCGCCGATCGCGGCTGAAGCCGCTCCTACGCTTCGCCACCCTCCGCCGGCCCTGACCGAGTCCGCCGTCCGCGCGTCCCGCCGCGATCCGGACGCACGCCAGGCCGAATCGCGGCGGGACGCCGCTCCTACAATGCGCCTGCTTGCCGTTGGCTGAGCGAAATCGAAGCCTGGACCCGCACCGACAACTCGCAGGCATGCGCCCACTCGTCCCGCCGCACACCAAACCGAAATCAGCAAGCCGAGCCTCAAACGGAATAGATCGCGTAACCTCTGTCTCGCCCCGATGGAGAGGACACCCCGATGCCCCGCGCGAAGCAGCCCACCCCCGCCCCGATTCTGGCCATCATCGAAGCCTGGCGCCGCCAGCCGAGCGCGGACGGCACGCTGCATATCCCCTCGCACGAGATCAAGCTCAGCCGCTTCCCGGAGGAATGCCTCGACCTGCCCGGGTTGAAACGTATCGTCCTGAGGGGACACGCGCTGACCGAACTCCCGGACAGCATCACCGTGCTGGCGACCAACGCCGTGGTCCTGGACATCCGCCGCAACCCGATCCGCCGGGTGCCGACGCTTCCGCTCCCCCCACTGGTCATCGACACCCTGCAACACCGTCATCTGGCGACATCTTTGCCGGAGTCGGCCATCCATGGCCTGCAAGTCCTGGATCGACATTGGGACGGGTATCGCGGCCGACTTGGCGAATTTCCCCGTTTGCGCGAGCTGTCCCTGTCATCCGTTGGGCTTGACACCCTGCCTCCCGAGATCGCCCAGCTCTCCGCGCTCACCTCGCTCGACCTCAGCAGCAACCAGCTCGACGCGCTGCCTCCCGAGTTCGCCCGGCTCTCCGCGCTCACCTCGCTCGACCTCAGCCGCAACCAACTCGCCTCACTGCCCCCAGAGATATTCAGCTTATTCGCGCTCAACTCGCTCAGCCTCAGCGGCAATCAGCTCGCCGCGCTGCCTCCAGAGATCTCCAACCTCTCCGCGCTCGCCTCACTCGACCTCTCGAAGAATCACCTCTTTGCTTTACCGTGGACATTTCCCCAACTCAACACTCTCTCTGAACTCAATCTCTCGGTAAACCCGCTCTACTCCCTGCCGCAGGCAATTACCAAGCTTAGGGCGCTAACAACGCTTGATCTCCACCGCACCTCGATTTCCTCACTTGGCCCAAACATCGCCGAAATCACCTCACTCACCAAACTTGATCTCAGCGACAACCGACTCCCCTCGTTGAATTCAGAAATTGGCCGACTTGCGGCACTGACCTCCCTTAACCTCGGTAATAACTGGCTCTCCTCCGTACCTCCAGGAATTGCCCAGCTAAAAGCACTCAAATCACTTGACATTTCCAAGAACGGCCTAACTTCTTTTCCATCTTTGGTGCTTCAACTACCTGCCCTCACAACATTGGACATCTCTGGCAACCCACTCTGCTCTCTACCATCGTCAATCGGAAAATTGTCTTCGCTCACCCAGCTCAATCTCTCCAATAACAACCTTTCATTTATCCCTCCAGAAATTACCAAAATTTCCCGCCTTAGCTCACTCAATCTTTCTTACAACAAAATCACATCCCTACCACCAGAAATCACAAAACTTAGGAACCTTACCTCGCTTAACCTCTGGAAAAACCCGTTTACCAATATCCCAACCGAGCTTGGAAAACTGCCGGAACTATCCTCACTTTACCTAGGCGAAAACTTACTAACAGCCATACCCCCCCAGATTGCTCAGATCAGATCCCTTGCCGTACTTTCGTTAAGCGGCAACAACATCAATACGCTTCCACCCGAAATTGCTCGACTTTCTTCCTTGGCAACACTCAGAATTGATAACAATACATTCGACACATTTCCAACTGAGATAATTAAAATACCCACACTCTCCACCCTCAACTTGAACGCCAATAATCTAACTTCACTACCGCCAGATATTTCCAAGCTGGCCAATCTTTCCTCGCTGTACCTATACGGCAATCAAATCACAAATCTTCCCGAAAAAATCACCGACGCCCAATCGCTTTGTACGATTTACATGCCGGGAAACCCTCTCTCCGAGCTACCTCCCGAACTTGCCAAGCTTGACTACCTATACGACTTTGTCATCGACCCGACACTACTCGAAACCAGTAAGCGTGAAGCCTATTCAGCTGGCCTCGATGCTCTGCAAAGTCATCTACGCCGCGAACTCGACAGCCGCGACGCCGAGGCCCAAGCAATCCAGGCCAAGGTGATCCTGCTCGGCCACGGCGCGGCCGGCAAAACCACGCTGCTGCGACGTCTGCTCAACCCGAAACACAAGGTCCGTAGGGACGACCCGTCGACCCACGGCATCAACATCGAGGATTGGTCCATCGAGCGGGCCGGGGACAAACCCGACATCCTCGCCCACGTCTGGGACTTCGGCGGCCAGGAACTGCAATACGCGACCCATCAGTTCTTCCTGACCGAGAAAGCCTTGTACGTGCTGGTCGTGAACCTGCGCACCCATGCCCGCGCACCGCACGAGGAAATCTTCCAGATCATCCGCTTGCTCGGCGGCCAGGGGGCGCGCGTGCAACTGGTGTTGAACGTCTGGGGCGACTGCCACGAGGAATTCCCGCTCAGCGAGTATCGCGGCCAGTTCCCGGACCTGGACATCCAGATCAAGCCGCTGAAAGCCAATCTCGGCAAGGAAGACACAACCTTGCGCCTCGGCCTGGAATCACAGGTCCGCGCCATCGCCGACCACCTCGACTCCCCCTTGCCGCAGTGGGTCGCGGTGCAACGCGAGCTGCACGCGTTACGCGCCACGCGCGATCACATCGACCGCCAGACCCTGGCGGACATCTGTGCGCGCCACCAACTGACCGAAGCCACCGACCCCGAGGTGCTCGCCGGTTATCTGACCCGCATCGGCTCGATCATGGCGTTCCCGCAGGCCGGTCGCGAAGAATCCCAGTTGCGCGACTTCATCATGCTCAACCCGCAATGGGCACTGGAGGCGATCTATCTGGTGCTCAAGGACGACCGCGTGCGCAAGGCCAACGGGCGCCTGGAGGAGGACTTCTTCATCGCCACCCTGACCGCCGACGGCTACCGCCAGGACGAGGCCGAGAAGCTGCTGACCCTGCTGCTCAAGAACGCCTTCGAGATCTGCTACCCGCTGCTCGGCACCAAACGAGGCACCTACATCGTCCCGCAACTGCTGCCGACCGCGCGCAAGACCCACGACCTCGGCTCCGGCCCCTTCCTGACGCTGGTCTACCGCTACCCGCAAAGCCCGCCACGCGGCCTCGCCGCCCGCCTGATCGTGCGCCTGCACACCGCGATCGCCCGCGACCACGCTGATGAGGAACTGGTCTGGCGTAACGGGGTGTACCTGCGTCAGGACAACGCCCAGGCCGAGGTCATCCGCATGACCGACCCCAAACGCGGCGGCGACATCCTGCGCATCCGCGTCGCCGGCCCCAGCCCGGCCAACCGCGACCTGCTGAATCGCATTGTCACCGAACTGGATCATGTGCACGCGGACTTCCCCCACCTCGACGTGCAACCGCAGATCGGCTGCAACTGCGGCGCGTGCCGCAAGGCGGAAATGCCCCACCTGTATTTCAAGGAAGACGTCCAGGCCGCCGCCGCCACCAGACGCCCGCTCTTGTGCACCGCCAGCCATGCGGACGTTCCCTGGGAACAGTTGTTGCTGGGAATCGACCCCAAGCTCGGGGAAGGCGTGAAACCGCTCGTTCCCGGCCCACGTGAGCTGATGGCCATCTCAGAAGGCGTGCATGCCACCCTTGGCGCCCGGACCGACTCGGGACTCGCGAAGCTGTTCGTCGAATTCATGCAATCCACCCGGATGCCGAACATCCACATAACCAACAACGCGATCAGCAATCCGGTTCAGAACAACAGCCAGACCGTCGCTATCGACATCCAAGTCGCCATCACCCAAAGCAACGACTTCCGCGACGTGGCCCGTCAACTGCACGAAGACCTCGAAGATGAAGGCGCGGATGCCGAGGCGCTGGCCGACCTGGAAAAGCGCCTGGCGCGTGTCGACCAGGCCATCGCCGAACTTCAGCAGGCCAGGACACCGGATGAGATGGCCAGCCAACGCGGCCCGATGCAACGCCTGAAACGCTTCGTGGAGAACCTCGCCGACGCCAACGACACCGTCGGCAAGGCGATCAAGACCGCGAAGACCAGCGGCAAGCTGCTCGGTGAATTGGCCGGCCTCTACAACGATCTCGGCCCGCTCGCGGGGCTGCCGAAAATCCCTTTTCCATCGGCGGAGAAGCAAGGCGAAAGCTGACCACCAGTTCCAAACACGGGAGATCACCATCGAACGTCGTCCGTAGGATGGGCAAAGCGCAGCGTGCCCATCGCAAGACTCGCCGAATATCCCGGGTGTCCGGGATTGATCCGGGACTGTGTGATGGGCACGTCCCTACGGTCCTTTGCCCATCCTACGGGCTGCGGACCGCTGGCTGAGCGGAGTCGAAGCCAGCGCCGATCGCGGCTGAAGCCGCTCCTACAGGAGGGACTGGCCTTCAGACGCGCAGGAAATGCTCGCGGTAGTGGCGCAGTTCGTCGATGGAATCGCGGATGTCGTCGAGGGCGAGGTGCTTGCCCTGTTTCTTGACGCCTTCGGCCACTTCCGGCTTCCAGCGGTTGGCGAGTTCCTTGAGGGTGCTGACGTCGAGGTTGCGGTAATGAAAGAACGCCTCCAGTTCCTTCATGGTCCTGGCGAGGAAGCGGCGGTCCTGGCAGATGCTGTTGCCGCACATCGGGGACTTGCCCTTCGGCACCCATTGTTCGAGGAAGGCGATGGTCGCGCGTTCGGCCTCGGCTTCGTCGATGCGGCTGTCCTTCACCCGCTGGGTCAGGCCGGAACCGCCATGCTGCCGGGTGTTCCATTCGTCCATGCCGTTGAGCATCGCGTCGGACTGGTGCACGGCCATGACCGGGCCTTCGGCGAGGATGTTGAGCTGGGCATCGGTGACGATGGTCGCGATCTCGATGATGCGATCGGTTTCCGGTTCCAGCCCGGTCATTTCCAGGTCGATCCAGATCAGGTTGCTGTCGCTGACTGCCATGAAATCCCCGTTTGATGCGATGGTGGCGAATTGGCCCGCAAGGCTACTCTGCCCGCTCAGCCCCAACAAACACTCGCATGAACATCGTCACCACCCTGTTCCTGATCGCGCTGGGCGTTTCGCTGCTCTTGCAGATCGGCCTGTCGCTGCGTCACATCCGCCACGTCCGCGCACACCGTGCCGCCGTGCCGGAGGCGTTCGCGGAGCGCATCCCGCTGGACGCGCACCGGAAGGCCGCCGATTACACCGTCACCCGCACCCGCTTCGGTCTGATCAATCTGGCCTGGAGCACGGTGCTGCTGCTGGGCTGGACGCTGGGCGGCGGCTTCGCGTGGCTGGACTCGGTACTCAGTGCGTCTCTGGCCGACTGGAGCCCGGTCGCGATCGGCGTCGCGGTGTTGCTGGCGGCGACCGTGATCGGTTCGCTGCTCGACCTGCCCTTCGATGCCTGGAAGACCTTCCGCATCGAACAGGCCTTCGGCTTCAATCGCAGCACCCCGGCGCTGTTCCTGCGCGACCTCGGCATGCAACTGCTGCTGACCCTGCTGCTCGGCGCGCCGCTCGCCTGGGCCGCGCTGAGCCTGATGATCGGCGCCGGCGAGTATTGGTGGGCGTGGGTGTGGCTGCTGTGGTCCGGCTTCATGTTGTTGATGTTGTGGGCCTTCCCGACCGTGATCGCGCCGCTGTTCAACAAGTTCACGCCACTGGCGGACGGCGCCCTGCGTGAACGGATCGAGAACCTGCTGACCCGCTGCGGCTTCCGCAGCGACGGCATTTTCGTGATGGACGGCTCGCGCCGCTCGGCGCACGGCAACGCCTATTTCACCGGCATCGGCAACAACAAGCGCATCGTGTTCTTTGACACCCTGCTCGACGGTCTGGACGGCGACGAAGTCGAGGCGGTGCTTGCCCATGAACTCGGCCACTTCCGCCGCCAGCACGTGCGCAAACATCTGCTCGCCAGTCTGATCCTGAGCGGCGTCGGCCTTTACGTGCTGTCGCTGCTGGCCGAATGGCCAGCATTCCATCAGGGGCTGGGTGTCGAGACCGGCTCCGCGCACGCTGTGCTGTTCCTGTTCCTGCTGGTCGCGCCGCTGTTCACGGTGGTGCTGCACCCGATCGCGTCGATGATCACCCGCAAGCATGAGTTCGAGGCCGACGACTACGCCGCCGAGCACAGCCGCGCCGACAAGCTGATCTCCGCGCTGGTCAAGCTCTACCGCGAGAACGCCAGCACGCTGACGCCGGACCCGTGGTACTCCGCCTTCCATGATTCGCATCCGCCCGCGCCGGTGCGGATCGCCCGCCTATCGGCTAAATTAGCCCCGTCAACCTGAACGAGTCCCGACATGAACCGACTTTCCCCGCTGCGCGCCCTGCTGATCGCCCTCCCGCTGCTAGTCGCCGCGCCGCTGGCCCAGGCCGACAAGGGTCAGGAGCTGGTGAACGGCAACTGCAAGTCCTGCCACGACGAGAGCGTTTACACCCGCGAGAACCGCCGCGTGAAGGACATCGCCGGGCTGGGCACCCAGGTGCGCCGCTGCGAACAGGCCTTGGGCCTGACCTGGTTCGACGAGGACATCAACGCCGTCGTCAATTACCTCAACGTCAACTACTACAAATTCTGATTCGCCGATGGACTCGCTGCGCGACCGCCGCTGTCTGCCCTGTGACGGCCTTACCCAGCCGTTGACACGTCCCCGCGCCGAACAACTGCTGACGGAACTGCACCCCGGCTGGGTCATGGACGATGACACGACCTGGATAAGCCGCGAGTTCGAATTCAGCGATTTCCACCAGACCATGGCCTTCGTGAACGCGGTCGCCTACATCGCGCACGCCGAGGACCATCACCCGAACATCGAGGTCAGCTGGGGCTATTGCGTGGTGCGCTACAGCACCCACGCGATCGACGGCCTGTCCGACAACGACTTCATCTGCGCCGCCTTGATCGACGCCCTGCCCTCGCTCGCCTAAGGAACCTCTGATCTATTCATGCACGTTCATCTGAAGTCTGAAATCGCGGCTTTCTGCGTTGCAAAACTTGTGAATAGCTGGCTATTCACTGCGTTTCGCGCCTTGAAACCCGCGATTTCAGTCATCCAGCTGAGCCGTACCTGAATAGATCAGAGGTTCCTAAATGGCCCGGCGACGCCTCACCCAGCGCCAGATCGAGCGCATCAAATCGATCCAGGAAAAGCGCCGCGCCCGCGCCGGCCAACGTGCCGATGCGCTCGCCGCCGACGGTCTGGGCACGGAACGACACGGCCGGGTCATCACCAATTTCGGCAAATCGCTGCTCGTCGAGAACGACGACGGCAGCCTCGCGCGCTGTGTTCCCCGCCAGAACCTCGGCCTCGTGGTCTGCGGCGACAACGTGGTCTGGCAGCCGTCCGAACAGGGCGACGGCGTGGTCAGCGCGGTCGAGCAGCGCCGCAGCGTGCTGGGGCGACCGGACGCCAGCGGCGAGATCCGCCCGACCGCCGCCAATCTCGATCAGGTCATCGTGGTCGCCGCGCCGCTGCCCGAGTTCAGCGAGGACATGATCGACCGTTATCTGGTCGCCGCCGAGGCGCTGGGACTGCACGCCGTGATCGTGCTCAACAAGGTCGACCTGCTCGACGCCGGCGGCCTGGCGGCAGTCGAAGCGCGGCTGGCGACCTATGTGAAGCTCGGTTATCCGGTACTGACCGCGAGCACCATCACCGAGCACGGACTCGACGCCTTGCATGCACAGATGCGTGGCCGGGTCAGTCTGCTCGCGGGGCAGTCCGGCGTCGGCAAATCCTCGTTGATCAACGCGCTGATGCCCGACCTGCAACTGCGCACGCAGGCCATCTCGGAAGGCTCCGGACTGGGTCAGCACACCACCACCAACGCCACCTGGTACCACCTCGCCGACCGGGACGGCGCGCTGATCGATTCGCCCGGCGTGCGCGCCTTCGATCTATGGGACATGGACATGGCGCGGGTCGCCGACGGCTTCCGCGAATTCCATGAGCTGCTCGGTCAATGCCGCTTCCACAACTGCCGCCACCGCAGCGAACCCGGTTGCGCGCTGAAGGCCGCGGCGGATGAGGGCGAGATCGACCCGCGTCGCCTGGCCAGTTACCTGCGCATCGTCGATGACATGGAATCGGGACGGGACCGCTTGCGGGCCAGGCCCGACAATATGGTCTGAGCCACCGCAGGGTGCGCCATGCGCACCAAACGGGGGTCAGCGTGGGTCGATGGTGCGCATG